>NZ_JBLXIK010000002.1:47539-458517 GCF_048269565.1 Maricaulis sp. | reverse complement strand
GGCTCCACCATCCTTCGCTCGCTGCGCGAGCTACGGCCGGGCAGGCCCAACGCTCAATTCGAGCGAAGGATGTCCCGCCATAGCCGGAGGCGAAGGCGGACACCCCGGTCAGTCCAGCCTCAACATCATTTGGCGCTCGCTGCGCGGGCTTCGGCCGGGCAGGACCAACGCTTAATTCGAGCGAAGGATGTCGCGCCATAGCCGAAGGCGAAGGCGGACACCCCCGGTCATCCCTGGCTCAACATCATTTGGCGCTCGCTGCGCGAGCTACGGCCGGGCAAGCCCAATGCTCAATTCGAGCGAAGGATGTCCCGCCATAGCCGGAGGCGAAGGCGGACACCCACTCTCCGTATGCGCCCTTGCGCTTCGCGTGCCCTCCAATATCCGCGACAGTCTGCCACTCCGGTTCTGGCAGGATTTGCGGGCGAGCCGGGTTGAAGCCGGTCAGGGCAGGGCCTAACCTGCCGCCTGATTTCGGGGGAGATTGCAATGAAATATCTGGTGTCTGCGAGTCTGCTCGCGATCATGACGGCGTCGGCAGCCCTGGCAGCGGCGGAGCATGAATGTCCGGTCGTGGCCGGTGATGACTGGCGGCCGAGCGCGGCCTATCACTGGCTCGATATCGCGCTGAACGCCACGGCGCATGAAGTGCCACGCTTCGGCGCCCGGCCGACCATCATTTCGCGCCAGCTCGCCATCGTCGAAACCGCGGTTTACGACGCCTGGGCGGCCTATGACGACATCGCCGTCGGCACGCGCTATGGCGGCAATCTGCGCCGGCCCGAGGCCGAGCGCACCGAGGCCAACAAGCAGATCGCGATCGCCTATGCCGCCTACCGCACCATGCTGGACCAGTTCCCCACCGAGGCGGACTACATCACCGGCGCCTTTGTCGCGGCCGGCCTCGATCCGGCGGATAACAGTCTCGACCCGGCCAGCCCGGTCGGGATCGGCAATCTCGCAGCGGCAGCAGTGCTGGAATATCGGCATCATGACGGCGCCAATCAGCTCGGTGACGAACCCGGCTCCGATGGCGAGCCCTATTCGCAATACATCATGTACCGGCCCGTCAATGGCCCGTATGAGGTGATCGATCCGGACCGCTGGCAGCCGATCCCGGCCAGTGATGGCCATGGCGGCGTCGCGGTGCAGACCTGGTTGACGCCGCACTGGTACCGGGTTGCCACCTTCGGCCTGGATTCGCCCGACCAGTTCCGCGCGCCGCCACCCCCGGTCGTCGCCTCCGAACAGCTGATGGCGGAGACCGAACAGGTCGCCGAAATGAATGCGGAGCTGACCCCGGACCAGAAAGCCCTGGTTGAATTCATGCGCGACGGTCCGGCCTCGACCGGCCAGGCCGGACACTGGCTCAACCTGTCGCAGGTCGTCTCCTGCCGCGATCACAATGATCTCGATACCGATGTGAAGATGTATTTCGCGGTCGCCAATGTCGCGATGGATGCCTTCATCGCCTCGTGGGAGTCGAAGATCTATTACGATACCTCGCGCCCATGGACCCTGATCCGGCATTATTTCGGCGATGAGGTGATCGAGGCCTGGGGCGGGCCGGGCGAGGGCACGGTGCCGCTGGAGGCCAGCCGCTGGATGCCCTATTCGCCCGCCGTCTTCCCGACCCCGCCCTTCGCCGGCTATCCATCGGGGCACTCAACGGTCAGCGCAGCCTCGGCCGATACGCTGCGGCGATTTACCGGCAGCGATCATTTCGGACACCAGGTCAGGCTTGAGGCCGGATCCCTGACCGAACCCGGTCACAGCACCACGCCGGTCACGCTTGATTTCCCGACCTTCACCTATACGGCGGAGCAGGCGGGCATCTCGCGCCTGTATGGCGGCTATCATATCCAGGCCGATAATCTGGAAGGCCTCATCATGGGCCGTCACGTCTCCTCCCACGACTGGCCGGTGCTGGAATCCTTTTTCAACGGAACAGCCAGGGTGAGCGGGGCCCTTCCGGCGCCGCAGGGCTGAGGCAGGGCCGGCTCTCAGGCGCCCGCCAGATCGGGCAGAGCCTGGCTGATACGGGCGACAGCACTGATGACGCGGCGCCAGGCGAGGTCATCCACAGGACGTTCCAGGGCACCGACCACGTTCGGGAAAACCCGGGCGCGATCCGACATGGCGGCGTCACGGGACACGGCGATCACCGGCAAGCGGCGGAAGCGCCGGTCATCCTGCATCCGCTGCAGCAGCCAGAGACCATCGCGCGGTCCGGGCAGCTGCCCCAGAAGCAGGCAAGCAGGCCTGCGGGCGCCGGGCGCATCGACCCAGCACTGCATCAGCCCCCAGGCGAGTTCCGTCGTCCTGACATGCTCGAGCTGGACGTCGAGCGAGAAGCGCTCGAAAGCCGACTTGATCTGGGCCACGTCGGAATCGTGATCTTCAACGAGCAGGATGCGCTTCATCGGTCGTGCACTCCATCCAGCATGCCCGGCGAGCAGCGGTTCACGAAATCTTCGGTCCGGAAAGCAGTGCCGGCCCTCCCGGATCCGCGCCATGCCCGCGCCGGGCCGGGCGGCGCGCCGGACATTCACAACAGCATAAAAGATTGTCGCCCGCCCATGATCGCGGTCACGGGGCGGTCGGAATAATCAAGGATTCCGGCCTGCTGGACTCTGCATCTGCCGTCCCGCCCACTGGCTCCGTGCCACGGAACGCTTCTTTTACCAGCCGTGCGGTAGAGTAGCGGGATGAGCACATCGACCCGAAATCCGACCCCCATCCTGCGAGCCCTGACTGTTGCGGCTTGCCTGTCCGTATCACTGGCTGCGCCGGCACTGGCGATGAGTGGTGGTGGTGGCGGTAGTGGCGCGGCGCCGGCGGAAGACAGCCGGCATCGCAGCGTCACCTCCGCGGACACCTATCTGCCGCTGCCGCCACTGATGGCAACGGTACAGGCCGATCACCGCGCCCGCGGCAATCTGCAGATCGAAGCCGGTCTCGAGATCCAGGACGCCCGGTTGCGCCGGCGGGTCGAACAGATCATGCCCCGTCTGCGCAATGCCTATGTCACGGCCCTGAGCATCTATACCGGCGTCAATTATCGCTATGGCACCGTTCCCGATGCCGACCGGATTGCGCAATTGCTCCAGGACGCCACCGACATGACGCTGGGCACCGAGGGTGCCCGCGTACTGATCGGCATGGTGATCATCAACGCCGGCTGATCCGTTCGCTCGCGGTAGCACCGCTGCGCCGGCGCAATTGCGCCTGATCGCATCCTAGCCGGCGATGGAATCCATGAAGCGCGCCAGGGTCACGTCCAGCGCGGTGACGCCGTCGGCATCATGCGTCGTCAGCGTCACATCGACCCGGTTCCAGACATTGAACCATTCGGGATGGTGATTCATCACCTCCGCCTTGATCGCAGCCCGGGCCATGAAGCCCCAGGCCTCGTTGAAGTCGGCAAAGCTGTAGCTCTTGTGGATCGCATCCTTGCCGGCGACAGCCGACCAGCCCTCGAGCTGCGCCACTGCGGCGTCCGCACCCAGTTTCACTGCCGGGGTCTGTGATGTCATTGGCTGGCTCCGTTTTTGCCGCGAAATCGCCCATGAGGCGAAATTTAACTCTCTTGCCGCCATATTACCGGTGAAACCGGCTCAGGGAGCAAGGGCATGACCCATTTTTTGGTATCCGAGGAAAATCCGGGCGGACGCAAGCTCGAAGACATATTGATCGAGTTGCGCGCCGACATCCTCACGCGCTGCACCAAGATTTCCGGCGATTTGCGGCCGGAAGCCCTGGAAGTGATGGCCAATAACATGGCGATCCTGCAGCACGTGTCCGATGCGATCGAACTGGCGATGGACTCCACCGCCCTGCTCGACCGTGCCTTCGGGCCATCGCAAACGGGCAAGGGCGGCCCGCCGCGCATCGGCGAAAGCTGACTATTCCGCCGGCAGGCTCATCGCCTGCAGGCCCAGCGCCTCGAACATCGCCATGTCATCATGCGTCTCGGGATTGGGCGTCGTCAGCAATTCCTCGCCGACAAAGATCGAATTGGCACCGGCCAGGAAGCAGAGTGCATGCAGTTCACGGCTCATCTCCTCGCGACCCGCCGACAGGCGCACGAAGGATTGCGGCATCAGGATCCGCGCCGTCGCGATCGTGCGCACGAAATCGATACCGTCGAGCGGTTTGCTGTCGCCCAGCGGCGTGCCCGGCACGGCGACAAGATGATTGATCGGCACGCTTTCCGGCTGCGGCGACATGATCGCCAGCTCGGTCAGAAGCCCGATGCGCGCATCCTCGCTCTCGCCCATGCCGACAATGCCGCCGGTGCAGACATGGATCCCCGCACCGCGCACCTGGGCCAGCGTGTCGAGCCGGTCCTGATAGGTCCGCGTCGAGATCACACGGCCATAATCCTCCGGCGCGGTATCGAGATTGTGATTGTAATAGTCCAGGCCGGCATCGCGCAGCTTCTCGGCCTGACCGTCATCGAGCATGCCGAGTGTGACACAGGTCTCCATCCCCAGCGCCTTGACGCCGGAAATCATGGCGCAGACCTTCTCCTCGTCGCGCGGCTTCAGCGAGCGCCAGGCGGCCCCCATGCAGAAGCGCGTCGCGCCGCCGGCCCTGGCGCGCTCGGCAGCGACCAGCACCTCGTCGAGTGGCATCAGTTTCGAGGCCGACAGGCCGGTGTCAAAGTGCGCCGACTGGCTGCAATAGCCGCAATCCTCGGCACAGCCGCCGGTCTTGATCGACAAAAGCTGGCTGGTCTGGACCTGATTGGGCTGGTGGCACCGTCTGTGCACAGACTGGGCTGCAAACACCAGGTCGTTGAACGGAGCGCGGTAGATTTCCGCAGCTTCCGCGCGCGTCCAGTCGGAGCGGGCTTGCAAGAGGCGGTCGATATCATTGAGTAAAGCGGTCATGGATCATCGGTCCCGAAACAATTCCGGCGACCCTAGAAACAGTGGAGGCTCGCGTCCAGATGCGGGACTGCGCTGGGGCGGCCGTGTGCTGTTTGTGACCACATTGCTGCTGGTGACCGATCTGGCACTGCAACCGGGCCTGCCCTCACCGCCGGAAATTTTCGGCCCCGACAAGATCGAGCACATCCTTGCCTTTTTCGTGCTGACCGCGCTGGCACGCATGGGCTGGCCGCGGCGCGCATGGACCATCGCCGTGCTGATGCTCGCCTATGGCATCGGAATCGAATTTGCCCAGGCCATGACGAGTGTGGGGCGCTACGCGTCAGCGGCCGATGTGGTCGCCGATGCGATCGGGATCAGTGCCGGATTGATCTTCGCCCATCTGCTGGGCCGGCACGCGCCGCGCTGACATGAAAAAGGCCCCGCCGCAGCGGGGCCTCCTCACAGTCCTGGTTTTACGCTTACTCAGCCGATGTCGCGTCAGCCGCCTTGGCCGCTTCAAGCTTGGCGAAGTATTCCTTCGTCATCTTGAACACCAGCGGTGACAGGACCAGCAGCGCGATGAGGTTCGGTGCCGCCATCAACCCGGTCAGGGTGTCGGTCGTCAGCCAGAATGTATTCATCAGCTCGGTGATGTTGCTGCCGGCATAAAGCAGCATGGTCGCGAACATGATCATCGCCACCCAGAGCCAGCGGAAGGGCAGGACGATCTTTTCGCCGAACAGGTATTCCGCACAGCGCTCGCCATAATAGGACCAGCCCAGAATGGTGGTGAAGGCGAACAGCGCCAGCGCCGCCGCGACGAAGTGCTGGCCAAAGCCCGGCAGGGCCGAAGCGAAGGCATCACTGGTAATGCGGGCGCCGGTCTCGCAAATCTCCGGCGAGCTGCCGCCGAGCGCAAACAGGCCGGCATCGCATTCGGCCGGGATGACACCGGAGGTCAGGATGGCCAGACCGGTGATGGTGCAGACCATGATGGTGTCGATGAAGGTGCCGAGCATGGCGATAATGCCCTGGTCGACCGGGTCATTATTCTGGGCTGCGGCGTGGGCGATGGGCGCAGAACCCTGCCCCGCCTCGTTCGAGAAGATGCCGCGGGCGACACCGCGTTGCATTGCCAGCATGATCAGGGCACCCGAGAAGCCGCCGGCCGCCGCGCCAAAGCCGAAGGCATTGGTGAAGATGCGATAGAAGGCGTCCGGAATGCCGGTATAGTTCAGCGCCACGACGACCAGGCCGATGGCGATATAGGTCAGGGCCATGGCAGGCACGACCTTCTCGGCAACGCTGGCGATGCGCTTGATGCCGCCGAGAATGACGAGGCCGGCGAGGAAAGCGATCACGGCGCCGGTGATCCAGTATTCGACGCCATAGGTATCGCCAATGGTGCGGACGACCTCGACAGTCTGGATGGCGTTGCCGGTCCCCAGCCCGGCGAGCACGCCGAAGAAGGCGAACAGGCCACCGAGCCAGACGAAGCCCTTGCCCATGCCGTTCTTGATATAATACATCGGCCCGCCAACGCGGCGGCCATCGGCGTCCACCTCGCGGAATTTCACCGCCAGCACGCCTTCGGAGTATTTGGTGGCCATGCCGACCAGCGCCGTCATCCACATCCAGAACAGCGCGCCCGGTCCGCCGATCGCGATCGCGACGGCGACACCGGCGATATTGCCGGTCCCGATGGTTGAGGAGAGCGCCGTCATCAGGGCGGCAAACGGGGTGACATCCCCTTCGCCCTCGGACTTGCGGCCCTTCATCAGCTCGCCAAAGGCAAAACCGATCTTGCGCAGGGGCATGAAGCCCAGGCCCACGGTCAGATAAATGCCGGTACCCAGCAAGAGCAAGAGCATGGGCAGCCCCCACACTATGCCGTTCACGTAATCCACATACCCCGTGACGACATCAAGAGTCGTCGCTGCGTCAGCAGCCCCAGTCACATCTTGCATAATCTTCCCCGATTTGCGCTGGTACGCACCTTAGGCAGGAGCGGGTCGGATTGGAACAGGTTTTGTGAGACAGGCGTGAGCGCCCTGTACGGATCATTCCGGCGCACTGTCCGGTCCCCGCTTGGCACGGAGGCGGCAGTCCGGACCGGGCATTGGGAGACAGGGGATAGCTCAGCCCGGATTTTTCGGGACCAGCCGGCCGGCATCGATCAATTGCTGGAACAGCTCGACCACCGAGTCCGCCATCGGCCGGTATTCGATCCCGAGCTCACGCACGCTCTTGGAGTTGTCGGCGTGAAAATCGATCCCGACGCTTTCATTGACCCGCTTGCGCGTCAGGGCCGGATTGATGATGGGGCCGAGCAGCCAGACGACAAATTTCGGCATTTGCTTGTCGGAGATCTTGAACTGGTCGCCATAATGCGCGCGCAGGGCTGCGGCCATCTCCGGAAAGCCGGAATCATGCGCCGAGAGGATATAGCGCCCGCTCGCTTCCGGCGTGAAACCGGCCTTGATATGGGCGCTCGCGACTTCGCGCACATCGACCATGCCGATGCGGAAATCGGGCACGCCATTGGCCATCGCGCCGGTTCCGAACTGCATCATGATCGCATAGCTCTCGCCGGTCGTCTCAGGATTGATACCCGGTCCGAGGATGAAGGACGGATTGATCGCGATCAGGTCCCAGCGATCCTGCTCGCCGGCGATCTTCCAGCCCCCGCGCTCGGCCAGGGTCTTGGAATAGGCATAGGGCTCATTGGTCAGGCTCGAACTGGTATTCCACTCGTCCTCAGTGAGCATTTTCTTCGGCATGTGCTCGATATCGGCATTGGTGCCATAGATCGCGGCGCAGCTCGACGTCATCACCACGCGCTTCACCGTCTCGGTCGCATTGGCGGCGTTGAGCACATTGCGCACCCCATTGACGGCCGGGTCGACCAGTTCGGTCTGCGGGTCCTTGACATTCAGGGTGAAGGGCGAGGCGGTGTGGATCACCAGCTCGCAGCCCGCCATCGGCGCCTCGAACGAGGCCGCATCCATCAGATCGGCCTTGAAATACTTGATCTGACCCGGCGTGCCGGCGGCGATGGCGTTGAGGTATTTCAGCCCCTCGACCTTGTCGGGATTGCGCACGGTGGCGTGGACCGTATGGCCCGCCTCGAGCAATTGTTTGACGATGACGCCGGCGAGATAGCCGGTCGCGCCGGTGACCATGATCGGGGCCTGCGGATTGATCTGTGTCATGGACTCAGTCTCCTGTCGGGGCGACGGCAATGCCGCGCCAGAAAATCTCGTATGATGTGCGGGCGGTTTCGGCAGCCGGGACGTCGGGGTGGCTCCCGAGGAATTCGATCGCGGCGCAGATCTGGGCCTCGGCGAGCGTCTTCAGCAGCTCGGGCTCGATCGGGTGGATCACGCCTTGCGCCATCGCTTCCCCGATCAGCTCCAGCGTCGCGGCGAACATGTCGATGCCGTGGGCGCGGGCGCCGTCGCCGACCTCGTCAGAGAGTTTCAACTGCCCCAGCAGGGCATAATGATCGGGATGCGCCCGCGCCCAGTCGATTGCGCCGGTCCAATAGCCCGCCAGCCGGTCATGCACACTGCCCGAGGACGGCGCAGCGGCCTGCAGATGCGTCGCCCAGGACTGTTTCAGGCTCAGATAGACCGCCTCGACCAGCGCCGCCTTGGACGGGAAATAATTGAACAATGTGCCATTGGCGACGCCGGCCTCGCGAGCGATCAGGGCCGTCGGCGTGTCCCAGAATCCGCGCTCGTGAAACAGGCGGATCGCGGTCTCGATCAATCGGGTGCGCTTGTCGGTCATGCGGGCTGTATAGAGGTGACTGACTAATCAGTCAATCCCGCCCGACGGAGCAGGGTGCTTTCCCGCCATCGCCATCCGGCGTAGCAAGGCGCCATGGCCGCCCTGCTCACCCTCCTTCTCCTCGGTATTGGTTTTCTGGCCGTTCGCTACTGGTCGGAACGGCGCCGGCGCAAGCAATTGCTCGCCTCGCAGCTTTCGCCCGATCAGCGCGCCATCGTCCTGTCCTCAGTACCACTGCTGCGAAAGCTCCCGGAGCCCTTGCGGCAGACGCTGGAAGGCAAGATCGCCCTGTTTCTGCACCAGATCGAATTTATCGGCTGCAATGGTGTCGAGGTGAGCGACGAGATGCGGTTGTCGATCGCGGCGCAGGCCTGCCTTCTCGTCGTCAATACGCAGAGCTGGTACGTCAATCTGCGCACCGTGCTGATCTACCCGGCCGCCTTCAAGTCGCGGCGGGCGGAGCATGACGGCTATGTCGTGACGGAGCGCGAGACGGTGCGCACAGGCGAAAGCTGGGCCCGCGGCCCCGTGATCCTGTCCTGGGCTGACGCGCGGCAAGGCGCGCTCGACGACAGCGATGGTCACAACGTCGTCCTGCACGAATTCGCCCACCAGCTCGATGATCTCTCGGGCCACACGGATGGCGCTCCGGTCCTGAACAAGGGGCAAAGCTTCGCCAAATGGGAGCACGTCTTCGTCGGCGCCTTCCAGGCCCTCCGCCGCAAGGTCGAAAGCGGCCAGCCGTCAGTTCTTGACGGCTATGGCGCGACCGGACCCCAGGAATTCTTCGCGGTCGCAGTCGAGACCTTCTTCGAACGGCCGGCTGAATTGCAACGCGAGGAAGCCGAGGTGTACCGGCAACTGGCCAGCCTGTTCGAGCTGGATCCCGCAAGCTGGGCAGGGGATTCGTGGCTGGACCAGTAGAGCCGGGTGGAAATGTCTACGAGGGTCAGTCCGTACCCGGTTGGAAGCCCCCTTGGTGCTAGCCTCGCGGGGACCTTGGCAGGCCTTTTGCCTCCTTTGCGAGGGCGGCAATTTGGGCGTCTGCCGCTTGCTGCCGCTCCAGTTTACGGCGGCGATCATACCTCAAATATTGCTCTTCCGCCCGCCGCTTGGCTGCAGCGGATTTCACTTTACCACCCGCTTTCAGTACAGCGCGGCCGAGCTGGTGCAATTGCTGGTCCAGCAAAGCTGTCGCATCAGCCATCACTACGAGCCGACCCAAATCGAGCTGATCCTCAAAAATGTCGAGTAGGATTGTAGTGAGCCGGTTTAGCTCCCGGACTTCACCCTCAGCGAGATAATTTTTGGATACGGAGACATCTTGCTTCCGGATATTTTGCTTGGGCCATGTTTGCAGCCCCATATTCTCAGCGTTGTGATTCGCACGCTCCGCGATAATTTCAGATAGAGTGTGCGAGGTTACCGCGTAAACAAGCTTCGCTTGTGTCCGCTGATAGAACTCTCGAGCTGCCTCTTGCGTCCCATCGTAGTCTTGGCACAAAGCGCAGATGGCTCTCAACTCGCGATAAACATTCGCTTCGTCAGAGCGAATGTCCCGAATAATTTCGCGAAGCTCCGCAACTCGGTCGACATTCTCCGGATCTTTTAGACGCGGTGAGTCTACAACGAAGCCCTTCTTGGCAAACTGAACCAATATCCCCGTCGCCCAACGCCTGAACGCTGTCGCCTGCGCCGACGAGACTCGGTAGCCGACGGAAATGATGACGTCCAAATTATAGATCGTGACTGGGCGGGTCGCCGAAGCAATATGCGTTTTTCGCATATTGCCCTCTTCGCTCAGTTCACCCTCAGCAAATATATTCTTGATATGTCGGGAAATAATTGGCTGAGACCGACCAAACAAGTCCGCAATTTGGGCCTGCGTCATCCACAAGGTGTCTCCAACAAAACGGATATCTAATCGTTGGCCATTTTCTTGTCCGTAGACCAAAAATCGATCACCAGTCGTCTCATCCTCAACCAAGTGAACAGGCTCAAGTTGATCATCAGTCATTGTCGGTCTCGAATCGATTGGACGCAGAACATTATAGAAACATATAGCCGGCACGTCCCGACAATTTTTCAATTGATCGACCGACTTCACCCCACACAGCTGTAGCGCCACTGACCCGGACGAAATTCGCGCAATATGTGAAAAATGGTGCGCCCCACCGGACGAAGTCCGAACACTCCAAAGAGTCGGGTGCGGTGTTCGTGTGAAGCGTCAGAGCTTTTGATTCATTTGGGTCACAGGGTGTGATTCAGCCGCCTCTACCCACTTGAGGTTTCCTCGCCTGCTGCGGCCTACTATCGGACGATGGCGTTAGAGGCTGCATGCCGCACGCCTGCACGCTGTCTAGGCATGAGGCTCCGATCAATACTTTAGGAATGGGGCCGCACAGCCCTCTGTCCAGGACACCCCGATGGATGCGTATTGGAGAGTGTCGGTCCAGATGCATCGCCACCACTTTACGGCATATTATCTGCGACTTTTTCGATCGTCCGCAATGATTTCTCGAATTTTCTCCAGCACGTCGTCCATTTCGGGATTGTGCCCTCTCGCCTCGAGCATCGGCCGCCGAAGTGCCTCAAGGTCCCTCTCACCGGCGAATTTGAGTTTCATCTTGGCGGCGGTTTCTGCACCCACCGAACGTTCAAGCAGGTCTACCTTTAGATAGTTCACCGCAAGAGCCTCCAAGCACAAGGCGAAGAACGAGGCACTAAAAGTTCCTCTCGCGATTTTATTGCTCAAAGCCCGTTCAGATATCTCGACCCCTAGATCCGTAAGTCGACGGGCCAGATCCGCATAGCCAATCTCCAAGCGTGCCATTTCTGAACGAATGGTGCCCCGTACCCAAGCCTGAGCTGCGTCCTCGTAATTCAAATTGAATCTCCAGATTCGTTGAGATGACTTCATAATTGATGCATCCGCAGATGACAATGCGTCAAAATTGATGATTTTGGGTTGACACCTCGCAATTTGTGCCTTATTCATCATTATCGATGATTAACCGACAAATATGGAGGGCGCAATGAAGAGGGATTATTCGACACCAACCGGAGCAAGCGAGCCCACAGAACACTCGTCACCAGGCGGGCCGTCAGCCGCCAAGGCTGCGGGGAAGGTTGGCTCAAAGGAGATCTTCGTTGCCGGTGAGCCCATTATGCTTCTCGAGCATACACCAGACTTTTCCCCTATGCGGCGTGTTGTGACCGGGCGCCGGAAGCGCCCGACTGGTGTGTTCTTCAGCCAAAAAGCCAAACGTCACCTGCAGTATGAATCCGGCGCCGAAAGAACCGGATTGCTCTTTGCGGAGTTCCGGGATGACGTCATAAACATGGCGACGCAGCCAGTTAAACTCAGCTGGCGGTCCAAGGGACATACCTATTGGTACACACCAGACAGGATTGAGTTCTGCGACGGTCCAACTCGTATCATTGAGGTGAAGTTCTCCCGAAATGACGTCGAAGAAGCTGATGTTGAACGATGGAGACAAGCCGCCAAAGGCTTTGAGGCGTTGGGATGGGAATTTCGCGTCGAGTTTGCAAGCGAGCTAAAACGCTCCTCGCGCTACGCCGCAGTATGCGAAATTGTGTACTATAGCTGCACACCAGTCAGCGAATCCCAAATCACACGCGTCTTGGCGTGTTTCGACACCCCTCGACGATGCCTGCGGCTCAAAGCCCTTGAATCCGCGCTTGGATCGCCGAGTCAGACCAAGGCGATAGTTGCAGCCCTCGTCGTTCGCCGCGTCTTGAAGATACGGCCGATCTCTCCCATTGGGCCAGATACGTTGGTCTGGCTGGGAAAGGGAGGGCGCTCATGAACGCAAGCCTCCGCATCACCGGCGATATCAGGCTTGACGATGTCCAGCTGGTTCGTGTTCAAGCGCCAAGTTTGACCTTCGTCACAACAGGGGGCGCCGGAACCACAACCACGGCCAGCCCATCCTGTTGCCTCGCGCCGGCGGCAACCAACCTCGCATTCCAAGCGGAACAACAAGCATTTCCCCCTGAAGCAATTGGCGGCTGGGTGGGGATTCGCGAACTCACCCGGCAGTTCTATTGCAGGGAGTTTGACGAGAGCCCAGTTCCATTGAGCGACAAAAAGCTGCGCCGCTTCATAGAATCCGTCCGAGATAAGGGCCCGGCGGGCCACGCGGTTCCCTCGCCCGGTTCAGTACGGCGTTGGGTGAAACATCGCGGCACGCCTGGTGATCGAAAGATCGCGTTCATGCGGGACAATCAAGTGCGTGGAGCGACCGGCCCTCGATTGCATGACGAAGTCGAGGTTTACCTCAATCGCTTTGTGACTGAACACTACGAATCTCCGCGTCGGAAACCCACGCGCACTGTAGAAGAAATCTGCGTCGCGATTCACAACCACAATGTCGCGTCCACCCCCCACGGCTGCGCGCCTCTTCAATGTCCGTCTCAATCGACGATCCTTCGGCGAATTCGGGCCGGCAAGAACGCAAAAAGTTTGGAGCAAAAATTCGGAGCCCAAAAGGCGGCTCCATATGTTCCGGTACGCGGGAGTCTCAAAGCCGATAGGCCGATGGAAATCGTCGAGATCGACCACACGAGCCTCGATATCCACCTCAAAGACGAGGAAACCGGACTTACTTGGGGCCGCCCGACACTTTGCGTTGCGCTGGATGTAGCGACGAGGTCCGTTGTATCTTTCAACTTGAACATTCGGGCGCCTTCCATTGAGACGCTGCGTGGCGTAATGCGCCAGATGGTTCGCCCCAAGCAAGACTGGCTGGACCGACACTCACTCACTGGCAATCCTTGGCCTATGCACGGCCTCCCCCGGCAACTGCTCATGGACAATGGCATCGAGGGCGTGGGCCCATCCTTCAAGGGCGCATGTGAAAATCATGCGATCGAAATCCACTTCGCACCGGTCGCCACGCCGCAGTACAAGGGAGCCGTCGAGCGCTTCTTTAGGACGCTAAACGAATTCATTCACGAACTTGACGGGGGCATACCTGCAAACCCTGTTGAATTGAGAAAACGGCGTTTTGATCCGGAAAAAGACGCGATCTTCACACTGCGGCAACTCGAACGCCTTGTTACGGATTTCATCACCAAAGTGTACCATCGGCGCAAGCATGCGGCATTGGATGGCCGTTGCCCAAACGAGGTTTGGGCAACGTTGGTCGAGCACTCCCCCCAACCCCAAGCCGAGAACTTTGATCACATCGACTGTTCATTTGGCATCCTGGAACAGCGCAAGCTTGGTCGCCAGGGCATCCGGATTGACCATCTCCAATATAATGGACCGGCCTTGTCGGGACTTCTTGAAGACCTCCTGTCCGAGGCCGGCCCCTCGACGTCTGCGGCCACCAGTGTGCTCGTCGATGTTCGGGTCACACCAGACGACATGGGGTCGGTCGCCGTCTTCAATGCGAAGAGAAATTCCTATGTGAAGCTGCCATGCACTGAGCAAGCCTACGCATCAGGTCTGCCCAGATCTGTCCATCAGGAAATCCTCAAGGTCCGGTCTAACCGCGAAATGGATGCTCTCAGCGGCGTCAGTTTGGCACGCGCCAAACGAGAGGTGTTCGACGACGCGGAAAAGATGTCCCAGGAAAACCGTCGCCGAAACCGAAAGACCGGCCTGACGAAGCTTAGAAACAATAGGGCCAGTTTGACTGGCGGAAGCTCCGCAGCGGTAGGGCGGGAACAGCCGGATCCGCAAGCTTTTGAGGAATTTGATCCAAAAAATTGGAGGGAAAAATGATGACACCAAGCCACCGAAAAATTGCTGATATGAACGCAAAAATTAGCAAAGTCTTTGTGCCGACCGCACGCACCCAACAGGTGGAGAGTATTTTTGGTGAATTGATCGCCGAAAGCCGTGACAGGTCAGGAGATCACTCGAGTGTCCTGATCGTTGGCCCGTCGCAGTCTGGCAAGACCACAAGCATCGTCAAAGCAACGGAGAAACTTGAGTCCACCCTTCCCGGCCAAGTTCCTATTCTGCACGTGACGCTGCCCGCTGATGTCACGCGAAAATCCATGATCGAATGCATCTTCACCGCCGCTGCAAATCGTGGGTTTCACAATTTCAATAAGTTGAGCGGGAATGAGTACCGATATCAGCAACGCGCATTCACGTTGCTGGAGAACCTGGACACGCTTCTCTTGATTCTGGATGAGTGCCATCACATTCGCGGGGCACGCGACGCGGTTAGAGCCGTGCAGGTAGGAGAATTGGTCAAGACTTTCCTGATTGAAGGGCCATGTCCCTTGGTGCTTGCAGGTGTCGGAGAGGCGGCGAAAAACCCCTACCAGACAAACGAACAATTGATGTTGCGCTCAAGGCCATTTGTCGAGCTTGCACCGCTCCAGCTCACTAACCCGGCAGACCGCGCTCTCTTCGGAAAGATGTTCACTGAGTTTTTTGACGAGCTGGAGCGGTTGCAGATCGCAGAGAACGTCCGCGAGTTCCAGAAAGCTGAGTTTAAGTCATGCCTCTTTCAAGCTGCTGACGGAGTGGTTGGCCAAGCAATCCGACTGGTACGTGAAGCGTTCCGGCAGATGATAATTGCAGAACGTGCAGTTCTGCGAATCTCTGATTTTGAGACGGCAAGTGATGGCATCCTTCTGACGAGCGAGAAGCAACGCATCAATCACTTCTCCAAATTGAGCGCTTCAGGATTTACCCAATGAGCTTGTCCGAGGAAGCGTATCATCAGGTTCGACTGCCCGGTCACCCGGCACCGTTTGCTGACGAAGACCTCAATAGCTTGCTCTTCCGTGCCGGCATGTTGAACCAGGTACAAGACGTTGGCGCGCTGAGGGGCATGCTGGGCTTCGATGGAGGCGGACTTTCTCCGAAAGCCCAACTTGACCAAGTCGCATTCGCGCTCGGACTCTCACCGGAGGAAGTGGATTTTCGCTGGGTCCGGGATGCATGTAATGCAGGGCGCCCGGGATTCGTTCATTGGTTCGGAACCTTCCTTCCCAAGGAACTCGTGCGGGTGCAGAATCGACGCTTTCCTGCAAGCTCTATCCCTATCACCCACACCCCGTCATTCTGGCTGTTGGAGGTCGCGTCTCATTGCCCGCATTCTCTAATATCCTTGACCAATGATTGCCCGCAGTGTGGCAGGAAGCAGCCATGGAACAAAGCGGCGAGCTTTGACGAGTGCGCCTATCAAGAGTGCAGGGCACCGCTAGGCGTAAATCAGCCTGAGTTGCTGTCCGAGGGTCTGGCATCTGACTACCACAACGCCTTCTGCTTGGTCGATCCAGATGTATCAAAGCGCAACTCCAAGCGTTTGACGCTACCTGGCGAGTTTCACGATTGGGATGCCGGCGACGTGTTCATGGCGGTGCTCGGATTTGCTGGCGCAAAGCGTGGCCTTGAACGTGCTCAAGCTGGCCGCAAGGATCCATTCAAGGGCGGACGCGAATATCGAAATCTGACGGCAGGCCATATTGCATTCGGATTTCACGCTCTAGCCAATTGGGACGAATCTCTGGTGGAACTGTTTGAAACCTTTCAGCGGACAGTGGGAACGCCGCGGTATCGCGAGGGCATCGCTTCGATGGAGGCCTACCTCACGCAGGGCGGCAAACAGGACCGAATCAAGGGCCTCGTAGAGGCTACGGCCCCCAAAGCGATCAGGAGGTCAGGAACAGCATTCTATGCTGTGACCGGGTCGGCAACGCTCAACAGTGCCCGTTCAGGCCTTATCTCGGTGGGCGACGCGAGGTCAAAGTACCGGATCGACAATCGAACCCTGCAACGCCTTGTACCTGCCGGCCGGTGCTTTCACGCGCAGAGTATTAGCAGCGGCGGCGCCGTCTTGTTTGATGAAGCGAAACTAGAAGCCGTGGTTTACCGCTATCGACAGTCCGTTGATTACGTGCGTGCCGCAAAGTCACTGGGCGTGCCGTCGTTTGTCATTCCGGCCATGGTCCGGGCTGGCCTTCTGGAGGATGTCCAATGCTCGGATGTTGCACTTCTGACGTCGAACAAGCCTGTCCTCGAAAGTTCATCACTGGAGCTACTAAGATCCCAACTCACGGGAACGAACGGGAGGCGCAAGGCCGAGTATATACCGCTTCAGTCATTGATGGCTTGGGTGGTTTCACCGGCAGTCTGGGTGGCGCTTTGCGAGGCGATTATTAGAGCAGAACTGCAGCCCAACAGGGTCTCCGAAACGCCCGGCCTTCCGCCGCTTGAACGATTGGGATTGCCGAAGAAGGTCTTCGCCAACTGGATCAAGAGCCAGCCGGGTACAGGTCATGCGGATTGGGGCTGTATTGAAGCCACCAAGTCGGATGCCAGGCTCGTCCTGAACACCAATGACAATGCCATAAGGGCAGCCATCAGCATGGAGTTTCTCGAACCCATCAAGGCCCGACAAGAAAAGATACAATTTTCCAGCCTAGAGGAGTTCGCAAAGAATTGGATATCCTGCGAAACGGTTGCGTCCTGGGAGGGTGAATCCCCAATGACTTGGTTCCGAAGGTTCGAAGCGCAGAAGCTCCCAAAACTCCAGCTTTCGATCGCCGGTCAAAAGCCCTACCTCACCCTCTTCTGCCGTCCGAGCGTCCAGCATTATTGTGACAGCACCAGAGCTTCTAGGTCTGCGCTCAGTCATATCTAGGCTTCAGCAATCAGACCGTTGGGTCGGCGTTTCGTTTCGGCAAGCGAATCCAAGGACACCATGCGCGCTCCATGCCTGTCGGCCTTCAGAGTTTTCTTGCAAATGCGGCAGGTTGTGGTAAGGTGAAAATTCGCGGCGGTGCCGCCTTTTCCCTAAATCCGAATCTTTCAAGGAGTCTCTTATGGAGATTGCGCACTACGTCATGTGTGACGAACAGGTCATGCTGACTCAATTGAGCTTGAGCGGTCAACTCGATCTCGAAACTCGCGGAAACCCGGCTTGGCGCATGGGTAAGGCAATATCGGCTGGCGATGCCTTCCCCGCCATCGTCAATATTGGCGGGCGTTTGGAAAAACGCATGCTTCCGATCCTGAACAATGCTGAGCCGGTGAGCATTGCAGACCCTGACAATATGCGAGATTGGCCGCAGGCAAACAGGGCTCTGATCCCACTGATGGGATACCGATTCAAAGTGGTAACTTCGACGGGCACCCCGCAGTACTATCTGGTCAGATCCAGCGACGACATGGATGTTCTGTTCGTTGCAGCGTATTGGCAAGCTTCGAGCGATCGGCGGCAAATTGTGTCGGTACGGGCCGTTTACACGGGCGCGGTTGGTGGTCGCAGTGAACTTGTGTCCTCAGAACCATTGGTCATGTTGGCCAACAGCGCCGGAGCTTGGCTGTTTCCGGAAGGGTGGGCTGTTCCGGCTTCGGCAAATACGAAGCTCAAACATTCAGAGTATCGGCGCGAATTGGTGAGCGCGTAGCCACACGGGCGCCGCCTCACCGAGTTGAGTGCGGCAGTAAGGCTATTTGTTAGACTGAGCGGAAACTACTCGGACTTGCCCAGCCTCAAGCTCAATTGACGCGCTATGTGGGATGTGACGGCGCTTCGCCAGTCAGCGCCATCCCCAATCTTTTCCGCGTTTGATGCGGGCGGGGCGCGTGCCAGACAGGTCAATCGTGCCGACGCTGGCGTTATCGCGACACACCAACCAAAGATGCCGCAGCCGTCTGTCATCGGCGGGACAGGAAAGCCCCCGCGTACTTGATATTCGTCTGTTCCCCCATAACCCGATCTCTGTAGGGGGCCGGCGGCCAGCCGCTAGCTAAGAGCGCCGGGCGGGCGGGGGCCAAACCTGACGGGTCAAAGATTCGGCCCGGATCGCTCGTCGTTGTAGCAGTGGCACATCAGGTCTTTGTGGGAGCAACCATTCGGGGCTCCCACAAAGACCTCGACCGTCAAACTCAGCCGGATTTTCCGTTGGGGCAACCCGGGTTGGGGCCGTCGGATCGGTCAGTGACCACGATAGCGGCATCGAGATCCCTCAGAAGCTTCTCCGGTGGTACCAAATAGCTGTCGCACAAAGTCGGAGCCTCTCCGGCGCTATTACTTCGACGTTTCTCGTTCAGTGAGGTCTGCCCCTTGCCGGGAACCCGCCGATTTACTGGCGCCTGCGCTGGTTTCGCGACCGCGTGTCAACTGAATCCACGGCAGATCCTGGCGAAAATGAGGGAAAGCCCACCTTCCGGGCGTAGTCCCCGTGTGAACACACGAGAGGACCACGCTATGAGTGAACAGCCATCCCGTCAAGGTCCGCGCGTTGTGCCGCTTGGCCTGACCCTGTCCAGCTTTCTGCTGGTCACCTACCTGCTCTGCATCATTTTCGGCCTGATCGCGCCGGGACAATTTCACATGCACGAGGCCTGGGCGCCGCTACTGCCCGGCTTCGAGTGGCTGACACCGCAGGGCGTCTTGTTCGGCGCCATCGGTTCGTTTCTTTACGGCTGGTACACCGCGGTCCTGTTCGTCCCGCTCTACCGGCTGTTTCATCGCTGACACAGAATGGCGGGCTCGCGATGACTGCACGGATGGCCATTAGAAGGGCCATATTCAGCCATGATGATCCGCCGCGCCGGGCTCTTCATGCTCCCGGCATCCAGCAAGGTAGAATTTTTCGAATGCAAATATGCCGAGAATTCCGGCCGCGGAGATTGCGATAATCGCCGGATCGCTCATGGCCTTCATGGCCAGGAAGGCCCCCAACGCGACGAGATCAAACAGAATGGCGCTGATCAGCACGGCAGGATTCGCGCCCACATCCTCGCGCAAGCGGCGCAGAACACCCCAGTGGATGATCACGTCCATAACCAGATAGAAAATCGCCCCCATCGAGGCGATGCGGCCCAGATCAAAGAAGGCCGCCAGCGCGCCCGCCGCGACAACGGTATAAACCAGCGTATGGGTCTGAATATTGCCCGGCATGCCGAAATGCCTGTGCGGGATCAGCTTCATTTCGGTCAACATGGCAATCATGCGCGAGACCGCGAAAACACTGGCAATCACCCCGGAGGCTGTCGCGATTATGGCAATGGCGACGGTAAACCAGACGCCGGCATCCCCGAAGGCCGGACGGGCGGCTTCGGCCAGGGAGTAATCACGTGCGGCGGCAATCTCGTTGATCGATAGTGTTGATCCAACGGCGAAAGCGACCAGCAGGTAGACGACAACACAGATCGCCAAGGAGATCATTATCGCCCAACCGACATTTCGCTTCGGGTTTTTCAACTCACCGCCGCTATTGGTGATGGTTGTGAAGCCCTTGAAGGCGAGGATGGCCAGGGCGACGCCGGCGAGAAATCCGGTGACTGAGGTCGGGGCGGCAATGGCAGCTGTGGCGGGTTGATAGCTGAACCCAGCGGCCCAGAGGATGAGTACGGCGAAGACGAGAATGCCGCCAATCTTGGCAATCGCCGCAAGCTTGGAGAGCCCTCCGATGACCCGGTTGCCGGCAATATTGACCAGGAAAGCAAAGACGATCAGGCCCAATGCCAGGACCGGAATCAGCACTTCGGTTCTTCCCACGTCGAACAGGCGCAGCACGTAGGTGGCGAAGGTCCGGGCCACCAGGCTCTCATTGATGATCATCGAGAAGGCCATCAGCATGGCCGCGCCGCCGGTGATCGTTGCCGGCCCATAGGCCTTGTGCAGGATCATGGCGATCCCTCCGGCCGAGGGATATTTGTTGGACACCTTGATATAGGTATAGGCGCTGAACCCGCTGATCACCGCGGCCAACAGGAAGGCCAATGGGAAGAGCGGCCCGGAAAGCTCTGCGACCTGACCGGTGAGCGCGAATATGCCCGCACCGATCATGACGCCAGTACCCATGGCGACAGCACCCGCCAGGGTCAGGCTATTCACTTTGTATTGGCTGGACACTTCGGAGCCTTTTTCATCTGGCGGCGCGACGGCGGCAAATGCCGGGCTGATCCGGACGCCGGACAATGCAGGAACCCGGCGCTGGAAACCGGGGGTGTGGCGGCAAAGGGCGCTGCGCCCCTGGCCTGCGGTCTATCGACCCGGATCAAGATCAGCGGCGATTGCCACCATGCCCCCATTTGGCTGTCCCGCTAGTGCGGTTGGGAGGTTTCGCCATGCTGGTGACCGGCATCATCCGCGTCGGTGGCGGGTTCGTGCTGGCGCATCGCGCCGGCGCCAGCGTGGTGCATGGTGTCGCCCTCCTCGCCATGAGCCGCTTGCATCATGATATGGCATTGCGACATGCGCTCGCGCATGGCCTCGGACATACCCTCCATGCCCGACATGGCCGGCGCATCAGCCGCGGCGTCATTGGCTGCATGGCGTTCCATCATCTCGTGATGCATCGACCGACAATCTTCCATGGTCGGCATGGAGGTGGCCCCTTCCTCGGTCATCGCGCCGTGGTCATGCTCCTGAGCCCAGGCGGCACCGCCCACCAAACTTACACTGGCTGAGGCGATCAACGTAATAACGAGTGACTTCATGGTTATTCTCCTTGGATCAGTTTTGGCTTGCCCCGTCGGGATCGTTTCGGGGGCCGCGCATTCGATGCAAGGATTACGGTCCGGGCCGGCTCAGCCCTCACGCGAGAGCTGCGTTTTTAGAGACTTGCGGGCGCGATAGACCCGGACCTCAACGGCTTTCGCTGACATATCCATCACCGCGCCGATTTCCTCATGAGACATGCCCTCCATGGCCGAGAGCAGCAAGGGCGTTCGAAGCCCCTCGGGAAGGGCCCGGATCAGGCGCTCGACCTGTGAAAGCTCATCGCGGTCCGCGACTTCGCGTTCCGGATCCGGTGCCTGCGAGGCCATGCGGTCATATTGATCATCAACGCCCACCCAGCGCAGGGCAGTGCGGCGGCGATGGTGATCGCGCGCCTTGTTGCGTGCAATGACGAAGGCCCAGGCGAGAAAAGGGCGGCCGGTATCATACCGGTCCAGCGAGCGGAACAGCGCCACGAAGGTCTCTTGGGCGATATCAGAGGCATCTGCCCGGTTGCTGACTTGATGCGAAAGGAAGCGAAAAATTGCGTCCTGATGCCGGCGGATCAACTGGCCAAAGGCCGCATTGTCACCTGATCGGGCGCGGTCCGCCAGATCGGCATCGGACACGGCAGGCCCATTGCCGCTCTCAGCTTTCGACATCGAGCGCTCGCGCGAGATGTCTGTCGAACTCGACGCGTTGGTCCGGGTCGAGTTCGGCGCGCATGGCCAGGATGTGGCTGAGTGTCTCAAGCTGCAAATCGCCCATCGCCCGATGAATATTCGCCGCAGCGCGTGTGACGTCTTCCGAGAGCGCTTGGTCGCGCAGCAACGCCACGGCCAGAGCCTGGCGCGCACTGCTCATCCGCGCCTCGTCATTGGAACGTTGAACCGAAAACTCACGCTCCAGCATGGCGATTGCCACTTCTTGCTGTTGCGACAGGACGAGGTCTTCATGAACGAGATTGTGGAAACTCGCCTCATCGGCAGCGCCGCCCCCAAGAAAAGTGAGCCCAAGCCAAACGCCGAGAAACCCGCCAATCAACCCCAAAGCCGTTGCGACAAGACCGGTGCGAACCATCAGTGCCGAGCCTCCTGAGAATCCATCTTCGAAGCAAGCAGATAGGATGAGTTCGCGCGGAACACATCCAACTCATCATGGGATTGCGGAGTCGACATCGCCGCCCCCGAAATGCCGCCGATCACCAAAGCGAGAGCCGCCGGCGCTGCCCGCCAGGCGATGGCGGGTGCCAGTTTGCACCAGCCGGCCATCATGCGCTCCGGCCAGTTCGAACTCTGCCGGATTTTGCGCCAGACATTGGATTCGAACACGTCCGGTTGCGGCAAGGTGGGCCGGCCTTTTAGTTCCCGAAGGCGCCGGTCAAGCTCGTTATCGTCCATGAATACGCCCTCTCCTCAAGATGTGTGCAAATGCCGGATGCGCCAGCCGGCAGCGGTCCGGGACAGTATCGCAGTTCCGTGTCCGTCGCGCGTGCGGTCTCCGCCGCGAACCGAGTATTCCATGCGGATATCGAAGGTCGCGACCGCCATGTCGTGATCAACCCGAACCGAATATCCTGACCAGTCGTAAACCTGAAAGTTGACATCCTCCGAGGCAAATTCCGGCGCCAGGTGATGGTCGCGATAATTTGACCAGCCAATATCCTCTCCTGCCCCTTCAAATATCGTGAAATCATCACCGTCGGCGAGGACCCAGGGATCTGCAGCACTGGCATCCTCGGCCGCCAGCGCGGTCGAATAAGACTCCAGCACCGCGCTGACATCCGCAGGTTCATCAGCCGAAGCGAAGTCTGCGCCGAACAGGACGACCGCACCGGCCGCCATCATTTTATAGGTGTTCATGATCACATCTCCATCAAATGGGTAACGCCGCCATGCGCCAGCGAACCGCCAAGAAAGCCGTTGATTGCCACCGCTGCGGCAGCCGTAAACAAGCTCAAATTCAACACGAGGGCGGAACCGCTACTCGAGCTCTTCCGATGCCATTCGACTGCAGCTACGACGCCGAACAGTCCCAATGTCAGGGATGAGCCGATCCAGCGATGCGCCAGCATGATACCGGCCTCGCCGCTCGCCATCGGCCCGGCATGTGCCCAGCCCAGCAGGCCCGCCGCCAGGCCACCAAACGCGCCTGCCCAGACCAGAAACCGGACTGTGTCTGCATTGGAAATCCGCATACCGGCCAGATTGAGCGCCTGAGCCAAAGCGGCGGCCAGGATCAATGCGATCGGAAAATGTACCAGAAGCGGATGATATACGCCCAACTCTTCTATGGCCTTTTCCAAAGGCGTGTTCGCACCATTATCACCCCAGTGACTATGTCCGCCCTCTGCACCATGGCCGTCCGGCGCCTCGGCTCCATGCGCATTCGGTGCGGCTTCGTTGTGATGTCCTTCCTCCGTCGCCGCACCATGTTCATGCGGGACCGAATCATCATGGCTCCGCGGCATGACAGGCTCATCTTGATCGGCGGCAGCGGCTGGGCTGCTGTCCTGGTGCGCGGAAGCTGCGCCGTGGTCATGAGGCGCAGCCTGCTCGTGGAGCGACGCATTCATGGTCGCGGCAGGAATTTCTTCGGTTGCGGCCACCGGAGCGGCGGCGGCCGACTGATCAACGGCGACCGCGGCGTCTGTGTGTTCCTCGGGCGGATGCGCCCATGCCGGTTGAGTCGAGGCCAGCGCCAAGCCGGCCGCAGCCAAGGCCAACATCAGGCTACGCAACACAATCATGCTCCACTCCTCCGGACAATCGCGGAGGTATTACGCGCCATTTTGCCACGCCCCTCAATTCGGGTGCAGCGGGGCCGGCATGACAATCCCGACCCGCGGTCAACCCAATCTCGGCTGGAAGCCTGGGCCGGTCCATCGGCGACACGGCCCATGAACCGGCTCCAGAGTCCTTCTAACCCTCGCTCGGCACGCCTCCAGACTGTGGCAATTGCCGCTGCCGCCGGCGCAGCTCAATTGTCTGCCAGATCAAAAATGCCGCCGGGATCACCAGCAAGGTCAACACGGTCGCGCTGATCATGCCGCCAACCATTGGCGCCGCGATGCGTCGCATCACTTCGGAGCCGGTGCCGCTGCCGAGCATGATCGGCAGCAGGCCGGCGATGATCACGGCAACCGTCATCATGATCGGGCGGACGCGCAGCAGGGCGCCCTCGGTCACTGCGGCGGTGAGATCGTCCGGTCTCAGCTCACGCCCCTCATCCGCGGCAAGTTTTCGGCGGTCTGCCAGGGCGTGCTCGAGATAGAGGATCATCAGCACGCCAATTTCCACCGACACCCCGGCCAGGGCAATGAAGCCGACGCCAACCGCGACCGACATGTTGTAGCCGAGCAGGTCGAGCAGCCAGATGCCACCGACCAGGGCGAGCGGTAGCGTGCCGATGATCAGCAGAACCGGGATCAGGCGGCGGAAATTGAGGAAGAGCAACAGCACAATGATGACCAGGGTCACCGGCACCACCACGGCCAGCTTCGCCTTGGCCCGCTCCATGAACTCATACTGTCCCGACCAGCGGATCGAATAACCCGGCGGCAAATCGAGCTGATCCGACAACGTACGTTGGGCTCCGGCGACATAAGTGCCGATATCGACTCCGGCAATATCGACATAGACCCAGCCATTCAGTCGCGCATTCTCGCTGCGGATGACACCGGGCCCGGCACCAATCGAAATATCGGCAATACGACCGAGCGGAATCTGGGCGCCACCCGGCGTAATCACCGGAAGGGATCTGAGTTGATCCGGCGAACCGCGATAATCGCTCGGATAGCGGATATTGACCGGATAACGCTCCTGCCCCTCGACGCTCTCGGTCACCGTCATACCGCCAATCGCGGTGCGAATGACATCATGGACATCGGCGACATTGAGGCCAAAGCGGGCGGCCTCGAGACGGTCGAGGTCAATATCGACGAAGCGCCCACCGGTGACCCGTTCGGCATAGACCGAAGCGGTACCGGGAACGCCCGCGATAATGTCCTCGATCTCCTGTCCGATCTCGGCGATGACGGCCAGGTCAGGCCCGGCGATCTTGATCCCGACCGGCGTCTTGATCCCCGTTGCCAGCATGTCGATCCGGGCCCGGATCGGCATCACCCAGGCATTGGTCAGGCTGGGAATATCGACGAGTGCATTCAGCTCTGCGCGAATGCTGTCCATCGTCACGCCCGGGCGCCATTCCTCGCGCGGCCGCAACTGGATCGTGGTTTCGATCATCGACATTGGTGCCGGATCTGTAGCCGTGTCGGCGCGGCCGGCCTTGCCGTAAACAGTCAGCACTTCAGGCACCGTCATGATCAGGCGATTGGTCTGCTGCAGCAGCTCGGCCATCCGGCCCGCCGAAGCGGCCGGGTAGGCACTCGGCATGTAGAGAATATCGCCCTCATCCAGATCCGGCATGAATTCGCTGCCCATGCGCGACAATGGCACCGCCGAACTGGCCAGAACCAGCACGGCCAGACCGATCATCGCCCAGGGACGCGCCATGACCAGATTGATGAAGGGGCGATAGCCCGCGATCAGGATCCGGTTGACCGGATTCTTGTGCTCCGGCGTGATCTTGCCACGAATGAAGATGCCCATCAGCACCGGCACCAACGTCACCGACAGACCCGCTGCCGCTGCCATCGCATAGGTTTTGGTGAAGGCGAGCGGGTGAAACAGCCGCCCCTCTTGGGCTTCCAGGGCGAAGATCGGCACGAAGCTGAAAGTGATGATCAATAGCGAAAAGAACAGGGCCGGCCCGACTTCGGATGCGGCATCGCCGACAATGCGCCAGCGGTTCTCCGGCGTCAGCGGTTCTCGTTCGATATGCTTGTGCAGGTTTTCGATCATCACGATGGCCGCATCGACCATCGCCCCGACCGCAATCGCGATGCCGCCGAGCGACATGATATTGGCGTTGATGCCCTGGGCGTTCATCACCACAAAAGCGGCCAATACACCCAAGGGCAGGCTGAACACGATCACCAGCGAGGAGCGGATGTGAAACAGGAAAATCACGCACACCAGCGCAACGACGATAAATTCCTCGATCAGTTTCTCGCTCAGGGATTCAACGGCGCGGTCAATCAGGCCAGCCCGGTTATAGGTCGTCACGATCTCGACGCCGTCAGGCAGTGAACCGCGCAATTCATCGAGCCGGTGCTCGACCCGTTCGATGGTCGCCTGGGCGTTCTCGCCATAGCGCATGATGATGACGGCGCCGACCGCTTCGCCTTCACCATTCAACTCGCCAAGCCCGCGGCGCAATTCCGGCCCGAGCCGGATATCGGCCACGTCTGAGAGCAGGATCGGCGTACCGGCCTCGCTGAGGCCGAGCGGGATGTTTTCGAGATCCGAAATGCCTTCGATATAACCCGAGGCGCGCACCATGTACTCAGCTTCGGCCATTTCGATGACGCGGCCGCCGCTCTCCTGGTTGCCGCGCTGAATCGCCGTGCGCAGATGCGAC
The DNA here is from genome assembly GCF_048269565.1 of Maricaulis sp. Classification (GTDB taxonomy): domain Bacteria; phylum Pseudomonadota; class Alphaproteobacteria; order Caulobacterales; family Maricaulaceae; genus Maricaulis. Next base: position 431,921 of record NZ_JBLXIK010000002.1, on the reverse strand, counting down.
AAGGGGATGCCATAGGCGCGCAGGCGGTCGGGATCGGCCACCACCTGATATTGCCGCACCATCCCGCCAATGGAGGCGACTTCCGAAACACCCTCAATGGTCTGCAATTCGAACTTCAGGAACCAGTCCTGGATCGAGCGCAATTGGGCCAAATCATGCTGACCCGTGCGGTCCACCAGTGCATATTGGTAGATCCAGCCAACCCCGGTCGCGTCTGGGCCCAACTCCGGTGAGGCGCTCGCGGGCAGGCGCGGCGCGACCTGGCTGAGATATTCCAGGACCCGCGAACGGGCCCAGTAGAGATCCGTCCCGTCCTCGAAGATGATGTAGACATAGCTGTCATTGAAAAAGGAATAGCCCCGGACCGTCACCGCGCCGGGCACGGCCAGCATCGCGGTTGTAAGCGGATAGGTGACCTGGTCTTCCACCACTTGCGGTGACTGTCCGGGATAGGTGGTCTTGATGATCACCTGGACATCGGACAGGTCGGGAATGGCGTCCAGCGGCGTGCGCGACAGGGAATATGTGCCGTAGCCGGCCAGCAAGACGGCGAGGATGAGGACGATCATGCGGTTGGTGATCGACCATCGGATGAGGGCCGCGATCATGGCTGCTCTCCATCAGTCGCAGCTGGCGTCTCGATAGAGCCAACCCGCCAGTCCGCCTCCCCGGCGTCCACCAGTGTAAATTCGACACTCGCGCCGGGTTCGATGCCCGACAGGTCGACGCCTGACACAGCATTGAACATCGTCGTGCCCGCGGCGCGGGCGAGTTCGGGAATGGCCGGGTGTTCGATTTCGATCATGCCATGGCCAGCCATGAGCGATAGAACGGTACCGCTCGTGCGAATATCCATCGGCACATCATCCCCCGGTGGTACCGGTTCGTGGATTACCGCGCCTGGAGGGCTCATGCGGAGCATTGCGCCCTGAATACTGGCTTCGGAATCGAGCAGAAACTGGCTCGACACGACGATCCGCTCGCCGGCGGCGAGGCCGGAAAGCACCTCCACCATGCCGCCGGATTCGGCGCCGGTGACGATGCTGGCGGGACGGAAACGCCCGTCCCCCTCTGCCAGGATCACCCGTTCTGAACGACCGGTCCGGATGACCGCCTCGAGCGGGATTTGCAGCACATTGGCGCGCCGCTCGGTCTCGATTGCGACATTGAGATACATGTCGGGCCGCAAGGCGCCGTCGGCATTGTCCAGCCGGATCCGCACCGGCACGGAGCGGGTTTGCGGATTGACGGTCGGGTAGACATATTCAACTTCGCCGACCCATTGCCGGCCTGGCAGGGAACGCGTCTCCAACCGGGCCTGGTCACCTGTCTGGACGCGCTGTGCATCGTCCTCAAACACATCGGCTATTACCCAGACCGTCCCCAGATCGCTGATTGTCATCAGCTGGCCGCCGGGGCGGACGAAGGCGCCATTTCGGATGCCGATCGCGATGACGGTGCCGTCCTGCGGCGCCCGAATGGCCACGGTACGACCGGCACTGCCGCGCCGTCCCAATTGGGCGATCTGGTCGGCATCCATGCCCAACGCAACAAGGCGCGATCGCGCCGCCTGCAGCAGGGATTCCCGCCCGATCTGAACTGCCTGGAGATATTCGGACTGGGCCGTGGCGATGGCCGGGGCGTAGAGTTCCAGCACCACTTGCCCCCGGGTCACACGATCGCCGATCGCCGAGACGGGCAGGTGCTCGATCCAGCCCTCGGCACGGACATCAAGCATCGATGTCAGACCATCGACAGGCCTGACATAACCGACCGTGGACAGGGTCCGGTGGAAGCGGCCGCGAATGACCACATCCGTCCGCACCCCGATATTATTCGCAACAGAGGGGTTGATGCGGATGGCACCGTCGTCCGAGGCGGTATCATCGCTCTCATAAACCGGGACCAGATCCATCCCCATTGGCGATTTGCCTGGGTTATCGCTGCGAAAACTCGGATCCATAGGCGCGGCCCAGTAGAGCACGCGGGGTCCATCCGCGACATCCGGCTGCCCGGAGCCGGAGCCGAGCACAGACATCAGGCCGGCGCCGGCGATGAGACCAACAAGCAGCAGGCCCAGTGCGGTGACAAGGTTTCGTGTATTCATGACGGATCTCCGACGAGAAACATGAGCCGGGCCTGGATTTTCAGGAGATCGACCTGGGTTCGGTAAAGGGCAAGTTCGTTATCGAGCAGTGCCAGTTCGGCGCGGACCAGTTCGGCAAAATCAGCCCGCTCATTGCCATAGGCGAGCAGGACGGCTTCCTCCGTCTCGCGCGAACGCGGCAGCACCTCCGTCCTGTAGAGCGCGGCATGCTCGGTCAATTGCCGCAAGCTCGCATCGCTGGCGACCAGCTCGCGACTCAGATCCAGCAGGGCCGCATCCCGGTTGAGCACCTCCGCCTCGCGCAGGCTGCGGGCCGCGGCGACGCCGGCATCCTGACCGCTATGGCTGAACAGCGGCATTTCGACTCCGACGCCGACCGAAGCCAGATCGGAGCGGCTTTCGCGCAGGCCGTAGCCGGCTTCCAGCGAAAATCCGGGTCGGTAGCGCTGCTGTGCCAGTTCGACGCCGCGATCGCGGGCCGAAATCCGCGCGTCCAGGATGGCGATGGCCGGATGGCGGACCAATTGCGCCCGCATCGCATCGAGCACTCCCGGCGGCGGCAGAATCGGCCATTGCGGCGTCAAGGCACGCGTCGCGGCCTGGTCGCCGAGATAGCGTCCGAGATCGGCCCGTGCGACCGCGCGATTGCGCTCGATCTCCACCAGGCGAGTGGTCAGCACCCGGGTTTCCAGATCGATCCGGATAACATCATGGCTGTTGCGGTCTCCGGCGGCAAAACTGGCCGAGGCGATCTCGCCCAGCTGTTCGAGCGCAGTCCGACGTTCGGCGATCAAGCTTGCAGCCCGCTCCCAGAAATAGAGTTCCAGCCAAGCTTCACGGACGCTCAAACGGATGCGCCGGGCTTCCAGCGCTCCGGCGGCGCGAGCCGAACGCGCTTCCCACTCGCGAATTTCGCGCGACAGGCGTTGGGTGTCGCCGCGTGGGAACATCTGACGAATGCTGACCTGCGCCTGGGTCATGCCCTCACGATTGCGATCAAAATCGCTCAGGCGAACGCCCGCCAACCCAACTCTCAGCATTGGATCGGGCAGCGCCGCATCGGCGATACCCTGACTGTCGAGCGCTTCGGCGCGGGCCTGCCAGACCTCGACCGAGGGCTCTTCGGCCTCGCTGGCCAGCAGCACAGCTTCGGGCAGTGACAGGGGGTAGTCCTGGGCCTCGGCAAGACCTGCGACGCCGAATACAAGCGCCGTCATGGCCAGACGGGCCATCGCGGTATGGAACATCAATGTCTCCAATTCACTGAAACAAGCACGAAAATCCGCTCGAGGCGGCGGCTGTCGTCAGATCTTTGGAGGCTGTTTGGGTATGGGGAGGGCAATATTGCGTGGACGGCTGGACGTTATCTGGCCGCGCGTCTCGAAGCCCGGCCCCGGCGTGGCGAGATGATACCCGTCCAGTGTCCCGGCTGCCGTTGAACTCGCTGCTATCGAACAATCCGGCGAGGAGCAGTCGCGGTCACTGCCGCAGGCCAAGTCCATCTGCATACAGTCGACTGGCATCGGCGCGTTCATTTCGGCATCGTGCGGACAGCATGCCTGCATGACGATTGAGGCATCGATGGACGGTGCTGCCAGCGAGGGGCCAGCCAGCATCGCCCAAGTCACAGCCAGCGCGGCAAAAAGAGTCACGAAACCCCTCGCCCAGCCGCCTTGCCTGTGATGTCGTCCGAGCATGCCTGTCCCGCCTCATATGACCTCTTCAACGAGGCCGTCTATCGAGAATACGCAAACAGTGTCCGTATCCCTCAGTCTTTTGCAATCCGTCGAAAGGTCACAGGCCTAGAGCCGGTCTCCGGCAAACCAAGGCGCCTCCATATTTTCCTGAGGGGGCCAGCGGTCCGTCGCGTAATCTCATGACATCAAACTGCCGGGGAGTTGATCGATGCAGTATCCAGCACAGCTTCCCGGCCTGACCCGCATCCGCTTTTTCGCAGCGATTTGGGTGGTCTTTTATCACTGGCGGGCGCCGTGGGTGGTTGATGTAGACGCCGCAACCAATCTTTTTGCGATGGGCCGTTTTGGGGTCGATCTGTTTTTCATCCTGTCGGGCTTCGTTTTGACCCACGTCTATGTCGCGTCCCGCGAAACCGGTGATTTCCATTTCGGGCGTTTTATCTTGGCGCGGTTCGCCCGCATCTATCCACTGCACCTAGCCACCTTGGCGTTTCTCGCCGTGGTGGCCGTCGCCGCGACGCAGCTGGGCGCCCCCTTCGATCCGGATCGCTTCCCGATCGCCGATTTACCCGCTCAATTGTTGATGATCCATGCTTGGGGTTTTGCGCCTCAACTCGGCTGGAATGGCCCTTCCTGGTCGATCAGCGCGGAATGGTTCGCCTATCTCGCCTTTCCGGCCTATCTGATGATTGCAATCCGGCTGAAGCAGCGACCGTGGATGTTGGTGATCATCGCCACCGCGCTCTTTTTCGCGCTCGATCAGGTGCATTTGCGCTTGTTCGGCGAGACGCTGCCGATGGCGACCGAGCGTTTCGGTGTTATCCGCATCATCCCGGAATTTTTGATGGGTGCAGCACTTTATCGGCTCGGGCAGCGCTACTCCCTGTCCAAAACGGTCGCAAGGATCGGGCTCGCCGCCGCAATCATCGTCTATCTGGCCGCGGCCCACTGGGCTTGGGATGATCGCGTCATCGCCCTTTTGGGCGCGCCGCTCATTTTTCTTCTGGCCGAGCTGGACCGCCATGCGGTCGCCCGAACCAAGTCCGATATATTGAGCTATCTCGGCGATATCTCCTACGCGATCTACATGATCCACGTGCCGTTTTTCATGGTCGCATTCAATGTGCTCCAAGATGTGTTCGGCCTGATCGATGAAACAATGTCGACCGGCGTGTTCATCGTCCTGTTCGCGCTCATGATCATTGCATCAAGCGCGACCTATCAATGGCTTGAGCGACCTGCCAGATCCGGCATCCGGAAACTGGGCAATCGTGTTTTCGGGGCGCCAACCCACAAGCCCTCGAGCCGCTGACTGGCAATCCGTTCCTGGGCACAGGCCAGTCGGTCCGATCTCGTTCGCCGTTATCGTGCCCGCTCCGGGGGCAGGTGGGTGGTCGCAGACTTGATTCGGTGCTGAGGGAATAGCCGGCCGGCTGCGTAACCCGGAGAATATCTCGAGGGGCGAACCGATTTCTGCACTGAGAACCATCGGCCAGGCCTATTCAGGCCACGACAACCGGTTAACGCCCCTGCGCCTAGGCTTGGCAGCTGCGGTTCTGGTTGAGCACGCCATCATCGTCACGCATGGGCCCGAATTACCGCCCCCGCTGATGATCAACGGCTGGTCGCTCAGCTATGCTGCGGTGAACGCGTTTTTTATCCTCAGCGGATTTTTGATCGCAGACAGTCTGGAGCACCGGGCCAATGTGTTCATCTATGCGGCGTCGCGCGCGCTTCGGATCCTGCCTGCCTTGGTGCTGCTTTCACTGACGGCGACCCTGGTCATCGGTCCGGTGGTGACCAGCCTGGAGGCGGCGGAGTATTGGACGCGTTCACAAACTTGGCTTTACCCGGTTCAGGTGTTGGGCTTTCTCGATACGGAACATGGCCCCGCCGGGGTGTATGCCGACCTGCCCAGAGCGGGTGAGTTCTCCGCCACTTTGTGGACGTTGCGCTATGAAGTGATCGCCTATCTGGCGGCTGCCATCGTGTTTTTCACGCCAATTCCGTGGGGGCGATGGTCTCATCTCGTTTTGTTCGCTCTCGCCTCCGCGGCTTTTTTGGCGCTCACCTTGTTCTGGGTGGAAGCGCCGGCCGTGATCATGAGCGCTGCGCGCCTGTCGGCAGCCTTCACTCTGGGAATGGTGATCCACGGTTGGCGCGACTACTTGCCTCTCGCTCCGGGGGTCGCGGTGGTCGGCTTGCCGCTCTGGCTTCTGTCCGGCGCCGCGCCTTGGGCCGAGCATTTCATGAATATCACGCTCGCTTCGGCCTTGTTCTGGATAGCCTTTGCCCGGCTGGGCGGGTTGCCGACCGCGTCGCGCATTCCTGACTGGTCCTATGGCATCTATATCTGGCATTACCCAGTTATGCAGACCGTACTGTTTTTCCATCCGTCAGCGCCGCCGCTGCTGATTGGCCTGATCGCGGTGCCTGTAACTGGCATTCTCGCTGAGCTATCCTGGAGCTGGGTTGAAAAACCAAGCCTCGGTTACAAAGCGACGTTCGGCCATTGGATGCAATCCGTCTGGGCTGGCAGCAGAATAGCTGAATCGGTCACCAAGGGGAGCAAGAATGATTAATCGTCGACAAGCGCTTTGGGGAGGGATTGTGATCGCCGGCAACTCTGTCCTGATGGCGTGCACTGCGCAGGCACAAACCCCAATCCTCGTCTACAAATCGCCCGCATGCGGGTGCTGCAATGCTTGGATTAGCCATCTACGCGATAGCGGATTTAACGTTGAACCGCGTGATCTGGACGATATGACAACAATCAAGCGACGCTATGACGTGCCACAGGGAATGTGGTCATGCCACACCGCGGTCGTCGAGAACTACGTCGTTGAAGGTCATGTTCCTGCTGCGGAAATCACTCGTATGCTCGCAGAGCGGCCACCCATTCGCGGCCTTGCCGTGCCAGGCATGCCGGCTGGGTCGCCCGGCATGGAAGTCGATGGCTATTCGCAGGCCTATACGGTGTGGTCCTTCAGCGAGGCCGGCAGCGCCGCCTTCGCGGAATATGGCTGAAGGGAAGAACTGAGCCACGTTAAACCGGAAGCCGAGTTCGTGCATACGATGTGTTGGGCCAGGAGGGTTGCGGCGCCGTTGATGGGGGCGGATGACGGCATTGGCGCTGGCGCATGAACCGCTTCCAGCGCCGGATCTAGAGGTTTGTGCCGCCGTTGGGATTGCCCCTAGAGTTCACAATTTGCACGCTGGCGTATTGCGCCTGTTTTCGCTCGCACACTTTGACTATGAGATCATCTTAAGGCGAACGACCATTCATGTTGGGCGCTTTTCCCGCCGTAAAACCATTTCTTCGACCGCCGCTCCATTCTTGGCGCCATCGTAGCCCCATCGCAATCCGACTAAAGGTAGAGGGTGTGACGCCTGCTGTTTGGTTCTCCGAGTTGCGCAGTCGGCTTTGCTCGAACAAAATGGGAACTTGCGATTCGCGATGCACGCGTAATATCGGTATTCGTAGGCTGGTCAACTAAGAGAATAACCCGAGCTATGGTCGATCAAAGTGCGGATCACGCAGCACCCGCATCAATTGAAAATTTTGAACGCTTTCTTGCGTCTATGGTGCCGCCAAACACGCTTGGCGGCGCTGCCAGAATTTTTCCCGAAGTATGGGGGAGGTTCGAACGGCAGGACCTTTGGAAACTAGTGCCGGCTTTGGCAGGTCTTGCAACTGAGCCACAATTTCAAGCAAATCTGGTGCGCTTAGACTGGGCGACGAGATTTGCGTTGGTGTCTTCAAGGGGACGGAAGTCACTTCGGTCTCGCGAGGTCTCCGAGATGCTAAACGGAACTCTTGATCAGGTTCGGGTCAATTTACTGGAGGACCCGATTGAGAGCACAGTTATCGAGAGGATTTCGACAAGGTGTGGCGACCGTCTTTTGATAACTGGGCTGTGGGAAAACGCAGGCTTCCACACCGAGTGCCTCCTGCGAGCATTTGAAGCCCTTCCAGACCATCCGATCAAAAGTGGGGCGCTGAAGCGGGCTTATGCCCTGCTGGCCTTGGCCAACGAAATCGCATTGCGCACGGACTTTCCAGTCAACCAAGCCGGAGGCGGCGCGGCCAAGGGGGCAGTGAATGTACCAAATGAGGCACGGCTCCGTGCACTTGGGCGTCGTGTTCATTTTAGCTTCAAAGATCTGGCTAGCCTTGGAATTGATCCCGGCGATCTCACTTCATTTATCTTGTCCGAAGAGGCAACCCAACACCTCGTAGGCGCGGTGGCCGGCAACTCTCCGCTTGAGTTCATGCCCATCCTACAGGTTGAAAACGGAATACTCGTCGCGTCCGTTTCAAACTTAACCACCGCCCTCCGAGCCGATCTCATATCTACCGCGCTTGACAACAACATGTCTGTTGCGCTGCGCACCGCTATCCTCATTGTCCACGGGGAAATGCTGAACGTGGCGGGGTTTTTGGGAAGATTTCCTGCGCGCCTCGTCGACGACGGCGGCGTCTTGCGTAGAGAGGCCGTCTGGGAGCAACCAAACGGATTCTGGGTGCATGTGGTCCAACTCGTCGACGAGCTGGACGGGTGGCCGCACGCTGCATTTGGGTCAGTTGCCAAATTCGACCCCAGTGCAACGCAAACGCTGAGCAATACAATTGCTCAAACAAGAACGCACTGTCTGGCCCAGCCAGGTTTCGTCGAAGGTATCACAATTTGTTTGGTCGGCGGTGTCGGGCGCGGCTTCGTGATCGATAAACGCCTGGAGCTAGATGCGGAAAATTGGACCTCACTGACCCTCTGTCCCTCCGATGTTGTCACGATGGGATTGGTTGAAGGTGGCAAATTCAACGATGTTTGGCGGCTAGCAAAGATTGAAGCGCTGACCAGGGAGATGGGATTCAATGTGCACTCTGCAAGTGGCTGGCTGAACCTTTTCCAGTGGTGGAAGTGTAACAAACTGAAACTCGTCCCCGAGCACATGATCGATTTGGAACCGCCGGCGATGGTGAGCTTCGACACCAACTTGTTGCTTGAGACACGCCAAGAAGCGGTTGGTGCCGCAGACTTCCGAATTCTGAACCACCCGACATTGGGCGCGAGACGGGTCACGCGGAAATCGCGCTCGCCTCAAGATGACGGATATGAACTCATCTATGTCGATTTGGAGGCGGCCGAACAGTTTGTCCCAAGGGTAGCTGTCAAGGTTGACGAAGTGATCTGGTGGGTCGAGCTGGAGGACGCCAACGACAACGACCTCCCCGAAGTCCTTATTAGGACTTGGGACGGCCTTGTTCATTGGGCCGCCAAATGCCTATCATATTTGGGATCGAAGTTTGATCTCTCCCCCGGGTCAATGTGCATCAAGCTAAAAATTGCGCCGATGCCCGAAGATGATATTACGTCGCCTCCAAATGCCGATCTTGATGAGCTCGTGAGCCTTCAGGTGGATGACGAGAGCGGCGAGTGTCACATCCGCGTCGCCAAGGATTGGCACAAGTTCCTCTGCCGTGCAGACAATATCGCTGAATTGTTTGTGGCGAGTCGGATGATCGAGGGATTTTGGCACTTTCTAAGGGGCGCAGATAATGGGTCAGATTTCATTCAGTTAGCGTTGGAGGCAGTGGGTTCGCCGCACTATCGATGGCGACATGTTGCAGAGGTAATCACTCCCATTGAACAACTCAAGCAACTCGGCCTAGCCGGACAATTCCGTGAAATCAGGCCGTCAGCCGGCGCGCTTGTTCAATTTGGCACGTGCTGGGAAATCCGCGAGCGTTGCGAAGGTCCACGCATCGAAGGCTACGAATCGAGTGTCGATTTCGTTCATCGGTACCAAACACACCTTTTAGGAAAGCTCATAGCGCGCGTTCGAGGCTACGACCGGAAAGCCCTGATTGGTTACTCACTCTGTGCGCTGCAAGCTGCGGAAGGCGAGCTCTCACATTGGGCTGTTACCGCGAACGCCATGCGCGCGATCCATGGAGAGTTGGGCGACCATCATCGAAGTATGGAACTGCGCTCAAAGGCCTATGGGGTCATACGGGCGTCGTCGATAATCACAGAAATCGGCCTCTGCGAGGCCGGGAAAGACGGAAGTCGGCAGCCTGGCGCTATTGACTTCGACGAACTTCAAGCGCTCGCGCTGATGGTGTTTGAGACCGCAGACGTCCTCGCGGCAATCCGTCTCCACAGGGTGGAGCCGCGAATCCATATCTCGCCTACAGGCGAAATGCTGACCAATCACGATTTTGAGGAGGAATCCATTCAAGCCTCTGGCCTCAAGCTCAATCTCAAAAACAGACGTTCCGACGCTCAGCGGTACGTTACTAGATTCGAGGAAAGCGATACGTCTCACCCAAAGTTGGAGTTTCAAGATGCGATTCTGGCGGAGTTCGGAACGCCTTGGGAGGGAGTCATGGATTTAGGGATTGTGACGGCTCACCTCGCTGCAAAACGTTCTAGTGGCGTCTTCGATATCAAGCGATCCGAACTACTCTCTGAAATGCGGAAATTTGAACCCCTGGCGAAAATAGACCTCGGGCCAGCGCTTGACCGCATAACGATGCGCTCTCGTCCCTCTTGGACCGACCTTCCGGAAGGTTGGTTCGCGAATGATATCGACCTCGGCCGACTCGGACGACGCCATTCGCTGATTTCTAAACCCATCATCGCGCTCGATAGCAAAGAAGACCCCGATTTACTCGTTTGCCCTGCTGCGGTTTTTCGCAGCGTCCTCTATATGTTCCAGGGGGCAATGGACGGTTCCCTCCAGAATGATTACTGGCAGTCTTTGAGGATGCGTCAGTACGCGAGCACGGCTGGCAGGCTTGCTGGAAACCGATTTAACGACACGGTTACGGAAACCATCCAATCGTATGGCTTCGAGGCTCAGGCAGGTGTGAGTCCCAGCGGTTGCTTAAACATCAAAGCTACAGATGAAGTGAAACGGCTAGGCGACGTAGATTCCCTCGCGCTGGATCGCGCAACAAACACAGTTTGGGTGATCGAAGCTAAAGATCTTCGGCTCTGTAGAACACTCGGCGAAGCCGCTCGTCGTTTGTCGGCCTATCAGGGAAAATATGACGAAAGGGGGCGCCCAGATAAGCTTCGCCGACATCTGGATAGGGTTGAGTTTATTCGGGCACGGGCTGCCATGTTGTGCCCGCGGCTTGGACTAGGTGCCCCTCCGATTGTTAGGGGGCTAGTGGTGATTCGCGCGCCACAGCCACTCGAAGGAGCGTGCGTGAAGAATGGTGAAGACGCGCACGTGGTAATGCTCGACGAGCTTGTTGAATTTCTCCGCGCCTAGTGTTTCCGCCTTGTCGGGAGAACCGCAAAGTGAGCTTTGGAGGCTCAAGTCGGTGTCCACACCGGGCCGGCGGTAGCCTAATGATTGTCCTGAAAGTGCTTGCACTACCTTGGGACCCAAGGGGGGGCGTGATTGTTTGGCCGGGCTGTGGCTTGGCTGCACGATATCGCATGAAAGGCTGCGCTCCCAGGCAACCGCGTGTAACAGATCAGGAGACGCACAAACTGCCATACCGCTTTCGGTGGGCCTGCGCCGACTTTCAATTTCATTCGAATTGCCGTCGAACATAGAGATCAAGTCCTGGTGCAGGGGAGCTTTAGACGCTCGACCAGTCTGAATCAGTTTAGGCGCCATTCCCCTTGCCACGCTTCTTCGAGTCGGGCCGCAAGGATTGAACAACGACCGCTTCGGTGGGGAGAATTGTGGAGCATGAAACGCCACCCTTCGTTCCCACCTTCAATGACGCGCAGTACATCGCCTTCTCCGCCAACTGCAGGAAAGTGTCGGTGTTCAAACACAACAGACAGGTGACGATTGAATCACACCCTGTGACCCAAATGAATCAAAAGCTCTGACGCTTCACACGAAGAGAGAATGGTGCACCCGACGAGATTCGAACTCATGACCTCTGCCTTCGGAGGGCAGCGCTCTATCCAGCTGAGCTACGGGTGCGCACTATGGGGCAGGCTTACCCGATGCGCTTGACGGGCGCAATCGGCTAGCGCCGGTGTGTTTCAGTCGCGCTCGGGCGTGGAGCCTGCTGCCCGGCGGCCGGCCAGAAAACGTATGGCGGTCACGATCAGGGCCGCGATGACGGCGCCCATGCCGATCCAGCGTGCCAGCTCGATCGGCGCGAACAGGAAGGCGGCGGCATAGGCCAGCCCGCCCAGCACCATGGCAAGCCCCATGAAGCGCTTGGGCGCGGCCGCGCCGGCGGCCGGGGCGCGGCCCGGGATGCGTTTGGCGACGGCGTTGGAGAAGACGGCCAGGATCAGCCCGATCAGGGCGCCCGATATCCGGTCCGGAAAGTCGGGCCCGGTCAGGCTGGCATCCGCGGCCCAGTTTGCAGCCAGGGCGGCGGCGATCAGGCCGAAGGCCAGCAGCAGCGAAAATCCGATATTGCGCGTGATCATTGCGGTGTCTCCCGGTTGGTATCGGTGGCCGCACGGCCGAAGCCGAACGCCTCGGAGAAGCCCAGCAGGGCCTCCTCCAGGACCGATACGTTGAGGTGATAGATGACCGATTTCCCGGCCTTTTCCGTGACGACCAGGCCGGCCTGCTTCAGGACATTGAAGTGGGCAGACATGGTCGGCTTGGAGACGGGAAAGGCGTCCGAAAGCTCGCCGGCGGTCTGCGGTCCCGATTTCAGGATCTGCAGCACCTTGCGGCGGGTCGGGTCGGCGAGGGCCTTGAAAACATCTGACATGGATAGACGATTAGCTAATTCTCTAATCGTTGTCAAACCGGTTCAGTCGCTGCCATCACCGCCGAAATCGCCGAAATGATCGCTGCCATTGTCGTCACGGCGGCGGTCTGCAGCGTCGCGCTGGCTTAACCCCATCATGCCGATCCCGACGCCGCTATCGACACCGTCGACGCCGCGATTGCGGAAATAGAGCTTCGGGCCGGGCCGGGCGAGCCAGCGATAGGTCAGCAGCGCCACGATCGCACTGCCCAGGATCAGCACCAGCGAGAAGCCGGCACCGACCGCGCCCTGCGGGTGCAGGAATATCCCGAAGAACCAGGCCAGAAAGACGAAAAGTGGCGCCGCGATCAGGAGCGCAAAGCCACGCCGGAGCATTTTCATCATCGTCTCGACCTCCCCGTCGGACGGGCCAAACCGCCCGTCACAGCCAGTATCGGCGGCAAAAGGGGCAAAAACGGGACAGACAGGATCGGCGCGCGCGTCAGGGGTCATCCGGCAAATTCGGGCGCCCCCGCCAGCGCGGTATCGAGCACGATCCGCGCATCCTGGCACATCGCCTCGGATCCGTGACTGTCGATAAGGCGTGCGGAGACCCTGTATTCAAGCATCGGCTTTCCTCTCCTGCCGCCTGTCTATTCGGTGCCCGGCACGAGATAGTCCGGAGCCTGGTCGGCCGGCATCGCGGCCAGTTCGGGATCGGTCAGGCGGGCATAGACCTCGATCAGCGTGCCGTCGGGATCGGTCAGCCAGAGCTCGTGCAGCGGCGTGCCCCTCCAGGTCGTACGCGGAGGCTTTTCGACATGGGCGCCGAAGGCCAGGGCGCGGTGATAGGCGTCGATTACGGCCGCCTTGTCGGGCAGTGCAATGCCGAGATGGTAGAGCGTGTCGTGGTGCAGGACGTTGTCGTCGGCGACCATGAGGACAAAGTTGAGGCCGAGATCGGCGCGGATGAAGATCGCGTAGCGATGCGTCCATTCCTTCGGCCAGCTATTGAGGAGCCAGCCATAGAAACGCGTGCTGGCGGCCAGGTCGCGGACCCGGATACTGGCGTGGAACTCGCTCGCTACCGGCCCGGCGGGCAGGTCGAGCAGGCGCGCCAGCACTTCGATACGGGCCTTGATCTGGTCGCGCGCCGTGCGGAAGGCGGCGATATCATTGGCGGCTGCGGGATCGGTAATCGGCCAGTGCAGCCGCCGGACCCGGCCGGGGATGACGGGGCAGACTTCGTCGGCACACAGGGTCACGACCAGATCGGCGGTTTGCGGCGAAACCGCCTCGACCGGCTTGGCGCGATGATGCGCAATATCGATCCCCGTCTCGGACAGGGCCTCGACGGCAAGCGGGTTAAGCACGGACGGAGCCGAACCCGCGCTCGCCACCTCGACCGAGGCGGGCAGGATCGCGCGCGCAAGCCCCTCGGCCATTTGGCTGCGGGCTGAATTGGCAACGCACAGAAACAGGATACGCATCGGATCAGACCTCTTCATGGGGTTTCAGGCCATCATGGCTGGCATCAGGATTGTCATCGGCTTCCCGGGGGACGCAGCCTTGCGGGGTGTAGCAACAGGCCGCATCGGCGCCGGCAGGCCGCGCGGCTATCGCCCCGATCATCACCTGGAGCGGTGCCAGGGCGTCGGGATCAAGGGAATAGCAGACACGGGGGTAGTCGATCGCGCCCTGCACGAGCCCGGCATCCTTGAGGATCCGCAGATGTTCGGAGACCGTCGACTGGGCCAGCCCGACCTGGTCGACGATGTCGCCACCAATACAGCCGGGGCGCGACAGCAGGAAGGCGATGATCCGCACCCGGGCCGGATGCGCCAGCGCCTTGGCGAGCGCAGCGATCGTCTCGGCTTCAAATGAAGGCGGCAGCGCGATGGAGTTCCGGTCAGGCATATCAGACGCGTCCCGTATCGTTGATCGCCGATACATATATATCGGCAATCAACGATACAAGGGCATTTTCCCGCTTCGCCTCAGCGCCTGTACTCCGGAAAGCCTCAGGCGGACGCGAGCCAGTCTTCGCTCAGGCGCCACAGCCGCTCGGCGGAATCATCGTCGCAGGCATGGGGGTCGACGCCCATATAGCGCGCCATCGGGCTGTCCGGGACCGTCACCGCCGCGATGTCGGCGTTTTCGCAATAGACGCCGGGCCTTGAGACCAATTGCGGCGAAGTCGCGGCCCACAGCGTGGTCGAGGCACCCTGCTCCGGGGTCTTGAAGCCCGCCTTGGCCAGTTCCGACGGTTCACCGTCCTCGCCGAGCCAGCCCAGCGCGATCATTTCTTCCTTGGGCAAATGACGCTGCAGCGGCGTGAAAATCCCGCCCGGATGCACGGCAAAGGCGAGGCCGCCGGACGGTTTCAGGCGCCGCGACAGGGCGTTGGCGAACAACGCATTCGCCGTCTTGGCCTGTCCATAGGCCCGCCATTTGTCGTAGGGCATACGTTCAAAATTGATGTCGTCCCAAATGATGTCCGAGATCTTGTGTGCGGTCGATGACAGGGCCACCACGCGCGCATCCGGGGTGTTTTCGAGCAGCGAAAACAAACCCTGGGTCAGCGCAAAATGTCCCATATGGCAAATCCCGAACTGGGATTCCCAGCCGGGCCCGACCCGCGATTCGGGACTCGCCATGACGCCGGCATTATTGATCAACAGGTCCAGTCGGGGCAGCGCATCCTGCATCGCGCCAGCAAACGCTCTGACCGATGCCAGCTCCGCCAGATCCATTGGCACCGTTGTGATATCGCCCGGGAGCGCGGCCAGCGCCTCATTCGCCTTCGCCTCGGAGCGGACCGGAATAATGACTTTCGCCCCCTTGCTGGCCAGGGCGCGCACCGTTTCCAACCCAATCCCGCTATAACCGCCCGTGACGATAGCGATTTTCCCGGCCAGATCGATATCCGCGACAACCTCTGCGGCGGTCGATTTGGCATGAAATCCCGATTGAAGCGGGGCTTGATCCGAAATTGACATGGTCTTCCTTTCAAGGATTGGCGGGATCCGGGCGGTCGGGGAGTGGCGAACAGGATGTTGCTCCACCCATCCACACTGCACCCTCCTCTTCCTTGATGGAAGAGGTGGCGCCGAAGGCGTCGGAGCTGGTGAGAATGACGGGCGCGAGGGTCGGCGATTGGCGCCTTATCCCACACCGCCAACAATTACCTCACGTCATCCTGACTTGCGTCAGGATGACGAATTTTTGGTGATGTTATCCCCATCCCCTCAACCCTGGCACATAATCCAGCCGTTCCGGTCGCACGGGAGGCGCGAGCTCAGTCAGTCGCGGCGTGGAGATTTTCGTGCAGGCGGCGGGCCCGCCCTACGCGTCTTCGCGGTGATAGGTCAGCGACAGGAAGACATCTTCCAGATCGGCTTCCTCGGTGCGCAGATCGGCAATGCGGGCGCCCGAGGCATGGAAGCGCTCGATCATTTCGGCAACCGACACCTCGCCAAATCGATAGGAAATCGCCAGCGAGCCATCGGCGCGGATTTCCGTATCGAGGCCATCGAGGCTGGCCGGCACGGCGCTCAGGGGCTCGCCGGGCGTGATCACCAGCGTCTTCCTGTCCATGCGCTTGAGCAGGGTTTCCTTCGGCTCGCAGGCGATCACCTTGCCCTGGTCGATAATGGCGATCTCGTCGCACAATTCCTGGGCTTCCTCGAGATAGTGCGTGGTCAGCACGATGGTGGTGCCATTGGCATGCAGCTCGCGGACAAAGGTCCAGAGCTGCTTGCGCAATTCGATATCGACGCCGGCGGTCGGCTCGTCGAGCACCAGCACCGGCGGGGTGTGCACCATCGCCTTGGCGACCAGCAGGCGCCGCTTCATGCCGCCGGACAATTGCCGCACATAGGCATCGCGCTTGTCGCTCAGGCCGAGCACTTCGAGCAGCTCGTCGGTACGGCGCTCATTCTTCGGCACGCCGTAGAAACCGGCCATCAATTCCAGCGTCTCATAGGGCGTGAAAAACACATCGGCGGTGATTTCCTGTGGCACGACGCCGATGGCGGCGCGTGCGGCGCGGCTGTCCCGGTCGATATCAATACCCCAGGTGCGCGCCGTGCCGCTGGTCTTGTTGGCGAGACCGGCGAAAATATTGATGAAGGTCGACTTGCCGGCGCCATTGGGTCCGAGCAGGCCAAAGAATGAGCCCCGCTTGACCTTGAGGTCGATTCCCTTCAGCGCTTCCTTGTCCGGCGAGCCGCCGCCACCGCGATAGGTTTTGCGCAGATCGATCGCTTCAAGGGCGTATTCGGGCAATTTTGATGTATCGGACATGTCGCCTCGGAATTGACGGCCAGCTGGGGAACGCCATAACTAGGCATCCTCCGATCCCCTGTCCATGAGGGCTGATGCATGGCCGACGCCGCAAACACAATTCCACCGTCTGAAATCATCCCGGTCACGGGTCACCGCATCGCCTGTGATGGCGGCGGCGGCGCGCTGGGCCATCCGCGTGTCTTCCTGGAAATGGGCCAGGACGATTTTGTCGAATGTCCCTATTGTGACCGGCGTTTCGTAAAGGCCGGCTCGGCGCAGGATCCAAAAGCCTGATCTGACACTGCCGCGTGAGTGAGACGTAACCGTCTGGGGAGGCGCTGCATGTCCGGAATCTCGAGCCAGACGATCGGACTGATCACGGGCATCGTGCTCGCGATCGGCCTGCAATTCATGCCCCTGCCCGAAGGCCTCAGCCGCGAGGCCTGGCTGCTCGCCTCGCTGGGTCTGCTGATGGCCGCCTGGTGGGCGACGGAAGCCATCCCGATTGCCGCCACGGCCCTGATCCCGATCGCGATCTTCCCGCTGCTCGGCATCACCACCACCGGCGCCGCCACCGCCCCCTATGCCAGCCCGATCGTGATGTTGCTGCTGGGCGGTTTCATCGTCGCGCTGTCGATCGAGAAATGGCATCTCCACACCCGCATCGCGCTGAATATTGTTGCCAAATTCGGCGGCCATCCGGCGGCCCTGATCGGCGGGTTCATGCTGGCCTCGGCCCTCTTGTCGATGTGGATCTCCAATACCGCCACCACACTGATGATGATCCCGATTGCCCTGCGCGTGGCGCAGGAGGTCGAGCGCGAGGG
The DNA here is from genome assembly GCF_048269565.1 of Maricaulis sp. Classification (GTDB taxonomy): domain Bacteria; phylum Pseudomonadota; class Alphaproteobacteria; order Caulobacterales; family Maricaulaceae; genus Maricaulis. The sequence continues at coordinate 414,314 of NZ_JBLXIK010000002.1, read as the reverse complement.
CGTCAGCTCGAAATTCTTCGCTCCGGCGCTGGCACTCGGCGTCGCCTATGCGGCCTCGATTGGCGGCATGGGCACGCCCGTCGGCACGCCGACCAATCTCATCGCCATCGGCTTTCTGCGCAATGAATACGGCCACTCGCTCGATTTCGCCACCTGGATGGGGATGGGCCTGCCGGCCGTGCTGCTGCTGATCCCGGTCGGCTGGTTCGTGCTGACGCGGCTGGCCTTCAATCTCAAGGGTGCCAGCGAGAGCCGGGCCGCCGAAGACATGGTACAGCGCGAACTGACCGGTCTCGGCAAGATGACAACGCCGGAATTGCGCGTCGCGGCGCTGTTCGGCACTGTCGCCCTGCTGTGGATGGGCCGCTCGCTGCCGGCCGAACTTCTGACCTGGATGCCCTTCTTCTCCGGCGAGGGCTGGAACTGGGGCTGGAACCCGCTGCTCGCCTGGCTCACAGGCGCGCTGGGCATCCCCGTCGCGATCCAGATGACCGACACCCAGATCGCCGTCATGGGCGCACTGGCCACCTTCCTGATCCCGGCCGGCGATACGGGCGCAGCCAAGGGCGAAGCGCTGATGAACTGGGACGGGCTGGCGCGCCTGCCGTGGAATGTCGTGATCCTGTTCGGCGGCGGGCTGTCGCTGGCGGCAGCGCTATCGGCGACGGGCCTGGCCGGCTGGCTCGGGGCACAGCTCTCCTTCGTCTCCGACTGGCCGCTGCCGCTGCTGATCCTGGTGATGGTCGCCGCCGTCGTCTTCCTGACCGAGCTGACCAGCAATGTCGCCACCACCACGGCTTTCCTGCCCGTACTCGGTGTGCTGGCCGTCAGCGCCGGCGTGCCACCGGAACAACTCGTCCTGCCGGTCGCCATCGCCGCCTCGACCGCCTTCATGCTCCCCGTCGCCACAGCGCCCAACGCCATCGTCTACGCCTCCGGCGCCGTCACCCAAGGCCAGATGATCAAGGCCGGCTTCCGGCTCAACATCGCCGCGATCCTGATCATCACCGGGATCGGGATTGTGGCGGGGCAGCTGGAGTTCGGGGGTTAGCGGTCAATCGGCTTCAGGGAAGAGGCGATTGCCCTGCAGAATGCGCTCAATGCGCAACGCACCATCGGCGACGCGATAGAAGATCAGATATTGGCCATGCGACGCAGCTCGAATGCCGGGGGATACATCCTCGCGCAGCGGTGCGGCGTTTGGAAAGTCTGCCAAGCGCTCACAATGATCGAGCAGTTCGCTGACGAATTTGCGCGCCCGCAACGGGCTATCCTGAGCGATGTAGTCGCCGATGTCTTCCAGATCGGCCCAAACCAGATCTGAAATTATCGTTTTCACAGCTCACCGCGTTCCTTTGCCATCGCCGTGTATTTCGCCATCAACCGATCCCGAACCACGTCGATAGGTATCCCCGGCCCGCTTTCCGCGCCGAGCCTGACCGCCTCGCGCAATTCCTCCAGCTCGGAGAGAAATTTCGCCTCGCGCTCCTCGACCATGCGCAGCCCGTCGCGCAGGATCTCGCTCCTGGAATTATAGCGCCCCGACTGGATCAACTCGGTCATCAACGCCTCGAAGCGCGGACCAAGGGCATAGCTGCTGGGCATGGCGGATTCTCCATCGCAAGGGCGGATGGATAATTATTATCACAATTCATCCCCGACCTGAACGCCCGCGCCAGCGGCGAAGCACGCCAGAGGCTCGGGCCGCGGTGAGAGCTCGTCCGGCAGGGCCCAGCGGAATTCAAAACTCTCATCCTGCAACAGGGTCACCCAGGCCTCGTCCCGGGCGGCGCAAATCTCGTCGGCGAGGCTGGTCTGTCCCAGCAGCGATGCATAGACGCAGCCATCGCGCGCACCGAGATAGCGGTGCATCGCCGATGCGGACGGATCGGCCGGCCAGGCTTCACCCTGTGCCCGCGATAGCTGGATCAATTCGGCGATATCATCACAACGGCCCGCATCGTCCAGCTCGGACCAGAGCTCGCGCCACGACATGGATTGCCCCCATACCGGATGGGACATGGCCGACTGACCGTCACGATACCAGGCCACCACGCTATCAAGCGCCGCATTGGCCGCGCTCGCATCACCGCGCTGTTTGGCAAGCCGATAATCCAGCAAGTTCAGCTGCATCTGTGACCAGCCGCTCCTGTCACGCTGGGGCCATTCGGGATGGCGCGCCCGTTCAAGCACCTCGGAGGCGCGGTCAGGTTCGCCCGCGCTAATCATGATATGAGCGACCATGATGCGCATCGCATTGATGCTGAATTCGGTCTGTTCCGTGATGTCCGCAAACTGCGCGAGCCAGATGCCTCCGCCCCGAAACGAGGCGTCGTGAAAGGCGGGGCTCTCATAGCGTGCCAAGGCCTCCTCGGCGATCGGCAGGGCAGCCTCCGCGCCGCCCAGACGCTCCGCGGCCTGCATCGCCGCGACCCACGCCTCATCTTGCGCATTGAAGGCGAAGCTGTTGCCGAGCGGGTCCAGCCTGGCCAGCTGCAAGAATTGGTCGCGGGCGCGTGCATACTCGCCCTCGGCGAAGAACAGCCAGCCGCGTTCTATCCCGTTGGAGATTCGCTGAGCGCGATTGGTGGCCGGCAAAAACCGGGTCACAAACAGACAGCGCCCGGCCCGCGCGCGCCGCTCCGCCGCGCCGCGGCCGCGATAGCCAAAATCGCTGGCGATCTCGAACCTGATGTCGCCTGCACAGCCTGTGCTGATGCCGTAGGCCAGGCTGACCGGATGGGTAACAACAAGCCAGCGCGCGGGCGATTCCGACTTGTAGCGTTCGGGAATGGCGTAGGCCGCAATCAGCCAGACGGCCAGCAAGACGAGGGTCACGTGCACGGCATATTTCATGGTCGACCTCCAAATTGTCATGCTTGGCAATCAATTGCCGGTCTGAACAGCTAGCCGGCCGTGCCGCCCGGCACGCATTCCAGTCGCGTCGGCACACCGAATGCGGCATACGCGCGGCTGGCGGCCGTCGCGGTCGACGGGTTGGTTTCGCTGGCCTGCAGACAGGCATCCACCGCCTCTTCACGCCGGCCGAGCATGCCGAGTGCGCGGCACTCCCAGGCGGGCGAGGCGGAAACCGTGTAGGATGACAAATGGCCTTGGGAATTGAGGATCGGGTCAATCTCTTCCCGGAAAGGCTCGGCCCTCAGCCGCTCGACCAACTCCGACAGTATTGCATCGGCCCGCTCACATTCACCGCGCATGGCGCGCGCCTGCGCCTCGGAAATTTGCCGAGACACGGTGCACTGGTGCACCTGAAGACAATAGGCTGGAGCCGGCTGGCGTAGCCATTCCAGAGCCGCATCGGGTTGGCGCGCCTGGAGATAGAAATAGGGTCTCATCTCATCAGAACGCCGCTTGGCGGAGTCTGACCAATTGCTGACATCCAGGCCGTCGAGAACCGCCATTGCTTCGGAAGCGCGACCCTGGCGTTGCAGAACAGCGACATAGACTGAGACCACCAGGTCAGGTTGCTGAAGCCGTGGAGCATCTCCGCCGGTCACCAGAGCTGTGAGTTCGCGCAGCCCGTGAAGGTTGTTGGCGTCCATCAAGGCAAAGCTGGCTTCCATCACTGCGTAGTCGGTCGGGTTCTGCCGGACGTCCTCCAGCAGGAGATCAGCTGCCGGACCGGGCCGGCCGAGTTGACGCCAGGCACGGATGCGGGCCTGACGGGCTGCAAATAGCAGATCCGGATCAGAGGTCTTTGACTGCGCCCAGTAAGACAGCCCCAGCGCGACCAGCGGCGGCTGGTTCCACTCGGCAGATCGCTCCGTCAATTCCAGCGCTGACGGCGTAAAGCCACCCGCGCCGGTCGCGTGCAGCACGCTGTCGGCAGCAATGAATCCGGCCACCGCCAGCGCCACGGCTATCGCACCCCGCATCCAGACCCGCATACCCGCTTCCCACCCGTAAAGATTGCGCGATCAGACCCGATCGCCGGAGCTTTGACAAGCCAGCACCGCCCCCGCCGCAACTCCCCCATGACCTGCGCCGCGCACCGCGCTAGTCTGCGCCAAACCGATATCCCGAGGATTCTCCCATGGCCGTTCACAGACCCGTCGATGCTTCCAGCCATGTCTATCTGATCGACGGATCGGGCTATATTTTCCGCGCCTATCATGCGCTGCCGCCGCTGACGCGCTCGGACGGGACGCCGGTGGGCGCCGTGCAGGGCTTTTGCAACATGTTGTGGAAGCTGCTGGAAGACATCAATCACGGCGAGAAACCGACCCATATGGCGGTGATTTTCGATTATTCCGGCAAGACCTTCCGCAATGATCTCTACCCGCTCTACAAGGCCCATCGTCCGCCGGCGCCGGAAGACCTGGTGCCGCAATTCGCGCTGATCCGTGAAGCGACGCGGGCCTTCGGGGCGCCTTGCGTCGAGGTCGAGAATTACGAGGCCGATGATCTCATCGCCACCTATGCCCGCCAGGCCGAGGCCAAGGGCGCGCGGGTCTCGATTGTCTCCTCGGACAAGGATCTGATGCAGCTGGTGTCCGACAAGATCACCCTGCTCGACACCATGAAGAACAAGCGCATCGATGCCGACGGCGTGTTCGAGAAATTCGGCGTCGGGCCCGACCGCGTGATCGATGTCCAGGCCCTGGCCGGCGACAGTGCCGACAATGTGCCCGGCGTGCCCGGCATCGGCGTCAAGACGGCGGCGCTCTTGATCAATGAATATGGCGATCTCGACACGCTGCTGGAGCGCGCCGGCGAGATCAAGCAGAATGCCCGCCGCGAAAAACTCCTCGCCCACGCCGATGATGCCCGCATGTCGCGCCAGCTGGTCACCCTCGATTGCGACAGCCCGCTCAATGCCCAGCTCGACGAGTTCGGCATCACCGATCCCGATGCGGAGCCGCTGGTCACTTTCCTCAAATCGATGGAATTCCGCACCTTCACCCGCAAGGTCGAGGAGACCCTCGGCGGGCCCGCCGCCGACGAGACCGGCTCGGCGACGGCGCCGATCGACCGCTCGCAATATGAGTGCGTCACCACCATGGCGCAGCTCAGGGACTGGATCGAACGCTGCCATACGGCCGGCGTCATCGCCGTCGATACCGAGACCGATGCGCTCTCCTCCAATGCCGCCGGCCTGGTCGGCATCTCGATGGCATTCGCCCCCGGCAAGGCCTGCTATATCCCGCTCGCCCATATCGACCCGGCCGCGACCGGCGATATGTTCGACACCGGCAAGGCGCCGGAACAATTGCCGATGGATGAGGCTCTGGCGGCGCTGAAACCGCTGCTCGAAGACCCGGCGGTGCTCAAGATCGGCCAGAATTTCAAATATGATCTCGGCGTGCTGACCCGCTATGGCATCGATGTCGCGCCGATCGATGACACCATGCTGATCTCCTATGTGATGGATGCCGGCCTGCACGGCCATGGCATGGACGCGCTCGCCGAAATGCATCTCGGCCATGCCTGCGTCCCCTTCAAGGAAGTGTGCGGCAGCGGCAAGAACCAGATCTCGTTCGACAAGGTGCCGCTCGACAAGGCGACGGAATATGCCGCCGAAGACGCCGATGTGACCTTGCGCCTGTGGGAGATTCTCAAGCCGGCCATGGTGGCCAAGCACAAGGCCACCGTCTACGAGACCCTGGAACGGCCGATGCCGGCCGTGCTCTCCGCGATGGAAAATTGCGGCATCAAGGTCGATCCCGACCAGCTCAAACGCCTGTCCTCGGAATTTGCGCAGAAAATGGCCGGTGCCGAGGCCGCAGCGCATGAAGCGGCGGGGCGCACATTCAATGTCGCCAGCCCCAAGCAATTGGGCGAGATCCTGTTTGACGAGATGGGCCTGCCCGGCGGCAAGAAGACCAAGACCGGTGCCTGGTCGACCGATGCCGCCATGCTCGACGATCTCGCCGCCGAGGGCCATGCTCTGCCGGTGGCGCTGCTGGAATACCGCCAATTCGCCAAGCTGAAATCGACCTATGCCGACGCGCTGTTCGCCGCGATCAATCCCAAGACCGGCCGCGTCCACACCTCCTTCTCGCTCGCCGCGACGACCACGGGCCGTCTCTCCTCCAACGAGCCCAATCTGCAAAACATCCCGATCCGCACCGAGGAGGGCCGCCGCATCCGCGAGGTCTTCATCGCCGAGCCGGGCAATGTCCTCGTGGCAGCGGACTACTCCCAGATCGAGCTGCGCCTGCTGGCCGAAATCGCCGAAGTCGACACGCTCAAGGAGGCCTTCCGCAATGGCGCCGATATCCACGCCATGACGGCGTCGGAAGTGTTTGGCGTGCCGATCGAGGGCATGGACCCGATGGTGCGGCGCAAGGCCAAGGCGATCAATTTCGGCGTCATCTACGGCATTTCCGCCTTCGGCCTCGCCAAGCAGATCGATGTCAGCCGCGAGGAGGCGAAGAATTTCATCAACGCCTATTTCGAGAGATTCCCCGGCATCATGGCCTATATGGACAAGATGAAGGATGAGGTGAAAGCCCGCGGCTATGTCGAGACGATTTTCGGCCGCCGCTGCCACTTCCCCGGCATCAGTGACAAGAACCCGAATATGCGCCAGTTCGCCGAACGCCAGGCCATCAACGCCCCGCTACAGGGCGCCGCCGCCGACATCATCCGCCGCGCCATGATCCGCATGCCCGACGCCATCGCCCGCGCCAAACTCGACGCCCGCATGCTGCTGCAGGTCCACGACGAACTGATCTTCGAAGTGCCCGAAGCCCAGGCCGATGACATGATCGCGCTGGCGAAAAAAGTGATGAGCGAGGCCTGCCGGCCGGCACTGGAGCTCAGCGTACCGCTGGATGTGGATGCGAATGCCGGGAAGACCTGGGGCGAGGCGCACTGAATACCTAAACCCATAAATTACATACCGTTGTCATCCCTGACGGATGCCCCGCGCATGCGGGGCGTAGATCAGGGACCTACCCGTGAAACCAGCTGGAATTGCGGGTAGATCCCCGCTCTGCGTCCGGCTCAAGGCCGGACGTCCGGCGGGGATGACAACGGGAGTTTGTCTTCTGAAAACCGGTTACACCACCCGCCTCATCCGCCCTTCGGGCACCTTCTCCTCACGGAGAAGGAGGGCGGAGCGCGACATTCCCTCTCCCTGGGGAGAGGGTGCCCCGCGAGGGGCGGGTGAGGGGGGCGGCGGCGACCTCTCCAGAAAAGCCCACCCGGGACGGTGCCGCCAACTTTCCCGGTATCGCGCCACCACCCCCGCGCCTAAACCGCTGCGATCATCAGCGCGGGGACACGCAAAATGAGCACTGACACCATCGAACGCCGCAAGGCCTGGACCACCATCGCCATTTTCCTGGTCATCGTCACCGGCCTGAGCGCCGTCTTTCACTACGCCCTCGTCAATCTCAATCCGACCAGCCTCTATGTCGGGCCGCTGATGTGGTGTCCAGCGCTGGCGGCGTTTGCGACGCTGGCGATCCGGGGGCGCAAGCTGTCCTCGCTGCCGTGGCGATGGGGGAAATGGCGCTTCAATCTGGGCGCCTTTGCCATGCCGATCCTCTATGTCGCGATCGCCTATGGGCTGATCTGGGGGCTCGGACTGGGTGGCTTCCCTAATCCGGAAACCCTGGCGGAATGGGCTGGCGAGACCGGGCTGGACGTCTCCACGCCGGTGCTGATCGGCGTGATGGTGGTGTTGATCGGCACGATTGGCTGTATCCGCGCGGCGAGCACGATTGTCGGCGAGGAGATTGGCTGGCGCGGCTTCTTCGTCTGGGAATTGCGCAAGGTGATGCCGTTTGGCGCTGTCGCCCTGTTCAGCGGCGTCATCTGGGCCTTCTGGCACTGGCCGATCGTGGTGTTTTACGGCGGCGGCGAGGCCTGGCTGCAAATGTCGGCCTTCACCGTGATGATTACCGGCATGTCGGTGATCATGACCTATTTCACCTTCAAGTCCGGCAGCCTGTGGCCGGCGGTGATGTTTCACGCCGCCCACAATGTCTATTTCGACAAGCTGTTCAACCCGCTCACCATCGACACCGGCCAGACCAGCCTGTGGACCGGCGAATACGGGCTGATGATGCCGGCCGTGACCACGGTGCTGGCGGTGATCTTCTGGCGCAAGGCGAAGGCGGAGGGGCTTTAGGGGCGGCGCTTATCCACCTCCCGGGGCCTGTCGCCTATAATGACCCCCGGTCCGGTCTGACCCGGCACGCGCCCGGGTCCGCCGATCCGGCTCACGGAGGTCCAGAATAATCGAACATCCCATCAAGGGCGGCAGGCGAAACCCGCAAAGCACTGCAAGGAAACGGCTTCACCGCCAGCGGCGGACAATCGGTCTGCCCCTGAGCGGCTTTTGGAGGGCACACCAGAGACACACCCGATGCAGACAAGGCCGCATCAGGGCCACATCCGGGGATGCTCAAAGGGCCCTTAGGGCAATACCTGATCGGGTCAGGCGTCGACCTCGGCTTCCAGCGCGTGTTCCTGGATGAACTCACGCCGCGGTTCGACGACATCGCCCATCAGCTTGGTGAAAAGCTCGTCGGCGGTGTCGGCATGGGTGACCGAGACCTGCAGCAGGCTGCGCACATTCGGATCGAGCGTGGTTTCCCAGAGTTGTTCCGGGTTCATTTCGCCCAGACCCTTGTAGCGCTGGACTTTCATGCCCTTGGAGCCGGCGGTCACGACAGCATCGACCAATTGCGTCGGGCTGTAGGTCGTCACCGTTCCGGCTTTCGAGGTGAAGACCGCCGGGCCGATATAGACATCGGCAATCGCCAGCGCCCGTTCCGACAGGCGGCGGGCATCGGGGCTTTCGCGCAGCGGCGCATTGAGCACCACGGTCTCGGTGACACCGCGGACATCGCGGGTGAAGACCAGGTTGTTCTCGGCATTCAGCTCACCGACCCAGGTGTTCTCGCCCTCATCGGCAAAGCCGTTGAGACGTTCGGCTGCGGCCTGGACGGCCTCGGGGGTCGGTTCGGGAACCAGGGCGCCGGACAGTGCTGCCGCTTCGAGCGCAAAACCGGGCGCGCGCGCCAGCAGACGATCGACCGACGTCTTCACGGCCCGCGCTGTGCCGACCCGGTCGGCCAGATCGGCGCCGGTGATGACCTCGCCATTGGCCAGCCGCAGATCGGCTTCGCTGGTGCCTTCCTCGACGAGATAGGCATCCATCTCGGCCTGGTCTTTGACATAGCGTTCCGAGCGGCCCTTGGTGATCTTGTAGAGCGGCGGCTGGGCGATATAGAGATGGCCGCGCTCGATCAGCTCGGGCATTTGCCGATAGAAGAAGGTCAACAAAAGCGTGCGGATATGCGCGCCGTCGACATCAGCATCGGTCATGATGATGACCTTGTGGTAGCGCAGCTTGTCGTAATTGATCTGGTCGCGACCGATACCGGTGCCGAGCGCCGTGATCAGGGTTCCGACCTGTTCCGAGCCCAGCATGCGGTCGAACCGCGCGCGCTCGACATTGAGGATCTTGCCCCGCAGCGGCAGCACGGCCTGATTGCCCCGATGCCGGCCCTGCTTGGCAGAACCGCCGGCGGAATCACCCTCGACGATGAAGATTTCGGACTTGGCCGGATCCTTCTCCTGGCAATCGGCGAGCTTGCCGGGCAGGGAGGAGATTTCCAGCGCCGATTTGCGCCGCGTCAGCTCACGTGCCTTGCGCGCCGCCTCGCGGGCTGCCGCCGCCTCGATGATCTTGGCGACAATCTGCTTGGCCTCGATCGGATGTTCCTCGAACCATTCCGACAGCGCTTCGCCGACAATGCCCTCAACGGCCGGACGCACTTCGGACGAGACCAGCTTGTCCTTGGTCTGGGAGGAGAATTTCGGATCGGGCACCTTGGCCGACAGAACGCAAGTCAGGCCTTCGCGGGCATCATCGCCGGTGATGGAGATTTTCGCCTTCGCCGCCAGGCCGGACGAGGCCGCATAGCTGTTGACGATCCGCGTCAGCGCACCGCGGAAGCCGGCCAGGTGGGTGCCGCCATCGCGCTGCGGGATGTTGTTGGTGAAGCACAAGACATTCTCGTGATAGCTGTCATTCCACTCCAGCGCCGCCTCGACCATCACGCCGTCGCGCTCGCCCTGGATCAGGACCGGCTCGGGGAAGATCGGGGTCTTGGTGCGATCAAGGTGGGAGACGAAGGCCGCCACGCCGCCCTCATAGACCATGGTGTCGGACCAGACCTCCTCCTCACGCTCATCGCGCAGGGTGATCTTGACGCCCGAATTGAGGAAGGCCAGCTCGCGCAGCCGGTGCTGCAGCGTCGGGCGATCGAACTCGGTCATGGTGAAGGTTTCTTCCGACGGCATGAAGCGCACTTCCGTGCCCGTCTTGCCCGGATCGACATCGCCCGTCACCTTGAGGTCTTCATCGGCAACGCCGTGGCGGAAGCGCATATAGTGCTCCTTGCCATTGCGCCAGATCGTCAGGTCCATCCAGACCGACAATGCGTTGACGACCGAAACGCCCACCCCGTGCAGACCGCCGGAGACCTTGTAGGAGTTCTGGTCGAACTTACCGCCGGCGTGCAGCTGGGTCATGATGACCTGGGCCGCCGACATGCCCTCGCCCTTGTGGAAGTCGGTCGGGATGCCGCGTCCGTCATCGCGCACACTGGCCGAACCATCGGCGTGCAGCGTCACCAGGACTTCGGAGCAATGGCCGGCCAGGGCTTCATCGATCGCATTGTCGACGACTTCATAGACCATGTGGTGCAGGCCCGAACCGTCATCGGTGTCACCGATATACATGCCGGGGCGCTTGCGGACGGCGTCGAGACCCTTGAGGACCTTGATCGACTCCGCGTCATACTCGTGATTCGGTTGTTCGCTCATGGCTCGTTTGTACCGCACACGGAGTCCCGTGGCCATACGCGCGCGCACGCGCGAGTCTCTCTGTCAGCGCAGCAGCAGGATGATCGCGATCACCAGCATCACCGTGCCGGTCAGCAGGTCGGCACCGCGGCGCACAGCCGGGGTTTTCAGCCAGTCGCGCGCCTTGTGGGCCGCGCCGATATAGGCCCCGGCCGTCGGCACGGCGAGGAGGAGCATGATCAGCACCATCAGGGCATAGACCGGCGGGGTGATCGCCTCGAGCGGGATGAAGGCCGGCACCAGGGTGAGGTAGAAAATGATCGGTTTCGGATTGGAGAGCGGCATCGCCAGACCGGCGAGATAGGTGCCGGCCCAGCCACGTTTCGAGCCCGCCGCAAACACCGGTTTCGGCCGCGCCCCGGTCCAGGCGCTCCACCAGGCGGTGCCCGCCATCCAGAACAGATAGCCGGCCCCGACCAGCTTGGCGATCAGCCACACGGTTTCCAGCTGCTGCGCCACCGCCGACAGGCCGGTCACCGCCAGCGTGAACCAGAAAATATCCCCGGTCAGGATGCCGACACCATACATCGCCGCATGCCAGGGGCCGGCATCGAGGGTGCGCGCCACCATGGCCGCGATGCCCGGCCCCGGCGTCACGAACAGGATCAGTAATGCGCCCGCAAACAGGAGGAGGTTTTCAGCGGTCATGCCGGCGCCTGCAGCGGCGGGACGGTCAGATAGCCGTAAATCGCGTCAGCCATCGCCGCAGTGAATTCCGCGTCGGACATGGTCAGCGCGAAGGCCGGGCCGTCCTGCGGATAGAGGGCCCTTTCGATCAGCGAGGTGTTGAGGAGGTAGGTGACAATCTGCGCGGCCTGACGCCGGTCGGTGATCGAAACCTCGCCGCTGAAATGCTCGATCAGGGCGCGGGAGGATTCGACGGCCATTTCGAGAAAGGCCTCCCACTCCTCGCCGACGAGATCCGGCCGCAGGCGGGCATGGAGATGCGCCGCGCGCACCAGATGCGCTTCGGCTGTCAGGAAGGCCCAGCCCTGCGACACCATTTGCCGCAAAGCGGTGCGCAGCCCGGCATCCGGCTCCAGCGCCAGTTGCCCCGATGGACTGGCGGCAAATTCGCTCACGCGGGCCGCGTAGAGCTCGAAAATGACCGGAATCAGGGCATCGCGGTTTTCGAACCGGCGATAAACAGTGCCGACCGACAGGCCGGCCTCGGCGGCGAGGTCCGCAATCGAGATCTCCTCGAAGCTGCGCTGGCGCAGCAGATGCTCAAGCGCTGCCACGAGCTTGTCCCGGGTCTGTCTCGACCGCGACTGCCTGGCCGGTTTCTCCCCTTGACTCATCTGCGCTCAGCCTATTATGTGAATGTGAATTCGCATTCCGGTTTATGTTATCGGACACTGACGGCCGGGATGGGTCAAGTCGCAATTTGCGGGAGGATGAGCAAGATGGATTTTTCGAGCCTGGCGATCGAACACATCATCGGGGTCGGCCTGATCCTGGCGCTGCTGGCGTGGAATGCGCTCACCGAGAAATCCGGCAAGGCAGCGATCCGGGATCCGGCGAGGCCCGACGCCCGGTTGCGGATCTACAATCAGGCCCTGATCTCGCTCTGGCTGCTCGCCACCGCCTGCGCGGCCCTCTGGCTCCGCTCGGGCGCAACGCTGCCGGAACTTGGCCTGCGTCCCGGCGCGGGCTGGCGGACACTCCTCAGCTGGGCGGTTGTCGGTGCGATCGGCACCTATATGGTCGCGTCACTGGTCGAGGCCCGGTTTTCCCGCATGGCGCGGATCAAGTTGCGCGAACAATTGCGCCGGTCAGGCGATTACAGCCTCATCCATCCGGAGACTCAGCGCGAGCACGGACGCTTCATCTGGCTGGCGATCACTGCCGGCATCACCGAAGAAGTCCTGTTCCGCGGCTTCCTGATCGGCGTACTGGCCCTGATTATGCCCCTCTGGCTGGCGGCCATTCTCGCTGCGGCGATCTTCATTCTCGGCCACGCCTATCAGGGCCCGCAAGGCATGGTGGGCCTTTTGCCGATCACAGCCATTCTCACCCTGGTCTATGTCGTTGGCGACTCGCTCTGGCCCGCAATCGCCCTGCACATCATCGTCGATGTCGCCGCCGGGCTGCTGTTTCGCATCAGCGATCATTTCGCCAGCGCGGATGCCGAAGCCGGGATTGAGGCGGCAAGTGAAACGCGGTGCACAGGGCCGGATGCGGTCGCCTGAATTTGTCGAGGCAGCCTGGTCGGGATGGGGTTGGAACGGCGCCCCGTTGGAACCAGACCTTTCGTGCAGGGACAGGTGATGCCTGCCCTGGTGTGACCAGACCAATCAGGCGGTCGCACCGGCCCCGTCGGGGAACAGGCCCGCCTCGCGGACCCGCAGGAATTGCGCCTGGCCGGCAAAGGGCTCGAACAGCACGCGCTCGACGCCGGTCAGCCAGGCCTGGGATCCCGTGGCGAGGATTTCACGGGCCAACCCCTCGCGGCGCGATGCGTCAAGATGGGCGCAGGCCTCGTCGAACAGCAGCAGCGGCGCAATCGCATTGCGCGCCGCCAGCACCCGTGCCTGTGCCAGCGCCAGGGTCAGGATCAGCGCCTTCTGCTCACCGGTTGAGCAATCCCCGGCCGGCTGGTCCTTGTCGCGGTGGCGGGTCACGAGCTCGGTGCGATGCGGCCCGCGCGTCAACGTGCGGCCGACAGCGCCATCGCGCCCGCGCCCCTCACGCAGGGCCAGGGCGAAATTATCTTCGGCCTCGGAGGCCGGGGCACCGGCCGCGAGATCGGCCTCGACGGCCCCGTCCAGCGCCAGATCGGCCTGCGGAAAGGCGCCTTCGGGGCGCGCGTCGATTTCGGCCTGCAACCGGATCAGCGCTTCCAGCCGCGCGGCCGCCACGGCGACTCCATGCCCAGCCATCTCGGTTTCCAGCGCCGCGATCCAGGCCGGGTCGCTGCGCCCGTCATCCAGCAATCTTTGCCGCCGCACCCGGGCCTTCTCATAGGCCGTCGCAGCCTCGGCATGGGCCGGATCGGCGGCATAGACGAGGCGGTCGAGAAATTTCAGCCGGTCAGCGCGCGGTCCAGCGAACAGCCGGTCCTGGGCCGGGGTCAGCCAGATCATCGGCACCAGGCGCGACAATTCGGCCTGCTGCGCCGGATCGCCATCGATCCGGGTTTCGCGCCGGCCGCCGGCGCGGGCACCGACACCGATCCTGAAATGGCCGTCATGGGTGTCGATTTCCGCAAACACGGCCCAGGCGTCCGCGGCAATGCCGTCCTGCTTGCGGGCAACACCGTCGGCGCCGGCCGAACGCATGCCGCGCCCCGGCGCCAGGAAAGACAGGGCTTCAAGCAGATTGGTCTTGCCCGACCCGTTCTCGCCGAACAGGATCACCGGCCGCGCATCGACTTCAAGGTCGAGGGTGGCGTAGCAACGAAAATCGGTGAGCCGCAAACGACGAACCGCCGCCGGGACGACCGGCGGCGGTGAAGTCATCTCGTCTGTGCCGGCCGGTTTGCTCACACCCGCAGCGGCATCAACACGTAAAGCGCATCGGGATCACCGCTATCGGTGACCAAGGCCGGAGAGGCGGCATCGGCGAAGTGGAATTGGGCCTGGTCACCCTCGATCTGCGAGGCCACGTCCAGCATGTAGCGGGCGTTGAAACCGATCGCGAAACCTTCATCGCTATAGGACACGGCCAGTTCTTCCTCGGCCTGCCCGCTCTCGGGATTATTGACCGCCAGGGTCAGCGTGTCCTGCCCGAGTGAAAGCTTCACCGAGCGCGATTTCTCCATCGAGATGGTCGCGACACGATCAACAGCCTCGGCAAAACGCTTGTTCTCGACCGACATCATGCGGGTATTGCCGCGCGGAATGACGCGCTCATAGTCGGGGAAAGCGCCATCGATCAGCTTCGAAGTCAGCACGGCACGGCCGAGACGGAAGCGGATCTTGCCCTCCGAGACCGAAATCTCGACATCATCGCTGGCATCCTCGATCAGGCGCCGGATTTCCTGCACCGTCTTGCGCGGCACGATCACGCCGGGCATGCCGGCGGCGCCGTCCGGCAGATCAACCTCGGCCAGGGCGAGACGGACGCCATCGGTCGCAACAGCCCGCAGGGTCTTGCGGCCGGCCTCGTCAGCAGCGTGGAAATGGATCCCGTTGAGATAATACCGCGTTTCCTCGGTGGAGATCGCGAAGCGGGTCTTGTCGATCAGACGCGCCAGGGCCGCGGCCGGCAGCGAGAAGCTGTGCTCGAGGTCCTCGGTCGGCATGACCGGGAAATCACCAGGCGGCAGAGAAGGCAGCGAGAAATTCGACCGCCCGGCCTTCAGGGTCAGCCGTGGATCCTCGCCGCTCATTTCCAGCGTCACATCAGCGCCGTCAGGAATTTTCCGCGTAATGTCGTACAGGGTGTGGGCCGGCGCCGTGACCATGCCTTCACCCTCGCAGCTCGCCTCGGCGGTTTCGAGGATCTCGATATCAAGATCGGTCGCGGCAAAACTCGCGCCATTGGGCCCGGCTGAAATCAGCACATTCGACAGAATGGGGATGGTATTGCGCTTTTCGACCACAGCCTGAACATGGCCAAGGGCCTTGAGGAGCGTAGCGCGCTCGATCGTCAGCTTCATATCTCGCGTTCCGCTTTGACGTCTTCATGAGCCGGCGCCAGCTGGCAAATCAGCCGGCACCGAAAAGGGTGGGTTAAAGAGGATACATGAAAAAACACAACCGCAAGAGAATTATCCAGCCGCGGACGCTTTTTCCAGCGGAAATCAGTCCCGCAGCTCCCGGGTCAGGCAATCAATGTCCTGGCCGATCGTATCCCCGGACTCGATCATCGAGGTGATCTTGTTGACCGCGTGGATCACCGTCGAGTGATCACGGCCACCAAAGCGGCGCCCGATATCGGGCAGGGAACGCGTGGTCAGAGTCTTGGCCAGATACATCGCGACATGGCGCGGACGCACCACGCTCTGGGTGCGGCGCTTGGAGCAGATATCCGTCGTCGTGACACCGAAATGCGTGGCAACGGCTTTCTGGATCTCGTCAACCGTCAGGCGCTTTTCCGCGCTCAGCGACAGATCGCGCAGGGCCGTCGAGACCGCCTCCATCGTCACCGGCAGACCCAGCAGGGCTGTACGGCAAATCACATTGTTGAGCACGCCTTCCAGCTCGCGCGGCCCGGTGGTGATGCGGGCAGCGAGGAAATCGCGCACCGGCTCGGACACGGACAGGACCGGGTAATGGCATTTCGCCTGGGCGATCTTGCAATCGAGAATCTGGCGCCGCAGGTCGAGATCCGGCTTGCTCAGCGGGCAGGCCAGGCCGCCGGTCAGCAGCGAGCGCAGACGGTCATCGGCGATGGCCAGCTCGGCCGGCGGACGATGTGAGGCCAGCACGACCTGCTTGTTCTCGGCGATCAGCGCCGCGATCGTGTGCAGGAACTCGTCCTCGGTCTTCGGCTTGCCGGCGATGAAGTGCACATCATCGATCAGCAGGAAGTCGACGCCGCGCACAGTTTCCTTGAAAGTGATGGTGTCGCGCGCCCGCATCGCGGTCACGAAGCCCGACAGGAATTCCTCGGCGGTCAGATAGAGCGCCTTGCGGCTATTGGGGGCGTGCGTCACCGCACTGGCGACAGCGTGCATCAGATGGGTCTTGCCGACGCCGTAATCACCGTAGAAGAAAACCGGATTGAAGGGCGGCCGCGCTGCGGAGACGATACTGCGCGCAGCGGCCGCGGCAACTTCATTGGCCGGACCGACGCGGAAGGAGTCGAAGCTGAAACGCGGCTCGATCACGTCGTCGCGGTTCGCCGGCAGTTCGGCAGCCTTCCCGGCAGGCTTTGACTGGGAAACGGTTTCGCGCACAACGTCTACTTGCGGCTCCACCTCGCCGTCGGCGAGCACGAGCAGGTCACGGCGCACGGAATCCAGCTCGGCCCAGATTGCGCGAATTCGCGCACCGGCATGGTCCTCGATCCAGTCACGATTGAACGTGCTTGGCGCGACAATGATGATCATTCCGGCATCGGACATTCGGACGCGCAAACGGGCAATTTCCTGGGAGTAAAGTGCATCACCGAGCTCAACCCGCAGGCGGGCGCGAACGGCGCGCCAGATGGCTGCAATTTCGGCCGCAGCCTGGGTCTCGAATGCCGCTGCCTTGCTGTCGGAAACTGCCAGTTTTTTATATGCCATTGCTCGCCACACTTGTGATTTGCCCCACGTCGAGGTGGGAGCTAGGTGTTTGTTATTATGGCACAATCCCCCCATAATCGACACGCCGCCCTGCCGTGTCGAAACCGGAATATTATCCGTATCGGATTGATCGCCCTCAGAGCCTCAAAGGTTACCCCTTCCGTAATAACGGTCAACAGGATTCAACGCCCGGATTTTGAGATTCTTCGCTTGACACGGGAAATCCGTGATCGGAGCGAAGCTTGGCAAATGCGATATGTTTTCGCCATGTCAGCTGGTTCAATATCACCACAAAAACACCCCCCGGAAACAGGCCCGGGCTGGCACGAAAATCGCGCCGGCAACAGCTCCGTATCAGGAATATAATATGAGCAGCGGGCGCAGATGCGAGGCCTCGACCCCGCCGCGACCTGGAAGTCCGGGCCAAAAAAATACGCCCGGGACGCGAGTCCCGGGCGTATTGAATGCATTCAGCTGGTGGTCGGGATCAGGCGGCCATCGCCTTGATCCGGGCCGACAGGCGCGAAACCTTGCGCGAGCTGGTGTTCTTGTGGAACACGCCCTTGCTGACAGCGCGCATCATTTCTGATTCCGCGGTCACCAGCGCGGCTTTCGCCACAGCCTGATCGCCAGCGGCGATCGCAAGTTCGACCTTCTTGACATAGGTCCGGACGCGCGAGCGCCGAGCTTTGTTGACGGCAGTGCGGCGCGCGATCTTGCGGACCATTTTCTTGGCCGAGCTTGTATTGGCCATGGGTTCTAACCTCTTCATGCGACCGGGACCGGAGCCCGATTAAATCCGTGAGCGGCGGCGTATAGGCCCTAGAAGCCGGGGCGTCAACTGCCCCTGCCGCCAGTTTGACTAACGATGCTTGAAATGTGCAGCGCGCTTCTCGGCGAAGGCTGCCATGCCCTCGCTTTGATCTTCCAGTGCGAATTGCGACTGGAACACCCGGCGTTCGAAGCGCACGCCTTCTGTCAGGCCGATCTCGAAGGCACGGTCGACCGCTTCCTTCGTCATCATCGCGACCGGCAGAGACTTCACCGCGATCGCCTCGGCGGCCTCCATGGCCACATCCAGAAGGTCCTCGGCCGGCACGATGCGCGACACCAGGCCAGCGCGTTCGGCCTCCTCGGCATCCATCATGCGGCCGGTCAGGCACATATCCATCGCCTTGGCCTTGCCGACAGCGCGCGGCAGGCGCTGCGTGCCGCCCGACCCGGGCATCACGCCGAGATTGATCTCTGGCTGGCCGAACTTGGCCGTCTGTGAGGCAATGATGAAATCACACATCATCGCGATCTCGCAGCCACCGCCGAGCGCATAACCCGACACGGCAGCAATGATCGGCTTGCGGAAGCGCGCCACAGACTCCCAGGTCTCGGCAAAGGGGTCGTGCATGTAGAGACCCACGAAGTCGCGGGCCTGTAACTCCTTGATGTCGGCGCCGGCCGCAAAGGCCTTCTTCGAGCCGGTCAGGACGACACAGCCAATCCCGGCGTCTTTCTCGAAGGCGGCAAGCACCGTCGCAAGTTCCGTCGTGAGCTCATCGCACAGGGCGTTGAGGGCTTCCGGGCGCGAGAAGGTGATCACCCCGACGCGACCTTCGGTCTTTACCTGAATCGTCTTGTAAGCCATTTCGGCGCTCCGTATGCCGGCGCGGAAGCTCCGCGCTGAAAAAACCGCGCCGCTATAACGCAGACCGGACCGGCGGTCGATACCGGTGACAGGCCAAGAGTCAGGCGGCGAAAGCCAAGTTATTGGCGCGTCACGGTAATGCCGGTTTCACGCAATAATTCGACGACACCGTTATCGCCGCCGAGATGAGCCGCGCCCACCGCCACGAAAACCGTGCCTTCGCCATCGAGCAAGGCCTGGATCTGCGGTACCCAGTCGCGATTGCGCTGAACGATCAAAGCCTCATACATCTCGGGTGTTTGCTCGCGCATATCGGCGTTCACAATCCGGTCGATCGTCTCGACATCACCGGCGGCCCAGGCGCGCACCATCTCGTCGAGCATGGCCGGCGTCCGTTCCATTTCGCGCAAGCCCTCGGCGAAACCGTCCACCTGCACCGAGTCCGGCAGATCAGCGAGAACCCGCACCTGTTGTTCGGCGGTTTCAAAATAGCCGATTTCGACCTCTGTGCCCTCGACAGCGGCGAGCAGGGCCTTCTCGACCCCGGCCTCGGGATCCAGTCCGAGCGCCTGCATCTGCGCGACCGACAACACGATCTGTGCCAGCCAGGGGCGCATCGGCTCGAGCATTTGCGGGGTCGCTCCAACGGTGGGGGCGACACGGCCAAGCAAGGCCCAGGCCTCGGCATCCAGCATTGAGGACAGCGTCACCCCCTGCGGGTTCAGCCCCAGCTCGACGACCAGGGCCTGCACCCGGGCCTGCGCCCCGGCGCTCTGGACATCGGCTTCGAGATACAAGGCGTCGGCGCTCGCCAGCTGCTCGCGCATCGTGTCGGTCTGCCAGTCAAGGCTGGGCGGGAGGAGGTGGAAGGTTCCGAACAGGTAGATGTCGGAATCGGCGTCGGAAATGTGCCAGATCGCCGGTGCAGCCTCGACGCCGGAATAATCAGCCAGCTGGGCCTGCGCCGCACCGGTCGCGGCTGCAAACATCAGACCGGCAGCGCCCAGCATTGCGCCGGCTATCGATCTCAGCCGGGTGGACAGGAATTTGGGACGGCTCATGAGGAATCACTCCGGGTCAGATCATGGATGATGGGTGAGTATATATGCGGCTTTGCCGAAATTGCGGCGAGGGACTCAACACCAATCCGTCCCTCGAAGAAGCGCTCATGACTGGCAGTCAGGGCAATAGAAAGTCGAACGGCCTGCCTGGACGATCCGGTGAATCTCGCCGCCACAGGCCGGCGCCGGGCAGGGCGCACCCTCGCGGCCATAGGCGCTGAAACGATGCTGGAAATAGCCCAGGGCGCCATCGGCACCGGCAAAATCCTTCAGCGTCGAGCCGCCCGCCGCAATCGCCTCCCCGATCACCTCGCGCACCGACCGGGCCAGCCGCTCGGCATCGGCACCGGAAATGGAGCGCGCCTCGCGCAGCGGGCTGATGCCGCAGCGGTGCAGGGCCTCGCAGACATAGATATTGCCCAGTCCGGCGACGACCCGCTGATCGAGCAGCGCCGACTTGATCGGCGTCCGCTTGCCCGCCAGGGCCTCCCCCAGCGCGGCGCCGGAAAACCCGTTTGAGTCCGGTTCCGGACCCAGCCCGGCCAGATTGGGCTGTGAGTCTTCGGCGTCGCTCGCAAACATCAGCATGAAACCGAACCGGCGCGGATCATTATAGCGTACGGTGACACCGCCCTCGATCTCGAACACGACATGGTCATGCCTGGGATTGGCCGGCGCGGCATGGACGAAATCGCCCGGCTGCGCCGTGTCGGCGCCGGCCTCGATCGAGAAACGGCCCGACATGCCCAGATGGACCAGCAGGGTTTCTTCGCCGCTCAGCCGCAACAGGAGATATTTCGCCCGCCGGTCGATCCGCTCGATCCGCCGCCCGTCGAGGCGGCGCGCCATATCATCGGGGAAGGGAAAGCGCAGATTGGCCCGATTGAGCTGCACACGCTCGATCCGGCGGCCCTGCATCGCCGGGACCAGACCGACACGGACGGTTTCGACTTCGGGAAGCTCAGGCACAGGGCTCTCCTGCGAACCGCTGCCCCGGTGCGCGCAGGGCGGCACCGCCCCGGCAGTTTCCCGGGTCAGCTGTCAGAGGGTTCATCGCCAGTATGGCCACAGCTGTCACACTCCTTGCGGACCCTGCCAAATGTGCGGTCCGATTTTTCGATCTTGTATTGCAGCGTACCGCTATCGCAGGACGGGCAAGGCTCGACCGCGACGCCCGCATGTTTGGCCAGCGCCCAGATCGCCCGTTCAATCGCCGCCAGACGGCGCTCTATCCCCGCCAGTTCATCGCCCGGCAAAGCGGATGGCTTGCCGGCCGCATCGTGTTCAGTTTCTGCCATTCCCGCCTCGACTGACGCACCGGCCGGACCGGCGCAAGGAGTTCTGTCCGGAAGACAGGGCATAATAGCGCGGCCTGCGCAAGATTGTCGCGTGCGACATCGCACACCGCCCTCACCGCTTTGCGGCACAGCAACAGTGGCCTATTGTCGGCGCATGACCGAGACACTCAAACAGGCCAAGCCTGAAAACACTGTCCCCTTCGGCTTCGAGGATGTCGACCGCACCGCGAAGGCCGGGCTCGTGCGTGGCGTTTTCGACCGCTCGGCGCGGCGCTATGACCTGATGAATGATCTGATGTCGCTGGGTGTGCACCGCGCCTGGAAGGACATGGTCATGACGCGGGCCAATCCGCAGCCCGGCGAGCGCCTGCTCGATGTCGCCGGCGGCACAGGCGATCTGGCGCGCAGCTTCCTGACCAAGGCAGACCGCGCCGGCAAGCGCCGCGCCAGCCCGCGCCAGGCCGAGGCGATCGTGCTTGACATCAATGAGCAGATGCTGCGGGCCGGCATCAAACGCGGTGTCGAACCTGCCCAGGCCGGACGGATCCAGTGGGTGACCGGCAATGCCGAATGCCTGCCGCTCGCCAGTCACTGCGTCGACTGCGTCACCATTTCGACCGGCATTCGCAATGTCACCGACCGCGCCGCGGCCCTGGCCGACATGCGCCGTGTGCTGAAACCCGGCGGGCGCTTCCTGTGTCTGGAATTCTCGCGGCCGACCAGCCGGGGCTGGGGAAAACTCTATGATGCCTGGTCATTCAATGTGATGCCTGAACTGGGCGAGCACGTGGCGCGCGATCGGGCCAGCTATCAGTATCTGGTGGAATCGATCCGGCGCTTCCCCGACCAGGACAGCTTCGCCGGCGAATTGCGGCAGGCGGGTTTCCGGCAGGTCAGCTACACCAATTTCTCCGGCGGCATTGCCGCACTTCACACCGGCTGGGCCTGATCGCCGCCACGCCCCTGCGCCTTGCGCGTGTCGATGATCCAGGCCTTCGCGGCGGCCAGCGTATCGAATAATTGCAGGCCGGCGGGATAATCGGCCTCGCCCAGCCCGATCCAGTATTCCACCAGCGGGCGCTTCATCGGATCGGCACAGACCTGGGCGCTCAAGGTGGGCCTGTCGCCATAGGCCTGCTGCAAGATCCGGCCGAGCTCGACCTTGCCCGCCTCGATCGCCTCGACATCGAGGTCGCCCAGCATGCCGTCGCTGTAGTCGATGATCCGGTCCCACTCGGGCGTCCATTGAGGCGATGAGACAGCCTGCCGCAACAGCGCCGCCGCCTCCGCGATCCGCAACGGGCCGCGAAAGGCAGTGATCGTCCACCGGTTTTCGTAGTCAAACTCGATCGTGTGTCGCATGGACAGATCCAACTCCTGCGTGAGTCTAACCTGTAGCAGTGCCGATGCAAGCGCGTCGGCGGATGGCCCGTCCTGCGACTTCACACCGCCCTCGCCAAGCGCGGCTGCGCCCTCTAAACAGCTGCGATCATGTTTGCGACCCTCGCCTCCTTCCTGCGCCTGTTGCGCGCCCTGCTGACGCTGGCACGCCATGACGCCATCCTGCCGGCGGAATACCAATCGCTCTATCCGGCACCGGCGCGACTGGCCGGCCGCATCGCGCGACTATTTGCCCGCCGCGACAATGCCGACAATCCCGGCGAACGCCTGGCCCGGGCGCTGGAACGGCTCGGCCCCTCCTATGTCAAGTTCGGCCAGATTCTCGCCACCCGCGGCGATGTGATCGGCGAACGCTTTGCCCGCGGCCTTTCCCGCCTGCAGGATCGCATGCCGCCCTTCGGCGATGCCGAGGCCCGCGCCATCATCGCCGCCGAGCTGGGCGCGCCGGTGGAGAGCCTGTTCAAAACCTTCGGCCCGCCGATCGCCGCCGCCTCGATCGCGCAGGTTCACCGCGCCACGACGCAGGATGATGTCGAGGTCGCCGTCAAGGTCCTGCGGCCCGATATCGAAATGCGCATCGCGCGCGATATCCGCACCCTGTCGCTGGGCGCCGCCCTGGCCGAGACGCTGGCGCCGGCCAGCCGCCGGCTCGAGCCGCGCAAATTCGTCGCGACGGTCGCCCGCTCGCTCAGCTTCGAGACCGATTTGCGGCTCGAAGCGGCGGCAGCGTCGGAATTGTCCGAAGCGGCCATGGCAGTCGAGCAATACCGCATCCCCGAGGTCGAATGGCCCCTGTCATCCAGGCGCATCCTGACGACGCGCTGGGTCACCGGCGCGCCCCTGAGCGATCCGGAGCGGCTGGCCGAACTCGAGCTCGACAAGGCGGCGCTGGCGACGACACTGACACGGGCCTTCCTCGGCACGGCGCTCGATCGCGGCGTCTTCCACGCCGACATGCATGCGGGCAATCTCTTCGCCGCCGCCAATGGCGACCTCTGGGCCGTGGATTTCGGGATCATGGGGCGGATCGGCCGCCCCGAACGCCGCTTCCTCGCCCTGATCCTGCACGGCTTCCTGACGCGCGATTACACGGCCGCGGCGCGGGCGCATTTTGCCGCCGGCTATGTGCCGGACGAACACACCGTCGCCGATTTCGCCAGCGCCCTGCGGGCGGTGGGAGAGCCGATCTTCGGCAAGCGCGCCGACGAGGTGCCGATGTCGCGCGTGCTGATGCAATTGTTCGAGATCACCGATCTGTTCGACATGCGCCTGCGGCCCGAACTGGTGATGCTGCAAAAAACCATGGTCCAGTGTGAGGGCGTGGCCCGCTCCCTCGACCCGCAGCACAATATGTGGGCCGCCGCGACTCCCGTCGTCGAGGCCTGGATGAAACGCGAACTGGGCCCGGAAGGGCGAATCCGCGATTTCGCAGAAGATCTGGAGCGGTTCTATGGCGCCATGCGCCAGCTGCCCGATGCAATCGAGGACTGGTCGGAGATCGGCGCCCGGCTCAAGTCCGGCGAACTGCGCCTCTCGATGCCGCCATCGCCGCGCCCCTGGGCTGCCCGCCTGGCCTGGCTGGCCGTAGCTGCCGCCGGCGGCGCGGCACTGGCGCTGTCGCTTGCATAAAAACCCTCACCCGCCGAACACGGTCCGGTAATACCTTTGTGCTTTAGTGTCCGCATGACACCAAGCACCAAACCCACCCCCGAACACTTCGAGCTCCAGCGCGAGTTTTTCAGGATCGACGCCGCGACCGTCGCGCGCATCCGCAAGCTCAAGCCGCGCCTCATGGCCTATGCCGCCAAAACGCTCGAGACCCTGTTCGATCACCTCGCCTCGAATCCCGAAGTCGGGGATTATTTCGAGATCTCGGACAATACCCGCTATCTGCGCGACGGCATGCTGGCGCATTGCGATCTGGTCTTCTCGGCGCGGTTCGACCCGAAATATTACGACGCCGTCGACCAGATGGGCCTGCGTCACAGCAAGCTGGACTATCCGTCGCACGCCTACTCCTCCGCCTATGCCAATTTGATGGCCGGCCTGTTCCGGCAGGGCATGGAAACGGGGCCGAAGCTCAGCGCCGAGGATGTCGCCGCGATCACCCGCGTCTCGATCTATGACATGGAACTGACCATCGCCGCCTTCTTCCGCCACCAGCTGGACAAGCAGGCCGCGCTCTATGCCGATACGGAAAAAGTGCGTGATATGATGACCCAGCAGCGCCTCGCCAGCTGACGCACCGCCCGGCTCCGACAAGGGGCTTGGGAATCCGGCCGCAAACCGCTAGTTACTGCCCGTAGCGAACTGGGAGCATGGCCGTGTCCGACAAGCGGATTCTCTTGATTATCGGTGGCGGCATCGCCGCCTATAAAAGCCTGCTGCTGATCCGTGAATTGCAACGGCGCGGCATCGGCTCGCGCTGTATCCTGACCGCTGCCGGCAGCGAATTCGTCACCCCGCTCAGCGTCGCGGCGCTGTCGGGCGAGCACGTCTTCAGCCAATTGTTCGATCTCACCGACGAATCCGACATGGGCCATATCGAGCTGTCGCGCTCGGCCGACCTCGTCGTGGTCGCCCCGGCCACCGCCGATCTGATGGCCAAGGCGGCCCAGGGTCTGGCCAATGACCTCGCCTCGACCACCTTGCTGGCGACCGACAAGCCGGTGCTGATGGCGCCGGCGATGAATGTGCGGATGTGGGAGCACAAGGCGACGCAACGCAATCTGGCGACGCTGAAACAGGATGGCATCCACTTCGTCGGCCCCGATGAGGGCGAGATGGCCTGCGGCGAATTCGGTCCCGGCCGCATGGCCGAACCCGTCGCCATCGCCGACGCCATCGAGGGCCTGCTGCATGGCTGAGCCGCTCGCCGGACGCCATGTGCTGATCACCGCCGGCCCGACCCGCGAGCCGATTGATCCGGTCCGCTATATCTCCAACCATTCCTCCGGCCAGCAGGGCTATGCCATCGCTGCCGCCTGTGCCGCGCTCGGCGCGCGGGTAACGCTGGTGTCCGGCCCGACAGCCCTGGCGGATCCTGACGGCATCAGCGTGGTGCGGATTGAAACCGCGCTGGAAATGCTCGCGGCCGTCGAGACCGCCCTGCCGGCCGATGTCTTCATCGCCGTCGCCGCCGTCGCCGACTGGCGCCCCGCCGCGCCCTCCGACACCAAGATCAAGGCCGACAAGTCGAGCGTTTCATCGCTGCCGCTGGTGGAAAACCCCGACATTCTCAAAACCATCAGCCAGCTCGCCAAAGGCCGTCCCGGCCTGGTGGTCGGTTTTGCCGCCGAGACCCATGATGTCGAAGCCCTCGCCACCGCCAAGCGCCTGCGCAAGGGCTGCGACTGGATCGTCGCCAATGATGTCTCCGGCGATGTCATGGGCGGGGCGGAGAATGCCGTCACCCTCGTCACGCCACAGGGCAACGAACACTGGGAGCGCGCGCCCAAGGGCGAGATCGCGGCGCGGCTGGCCGCCCGCATTGCCGCAGCGCTCTAGTTTTCCCCAGCCCGCCTGCCGTGCGCACTGGCCAGCCCGCCGCTGCCGCGCTTCAATCAGCCCATCTGCCACTGTGCCGGACCCCGCCCGATGAAAACCCTCCACGTCCAGATCAAGCCGCTGCCGCATTATGAAGGCCTGGCCCTGCCGGCCTATGAGACGCCGCAATCGGCCGGCATGGATCTGCGCGCCGCCATTCCCGAAGACGAACCGGTCATCATCCCGCATGGCGAATGGCGCCTGGTCCCTGTCGGGATCGCAATTGCCCTGCCCGACGGTTTCGAGGCGCAAGTGCGGCCGCGCTCGGGACTGGCGGCCAAGAAGGGGATTTCCTGCGTCAATTCTCCCGGCACGGTCGATGCCGATTATCGCGGCGAGATCCGGGTCAATCTGATCAATCACGGCAAGGAGGACTTCGTCATCAATCGCGGCGACCGCATCGCGCAAATGGTGATCGCGCCGGTGATGCAGGCGCTGTGGCTGGTCACCGACGAGCTCAGCGAGACCCAGCGCGGCACCGGCGGGTTTGGCTCGACCGGGGTCTGATCAAGCAGGCGTGATAGCGGCGCGCCGTGACAGTGAGGCCAACCGTGCCTAGATAGCCACCAGCTTCCATTGAGGATTTCCCCATGACCGACACTCCGGGCCGCGGCCGCATCTACAGCTCCATCGCCGACACCATTGGCAATACGCCGCTGGTCGAGCTCCCGGCGCTCGCCGCCAGGCATGGCGCGAAAGCGCGCATTCTCGCCAAGCTGGAATTCTTCAACCCGCTCTCCAGCGTCAAGGACCGGATCGGCGTCGCGATGATCGATGCGCTCGAAGCCGCCGGCAAGCTGGGCGAGGGCAGCGTCATGATCGAGCCGACCTCGGGCAATACCGGCATCGGCCTCGCCTTTGTCGCCGCCGCCCGTGGCCATCGCCTGATCCTGACCATGCCGGAAAGCATGTCGATCGAGCGCCGCAAACTTCTGGCCCATCTCGGTGCTGAGCTCGTGCTCACCGACCCCGCCAAGGGCATGAATGGCGCCATCGCCAAAGCGAAGGAATTGATCGAGGCGACGCCGGGCGCGGTGATGCCGAGCCAATTCTCCAATCCGGCCAACCCGGAAATTCACCGCCAGACCACCGCGCTGGAAATCTGGAACGACACCAAGGGCGAAGTCGATGTCTTCATCGCCGGCGTCGGCACCGGCGGCACGCTGACCGGCGTCGCCTCGGTACTGAAAGCGAAAAAGCCCGGCGTCCACATCGTCGCCGTCGAGCCGACCGACAGCCCGGTCATCTCCGGCGGCAAGCCCGGCCCACACAAGATCCAGGGCATCGGCGCCGGCTTCATCCCCGACAATCTCGATGTGAGCCTGATCGACGAAACCGTCCAGGTCAGCAATGACCAGGCCTTCGCCATGGCCCGGGAAGCGGCCCGCACCGAGGGCGTCCCGGCCGGCATCTCCTCAGGCGCCGCCATTCAAGCCGCGCTGGACGTCGCCAAACGCGATGACATGGCTGGCAAGACGATTGTCGTGGTGCTGGCGAGCTCGGCGGAGCGCTATCTGTCGACGGCGCTGTTTGAGGATTAGCCCCGCAAACTCATCGGCACCGGGTCGCAGAAGCTCTTCACGTCAAAGATGCGGCTATCGCAGATGATATCCCCCGGGGTCAGCGGGCGCGATAATTCCAGCCCTTCCAGCGTGCGGGCGCGGGACAGCGCGACATAGGCCTGGCCGTGGGCGAAGAGGCGGCGGGCGAGGTCGAGATAGACCTTGTCGAGGGTGAGGCCCTGGGCCTTGTGGATCGTCATCGCCCAGGCCAGACGCAGCGGATATTGCGTGAAGGCGCCGGCGGTGGTCTTGGTCAGGGCGCGCGTCGCCTCGTCGAAGGCATAGGCATTGCGTTCCCACTTGGCCGGCTCGATCGACCAGACATTGTCGCCGATGCGCACGCGCACAGCCTTCTCGTCAAAGCCTTCGACCTCGGCCAGCGTGCCGTTGACCCAGCGCCCCTGCGGATCATTGCGCGTCATCATCACGCGGGCGCCGATCTTGAGCACCAGAGGCTCCTCGGCCGGGAAAAGGCGCTGATCAAACTGGCCCTCGACCTTGGCATTGAAGGCGTGCGGCGTGGTCGGCAGGCCTTCCAGGCGGGCGTTGTTGATGCGGAAGGCGGTCTCATTGGTCGCCGTCAGCACGACATGGCTCAGGCTGGCCTCGAGCCCGGAACGGCCGGTGACGCGCTCATTGAGCCGCTCAGCCTCGTCAGCCCTGACATCACCCTCACGCACGACATTGAGCAGATGGATGAAATCCTCATCGGTCTGGCGAAACACCTCTTCCAGCTCGACCAGCGCGAAACCGGCCTCGCGGAAGCATTGCGGGTTGAAGAAGAAAGGCCCGCCATGGGTGTTTTCGAGATATTCCGCCTCGCCGCCCTGCACCACCGGCGGCAATTGCGCCAGATCGCCGACAATCACCATCTGCACGCCGCCAAACGGTTCATTGCACTCGCGATTGAGGCGCAGCGACTGGTCGATCGCCCACATCATGTCGGAGCGCACCATCGAAATCTCGTCGATCACCAGCGTTTCCAGCGCCTTGACGACACGGCTATGGCGCACCTTGCGGATATCGCGCGCCGTGATCACGCGCGGCGGCAGGTGGAAGAAGCTGTGGATCGTCTGCCCGCCGGCCTGCATCGCGGCAACGCCCGTCGGTGCCAGCACCGCGGCCTTGTTGCCCGCCTGACGCAAAAGCTCGCGCATCAGCGTCGTCTTGCCGGTGCCGGCACGGCCGGTCAGGAAGATATTCGGCTTGTCACGCCTGAGCCAGCCCAGGAGATTGAGCTGGACTTCGGACAGCGTCGGTTCGGCGCGGGCGGTGAGGGGCGTGTCGGACATGGCGGCAAACTGCGTCTGTTCGCCGTTCAAGCCAACAGGAATGCACTTGATCAGCGGCAGCTTCTCGGCCACCTGTTCACCCATGAGCACCAAGATCGATATCGAGCGCTTCGCGCGCCACATCGTGCTGCGCGAGATTGGCGGCCCCGGCCAGCAGGCGCTCGGCCGCGCCCGGGTCGCGATTGTCGGCGCCGGCGGGCTGGGCGCGCCGGCGAGCCTGTATCTGACGGCGGCCGGCGTCGGCCAGATCACCCTGATTGATCCTGATATGGTGAGCCTGGACAATCTGCAGCGGCAGATCCTGTTTCGCACTGATGATGTCGGTAAATTCAAGGCCGGGACCGGGGCGGTGGCGCTGCGGGCGCTCAATCCGGGCACGCAGGTGATCGCGATCCCGGCCGCGCTGGACGCGAGCAATGCGCGCGAGCTGCTGGCCGGCGCCGATCTCGTGCTCGATGGCTGCGATAATTTCGAGACCCGTTTCGCGGTCAATGCCGCCAGCCGGGCGCTTGGCATCCCGCTGGTCTCCGGCGCCATCGGCCGCTGGGACGGACAGGTCTCGCTGTTCAATAGCGGCCCCGAGGCGCCCTGCTATCGCTGCTGGGTGCCGGAAATCCCGCCCGACGCCGAGACCTGCGCCCGTGTTGGCGTGGTGGGGGCACTGACCGGTGTGATCGGCTCGATCATGGCGCTGGAAGCGATCAAGCACATCTGCTCCGCCGGCGAGACGCTCGACGGCCGCATCCTGCTGTTTGACGGGCTGACCATGGAAAGCCGGACGGCGAAGCTGAAACGCGACCCCGATTGCCCGGGCTGCGGCGGCGGGCAGGCGTCAGGACCGGGCCGTCAATAACAGGCCCAGCCCGATGGCCACGCCCGGAGCGAGGCCGAACAGGACGCCGATCCAGGCATTTCCCGTGCTCAGGCCGATAATCAGCCACAGCACCAGGCCGGCGCCAATGCCGTAAGCGAGGTCGAGGGATTTGCGGAATCGCGCCGGGAGCGGCCCGGCAGGCTTTTTTCTGGGCGTGTTCATGGGCCCAATTTGCAGGACCCTGCCTCTCGGGAAGCTGGGGGCGAGTTTAATTCCTGGTCAGAATCCCGCCCCCGCAAACGTCATCCCACGGCTATTCGTAGGACACATCATTGCCGGCCGCGTCGTTATACAGCGTCTGCACCATGCGGTCGGTGGTGATGAAGCCCCAATTCCACTCATCGTGCAGATCGGCCAGTGGCTCTGCAGCCCGGACCGCCTCGAGATCGGCGCCGCCCTCGACCAGGGTGCGGACGCGGAAAGCCGCCTCGCGCAGCATATCGAGCGAGGCCTGCAGTTCGACGCGCGTCGAAAGCGGCCCGTGGCCGGGGATGATGCGGGTATCTTCACCGGCGATTTCCAGCCCGCGCTCCATCGCGGCGATATAACCGTCAACCGAGCCGCCGGCCGAAAGGTCGATAAAGGGGAAGAGTCCCGAAAAGAAGGTGTCGCCCATATGCAGCACATCGGCCTGGCGGAAATAGACCATGGCATCGCCATCGGTATGGGCGTGCGGAATATGCACGGCCTCGACGGTCTGCCCGTTCATGTGAAAGGTCAGGTCCTGGCCAAAGGTCAGGATCGGCAGCGTAGCCGGGGCCTGGGTCCACTCATCCCCGGACGCCTCGAGCCGGGTGCGAATATTGTGATGCGCGGCGATCGTCGTGCCCTGTTGGGCGAAATGCGCATTGCCGCCGGTGTGGTCGCCATGCCAGTGCGTGTTGACGATGAAACGGGGCGATGGCTCGCCGGCGATCTCGACGACGGCGCCTTCAATCGCCTGCGTTGTATTGGGCAGCTGGTCATCGACCATCACCACACCATCGGGTCCGTTGAGCAGGGCCAGATTGCCGGCAATGCCGGTCGACAACATGTAGATCCCGTCGCCGAGATCGGTACTGTCGACCGCGACCTGCGGCGCCTCATCCTGGGCGGCGAAGGCCTGTGCAGGCAAGGAATTGGCAGCCAGAAGGGCCGCAGCCGTCGTAATGGCCAGACGAAAACGCATGATATCCCCTCGCGATTGGCGCCGGACTTCCGGTCCGGCGTTCGAGCACAGGATATGGGATGTTCCGGGGCGATTGCACCCCCGGGGACAAAGAATCTCGCTGCCGGCGCCGCCGCCTGGACCGCGTTCACGAAGGATTTACGCCGTCTTCACCCTGTTGGCCCAAGACTGGTGAATCAAGGAGTTTCCCATGCGCCGCCTCGCCGCCCTGCTCGCCCTCATCGTCATGGCTGTGCCCCTCCAGGCGCAGGAAGCCGGCCAGCCGACACCGTCGGGCCAGGAGGTGCCGCGCTTTGTCAGCCTGAAATTCGACGTCGCCAATGGCCGCTCCGGTCCGAGCCGCTCACATCCCGTCGCCTGGCGCTATGTCCGCGCCGGCCTGCCGATGGAGGTCATCGCCGAAACCCCGGACTGGCGCCGGGTCCGCGACCCGGACGGCGAACTGACCTGGATGCACCGCTCGATCCTGTCCGGACGCCGCACGGTCATCACCGTTGACGAGACCCCGCTTCGCGCCCGCGCCGATGCGGATGCCCCTACCGAGGCGATCGCCGAGAGCGGCGTGATTCTCGCCCTGGAGCGTTGCCGCACGGGCTGGTGCCGGGTCGAAGGTCAGGGATATCGCGGCTGGGCAAGGGCCGGCGCGCTATGGGGGGTCTATGCCAGCGAACGCGGCGACGCCCCGGACGACGCGACGGACGGCAGCCCCGCCTTGAGCGGCTCTCGCGCGCGTGATACCGCTCTGCCCTGATCCACCCGGTTTTCGTGCAAGACCGGGTCCCCATTCCCAGCCCGGTGATCGGCGGCTCATGCTGCCCGACCTGCGGCGCAGCTGATCGGTTACATGACTGAACGCCAAAGCTCATTTAGCTACGAAGATCTGATCGCCGCCGGCGAGGGTGGCCTGTGGGGTCCTGACCGCTCACGCCTGCCCGCCCCGCCCATGCTGATGATGGACCGCATCCTTCACATCGATGATGACGGCGGCGAACACGGCAAGGGCCGCATTGTTGCGGAACTCGACATCAATCCCGACCTCTGGTTTTTCGCCTGTCACTTCAAGGGCGATCCGGTGATGCCGGGCTGTCTCGGCCTCGACGCCATGTGGCAATTGGTCGGCTTCTTCCTGTGCTGGAAGGGCAATCCCGGCAAGGGCCGGGCGCTCGGCGTCGGCGAGGTGAAATTCACCGGCGAGATCACACCGGAAACCAAGAAGGTCCGTTATGTGATCGAGCTGAAGCGGGTCATCCAGCGCCGCCTGATCATGGCGATCGGCGACGGCCATGTCGAAGCCGACGGCAAGATCATCTATACGGCCAAAGACCTGCGTGTGGGCCTGTTCCAGCCCGCCGAAACTAAAGAAGACTGATCCAGGAGTTCGCGATGCGCCGTGTTGTCATCACCGGTCTCGGCATTATTTCTCCCATCGGGAATAATGCTGCCGACGTCACCCAATCCCTGCGCGAAGGCAAGAGCGGCATCCGCCGCATGGAGAGCTTTGCGCAATACAATTTCCGTTGCCAGGTTGGCGGCAAGCCAACGGTCGATCCGGCCGAGCATGTCGACAAGCGGGTCTATCGCTTCATGTCGGAAGGTGCCGGCTGGAACTATATGGCGATGGAACAGGCAATCGCGGATGCGGGCCTGCCCGAATCCGACATCTCCAATGTGCGCTCCGGCATCATCATGGGCTCCGGTGGTCCCTCGGCCGGCACGATTGTCGCCGCGGCCGATATCACGCGCGAGAAAGGCCCCAAGCGGGTCGGTCCGTTCGCGGTGCCCAAGGCGATGAGTTCGACGGCCTCGGCAACGCTGGCCACCCCGTTCAAGATCCTGGGCGTCAACTACACCATCACCTCGGCCTGCACGACCTCGCTGCATTGTATCGGTGCGGCCACCGAGCAGATCCAGTGGGGCAAGCAGGACGTCATGTTCGCCGGCGGTTGCGAGGAGATCCACTGGGCCCTCTCCAACCTGTTCGACGCGATGGGCGCCATGTCCACCAAATACAATGACACGCCGGAACTCGCCTCGCGCGCCTTCGACAAGGACCGTGACGGTTTTGTCGGCGGTGCCGGCGCCGGTGTGGTCGTGCTGGAAGAATATGAACGCGCCAAGAAGCGCGGCGCGCCGATCTATGCCGAAGTCACCGGCTATGGTGCCACCTCGGACGGCTATGACATGGTCGCGCCATCCGGCGAGGGCGCGGTGCGCTCGATGAAGCTGGCGATGGAAACCGTCACCAAGCCGATCGACTATCTCAACCCGCACGCCACGGCGACGCCGGTGGGCGACATCAAGGAGATGGGTGCGGTCAAGGAAGTGTTTGGCGACAACGCCCCGATGATCTCGGGCACGAAATCCATGACCGGGCACTCTCTCGGCGCGGCCGGCGTGCATGAAGCCATCTATACGCTGCTGATGATGAAGAATAATTTCGTGGCGCCCTCGATCAATATCTTCGAGATGGATCCGGAAATTGCGGCCCTCAACCTGCCGATCGTCACCGAGACCCGCGATGCCGACCTGCAGACCGCGATGTCGAACTCCTTCGGCTTCGGCGGCACCAATGGCACCGTTGTATTCCAGAAAGTCTGATCCCATTTCCCTGTGATCACAGGCGAGGAGACACAAGATGAGTGATATCCAGTTCCCGACCGGGACATTGATGAAGGGCAAGCGCGGGCTTGTCATGGGCGTCGCCAACAAGAATTCCATCGCCTGGGGGATTTCCCAGCAATTGGCCGCCCAGGGCGCCGAGCTGGCCTTTTCCTATCAGGGCCAGGAACTTGAGCGCCGGGTCCGGCCTCTGGTTGAAAGCCTTGGCGGCGATCCTTTCATGGTCGCCGCCGATGTCACCGACGAAGCCTCGATGGATGCCTGTTTCAAGGCGCTGGAAGACAAGTGGGGCACGATCGACTTCCTGGTTCACGCCATCGCCTTTGCCGGCAAGGACGAGCTGGTCGGTTCCTTCACCGAGAACACCACCCGCGAGGGCTGGCGCCGGGCGATGGAAATCTCCGCCTTCTCCTTTGTCGATGCCGGCAAACGCGCCTCGCACATGATGCCCAATGGCGGCGCCATGGTCACCCTGACCTATCTCGGCTCGGAACGCGTCGTGCCGTCCTATAATGTCATGGGCGTTGCCAAGGCGGCGCTGGAAGCCTCGACGCGCTATATGGCCCGCGATCTCGGCCCGGCCGGCATCCGCGTCAACGCGCTCTCGGCCGGCCCGATGCGCACCCTCGCCATGGCCGGCATTTCCGGCGGCAAGGCCCTGATGCGCACCGGCCGCGAATGGTCGATGATGAAGGAAGACACCAAGATGGAAGGCGTCGCCGGCGCCGCCCTCTACCTGCTCTCCGATCTCGGCCAGTCCTGCACCGGCGAAACACTCCACGTCGATGCCGGCTTCCACGCCGTGGCGGTACCGAGCATGGACGGGGATGATTAGAGGCTAGCCTGGGATCAGCCGATACCGCCCGCGCGCGACGAACTCCAGGATTCCATTGTCCCGGAGCCGTTGGAGTTGCTGGCGTATCTTCTCCCTGACGTGTCTGTTCTTCGGAAAAATCTCCTGAAGATAGGGAGCGAATCTATAGGCGTCGTCAGTGGAGAATTCCTCTGAGCCCAACCGTTCGACGCAACCGAGCACTTCCAACAGCCATCCCCGTGAACTCGCGGTACCGCTCCGGAGAAACAAGGTTCGCCGCCACTGCTGCACGACCCGTTCACGTGGACGGACCGCGCCGTTTCGGACGATTTCAATTCGACCCGTCGCAGGAATCTTGCCGAACAGGATGTTGCACCCAACCCAGCCGGCACGCCTTGCCGTTGGCTTTAGCGGTGGTCGCCGCTCGATGACGGAAAGGGTGAAGAACTGTTTTGGTACGACAATCAGGTTTGTGATTGAGCGCCGGTCCAGATCATAGTTTAGCAGGAACAAATTTGGATTTGTCGTAGAGGCGAGGCGCTCGGACATCGATGAGTAGGCGCCATCGACAATCTTGAAGCCAAAGGTCTTTTTTGAACTTTTGAGCTCGAATTGCTCAGCACAATTTTCGCAGAACAAGTCAGCGACGGGGCGATTATTTTCATAGCCGGTGAGGCTTTCGCCGCCACAGCTAGGGCAAAAGAGCTCGTTGCTCGCCCAGTCCTCGGTCCACCATCTCGCGGCTTGCGTCCCGCTCACATATGGCGCTTGTGTTTCGCGAAACTCTAGCTTCACCGCCCAGCCAATCCGCTACCATTCCATACACGGATGCTAGCGTGATTGTCCGGACAGGCAATCAATCATGCCGGAGCATTGCGAGTTAACCTCGACCAGTGGCAGATGACTGCACCTCTTGCCCGAATTCGTCCAATGCGACGATGCGACATGCATCAAATTCCTCGGTCCCCTCCCGCTCCCAACTCAAACCATCACCGTGCATATAAGCCAACTCAGTCGCAGCCTCCGGATCGGTGGCCTCGACCTCGGAGCAATAGATCACATAGGCATCAACGCGCTTGATCACCGAATACTTCAATGCGGGCGCCGCTCCAAATTACTCGTAATAAGTGTATCTCATGCAGCGTAGACTTCAACAAGAATCTTGGCCTATTCCGCGACCGCTGACACCGCCCGGCCAGAGCCACTTCCCCGCCGCCATTTCAGCCCCATTACCGGGCGCAGCAACGGAACCCGCCTCACCAGTTCATAGCCAAGCCCACAGCCGATCACCGTTATCGCGACAAGGAGCCAGAACTCGGTCCAGACGTCGAAGCCCATCGAGCCGATGAAGAAGCCCCAGACCACGATGATGGTCTGGTGCAGGATGTAATAGGGGAAGACGGCTTCGGTGAGGTAGCGGCGCGCCGCATTGTCGTGATTGCAGAAGCGGCGTGCGAGACCGAGCAGGGTCAGGATGATGGCCCAGGCGAAGAAGATGCGGTCGAAGCGTGCGGTCCACACCAGCGGCATATTGTTCTCGATCGCCGGCCAGGTGGAATAGCAGGCATAGAGGAAGATGAAGGACGTCACCGTGAGCGTCGCGGCCCAGGGCAGGACCCGGTCAACCGCGCGCCAGAGCGCCTCATTTCGGGCGAAGAAATAGCCATAGAGCAGGATCAGGAAACTGTTGGCGTGATTGGCCCAGTCGCTGGTGAGGTCATGAGTGGTCGGGAAACGTTCCACCAGGGTGAAGCGGATCAGAACGAAGGGCAGGAGCGGCAGCACGATCATCAGGATCGGGCCCAGCACCGGACGCTGGAACAGCTCGCCAACGGCCTTGAGGGCCTTGCTGTCGGCGACGGTCCGCAGGATCGGAATCACCGGCGCCAGAAGCATGCAGTAGACGAAGAGATAGACCACATACCAGAGATGATTCCAGGTGGGTGAATGCTCCGACCAGGGCCCGGACCATTCGAAGGCATAGCTCTGATAGAAGGTCCAGAAATTCGCACCGATCTCGCCGGCACGCTGCAGCTCGGCCCACATCTGGGGCGGCACAATCACATACATGCCGAAGACGATGACCGGGAAAAGCCGGATAAAGCGGTCACGGGCGAAATTTCCCGCCCCCAGCTTGTCGGACAGAAAACGGATCGCAACGCCGGAGATGAAGAAGAGCAGGGGCAGGCGCCAGGGGCTGGAGAGCCACATCAAGGGCTCCATCGCATCATTCATATGCGTGCTCTTGGCGTGCCAGCCCTCCGTGTTGAAGAACATGCCGATGTGATAAAAGATCAAAAGGCCGAACACACCGATCCGAAGCCAGTCGAGATCGAAGCGGCGGGTGGCGGGCGAGATAGCCTTGGCAGGGTTGGTCATTGTCCTGGACTCCGGGATCGTGAAGAATTGCCGCCTTCATCGCCAACGCCTGACGGGATGGCCAGCGCCCCGGTATTGATCGCGGCCCGCTGTGACAGGCGGCTGCAGCCCGGGGACCAGCGGCGGTGAGCGGGGGCGAACGGGGCTTCCCTTTCGACGCCGCCCCAGTGCATGATCGCGCGATGACCCACCTTGGCCCACCCCACAATCGCGCCGATTCCGTCGAACGCAAGGCCGAACGCGCCGGCGTCCGGAATGCGGCCCTGATCTGCATCGGGAGTGTCCTGCTGATCTATGTCATCAACTCGCTGTCGCTCAGCAATGAGATAGAATGGGACCGGGGTACGGAACCGCCCTCACTGCCCTGGATCCAGGAAGGCACGGCAATCATCGCCATCCTGGCGGGACTGCCGCTGATCCTCTGGCTGGGCCAGCGCTTCCCGCTGGAGCCGGGTCGCTGGCGCCGCAATCTCGCGATTCACTGCGCCGGCGTGCTGATCTATGCCCTGCTCCAGGTCAACATCATGATGACGCTCCGTTTTGCGATCTGGGAGGGCGTTTATGGCCACGCCTACAGCTATGACGGCTCGGCGCTGGACATGTTCATCTATGAATTCCGCAAACAGGCCGCGACCTATTTTGCCTTCCAGCTCGTCCTCTCGACCTCGCTGGGAATCGAGCAACTCAAGCTTGAGGCCGCCGCCGCCCATAGCGATGCCCGCACCAACCACCGCATCACCCTGCGCTGCGGGGGCCGCGTCATGCGCCTGCCGGCCAGCGAATTCACCAGCGCCCGCGCGGCGGGCAATTATGTCGAGGTCCGTTTTGGAGCCGGCCAGCATCTGGCGCGCACCACCCTCACCGATCTGGAGAAGCTGCTGATCGAGGCGGGAGTCGACGCGGTGCGGGTGCATCGCTCCTGGCTGATCAACCGCGCGTGCCTGACGCAAATTGCCCCGACCGGTGAGGGCGATGTGACGATTACCCTGGCCAATGGCGAGACCGTCCCCGGCAGCCGCCGTTATCGCGACCGGCTGGCGGCATAGAAAAACCCGCCGGATCGCTCCGGCGGGCCTTTCATTCAGTTTCTGATCACCAGGACCGGAGGGGCTTACGCCTCTGCGGCATCCTTGGCGATTTCGAGACCGGTTTCCTGGTCGACGACTTTCATCGACAGCCGAACCTTGCCGCGATCATCGAAGCCGAGGAGTTTGACGTAGACTTCATCGCCTTCCTTCAGCAGGTCGGACGGATGGTTCACGCGCTCATTGCGGAGCTGGGAAACGTGGACCAGGCCGTCTTTCGGGCCGAAGAAATTCACGAAGGCACCAAAGTCCATGACCTTGACGACCTTGCCCTTGTAGATCTTGCCTTCTTCAGGCTCGGCGGTGAGGCCGATGATCCAGTCGAGCGCAGCCTTGATCGAGGACGCATCCGAAGACGAGACCTTGATCACGCCTTCATCATTGACGTCGACCTTGGCACCGGTCTTTTCGACGATCTCGCGGATCACCTTGCCGCCGGTTCCGATAACGTCACGGATCTTGTCGGTCGGGATGGTGATGGTTTCGATGCGCGGCGCAAATTCGCCGAGCTCGGTGCGCGAGGTGTCGAGCGCCTTGGCCATCTCGGCGAGGATGTGCATGCGCCCACCCTTCGCCTGGTCGAGGGCCGTGTGCATGATCGTCTCGTCGATACCGGCGATCTTGATGTCCATCTGCAGCGATGTGACACCTTCGGCCGTACCGGCAACCTTGAAGTCCATATCGCCGAGATGATCTTCATCACCCAGGATGTCGGACAACACGGCAACGCCTTCAGGGTCCTTGATCAGGCCCATGGCAATACCCGAAACCGGACGCGTCAGAGGCACGCCGGCATCCATCATCGCCAGCGAGGCACCACACACGGTGGCCATCGAGGACGAACCATTGGATTCGGTGATCTCCGACACGAGACGGATCGTGTAGGGGAAGTCGGCATGCGATGGCAGAACCGCACGAACAGCGCGCCAGGCAAGCTTGCCATGGCCGATTTCGCGACGACCCGGAGCCAGGCGGAAGGAGGTTTCACCGACCGAATATGGCGGGAAGTTATAATGGAGCATGAAGCGCTCCTTATAGGTCCCGGTCAGATCGTCGACGAATTGCTCGTCTTCGCCGGTGCCGAGCGTGGCCACGACCATCGCCTGGGTTTCACCCCGGGTGAACAGGGCCGAACCGTGGGTGCGCGGCAGGATACCCGCCTCGGACACGATCGGACGGACCTGGTCGAGGGCACGGCCATCGATACGCTTGCCGGTCTTGATGATGCCACCACGAACGATGGAGGCTTCAACCGATTTCATCACGTCCTTGAGAACCGTGCCGGCAACGCCGTCAGGATTGTCGTCGGAACGGGCCAGGGCTGCGACAGCCTTGGCCTTGGCCGCATTGACAGCCGCATAACGCTCGGTCTTGTCGACATGCGTGTAGGCCGCAGCCAGTTCGTCACCGATCAGATCACGAACCTTGGCTTCAATGTCGGAATGATCTTCCGGCTCGTAATCCCAAGGCTCTTTCGCGGCTTTTTCGGCCAGACGGATGATCGCATCGATCACCGGCTGGAAAGCCTTGTGACCGGCCATGACGGCGCCAAGCATGATTTCCTCGGACAGCTCTTTCGCTTCCGATTCAACCATCATGACGGCATCGCCGGTGCCGGCGACCACGAGGTCAAGGGCACTGTCGACCATGTCATAGACAGGCGGGTTGATGACGTATTCGCCATCGATATAACCGACGCGGGCGGCGCCGATCGGTCCCATGAAGGGCAGACCCGACAGGACCAGGGCGGCAGAAGCGCCGATCAGGCCGACAATGTCGGGATCGTTTTCCATGTCGTGCGAGAGCACGGTCAGCATCACCTGGACTTCGTTCTTGAAGCCTTTGGGGAAGAGCGGACGGATCGGACGGTCAATGAGGCGCGAGGTCAGCGTCTCTTTTTCCGACGGACGGCCTTCGCGCTTGAAGAACCCGCCCGGGATCTTGCCGGCGGCAAAGGTCTTTTCCTGGTAATTGACCGTGAGAGGGAAGAAGTCGGCCCCTTCCTTGACGGTCTTGACGCCAACGGCAGTGGCGAGAACAGTCGTCTCGCCATAGGTCACCATGACCGAGCCATTGGCCTGACGGGCTACACGCCCGGTTTCGAAAGTGAGAGGGCGGCCCTCCCACTCGATCGTTTCTTTTTGAATATCGAACATATCGTCTTTCGTACGGATGCGGTCGCGGATCAGCGGCGCAAGCCAAGCTTCTCGATGATTGCCCGGTAACGAGCATCGTCTTTATTCTTCACATAATCGAGAAGACGGCGGCGCTGGGAGACCATTTTCAGAAGGCCGCGACGCGAGTGGTTGTCCTTCTTATGGGTCTTGAAGTGCTCCGTGAGGTTCGCGATCCGCTCGGTCAGGATGGCCACCTGGACCTCCGGCGAGCCAGTATCTGCGCTACCACGGGCATGCTCTGAGATGAGCGCGGATTTGCGCTCTTGCGTAATCGACATCGGGTTCTCCTAAACTCTGTCGACCCCTTGGCGGGGCAAGTTGAAAACACGCACGGGCTGGAACTTTCCGGCCCGCGCCTCGCCGATTGCCACTGCCTGCCCGTCCAGGGTCGCCAGAGCCATGAAAGTACAATCCTTGCCCGCTATGGTGAGAGGGCGCCGACTGGCTTTGAGCTCTTGCGCTTGACGCGGGAGCAGGACGATCGACCGTCCTAGCTTCAGATTGGATGTTTCCTCGTCGGTTATGGCCAACGCCGGGATGTCGTCCAGCGCGGTCTGTACCGGGAGCAAAGCTTCCGAAGCGGCGCCCTTATGAGCCATTTCTCGCAATCCGTCCAGCGTTGTGGATTCTGCCTCTGTGAAGCTCCCGACCACCAGCCGCCGCAGCGCCACCACATGACCTTCCGTGCCCAGGGCATGAGCGAGGTCACGCGCCATGGCGCGCACATAGGAGCCCTTGCCGCAACGCATCTCAAACACGGCATGGTCGGCATCGGGACAGTCGGTCAACGCCAGGTCATCAATCCGGATCGTGCGCGCCTCGAGCTCGACTTCCTCGCCATCGCGGGCCAGGTCATAGGCGCGCTCGCCATTGACGCGGATCGCGGAATAGATCGGCGGGACCTGTTGGATCTCACCGGTGAAGCGCTCAAGGACGGCCTCGATCTCCGCGCGTTCCGGGCGCAGGTCCGAAGTCGCGATCACCGCACCCTCGGCATCAAGCGTGTCGGTGCGCTCGCCCCATTTGACGGTGAAGCGGTAGACCTTCTCGCCCTCCATCGCAAAGGGAACCGTCTTGGTCGCCTCGCCCAGCGCAATCGGCAGAATACCGGTCGCCAGTGGATCGAGCGTGCCGGCATGGCCCGCCTTGTTGGCGTCAAACAGGCGCCGGACCGCCGAAACGGCCTGGGTCGAGGTCATGTCGAAAGGCTTGTCCAGGATCACCCAGCCATGGATGTCCTGACCCTTGTTCTTGCGGGCCATGTCTGTCTCTCAAATCTGTTCGCCAGGGCGGGGCAGTGCGGATCGCCATTCCGATACGGTCCGGTGCCGCCAGGTCAGTCCTCGCCGCCATCCTCATCATCGGAATGCAGGTCGCGCTGCACCTGGGGACGCGCCAGCAATTGATCGACATGGCTGGCGGTCTCGAAACTGTTGTCGGCGTGGAAGTGCAGTTCCGGCGTGAATTTCAGCTCGATTTCGCGCCCCAGCCGTCCGCGCAGGAAGCCGGCGCCGCGATTGAGTGCCTTGGCCAGCGCAGCCGGTTCACCGGGACCGAGCGGCGCGACATAGACTTTCGCCACCCGCAAATCCGTGCTCATGCGCACTTCGCTGACCGTGATCAGGGCTTTTTCCAGCTCGGGGTCGCGCAGATCCCCGCGCGCCAGCAGCGTCACGAGCGCATGGCGGATGATCTCGCCGGCCCGGAGCTGACGCTGTGTGGATGTTTTCGGTTCGCGGGTTGGTCTACGGGCCATGACACCTCTCCGGGGTCGGCGGCACAGGCGTCAAATCGCTGCACCGGCAAGGCGCGCGGGTGTACGCCGGTTGCGCGGGGGATGCAAGAGCCGGAGAACGGCCCCGTCAACATGGTCCGGATTACAGCCTGTTCAAGAAGCGCGCGAAAATGTGACGCCCGCGTGCGGGCTCGTGTCTTGCG
Source organism: Maricaulis sp. (assembly GCF_048269565.1). GTDB lineage: Bacteria > Pseudomonadota > Alphaproteobacteria > Caulobacterales > Maricaulaceae > Maricaulis. The sequence continues at coordinate 372,438 of NZ_JBLXIK010000002.1, read as the reverse complement.
ATCGGGCCGCTGCAGGCCGCACACAGGGCAGAGCGAAACATCGTGAAGACCGCCATCCCGGCCGGAGCCCTGCCATGAACCGACTTGTCCTCTGCCTACTCGCCTGCCTGACTTTGGCTGCGCCGGCCACGGCGGCGGGCACGGCCGGCAGCTCACGCGACATCGCCGAGGCCTATCTCGCGGCCTATCAGCGCCAGGACCATGATGCGATGCGGGCGCTCTATGCCGAAACAGCGCGTTTCATCGATCCCACCTCACTGGCGATTCCGCAGATCACCCCGCCGATCGACTGGCGGGGGGCCGATGCCATCATCGCCGGCATTTCCAGCTGGGGCATTGAGCAATTGAGCTATGAGATCGAGCGCAGCTACGAGTCGTCGGATGCGGTGATCTTCGATGGCCGCACAGTGGTCAGCTATCAAACCGGGATCGGCGAGCGGCGTTTCGTCTATCCGATCATCACAATCATCACCGTGCAGGGCGGCAAGGTCGTCGAGCATCGGGACTACACCGACTTCGCAGGCGCTCGCGAGCTGCCGACACACCCATCCCGTCAAATCAGGAGAGAAAAATGAAACGCACCCTGCTGGCCCTGGCCGCGATCATGACCCTGTCGGCCGGCGCCGGAGCGCAGGACGCGCCCGACGCCGAAACCATTGCCCGGGCCTATATGGACGCCTATTCGGCCGCCGATATCGACGCCATGGAGCCCATGATGGCTGAAGACATGGTGTTCGACGACCCGACGGCGCTCGGCGACGGCCTTGGCCCGGACGGGATTCACCGCGAGGGCCGCGACGCCAGCCTGGCCATGCTGCGGGACTTCATCGGCACCTATAATCCGATCGAACTGGGCTTCGTCTGGGAGACGGTCTTCGCGAGCAATGGCCGGGTCGTCTTCACGGGGCATGTCAATGCCCTCTACCCGACCGGAACCGAAGGCCAGACCTTTCGCTGGCGGGCCGACCAGGTCAGCGTGATCACGGTGCGCGACGGGCTGGTTGTCCACCATCAGGATTTCGCCAACTACGCCGCACCCGAGCAGGGCCTGATCCCGGCGCAATAGACCCCCGCGCAGCTTTCGCGACAGCAAAAAGGGCGGCCCGATGAGGCCGCCCTTTTCATGATTGCAGTCCGGAGACCGGATCTAGCCGTTACTTTCCAGCTTGCGCGGCACTTCGATAATCTCGAAGCACTCGATCTTGTCGCCCTTCTGGATGTCCTGATACTCGATGAAGCCCATGCCACACTCGGTGCCGGCCTTCACTTCCTTCACTTCTTCCTTGAAGCGTTTCAGGGTCGACAGATGGCCCTCGTGCACGACGGTGTCGTTGCGCAGCAGGCGAACGCCACAGCCGCGCTTGACGACGCCTTCGGTCACGCGGCAACCGGCAGCCTTGCCGAAGCGGGTGATGTTGAAGACTTCCAGGATGTCGGCGTAACCGATGAAGTTTTCGCGCTTCTCCGGAGCCAGCATGCCTTCCATCGTATTGCGCACATCGTCGATGACATCATAGATCACCGAATAATAGCGAATTTCGACCTTCTCACGCTCGGCCAGGTCGCGCGCCTGCTTGTTGGCGCGGACATTGAACGCGAAGATCGGTGCACCGGACGACTTGGCCAGCAGGACATCGCCTTCATTGACGCCGCCAGCTGTTGCCTGGACGATCTTGGCCTGGACCTCGTCATTGCCCAACGCCTCAAGCGATTGCTTGATGGCCTCGGCCGAACCTTGCACATCGGCCTTGATCAGCAGTGGCATTTCCTTGGTCTGGTTTTCCTGCAGGCGCGCCATCATCTGCTCGAGCGATGTGCCCAGGCCGGCATTCTGGCCGCCCGAGGCCGTGCGCGTCTTGCGCTGGCGGTACATCGCGATCTCGCGGGCCCGGCCTTCATTCTCGACCACGGCAAAGATTTCGCCCGGATCCGGCGCACCATCGAGACCGAGAACCTCGACCGGGACCGAAGGCCCGGCTTCGGCAACCGTCTGGCCACGCTCATTGGTCAGCGCGCGCACACGGCCCCACTGGCCACCGGCGACAACCAGATCGCCACGCTTCAGCGTGCCGCGGCGCACCAGAACCGTCGCGACAGAGCCGCGGCCCTTGTCGATCTTGCTCTCGATCACGACGCCTTCGGCATCGCGGTCCGGATTGGCCTTGAGATCCTGCAATTCGGCCTGCAGCAGGATGGCATCGGTCAGATCATCAAGGCCCATCCGCTTCTTGGCGGAGACATTGACGGACTGGACCTCACCGGACATGGCCTCAACGACAATGTCGTGCTGCAGCAGGTCGGTGATGACTTTTTGCGGATCGGCTTCGTGCTTGTCGATCTTGTTGACCGCAACGATGATCGGCGTGCCGGCCGCCTTGGCGAACTTGATCGCCTCGATGGTCTGCGGCTTCACGGAATCATCGGCCGCCACCACGAGGATGACAATATCGGTCGCTTCAGCCCCGCGCGAACGCATGGCCGAGAACGCGGCGTGGCCGGGCGTGTCGAGGAAGGTGATCTTCTCGCCCGACTTCAGCTGCACCTGATAGGCACCGATATGCTGGGTGATCCCGCCGGCTTCGCCGGAGGCGATATCGGTTGAACGCAAGGCGTCGAGCAGCGAGGTCTTGCCGTGATCGACATGGCCCATGATGGCCACGACCGGCGCGCGCTTGACCTTGCTCTCTTCCGGATCATCGCTGGCGATAAAGCCGGTCTCGACGTCAGACTCGGACACCCGTTTCACGGTGTGACCGAAATCCTCGACGATCAGCTCGGCATCATCGGCTTCGAGCACATCATCCATGCGGACCATCTGGCCTTGCTTCATCAGATATTTGATGACGTCCATCGAGCGCTCGGCCATCCGGTTGGCCAGATCGGCCACGGTGATCGATTCCGGAATCACGACCTCGCGGGAGATTTTCTCGCGTGCGGTCGCGCCATCGCTGCGGCGCTGTTTCTCACGTTCACGCGCCCGGCGGACCGAGGCGAGTGACCGTTGACGCTCTTCATCACCCTCGAGGATGTTCTGGATCGTCAGCTTGCCACGACGGCGGCTGTCGGCCTTGGCGCGGGCCGGTTGCTGCTGGCCGGGCTTGGCCGGGCCGGCGCTGACCGGTGGACCCTTGCGTTTGACGCGGCCGCCCATGGCGTCGAGCGTTGCGGCAGGATCGGGCAGATCGGCGCCGTCGAGCGGACGCTGCGGACGCTTTTCGGCGACCGGCTTGCGGCGTGCTTCGCCATCGCCCTTTTTCGGGCCGTCGCTGGCTGCGCGTGACGCATCGGCTTCGGCCAGGCGGCGAGCCTCGGCGGCCGCTTCGGCCTCGCGCTGCGCTTCCTTGGCCTGATCGGCTTCACGGGCCTTCAGCTCGTCAAGATTTTGACGCTCGGCATCGGCCCGCGCGGCGCGCTCGGCTTCTTCCTGCTTCTTCTTGGCTTCGCGCTCAGCCGATTCAGCCCGGGCCCGGGCGATCGCGCGCTGACGCGCGACGAGTTCTTCCTCGGACAGGCCGAGCTGTCTGGCCTTTGCGGCCAGCGCGGACTCACCCTTGCTGGCGCCGGCGCCACCTGGGCCCCTCCCGCCGGCCGGACCGGAGTCCTTGCCTGGCGTCACCACACGTTTGCGCTTCTTCTCGACCACCACGGCCTTCGAACGTCCGCGCGCAAAACTTTGCTGCACGGTGCCCGAACCGGGTCGTTTCAGAGAGAGCGGCCGGCGGCCGGAGGAATTATTGTCGTCTGCGTCGCTCATGCGAGCCTTCCAAGTTCGGCTATCGTTTGACGGGCTTTTCCGGTAGCCGAGTGCCGGAAATCCGCGCTGTTCATACCTGATCCGGCATGAAGGATCGCTAACCTAGCGACCTCCACCCCGTATTCAACCGCTGTTGCGGCATGCGCCGCAGCTCCCGGTTCAGGAAGCCGGCGGCCGAAAGCCGTCAAGCTTTCCCATCGTCACCCCGAAAGCGCGCACCTGCGAACCTCCGGTAAGCACTCCATGCACGACCGTGCCGCGCCCGAGGGCCTCGCCCAATTGCTCGGCGGTAAACCCGCCTGCAACCGGAATATCGCCCCAAGCTGCCTCGGTCAGACGGTCGAGCTTGACCCGTCCATCCTCGGCACCGTCAACCGCCTCGATCCGCCAGGCCGGCCGTCCGGCCTTCAGGGCGATGCGTGCGGCATCAAATCCCAGCGCGACTTCACCGGCCCGCCGCGCCAGGCCCAGAAGGCTCAGTGCGCGGGCGGCAAGCTGCGCCTCGATCATGTCGGCCAGGCCGTCGGGAACCTTGACGGCCCGTCCGGCTGACCGGTTGAACAACCCCTTGCGGGCGGCCAATTCAACCGAGGCCCGGTCGGCACTGATCCAGATGCCGCGGCCGGGCAATTTGGCGGCGATGTCGGGGAAGACCTCGTCTCCCGGGCCAACAACCAGGCGGATAAGCTCCGCCTCGTCCCTGACCTCTCCGGAAGCGATGCAACGCTTCTCCCGGATCGCCTGTGTCGCCGCCTTCGGATTAGTCAGCCTTCTGTTCCTCCTCGCCGGCAGCAGCCTCGTCGAGGTCGAGGCCCAATGCCGCGGCCTCGGCTTCCAGCTCTGCCAGATCCATATTTTCAACGTCGAAGACGTGGGCATCGGGATCTTCATCCTCGACTTCCTCGACTTCACGCACCGGCAGGTCCTCCTCGGAGATCCAGCCGGCGACGACGCGGGCGCGCATGATCAGCATCTCGGCATCATCGGCGGACAGCTCGAAAGCCTCCAGCACGCCGGGCTGACGCACGCGTTCGCCATTGACGGTCTCGAACCAGCCGCGCAGATCGTCGGTGACGAGACCGGCGAGGTCCTCGACCGTCTTGACGTCATTCTCGCCGAGCGCAACAGCCATCGGCAAATCAATACCCTCGACCTCGAGCAGCGCGTCCTCGACACCGAGCTCCTTGCGCTTGGCATCCTGCTCGCTGGCAAGGCGCTCGAGATAATCACGGGCGCGGGCCTGGATTTCCTCGGCGGTGTCGTCGTCAAAACCTTCGATCGCGGCGATTTCGCCGAGACTGACATAGGCGATGTCGGCGACATCGGTGAAGCCTTCGGTCGCCAGCAGCTGGGCGATGACTTCGTCGACATCGAGCGCGCCGGTGAACAGGGCGGTGCGTTCGGCAAATTCGCGCTGGCGGCGTTCCGATTCTTCTTCCTCGGTGAGGATGTCGATCGACCAGCCGGTCAGTTGCGACGCCAGGCGGACATTCTGGCCACGGCGGCCGATGGCCAGCGACAGCTGCTCGTCGGGCACCACAACCTCGATGCGGCGGTCTTCCTCGTCGAGGACGACCTTGGACACTTCGGCCGGCTGCAGCGCGTTGACGATAAAGGTCGCCGGGTCATCCGACCACGGGATGATATCGATCTTTTCGCCTGCCAGCTCGGAGACCACGGCCTGGACGCGCGAACCGCGCATACCGACACAGGCACCGACCGGGTCGATCGACGCGTCATTGGAGATGACGGCGATCTTGGCGCGGCTGCCGGGATCACGGGCAACCGCCGAGATCTCGATAATACCTTCGTAGACTTCAGGCACTTCCTGCGCAAACAGGGCGGCCATGAAGTCCGGATGGGCGCGGGACAGGAAGATCTGCGGACCGCGGACTTCCTCGCGCACATCATAGATATAGGCACGCACGCGCTCATTCGTCTGCAGATTCTCGCGCGGGATGCCGTCGGCGCGGCGGATAATGCCCTCGGCGCGGCCGAGATCCATGATCACATTGCCGTATTCGACGCGCTTGACGATACCATTGATGATCTCGCCGACACGGTCCTTGTATTCCTCGAACTGGCGCGCACGCTCGGCTTCACGCACTTTTTGCGTGATGACCTGCTTGGCGGTCTGCGAGGCGACACGGCCGAACTCGATCGGCGGCAGCTCGTCAGAGAAGACGGTGCCGATCTCGGCGGTCTTGTCGATCTTGCGCGCTTCGGCGAGCGAGATTTCCTGGCTGTCATTCTCGACTTCTTCGGCGACCGTCATGCAACGGGTCAGCGACAATTCGCCGGTCTTCGGATCGATCTTGGCCCGGATATCGTTTTCGGCGCCGTAGCGGGATTTAGCAGCCTTTTGAATCGCTTCTTCAATCGCTTCGATCACGATCGTTTCGCTGATCGACTTCTCGGCCGCAACGGCACGCGCGATCTGCAGCAATTCAAGCCTGTTGGCGCTGACACCAATGCTCATCGGAAGTTCCCCGTTACGATGGACTGCGACATCATTCGTCTCCTTCGGTCGTCGCGGGCGCCTCGGCGCGCGCTTTCAAATTCGCCTCGATCAAGGCGTCCGTCAAAACCAGTTTGGCATCGTTGATCCAGTCAAACGGGATCAGCGTCGTATCCTCTTCGCCCTCGACATCGAGCAGGACATTCTCGTCCTCGACGCCGGCCAGCATGCCCCGGAAGCGCTTGCGGCCATCGGCGAGGCGGTCGAGTTCAACCTTGGCCTCATTGCCTTCCCAGCGCGCAAAATGCGGCAGGGCGGTCAAGGGGCGGTCGATACCGGGTGAGGAGACCTCGAGATCATACTCGCCGGAAATCGGGTCTTCGGTTTCCAGGGCACCGGAAATGCCGCGCGACAGGGCTGCGCAATCCTCGACGCCGATGGCGCTCTCGGGCCGGTCGGCCATGATCTGCAGGCGGGCGCGTTTGCCGGACAGGACCCGCACGCGGACAATCTCCAGCCCGAGTTCGGCGGCAACCGGCTCGGCCAGATTGAGGATGCGGAGATCCTGTGGTGTCTTCGTCTTCAAGCCAGCGGCTCCGTCTGCAGTAACAAAAAGAGCGGCCGCCGTTAGGCGACCGCTCGATAGCATCATCCAATGCAATCGAACTTGTGTATGGCGCTTATATAGACGCCTTGGCCGCGCTTGGCAAGGCGTCGCCACCACGGCAGACGAAGTCCATGAAGACCGGCGCGCAATCGCCCAGATTCTTGGTTTCATAGCGGGTGCGCACATGATCGGCCGGCGCCAGGCGCCAGTCATCGGCCTGCCGGGCGGTCCAGTCGAAGCGGTCATCGCCGGCAAATTCGGCCATGACATGGTCGGCATAGGATTTCACATCGGTCGCGATGCGCAATTGACCGCCGGGCTTGAGGATGCGGGCAAACTCGTCGCGGGTGGATTGCTGGATGAAACGCCGCTTGGCGTGGCGCTTCTTGTGCCAGGGGTCCGGGAAAAGCAGGAATATCCGGTCGATCGACGCGTCGGCAAAACGCGGCAGGGCATCGCGGGCGTCGCCGCGGTGCAGGCGCACATTCGTCAATCCGCCCTCATCAACCCCGGCCAGCGCCTTCGCGACCCCGTTGAGGAAGGGCTCGATCCCGATATAGAGATTGTCCGGGTGGGCGGTGGCCTGGGCGACAATATGCTCGCCACTGCCAAAACCGATCTCCAGCACATGCGCCTGCTGGCCGGGCAGTAGCCGCGCGGGCACGACCTCGCCCTCCGCCGGCAGGTCGAGCGCCGGCAGAAGGTCGTCGATCAGGGCCTGCTGGCGCGCCGAGAGCGGCTTGCCCTTGGCGCGTCCGAACAGCCGGAAGTCTCCGGAGGCATTGAGTTGGTCAGTCATCCGGACGGCATAGCGAATTGTTTCGCCGCCTGCACGCGCAACGTCAGTGCGCCAGCTCGTCTTCTTCAGCCGCCAGCGTGCGCACCAGCTCGAGCACGCGCCGCCTTACCTTGGCATCGCTGATCTTGGAAAACGCCTCCGCGAGGGAAACGCCGTCGGAGCTCTGGATGAAATTGTAGACAATCGGCGTCTGGTCATCTTCGGCCATGCCGGAGACCATCGGCTTGTCGGCGAGATCCTCAAAGAAGAACTGCACCGGCACTTCAAGCACGCGCGACAGGCGGTAAAGCCGGCTCGCGCCAACCCGGTTGGCACCGCGCTCGTATTTCTGGACCTGCTGGAAAGTCACACCCAGCTCATCGCCCAGTTTTTCCTGACTCATTTTCATCAACTGACGCCGCAGCCGAATTCTTGACCCCACATGCATGTCGACCGGATTGGGGACGCGGGGGTTCACCTTCTGCATGTATTCACCTCATTTGCGGGCCTTGTGCCCGTCGATTGCAGCCGAAACGTAACATGGGCAAGGCTGCACGGCATCATCACTATCTGTTCACCGGATGAATTTTAAATATTTTTCTACCACTTTACGTCGCTGGAAAATGATGCCTGCAATCACCAACCCGTTCACAATCCAGAATAACCAGTCGCCCCAGACGGCATAAAGCGGGGCGGCGATCGGTCGCGGCAGATCGACATCATAGGCGCCCTCGCTGGCGGGCGCGATCGCCAGCGGCATGCGGCCAAAGGCGTCGATAACGCCCGAAACACCGCGTGAGGCCGAGCGAATCATCGGCAAACCGGTCTCGATCGAACGATAGCGGGTCTGGTTGACATGCTGCTGCGGACCGCTGGTTTCACCGAACCAGGCATCGTTTGACAGATTGAACAGCCAGGACGGCCGCGGCGTGCCGGCGCGGACGAAACCGGGGAAGATGCCTTCATAACAAATGAGCGGCATCACCGGCGGCGCACCTGGCAGATCCATCACGAAAGGCCCGTCGCCGGGCGTGTATTGCAGCCGGGCAAAATCGGCGAAACCGATCATCGACAACAGGCCGGACAACGGGATGCTTTCACCAAACGGGGCCAGCAGTGTCTTGTCATAAAGCCCGACAATGCGCGGCGCACCGCCCTGATAGCGCAGCACAGCGAGCGAATTGTAATAGGTTTCGTCGTCGTCCGGACCGAGGACGCGCCGGCTGATCCCGGACATCAGGATCTGGTCATGGGCGAACAGCTCGCCAATCAGGCTGAGGCTTGCCCCGTCCTCGAGCATATAGATCGGCAAGGCGCCTTCCGGCCACAATACATGGGTGACCTCGTCGAGACCGGGCGCTGCGGTGAGGCCGAGATAGCGATCGCGGGCCAGCAGGGCGCCATCCGGACCCCATTTCTCCGCCTGGGTGATCGAGGCATGCACGATCCGCAGCCGCACCCCCGGCTCGACGCCCGGGTCGGGTTCCTGCAGCCTCAGGGCGCCGAAACTGAACAGGATCAGCAGGATTGCCGCGCCGGCCATGGCCGGCATCAGGCGCTTCAGGCGCAGCACCGGTCCGACCGCGACAGCCGGCGAAACCAGGACCAGCAGCGTCAGCAGGGAAAGCCCGTAGACGCCGAACCAGGACGCCGCCTGGCTGATCGCGCCGCCGGCAGGCCAGGCATAGGCGGGGAGGTTCCACGGCAGGCCGCCGAACAAATGCCCGCGCAACCATTCGAACACCGCCAGGCAGACGGCAAAGACCAGCACCCGCCATTCCGAACGCTGCGCCAGCAGCGCATAGCTCGCCATGGCGCCGCCCCAGAAGGCGGCCAGCAGCGCGGCCAGCGCCGGAACCGCGAACGGGATCAGCGGAATGTATTCCGCGCCCCGGTTGATGAAGGCATAGGCCAGCCAGAACATGCCGGCGAGGAAATAGCCGAAGCCGAACAGGAAACCGCGCCAGAAGGCGCTGCGCAGCGGCAGGGCCCGGCGACGGGCGCCATCGACCGTCCACAGCAATATCGCCAGGGTCGGGATCAGGACCGGCCAGGCAAAGACCGGCGCCATCGCCAGCGCCGACAGCGCGCCGGCAACAAACAGGATCAGGGCCAGTCGCCAGCCGCTGGCGGCAGCGATCCCTGTGCGTAGCCGCCCGGGCGAGTACCAGGCATGGCGGGTCAAGGCTGGTCGGCTCCCTCGTCCGCCACGGCAGCGGCATGGGTCCAGTGTGTTGCCCGGACCCGCATCCGCTTGATCCGCCGCGGATCGGCCTCCAGCACCTCGAACTCATAGCCCTTGGGGTGCCGGATCACCTCGCCGCGCTCGGGCACCCGGCCGGTCAGCGTAAAGACGAGACCGCCGAGGCTGTCGACATCCTCGTCCTCGTCGGGACCGGCGATCTCTTCGCCGACCACCTGTTCGAAGGCATCGATCTCGGCCCGCGCCTCGACATCCCAGACACCCGGCCCGCGCGCGCGGATCGCCGGGGCATCCTCATCATCATGCTCGTCCTCGATATCACCGACGATCGGCTCGATCAGATCCTCGAATGTCACCAGCCCGTCCGTGCCGCCATATTCGTCGACGACCAGAGCCAGGTGCATGCGGCGACCCTGCATGCGGCGCAGCAGATCGGTGGCGCGCATCGAGGGCGGGGCGAAGAGCAGCGGCCGCGTCATCGCCGGCAGGACCTGGCGATCAGCCCAGCCCGGCTCGCGCTCGCCCGCTTCATCGGGCGTCAGGTGGACAATCAGGTCCTTGATGTGCACGACGCCGATCGGATCATCGAGGGTCTCGCGATAGACCGGCAGACGTGAATGCGCCGCCCTGGCAAAGGTGCGCACCAGTTCGCCCAGCGGCGTGGAAACCTCGACGCCGGTGATGTCGGCGCGCGGCACCATCACATCGACAACGCCCAGCTCGTCGAGGGCATCCGGATCGATCTTGAAAGCGGGCGTCGCGGGCAGCTTGACCGGATCTGCAGGTTCATCCGGCTTTGCGGAGGCTTCAGGCTCACCGAAAATCCGCCCGAACCATGATCGGGTATCGTCGTCGGAATTGTCGTCCACACTACTCATCGGCATCCATCCCGCCGCCTGCATTGTCCCGATAGGGGTCGGCAAGACCCAGCCGCGCCAGAGCCCGGCGCTCTATCTCTTCCATGACCAGGGCCTCGTCATCATCCTGGTGATCATAGCCCTGAAGATGCAGGAATCCATGCACGATCAAATGACGCAAGTGGTCGGCCGGAGGCAGGGCGCGATCGCCGGCCTCACGCATGACCACGCCCGAGGCCAGGGCGATATCGCCGAGATGGTTGACCGTGTGTTCCGACGCCGGAAAGGACAGCACATTGGTCGGCTGCGGCTTTTGCCGGAAGCGGGCATTGAGCTCGCTCATCGCCGCATCATCGGTCAGCAGAATCGCAATAACCCCGGGCAAGGCATCGCTGATTTCCGCGTCAGCGGCAGCAATGGCCTGTTCGATCAGGCGGTTCTTGCCCTCGATCGTGTTCCAGGCCTCGTCCTCGACGATGACATCGACAGCATTCATCGCACTCAGGCTCCGCCCCGCTTTTTCAGATCATCTTCATAGGCCGCAACAATACGGGCCACGAGATCATGGCGCACGACATCATCCCGGGTAAAGCGGATCGCGGCGACACCCTTGGTGTCGGCGAGAATTTCCAGCGCATGCGGCAGGCCGGATGGATCGCGCGGCAGCAAATCGCACTGGCTCGGATCGCCGGTGACCGCCATGCGGGAGCCCTCACCCAGCCGGGTCAGCACCATCTGCATCTGGGCGCGCGAGGTATTCTGGGCCTCGTCGACAATGACGAAGGCGCGGTTGAGCGTACGGCCGCGCATGAAGGCGATCGGCGCCACCTCGATACGGCCATCGGTGCGCATGCGCTCCAGCTCGGCCCGCCCCAGCGTATCGGCGAGCGCGTCCCAGACCGGCAGCAGATAGGGATCGACCTTCTCATTGAGGTCACCGGGCAGGAAGCCGAGCTTTTCGCCCGCCTCGACCGCCGGGCGGGTGATGATGAGTTTCTCGAACTTGCGCTGCACCAGCATCGAGGCGCCATAGGCGACCGCCAGCAGCGTCTTGCCGGTGCCGGCCGGGCCGACGCCGAAGATCAGGTCATAGGCCTTTTCATTCTTGAGGGCCCGGACATAGGCGCGCTGGCCCTCGGTGCGGGCAATCAGGCTGGCGCCGCGCGGCACCCGGATGACGCCGTCATCGGGCTGGACCGGAACATCACCGCCATCGAGCATGCGCAGGGCGGCGCGCACCGTCGCCTCGTCACAGGTCAGGCCGTGGGCGAGACTGGCATACAGGCCCTTGAGCACACGCTTGGCATCATCACGCGCCTGCGGGTCACCGGCAGCGATCACGATCTGGCCACCGCCGGGAGCGCTCAGCCGCACGCCGAGCTCCTCCTCGATCAGGATCAGGAAGCGGTCACCGGCACCGACCATGGCGCGCAGCCGTTCGACATCGTCGAAATGCAGGCCTTCGGAGACTTCACGGCGCGGCTTGGCGGCACGGGTTTTCGAGGGGGTGGTTTTGGGCGGCTTCACGCGACGTCTTGCTCCGCACCCACCAGCTGTCCTGACAGGGAATTGCGCGACGCGTCCTCGATCCGGACCATGCCGATACGCCCGATCAGTTCAGCCGGTCCGTCGACATGCACCGACTGCAGATAGGGGCTGCGCCCGTGCAATTGCCCGGCAATCCGTCCGGCTTTCTCGAACAGTACCGGCAGGGTGCGGCCGATCTGGGAGCGGTTGAAGCCGGTCTGTTGCTCGTCGAGCAGGGCCTGGAGCGCGTGCAGGCGCTCGGTCTTCACCGTCTCGTCGATCTGGTTCGGCATCGCCGCGCCCGGCGTGCCGGGACGACGCGAATACTTGAAGGAGAAAGCGCTGGCATAACCGATCTCGCGCACGCATTTCATCGTGTCCTCGAAATCGGCATCGGTCTCGCCCGGGAAGCCGACAATGAAATCGCCGGAAATCGCGATATCGGGGCGCACCTCGCGCATGCGGGCGATCAGCTCGGCGTATTCGGCATAGGTGTGCTGGCGATTCATCGCCTTGAGGATCCGGTCCGACCCGCTCTGAATCGGCAGGTGCAGATAGGGCATGATCTTGGTTTCATCGCGATGGGCGGCGATCAGATCCTCATCCATGTCGCGCGGATGGCTGGTGAGATAGCGCACGCGCTCAATGCCGCCGATCAGGGCGATATGGCGCAGGAGCTGACCCAGCCCCCAGGGCCCGTCGGCCTCGCGGCCGGCTGGCGGGGCGCCATGATAGGCGTTGACGTTCTGGCCCAGCAGGGTGATTTCGCGCACGCCCTTGGCGGCAAGGCGGCGGATTTCGTCGACCAGCTGGTCAACCGGGCGCGACCATTCGGCGCCACGCGTATAGGGCACGACGCAGAATGTGCAGAACTTGTCGCACCCTTCCTGCACGGTCACAAAGGCCGAATAGCCCTCGACATGGCGTTCTGCCGGCAGGAGGTCGAACTTGTCCTCGACCTCGAATTCCGTATCCAGCGCCTCGCCGCGGGCGCGATGGGCGCGGGCGATCAGTTCGGGCAGCTTGTGATAGCTCTGCGGTCCGACCACGAGATCGACGGTCGGGGCGCGGCGCATGATCTCCGGGCCCTCGGCCTGGGCGACACAGCCGGCAACCGCGATCGTCATGCCGCCGCTCTCCGCCTTGGCGTCCTTGAAGGGGCGCAGGCGTCCGAGATCGGAATACAGCTTTTCCGCCGCCTTCTCGCGGATATGGCAGGTATTGATGATGACCAGATCGGAGCCTTCGGCCTCATCGGAGGTCTCATAGCCCAGCGGCGTCAGAACGTCTTTCATCCTCTCGGAATCATAGACATTCATCTGACAACCATAGGTCTTGATATAAAGGCGTTTACGCGTCGAGCTCATCGTCACTCTGGGGCAACCGCGACCGGTCGACTTGTTTGCGTCCGGGTCCATGCCGGGGAAGCCGCGGGTTATGGGCGAAACTCGCCGTCAAGGCAAGGCCTGCCGCCTCACTCGGCCTCGGCGGGCACTGCATTCTTGAGGGTTGTGGTGTCTTTGCCGCGCGAAGACAGGCCGACAATCAGCGCCATGACCGTCAGGACGGCCGCCAGCAGGAAGGCGGCTCCGGGCAGATAGACCGGCGCCTCATCGGTGGTGAAATAGCGAAACACCAGCGGCAGAGTCAGCGGACCGATCACCATCGACAGGCTCTGCAGGCTCGACATCGCGCCCTGCAATTCGCCCTGGCTGTTGGCCGGTACCAGGCGCGTGCAGATCGATTGCATCGCCGGCCCGCCAATCCCCGACAGCGAGCCAAACGCCATGATGACGTAGAAAACCCAGACTTCGCTGACCAGGCCATAGCCGACATAGGCCAGGGCCGCGATCGAGAAGCCGATCGCAAACGCCTTCCACTCACCGATCTTCGCCACGACGATCCGCGTCAGCCCGCCCTGGACAATCGCCGACGCCAGTCCTACCGCCATCAGCGAGATGCCGATATCGCGCGGGGTCCAGTCAAAGCGCAGGGTCGAGAAATAGGTCCACAGCGCCGGGAAGGCCGCATGGCCCAGGAAGAAGAGAAAGGCCGCGGCCAGCATGGCGAAGACGACGGGGTATTTGTGCATCTGGATCAGCGAGCCAAACGGATTGGCGCGGCGGATCCTGAACGGCCGCCGGTTCTCGGCGCTCAGCGTCTCGGGCAGGATGAAATAGCCATAGATGAAATTGGCCCCCGCCAGAGCCGCGGCGGCGAAGAAGGGGTAGCGCGGATCGACATCGCCCAGCACGCCACCGATCGCCGGCCCGAGAATGAAGCCAAGCCCGAAAGCCGCCCCCATCATGCCGAACCGGCCGGCCCGGTCCTTGGCGTCGGTAATGTCGGCGATATAGGCGTTCGCCGTCGTATAGGTCGCGCCGAACACGCCCGACAGCATGCGGCCGATGAACAGCACCGCGAAGCTCGTGGCCGTGCCCATGATCATGTAATCGAGCGTGAAACCGAGCATGGCGAACAGGAGAATATTGCGGCGCCCATAGCGATCGCTGAGCCCGCCAATGATCGGGGCGCAGATGAATTGGGTGAAGGCGAAAGTGCCCATCAGCAAGCCGCCCAGCACCGCAGCGTTTTCCACCGACTGTCCGGTCAGCTGCATGATCAATTGCGGCATCACCGGAATGATGATGCCGAAACCGATCATGTCGACCAGGACGGTAATGAAAATGAAGACAAAGGCGTGCTTGCCGGGTGCGCGTGCGGTCATGACCGCTCCTCGATCGGGGCGCCTACTCCCCGGCGCTCTTGAGCGGTACGCCGTATAACTCCATGCGGTGATCGACAAGCTTGTAGCCCAGCTTGCGCGCGACCGCTTCCTGCAGCCGCTCGATCTCCTCATTGACGAATTCGATCACTTCGCCCGACTTCAGATCGATCAGATGGTCGTGGTGATCCTCGCCGACTTCCTCATAGCGCGAGCGGCCATCGCGGAAATCATGGCGCTCGATGATGCCGGCATCCTCGAACAGGCGCACGGTGCGATAGACGGTCGCCAGCGAAATGCGCGGATCTTCCGCGGCGGCGCGGCGGTGGAGTTCCTCGGCATCGGGATGATCATCGGAGTCGGACAGAACCCGGGCGATCACCCGGCGTTGGTCGGTCATCCGCAGGCCCTTGTCGACGCAAAGCTTCTCGATCCGGTCCGGCATGTGATTTCCCCTATTCGCTTAGTGGAGTGATAAGCTTGAAATCGCTGCCCTGTCCATCGCTGGCGAGCGTTTTTTCAAGGACCAGCGCGTCGCTGCCATCGCCATAATAGCCGCGCCGGCAACCAATCTGGACGTAACCGCGCCCGAGATACAGTGATTTGGCGGCGGTGTTGAGTGTGGAAACCTCGAGAAACATGCGCCGGGCCCCGCGCGCAGCGGCTTCGTGCTCGCCGCGCAACAGGATCTGCTCGCCGACACCCTGGCCGCGCCGTTCCGGCACGACACCGATCGTCAGCAGTTCGGCCTCGTCGGCAGCAATGCGGTAGAGCGCCATCCCGACCGTCGCACCGCCGCTGCGCGCCACGAGACCGAGCGTGGTCGGCATCTGCATCATCGCGGCGATCTCGCCGGCGGACCAGAAGCGTTGAAAGCAAACGGCGTGGACATCGGCCATGCGCGCCGCCGAATCCGGTCCGGTGCACTCGATCCGGACCGCACTCAAGGCTGCACGCCGCCGGGCAGTTTCGCGTCGGGTGGCCGCGCATAAAAGGGCACGGGCGGCGCGCTGGCGGCGTCCACACGCCCGGCGAGGTCAAGCAGGGCCGGAAGGCTGATCGCGGTCATCGCCAGATCAACATATCCGTCCAGCTCAAGCAGGGCCGCGCCACTGCCGGCGAGATGGCCGCGAGGACCGGCGAGCGCGAGGATACGGCCGGCGACATCGCCAAGCGCCAGCAATTCCGGCGCGCCTGCCGTGCCGCCATTCCAGACCTGCAGCACGATGTCACCGCGCTTGGCATCATGCAGGACGGCGAGCGGGCCCGGAACTGCCGCACCTTGCGCCAGAACCTCCAGATTGCCGATCCCCACCGCCTCGGCACCGCTGGCCAGGGCCAGACCCCGGGCAAAGGCGACCCCGACACGGCTGCCGGCAAAACTGCCCGGGCCGGTGGTGACACCAATGCGGGAGATCTGCGAGGCTTGCAGTCCGGCCTGCTCCAGCACCCCGGCGACCATCGGCGCCAGGCGCTCGGCATGGCCGCGGCCGATGGCATCGCTGTGACACAGATCCGCCTGCCCCGCGACGCGTAGCGCCACGGAGCAATCAGAACCGGTCGTGTCGATCACCAATAAGGCCATGGACGCGATCTAGAGGATTTGCGCTGCTTCGTCGAAGCTCAGACGCGGCAGACGCGGGAACAGGTTCTTGGTGGTGCCGATCCCGAGATTGATCAAGATGTCCGATTTCCAGTTTTCCGTGCCCGGCTTGCCGGCAAAGAATTCGGCGTCGACACCGGCAGCGTCAAATCCGGTCATCGGGCCGGTATCCAGCCCCAGCGCCCGCGCCGCAATCAGGAAATACCCGGCCTGCAACACGGAATTGCGGCGGCCATTGAGCTCGGCACCCGGTCCGGTAAACCATTCACGCGCGCCCGGATTGTGCGGCATCAACTGGGGAATCCTGTCATAATATTTCTCGTCCCAGGCGAAAATCACCGTCACCGGGGCCTTCATCGTCTTGTCGACATTGCCTTCAGCCAGGAACGGCTTGAGGCGCGCCTTGGCTTCGGCCGACTGGACAAACACAAAGCGGGCCGGCGAGTTATTGGCGCTGGTCGGACCCATTTTGGTGATGTCGTACAAACGCTTCAGCGTTTCCTCGGGGATCGGCGTCGGCTCGAAATCATTATAGGTGCGCGCATCGAGAAAAATCTGCGCGATCGCGGCTTCATCGATGACGGTATTGGTCGTGGGTTTGCTGGTCACTTCGCCTGACATGTTGTGTCTCCGCAGCGAGAATTGATGTTGTGGCAGACATAAACAGACGGTGAGCCGACTTTAATATGCCATTTTGGAAAAAGACTTGCTTCCTCGCGGATGCAGTCGTCAGGCGACGGCCTCGACGGTCTGGATCTCCGGAATGTAGTGCTTGAGCAGGTTCTCGATCCCCGCCTTCAGCGTCATCGTCGAGGACGGGCAGCCGGAGCAGGCGCCGCGCATTTTCAGCCGCACCGTGCCGCTTTCGGCAATGAAGGAGTGGAACAGGATATCGCCGCCATCCTGGGCCACCGCCGGACGCACGCGCGTGTCGATCAGGTCGATAATTTCCTTGACGATCTCGGCATCATCGCCGGCATAGGCGGCATGACCGCTCTCGGTCTCGGCATCGCCGAGGATCGGCCGGCCCGATTGCAGCCCGTCCATGATCGCGCCGAGCAGGAAGGGTTTGACATGCTCCCATTCGACCGCGGCATCCTTGGTGATGGCGATGAAATCCTCGCCGAGAAACACACCGGTCACGCCCTGGATCAGGAAGAGATCAGCCGCCAGCGGTGAAGCTTCGGCCGCCTCGGCATCCTCGAACTCATGCGGCCGATCCGGCGAGATTTCGCGGCCCGGCAGGAATTTCAGCGTATTGGGATTGGGGGTGGATTCGGTCTGGATGAACATCGGGTTTCTCCTTGCCCCTCAATTGGCGCTGAATCCGGTCCGGTTCAACCCTTCGATGGACAGGGTTATCAGGACAGGGCGTCGATTTCCGAATTCTCCATATCGCCGGGAACCACGGTCACCGGCACGGCGCGGCCGCTGAACAGGCCCTTGCCACGCGCCAGCGAGGTCACCAGCGGGCCAGGCCCCTCACTCGAAACCGACGCGCCCAGCACGAGGAAGGAAATCAGCGGATCATCCTCGAGCACCTGCGCCAGCACCTTGCGGCGTTCGCCCTCGCGCAGGATCAGCTCGGGCCGCTCGCCGGTCACCGCCTCGGCATCCTCGGCCAGCGATTCCAGCATCGCCTCGGCCGCGACCTCGGCCTCGCGCTTGGCGGTCTCGGCCACGCCGATCCAGTGGCTGAAATCGCCGGTCTGATAATTCGCAAGGATCGCGACCTTGGCGCCGAGCGTATGGGCCCGGCGCGCAGCAAAGTAGAGCGCCTTGCGGCATTCCGGACTTTCATCGGCAATGGTGAGAAATTTTCGGGTGCGATTTGACATTGCGCCAGAGTTTGGCGAGTTCAACCGGACTCGTCCAGTATTTGGTTCGCCGGGATCTGAGAGACACCATGGTTCAGCATCAAGACCGGCGCAGCGCCACCAGCGGCCTGCGCAAGACAGGCCTGGGTCCCGACGCCCTCATCCAGCGCGATGAAGACGGCGCAGTGCTGGTATCGATGCCCTTTGCCGGCATCCGCACCGTGCGGCTCAATGTCGAGATGGCCGGCCCGTCGAGCCAGGTGGTCTGCCATGTCACCGATGAGGACGGCCAGGAAATGGTATTCGGTTCGATGAGCTGGGTGCGGCCCGGCGCCTGGGAATTGCAGGCCGACACGTTTCGCTCCCTGCTGATCGCGCTGCACCAGGCGCTCACCCCCTGGCGCGACTCGATTCGCTTCGTCGAGGGGCCGAAAGCGGGATTCATGCTGGCGATGTTTGCGCTCGGCGGCGTGACGGGTGCTGTCTGCCTGGCCGGTTTTGCCTGGCTGTTCCTGTGGCAGGAAAACGCGGCCGGACTATTCCTGCTCGCCGGCGTGTTTGCCGGTGGCTGGCTGATGCGCCTGTTCTGGCCACGCGCGCCGAAACCCTATGACCCGGACCGCTATGCCCTCGCGACACCGCTGACAGCGCCCGAGGCCCCGCAGCCCGAAGCCGGCTGAACGGCTATTCCGCTGCCGTCGAGCGTACCGCAAATTGCACCGGCACCTCGCCGGCTCGTTCAAACACCAGCACGCCGTCAACGCTGTCGCCTTCGGCGACGGGAGCCAGCCCGAACACCATCAGATGATGCCCGCCGGGAGCAAAGTTCAGCGAGCCGCCGGCCAGTAGGTCCTGCGGGCCGATCGGCCGCATCTGCATCATGCCGGTTTCCGGATCCATCGTGTGCCCGTGCAATTCAACGCGCTCTGCGCCGTCAATGCGGGCCGCCAGCAGACGATCGGCCGCCCCGGACGCAAGGCGGGCGGTAAAATAGGCTGCGGTGACATCACGGCCCTGCGGGTGCGGGCGCATCCAGCTGCCGCTGACCTCGATGTCCGGCACGACACCATCATCGGGCAAAGGCGCCACACTATCGGTCGCCGCCGCGTCCATCACCTGGCCGGACATGTCATGACTGCCGCCATGATCCATCCCGGGCGCTGCGTCCTCCTGCCCGCCACAGGCGGCCAGCAGACAGGCCGAGGCCGATACGAGGGATACTCTCAACATGGGTCGTCTCCGGAAAACTCGGTGCAGTTACGCCCGAAACAGCGGCCGTGTCAGTGCGGCCTTCTGTCCCGGAGGGCGGATCAGCTCCAATAACCGATAATCTGCTTGGCTTCCTTGAGCACCGGCGCCGCGACAACCCGCGCACGCTCGGCACCATCTCTCAGGATACGATCGATTTCTGCCCGGTCAGCCACCAGACGGCGGAATTCATCCGAGATCGGGGCGAGATGCTCGACCGCGACATCGACCAGGGCCGGCTTGAAGACGCCAAAGCCCTGGCCGGCGAATTCCGCCAGCACATCGGCCTTGGTGCGCCCGGACAGGGCGGCATAGATCCCGACCAGATTGGTCGCCTCGGGCCGCACATTGAGCGCCTCCAGCGTATCGGGCAGCGGCTCGGGATCGGTCTTGGCCTTGCGGATCTTGCGGGCAATCGTGTCGGCATCATCGTGCAGATTGATACGCGAATTGTCGGACACATCCGACTTCGACATTTTCGACAGTCCGTCGCGCAGGCTCATGATGCGTGCGCCCGGCCCCTGGATCACCGGTTCGGTGATCGGGAAAATCATCTTTCCCTCGCCATAGTCGCGGTTGAAGCGGGCCGCGACGTCGCGGCACAATTCGAGATGCTGTTTCTGGTCGTCACCGACCGGCACATGCGTCGCCTTGTAGACCAGGATATCGGCCGCCATCAGCACCGGATAGGTGAACAGGCCGACCGAGGCGCGTTCCTTGTCCTTGCCGGCCTTGTCCTTGAACTGGGTCATGCGCTCGGCCCAACCCATGCGGGCAACACAGTTGAAAATCCAGGCCAGTTCGGCATGTTCGGGAACCGCCGATTGCGCGAAGAGCGCGCTCTTGGCCGGATCAACGCCTGCCGCGATATAGGCCGCCGCCGCAGCGCGCACCGCGCCGGGCAGCGCCTTGGGATCGTGCGGCATGGTGATCGCGTGCATGTCGACGACGCAGTAGAAACACTCCCAGCTGCCCTCATCCTGCAAGGCGACCCAGTTCTTGAGCGCCCCGAGATAATTGCCCAGATGCAGCTGGCCGGTCGGCTGCATGCCGGAGAAGATACGCTTGGGGCCGTTAAACTCGCTCGCAGTGTCATTCATGGTGTGCCTCGGGTGGAAGGAGGTGAAAGGGAGCAATGGTCTTAGCGAGCGCGGCGGCGGCGCTCAAGGCCGCTTGAGGGCGTCACGCAGCTCGGAGATCCGCAAGGCACCGGTCAACATCGCCGCGACGCCGAATACCGCCGCGCCGGCACCGCAGACCAGCACCAGCGCAATCAGGGGCAGGCCGAAGGTGTGGGCCGTCAGCCAGTCGGTGTAGCGGGCCGCCACCGCCAGGAAGGCCGACATCAGCAGCACGGCGCCGACAATGCGCGGAAACCGGCTCAACAGGCGGGCGTCGGGCTGTAACAGGCCCCGCTTGCGCAGGGTGATGGCGAGCAGGATTGCATTGACCCAGCCGGCCACTGTGGTCGCGATCGCCAGGCCGAGAAAGTTCAGCGGCCCGAAGAACAGCGCAAGACCGAGCACGAGATTGACCGCCACGGAAATCGCCGCATACCGCATCGGGGTCATCGTGTCCTGGCGGGCAAAGAATCCCGGCGACAGCACCTTGATCAGCACGAAGGCCGGCAGGCCGGCAGCAAAGGCAATCACCGCCATCGACACCTTCTCGGCCGCGTCGGCGGTGAAGGCGCCGTTCTGGTACAGCGCGGTGACAATGAAATGCGGGATCACGGCCAGCGCCGCCGCTGCCGGCAGGGTCAGCGCCATCGAGACCTCAAGACCGCGATTCATCACATTGGCGGCGCCGGTGACATCACCCGAACGCAACCGTCCTGACAGGGTGGGCAGCAGCACCACACCCATCGCAATCCCCACTACGCCGAGCGGGAATTGATACAGGCGGTCGGCATAATACAACCAGGAGCGCGCGCCCTCCTCGAGGGTCGCGATCGAGGAGGTGACGAGAATATTGATCTGGGTCACGCCCGCCGCCACGGCGCCGGGAACCCCGAGCACGATCAGGCGCCGCGTATCCGGGGTCAGTTTTGGCCATCGCAGGCCCAGACGCACCCCAAGCTGGCGCGCCGAGAACCACAGCCAGGCGGTCTGCATGACGCCGGAGATCGTAATACCGACGGACAGATAGAGCGCCATCTCCTCGCCGCCGGCGCCGGAGAACAGCATGATGCCGATCAGGGTCAGGTTGAGCAGCACCGGGGCCGCCGCCGCGGCGGCGAATTTTCCATGCGAATTGAGAATGCCGCTCAGCATCGCCGATAGCGACATCATCAGCAGATAGGGCATGGTGATCTGCGTCAGCAGCACCGCGAGTTCGAAGGTCTGCGGGTCTTCGACAAAGCCGGGGCCGAGCAGATACATCAGCCAGGGCATGGCGATCTGGGCCAGGATGACGAAGATCAGCATGCATGTGAACAGAAGCGACAGCACCTGGCGCGCGAAGATCTGCGCCTCGCTCGGCCCGTCCCCCTCCAGCTTGCCGGCATAGAGCGGCACGAAGGCGGAGTTGAACGCGCCCTCGGCGAAAATGCGCCGGAACAGGTTGGGGAACTGGAAGGCGGTCAGGAACACGTCGGTGGTGGCCCCGGCCCCCAGCGCCGCCGCCAGCAACATCTCGCGGACCAGTCCGAGAACCCGGCTCGCGGACGTGAACAGGCCCACAATGGCAGACGACCGCAAGAGACGCATGGCTACCTCAGGACACTGGCGCGGGCGCGCGCAATACCGCGTTCGGCCGCCTTTTCGTCAAGGGCCGTTTCGCTCTCGCTCAGCACCGCCATCAGCCCCGCATGCAATCGTTCTGTCACAGCGGCGTCCTCCAGCTTGTGGCCCAGATGGGTGACGTAGAACACATCCGTTGCGCGTTCGCCATATCCATCAATCTGGGCCGAGGTCAGCGACAGGTTTTCATCGGCGATCACATCGGCCAGATCGGCAAGCAGGCTCGGCCGGTCGCGGCCCGAGGCCTCGATCACGGTGGCATGTTCGGCCAGCTCGTTGGAGATGCTGACATGCGGCGTCACCTGGAAGGCGACATCGCGATGCTTGATCGGGATCACCCGCCGCCGCCGCGCCGGGAACTCACCGGTCGCCACCACGCGCAGATAAGCCACCAGCGCATCGCGCTGCGGCGCATCGTGACGGCCATAGGGCTGACCGGCCGCATCCTGGATGTAGAAGACGTCAAACACATTGCCCGAGCGTGTGGTGTTGATGGTCGCTCCGACGACATCGGCGCCCATATCGGCCAGCGCGGCGACAATATCGGCAAACACGCGCTCGCGATCGGGCGACCAGATCATCACTTCCGTCGCCGCCCGCCGCCGGTCAACGCGCACCGCAGCGGCCGAGGCCCGGCCTGTCTCGTAGACATGGCGCGCAAAGGCGGCGTGGCGGAAACGGTCCTCCTCGGAGAAGGCGACCCAATAGGCGTCATTGAGCTCGGAGGCCCACCAGCGGGCAAATTCCGGATTGATCCGGGCCAGCCGCGGCAGGGCCCGCTCGCGCGAGATCCGGGCGCGCTCGGCCAGGCTGTCGCGGGCGCGTTCCAGGCCTCCGCCCTCGCTTTCGAGCACCTGCTCGGTGGCCGAATAGAGGTCGCGGATCAGCTGGCCTTTCCAGCCATTCCACACGCCCGGCCCGACGGCGCGAATATCGACCACGGTCAGGGCTGTCAGCAGGCGGAGGCGTTCCACCGTGCCGACAGCAGCGGCGAAATCGGCCACGGTCTGCGGGTCGCTGAGATCGCGGCGCTGGGCGGTATCGCTGAGGAGCAGGTGCGTCTGGATCAGCCAGGCCACGAGCTCGGTCTCGGTCTCGTCCAGCCCGAGACGGGTGCAGGCGGTGCGGGCGCGGATCGCCCCTTCGATACACTGGTCGCCCGACCCCTTGCCGGTATCGTGCAGCAGCACGGCGAGATGCAGGGCACGCCTGTGCTTGATCAGGGGCAGGAGCCGCGTCGTCAGCGGGTGATCGAGCGGATGCTGGCCATCCTCGATTTCCCGCAGGATTCCAAGCGCCTGCAGCGTGTGCTCATCGACCGTATAGTGGTGATACATGTTGAACTGGGTGCGCGCGACGATATCGCCATATTCCGGGATATAGCGGCCGAGCAGGCCGGCCTCGGTCATCAGGCGCAGCACCGGCATCGGCGCCGGCGAATCCAGCAAGACCGCGAAAAAGGCCCGCGCCGCGCGCGGATCCTTGCGGAAGGTCTCGTCGACATGATGCAGCGTGCGGCCGATCCGGGCGACGGCTTCCGGGTGCAGGTCGAGACGCCGCGAGGCCGCAACATGGAAGAAGCGGATCAGGCAGACCGGATCATCGGCAATCTGGGTCGGGTTGGCGAAATCCAGCCGGCCATCGCGCAGGACGAACTTGCCCAGATCGGGATCTTCCTCGGGATCATGCCCGGGCAGAAAGCGCGCCAGTCCGCGCGGTTTCGACTTCCAGGCATCGGCCTCCAGCTTGGCGCAGACCAGGCGCGTCAGCGCCCCGACATCCATCGCCGCACGGAAATAGGCACGCATGAAACGCTCGACCGCGCTTTCGTCCTCGCCATCCTCGAACCCCATCCGCGCCGCGATTTCCGGCTGCAGGTCGAAGGTCAGCCTTTCATCCTTGCCGCCGGCGAGATCATGCAGGTGAAAGCGGATCGTCCAGAGAAAATCATCGGCGGCGACGTATTTGACGACATCATCGACGGAGAGCAGCCGGCTGCCGACCCAGCGCTCGAAGGCATCGGCGCCGTAGAGGAATTGCGCCAGCCAGCGCATCAATTGCAGATCGCGCAGGGCACCCTTGCCCGACTTGATGTTCGGCTCGACGGTATAGCGCGAGCGCCCGGCCCGCTCGATCCGCGCATCGCGTTCGCGCAGCTTGGCCTCGACGAAACCGGTCTTGTCGCCGGCGACCACCTCCTCGCGGAAACGGTTGGCCAGCCCGGTCGTCTGCGCCTCATCACCGGCGAGATAGCGCAAACTCAGCAGGGCGGTACGCTCGGAGGCATTCTCGCGTGTGATCTCCAGCGTCTCGTCAATCGTGCGGCAGGCGCCACCGCCGACATCAATCTTGATATCCCACAGGGCGTAGAGCACCCGTTCGAGGAAGGCGTCGGTGGCGGCATCGCCGTCATCGGGCTTGATCAGCAGCAGGTCGACATCGGAGAAGGGCGCCAGCTCGCCCGCCCCGAAACCGCCCAGGGCGCACAGCGCCACCCCGCGCGAGCCTTCCGGATCGCCCGCCGCCATGGAATCGAACAGGGCGTGCAGGCTGACACTCATGCCGTCGGACAAGGCCTGGGCCGCCAGCGCACCGCCGCCGCGCTTCGACAGGCAATCGACCGCCTGCTCGCGGAAGCGCTCCAGCGCCGCGCGCACATGCGCCAGCGCCCTCGCACGCGCCGTCTGCGAGCCCCAGCCCTCAACGGCGATGGCGGCAGCGAGCTGGGCACGCAGCGTCAGGGCATTCAGCGAAGCAGGGAGCGCAGGATGGGTCATCACGATTTCAGCCTAGCTTGCCCGTTGGCACAACGTCACTCATTCTTCAGCATCGCCTTGAGCTCGTACAGGATCTCCAGCGCCTCGCGCGGCGCCAGCCCGTCAGGCTCGATATCGGACAGGCGCAGCTCGACGGCTGATTCCCGAAGCTCGACCGCCGGTTCCGCGACGGCAAACAGCGGCAGATCGACCAGCGCCGCCGCCGGAGCGCCTTCCGATTCCAGCCGCGACAGGATCGTCTTGGCGCGCCGGATCGCGACCGGTGGCAGGCCGGCACGGCGCGCAACCTCGATGCCATAGGAGCGGTCGGCGGCGCCCGGCCCGACTTCGTGCAGAAAGACCAGCTCGCCCTTCCACTCGCGCGCCTTGAGCGAGCAATTGCCCGCCGCCTCGAGATCATCGGCCAGCCGGGTCAGCTCGTGATAATGCGTCGCGAACAGGGCCCGGCACCGATTGACGCCGTGCAGATGCTCCGCTGCGGCCCAGGCAATCGACAAGCCGTCAAAGGTCGCGGTGCCGCGGCCGATCTCGTCGAGAATGACGAAACTGCGCGGGGTTGCCTGGTTGAGGATCGCCGAAGCCTCGATCATCTCGGCCATGAAGGTCGAACGCCCGCGCGCCAGGTCATCGGCGGCCCCGACACGCGAATACAGCCGGTCGGCAATGCCGATCCGCGCCGAGCGCGCCGGGACATAACAGCCCGACTGGGCCAGCATCAGGATCAGCGCATTCTGGCGCAGATAGGTGGATTTACCGGCCATGTTGGGCCCGGTGACAAACATCAGCCGCGCGCCCGCAGCCCCGGCACCATCAAGGTCACAGTCATTGGGGGTGAAACGACCCTCGCCGGAGCGCTGCAGCGCCCGCTCGACCACCGGATGGCGGCCGCCATCAACCGCGAAAACGGCGCTGTCCTCGACCACCGGGCGGCAGGCCTCGGTCTCGACGGCCCATTCGGCCAGACCGGCAGCGACATCAAACTCGGCCAGGGCGCGGGCGGCACGGCGGATCGCATCGGCCAGGGCCTCGACGCGCTGGCACAGCCCCTGGAAGACCTCGATCTCCATCGCCAGGGCGCGTTCGCCGGCGCTGGAAATGCGCGATTCCAGATCGGCCAGCTCGACCGTCGAAAAGCGCACCACATTCGCCATCGTCTGGCGGTGGATGAAATCCTCGCGCCCCATCAGCGCATCGCCATTCTTGGCTGTCACCTCGACGAAATAGCCGAGCACATTGTTATGGCGGATCTTCAGCGCCGCGACACCGGTCGCCTCGGCATAGGTCTGCTGCAGACCGGCGACGATCCGGCGCGAGGCGTCGCGCAGCTTGCGCGTCTCGTCGAGCTCGGGCCGCCAGGCTTCGGCAACGAAACCGCCATCGCGGGCCAGCAGGGGCGGCTCATCGATAATGGCGCGCTCGAGATCGCCGACCAGGGCCGACAGCTCCGGCTTGTCGGCGAGGGTCAGCGCGCCAAGACTGGCCGCGATCAGCGCCGGCGGCGCGCTCAACGGCGCCGCGGCGATGCAGGTAGCCAGCGCTTCGCCCTCTTCCAGCGCCGCCGACAACGCCTTGAGATCACGCGGACCGCCGCGTCCGAGCAGCAGACGCGACAGGGCGCGTTCCGGATCGCCGGCGGATTTCAGCCGCTCGCGCGTCTCGCGACGCAGATCGGCGGCAGCCTCGAAGAAGGCGATACTGTCGAGCCGTTGCTCGATCTGCACCGCATCGGTCAGCGGCCGCGCCAGCCGTTCGGCGAGACAGCGCGCGCCCGGGGCGGTGACGGTGCGGTCAATGGCATCGAGCAGGGAGCCACTGCGCTGGCCGCTCAGCGTGCGCTCGATCTCGAGGCTGGCGCGGGTGGCCGGATCAACGGCGAGCACACTGCCTTCGGCGACCTGACGCGGCGGTGCCAGCTTGGCCGGAGCGCCGGCCTGCGACAGGGCGAGATAATCCAGCAGGGCCCCGAGCGCGGCGCGTTCGGCGCGGGCGAAATCGCCATAGGCGGTCAGTTCCTGCACCCCGAAGTGCGCCTTCAATTGCCGCTCAGCCGAGGCGGCGTCGAATTTGGCGCGCGCCAGCGGGGTGACCGTCGCGCGCGGCGCCAGTTCGCCGCCCTCCTTGAAGCGCGTCTCCTCGACCAGCAGCTCGGCCGGGCTCATCGCGGCGAGTTCGGCGGCGATATTGTCGGGCGCGACCGACATCACGGCAAACTCGCCGGTCGAGACCTCGGCCCAGGCAATCGCGCTCTCGCCGCTCGCCAGACGCGCCAGCGCCGCGATGCGGTTGGAGCTGCGCGGGTCGAGCAGTGTGTCCTCGGTCAGCGTGCCCGGCGTGACGACACGGCGGATCGCCCGGTTGACGACGGATTTGGAGCCGCGCGCCTTGGCGGCCTTGGGGTCTTCGGTCTGCTCGCCGACGGCAACCTTGAAACCGGCCTTGATCAGCCGCGCCAGATAGGCCTCGGACGCAGCCGCCGGCACGCCGCACATCTGGATCGGCTCGCCCTGGTGCTCGCCGCGCTTGGTCAGGGCGATATCGAGCGCGGCGGATGCGCGCACGGCATCGTCGAAAAACAGCTCGTAGAAATCGCCCATGCGGTAAAACAGAAGCGCATCGCCGGGCGCCTGCGCGCGCAGGGCAAGGTATTGCGCCATCATCGGCGTGGCGCCTTCCGGGTCCGGAAATTGCCGGTCGGCCGGGACCGGCATTTGTGTCATCGCATTCATCGAGGCGGGTCCGTGACGAGGTTTCGCCTTGCGTGCAAGGGGGCGAAGCGGCTAGAGGCCTAGTTCTATGGGAAAATTCCGCGCGGGCAAGGATGGCAGTGATGAGCGACAGAATCAGCAAGGTTGATGATGAGGAAGCCCTGGCCTTCCACCGCGACCCGACACCGGGCAAACTTGCCCTCGCTCCGACCAAGCCGATGGCCACCCAGCGCGATCTTTCCCTCGCCTACAGCCCCGGCGTTGCCGCGCCCGTCAAGGCGATCGCCGCCGATCCGGACAAGGTTTACGACTACACCTCCAAGGGCAATATGGTCGCCGTCATCACCAATGGCACCGCGATCCTCGGCCTCGGCAATCTCGGTGCCATGGCCTCGAAACCGGTGATGGAGGGCAAGGCCGTCCTGTTCAAGCGCTTCGCCGATATCGACGCGATCGATATCGAGGTCGAGGAAGAAGATGGCGAGGCCTTCGTCGAGTGCGTGCGCCGCTTCGGCAACACTTTCGGCGGCATCAATCTGGAAGACATCAAGGCGCCGGAAAGCTTCATCATCGAACAGCGCCTGCGCGATCTGCTCGACATCCCCGTCTTCCATGACGACCAGCACGGCACCGCCATCATTTCCGCCGCCGGCATCATCAATGCCTGCGAGATCACCGGCCGCCGCATGGCCGACCTCAAGGTCGTCGTCAATGGCGCCGGCGCCGCCGGGATTGCGGTGCTGGAACTGCTCAAGGCGATGGGCGTGGATGCCAATAATGCCGTGCTCTGCGACAGCAAGGGCATCATCCATACCGGCCGCACCGATCTCAACCAGTGGAAGGCCGCCCATGCGGTCGAGACCGACAAGCGCTCGCTGGCCGAAGCGCTGACGGGCGCGGACTGCGTCCTCGGCCTGTCGATTGCCGGTGCGTTGACCGGCGAGATGGTCAAGTCGATGGCGGACAATCCGATCATTTTCGCGATGGCCAATCCCGACCCGGAAATCACCCCGGAAGAAGTCGAGGCGGTGCGCTCCGATGCCATCATCGCCACCGGCCGCTCCGATTATCCCAACCAGGTCAACAACGTCCTCGGCTTCCCCTATATCTTCCGCGGCGCCCTTGATGTGCGCGCCCGCACCATCAATGAAGAGATGAAGATCGCGGCGGCACACGCCATCGCCGCCCTGGCCAAGGAAGACGTGCCCGACGAGGTCGCCGCCGCCTATCATGGCGCGCGTCCGAAATTCGGCCGCGGCTATATCATCCCCTCGCCGTTTGATCCGCGTCTGATTTCCTATGTGCCGCCCTATGTCGCCCAGGCGGCGATGGATTCCGGCGTCGCGCGCAAGCCGATCCCGGACATGGCCGCCTATCGCCACTCGCTGGCCCGCCGTCTCGACCCGACCGCCGCCCTGCTGCAGCGCATCCAGGGCGCCGTGATGGGCCAGGGCCGCCGCATCGTTTTCGCCGAGGGCGAGGAACCGGCCGTGATCCGCGCCGCCTATGCCTTCCAGAACCAGGAACTGGGCAAGGCGATCCTGGTCGGGCGCGAGGACATTACCCGCGCCAATATGCGCCTGGTCGGCGTGCCGGAAGACTCGATCGAGATCGTCAATGCCGGCCTGTCGGAACGCAATTCCGACTATGCCGACTTCCTGTACAAACGCCTGCAGCGCCAGGGCTATCTGCGCCGCGACGTGCAGCGCCTGGTCAATAATGACCGCAATGTCTTCTCCGCCTGCATGGTCAAGCACGGCGATGCCGACGGCATCGTCACCGGCACGACGCGCAGCTATGACGCCGCCCTGCGCGATGTGAAACTCGTGCTCGATGCGGCGCCGGGCCAGCGCGTGATCGGCATGTCGATCACCCTGGCCAAGAGCCGCACCCTGTTCATCGCCGACACCAATGTCACCGAATTCCCCGACAGCGACGCCCTGGCCGATATCGCCATCGAGGCCGCCGCCGCCGCCAAGGGCTTCGGCTACACCCCGCGCGTCGCCTTCCTGTCCTACTCCACCTTCGGCAACCCGGCCGGCGAGCGTTCGGAAAAACTTCAGGAAGCGGTCGACAAGCTCGACAAGCTCGGCGTCGATTTCGAATACGAGGGCGAGATGAATGTCGACGTCGCCCTCGACCCGTCACACCGCTTCCTCTACCCGTTCTCGCGCCTGTCCGGCCCGGCCAATGTCCTGGTCATGCCGGCCATCCACTCCGCCTCAATCGCGACCAAACTCCTGCGCGTCGGCGGCGGCGCCACCGTGATCGGCCCGATGCTCCTCGGCTTCGAACTCCCCGTCCAGATTGCCCGCCTCGGCGCTTCGGTGAGCGAAATCACCACGCTGGCGGCGCTGGCGGCCTATGATCCGGAGAAGCATGAGGTCGAGGGGTTGGGGGAATAGGGGGAGTCAGTCCTCGCCCGCAAACCGGGCCAATTGCGCCTGCGGGCTCCACCCCGTCGGCGCTGAACCCCGGTGGCGAAATCCCGGCATGAGGTTTATGGCGGGGCCTGGCCCCGTGCGGGAACCTTCATGTTTACCAATAATAACAACGATTTGTCATCCCGGACGGATGCCCCGCGCAGGCGGGGCGCAGATCCGGGACCTACCCGCTGTTCCAGCTGGTCTCACGGGTAGGTCCCGGAGCTACGCCCGGATCGCTGACGCGTCCGGGCATCCGTCCGGGATGACAAAAATATTGATTTTGGAGGTTGGTTGGCGAGGGGAATGACGCCCCTTATCCCCCACCCAACGCCCAAATCAGCGTCATCCCGGCGCAGGCCGGGATCCAGATTCACGCACCACCGCGCATCAAAATAGCGCCGTCTCATCAGGCACCTACGCGCTATGAACTGGGTTCCAGCCTACGCTGGAATGACGATCTGTGGCGGATTGTGGGGTGAAACTTATCCCCACCCCCGCCGCCTGCGCTTATGCTTGCAGCGTTCCGGTTGCACGGGAGGCGTGAGCTCAGTCACTTGCGGCGATCGGGAGCGTGGAGCTCGTCCGGGCTGAGGTATGACACCCTTAAGCCCCGGCGTGGCCACCGGAGAGGAAGGCGGCACAAAGCTCGACCGCATGATCCACTCCGGTTTCGAGACGGGGGCCGTAAGGCGTCCGAGCAAATCTCCACGTGCGGGACGTCACGGATGTCTCAACTATTTAACTGCGCAAACCGGCATTCGCCGGCGTCCCGCACACCTCCCAAATCGGGGAGGGCCACTCAAACCTCCAGCGGCTCGCCGCGTGGAGATTTTGGTGCAGCATGAAACGCCTAGCCTGCCGCCTCATCCGCCTTGCCGTCATAGCGCACCAGGCCTTTGGCGGCGGGGCTTCCCTTGATCATGATGAACAGCACCAGCGCCGCTGCCGGCAGGGCATAGCCGGCAGTGACGATGAAGAAATTCACATAGCCGAGCGCATCGGCCATGACGCCGGAGAAGCCGGCGATGAATTTGTTGATCAGGGCGTAGAGCGAGGACAACAGGGCATATTGAGTCGCCGCATTGATCGGGTCGGTCAGCGAGGAGAGATAGGCGATGAAGGCTGTGCCAACGAAACCGGCTGCAAGATTGTCGGAGCTGATCACCAGGGCAAGCAGGCCGACCGTGTCGGGCGAATGCAGCGCGGCGAGCCAGGCATAGGCGCCATTGGTGGCGAGCGTCAGGAAGGCACCGACAAACATCGCCCGCAGAACCCCGAATTTATAGGCGATCAGCCCACCAAGAAAACCGCCGGCAATGGTGGCGATCAGGCCCGGACCGCTCTGGATGCCGCCGACAATGGCGCGGTCAAAGCCGATATCGGAATAGAGCGGGCTGGCCATCACACCCATGGTGAAATCACTCAGCCGGTAGAAGGCAACCAGCAGGAAGACCGGCACGATCCAGGCGCCCAGACGGGTGCCGAACTGCTTGAACGGCTCGATAATCGCCTCGGCGATCCGGTGGCCGAGACCGCCGGCGGTCTGCAGGCGCACGCTGTGTTTGGGCTCGCGCATCGCCAGCACCATCAGGCCGCAAATCCCCATTGTCAGCGACATGACGCAGAAGGAGACGGTCCAGTTGGTCCAGGACGAAAGCGCCAGTCCGAAACCGGAGAAGAAGATGGCGCCGCGATAGCCGAGCACATAGGCGGCGGCCATGTTCGCCTGCTCCTCGCGCGGACCGGATTCGATGCGCCAGGCATCAATCGAGATATCCAGCGTGGCCCCGGAATAGGAGAGGATGAAGGCGCCGGCCAGGGTCAGCCACAGGCCCTGCGAGGGATCGGAAAAGGCGATGATGAACAGGCCGATCATGGTGCCGAGAATGGCCACCATCATCCAGGAGCGCCGCTTGCCCATCGCCGCCGTCAGGAAGGGGATCGGCATCCGGTCGACCATCGGCGCCCAGATCGGCTTCAGCGTGTAGGAGAGGGTGATCCAGTAGAAGAAGCCGATCGTCGAGCGGTCGATTCCGACATCGCGCAGCCAGTAGGAGAGCTTGGAGAAGACCATCATCAGCGGCAGGCCGGAGGCAAAGCCGAGGATCAGCATCGCCAGCATGATCGGGTGGCCGTAGACGGCAATCGCCTGGCGCCAGGATTTCTTGCGCTCGATATCTGCCTGCGTCATCGACATGAAACCCCTCAGCCCATTGGCGAATTTTGCGGCATGCTGGCCTGCTTCTCCGCGCGGCACAAGTTGGCGAGTGTCGCGGCGAGGAGGTCGGGATCGACGGGTTTGGACAGGAAGTCATCCATCCCGGCTTCAAGGCAATTGGTGCGGTCGTCCTCGCTGCTATTGGCGGTCAGGGCGACCAGTGGCAGGTCATGGCCGCTCATGCGGGCCATGCGGGCCACTTCCGGACCATCCATGCCGGGCATGCGCTGGTCGAGCAGGGCGGCGTCGAACCGGCCCTCCTCCAGCGCCCGCAGGGCAGCGCGGCCGGTCTCGACCATCGTCACATGGGCACCGAGCCGTTCCAGCGTGCGGCGCGCGATCAGGGCATTGACCGGGTCATCTTCGGCGACGAGGATTTGCAGCCCGTCGAGCGTCGGCAGATCCGGGTCGGGTTGCGGCGCCGCAGCCGGACGGCGGGCCGGAGCCGCGCCGGTAATCTGTTCCACCAGGCTGGTCAGACGCACCGGCTTGACCAGCCAGCCATCGACGCCTGCGGGCAGGGCCTGGATGACATCATCCTTGCCGGCCGGCGTCACCAATTGCCAGACATGGCGCGCCCGAGCCGCATCGGCATGGCCGGACCAGGCATGGTCGAGCAATAATTCACGTCCCGAGGCCGCCGCGAGGCTGTCGACGCGGTCGATCGCCACGACATCGCCACCAAGCTCGCGCAACTGCTCGGCCAGGGTCTCGCGCAGGGTGGTGTCAGCACTGGCCACCGCCAGCTCGCGGCCGGCCAGCGGCGTGCCGACCCCGCCGGCGAGCACCGGCAGATCGAAAATGACCCAGAATTTCGCGCCCTCACCCAGGCGGCTTTCCACACCCATCGAGGAGTTCATCGCCTCGGCCAGGCGCCGCACCATGGCCAGACCGAGACCGGCACCGCCCTCGGCGCCATCGCGCTCGGCCGCACCGCGCTCGAAATGCTCAAACAGGTTTTGCTGGTCGCGTTCGGAAATGCCCGGACCGGTATCGCTGACCGAGAGCGAGAGCCGCGGCCGGCCGTCACCGGCGGGCGCACAGCCGATCTCGACGCGGATGCCGCCCCTGGCCGTGAACTTGACCGCATTGCCGATCAGGTTGAACAGGATCTGGCGCAGCCGGGCCGGATCGCCCTCGATACGCGCCGGCGCGGCGGCAGACTGGACGATGCCGATCTCCAGCCCTTTCTCATGCGCCCGCGGCGCCGCCAGCTCGACCGTTTCGCCAACCAGGGCTGCGATATCGACCGGTTCCGGCCGCAGGGTCAGCTTGCCCGCCTCCAGCCGCGACAGGTCGAGAATGTCATCGACCATCGCCAGGGCATGCTCGGCGGAATGAGCCAGGGTGCGGACATAATCGGCCTGGTCGGGGCGCAGCGGCGTCGCGTCAAGCAGGCGCGCAATCCCCAGCGCGCCGGCCAGCGGCGTGCGCATTTCATGGGTCACGGCCGCAAAAAACAGGGATTTGGCGCGCTGGGAGGCTTCCAGATCGTCGTGCGCCTCACGCCGCGAGCTGACATCGCGGCCGACCGAAATCACACCGCGTCCGTCGGGCAAAAGCCGCTCGTCCCATTCGATCCAGAGCGGGCCCTGGCGGGTGCGCATCAGCATTTCATAGCGGCGCGGGCCATTGCCCGACACCGGCGGCGCAACGGAAAACCAGCGCCCGACCCAGTCATTGCGCACGCCGCCAAAGGCGGCGACAAAGGCAGCATTGACGTGAACCACGCGGCCGCCACGACCGCGCACCAGGATCAGCTCGCCGGTGGCATCAAGCGCGGAAATGAGAAATTCCGCCGCGTCCAGCCCGGGCGCAGTCGAATTCGTCTCATCGTCCGGTCCCGGCCAGGATGGCCCAGACCCGGCCTCGCTGTCCGGCTGCGTATCGCGTGTCATGACAGGGGCAAAGCTAGCGCGGCGAGGTTAACGATCTGTCGTCGTCGAACGCGGATCTGGTGCGCGCCAACCCTGGCTCTGTCCGGGCGAAACAGCCGGGCGCTGCAACCTGCCAGGCGGGCAATACCGGAGCATGTCCCGGCATCACACCAGACCCCGCGATCGCACCCCCGCCGGGGCCGGTCCGGCCGCCTGAGCCAGCCCCCGCCGGCAGGACAGGGCCTCCGCGATATGGACCCGGCGGACGGCGTCGCTGCCGTCGAGATCGGCGATGGTGCGGGCGACACGCAGGACGCGGTGATAGCTGCGCGCGGTGAGGCTGTGTTGCTGAGCGGCCTGGTTGAGCAGGGCCTCGCCGGCGCGGTCGGGCGCAGCAGCGTGTTCGAGGATGTCCGGCGGCAGGTGCGCATTGAGACAGCCGCGTTCAGCCTGGACGGAGCGGGCAATGGCGACCCGCGCGGCGGCCGCTTCAGTGCCCTCGGCCGGGGCCGGCAGCGCCAGGTCGGCGGGGGTCACCGCCGGGACCTGAATCTGCAGATCGATACGGTCGAGCATCGGGCCGGAGATGCGGGCCTGGTACTCGCTGGCGCAGCGCGGACCGCGGCGGCAGGTCTGACCGTCCTGGCCGCCACCGCCGCAACGGCAGGGATTCATCGCCGCCACCAGCTGGAAGCGGGCCGGATAGGAGATGTGGGCATTGGCCCGCGCCACCGTGATGCGGCCCGCCTCGAGCGGCTGGCGCAGGCTGTCGAGCACTTGCGGATGGAATTCGGGCAATTCATCGAGGAAGAGCACGCCATGATGCGCCAGCGACGCCTCGCCGGGCCGCGCCCGGGTACCACCACCCACCATTGCCGCCATCGAGGCGGAATGGTGCGGGGCGCGAAACGGCCGGTCGCGCCGCAAACAGCCGCGTTCCAGCAGGCCGGCGACGGAATGGATCATCGAGACGTCGAGCAATTCGGCCGCCGAAAGCGGCGGCAACAGGCCGGGCAGGCGTTCGGCCATCATCGACTTGCCCGAGCCGGGCGGGCCAACCATCAGGAGATTGTGATGGCCGGCGGCGGCGATTTCGAGCGCCCGCTTGGCGCTTTCCTGACCCTTGACCTGGTTGAGGTCGGGGATGGCATTGCTCTCGACCAGCTCACCCGGCGCCGGCCGCGACAATACCTGGGTGCCCTTGAAATGATTGATCAGCTGGATCAGCGTCGCCGGGGCGAGGATGGGCAGATCGCCGCCCGCCCAGGCCGCCTCCGGGCCACAGGCCTCGGGACAGATCAGCGACAGGCCCGCCGCCTGCGCCGCGACCGCGGCGGGCAGGGCACCGGGCGCGGAAGCAATCGAGGCGTCGACACCGAGCTCGCCGAAAGCAAGATTTTCCTCGACCACATCACGCGGCACCACGCCCAGCTCGGCCAGCACGCTGAGTGCGATCGGCAGGTCGAAATGCGAACCTTCCTTGGGCCGGTCGGCGGGTGCGAGATTGACGATCAGGCGCTGCGACGGCATCGACAGGCCCAGAGCGGCGAAGGCGGCGCGGACCCGTTCGCGGCTTTCCGTCACCGCCTTGTCGCCCAGTCCGACAATCGAGAAGATCGGTTGCGACCCACCCGCGACCTGGACCTGCACATCGACGATGCGCGCTTCTGCGCCCTCGAATGCGACCGATGTGGTGCGAGCGGCCATGACCCCGGCCCCCTCCGATTTGTGCCGCTGCGGGGTCAATCACCGGCCGAAAGCCGGATAGCCTCCCGCTTCGAATCCGGCCCCAAGGCAGGCATTGCGCTAAACGGTTACGAGTATTGAGTTTTCCACAGGCATGAGAACAAACCACGTCCAAAGCAGGAACGCAGAATGAAACCATCAGGCTTGCAAGTCAAGCGTGTGTCAGGCCCGGGATGCGAGTCGACGCTCGGCGGCATCCCAGAACAGGGCGCAGGAATCGACGCCGGAAAAGCGTTTCAGCTCCTGCACACCGGTCGGCGAGGTGACATTGATCTCGGTCAGGCGGCCACCAATGACATCAATCCCGACCAGCACCAGACCACGCTCTTTCAGCAGCGGTCCGATGGCGGCGCAGATGCGCAGATCATCCGTGTCCAGATCCGCGGCCTCGGCCTTGCCGCCAACATGCATGTTGGAGCGGGTTTCGCCCTTGAGCGGCACGCGATTGATCGCGCCAACGGCCTCGCCATCGATCAGGATGACGCGCTTGTCGCCCTTCTCCACCGCCGGCAGGAAGGCCTGGGTGACGACGGGCTCGCGATTGCTCTCGAAGAACATTTCCAGCAGGGCCTTGAAATTGCCGTCGCCGGGCTTGAGCCGGAATACGCCGGCGCCGCCATTGCCGTAGAGCGGCTTGATGATGATGTCGGAATACTTGTCCCGGAAGGCCTCGATGGCTTTCGCATCACGGCTGATCAGGGTCGGCGGCACCAGGTCCGGGAAGAGAAGCGGCACGATCTTTTCCGGGCTGGAGCGGACCCAGGCCGGATCATTGAGGACCAGGGTGCGGCCCTTGAGCATTTCGAGGATGTGGGCGGCGGTCTGATAGGCCATATCGAAAGGCGGATCCTGACGCATCAGGATGACATCGATATCCGTCGCCAGATCAAGCTCAACCTCATCACCGAGCGTCGCATGATCGCCCTGGACATGCCGCACGGTGACCGGCCGCGCCCGGGCCGTGATACGGCCCTCGCACCAGGACAGGTGCTCAGGCTGATACACCCACAGCGAGGCGCCACGGGCCTGGGCCTCTTCCATCAGGGCGAAACTGGTATCGCCGTCGACATTGACGGTCTGGATGGGGTCCATCTGGACCGCTACGCGCATGTTCAACGGGAACCCTCCGGAGCACCAAGCAGTTGCGGGGTGGAGTTGGGCAGATTGCCGCCAGAATCAAGACCCGGCATGGATTCGCCGGCACAGGCCTCGGCGCGTCGCTCGCCGCGCGACGGCAAATCGCTCGGCACGCCGGCGACGCGGACATAGCTGATGACCTCGACCACGCCGCCAACAAGGGCCGCATGGGCGCTGGCACGCTCCAGCTCGCCACGCGAGCGGGCAACACCAAGCAGGTAGACCCGGCCGGCATAGGTTTCGACGTTGAAATTGACGCTGCGGACATCGCGGTCGGACAAAAGTTGTGCCCGCACCCGCTGGGTGATCCAGGCATCGCGGCTGCGGTCACGCAAACCGTTTGACGGGCCGACCCCGATCTCGTTGGCCACCGAGCGCACGGCCACCGAGGACCAGGCGAGGCATTCCGCCATCATCCGGTCATCCTCGCGCGGCACGGTTCCGGTCAGGAGCGCAATCCCCTCGGTCACCTCGACATCAACGCCGTCGAGCGCGAAGCCCTCGCTGCGCAACATCGCCGCCTTGATCGAGAGCGAGGCATTGGTGTCGTCGAGTTCGCGCCCGATCGAGCGCTCGGGCTGGATCGCCGAACAGCCCGCGAGTATCGCGGACAGGCAAAGCAGGGGAAGAAGCAGGCTGGCTTTCAATCGGGCCGTCATCCGGCAGACTCCTGTCGGTCTGTAAGGCGAATCGGCAGATCCGCAGATTATTCCGGGCCTGGTGTGACCAGGCGCGTCAACAAGCTAGGCTGTTTCCTAGAGAAGATCGAGAGCTTCGCGATCCTCGGGGATCCACGCGGCCCGCCGGTGCTCGGGCCAGCGGCCGGGCGCCACCAGGAAGAGGTCATAGCGCATGTGCAGGGTTTCAAATCCGCGATGCCGCGCCCGCCACAGCGAGGCCGCACGGATGATGCGCCGGCGCTGGCGCGAACCGAAGGATTCCAGCGCCGCGGCCAGGGTTTGCCGTGCCTTGACCTCGACAAAGACCAGATAGTCGCCGCGCGTCGCCACCAGGTCGATCTCGCCCGCGGCGGTACGGGCCCGGTGCTCGAGCAGGCGGTAGCCCTTGCAGGCCAGCCAGGCCATGGCCAGCCATTCGGCCCAGCGGCCGCGCGCTTCGGCAGCGCGGCGCGGCGCCGTCACGGGGCCTTCCCCGACCGGGAATCCCCCTTCAGGGCCAGGGCGCGGGCATAGACATCGCGCTTGCTCCAGCCGGAGACATCGGCGATCCGCGCCGCAGCATCCTTGATGCGCATCTCCGCCATCACCTGCCCCAGCGCCGTATCAATGCGCGCCTCGTCCCAGTGATCCTCGGGTCCGGGCCCGATCACGATCACCATTTCGCCGCGCGGCGCACCGGCCGCTTCATAATGCGCCGCCAGCTCTTCGAGCGTGCCGCGGCGCACCTCTTCATGGAATTTGGTCAATTCGCGGCATACCGCCGCCTGGCGGGGTCCGAGCACTGTCGCCATGCTGGCCAGCGATGCCGCCAGGCGGGAGGCGCCCTCATAGACCACCAGCGAGCCGCGGATCTCGCGAAACGGTTTGATCCAGGCTTCGCGCGCTGCGGTCTTCGGCGGCGGGAAGCCGGCGAAGGTAAAACAGTCGGTCGGCAGACCGGCGACACACAGGGCGCTGAGCACGGCCGAGGCGCCGGGGATCGCCGTCACCATCAGCCCCGCCTCGATCACCGCATGCGCCAGCTTGTAGCCCGGATCCGACACCAGCGGCGTGCCGGCATCGGACACGAGGGCGATGATTTCGCCCGCCGCGATCGCCTCAAGCACTCGCGGGCGGACCTTGTCGCCATTGTGATCGTGATAGGGCTGCAGTTTCGCCTCGATACCATAGGCATCGAGCAAGCGCCGGGTGACCCGGGTATCCTCGGCCAGCACGCGGTCGGCCCCCGCCAGCACGTCCAGGCAACGCAGGGTCACGTCACGCAGATTGCCGATCGGGGTCGCAACCAGATAAAGACCGGGCGCGAGAGCTTGCCCGCCGCGGGCTGGGCGGATAGCTTCGGGCTGAAATTCCTTGGGTGATTGAGTCATGACATCAGATGTAGCACTGCGCGTGTTTGGCGCCGCAGCAAGAATGACACAAAAAAGCGGTCCGCGCCTGCTCGCGATCATGGCTGCGGCGGCGCTCAGTGCCTGCGGCACGACATCGACGCCGCCACCACCGCCAGTCGTGGTCGAGCTGCCGCCGCAGGTCGAGACGCCGGTCGAGCCGGTTGAGGAACCCGTCATCGACGAGGCCGTTGGCCTGGTTCCACCGCATATGGAAGGCCGCCAGACCGCCCGTGTTGCGATCCTGCTGCCGTTCTCGAGCGAGAATTCCGGTGCCCGCGCCGAATCCCTGCGCCTGCTGCGTGCCGCCGAACTGGCGCTGTTCGAGCGGGCCGGCAGCAATCTCCTCCTCATCCCCAAGGATACACAGGGCACCGCCGACGGCGCCCGCGCCGCTGCGATGGCCGCTTTCGAGGATGGCGCCGATCTGATCATCGGGCCACTGTTCGGCCAGTCGGTCACCGTGGTCGGGCAGATCGCCCGCCGCGCCGATATCCCCGTGATCGCCTTTTCCACCGACACCGACACCGCCGGCAATGGAGTCTATCTGCTCAGCTTCCCGCCCGAGCTCGAGGTTGCCCGTGTCGTCGAATACGCCTCGCGCCGCGGCGTCGAGCGCTATGCCTATCTCGGTCCGCAAAGCCGGTACGGTACGGCCGTCAATAATGCCCTGCGCACCAACGCCGAGCTGACCGGGGCCAGCCTGACCCGCGAAGCCTTCTATACCGGCGATGTCGAAGCCATGGCGAGCGCCTCCTCGCGGCTGGCCCGCGGTGTGTTCGAGCCGATTACACCGGAAGAAGCGCTCGAGCTGCGCCGCTCGGAATGGGTTCCTGCTGCCGATGCACCCTTCCAGGCCGTGATGCTGCCAGAGGGCAGCACGCGTCTGCGCACGCTCGGCCCCTTGCTGATTTCCCAGGCGGTCGATCCGCTGATTGTCCGCTTCCTCGGCACCGGATTGTGGAATGACGAAGACCTGCTGCGCGAGCCGGCGCTGCACGGTGGCTGGTTTGCCGGCCCGGACCGGGCCTCGCACCAGCGCTTCGAGGACTCCTACGAAGCCGCCTATGACAACGAAGCCTCCAATATCGCCAGCCTTGGCTATGACGCCGTGGCGCTGGCGGCGCATCTCGAGGGCGGCGAGCTCGGCTTCAGCCGTGAGGCGATCGAGGATCCGGAAGGCTTTCTCGGGATTGACGGTCTGTTCCGCTTTGGCCAATCCGGCGTGATCGAGCGTGGACTGGCGATCTATGAGGTCCAGTCGAATGGTTTCCGGGAAATCGAACCGGCACCCCAGACCTTCGATCCATTGGCCTATTAGCCACTAGGGCGTATCGGGAACCAGTTCACCGGAAATACGGTCGGCGAAAATACGGCCGGCCGGCAATAGCCGCACGCGGGCGCCGCGCTGCTCGACCAGGCCCTGCGCGCCGAGCCGGTCCAGCGCGTCGATGTCGATCGTCAGCCCGGTCTTGCGCTGCAGGACCTCAAGGTCGAGCCCGTCATCCAGCCGCATGCCCATCAGGATGCGT
Organism: Maricaulis sp.; assembly: GCF_048269565.1. Lineage (GTDB taxonomy): Bacteria > Pseudomonadota > Alphaproteobacteria > Caulobacterales > Maricaulaceae > Maricaulis. The sequence goes on along the minus strand of NZ_JBLXIK010000002.1, from coordinate 331,634 downwards.
TCGGCGCGCTCGTCGCTGGCGCTGAGCTGTTCGGTTGCCCCCAGCCCGCTGCCCGCCCCGGCCACGGCGTCGATATAGGCCTTGGGCTGGGCCCGTGCCTCACAGGCCAGGCGGCCTGTGCCGGCGGCACTGCCGATGCGGCCATGGGCACCGGGACCGACCCCGATCCAGTCGCCGCCTTCCCAATAGAGGCGGTTGTGGCGCGACTGGTCTTGAACTGTGCGCGCATGATTGGAGATCTCATAGGCGGGCAGGCCGTGGGCGTCGCAGATATCATGGGTGAGATCGAACAGGTCGGCGGCAAGCTCGACCGGACTGTCGAGTTGTTCGCCGCGACTGGCGCGGCGGCCAAAGGCAGTCTTCGCCTCGATGGTCAATTGATAGGGCGAGAGATGGCTGGCGCCGAAAGCGAGAATCTCGCGGAGTTCGGCTTCCCAGGACGCCGCCGTCTGACCGGCGCGGGCATAGATCATGTCGATCGAGACGCGGTCACACAGCGACATCGCCCGTTCGATCGCGCGCCGCGCCAGGGCGCCGTCATGGTCACGGCCGAGCTGGCTCAGCGCCGCATCCTCCAGGCTCTGCACCCCGACCGACAGCCGGTTGACGCCGGCGGCGATGATATCGGCGAAATTGTCGATATTGTTGGGATTGGCCTCGAGCCCGATCTCGGCCCCGTCCTCAAACCCCCAGAGCTGGTCTGCGTGCTCGATCAGGCGGTTGATCCGGGCGCCGGTCATCAGGGATGGCGTGCCACCGCCGAAATGGATGCTCGCCAGCGGCCGCGCTCCCGTGCGCTGGCGCCAGCCGGTCATGTCGGCCAATATCGCGTCCAGCAGCGCATCGTCCTGGCCCCTGGGCCGGTAGACATTGAAATCGCAATAGGGGCAGATCCGGGCGCAATAGGGCCAGTGGACATAGAGGCCCAGCGCGTCCGCCAACGCTGTCATCGCCCGAACTCCGCCGCCAGCAGCGCCGCCAGCGCGCGGCCGCGATGGCTCATCGCGCGTTTCTCCGCTGCCGTCATTTCTGCAAAGGTGCGGTCATGCCCGGCGGGCTGGAAAATGGCGTCATAGCCGAAACCGCCCTCGCCGCGCGGGGGCCAGACGATCTCGCCCTCGACCTCGCCGCGGAAATGGCTGACCTCACCGTCCTCGCGGCACAGCGCGACCACGCAGACGAAGCGCGCCGTGCGGTCCCTGCTGCCGCTGGCCAGCAAGGCCTCGTGCACGCGGCGCATGGCGGCGTCGAAATCGCGGGTCTCACCGGCCCAGCGCGCCGACAACACCCCGGGCGCTCCGCCCAGCGCATCCACCGACAGGCCGGAATCATCGGAAAGTGAAGTCAGTCCGGTTGTGCTCCAGGCGGCCCGGGCCTTCAGCGCCGCATTACCCTCGAATGTCGTTTCGGTTTCTTCCGGTTCATCCAGACCCAGACCCGCAGCCCCTTTCAGGACAATGCCGCGCGGCGCCAGCAGGGCCTCCAACTCCTTGATTTTTCCGGGGTTGTGGCTTGCCAACACCCAGGTTTCTTGCTCGCTCATGACCTGATCCTTGCCGATATTTTATCGGCTTTCGAGAAATTAATATCGAAAAACGATATTTTTCACTTGCGTCTCTTTCGGTTCGCGTTTATCGATAATCAACAAGGACGGGAGACATCGTCCTGGTAGCAGAAATGACAACGGTAATGGTTTCGATTCAACACAAAGGAAACAGTCAGATGGTCAGGTCCGAGAATTCCGGCTTCCGTATGTTCGCATCCGTCGCGATCAATATGGTGCTGCTGATTTCAGTCGCCGCCGGTACGTTCTACGCTATTGCGCCGATGGTCGCGTAATGGTTGACATCAGGTGAGGCCGACGGCGGGACAATCTGCCGCCGGCCCGCCCAATGACTTTGGGAAGGGGTGGGCATGAAGACGCTGGGACGCGGATCGATTACATCGATTCTCCGAATGGTACTGGGCGGAGCCTGGTATCTGGGCTGGGCTTTGCTGGCCTTTGCCTCACTGGTTCTGGTGGCCGCTGCGGCCGCCTTCCTAATGGATATTCTGGGCTATTCGCCCGGCCCGGCATCGCAGGTGTTCGACGCGGTGCAGAGACTGGGCTGGGTCTATCCTTTCTTGATTGCCGAGATCGTGGCTGCGATGGTCGTCATCGACCGTTTGCGCCGGGTGTTTGCCACCCTGATCGCCGGCGACCCCTTCGTGCCGGAGAACGCGCGTCACCTGCAGGTGATCGCGATCGCCATTGCCGCCTACCAGATCCTGCGGCACCTGACCCAGGGCGCGGTCGCCATGATCCTGACCCTGATGGATATGGAAGAGCCTGTCGTTGGCGGCGCCGAACTCGGCCTCATGCCGAATATCAGCCTAGGCGCCTGGTTCGCGGTGGTAACCCTGCTGGTATTTGCGGAAGTGTTCCGCGAAGGTGCGAAAATGCGCCAAGAACAAAAATTGACGATCTAGGGGGAGCGCCAGCTATGCCAATTCGCGTCACCCTCGATCGGATGCTGCTGGAGCGTCGCATGTCGCTGACAGAGCTGTGCGATCGCGTCGGAATCACCATGGCCAACCTGTCCATCCTCAAGACAGGCAAGGCCAAGGCCGTCCGCTTCTCGACCCTGGAAGCGCTCTGCCGCGAACTGGGTTGTCAGCCGGGGGACTTGTTGTCCTTCGACGACGAAGATGAGGAGGAAGGCCGCGACGCCGCGCAATAGGCGCGCCGCAGCCAAAGGAATTCGTCCACCACGTTGGGCGGATCAGACGGCGGGAGTGGGCCTGCACGGTACGCCCCTTCCCAAGAGAGTCCGAGCGGGCCATTTCCTGCCCCCCAGCGCACTCCCGCCGTCTGCCTGTGCTTTTACCTGAAAACCTCGACCCGAAGACCTAGGTGCGCAGGGCGGCAAGCTGTGCCTCGCCCAAGCTTGCCACACCGGCGCGCGCCAGAGCAAACAATTCCTCGAACGCCTTTTCCGGGATCGGCCGGTCTTCTGCCGTCGCCTGGATCTCGACGATGCCACCATTCGGCGTGAGCACGAAATTGGCATCGGCTTCGGCGCGGCGGTCTTCCTCGTATTCGAGGTCGAGACGGGATTCGCCATCGATGACGCCGCAGGAAATCGCGGCCAGCTGGCCATAGACCGGGTCGGCCTTGAGCAAGCCTTCTTCCATCAGATAGGCCGTGGCCTGTTTCAGGGCGACCCAGGCACCGGTGATCGCAGCGGTACGCGTGCCGCCATCGGCCTGCAGCACATCGCAATCGACGGTGATCTGGCGTTCGCCGAGCGCCTTGAGATCAACGACAGCGCGCAGGGAACGGCCGATCAGGCGCTGGATTTCCTGGGTCCGGCCCGACTGCTTGCCGGCCGCAGCCTCACGGCGCGAGCGGGTATGGGTGGCGCGCGGCAGCATGCCGTATTCCGCCGTCACCCAGCCCTTGCCGCCACCACGCAGCCAAGGCGGCAGATTGTCCTCGATACTGGCGGTGCACAGCACATGCGTGCCGCCAAAGCGCGCCAGGCAGGAGCCTTCGGCGTAGAGCGAGACGCCCGGTTCGAGGGTGATTTCGCGCATCGCATCGGGGGCACGTCCAAAAGGTCTCATAGGGCTCTCTCCACAGGGTGTTCGCCTGTGGCTCTAACGGTCATCATGCCGCGCATCAAGCATGGACACCGGCGGTGCCGGTTGAACAGCGCAATTGAACCTTGGCCCGGTCGGGCCTAATTGATGGATATGTCCGAAACGCCACCCAAGACCGGCCTTGCCGCCCTCGACGAGCGCATGCGCGATATTTTCCGCGAGATCGTCGAGAATTACCTGCAATCGGGCGGCCCGGTCGGATCTCGCACCCTGGCCCAGGCCGGCCGGCTGGGCCTGTCGCCAGCCTCGATCCGCAATACCATGGCCGACCTGGCCCAGATGGGACTCCTGTCAGCACCGCATGCCAGCGCCGGCCGCATGCCGACCCATGCCGGGCTGCGGCTCTTCGTCGACGGCCTGTTGCAGGTCGGCGAGCTCAACGCCTCGGAACGCAGTGCCATCGAAGGCCGTGTCGCGACCACCGGACGCAATGTCCCCGATCTGCTCAACGAGGTCTCCGCCCTGCTCGGTGGCCTGGCTGGCGGTGCCGGTCTCGTCGTCACGCCCAAGCGCGATGCGCCGCTGCGCCATGTCGAATTCGTGCCGATCTCGCGCCATGAAGTCCTCGCCGTGCTGGTCTTCTCGGATGGCTCGATCGAGAACCGTCTGATGGCGGCACCCGAGGGCCTGCCGCCAGCAACGCTGGTCGAGGCCGGCAATTTCCTCTCCTCGCGCCTGACCGGTCGCAGCCTGGAACAGGCGCGGCTCGATATCGAACGCGAGATCGCCGAGAATCGCTCCCAGCTCGACGCCGCCGCCCAGGGTCTGGTCAAGCAGGGTCTGGCCGACTGGGGCGGTGGCGGCGAGCATCGCTCGCTGATCGTGCGCGGCCAGGGCCGCCTGCTGGAGAATGTCGGGGCCGCCGATGACCTGGAACGCATCCGCCTGCTGTTCGACGACCTTGAGCGCAAGCAGGAGCTGATCGCCTTGCTGGACAGGACCCGTGACGGCCAGGGCGTGCGTCTCTTCATCGGTGCCGAAAACCCGCTCTTCAGCCTGTCGGGTTCAAGTGTGATCGTGGCACCCTATATGAACAGCGATCAGGAGATTGTCGGCGCGCTGGGTGTAATTGGCCCCACCCGTTTGAACTATGCGCGTGTTATCCCCCTGGTCGATTATACAGCCCGTGTCGTCGGAAAGATTCTCGACGGCGCCAGACCTTGAGAGTGAAGAAGCATGACTGATACGACCGACGGCACGCCTCAGGACAACGAGAACGAGGACATCATGACCGACGCGACCGAAGCGCAGGACGCCGCCGACGAGATCCCGGCTGAACGCGACGACATCATTTTCAAGCTCAATGCCGAACTGGAGGCCACGCGTGATCGCCTGCTGCGCTCCGTCGCCGAGGCTGACAACACCCGCAAGCGGGCCGAGAAGGAAGTCCGCGATGCCCGCGAATACTCCGTCTCCAAATTCGCCGAGGACATGCTCGACATCTCCGACAGCCTGTCGCGCGCGGTCGCCGCGGTGGACGAAGACACCATCGCCAATGCCTCCGAGCCGATGAAGAATCTGATCGAGGGCGTGGCCATGACCGAACGCTCTATGCTGGCCAAGATGGAGCGCCATGGCGTGCGCAAGCTTGACCCTCAGCCGGGCGATGCCTTCGATCCGCATCTGCACCAGGCCGTGGCGCAAATCCCGTCCGACCAGCCGGCCGGCACCATCGCCGCCGCGATGCAGACCGGGTTCACGATCGGCGGCCGCACCCTGCGCGCCGCCATGGTTGCCGTTTCTGCCGGCCAGTCCGGCTCGGATGCGCCGCAGGGCGACCCGTCGGGCGGGCATGTCGACATGAAGGCGTGAGCCACAGGTCTCATCCGCCCTTGCCATTCGGGTGATGACGTCGTTCTAATCGCCGCCAAAGCGCCGCCATCTGACGGTGCCAAGACGCGGGGACCCAAGGATGCTCATCACCCATATCGCGAGCCTGGCTGTGCAGGCCGCGCCCGCCTTCGATGCTGAAACGGCCACCCAAGCCTATCTCGCCACGCTTGACGGCGCCGCGCGCGCGCGCTCCGACAGCTATTTCGAGGGCGGCTACTGGCTGATCCTGGCCAATTTCGTGATCGGCCTCACCGTGGCCGGCATCCTGCTGCAAACCGGTTTCGCCAGAACCCTGCGCGACAAGCTGCGCGCGGTTGTGAAATTCAACTGGCTGACGACCTTGCTGTTTGCAGCGGTCTATTCGCTGGTCACCTCGATCCTGACCTTCCCGATGAGCCTGTATGAAGGCTTTTACCGCGAGCACGCCTTCAATCTCTCGACCATGAGCCTGCCGGCCTGGCTGGGCGAATGGGCGATCAATCTCGCGGTTTCGACCCTGATGTTCGCGGTCTTCATCACACTGCTCTACGCCGTCATCCGGATTGCAAAGGCGAGCTGGTGGATGTGGGGCACGGCGATGTCGGTCGCCTTCCTCGGCTTCATGCTCTTCCTGTCGCCGGTCTATATCGACCCGCTGTTCAACGATTATCAGCCGATGGAAGCGGGCGAGCTGCGCGATGACATCCTCGCGGTCGCCCATGCCAATGGCATCCCGGCCGATGATGTCTATGTCTTCGACGTCTCGCGCCAGTCCAACCGCATCACCGCCAATGTCGCCGGCCTGTTCGACACCACCCGCATCGCCCTGTCCGATACGCTGATCGAGAATACCGACCGCGATGAGGTGATGGCCGTGATGGCGCATGAGATGGGCCATTACGTGCTCAACCACCTCTGGGAAATGTTCGCGATGTTCGCCCTCCTGCTGGCGATCGGCTTTGCCGTCACCAATGGCCTGTTCGGCTGGGCCAATCGCGTTCTGGGCCAGAGCTGGGGCATTTCCGGCATCGGTGATGTCGCCGGACTGCCGCTGCTGATCGCCTGTCTGTCGGTTTTCTTCTTTGCAGCAACGCCGGTCTTCAACACCATCATCCGCACCAATGAGGCGGAAGCCGATATTTTCGGTCTCAATGCCGCGCGGGAACCAGACGGGTTCGCGACTGCGGCGCTGCGCCTGTCCTCCTATCGCAAGATCGAGCCGGGCCCGCTGGAGGAATGGTTCATGTTCGACCACCCGTCCGGCCGCGCCCGGGTCTTCATGTCGATGCAATGGAAGGCCGGCCAGCTCGAACTGGGTGCCGCCGACCAGACTCCGGACCTGCGCATCGACCGCGCCGAGGCCATTGCCGCGGAGCTGGAAGCGGCGAACGCGGAATAGGGCTTTTCACGCCCGATCACGAAGGCCGGAGCCGGCGCTATAGCCGCTCGCCTCGCATGGCGGGCTGGGTCATCATGGCGGCGGTTTTGAAACGGGAGAATACGGCATGATGGGGCTTCCTGACTGGGCGGTGCAGGCGATGTCGGTGCTGACCCAGGCGTTTATCCTCGCCCTGGGCGTGCTGGCGCTGATCGCACTGGTCTTCTTCATCATTGACCGCACCCAGACCAGCGATGCCATCCGCCGCAATTACCCGGTGGTCGGGCGTTTCCGCGGCCTGTTCACGACGCTGGGCGAGTTCTTCCGCCAGTATTTCTTTGCGATGGATCGCGAGGAATTGCCCTTCAACCGCGCCGAGCGCGAATGGGTCTATCGATCCGCCCGCGGCGAAGGCGGTACCGTACCCTTCGGCTCGACCAAACCACTGACCCCGGTCGGCACCGCGATCTTCTCCAATTGCGCCTTTCCGCCACTCGATGACCATGCCGCCGATACCCAGGCGCTGCGGATCGGGCCGACGGCGCGCCAGCCCTATGACGCACCCTCTTTCTTCAATATTTCCGGCATGAGTTATGGCGCCCTGTCGAAACCGGCCGTGCGGGCGCTATCGCGCGGCGCGGCCAGGGCCGGGATCTGGATGAATACCGGCGAGGGCGGGCTGACAGAGATGCATCTGGATGGCGGCTGCGACATCGTCTTCCAGATCGGCACCGCCAAATACGGCGTGCGCAACGCCTTGGGCGGTTTCTCTGAAGAAAAGCTGCGCGAAGTCGCCGCCATCCCGCAGGTGAAGATGTTCGAGCTCAAGCTCAGCCAGGGCGCCAAACCGGGCAAGGGCGGAATCCTGCCGGCCGAGAAGGTCACCGAAGAGATCGCGGCGATTCGCGGCATTCCGGCCGGCCAGGCCTCGATCTCTCCCAATCGCCATCCCGAAGTCGCCAATACCGAAGACCTGCTCGACATGATCGCCCATCTACGCGAGGTCACCGGCAAGCCGGTCGGTTTCAAGGCCTGCATCGGTGCTTATGGCTGGCTCGAGGAATTATGCCTGGAGATCAGGAAGCGCGGCGTCGACAGCGCCCCGGATTTCTTCACCATTGATAGCGGCGATGGCGGCACCGGTGCGGCACCGATGGCCCTGATGGACAATGTCGGCCTGCCGATCCGCGAAAGCCTGCCGATCGCCGTCACCATTCTGGGCCAGCACGGACTGCGCGAGCGGATACGGATTATCGCCTCGGGCAAACTGCTCACCCCCGGTGCCGTCGCCTGGGCGCTGGCCTCCGGTGCCGATTTCATCCAGTGCGGCCGCGGATTCATGTTCTCGCTCGGCTGTATCCAGGCGATGAAATGCCACAAGAATACCTGCCCGACCGGTGTCACGACCCATGACAAACGTCTGCAGCGCGGCCTGGTGGTGACGGAGAAGTCGGAGAAGGTCGCCCACTACGCCAATACCGTGCGCGAGCATGTCGAGATCATCGCGCATTCCTGCGGCGTCGCCGAGCCGCGGCTGTTGCGGCGCAAGCATGTGCGGCTGGTACAGGCCAATGGCCGCTCCATCCCGATGACGGCGATCAACTACATGCCGCCCGACGAGGACGGCCCGGCCGAACTGCCGGCCCAGGACTGACGCCAGACAGAAAAGGCCCGCCCCTGCGTTGAGCGGAGAGGCGGGCCCTTGTTGGTCACTCAGCGACAGCCAATCAGCAGCTGGCAGTCAGCGCCAACTAGCAGGCACGCAGCTGGCCATTGCGCCAGTAGGAACATCCATCCCGGTCATCGAGATAATACTGGCCGCCGGTGCGCTGGTCGGTATAGAGGCGCGATTGGTGGGCGTTGTTCTGATCCCACACGCAGGTGCCTTCGCTGCGGCAACCGGCATAGGCGCCGCCGGCAGCACCGATCGCGCCGCCAATAATGGCACCGGTACGGGCATCGCCCGAGCCGGTATTATTGCCGATGATGGCACCAGCAGCCGCGCCCATGGCCCCGCCGGCGAGGGCGCCCTGGGTGGTCGCGCCGCATGCGGCCAGGCTCAGCGAGGCAAGGCCGAGAATAAGAGCTTTCCTGATCATGACATCCTGTCTTTCTGACCGGCCGGCGCCTTGTGGCACCCGCACCCGGTCGCTGGGGTGAACTTGATCCCGGAATCCCGGCGATGACATCGCCGGAATAACCGATTTCATTATGCATCCGCACGCATGGCGAAATGATGACGCGAATTGCCGCGGCAACGAAATTCTCGTTGTGGCAGCGGGCTCAGGGCCGATTGACCCGCCGCAGCGTCAGATTAATCCGCCCGCCACCGGGAAAATGCTGTTCCGGCAGCAGGGTCGAGGTGCCCGGATAGATGCGGTCGACGCCGTGATAACAGCGCCGGGCCGCGCCGCCGAGCACGACAACATCGCCCGAGGATACCACAATCGAGCCGGTCTTGCCGCCGCGTTGCGGCCCGCCAATGCGAAAGCGGGCCTTGTCCCCCAGCGACACCGAGAGCACCGCCGCGTCGGTCGCCGCCTCATCCCAGTCGATATGCATGCCCATGCGGCTGCCGGGCGCATACCAGTTGACCAGACAGGCCTCGGGCGGTGCTTGGTGGGCCGCGAACTCATGCCACAGCTGCAGCAGGGCTGGCGGGATCTCCGGCCAGGCCTGCCCGGTTTGCGGGTGGCAAGGCTCATAGCGATAGCCCTTCGCCTGGTCGGTCACCCAGCCGAGCGGGCCGAAATTCGTCATCATCACCGATAATGGCTGCCCGGTGCGCGGCATGGCCGGACGCCAGAAGGGCGCGCTGCGGGTGGCCGCCACAACGGCCTCGATCAGCGCCGCCTGGGCGGGGCGATCAAAATGGCCGGGCAGATAGCGAAAACCATCGGGGAGGGTGTAGGAGGCGGTCATGGCCCGGAAACTGCCGCACTCCGCGCCGGGCGGCCACCCGAATGCTGCGACGCGCCTGTCAGCGCCCGCCCCGCATCTCCGGCTCGGGCCCGGTTTCCCCGTCCGGCCGGTCCGGCGCCGTCACCTGCGCGTCAGGCTCCAGCACATGACCCACTTCATCGGTCACCGGATCCGCGGGAGCGGTGGCTGGCCGATTTATGTCGGGCCGACGGTCTGTGCGCACCGCAGGTGCGGGCGAAGGCGGTGCCGGGCCGGGTTCCGGACTGGTCGCCGGGGCGGGCCGGGGCGTGTTTTCCGGCAAAGGCCTTTCCTGCGCCAGGGCAGGCCCCGTGCCCAGCAGCAGAGCCGCGATCAGGTATGCTCCGGTTCTGACCATCACGATCTCCCGTTTTCATGGCCTTGTTTCCTGCTCCACAAGGTTAGCACGGATTCGGTCATCGCCTGCACTGATCCTGAACCCGCACTTGCACTTGTCGCCGCCGCTCCCTAAATCGCCTACCAAGAGCGGGGTTATTCCCGCTGAACACGAACCACGTCCGGTGGCGGCTCCGCCGGATATTCAACGACGATCCCGAAGGGGGCAGTCAACCCGGGTAGTGGACGCTTGATTTCAAGGTCCCTGTCCGCGTGGCGGCCCCGCTAAAAAAAACGGAGAATATACCTATGAGCAAGGTCATCGGCATCGACCTCGGAACCACCAATTCCTGCGTATCCGTCATGGATGGCGGCCAGGCAAAGGTCATTGAAAACTCCGAGGGCGCCCGTACCACCCCGTCCGTTGTCGCGTTCACCGCTGAAAACGAACGTCTGATCGGCCAGCCCGCCCGCCGCCAGGCTGTCACCAATCCCGACTACACCTTCTTCGCCATCAAGCGCCTGATCGGCCGCACGATGGATGACCCGACGGTCAAGAAGGACATCGACATGGTGCCCTACAAGATCGTCCCGTCCGAAAACAACGCCGCCTGGGTCCAGGGCCGCGACAAGAAATATTCGCCGTCGGAAATCTCCGCCTTCATCCTGCAGAAGATGAAAGAGACCGCCGAAGCGCATCTCGGCGAGAAGGTCGACCAGGCCGTCATCACCGTGCCCGCCTATTTCGACGATGCCCAGCGCCAGGCGACCAAGGATGCCGGCAAGATTGCCGGGCTTGAAGTCCTGCGCATCATCAATGAGCCGACCGCAGCGGCGCTCGCCTACGGCCTCGACAAGAATGAAGGTAAGACGATTGCCGTGTTCGACCTCGGCGGCGGTACGTTTGACGTCTCAGTGCTGGAAATCGGCGATGGCGTGTTTGAAGTAAAGGCCACCAATGGCGACACCTTCCTCGGCGGTGAAGACTTCGACATGCGTATCGTGGGCTATCTCGCCGACGAGTTCAAAAAAGAGCACGCGATCGACCTGCGCCAGGACAAGCTGGCCCTGCAGCGCCTGAAGGAAGAAGCCGAAAAGGCGAAGAAGGAACTGTCCTCGGCCACCAGCTATGAGGTCAACCTGCCCTTCATCACCGCTGACGCCTCCGGTCCGAAACACCTGAATATCAAGCTGTCCCGCGCCAAGCTGGAAGCCCTGGTCGAGGACCTCGTCAAGCGCACCCTCGAGCCCTGCAAGAAGGCGCTGAAGGATGCCGGCCTGACCGCCGCCGATATCGATGATGTCGTTCTGGTTGGCGGCATGACGCGCATGCCCAAGGTCCAGGAAGTCGTCAAAGGCTTCTTCGGCAAGGATCCGCACAAGGGTGTGAACCCGGATGAAGTCGTCGCCATGGGCGCCGCGATCCAGGCCGGCGTGCTGCAGGGCGATGTCAAGGACGTGCTCCTGCTCGACGTCACCCCGCTCTCGCTGGGCATCGAAACGCTGGGCGGTGTCTTCACCCGCCTGATCGAGCGCAATACGACGATCCCGACCAAGAAGTCCCAGGTCTTCTCGACCGCCGACGACAACCAGACCGCTGTCACCATCCGCGTCTCGCAGGGCGAGCGTGAAATGGCCGCCGACAACAAGCTGCTGGGTCAGTTCGACCTGGTTGGCCTGCCGCCGGCACCACGCGGCCTGCCGCAGATCGAGGTCACCTTCGACATTGATGCCAACGGCATCGTCAATGTCTCGGCCAAGGACAAGGCGACCGGCAAGGAGCAGCAGATCCGCATCCAGGCCTCCGGTGGTCTCTCCGACGCCGACATCGAACAGATGGTCAAGGACGCCGAAGCCAATGCCGAAAGCGACAAGGCCGCCCGTGCCCTGGTCGAAGCCAAGAATGGCGCCGAGGCCATGGTGCACCAGACCGAGAAACAGCTCGAGGAGTTCGGCGACAAGGTGCCGACCGCCGACAAGGAAGCGATCGAAGCTGCCCTTGGCGAGCTGAAAGAGGTCAAGGATGGCGAGGATCTCGAAGCCATCCAGCAGAAGACCCAGGCGCTGGTCCAGGCTTCGATGAAGCTCGGCGAAGCCGTCTATGCCGCACAGCAGGCTGAAGGCGGTGACAGCGAAGGCGCAACCGAGGAGCAGGCCGATGACGATGTCGTCGACGCCGAGTTCTCCGAGGTTGACGACGACGCCAAGAAAGACGCCTAAGGTTAACCGGTATCCGGGATGGTTCCGCGCACGCGGCACCATCCCGGCCCGGCCTTGAGAGCGTGACCATGTCAAATCCCGATCCGATGACTGCGCCCTATGGCGCCTTTGCCTTGTCTTCCAGCGAGGAGTGGCTGCGCCGACTGGCGATGACACTGCCGACGGATGGCCTGCGCCGCGGCGCTGAATCGGTGGTGCGCCGCATCCTGATGTCCGGCGGTCGCGAGATCGCCGATGTCGAGGTCTTTCCCGGCCAGTTCGCGCGCCTGCACATGCGCGACAATCGCTGCGAAAAGCGCGTCTTTGCCGGCTCGAAAACCTGGGACAGCGCCGAGCGCAGCGCGATCCGCGATGCCATTGCCGCCAAACCTGCCGATCAGGATTTCGTCTTCGTCGATGCCGGCGCCAATGCCGGTTTCTACACCCTGTCGGCCGTCTCCGATGCCGGCGCCTGCGGTCAGCCGATCAAGGCCGTGGCGATCGAGCCGGATCAGGAAAACCGCCGGCGGCTCGAATTCAATATCGCCGCCTCGAACGCCGGCTGCGTCACCGTGCTGCCCTATGCCCTGGGCGCCGAGGAGGGCGAGGCCGTACTGGTCCAGTCCGGCCATAATCGCGGCGAAGTGCATATCGAGGCCGATGGCCAGGGCACGACGATCCGTCTGCGCCCCCTGCGGGCGGCGCTGCATGAAGCCGGTGTCGACCATGTCGACATTATGAAAATGGATATCGAAGGCTTTGAGGAAACTGTTCTCGAAGCCTTTTTCGGGGATGCGCCCCGCACCATATGGCCCCGCATGATCCTGCTCGAGACCCGGCACGAAGCCGGGATCACAACGGGCGCGGCCGGTCTGTGTCTGCGAAATGGATATGAATTGGCCCGGCAGATGCGTCAGAACGCAGTGCTGGTGCTGAAACCAGGTGAAATGTAATGAGCAAGCGTGACTTCTACGAAATCCTTGGTGTGACCAAGTCGGCCGATGAGAAGACCCTGAAGGTCGCTTATCGCAAGCTGGCGATGGAATTTCACCCGGACCGCAATCCGGGCGACGACGCCGCCGAGGCCAAGTTCAAGGAAGTTGGCGAGGCCTATGCCATCCTGTCAGATGCTGACAAGCGCGCCGCCTATGATCGCATGGGCCATGCTGCTTTCGAGCAGGGTGGCAATGGCGGCTATGGCGGCCAGGGCCCGTTCGGGGCCGGCGGTGCGGCTGAATTTGCCGATATTTTCGAACAGGTGTTCGGCGATGCCTTCGGACGGGGCGGCGGACGCCGCGGTGGCAGCCATACCGGGCCGGCGCGCGGCAATGATCTGCGCTTCGATCTCGAAGTGTCGCTGGAAGATGCCTTCACCGGCAAGGAAACCACCATCACCGTGCCGACGGCGATGAATTGCGAGCGCTGCGACGGCCAGGGCAATGAGCCGGGCACCGAGCTGGAAACCTGCCCGACCTGTCATGGTGCCGGCCGCATCCGCCGTTCCCAGGGCCTGTTCACGATGGAACAGACCTGCCCGCAGTGTGGCGGCCGCGGCCAATACGTCAAAACCCCGTGTCAGGACTGCGATGGTGTCGGCCGCGTGCGCAAGAACCGTACCCTGACCGTCAATATCCCGGCCGGCGTCGAAGACGGCACCCGTATCCGTCTCGCCGGCGAAGGCGAGGCCGGGGCCCGCGGTGGTCCGCGCGGCGATCTCTATCTCTTCCTCTCGGCCAAGCCGCACGAATTATTCGAGCGCGACGGACCCAATCTCTATTGCCGCACGCCCGCCTCGATGGTCTCCGCCGCACTGGGTGCGACGATCGAAGTGCCGACCATTGATGGCGGCAAGGCCGAGCTGAAAATCCCGGCCGGCGCCCAGACCGGCCGCCGCATGCGCCTGCGTGGCAAGGGCATGCCGCGTCTGCGTGGCGGTCCGCGCGGCGATATGGTGATCGAACTCTTCGTCGAGACCCCGCGCAATCTGTGTGATCGCCAGAAGGAGCTCCTGAAGGAGTTCTGCTCCCTGTCCGGTGAGGGCTGCAACCCTGATAGCGACGGCTTCTTCCACAAGGTGAAACAGTTCTGGAACGACGTCACCACCGATGACGGGCGCCCCAACGCCTGAGGCAGGCCAGAGCAAAAGCACGCGTGACACGCGCGCCCGGCGCAGCCTAATCTGCCCGGCATGACGGAAAGCGACGCCACACCTGAACACGCGCTGGATCTGGACCGCTTCATCCCGGCCGAGACCGCCCTTTACCGTTGGTCGCCGCTGGGCTTCTGGGGCACCACACTCGCGATTTTCGTGGTCGCTTTCGGCAGTTTTGCCCTGATTGCCGAGCTGACGGGGCGGCCACATCTTGGCTATATCAATGCCGCCGGGGCCTGGCAGCTGAATACGGTCAGCTGGATCGGCTTTGTGCTTTCGATGATCCTGACAACCGGGATTGCCCTCACCCAGGTCGGCCGCCGCCGCTGGGAAACGGAGCGCGCGGCCCTTATCCGCACGATCGATCCGCAGGGGAGTGCATCCGCGAACGCCTTGTGCGACGGGGTACCGCTGTCCTGGCGGCGCCACTACTGGCTCCTGACTGCGTTCGGCCTCGCCGGCGGTCTGGCGTTCAACGTTGTCATGACGAAGGCCGAGGCCGTCACCCCGCTGCAATACGTCCAGTCGATCGGACTGTGGTTCCTGTTGTTCTCGCCCTGGCTCTATGCCGTCGGCTTGCGCGCCGGGCTCAGCCTGGCGCGCGAAGGCCGGGAAATGCGAAAGCTGATCGACCGCCATGTCATGATCGACCTCTACCATCTCGAACGGCTGGATATTTTCGGACGCATCGGGCTCTCCGCCGCCGGTTCCTGGCTGGTGATGGCCGCCGTCCTGCTCCTGTTCGTCGCCGATCCACGCCAGGCCTGGATTGCCATACCCGGTATTGGCCTCGCGGTGCTGGGCGGCGCGGTAGCGCTGACCAATGCGGTCCGCCCGATCCAGCGCAAAGTCCACGCGGCCAAGGCTGCAGAGCTGGCCGAGGTGCATCGCCATATGGCCGCGGCCAGGCAGCGCGCCTTCGAGGGCGATGACCTCGCCGCCACAGCGCTGGCCGGGCTGACCGATTATGAAGTCTGGGTCGAGCGCCGTCCCGAATGGCCGATTTCGACCTCGGTGACGCTGCGCTTCAGCCTCTATATCCTGATCCCGACCTTGCCGATTCTCGGCTCCTATCTGTTTGAAACATTTGCTGATCGCATCATTTACGGAGGCCCATTTTGAAGCCGTCCATCAAAGTGACTGTTCTGGGATCCACCGGCCGGCTGGGACGCGCGATCTGCGCGGCTGTCCTCGACGCACCCGACATGAAACTGGTTGCCGCCATCGTACGCAGCCAGTCCTCCTATCTCGGCGAGGATATCGGCGTCATGCTCGACCGCGAACCCGCCGGCTGCGAGACAACCGTCTCGTTCGAGGATGCGCTTGAGCTCAGCGATGTCGTGATCGATGCCAGCATGCCGGCGATGACCGTCTCGGTCGCCGAGCGCATGGCGGTGCAGGGGCGTAGCTGTGGCCTGGTGACCGGCGTGACCGGCTTCACGGCAGCCCAGCTGAAGCGGCTGAACACCGCGTCCAATCGCGTGCCGATTCTGATGGCCGGTAATTTCTCGCTCGGCATCGCGGTTGTTGAAGCCCTGGTCGAACAGGCTGCAGCCCTGCCGGCAAAGGACTGGGATATCGAGATTTCCGAAACCCACCACCGGCTCAAGGCCGATGCGCCCTCCGGAACAGCCCTGCTGCTCGGGCACGCCGCCGCCAAGGGGCGCGGGGTCAATCATGAAGCCCTCGCCGTGACCGCCCGCGAAGGCGTGACCGGCCCGCGTCGGCCCGGCTCGATTGGTTATGCCGCCAGCCGCGGCGGCAGCATTATCGGCGAACACCAGGTCCGCTTTCTCGCCGACATGGAAGAGATCAGCATCAGCCACCGCGCCCACGACCGCCGCATCTTCGCCCGCGGCGCCATCGCGGCCGTACGCTGGATGTGCCAGGAGGGCGTGGGCCGCGAACCGGGCCGGTATTCGATGCAAGATGTTGTTAAGGCCTAGGTAAGCTGTTTCACGTGCGACATTGCCAATACGGTGTCGATCGCCGCGATGAAGTCCGCCATTTCCGGGTCACTCATGAAGGCAATTTGCGCCGATTTCGCATCGGCGAGCGTGGCCCACTCAACCTGATCGACGAAATGCCGGTTGTCCTCAGCCGTTGCGTAGCGGGTCCAGCCAATGAAGCCTGGATAGGCCGCGAGCGCCGACTGGGCCGTTTCACGGGATATTTCAGCAGCTTGTGTGTTTTTGACAGTATATGTCACGATTTCGAATACGGTCATGCTCCGGGCTCCTGTGTTTCGACATGCAGGACCTTAACGCACCTCGACTGACAGCTTGACGTCAGGAGACATTCGATGGGCTTCAAGTCTACGGGCGCACGCAAAACTTGGCTTGCACGTGACCGAGAATACTGACAGTCTACGGCCGTACAGAAATGGCGTCAGGGGATGTCAGTGCGTCGTGCCGAACGATTAATCCGCATCATCCAGGCCCTGCGCCAGGCTGCGCCCGGCGCGGTTACGGCCCAGGATATGGGGCGCCGGTTCGAGGTCTCCGAACGCACCATCTATCGCGACATCGCGCATCTGATCGGCTCCGGCGCGCCAATCGATGGCGAGGCCGGCGTCGGCTATGTCTTGCGGCCCGGCTTTGATCTGCCGCCGATCACCTTCAGCTATGAACAGCTCGACGCCCTCGCGCTGGGGGCCCGCTTCGTGCGCGCCACCGCTGATCGGGATCTCGCGACGGCAGCGTCCGAAGCGTTGTCGAAGATCGAGCACGCCCTGCCCGATACCCATCGCGAGCGGTTGAAATCGGCGCCGCTGTTTGCCGCCTTCCTCGACGAGACCGTGCGCCCGGACGCCTTCGGCCCGGTGCGCAATGCCATCGCCGGCCGCCGCAAATTGCGGGTGCGCTACAACTCGCTCAATGACGAGGCGACAACACGCATCATCCGCCCGCTGGCGCTGACCTGTTTCGGCCGCGTCTGGCTGCTGACAGCCTGGTGCGAACTGCGCAATGATTTCCGCCATTTCCGCACTGACAGAATCGAACGCCTCACCGTTCTCGCCGAAAGCTTCGAAGACGAGCCCGGCAAGCGGTTCGAGGACATGCAGCGGGACGGGTAGCTACCAGCTCCCGGTATTCTCCATCGACGCCCACGGCTCCTGCGGCGGCAGGCTTTTGCCCTTTTGCAACAGTTCGACCGAGATCAGATCCGGTGAGCGCACGAAGGCCATATGGCCGTCGCGTGGCGGGCGGGAGATGAGATAGCCCATGGCATCGAGATGGGCGCAGGTGGCGTAGATATCGGCAACGCGATAGGCGAGATGCCCGAAATTGCGTCCGCCCTCATAGGTTTCCGGATCCCAGTTATGGGTCAGCTCGACGCAGGGCAGGCCGGCCGGGAGCGGTCCGCCGCTATAGCCGGCGCGGGCGATATCCTCGGGTGTGGCGAGGTAAATCAGGGTGAAGCGGCCCGGCTCGCTGTCGAAACGGCTGATTTCCTTGAGGCCAAGCCCGTCGCAGTAAAAGCGCAGGCTGGCATCGACGTCGGAAACGCGGACCATGGTGTGCAGGAATTCCATCTATTCGCTCTTTGCTGCCGATTTGGATTCGGGGGTCGGGTCGGGCCGCGCACGAACTGCCCATTTCGGGCGGCCGCGCTTGATGACGACATCATCGAGCGGCTCGCCGCGGGCGCGGGCCAGGGCGGGCTGGAAGGCTTCCGGGGCGCGGGCATGGTGAATGCGCGCCACCACGGCAGCGCACAGCGCCCACAGGCCGCAAAAGCCGAAGAACATGTAGAACATCCACGGATAATAGCCGACATCATACCAAGGTCCGCCATCGAGCATCGCGGTGAAGACCGGCCAGAAGGCCGTCAGCGCGATCGCCACGACCGGGGTCGACACGGTCGCAGCCAGCAGCGCGATCGGGATATACAGCGCCCAGCGCGGCTCGTGCGCGCCGACATAGAGTTTCACGAACACCGCCTCGTCGACGCCCTTGATCGTGCCGGGCTTGGTCTCGAGGCGTTCGGTATATTCGGCGCGCGCGTCAGCGGTCAGGTTGATCCGCGCCGCCAGCCAGCGCGACAGCAGCGAGGCGCAGATGGTGAAGATGATCAGGGCGACGATATAGAGGGTCCAGTCCATGCCCCCCTTTTACCCCCTCGCGGCCTCATAGGCGAGCATGGCGCGCTTGCGATCGACACCCCAATGGTAGCCGGTCAAAAGCCCGTTGCTGGCGAGGACGCGGTGGCAGGGAATCAGCCAGGAAACCGGATTGGCGCCAACGGCCGCACCGACCGCGCGCGAGGCCTTGGCCGAACCGACGGCGTCGGCGATGGATTTATAGGTCGTCGTCGCGCCCGCCGGGATATTGAGCAGGGCGCGCCAGACCTGGCGCTGCCAGGGCGTGCCGTAGAGCGCCAGCGGGATCGGCTCGCCCGGCGCCGCAGCGAAAATGCGCTCCGCCCATTGCCGCGCGAGATCATCATCACGGCGGTAATTGGCGGCCGGATAACGCGCCTCGAGATCGGCGAAACCGCCTTCGGGGTCCGGATCTGCGAAGGCCAGCGCGGAAAGCCCGCGCTGCGCGATCAGGAAGACCGCCTCGCCAAACGGCGTCGGCGCCGCGCCCCAGACAAAGTCCAGCCCCGCCCCGCGGCGCCGCGCCTCGCCGGGCGTCACCGCCTCGTGGGCGATGAAAAGGTCGTGCAACCGCCCGGGCCCGGACAGGCCGGCCTCGAATGTGGCATCAAGCACACACGCACCACCATCGAGAGCCGCGCGGGCCGCGCCATGGGCCAGCGCGCCGACATATTTCTTCGGACTGACCCCGACCCAGCGCGTGAAGATGCGCTGGAAGTGGTGCGGCGACAGGCCGGCGGCGGCAGCGGCGGCGTCGAGATCGGGATGGTTCTGCCAATGGTCGCCAAGAAAGGCGAGCGCATCCGAGACGCGATCAAAATCGCGGGCGGCAGCGTCGAGAGTGTAGATTTCAGCGGTCATGGGGCGAGTTTAGGCCGGGTTGGATCGCTCGCCACCCGATTCTTGCGCCTGGTCGCGGACATGCTGCAGGAAGGGCGAGGTGCGCGCCTTCTCGATCGCCGCCCCCAGCGCCGCCGCGAACGCGTCGCGCTCTTTCGGGCTCAGAAAGGCGCCAAGCACCAGGACACGGCCCTGTTGCACCAGCACGACCTGGCTGTGGTGCTCACCCTTGTTGAGATGGCGCAGCTTCGCCCAGGCCGTCGGCAGACGGTATTGGCGCAGATGGCCGGTGGGATGCTGGCGCGTCACCGCGATCTCGCGCGCGCCGACCCGCACCCATTCCCGCGCCCGGCCATCACGATAGGAGGTGCGAAAGGCAAACCAGACCAGCAGCGCGTCGAGCCCGAAGAACGGCATCACCGGCCAGGCCCCCATTGAAACGAACAGGATGCCCGAGAAGAAGGAGACACCCGCCAGCGTCAACATCAGCACGGTGAAGGCAGGATTGGGCAGGGAGCGATTGGGCGCCAGCTCGGCATCCATGGTGAAGGGTCCGGCCGGGTCAGGGATGCCGCCGCTCGCAGCGGGCCAAGTTTCGACGACGGTTCTCATCGCTCCAGATGACCGGGTTTTGCCGTCACTGGGAAGGCGACCTTTCGGCGCAGGGCCCCATGCCGGCGGCCGGATGCAAAAAGAGCGGACCCGGAAGGGCCCGCTCCTTTCATGCGGTCACGCCAGGCGGCTGCCAGGATCAATGCAGATCGAAACGATCCAGATTCATCACCTTGTCCCAGACCTTCACGAAGGCCTTGGCAAAGGTCTCGCTGGCATCGGATGCGGCATAGACCTCGGACAGCGCCCGCAATTGGGAGTTGGAGCCGAACACGAGATCAACGCGGCTGGCGCTCCATTTCACCTTGCCGGTCGCGCGTTCGCGGCCTTCGAAGGTGTCCTCGGAGCCGGCGACCGGCACCCACTGGGTGTCCATGTCGAGCAGATTGACGAAAAAGTCATTGCTCAGCGTGCCCGGCCTGTCGGTAAAGACGCCGTGCTGGCTGTCGCCGACATTGGCCCCGAGCACACGCAGCCCGCCGACCAGGATTGTCATTTCCGGCGCGGTCAGGGTGAGCAATTGCGCCCGGTCGACCAGCAACTCCTCGGCTGGCCGGTCATAACGCTGCGCCAGGTAGTTCCGGAACCCATCCGATTTCGGCTCAAGCGGCTCGAAGGACTCCACGTCCGTCTGCGCCTGGCTGGCATCGGTCCGGCCCGGGGTGAAGGGCACGGAGACCTTATGCCCGGCCTTGGCGGCCGCCGCCTCGACGCCGGCACAACCGCCAAGAACGATCAGATCAGCGATCGAGACCTTGTCGGCCCCGAAATTCGCCTGGATACCCTCGAGAATGTGCAGCACGCGGGCCAGTTCCGCCGGCTGGTTGACGGTCCAGTCCTTTTGCGGTGCGAGGCGGATACGCGCGCCATTGGCGCCGCCGCGCATATCGGAACCGCGGAAGGTCGAGGCCGAGGCCCAGGCCGTGCGCACCAGTTCGGACACGCTCAGATCCGAAGCGAGAATTTCCGACTTCAGCCGGGCAATCTCCCGGTCCTTCAGCGTCTTCTTCGGCGCTGCCGGCACCGGATCCTGCCAGATCAGTTCCTCGGAGGGCACTTCCGGTCCGAGATAGCGCGAGACCGGGCCCATATCGCGGTGGGTCAGCTTGAACCAGGCGCGGGCAAAGGCATCGGCGAAGGCCTGCGGGTCTTGCTGATAGCGGCGCGCGATCGGCTCATAGATCGGGTCGAAGCGCAAAGAGAGGTCCGCCGTGGTCATCATCGGACGGTGTTTCTTTGACGGGTCGAAGGCGTCGACGATCATGTCGGACTCTTCACAATCCTTGGGATGCCATTGGTGGGCACCGGCCGGGCTCTTGCACAATTCCCACTCGTATTTGAACAGGATATTGAGATAGCCCATATCCCATTGGGTCGGATTGGTTTTCCAGGCACCTTCAATACCGCTGCCGATCGCATCGCCGGCCTTGCCACTGCCATATGAGCTCTTCCAGCCCAGCCCCATCTGCTCGATCGGCGCCGCTTCCGGCTCCGGACCGACCAGGGCGGCATCGCCGGCCCCATGGCATTTGCCGAAGGTGTGACCGCCGGCGACCAGCGCCACGGTCTCTGCATCATCCATCGCCATGCGGGCAAAGGTCTCGCGCACATCGCGGCCGGAAGCGACCGGGTCGGGATTGCCGTTCGGGCCTTCCGGATTGACGTAGATCAGGCCCATCTGCACAGCCGCGAGCGGGTCTTCCAGATCGCGATCGCCGCTATAGCGCTCATCGCCGAGCCAGGTGCTCTCGGGACCCCAATAGATGTCCTGTTCCGGTTCCCAGATATCGACGCGGCCACCGGCGAAGCCGAAGGTCGGACAGCCCATCGATTCCAGGGCGCAATTGCCGGCCAGCACCATCAGGTCGGCCCATGAGATCTTCTGGCCGTATTTCTGCTTGATCGGCCAGAGCAGGCGGCGCGCCTTGTCGAGATTGACATTGTCGGGCCAGCTGTTGAGTGGCGCAAAGCGCTGCGAGCCGGAACCGGCGCCGCCGCGACCATCACTGATGCGATAGGTGCCGGCGCTGTGCCAGGCCATGCGGATGAAGAAGGGGCCATAATGGCCATAATCGGCCGGCCACCAGTCCTGGCTGTCGGTCATCAGGGCATAGAGGTCTTTCTTGACCGCCTTGAGATCGAGGCTCTTGAAGGCCCGGGCATAGTCGAAATCCGGGTCGAGTGGATTGGCCAGGCTGGAATTCTGGCGGAGGATTTGAAGATTCAGCTGTTCTGGCCACCAGTCGCCATTATTGGCCGCTCCGGCCGCTGTGTGTCGCTGGGATGCGCCCATTACCGGGCATTTGCTCTCGCCGTCCATGGTCTTTCCGATCGTGGTTCGAGGTGAAGGGTCTACGCGAACGCTGTAACGCTATGATCTAACGATGCCGGATTGCGGGCCATAACTCCAATCGAAAGTATCCGAACAAGCTATAGAGAAAATCTTTGCACGCGGCGGTACGCTGCTGCCGGGAGCCCGAAACCAGCGGCCCGGCCAAACCGGGCAATGCTGTACTCAACATCCGGATCGCCCGCTCGAACAGGTGACGGATCGGTACGGCTTGCGTAATCAGGTGCCATGATCGAGCTCGCCGCCCTTGCCACCTTCGCCTTCACCGTCCTCGTCATCGAGCTGACGCCCGGCCCGAATATGGCCTGGCTGGCCGTGCTCAGTGTCAGCGAAGGACGCCGTGCCGGCTTCGCGGCCGTAGCGGGTATTGCCCTGGGCCTGACCGTGGTTGCGGCCGCAGCCGCATTGGGGCTCGGCGCCCTGCTCGAACAGGTCGACTGGCTATACGAGACGCTGCGCTGGGCCGGTGTCGCCTTCCTGGTCTATCTCGGCCTTGAAGGCTGGCTCAAGGCCAATGCCCGGCAGGAGACGCCGGAGCATCAGAGCAATCTGCGCTATTTCGCTCACGGTTTCCTGATCAACGCCCTCAACCCCAAGGCCGCGCTATTCTACGTCTCCGTCTTCCCGCAATTCATCCGGCCCGACGCTCCCGTGGCGCCGCAGGCGGCCATGCTGGCCGTGATCTCGGTCTCGATCGCCACCCTGATCCATCTCGGCATCGTCGCACTGGCCGGCAGCGCAAGGCGCTTCCTGGAGGACCCCAAGCGTCACCGTATTTTCCAGCGCACCCTGTCGCTCTTGCTGATCGGCGTCGCCATCTGGCTGCTGATGGCGACCGCGCGCTGAGGCAGAAACGGCATGACGGCGGCGGTCGGACCGCGCTAGACAGAAGGCCATGAGCAAGACCCCGACCAGAACGCCCGCCCGGAAACCAAAAAAGCGCGCCCCGCGCGGCCTGACCCGCGAGCAGGCGCATGATATCTTCGCCCGCCTGGCCCAGGACCGTCCCGAACCGAAGACCGAGCTGGATTATGTGAACCCCTTCACCCTGCTCGTCGCCGTCGCCCTGTCGGCGCAGGCGACCGATGTCGGCGTCAACAAGGCGACGAAGCTCTTGTTCCAGGAGGCCGATACGCCGGAGAAAATGCTGGCCTTGGGCGAGGATCATGTCCGCGAGCGTATCAAGACGATCGGCCTGTTCCGCAACAAGGCCAGGAATGTCATCATCATGTCGCAGCAGCTGGTCGAGCGTCATGGCGGCCAGGTGCCCCATGACCGCGCCTCACTCGAGGCCCTGGCCGGGGTCGGGCGCAAGACCGCCAATGTCGTGCTCAACGAGGCCTTCGGCGAGGAAACCATTGCGGTCGACACCCATATTTTCCGCGTCGGCAACCGCACCGGACTGGCACCGGGCAAGACGCCGGATGAGGTCGAAGCCCGGCTGATGAAGATCGTGCCCGCCGAATACATGAAGGGCGCACATCACTGGCTGATCCTGCACGGGCGCTATATCTGCAAGGCGAGAAAACCGGAATGCTGGCGCTGCCCGATTGCCGATCTGTGCCGCTTCAAGGACAAGACGCCGGCGCCGAAGGGCGCCTAGCGTTTCGACGCGACCAGCGTTTCGTAGTCATAGGCCAGGCGCACTTGTTCACGAATCTGCGACAGGGCCTCCCGATACGGCGACTCCGCACAACCGGGATACCAGACGATATTCTGGCGACCATCCGGGCCGGTCAGACCGAGCCGGAAGTCTGGCATGTCCGTCATGATGCTGCGGCCACAGGCGGCGGGATTGTTCCGCGTTATATCGGCGGGCAGGACCGCGGCGTCATAGGCCTGCAGGATTTCGGCGATGCGCGCGAAACTGCCGGCCTCCAGCATCCCGCTGCTCGCGCCATCATGGCGGGTGAAGCGCACACCATTCAGCTGATAACGGTCATCGGGCGTGATGGTGATGGTGTAGATCGGGCAGACGCCGAAACAGGCGCCCTCGGCGATCTCGATTGCCGTCCAGCGCGACTCGCTCGCCATGCTGGGCGTGGTGGTGGCGCAAGCTGAAAGGGCCAGCGCTGTCAAAGCCAGAAGAAGAGCACGCATCATCAACCCCGTTCAGAACCAGCCCGCATCCAAGCCGGCTCTGACGGCCAGATTATGGCGCTTCGCGGCTAAATCAGCGCCTTGAGCGCCCGCGCAAAGGCAGCGCCCATGTCCGGGCCCTGTTCGGGATAGAGATAGGGTTCGATCAGTTCCAGCTCGATCAGGGCCAGCCGGCCATCGAGCCCTCGCAGCATGTCGACGCGGGCATAGAGCAGATCGCCATCGATGCATTCCAGCACCGAACGGGCCAGCGCCAGCTCATCCGCCGTTGGGTAGTGGATTTCCTCGCGGCCGCCATATTCCGACTGAACGCGATAATCGCCCGCCGCCGGAAGCTTGCGGGCGCAATGGGAAAACTCGCGGCCGAAGAAGAGAAAGGCGTATTCGCCCTCCTGCGACACGGCTGGCAGAAAAGGCTGGACCATGCATTCGGCGATTGGCAGCATTTCCGGGGCTGGCAGGGCTTCGCCGCGCCGGATCCGCGCCTGGCGCCAGGCGCCGCCGCCGAGCACAGGCTTGACGACGATGTCATCACTCCCCAGCGCATCGAAAGCACCGGCGATTGTCGCCGCATCGGCGCGATCGGCCCACAGGGTCGGGATCATCGGGGCGCCGCGCGCGGCCAGATCCTTGAGATAGGTCTTGCGCTGGTTCCAGCGAAAGGTCTCGAACGGATTGAGCAGGCGGGTCTTGCCGGCAATGGCTTCCAGCGCCGCCTCGAAGGCCTCGGGCTTCTGCATATAGTCCCAGCAGGTGCCGATCACGGCGGCATCGAAGCGCGAGGGGTCGAAATCCGGATCGTCCCAGATATGGGTCGTCAGCTCGATGCCCTCAGCCAGGCAGGCGGGCGTGAGGGCGGAGATCTCGAGATCATATTCCCAATAGTCCTTGCGGGCTTCCGGACTGTCCTTGAGCATGCAGGCGGCGGAGAGAAAGGCGACGTGTTTCATGGGGGCGCTCCTAGCGCATTTGCCGCCGGAACGGGAGCCGCGTTTGCGGTGCGGCCGCGCCACCGGACCGGCACTGATGCCGCCAGGTCTTGCTGTCCCGGCGCTGCAGGGTTAACCCGGCAGCAGCCAGACCCGGGATCGACCGCACTTCGCCGGCTTAACCCTAATGATCGAGAGATACGCCATGACCGCGACCCGCTTTGATGTCCTTGCCGTCGGAAACGCCATTGTTGACGTTCTGTCACCGGCCACCGACGCCTTTCTCGCGGCCGAAGGCATCGCCAAGGATGCAATGACGCTGATCGACGAGGAGCGGGCGCGCACCCTCTATGAGCGCATGCAGGCCGGCAAGGAAGCCTCGGGCGGGTCCGCCGCCAATACCGTCGCCGGTATTGCCTCGCTGGGCGGCCGCGCCGCCTATATCGGCAAGGTCGCCGATGACCAGCTTGGGGCGATTTTCAGCCATGACATCCGCGCCATCGGCGTCGAGTTCGCCTCCAAGCCCCTGGTCGGCGGTCCGGCGACGGCGCGCTGTCTGATCAATGTCACCCCCGATGCCGGCCGCTCAATGTCGACCTTTCTCGGCGCCGCAGCCCTGGTGACCGAGGAAGATGTCGAAGCCGGCGCCGAGGCGCTGAAGTCTTCGAGCATCGTCTATCTGGAAGGCTATCTGTTTGATCGCGAAGAGGCCAAGCGCGCCTATGTCAGCGCCGCCGAACTCGCCGCCGCCTCGGGCCGCAAGACGGCGCTGACCCTGTCGGACACGTTCTGCGTCGCCCGTCACCGCGCCGCCTTCCGGCATCTCGTCGCGCATCACATCGACATCCTGCTCGCCAATGAGGCGGAAATCACTGCGCTCTACGAGACCGAGGATTTCGACGCCGCGATCGAAATGTGCCGCAAGGATGTCGCCGTCGCCGCGGTGACGCGTGGTGAACGCGGCGCCATCCTGTTGCGTGGCGAGGAAACTGTGACCATTGCCGCCGCCCCGGTCGCTGATCTGGTCGACACCACAGGCGCGGGCGACCTGTTCGCCGCCGGCTTCCTGCTCGGTCTCGCCCAGCAGCGCAGCCTGGAAGAAGCCGGTCAAATGGGGGCGATTTGTGCCGCCGAAGTGATTTCCCACTTCGGCGCACGCCCTGAATGCAGTCTGAAATCACTCGCCGAGGATGCCGGAATCCCTTTTGAATAAGGGCCGCGCGTGAATTCGATTCAAATCTTAATGAAAGAAGTCCGGCATTTTAACCACAATTCAAGTGGTTGCCCCCATTCTGCATCCTGAGAACTGGCAGGTTTCGAGTCTTGCCAGAGTGTTTGACGGTGTAGGTGCGGCCCGAAACGGTCGTAATCAGGGGTAGACATGGCGCCCATCCGCAAGGCGATTTCGCGAGTAATGCGATCCCTGGTGATGAAGTTCACGCTTCTCACCGGTATGCTGATTTTTGCCACGACATTGATGTTGATGACGCTGGAGAACATCTCGGCGCAACGTGAGACCCGCA
The DNA here is from genome assembly GCF_048269565.1 of Maricaulis sp. GTDB lineage: Bacteria > Pseudomonadota > Alphaproteobacteria > Caulobacterales > Maricaulaceae > Maricaulis. The sequence continues at coordinate 304,719 of NZ_JBLXIK010000002.1, read as the reverse complement.
ATCTGCTGGCCGAAAGCTCGGTCGCGCGTTTGCAGGCCATGGCCGATCGCCTGGCCACCCCGGTTTCCAGCAGCGATGTCGACTATGTCCAGCTCTATCTCACCGAGATGAAGGCCTCGCTCAATCTCTCCGAGGTCTATGCGATCAATAATCGCCGGGAATTGCTGGGCCGGGCCGTCGACGAAGACGAGGCATCGGAACGCTTCAGCACCTCTGACCTCGCCGTCATGGCGCTGGGTGCCGGTGATCGCCGGGCCGCCCTCGGCGCAACGACGCTCGAGGTTGCTGTGCCGGTCTATACCGAAACGCGCCGCCTCGTCGGCGTCGTCTTTGCCCGCCAGGAACTGGTCGAGCTCACCCGTTCACGCAATGCCGCCATCCGGCGCCAGACGCTCATCGCCCTGTTCGCGCTGGGAATCTTCCTGCCACTGGCTGCATTGATTGTCGGACGCGCACTGAAACCGGTGCAGACCCTGACCGATGCCGCACGCCTGGCCTCGTCGAAAACCCTCGACATGCGCATTGACGTGCATACCGGCGACGAGCTGGAAGTGCTGGCCAATGCCTTCAACCGCATGTTTGCGCGCCTCGACGGCAATCTCAAACGCATCCACCGGCTGGCCTATGTCGACCTCGTGACCGAATTGCCCAATCGCGAGCGCTTCCGCAAGGAGACCGAACGGGTCTCGCGCAAGGCGCTGGAAGATGGCGATACCGGTGCCGTGCTCTTCCTCGATCTCGATCGCTTCAAGCGCGTCAATGACAGCCTCGGCATAGGCGAGGGCGACCGCATGCTGGAAATGGTGGCGCGGCGCCTGTCGGAAGTGACCCGTGGCTGTGATCTCGCCGCCGGCGGCGATTTCGAACCGAGCCTGGTCGCGCGTCTTGGCGGTGATGAATTCACCGTCCTGCTGCCCTCGATCGAGGATCCGGCCCACGCGGCGCGCATCGCCAACAAGCTGGTCGACGCCATTCGCCTGCCCTTCGAGATCTCCGGCCACCAGGTCTTCCTCGGCGTCTCGATCGGGATTGCCGTCTTCCCGCAGGATGGTGCCGATCCGGAAACCCTTATGCGTCACGCCGACCTCGCCATGGCCCATGCCAAGCGCGATGGCGGCTCCTCGGCCCGCTTCTTCGAGCCGGCGATGAACCAGTCGGCCTTTGAGCGCCTGGTGCTGGAAAACGAACTGCGTGATGCCGTGCACCAGGACCAGCTGGTCGTCTTCTACCAGCCCAAGATCAATATGGCTGACGGCAGCGTCGCCGGTGCCGAAGCGCTGGTGCGCTGGCAGCACCCGACCGCCGGACTGCTGTCACCGGGCGCCTTTATCGAGGCGGCCGAGGAATGCGGCCTGATCGGCGAGATCGGCGACTGGGTGCTGCGCGCGGCCTGCAAGGAAGCGGCACGCTGGCGCACGCTGGGGATCGAGATCCCCGTCGCGGTCAATGTCTCGGCGATGCAGTTCGAGCGTGAGGGTTTCTCGGTATCGGTACTCTCCGCCCTGGCCGACGCCGACCTGCCGCCGCATCTGCTCGAGCTGGAACTGACCGAATCCATCGCGATGGAAAACCCGGAACGGGTCATCCTCCAGGTGCAGCCATTGCGGGATCGCGGCGTCAATTTCGCCATTGATGATTTCGGCACCGGCCATTCCTCGCTCTCCTATCTGACGCGGATGCCGTTCGACGTCTTCAAGATCGACCAGAGCTTCGTGCGCGACATGACCACCGATCCGCACGCCTGCATCGTGGTCGAGACCATTCTCGCCATGGCCAAGGCGCTGAAGCTGGAAACCGTCGCCGAGGGCGTCGAGACCCGCGAACAGTTCGAGATGCTGCGGGCCGAGGGTGCGACCCTGGCCCAGGGTTTCCTGTTTGCCCGCCCGATGCCCGGCAGCGATTTCGTCGACTATACCCTGGAAGGTTCGGCCAAACGCGCCGTCGCTGAATAGCCGTGATGGTCTGAGGGCTTGATCGCAGCGGCCGCGACCGCCACATCTGTGTCTCCAGTTTGACGGAGACCGCCATGTCCAGACCCTCATCCACCGACGCGACCCAATGGCGCGGCACCACAATTCTCGCCGTGCGCAAGGGCAAGACGGTCGTGGTCGCCGGTGATGGCCAGGTCTCCTTCGGGCCGACGGTGATGAAGGGCAATGCCAAGAAGGTCCGCCGTCTCGCCGATGGCCAGGTTGTCGCCGGTTTCGCCGGCTCCACCGCCGACGCCTTCGCCCTGTTCGAACGCCTCGAGGCCAAGCTCGAGCAATACCCGTCGCAACTCGCCCGCGCCTGCGTCGAACTGGCCAAGGACTGGCGCACCGACCGCTATCTGCGCAAGCTCGACGCCATGCTGATCGTCGCCGACACCACCGCCACCTTCGTTCTGACCGGCGCCGGCGATGTGCTGGAACCGGAACACGGCGTCGTCGCCGTCGGCTCCGGCGGCAATTACGCCAGCTCGGCGGCCCGCGCCCTGCTCGACTACGAGCCCGACCCGGAAATCATCACCCGCAAGGCGATGGCGATCGCGGCCGAGGTCTGCATCTACACCAATGACAATCTCACCATCGAGACGCTGACGGCGAAATAGGGCGGGCTCAGACCAGCTCCCGCGCCGCGGCCAGAAAGCAGATGGAGGTCGCCAGCGATCCGGCCGTACGCCAGTGATTGAGGCCGGTCCAGCGCCGGACATAATCCGACCAGTAGAGCTCCGCCGCCTCATCGCCCGGGTCGAATGCGTCCAGGCGCTTGTTCATCGGCACATTGCCGAACGCCGTAACGAGAAAGACCGTCACCAGATAGAGCCCGGCACCGAGATAGATCAGCGACTGGCCCGGACCACTCAGCCGGATCAGAGCATAGGCGGCGAGGCCATAAACGGCTGGCAGCAACAGGACGAAAGCCGTCAGGAAGATCGAGCGCAGGACGGTGCGATTGATCTGCTGCATCGCTTCGATCCCGCCAGCAGGGCGGGCCAGTGCCAGACCGCGCATGATGAAATCGGAGAATGAAAGGAATACGCCGCCGACGACCGCGCTGACCAGCGCGATCGAAAGACAGGCGAGAACGAGAAGATTGGTGATCATGATGCCCTCCCTGGGCGGATGAGCCGCTTCAGGCGGCCAGCGACCAGGCGCCACTGCCGGCGGCGTCATGGGCAAAGTCGAGGAAATCGACCGGCTTGCGCCCCAGCGCCCGTTCGACTCCGTCACCCAGCCGGGCATTGCGGCCGTCGAGCACGGTGGCAAAGAGATAGTCCAGCAACCAGACCATGCCTTCAGGTGCGCCGGACTGCACCAGGGCGTCGATGAAGGCCTCGTGCGGGATGTCGACAAAGCGCACGGCGCGGCCTGTCGCGGCGCTGATCTCGGCGGCAGCGGCGGCGAAACTCATCAGTCGCGGCCCGGTCACGTCATAGACCTCGCCGGCATGACCCGCCTGGGTCAAGGCCGCAATCGCGACCTCGGCAATATCATTGGCGTCGACGAAGGGTTCGAGCGCATCGCCGGCCGGCAGGGCGATCTCGCTGGCCTGCACCATGCCGGCAAATTCGCCCTCGGTGAAATTCTGGTTGAACCAGCTGGCGCGCACGATGGTCCAGTCCATGCCCGACGCCTGCACGATGCGCTCGGCGGCCTGGGCCTCGTCCTCGCCGCGCCCCGACAGCAGGACGATCCGGCCGACACCGGCGGTCTTGGCCATGCCGACAAAGGCGGTGATCGCCTCGGTCGCGCCGGGCACGGCAAGATCGGGCGCAAAGGTGAGATAGACGGCGCTCACCCCGGTCAGCACGGCGGCCCAGCCGGCCGGCTTGTCCCAGTCGAAGGACGCGGCGGCATCGCGCGATGCCAGACGCACGGCATGGCCCAGACGCATCAGCCCCTCGGCAACGCGGCGCCCGGTCTTGCCCGTGGCGCCGACCACCAGGATGAGGCCGTTCTGATTGACGGGATGCCGGCTGGCGGCGGGTTTGGCGGTCTTGCGATCGAACATGATGCTCTCCTGTTTCGCTGTTTTCTTGACACGGTGTAAAGTTTACATCGCCGCTATATGCGTTAACTTGACACCGTGTCAAGCCAGAAACGACGGATCGAACAATGAGCAAGACCGGTGACGAGACCCGCGCCCGCATCCTCAAGGCCTGCAGTGACTTGCTGCAGCAGGGTCCCGACGCGCAGGCAAGGATGAGCGATATCGCCCGCGCGGCCGGGGTCAGCCGCCAGGCGGTCTATCTCCACTTCCCCAATCGCGCCGAACTTCTGATCGCCGCCACCCGCTTCATCGACGAGGCCTCCGGCGTTGACGGACGCCTTGTCGCCAGCCGCGCCGCCACCAGCGGCACCGCCCGGCTCGACGCCTATATCCAGGCCTGGGGCGATTACATCCCGGTGATCCATGGCGTCGGCCGCGCCCTGATGGCGATGGCCGAGAGCGACGAGGCCGCCCGCGCCGCCTGGGACGATCGCATGGCCGCCATGCGCCATGGCTGCGCCGCCGCCGTCGAGGCCATCATCCGCGACGGCCTGCTGCGCCCCGATCTCGACCAGACCCGCGCCACGGATCTGGTCTGGACCCTGCTCTCGGTGCGCAACTGGGAGCATCTCGTCAGCGATTGCGGCTGGAGCCAGGCCGATTATGTCGCCGGGATACAGCGCGTCGCGCGCGCAGCGCTGGTGGCGGCCACGGCCTGAAAAGTTTGAAGATTTTTCCCACGGGCGCCGGTGAAGTGATAGCGTCCGCCCCGACTTTGGATTTCACAAAAACTGGGGGGCGCCGTTCCGGTCGCCGATATTGTCATGACGTATCCGCTAAAAACATCATTGCTCGGCCTTGGCGCCGCACTCCTTCTGGCCGGCTGCAATGCGCCCGACGCCAGCGCTCCGGCCACACCGGAAGCCGCACCGGAAACCGCACCGGAAACCGCACCGGCGCAAGCCGCGCCCGAGGCCATGCCAGCTCCGGCACTGGCAGCGGAAGCGGCCGCGCCGACCCTGTCGCGCAGCGTCACGGTCAATGCCGACGCCGCCACCGTCTGGGCCCTGATCGGCCCGCTCTGCTCGCTGGGCGAGTGGCATCCCGCCGTCGGCAGCTGCACGATCGGCGATGACGGCAACCGCACCATCGTCACCGCTGACGGTTCGGCGACCTTCGTCGAGCGCGAAACCGCCCGCGATGACGCCGCCCACACCTATTCCTACGCCATTATCTCCAGCCCGCTGCCCATCGCCAATTATGTCGCGACCATCGCCGTCAGCGAAACCGCTCCGGGCAGCTCAACCATCACCTGGTCGAGCCATTACACCGCCCTCGACAGCCAGGACGAAGCCGCCGCCGCAGCCCTGACGGGGATTTACGAAGCGGGTTTTGCGGGGATTTCGGCCAGCCTGGCGCAGTAACGCTCCCAATTCCCGTGTCATCCCGGCCGGATGCCCCGCACAAGCGGGGCGCAGAGCCGGGACCTACCCGTGAAACCAGCTGGAAGAGCGGGTAGGTCCCGGATCTACGCCCGGATCGCTTCGCGTCCGGGCATCCGTCCGGGATGACAAGGATTGGTTGGCTTTGGTGCCGGGTGGCGAGGCTCAACCAATCCCGGTAGACCCCGAAACAAATTCGGGGGAAAAATGATCGCACGAACGGCAAAGCGAACACCCGACATGAACCCCCTGCGCAAACGAACCACCTCGCCGGGCTGGGCCGTCCTCTGGGGGCTGCTCAGTATCAACGGGCCCGTATTGGTCCTGTTGATCTCAGCCTTCACCCTGCCCTTGCTGGTCGGGGGGATCCTCGGTTCATTTGCCACAACACCCTTCGGCATTGCCCTGCTGGTGCTTGTCGCGGTTGGCACCTGGTGTCTGGCCTGGCTGTGGTGGTCAGTGAATGTGCCACGCTGGCGGTTGTGGGCCTACACCCGAGTCGAAGACCTCGATGCTCTGCATCAAGCGGCCGTTGCTTCGGGTGTGCTCTGGCCCGAAGGCCATTTCTTCGAACGCACCGAAATCTACCCTCGTGGTCTGCGGGACAAGGTTGCGCTGGCCCGCCACCGCTGACGCCACGACAGGCGGGTGCAGGGGAATGATCTGTCGTGATTTTATGGGGAACTGACGCACCCACACTCCACCCCAAAACCCATGCCGAGATCCCGCCACCGGGGTTCAGCGCCGTCAAGGCGTAGACCCGCGAAGCGGCGCCAAAGGCGGCCTTGACGGCGCTGAACCCCGGTGGCCCACTGGCTGGCAAGGGATTTGGGGGGAATTCCCTCGTTACCATTATCTCACTTGTCATAGTGTACAACTACGCACAATTACTCATAGTTGTGGCATCAAGGTTACGTTTGGGCAGGATATCTGACCCAACCAGAAGGCATCGGAAGCGAGCGACAACGGCATGGCTAAAATCCGACACATATGCATCGAGAACTTTCGATGCATCAAGAAGCTCAGCTGGTACCCTCACGCCGGACTGAATTGCCTTATCGGTCCTGGCGACAGCGGAAAATCGACGGTACTGGATGCCATTGATTTGTGCCTTGGGCCAAGGCAATCCAAAGCGGTTTCGGACAGCGACTTCTACAACTTGGATACCGCATCTCCGCTGATAGTTGACGTTACGGTCGGAAAACTAGACGACGAACTTAAGCAGTTAGACAAATATGACCAATATTTGCGCGGCTATCGGGCGAGCGACGGTTCTGTGGTCGATGAACCGCAAAACGGATTTGAAACCGTCTTGACTGTCAGGCTCAAGGTCGGCGCAGACCTCGATCCAATCTGGTCCCTGTATTCCGAACGAGCCGAGCTGGCCGGAAGGGAGAAGAATCTAACGTGGGGCGACCGCATCCTGCTTGCAGGAACTCGAATTGGTGGTGTTAGCGACTATCATCTAAGTTGGCGAAAGGGGGCAGTGTTGAACAGGCTGGCCGACGAAAGGCCCGACACTTCAATCGCCCTAGCAGAGGCCACCCGGGCCGCGAGGGCAGCCTTTGGTGAGAAGGCTGATCACAATCTTGAGGACACTCTTGCCGCAGTAACATCGACAGCAGGGGAGCTAGGTGTTCGGCTTGAGGGCGATCTTCAGGCCCTTTTGAACGCGCACTCAATCTCGCTGAGTGGCGGCACCATCGCTCTTCACGACGGTAGAGGCGTTCCACTTTCGTCACTCGGCTTAGGATCGGGTAGATTATTGGTCGCGGGCTTGCTCAACCAAGCGATAACCGGGTCAAATCTCGTTCTGGTTGATGAACTGGAGCATGGGCTCGAGCCGCACCGAATCATCCGCTTTCTCGGAGCGCTCGGCGCCAAACAACGAGACGAACCAATCCAGGTTTTCATCACTTCTCACTCACCTGTAGTTTTGCGTGAACTGGACGAAACACAACTCTTCGTATTGCGAGAGAGCGAACAGGAGCACACCGCCAAACTGGCCAAAATTGATGCTAACTCTCAGGGCACCCTAAGACGACACGCGGAAGCCTTTTTCGCAAAGTCCGTCCTTCTTTGTGAGGGCGCTTCGGAAATCGGGTTTGTCCGGGGGCTTGACCAGTATCGAAGTTCAACAGGGCGCCAATCGGTCTTTGCGGCCGGGTTGGGTCTGCTCGATGCAGGCGGGGTAACAAACTTATACCAGCACGCACCTACGCTTCAGTCCTTAGGCTATCGCGTAGGCAGCTTTCGTGATGACGATGCTCCACCAAATGGCGCCGCAGAAGCTGGATTCTTGGTAGCGGGTGGTACGCTCTACAAATGGGAACCGGCCGAGAAAATCGAGCAGGCGATATTTAGGGCCTTACCCGACGACGGGGTTATTGCTGCTCTGGAGCTCGCCATCGAGTTGCACGGGGTCGAGCTGATCAGCGCGCACATTGAAAGCGCGACCGCTGGAACCGCCAAGCTGCAGGATATCCAAGGCGTTGAACCCTTATTGGGTCTCCCGCCCGATCTACGTCAAATACTGACCGATGCCTGTACTCAGAAAAGGGCTTGGTTCAAATCTCTGCATGACATGGAGCGACTGGCACGGGATGTAGTCGGACCACATTTCGAAACTTGTTCCCCAGAATTCAAGAATTTCGTTCAATCCATTTTCAATTGGGCTGAAGATGCCTGATCAAATTGACTTGTTGTCGATCAAGGCGGGGTCCGTGACTGCTCCGGCAGGTTGCGGAAAAACCCATCTCATCGCCGAGGCCGTAACTCAGCAAAAAGGGGGCCTGCCGACACTTGTACTCACTCATACAAATGCGGGTGTGGCGGCACTAAGAAGGCGGCTCGATGAACTGGGTGCGTCCCCGCGCGCTTTCAAACTTGCTACACTTGATGGTTGGACGCTCCGAATGTTGGCAGCATTCCCACTCCGAGCTCAGATCAACCCAGAACACCTTAAATTAAACAATCCTAAGACCGACTATCCTGCGCTAAGAACCGGCATACTTAGACTGATCGGCGGACGTCACCTCGACGACGTAATAAAGGCTAACTTCGGTCACCTGCTCGTTGACGAATATCAAGACTGCCAACCCGAGCAACACGCACTTGTCGTCGCCCTATCAAGAGTGGTGCCGACATGTGTACTTGGCGACCCGCTACAAGCGGTATTTGGCTGGCTCGGCACCGTGAACTGGCTCACTGATGTGGAAGCGAGCTTTCCACCCGCTGGAGAACTAGTAACACCCTGGCGTTGGAAGTTAGCAAACAATGATGCCCTGGGCGCCTGGCTGTTGTCCATCCGCAAACCCCTGATGGCGGGACAGCAAATCGATCTGAGAGCTGCGCCGCCATGCGTTGAATGGGTAGCGCTTAATGGCAATGATGACATGGCTGCTCGCCTGAAGGCCGCTAACACCCCGCCCGCCTCACGCAATGGCGGCACATTAATCATGACTAAGTGGCCGAAGGACCAAAACCGATACGCGCGGATCATCCCCGGCGCAACCAAAGTAGAGACAGCCGATTTGACTGACCTCCTAGCTTTTGCGGAAACCTTTGAGATAAAAGGAAAAGGTGCCCTCGATCAACTAGTTGATTTTGCGTCATCTGTAATCACTGGCGTTGATCGAACAGGTCTCTACCGCCGACTTCGATCCATTGTTGATGGAACAAACAAGAAACCGCCGACAGACTTGGAACAATGTGCGCTCGACTTTTGGTCTCATCGAACCTATTCGCTCGCCGCAAAATTGTTGTCAGAATTCTCGAAGCAAGCCGGTTCTCGGACTTTTCGGGGCGAACTACTTAGCCCAGCCATTGAGGCGCTTAAAGCTTCAGAGCGTAGCGGCCAGACTGCGCTAGCAGATTTGGTCATAAAAATAAGAGAACGAACGCGCATGACCGGCCGTTACGTCCCAAAGAAAGCGGTCGGTAGCACGCTCTTATTCAAGGGACTTGAGGCGGAAGTTTCTATAATACTGGAATTAAAAGATATGGATCTATTTGATATATATGTCGCTTTAACTAGGGGGTCCAAGAAACTAGTAGTGTGTTCTCATTCTCCCTTAATACCATAATATTGATTGTTGGCTTTAATTTCCGCTTCATTTGATATGGCGCCCATTTGAATTTCCCCCCTACGTCGCAAATATCCCCCCCTCATCCCGAAAACACTTGAACTCCAGCGCATTCCCCGCCGGATCGCGCAGGAAGAAGGTCCCCTGCTCGCCCGGTTCGCCGGCAAAGCGCACATAGGGCTCGATCACGAAATCGACGCCGGCGGCGCGGAAGCGCTCGGCGAGGGTCTCCCAGTCGTCCCAGGCCATCAGCAGGCCGAAATGGCGGACGGGGACGGCCTTGCCGTCCACGCCGCCTGTGGCGACCGCCTGGCATTCTTCGGGGGCGAGGTGGGCGACGATCTGGTGGCCGTAGAAGTCGAAATCAACCCAGCTCTCGGACGAGCGGCCCTCGGGGCAGCCCATCAGATCGCCGTAGAAGGCGCGGGCCCGCTCGAGGCTGTCGACGGGGAAGGCGAGGTGGAAACGCGGGCGGGTCTGGCTCGCGGGGCGGGGCTGCGTCATCTTGATGCCTTTCAGCACTGGTTTCATCGCACCGGCCTGACTACATAACACGGAGCCAGTCACCGCATCACCGCCCGGCCTTCAGCATTGTGAACCCGATCATGACCGAATTCACCCCCCGCGAAATCGTCTCCGAGCTCGACCGGCATATTGTCGGCCAGGGCGATGCCAAGAAGGCGGTCGCGATCGCGCTGCGCAATCGCTGGCGCCGGCGTCAGCTCGCCGCCGGGCTGCGCGAAGAGGTGATGCCGAAGAATATATTGATGATCGGGCCCACCGGCGTCGGCAAGACCGAGATCTCGCGCCGGCTGGCCAAGCTGGCCGGGGCGCCCTTCATCAAGGTCGAGGCGACCAAGTTTACCGAGGTCGGCTATGTCGGCCGCGATGTCGACCAGATCGCCCGCGACCTGGTCGAGGTCGCCATCACCCTGGTGCGCGAAACCCGCCGCGAGGCGGTCAAGGCCCAGGCCGAAAGCCAGGCGGAGGACCGCGTCGTCGATGCGCTGGTGGGTCCGGGCGCCAGTCCGGCGACCCGCGAGAGCTTCCGCAAGCGGCTGCGCGCCGGCGAGCTCGACGACAGGGATGTCGAGATCGAACTCAATGATGCCGGCGGCATGCCGATGATGGATATTCCCGGCATGCCCGGTGGCGGTGCCGGCGTGATCAATCTCGGCGAGATATTGGGCAAGGGTTTCGGCAACAAGAAGAAAACCGTGCGCATGAAGGTGAAAGAGGCCTATGAGCCGCTGCTGGCCGAGGAGGCCGACAAACTGCTCGATGATGCCGCCATCACCGCCGATGCGATCAAGCTGGCCGAGGAGGACGGCATCGTCTTCCTCGACGAGATCGACAAGATTGTCGGCCGTTCCGATGCCCGCGGCGCCGACGTCTCGCGCGAGGGTGTGCAGCGCGATCTGCTGCCGCTGATCGAGGGCACATCGGTGACCACCAAGCATGGCATCATCAAGACCGACCATATCCTCTTCATCGCCTCGGGTGCCTTCCACCTGGCCAAGCCGTCCGACATGCTGCCCGAGCTGCAGGGCCGGCTGCCGATCCGCGTCGAGCTGCAGGCGCTGAGCGAAGCCGACCTCAAACGGATATTGACCGAACCGGAAGCCAGTCTGATCACGCAATATGTCGCGCTGATGGGGACGGAGGGGGTGACGCTCGATTTCACCGATGAGGCGATCGACGCGCTGGCTTCGCTGGCGCACGAGGTCAATGCCTCGGTCGAGAATATCGGCGCCCGGCGTTTGCAGACGGTGATGGAAAAACTGGTCGAGGAAATTTCCTTCACCGCGTCGGACCGCGATGGCGAGACGATTCAGATCGACGCCGATTACGTCGCCGAGCATGTCGGCAATCTGGCGAAGAATACCGATCTGTCGAAATTCATCTTGTAATGTCGGCGGGCTGCGCGCCGGGTATCATGAGCGGATGATGCGGTGCAGATCCGGTCCGAACCCGGTGCACACAGGGGATGATCCGGGCGACACCCGGGCGCCGTCTATTTCACCGGCTTCACCCGGCGCATGGTGACGTAAAACGCGCCGCCGCCGCCATGGCGCAAATGCGCCGCCGCATACCCTGACACCCACTGACGAAACTCCGGATTACCCAGCCATTCCGGCAGCTTGCGCCGCAGAATCCCCGGCTCGTCATGATACTCCCAGGGCTCGCTCTCGCGCTCACGCGCCTTGAACCCCTTGCCGGTGATCACCAGCACCGTCCGATAGCCATCGCGATAGGCCATCGAGAGAAAATTTCTCAGCGTTCTCAGGGCGATATCCTGTGTCAGACCATGCAAGTCGAGCCGTCCGTCAATCTCCATCCGGCCCCGCCGTACCCGTTTCTCATTGCCGCGATCAACCGGCAGAGGCGGATGTTTCGGCCGGGTGTGGGGATGGGGGAAATGGCCATGCCGCAGTGACATCTTGCTGTCAGGAGCCGGTTTTTCCTGTGTGGGTTCAATAGCTTCCGGATCATCCAGCCGCTCGATCCGGTCGGGCGAAATCGGCTTCACCGAGCCGGCCACCTTGCGCCAGATCGCCTTTTCCTCCGGCCGCAGGGATCGTTTGCGCGCCATCGATCAGGCCGGCGGCGTCGCATCAACGATGCGCTGGGCGACAGAAACCGGAAGCAAAACAGTCCATTGCGCCTGGGCCCGCGTCGTTCCGGCGCGCCGCTCCTCAACTCCGCCCCAGCCCCAGAAGAAATCCCCGCGCAACGGGCCATTGATCGCACCGCCGCCATCCTGGGTGATGACCAGCCCTGTCCAGGCAGGCAAATCGGGCAGATCCGCGCTGAGCCAGACCGGCACGCCCCAGGCATGAAAGGCCGGATCGACCGCGATCGAGGCCATCGGTGTCAGGGCAACGCCAGACGAACCGCGCGGCCCGAGCGAGGGATCGTCAAGTGCTTGTGTTTCAAAGAAAACATAGCGCGGATTGACCGCAAACAGCTCGGCCGTCGCCTCGGCCCCGTGCGTCATCAGCCAGGCTTCGATACCCGCTTTCGAGGCCGCATGCGCCTCCAGCTCACCGCGCTCGATCAGTTCGCGCCCGATCGAGCGATAGGGCAGGCCGTTATGGGCCGCAAACGCGGCACGGCTCTGGTTACCCGCGGCATCGACCAGGCGGCCGGAGCCCTGGATCTGCAGGAAGAACACGTCAATCGGCCGGCCCCAGGCGAAAATCTCGCCGCGGTTATCCGCTTCGATCTCGGCGCGATTATAATACTGCACCAGAGACCCGTCATTCACCCGGCCAACGATGCGCCGCCCCGCCAGACCGGAGTCAAACAGACCCAGATCCACCGAGACCATATCACCGGGCCGCCGCCGCAGGGGCTGGCTGAACTCATTGTCCGCCGTATCGCGCACTTCGACATAGGGTTCGTAATAGCCGGTCAGCAGGCCGGTTTCGCCCGCCACCGCGCCGGATTCATCCAGCGCTATCACCCGCACCGGGGCAAAGAAGGCCTCAAACGTCGCCTGCGCCGCTTCGGGTGAAAGTCCCGTCATCGCCGCAGCCGTACACGCGGCACGCCAATCGCCCACCTGTCCCGCCCACGGTGCCCGCGGGCTCAACGGATCGGAATCATTGCGGTTATCGAGTTGGGCGCAGGAACGCAGGAAAGCGCCGAGCGCCGGTCGCAGATCGGCACCGGACCAGCCGGCCATCGCGTCCCAGCCCGCCGGGAGCAATTGTAGTCCAGTTGGAAGCGGTTGTTCTACCGGCGGTTCTTCCGGCGGCCCGGGTTCTGGTGCCGGTGCTGGCTGACATGCTGCAACCAGCAGCAGGGCAATCAGGGCGGCCGGGCTATACCGCCGCCACACCGGTCAGCACCCAGTTCGGATTATTGGTGTCGGTGCGCCGTTCGAACAGCCAGTTTTCATGCACCGTGTTCAGCGTGCCGATATCACCGGAGACACGCTCACCGGCCTCGCTCAGGGTTTCCGTTGCGATTTCAGCGACAAAGGCAACCTTGACCCGCGCCGTCGCGCCGTCGTGCGAGGCCTCGATGATCTCGGCCGACTTGATCCGGTCGATCTCGGTGCGAACGCTCTCCCTGCGCTCGCTGCGCGCCTGGATCGCGTCGGCATAGCGCTGGTAGACCTTGTCGGCCAGCAGCGGCCGCAAGGCAGCCAGATCGCCCTTGGCAAAGGCCTCGACGATCATCTGATAGGCCGTGCGGGCACCCGACAGGAAAGCCTCGGGATCAAAGCGCGAATCGACCGCGGCAATTGCCTCAAGCCCGGCCGCCGCCCGTCCCTCGAAGGCCGGACGCAAATGCGTCTGCGGCACATCGGACAGGGATGGACGCCCGTTCGGGTCGATCACCGGGGGCTCTTCCATATGGCCCTCGCGGCGCCCGAGGGTCGAATAGAGGCGGATCGCGATGAAGATCGCGATGCCTGCGAAAATGACGGTGGGTATAACTTCAATCATGTGATTTTCGCCGCTCGACTGGGCCGGTAGGGAATGTTGATCAGATATAGCCGCTATTTGTCCGGACGTCAGCCTTCTCGCTGAAACCCAGCATGCTTGCTCCGGCCCGGCCCGCATGTTAACCGGCGCGCCTCGTTTCGTGTGGCCATATTGGCCGCTACCCTATCACCGACGCCCGTCCTTTGGGGATTTTCATGACCGACGCTCCTGCCACGCCTGCCGAAAACACACCGCCACAGCCGCCACAACTGCGTATCCTCGCGCAATATGTGAAGGATTTGTCGTTCGAGAACCCCGGCGCGCCCGAGACCCTGCGCAATGCCCAGGCTCCGGCGATTGATCTTGCGATCGATGTGCAGGCACGCTCGCTTTCCGATGGTGCCTTCGAGGTCGTGCTCAATATCAATGCCAAGGCCTCGCGCGAGAACAATGATGTCGTTTTCATCTCCGAGCTCGCCTATGGCGGCCTGTTCCAGCTGGCCAATATCGCTGATGTCGATCGCGAACCCTTCCTGCTGATCGAGTGTCCGCGCCTGCTCTTCCCGTTCGCACGCCGCATCCTGGCCGATGCCACCCGCGATGGCGGCTTCCCGCCGCTGATGCTGGATCCGGTAGATTTCGCCGGCCTCTATCGCCAGCAAATGATGAAGCGGGCTGCCGCGGCTCCCGGTGCCGACACCAATGGCAATGGTGCTCCTGAAGCCAGCAACTAGCCAGAATTGATCAGCTACGGCCGATCTTCAACTTGTTCCAGAGCGCGTTTTCGCCCAGCTCCTCAATGAAGGCAGCATGGGCGGCGCGCTCTGTTTCTGTCAGCAGCTGGGCCAGCGCCTGCGGCCGCGGCTGACGTGCCGGAAACACCACCTCACCCGGACCTGTTTCGCCCTGGCCACTCAGGTCCAGCGCCCGCGTCCGGCCACCGGACAATTCCAGATAGACCTCCGCCAGCAGCAGGGCATCGATCAGGGCGCCGTGCTTGTCGCGGCTTTCCAGCGAGATGCCGAAGCGTTTGCACAAGGCGTCGAGCGACACATAGGAACCCGGGAATTTGGCACGCGCAATGCGGGCCGTATCCTTGAAGCGGGCCTCGGGGTAGCCGGCATGGCCAAGCCGCTCGAGCTCCATATTGATGAAGCCACGGTCAAAGGGCGCATTATGCGCGACCAAGCCGGCATCGCCGACGAACTCCATGAACTCTGCCGCAACATCGGCAAACAGCGGCTTGTCGGCCAGGAAGGCATCGGTCAGGCCGGTGATCTCGACCACTTCCTTGGGCGTGCTGCGCTGTGGATTGACATAGGTGTGCCAGGTCTTGCCGGTTGGGATGAAATCGATCACCTCGACGCAGCCCAGTTCGGTGACACGATCGCCGGAGGTGGCATAGAGACCGGTCGTCTCGGTATCGAAAACGATTTCGCGGATCATTGGTCCTGCTCCTCGATCTGCCCGCGGATGGACGCCAGGATGACATCGATTTGACGCCGGGCATCCTCAAGGCCGCCCGAGGTCTCGACCCGGTAATCCGCACGCGCCAGTTTGCTCGAATCATCGAGCTGGCGGGCGATTATGGCGTCGAGCTTGGCTTCCGTCATGCCCGGACGCCGCAAGACCCGGGCACGGCGTTCAGCTTCCGGCGCGTGGACCACCAGCACATGATCGACATGCTCATGGCCACCGGTTTCAAACAGAAGCGGAATGTCGAAAACAACCAGGTCCGCGCCGGCAAGATGCGCCTGATGCAGAAAGGCCTCGCGTTGTTCCAGCACCAACGGGTGGACGATGGCCTCCAGGCGCGCGAAACCGGACGGGTCCTCGTGCAGGGCTGCCGAGAGAAGCGAGCGGTCGACCACGCCGTCAACCACGACGCCGGGAAAGGCTGCATCAATCAGCGCGACGGCTTTGCCACCCTTGGCATACAATTCGTGGACACTGGCATCGGAATCGAAAACCGGGATACCGGCCTCGGCCATCAGGTCGGCAGTCGCCGACTTGCCCATTCCGATGGAGCCAGTCAGGCCAATGGTGATCATTCGGCTGCCTCCAGCAAGGAGACCAGCAGCGCCTCGGCCTCCACCGTTTCAGGCGGCGACGCGCCGTAAAAGGCTGCAAAGCTAGGCCGGGCCTGACCAATCAGCATGCCAAGGCCATGGATGGTTTTCAGCCCACGCGCCGCAGCATCTCGCAGAAAACCGGTCTCGAGCGGTTTGTAGACGCTGTCAGCCACCACGGCATCGCCCGGTGCCCGGCTCCAGTCAAACACAAGATCCTCGCCGCCGGACAGGCCCAGCGATGTGGCATTGACGACCAGCGAGGCGCCGGCCAGGGCGTCGTCCCGCCGGTCCCAATCGTGAATTTGCGCGCCCGGTGCAAGGTCATCGGCCATGGCCCGGGCATTGGCGCGGCTGCGATTGCTGAGCCGGATCTCGGGCGCACCGGCCTCGACCAGCGCATAAAGGATCGCGCGCGCCGCGCCGCCGGCGCCCAGGATCAGTACAGGGCCACGCGAAGGCTCAACCTGGCTGACCTTCAGGGCATTGAGAAATCCGGCTGCGTCCGTATTGTCGGCGTGAATTCGGCCATCGCGGAATGTCAGGAGATTGGCAGCACCGATGGCGCGCGCAGCGGCGCTGGCTTCATCGCTGACCGCCAGGGCCGTCTGCTTGTGTGGCAGCGTAACATTGAGGCCGGCGCATTGGCTTGCGGCAAGCGCCCGAAAAAACTCCGCCGCCTGCTCGCCGGCAACCCGGTAGGGCGTATAGACAGCATTGAGACCAGCCGCCTCGATCCAGGCCGACATCAGGCTCGGCGACAGCGAATGCGCAATCGGATCACCGACCACACCTGCTATCCGGGCGGCACCGGTCGGCCTCATTTCAACAATACCCCGTGTTCGCGCAAGGCACCCAGCAAGGGCACGAGCGGCAGGCCAAGCACGGCGTGAAACTCGCCATCAACACGCTCGAACAATTGTGCGCCCAGACCC
Organism: Maricaulis sp.; assembly: GCF_048269565.1. GTDB lineage: Bacteria > Pseudomonadota > Alphaproteobacteria > Caulobacterales > Maricaulaceae > Maricaulis. The sequence continues at coordinate 287,780 of NZ_JBLXIK010000002.1, read as the reverse complement.
TCAAATGCATAGGCGCCGACGCTGGCGGTCAATTCATCGCCGGCCCGGTCGAGATAGTGACCGAGGAATTCGTCTGTAAAAGGCCGCACCCACAGGGTCGAGCTCTGCTGGTGTTGCCAGACCGGCTCGCCGCCACGCACCAGGGCGAGACCGGCATGCAGCTGGTGCGCCTGGCCTCGCATGGCCAGAAGGCGCTGCCGGGCAAGATCACGATTGGGCAATTTGTCGAGTAACTGCCCATCAAGCTCCATGGTCTGATCAGCACCGAGCACATAAGCATCCGGATTTTGCCGCGACACCTGGCTGGCCTTGGCATGGGCAAGCAGAACCGCCATTTCGGCGGGCGACAGGCCGGCATGCTGCGACTTGAGCGCATCCTCATCAACATCCGACTTGATCGTCTCGAAGGCGATCCCGGCATCCTGGAGTATCTGACGGCGGATCTGACTGCCCGAGGCCAGGATCAGACGGCTCATTGGCGGCCTCGCTTTTCGTTGAGCATGTTGATGATCTTGGCCGCAGTCTCTTCCACCGAACGTCGGGTAACATCGATATTGGGCCAGCCATGCTTGGCATAGAGGCGCTTGGCTTCGACGATTTCATCACGCACCGCGAAATCATCGATATAGTCGGTCGAGCGGTCCTCATTGAGGGTCAAAAGCCGGTTCCGCCGGATCTGGACAATCCGCTCTGGCGACGCCGTCAGGCCGACAATCAGGGGATGGCGAAGCTCAAACAGGAATTCCGGTGCCGGCACGCCGCGAACGAGTGGAATATTGGCCGCACGATAGCCGCGGTGGGCCAGATAGATGCTGGTCGGGGTCTTGGACGTCCGGCTGACGCCGAGCAGGATAATATCCGCATTCTCGAAATTATCGCCCTGGCCGTCATCATGAGCCATGGCGAAGTTGAGGGCATCCATCCGGTGATAATAGTCAGCGTCAAGCGCTCGCTGCGCCCCGGCGCGACTGGCCATCGCTCGACCGAGATAGGTGCTCAGTGTCGCCAGCATCGGATCGAGGATTGCAATGGCCGGCACGCCGAGATCAGCGCAGCGCGATTCCAGCTCGCGGCGCAGATCCGGATTGACGATCGTGTACATGACAACACCGGGATAGCCTTCGATTTCCTCGAGGACACGATCAAGCTGCCGCGAGGAACGCACCAGCGCATAGAGATGCTCCAGCGGATTGGTGTGTTCAAACTGAGCGACCGAGGCGCGCATCACTTCCATCAGGGTTTCGCCGGTCGAATCGGAAACCATGTGGATATGGAATGATGTGTTCAGCCGTGGCCTCGATGTGGTGGACATGATGATAGCGGCCTCAAGAGCGTTTACGTTTTGTTAATAACTAGGGCAATTGTCCCCAGGGACGGACCCGGACGTCCGGGATTGTGGGTTTCACCGGGTATGACCCGGTACTACCCACACGTCTATCCACATCTGCTGCCGTGTGCAAAACCGGTTGGGAATTGGTGATTTGGGGTCTTATTTCAACAATATTCCCCTGAGATTTCAACAAATCTATCGTCTGTAAGTTTTTGTTTTTTAGCGCCTGCCCGTATTTATAGCGCCTGCGCTGCTCGTACATCGCAATCCGGCAAAGGGTGGATATAGTTTTTGGTATGACTGGATAAATCCGGACCTCCCCGGTTTTCACGGCCCTACAATTACGACTCTAAAAAAACATATATCTATATGAGTGAAAGGGCCGCATTGAATGATCGGTCAGACCAGACTAATCAGGCCCAATGACACGCACTTCCGAAAAACCGCTTCTCGCCGTCCTCGCCGGCGAGACCCAATCCCCACCTCCAGTCTGGCTGATGCGGCAGGCAGGACGCTATCTGCCGGAATATCGTGAGGTCAGGGCAAAGGCTGCCAATTTCATCGATTTCTGCTTCACGCCGGAACTTGCAGCGGAGGTTACATTGCAGCCGATCCGGCGGTTCGGGTTCGATGCCGCCATCATGTTCGCCGATATTCTGCTCATCCCGATCGCACTGGGACGCAAGGTCTGGTTCGTGACCGGCGAAGGTCCGAAACTCGATCCGTTCGATCCGGCTGAATTCGAAGGCCTCGATCAGGGTCGTGTCGCTGAAGTTCTCGCACCGATTGGCGAGACGCTGCGGCTGGTGAAGCCGCAATTGCCGGCGAATACGACGCTGATCGGCTTTGCGGGATCGCCCTGGACGGTCGCGACCTATATGGTCGAGGGAGGCGGATCGAAGGATCGCTATGCGACCCGTGTCGCGGCCTGGAGCAATCCGGTCGCATTCGACGGCATGCTCGACCGTATCGCGGACGCGACGGCCGAATACCTCATCATGCAGGCCCATGCCGGCGCCGAGGTTCTCAAGCTGTTCGACAGCTGGGCTGAAGGCCTGCCAGAGCCCCTGTTCGAGCGCGTTATCATCCGGCCGACCAAGCGGATTGTAGACCAGGTACGCGCGGCTGGCGTGATGGTGCCGATCATCGGCTTTCCACGCGGCGCCGGAACGCTTTATCCGCGCTACGCCAAGGAAACCGGGGTGACGGCCTTGGCACTCGACACCGCCGTCCAACCTGAGTGGGCCCGCTCGGTATTGCCGGACAGCCTCCCGGTTCAAGGCCATCTCGATCCATCGGTTTTGCGGGCAGGTGGGTCTGCGCTCGACTCCGAGATTGATCGCTTGTTGGCTGCCTGGGAAGGGCGACCGCATATCTTCAATTTGGGTCATGGCATCACGCCCGATGTGCCCATCGCTCATGTCGAGCAATTGCTGGCGCGCATTCGCCGGTCATCGTGACAACGGAGCAGACCATGACCAGACCAGGCGGAAAACTCGCCATTGTCCTGTTCAATCTGGGCGGACCGGATGGGCCGGAAGCCGTAAAGCCGTTTTTGCGCAACCTGTTCCGCGATCCTGCGATCATTGGTGCTCCGACACCGGTTCGTGAGGGGCTGGCCTGGTTGATTTCGACACTGCGGGCCAAACCGGCGCGCGCCAATTATGCCAAGATGGGCGGCGGCTCCCCGCTTCTGCCGGAAACCAGGGCCCAGATCGCGGCGCTCGAGCCATATCTGGCCGAACGTTTTCCGGACCGTGACGTGCGGATCTGGCCGGCGATGCGGTACTGGCACCCTTTTACGGAAGATGTGGCCCGCGAGGTTACGGACTGGCAGCCGGACGAGACCGTGCTTTTGCCGCTCTATCCGCATTTTTCCACCACGACGACCGGCTCTTCCCTGGGGGCCTGGCGCAAGGCGGGCGGGCCGGAAACTCATACTGTGTGCTGTTATCCGGTCGAGTCGGGCTTTGTGAAAGCCCATGCCGATGCCATCCGGGAAAGCTGGCAGGCTGCCGGCGCTCCGCAGAATGCCCGCTTGCTGTTCTCGGCCCACGGCTTGCCGGAAAAGGTGATTGCGGCCGGGGACCCCTATCAATGGCAGATCGAACAGACTGCGGCGGCGGTAGCTGCCCTGCTGCCGGAATTGCCGGACTGGCAGGTCTGTTACCAGAGCCGGGTGGGGCCGATGAAATGGATCGGGCCCTCAACCGATGATGCGGTGCGCCAGGCAGGCGCCGAGGCCCGGCATGTCGTGCTGACACCGATTGCCTTCGTGTCCGAGCATATCGAGACCCTGGTCGAGCTCGATGAGGAATATGCCGAATTGGCGGAGGCCAGCGGGGTTGCCGGCTATTCGCGCGTGCCCGCGCTGGGAACGACGCCAGGCTTCATCGAAGCGCTTGTCGCCATGATCGAGCAGGCGCTAGCTTCTCCGGAGGGCCTGGCGCCTGCAGGCGGGACCCGGCTTTGCCCGGCCTCCTGTCCGGCTTGCCCGAACGCTCCGAACGAGGTTTGAATCATGATGATCCTCGCCGCCTATGACTGGCTTCGGGCCCTGCATATCCTTGCTGTCATCGCCTGGATGGCGGGCTTGCTCTATCTGCCGCGCCTGTTTGTCTATCACTGCAGCGCCATTCCCGGCGGGGAGCTGGATTCAACGCTGAAGCTTCAGGAACAGCGTCTGCTCAAAATCATTATGAACCCGGCGATGATTGCCGCGTGGATATTCGGTTTGTTGCTGGTATGGGCGAATGCCGAGCGCGCCGGGAGCTGGGCAGTGTTTGTCAGCTTCGCCTGGTTCGGGAAATTCGCGCTGGTTTCCGTGATGACCGGGCTGCACCATGTTCTGGCGCTGCGCTACAAGCGCTTCCAGGACGGCAGCAATGACTGGCCGGATCGCTCCTATCGCATTCTCAATGAAATGCCTTTCCTCGCCGCTATCCTGATTGTGTTCATCGCTGTCGTGGCCCTGCGCTAGGGGCCGGAGCCACTGGGCGCTTGACGGTCGCAGTTCTGCATGGCAAGCCTTGCACGACTCCACACGTGGATCCTCTCCTTTTCGGTCAAGCCAGCCTCTGCAACAGGCGCTTGCCCAATCCTCACGCTTCGGGACCATGCTTGAACCTTGGCACCCGGTTTGCTTGTACCAGCCTGTTCCCGTCCGGGAATCGGTTTTCCCTGCCTGAAAAAACAGATTGATCATGACCGACCAAACAACCACGCCGGCATTGCTCGAAGGCCTGCAGCGCATGACGTTGCAGGACCTGAAACTCAAAAAGCCGACAGAATTGCTCGAATTCGCCGAAGCGCTTGAAATCGAAAATGCATCCTCATTGCGCAAGCAGGCGATGATGTTTGCCATCCTGAAGGCCTTCGCCGAACGCGGCGTCGAGATCCATGGCGGCGGTGTTCTGGAAGTGCTGCAGGACGGGTTCGGTTTCCTGCGCTCGCCGGAGGCCAATTACCTGGCCGGTCCCGATGATATCTACGTTTCGCCGACCCAGATCCGTAAATTCGGTCTGCGGACGGGCGATACGGTTGAGGGTGAGATCCGCAGTCCGCGCGATGGCGAACGCTATTTCGCGTTGCTGAAGATCAGCACGATAAATTTCCAGGAACCGGAAAGCGCCCGCCACAAGGTGCATTTCGACAATCTCACGCCGCTCTATCCCGAATCCCGCTTCGTGATCGAGCTGGCTGACCCGACGGTCAAGGATCGGTCCGGCCGTGTGATCGATATCGTGGCGCCGCTCGGCAAGGGCCAGCGCGGCCTGATCGTCGCGCCGCCGCGGACCGGTAAAACCGTTCTGCTGCAAAACATTGCCCACGCGATCGAGACCAATCACCCCGATTGTTATCTGATGGTCCTGCTGATCGATGAGCGACCGGAAGAGGTCACCGACATGCAGCGCACGGTGAAGGGCGAGGTGATCTCCTCGACCTTCGACGAACCGGCGACGCGCCACGTCCAGGTTGCCGAGATGGTGATCGAGAAAGCCAAGCGCCTGGTCGAACACGGCCGTGACGTTGTCATCCTGCTCGATTCCATCACCCGCCTTGGCCGGGCCTATAACACGGTCGTTCCGAGCTCTGGCAAGGTGCTGACGGGCGGTGTGGACGCCAATGCGCTGCAGCGGCCGAAACGTTTCTTCGGTGCCGCCCGCAATATCGAACATGGCGGTTCGCTGACGATCATTGCAACGGCGCTGATCGATACCGGCAGCCGGATGGACGAAGTCATCTTCGAAGAGTTCAAGGGTACCGGCAATTCGGAAATCGTGCTGGACCGCAAGGTCGCCGACAAGCGCGTCTTCCCGGCGATCGACATCCTCAAATCCGGTACGCGGAAAGAGGAACTCCTGGTCGACAAGGCGCAATTGCAGAAAATGTATGTGCTGCGCCGTATCCTCAATCCGATGGGCGCCCAGGATGCAATCGAATTCCTGCTCGATAAATTGCGTCAGACCAAGACAAATGACGAATTCTTCGATTCGATGAATACCTGATCCGAATCCTGACTGTTACTGACAAAAGCCCGCCAGAACGTTGTTTTGGCGGGCTTTTTGTATTTCTTCCCTCAGGAGGATAGGCGTGTATGGCAGCGATCCGGAAGAGATCACTTTTCACGTGGCGTGATTGGCGGTTGGATTGGGCGAATTTATCCGGAGGATGACCCGATGGCACCGACGCCTGATCTGACACTCTATCATGCCCCGCAAACCCGCTCGATCCGGGTGCGCTGGCTGCTTGAGGAAATGGGCCTGCCCTACACGCTCCACACGGTGCAGTTTGCAGCGCGGCCGGCCGGCGATGAGAGCTATGCCCTGATCCACCCCCTGCGCAAGGTACCGGCGCTGAAGGATGGCGATGAGATCGTGCTCGATTCGATCGCGATCATGCAATATCTGCTCGGCCGCTATGGACCGAGCCCGCTTGATGTGACGCCTGATGAGGCGGATTACGGCCGCTTCCTGCACTGGCTGCATTTTGGCGAAAGCGGGATGACCATGCCGGTATCGCTGTTGTTGGCGCACACGCAATTACTGCCGGAGGACAAGCGCGACGCCAACCTGGCGCAATGGGCGAAATACGAGACCGATAAATTGCTCCGATTTGCCTCGGAACACGGGGTCGGTGATCGCGAGTTCATCGCTGGCGAGCGCATCACGGCCGCCGATATCTCGATCACCTATATGTTCTATCTGCTGAAACTGATCCGTCAGTTTGGCGATGCCCCGGAGAACCTGAAAACCTATTTCAGCCGCATGACCAGCCGGCCGGGTTGGGCGATTGCCAGTTCGGCCGACTGAGGGGCCTGCAGGGCCCGGTCTCAGGCTAGATGCTGGCGCAGAAACACCAGTGTACGCTGATTGGCCAGGCCGGCGCTGGCCGCATCGTAATGGTCACCATCGGGGCGTGCGAAGGCGTGATGCTGACCGGGGTAGTCATACAGGGTGACCAGGGGGTTGCTTCCGAGGCCGGCATGCATCCGGTTCTGGGCCTCGGGCGGCACGAATTCATCATCGCCGGCGATATGAAGGATCAGGGGCCGGGAGAGGCCGGCGGCTTCACCGATCCGGTCCGCGATGCTGACGCCGTAATAGCCGACACTGGCATCGCTGTCGGTATGGCAGGCGGTGCGATAGGCGAGCAGGCCGCCGAGGCAGTAGCCGATGGCCCCGGCCTTGCCGGTGCAGGCGTCAAGCTGGCGCAGTGTGGCGAGACTGGTCTGGATATCGCGAAGTCCGGTGTTGTGATTGAACAGTCCGAACAGTTCGAAGGCGCGCTTGAGGCCGGCATCGTCTTCGCTGGAAAGCTGTATGCCCGGCTCGATCCGCCAGAACAGATCTGGACACAGGGCGGTGAAGCCTGCGGCGGCGAGCCAGTCCGCGATCGAGCGCATCGCCGGATTGACCCCGAAAATCTCCTGCAGGACCAGCACGCCCGGGCCGGATCCCGAGGCCGGGACGGAAAGATAGCCGGAAAAATTGCCATCTTCGGATTCGATCTCTATGTCCTGCCCGCTCATGGTGCGCCTCCATTCTGTGCGATAAGACTATTTGAACATTTTGGGAGATCGAGATGAAGGTCAATGTTGAAGTCGATTGTACGCCGGCCGAGGCGCGGGCCTTTTTAGGGCTTCCCGATGTCACGGCGCTCAATGAGCGTCTTTCCAATGAGATGATCCGCCGCATGGAAGAGAATATGAGCTCCCTCGAGCCCGATGCGCTGATGCGGCAATGGAACGCCTATGGGGGCCAGATGACCGATACCTTCATGAATCTGATGCGCCAGGCGGCCGTGACGCCGGCGGCCGGTGGCAAGAAATAATCACGTGACAACAACGATTTATGCCCTCGCTACCCCGCCCGGACGTTCCGGGGTTGCGGTTGTGCGCCTGTCCGGCCCTGGCGCGGGGGATATTCTTGGCGCCATGCTGTCTGGAGGTCTGCCAGCGCCGCGCCAGGCCAGTCTTCGCAAGCTGTATACGGTGCAGGGCGATGTGTTTGACCAGGCGCTGGTGCTCTGGTTCCCGGCGCCGGCCAGTTTCAGCGGCGAGGATTGTGTCGAGCTGCATCTGCATGGCGGTGCGGCGGTCATTGATGGCGCGATCGCCGCGATCGAGGCTGCGGGCGGGGTGTTGGCGCAGGCGGGTGAGTTTACGCGGCGCGCGTTCGAGAATGACAAGCTCGATTTGACCGAGGCCGAGGGCCTTGCCGATCTGATCGAGGCCGAGACTGAAGGTCAGCGCACGCAGGCGCTGGCGCAGATGTCGGGTTCGCTGAAACATCTCTATGAAGGCTGGCGCGAGGCGCTGATCTCGGTGCTGGCCTCGATAGAGGGCGAGATTGATTTTCCGGACGAGGCAGACGTCCCTGATGCCTTGTCGCACCGGGCCTATCAGCCGCTCAGCGGGCTGCTGGAGTCGATGGCGGCGCATCTGGCCGACGGGCGACGCGGAGAGCGGGTCCGCAACGGGTTTTCCATCGCGCTGATCGGGGCGCCGAATGCGGGCAAGTCGAGCCTACTGAATCGACTGGCAGGACGTGATGCGGCGATTGTGACGGATATTCCGGGCACAACCCGCGATATTGTTGAGGTTCGTCTCATCATGGCCGGTTTCCCGGTAGTAATCAGCGACACGGCCGGGCTGCGTGAGGCTGTCGATGCGATCGAGGCTGAGGGGGTTCGGCGGGCGCTGGACCGGGCCGAGCACGCGGATCTGCGGATCGGTGTTGCCGATGCGCGTTCGCAGGCCGAGCTGCAAGACTTGCAGGGGCGGTTGCAGGACAGTGATCTGCTGGTGCTGAACAAGCTCGATCTGATGCCGGATCGCAAGGATGGAAGTGGTTTTCGCATCAGTGCGACCACGGGGGCCGGCGTTGACGCCCTGGAGGCCCGGATCGAGTCGATCGTGCGCGAACGCCTGAGTGCGCGCGAAATGCCGGCCCTGAGCCGGGCACGGCATCGGCGTGCGGTGGAAGCGGCCCAGGCGGCGCTGATGCGTTGCCGTGAGCGTCTGGCGGACGCATCGGAATTGGCGGGCGAGGATGCCCGCCTCGCGGTCCGGGCGCTGGAATCGCTGACGGGACGGGTCGATGTCGAGGATATTCTCGATCGGGTGTTCAGTCAGTTCTGCATCGGAAAATAACTACCGGTCGATGTTTCACGTGAAACACTGGCGGCTGCGTCTCGACTCATGGGGCCGGGAGCCTTATGTAGCCGGCTTCGACGGACACGGGTCCGCGGATGGGTAAGCGATCATGAATTCCTGGGATGTCATCATTATCGGCGGCGGTCATGCCGGCTGCGAAGCGGCGTCAGCCTCGGCGCGCCTTGGCGCCCGCACACTCCTGCTGACCCACAAGCTCGAGACGATTGGCGAAATGTCGTGTAACCCCGCGATCGGCGGTCTCGGGAAAGGGCATCTGGTCCGGGAAGTGGACGCCCTGGACGGGGTGATGGCGCGGGTGGCGGATGCGTCCGGGATTCAGTTCCGCCTGCTCAATCGCTCCAAGGGTCCGGCCGTGCGGGGCCCTCGCACGCAATCGGATCGCAAGCTCTATCGCGAGGCGATGCAGGCGGTTCTCGGCCAGGCACCGAATTTGGAAATCCGGGCCGCGCCGGTTGAGGACCTGATCCTTGATGAGGGGCGCTGTGTCGGCGTTGTCGATGCGGCTGGCCAGAACTATCGGGCCGGCAGTGTTGTGTTGACCACCGGCACCTTTCTGCGCGGCATGATCCACCGTGGCCAGGAGCGAATTCCCGCCGGCCGCGTCGATGAGAAACCATCAATTGGCCTGGCCGAGACCTTGTATGGGCTGGGCCTGCGGATGGGGCGCCTGAAGACCGGGACGCCGGCGCGCCTGCGCAAATCCTCGATCGCCTGGGACAGTCTCGACCAGCAGGCGGCTGATGATGTGCCGGTGCCATTTTCGTTTCTGACTGACCGGATCACCGTGCCGCAGATCAGTTGCGCCATCACCCACACCACCGAGGCGACGCACCGTATCATTGCCGATAATCTTGAGCAGTCGGCGGTCTATAGCGGCTCCATCGCCGGCCGCGGCCCGCGCTATTGCCCGTCCATCGAGGACAAGGTGGTGCGTTTTGCCGATCGCTCCGAGCACCAGATCTTCCTGGAGCCGGAAGGACTGGATGATGACACGGTTTATCCCAACGGGATTTCGACCTCGATGCCGGACACTGTACAGGATGCGTTCCTGCGCACCATTCCGGGTCTGGAACAGGTTGAGGTCAAGCGCTTCGGCTATGCAATTGAATATGACTACGTCGATCCTCGTGAGCTCGACGCGACCCTGCAGGCCCGCGTCGTGCCCGGCCTGTGGCTGGCCGGTCAGATCAATGGCACGACGGGCTATGAAGAGGCGGCGGCCCAGGGGCTGGTGGCCGGCTTTAATGCCGCGTTGTCAGCAGGTGGCAGCGCGCCGTTTATCCTTAGTCGCTCCGAGGCCTATATCGGGGTGATGATTGATGATCTGATCACGCGCGGCGTTAGCGAGCCCTATCGCATGTTCACGTCGCGGGCCGAATACCGGCTGATTCTGCGCGCCGATAATGCCGATCAACGCCTGACCCCGAAGGCGATCGAGCTTGGCGCCGCTTCGGCCATGCGCCGCGATATGTTTCACGTGAAACAGCAACGGCTCGATCAGGCGCGGGCGCAGATCGCCACGCTCGACATCACGCCAAACGAAGCTCAGCGCCATGGCTTGTCAGTCAATTCCGACGGGCGCCGCCGCAATGCCGCTGACCTGCTCGCCTATCCCGACATCAATTGGGCTGACGTTACGCGGGTTTGGCCTGAGTTGGCGCAATACGATGGCGCCGTCGCCGAGCAAATGGAAATTGACGCGGTCTATGCCGGTTATCTTGACCGGCAACAGGCCGACATCCTGGCCTTCCGCCGCGATGAGGCTGTGCGCATTCCTGCCGATCTCGATTATGCAGCGGTTGGTGGTTTGTCCAATGAAGCGCGCGAACGCCTCAACGCCTCGCGTCCTGACACGCTGGGCCAGGCCGCGCGGCTCGAAGGTGTCACGCCGGGCGCCCTGACGGCGGTGCTTGCCCATGTCAAACGCCAGAACAAAGAGGCCAGTTGATTGACCCGCGACGAGTTTGAGACTGCCACCGGTGTTTCACGTGAAACAGCCGAGGGGTTCGACCGCTGGCGTGAGCTGTTGGTCGAGGCCAATTCCCATACCAATCTCGTCGGGCGCTCGACGCTGGAGGATTTCTGGGAACGCCATGCCCTCGATAGCCTGCAATTGCTGCAGCTGATCCCGTCCGATACGAAGCGGATTGCCGATCTGGGCGCCGGCGCCGGCTTTCCCGGTCTGGCCCTGGCCCTGGCCTTCCGCGACCGGGGTATGGGTGTCCACGTGGTGATGATCGATTCGGTCGCCAAGAAGACGGCTTTCCTCAACCGCGTCATCGCCGAACTCGGCGTTGACGCCGAGGCGCGCGCAACCCGGGTCGAGAAGATGGATCCCGCTGAGGGGTTCCAGGTCGTCACGGCGCGCGCGTTCGCACCGCTGAATAAATTATTGGGTTTTGCTGCCCCCTTGTTGAAAAACGGGGTTGTCGGCCTGTTTTTCAAGGGTCGGCACTACCGTGATGAATTGACCGAAGCGCGTAAACACTGGACATTCGAATGCGAAGTCATACCCAGTCAGACCGGCGATGGTGTGATCCTGCGCATCAGTGAGGTACAACGTGTCCGATGATGTCCTGCGCCAAGGCGCGCCCCGGGTAGTCGCGATCGCCAATCAGAAGGGCGGAGTCGGCAAGACGACAACCGCTATCAATCTGGGCACGGCACTCGCAGCAGTGAAGCAGAAGGTCCTGATCATCGATCTCGATCCCCAGGGCAATGCTTCCACCGGACTGGGCGTGCCGCCGGCGCGCCGCACCACCACCTCCTTCGATGTTCTGGTCGGAAATGTGCCCTTACGCGATGCCTTGGTGTCGACCCTGGTGCCCGGATTGTCGATTCTGCCGTCGGATGTCCTCCTGTCAGGAGCAGAGCTGGAGCTCGCAACGGACCAGGGCCGCTCCTACCGGCTCAAACGAGCTGTCGACCAGTATTTTCAGGCCTTGCGGCATGATTCAGACGGCTTCGACTATATCCTGATCGATTGCCCGCCCTCGCTGAACGTCCTGACAGTCAATGCCATGACGGCGGCTGATTCCATCTTGGTGCCACTGCAATGTGAATTCTTCGCGCTTGAAGGGCTGACCCAGCTTATTCGTACGGTGGAGCGTGTTCGCGGCCATCTCAATGCCAAGCTCGAGATCCAGGGCATTGTCCTGACAATGTATGATTCCCGGAATAATCTCTCTGCCGAGGTGGCGGCCGATGTCCGCGGGCATTTTGGCGACAAGGTCTACAAAACGGTCATTCCCCGCAATGTGCGGGTTTCGGAAGCCCCCTCCGTAGGCAAGCCTGTCCTGCTCTATGATCTCGCCTGTTCCGGCTCGCAGGCCTATCTCGGGCTTGCCCGTGAAATCGTCCGGCAGGAACGCAGTCGCAGCCGCCAGAAACAGGGTGAAGTCGCATGAGTGGACCCGACAAGAATCGCCGTCTCGGCCGCGGGCTTTCAGCCCTGCTCGGCGAGACCGAAGGTGAGGCCTATGAAGCCGCGCCAGCCGCGGCCGACCAGGCGCGGCCATCGCGCGATGGCGTTCGCATGCTGCCGATCGAACTGATCCGTGCCAATCCCGACCAGCCCCGCAAGGCAATGGGTGAGGCAGAGCTAGAAGCGCTTTCCGCCTCTATCGCCGAGAAGGGCATTGTTCAACCCATCCTGGTGCGGCCGGTCGCGGGCGCGTCTGAAAGCTATGAGATTGTTGCCGGAGAGCGGCGCTGGCGCGCGGCGCAACGGGCGCGTCTGCATGAGGTCCCGGCGCTCGTCCGTGAGCTTTCGGACCAGGAAACGCTGGAAATCGGCATCGTCGAAAACGTGCAGCGTGCCGATCTCAATCCGGTCGAAGAGGCCCAAGCCTACCGCCAATTGATTGATCGCTATGGTCACACCCAGGAAGATGTAGCACGCGCCGTCTCCAAGAGCCGCAGCCATGTTGCCAATACGGTGCGCCTGCTCTCGCTTCCCGCCACGGTCCTGACATTTTTGGCTGATGGCCGGATATCGGCCGGCCATGCCCGCGCCATTGCTGCTGCACCAGAGCCGGAAAAACTGGCCCAACTGATTGTTGATCAAGGGCTTTCTGTGCGCGATGCCGAGCGTTTGGCACGCCCCAAACCGGAGCATGAGCCCGGTGGGCGCCGTCCCGCTCCAGCTTCGGCAACCGCTGACAAAGATGCTGACACACGGTCGCTTGAAGCTGACATCTCGGCGCGTCTGGGTCTGGATGTTGATATCCGGCATGGCAGTGATGGCGGGGAGATCCGCGTGCACTATAAAACGCTGGAACAGCTCGACGATGTCTGCCGGCGGCTCAGCTCCGCCGAGCACTAACGCCATCAGGCCCGCATTCGCGCCGCGCCCCGCGCCAGGCGCAGCAGGAGATCACCGACCAAGGTATCGACCGGGCTGGCGGCACGTTTGACCGCGCGTTCGGCATCAAACGCCAATTGCCGCGCCGCATCGAGCCGGCGTCCGCGCCACATCTTCATCTGCCCGCGGAACTGGGCCGCCTGTGGACCGTAGCGCGGCGCACCGCTGCGGGTAATGGCCAAGTCGTCGCCGCCCGCCGCGGCCACCGATCCAAGCTGGTCGAGCCGGCGCTGCAAGGCGCGCAGGACACCGACGGCGCTGGTGCCGCCAGCTAGGGCGCGGACATAGGCGCTGTCGGCGACAGCCATATTGCCGTCGAGCACCGGCCCGATAATCGCGTCGAGCGCGGCATCGCCCTGATCCGCCGCGATCATTTCGACATCACCGATATCGACGACATCATCGCCCTCGGGCCGCTGCGACTTCAAGCCTTTGAACAGGATGAGCTTTTCAATTTCGCTGCGGGCAAAGGCGCGATCCCCTTCCAGCCGAGGCAGCCAGGCCATTCTCGCTGCGGCCGTCAGGCTCAGCCCCTCATCGGCGAGCATTTTGGCTGCAAGATCGGCGAGTGACTGAGCTGAATCGGCGTAACAGGCTACGGCCATTGCGGTTTTGGCGGGCTCAAACAGCTTTCGAAGCTTGCCACGCGGCGTGAGATCGCCGGATTCAACCATCAGGCAGGCTTCGGCCTGGGCCTGACCCTTCTCCAGCGCTGTCACCAGTTCCAGAATCGGCCCACTGCCGGTTTCGCCGCTCAGACGAACCCGCACCAGACGGGCGCCTCCGGTCAGGGACATCGCGGCCATTGCATCGGCGAGTGACGCCGGGTCGGCCCGGAGATCTTCCTCGGTTAACTGGGTAACCGCGAAGGGGTCGTCGGGATCGGGAACCAGGGCAGCGGCCAGCGTATCGGCGCGTTCATGCACCAGGCCGCGATCGGGGCCGAAGATCAGATAGGCCTTGAGAGCCGGGTCAGGACGCGCAAGTCGCGCATCCACATCGCGTGGCGATGGTTTTACCACGTGTCCCTGTCCTGCATCGCGCGGGCGAGCTGGGTGATGATGCGGTCCGCTGCCAGATCAAGCGCCCGGTCCTCGGCATCGGTCTCCGACGACAGCGCGCCGTAAACTCCCGCTGGTACATCATAGGAGGCGCTGCTGCTGGCCCGGCCTGTCGCGACCGGGTCAATTCCGCCTTCGCGGTATAATTGCCAGTTGACGCGGACGCTCACTGCATAACGGCTTGCAATCGCGTCGGCGCCGACGCCAAACGGGGTAGACCTCACGGTGGTGGTGGCGCGCAGCGTATATGGGCCGTCGGCCGCGCGCGCGCCCATGCCGTCGAGCAGCGCTTCCTGGAGATAATAGTCAACGCGTTCGCGTCCTGTCTCGACCCGGATGTCCGCAAGGCCGGCGGCAACACCACCCGTGGCATACATCGGTGTGAAGCCGCAGGCTGAGAGCCCGGCGGTCAGCAGGAAGGCGAGGGCAGTGGCAGCAAGACGCAAAGGGCGCATATCTCTATCCAGCGACGATGTTCACGATGCGATCAGGCACCACGATGACTTTGCGTATCGTAAGCCCTTCCAGCGAGCGCGCCACCCCTTCTTCGGAAATCGCGATTTCCCTGACCTTCTCCTGATCGAGGCCCTTGCTCACACGGATCTCGCCGCGGCGCTTGCCATTGACCTGGACCGGCAGCACCAGCTCGTTTTCCACCAGCAGGGTAAGGTCGGCCACCGGCCATGGTGCGTCGATGATCAGACCTTCGCCACCCAGGCCTTGCCAGCATTCTTCCGCCAGATGCGGAATGAAGGGCGAAATCAGTCGGGCAAGGATACCAAGGCTTTCGGCGCGCGCCGCGACCATGCCGTCCCCGCCGTCTTCGGCCTTGCGCAGCGCATTGACGAGGTCGTGGATCTGCGCGACCGCGGAATTGAAGCGGAAACCTTCGATCGCCTCGGTAACGCCCTTCAGGGTCTTGTGAGCGCTTTTGCGCAGCGCCAGGGCATCGCCTTCAGCGCCGGATGCCACAGCTAGCGGCCCCGGTGCGCCTTCGGGCAATGAGGTCATGACCGTCCACAGACGCTGGATAAAGCGCCAGACGCCCTCGACACCGCTATCGGTGTATTCGACATCGCGTTCAGGCGGCGAGTCGGACAGGACGAACCAGCGCACCGCATCGGCGCCAAAATCCTCCACGAAGGCGTCGAGATCGACGACATTCTTCTTGGACTTCGACATCTTCTCGATACCGCCAATCGTGACCGGCTTGCCGGTGGCGATTTCCGTGGCGCTGTCATGCTTGCGATCGACTTCTTCGGGCGAGAGCCAGCGGCCATCACCGGATTTGAAGGTTTCATGCGTGACCATGCCCTGGGTAAACAGGCCGGCGAAGGGCTCGCCGCTGTCCATGTTCAGCAGATCGGTATCATTGAGGGCCCGGGTGAAGAAGCGCGCATAGAGCAGGTGGAGAATCGCGTGCTCGATCCCGCCGACATACTGGTCGACCGGCATCCAGTGGGCCGCTTCGGCGGCATCAAACGGCTTGTTCTCGCTCCAGGGCGAGGTGAAGCGCAGGAAATACCAGGACGAGCAGACAAAGGTGTCGAGTGTGTCGGTCTCCCGGCGCGCCGGCTTGCCGCAGGACGGGCAGGTTGTGTGCTTCCAGGTCGGATGGCGCTCGAGCGGGTTGCTCGGTTCGTCGAAGGTGACGTCTTCGGGCAATTCGACCGGCAACTGGTCTTCCGGTACCGGGACGACACCGCAATCATCGCAATGGATGATTGGAATCGGGCAGCCCCAATAGCGTTGGCGCGAGACCAGCCAGTCGCGCAGACGATAGCTGGTCGCACCCTTGCCGAGACCCAGGGACTCAAGCTCTTCGATCGCGCGGTTCAGCGCGGCTTCTGTGCTCAAACCATCCAGGAAGCGCGAATTGAAGATCGTGCCGGGGCCGGTATAGGCCTCGTCGTCGATCTCATAGCTGTTGGCGTCCGCGCCTGCGGGCAGGACAACCGGATTGACGGCAAGGTCGTATTTGCGGGCGAAATCGAGGTCGCGCTGATCGCCGGCCGGTGAGCCGAAAATCGCGCCCGTCCCATAGGATGAGAGCACGAAATTCGCTGACCAGACAGGCAGTTCCCATGATTCATCGAAGGGATGACGTACCGTGATACCGAGATCAACGCCGCGTTTTGGTGCCTTCTCGATATCCTCGGCCGTTGTCCCCATCCGCGCGCATTCGCGCATGAAGAGGTCGACCTCAGGATTGTCCTCGGCGATCTTGCGCACGATGGGATGATCGGGTGCGAGAGCCAGAAAGCTGGCACCGAACAGTGTGTCCGGACGGGTGGTAAAGACGTCGACGGTGGCGCCGAACTGATTGGCAATATCGGCATCAGTCAGCGGAAAGCTCACCGTCGCACCGCGGGAACGGCCAATCCAGTTGGCCTGCATGGTACGGACTTTTTCCGGCCAGCGATCCAGCGTGTCGAGCGCATCGGTCAGTTCGTCGGCGTAGCGGGTAATCTTGAAGAACCACTGATCCAGCTCGCGCTGGACGACGAGGGCGCCAGAGCGCCAGCCGCGCCCATCGATCACCTGTTCATTGGCCAGCACGGTCTGGTCGACGGGATCCCAATTGACCTTGGCGGTCTTGCGATAGACCAGGTCCTTCTCGAGGAATTTCAGGAAGATCGCCTGCTGGTGCCGATAATAGGACGGGTCGCAGGTTGCGAATTCGCGGCTCCAGTCGAGCGCCAGGCCGAGGCGCTGCAGCTGGCCACGCATCACATCGATATTGGCGTGGGTCCATTTTCCCGGGTGAACGCCGCGATCGCGCGCCGCATTCTCGGCCGGCAGGCCAAAGGCATCCCAGCCCATCGGGTGCAGGACGTCAAAGCCGCGGGCCCGCTTGTAGCGGGCAATGACGTCGCCCATCGTGTAATTGCGCGAGTGCCCGACATGGATGCGCCCTGACGGATAGGGAAACATCTCCAGCACATAGTATTTGGGTTTGCCGTTCTGAGCCTTGGGCCCGCCCGCGCGGAAGCAGTCACGCTCCGCCCAAGCCGCCTGCCACTTTGGCTCGGCTTCACGTGGATTGTATCGGCTCATAGACTTGCTCGCAGCGTTCGACCGCCTGTCCGGCGCCCTAATCTTCCAGTCGCGCAATGCGGAGCTGGCGAGCCCGGGTCAGGATAGCGTTTTCAATTTCGTAGGAGGTTTGCGGGTCGGTCTCGGCATCGATCCAGCCACCATCTGCCTCGCGGACTTGGCGGAACACATTGACCGCAAGGCCATCGGCACGCAGGCGCGTATCAAGGATATAGACGGTCAGCTTGAAGCGCTCGGAGGTCATTTGCGGGTTCGCATACCAGTCCGTGATGATGACGCCGCCGAACGGGTCGACCTCGGAGAGCGGCATGAAGCTGATCGTGTCGAGGCTGGCACGCCACAGATAACCGTTGACGCCAATACCTTCAGGCGCGACCGGCTGATTGCTGCGCAGCGGGTTCGGCAAGCGAAAACCGGACGAGCGCTGCGAGGAAGCAGCTTCCGGAGAGGCTTCGCTGCCGCTGGTGGAGCAGGCCGGGAGAAACAGGAGGGCGGCGAGCAGGGCCGCGCCAAGGATCCGACTGTCGGACATGTGCCGTAACTCCTTCAATGCAAAAACGGCGAAAACACTTCCCTCACACCAGAAACTTGTGGGCTCGGGGGTATCGAGAATGTGTGTATAACACGCCATCTTGCTCGCGCCAGCGCCGAAAGGCACCCATGTGAGCGTGGCAAGACTGCAACATGTGACGAGGAACCCTCGCCGGAAAGGTGGCGGACGCTTGACCATAGCCGGTCTGTCGCCTCCATTAACACCGCGACGTCCGGGGGGACGGGGCCGATCGGCGGGGCCGCGAGGTATGATACGGACTTTCAGCGCGATACTTGTCGCCGCTTTGTCCGGTAGCCTCGCGGGCCCGCCGGCTTTGGCCCAGATGGCTCAATCCCCGGATTTATCATCCCGAAGCTCCGCACAACCCGCCAGCGGCTTCCAGCCGGAACTGCGGCTCGACATCGGTAGTGCCTGGCTTGCCGGGATTGATGCTGCACCATCATCCGATTTTCTCTTTGACCTTGATGCCGAGCTGCAGCTCGAAACCTATACGGACTCAGGGCGCCGCTGGGGTTTCGTCCTGGGAGGCCGGGTCGAGCAGGATTCCGGTCGCCGGGCCTGGGGTGGCCGGGTTGGCGATTGTCCGCCCGGCCTGGCTGATTGTGCCTCCACATTAGTCGCAGGCACCGCGCGCGCGGTCCGGGCCGGCAGTTCCGGCTTCCAGTCAGCAACCGCCGGTGCCAGTGACACGACGCGGGTCGCGCTCCAGTCCGGATATGGTTATGTGGATATCGGTTGGGGTGAGCTCCGCGCCGGATATGGTTCTGGTGCTGCGGTGCTGGATGCCGAGCGCGGGCCGACGGCCTTCCGTCTGAGCCGCGCCGACGGCGGCCGTGTCGATCTGACAGGCCTGAGCGGCGCCCGGACCATCAATCTGAGCTCGGGCTATTCGCCCAAGCTTGTGTTTCACTCCATCGCGCTGGGACAGGCCTCCACGATCGGCTCTTTCCGGTTCGCCACATCCTTCACTCCCCGTGTGCGCGATTGCGGTGTTGACCATTGTGCCTGGGGCGACGGACCCGCCGGCCTGGTCAGCCCTGTGTTCGATGATGTCTGGGAAATCGGTGCCCGCTATGACATACGTCGCGGCGATAACGCCTTCGCCATCAGCCTGGGGGCAAGCGAAGGCAGCGAGGCGACGGGGCTGGCCGGCTTTTCCGGTATCAGCACTCGCGATGCGGGCTTCTCCTGGAGCCGTGGAGCGCTGAGTGCCGGCGCGCGCTGGCTGCGGAGCAATAACGGCATTGCTGCGGACGGTTCCTATGAGGCCTGGTCGATCTCCACCGCCTGGGAACAGGGCCCGTGGCTGACCTCGCTTGAACTGGCGCGCTTCAGTGATGACCTCGTTCACGTCGACGGGCAGACCGTCCAGCTCAGCAGTTCGCGGCTCGTTGGCGAGCGCTGGGTGGTTGGCGGCGGCGTACAGGCCTCGACCCGCGACGATCCGGTGTTGACGCCCGCCGGGCGCGATGAAATCCGGCTCGAGGGGGCGGCTATTTTCGCCGAGCTCGGCTGGCAGTTTTGACATATCCGCCACAGCTGGCGAGATTCTTTTTCGGCCTCGGCAGAATCCGCTTGGGGAGTCGTTTGCCTTTGGCTAGTCTCACGAACCGAGGGAGTGTAGTTCCATGTCCAAGTGGGGAAATTGCCGGGGCCTGTTGGCCAAGACCGTGATCGCTGGTTCGATCGCAACGGCAATGCTGAGCCTTGCGCCAGCCGCCCAAGCCCAGGACACATCGGACACCGCTCAACCGGTCGTTCAGGCGCCATCCCAGGGTGCGCTCACCGATGCGCCCGGCGTCGAGACGCCCTGGTATGAGGCCTTCACCCTGTCGATGAATGAGCGAATGCTCCCTGGTCTCGACATGGAAACCACCGTTGACTGGGAATCGCCCGGCGGCCGCTGGGGCGTCCGTGTCGGCATCCAGGATGGGTCCGATGTCCGCAGCGACGTCAATGACCTCAGCGCCGGTGCATTCATCAATCTGGGCGAGCGTTTCCGCCTTGGCGGCCAGGTTCGCCTGATCTCGCCTGAAGACCCGATTTTCCGCCTGACCGACAGTGATGAACGTCAGCCCGAGATCAAGTTTGAATCGGCTTTGCGTTTCTAGTCGTCTGACAAGGCGCCGACGCAGGCCAATCCCGCAAACCCCAATCCACACAGCCGACGGCCCGTGCGCGCATTGACGCCGCCGAGCGGGAAGAGCGGTATCTCCACACTTTGTGCCAGCGCGGCCGCGGCGAATATCCCGCGCGGCCGTCCGGCTGTCGCACTTTTGCTGGCAAAGACCGTCGAATAAAACACTGCATCTATTCCGGCCAGCCGGGCGCGTTGTGCGGCGGCAGCCGAATGTGCGGATGCGGTGAAGGGGCGCCGGTCGCCGCGCATGCGTCGTGAGGCGGCGGCGCCCAGCATCCGTTCGGGCCAGTGAATGCCATGGGCATCGACACGGTCAGCAAGCCGGACATCACCGGAGACAAACAGCAACAGGCCGCATTCATCCGCGATGCGGGCCAGCGTCAGTGCGGTTTCGAACCGGTCGGCGGCTCCGTAATGGCGATAGACCAGCCCGGTGCCGGGCGTGAGTGCCCGGGCATAGGCAATCGGGTCCGGGGTTCGGGCCGGGTCTGTCAGCGCGAACAGTGCCGGCAGATCGCAGCTCCGCCTGCCGCGAACCCGCTTGGCCAGTCTTGCCAAGCCGGGCTGTGCATCATATGGCCGCGTCATGGAAAAATCTCCGGATATCGCGGCACGCCGCACCCACTTGCTCGCACAGCTTGCGGCTGCCGCGCAACAGGCCGGACGCAATCCGTCCGATATTACCCTCGTCGCCGTCTCGAAACGCCAGCCCGACGCAGCCTTGGTCGCAGCGCTCGAGGCTGGTCAGCGTGTTTTCGGTGAAAACCGTGTCCAGGAGGCCTACGCCCACTGGGGTGACCGCCGTGCCGCCTTTCCGGATCTGCAATTGCGCCTGATCGGGCCGCTGCAGAGCAACAAGGCGCACGAGGCCGTGGAGCTGTTCGATGTCATCGAAACGCTCGATCGCGATAAGCTGGCGCTTGCTCTGCGCAACGCAATGACGGCCAGCGGTCGCACGCCTCGGCTTCTGGTCCAGGTTAATACGGGCGAAGAACCGCAAAAGGCCGGGATCGCTCCGGTCGAACTGCCCGGCTTTCTGGCTCGCATGCGCGATGAGCATGGTCTGGTAATCGATGGCCTGATGTGTATTCCGCCGACGGCCGAGCCGGCCGGGCTGCATTTTGCCCTGCTCGCCAAGCTCGCCCGTGAGAACGGGCTGCGCGAACTGTCGATGGGGATGAGCGCCGATTTCGAGACCGCGATTGCGCTTGGAGCCAGTTCGGTGCGAATCGGCACCGCTTTTTTCGGTGACCGGCCCTAGGGCTCGATTACGAGTGCGTCGCCGGGTTTCGCCAGGGCCAGCAAGCGTTTCACATCGGTCGGGTCGAGTGCAACACAGCCCTCGGTCGGTTCATAATCCCCGCGCTTGCAGTGCAGGAAGATCGCCGATCCGGCACCGGGAACGGGCGGATCGTCATTATGGCCCAGCACCAGGACCAGGTCGTAGAGGCCGTCCTCACGCAAAAGTGTTTCATGCGACGCCGGATAAGGCAGTCGGACCGGGCGGTTATAGGCCGGGTCGGCGGGATCGTCGCACCAGCCATCATCAGCGTGGATTTCCCGGCAGGGCAAATCTGTCCCGGGCACCGGCATGCGGTCGGACCGGTACAGCACGCGGCGCAGGCGATAACGGCCCGTGGGTGTGGCGCCATCGCCTTCCTGCTTGAGGTTTGCGGCACATATGCCGGAGCGGCCGAGGGCGGCGCGGACGCGCTGACCGTCCAGCTCCAGCGAGCCTGATGCGGAAACGATCCAGTCCATGACAACAACCTGGGCATTGCCGGATGGTCGGCGAGGGACGCCTGTTTCATGGCATGAAGCCATGTCTGGCGTCCCCTTCGCCTTCCCCACCACGGCTGGGTGTCCGGAGACCGGACTCCCGCCTGTAGAAGCAATTTTCGGGCCATAAATCAAGCGTTTGACACAAGGCCTGCCACAGCGAACCCGGCAAAAATTGCCCGGTTACCCTTGCCGGCCGGTAGTATTTGCCTTGTGTCGCGAAATCGGCATGATCGGCGATATGAGCTCAAAGAAATCAATCCTGATCATCGATGACGACGATGATCTGCGCGAAGCCTTGGTCGAACAATTCGATTTGCACGAGGAATTCCAGACCCTGGCGGCCGGTTCCGCCGGCGCGGGCATGTCGGTGGCGCGTGACCAGCGGGCGGACCTGATCCTTCTGGATGTCGATCTGCCCGATATGGATGGCCGCGATGCCTGCCGTCTGATGCGCAAGAACGGTATCACGGCGCCAATCGTGATGCTCACCGGTCAGAATACCGATTCCGACCAGATTCTTGGCCTCGAATCGGGTGCCAATGACTACGTCACCAAACCCTTCAAGTTTTCCGTACTGCTGGCGCGGGTGCGGGCGCATCTGCGCAGTCACGAGCAGAGCGAGGACGCTGTCTTCCAGGTCGGCCCGTACGAGTTCCGCCCGGCGATGAAGCTCTTGCTGACGGCGGACCAGAAAAAAGTCCGGCTGACGGAGAAAGAGACCAATATCCTCAAATACCTCTATCGCGCCGGCGCCAAGGCTGTGCCGCGCGAGGAGCTGTTGCACGAGGTCTGGGGCTATAATCCGGCGGTCACCACCCACACGCTGGAAACCCATATCTACCGGCTGCGCCAGAAGATTGAACCTGATCCCTCGCACGCACGCCTGCTTGTCACCGAGAGCGGCGGTTACCGGCTGGCCCACTGAACGGCGGGCCTCGCCGGTGTGACAAGGTCTAGGCCTGCAATGTCAGCACGACAGGAGCATGGTCGGACGGCTTTTCCCAGCTGCGGACATGATCCCAGACCCTGAGCGCCTCGCGGCCACCGGCGACGGCCTGGTCGTGCAGCTCCGGAGAGACCCAGATATGGTCGAGACGGCGGCCTCGATTCGCAGCCTTCCAGTCTTTCGCGCGATAGCTCCACCAGGTGTAGATTTTCTCGTCCAGCGGGATCAGTTCACGGGCGACATCGCTGAACTGGCCGGCAAGCCGGATCCGTTCCAGTGCATCCACTTCGCCCGGGGTGTGGCTGACGACCTTGAGCAATTGCTTGTGTGACCAGACGTCATGCTCATAGGGCGCGATGTTGAAATCGCCGACCAGGATGAGCGGAGTCTTTTCTGTCGCGCGCCGGGTAAAATAGGCCTCGAGCTTGTCGAGGAATTCCATCTTGTGGGCGAAACGCGGATTGATCGCCGGGTCCGGCTCGTCGCCACCGGCCGGGATGTAGAAATTGTGCAGTTCAAAACCGGCGACGCCAACGCGCTGATGCCGCGCCTCTGACCTTGGACACAGATCCTCGTCGGGCAAATCCTCAAGCGGCAGTTTCGAGGCGATCGCAACCCCGTGCATGCCCTTCTGCCCGCGGATGTGAAAATGCCGGAACCCCATTTCCCGAAAGGCCTCTTCCGGGAATTGCTCGCTCAGGCATTTGATCTCTTGCAGGCACAAAATGTCGGGATCGGCCTCTGCCACCCAGGCCGCCACGCTGGGCGCGCGCAGGCGCACGGAATTGATGTTCCAGGTGGCAATGGAAATACCGCTCATGGCTGTGTTCTTTCGTCCCGACGATCAGAGAATATTATAGCTGGCACCGGCCAGACCGACCGGCCAGCGGCCGCGGGCGAACAGGCGCCAGCGTGCGAGGAAGGGGTGTGGCGGCTCATCGTCCTCGGCCTCGGCCAGGATGACCAGTGCGGCGCCATTGGCTGCCTGCGCCAGTGCGCCCGCAGCGGCGTGGACAAGTTCCATGTCCTCGATATCGTCCATGGAGGCGGCTTCCTCAACGGCATCGCGCGACGATTCATGTGTCTTGCTGCCGACCTGGGACAGGGCCACGTTGACGGCGTCCTCGTCGAGCCGCTCGAGGACGCGGCTGATGAGCCCGGCCCGCAGCATTTCCTCGGCTTCCCAGCCGACCGGGTCACGGTCGAGACTTTCGGCGGCGGTCGCCGCTTCGCTCCAGTCCGACAGCAGGGCCGGCTCGGCTTCCGGAAAGCCAAGGCCATCGAGATAGGCGCGGGCCAGGGTGCGATCACGCGGGTCGAGCGGCTCGCCGAGTCTGGCGAACCAGGTATTGGCGTTGAGGCTCTCGGCAAAGGCGCGCGCCTTGTAGAGCAGAGGGATTTCCTCGAGCAGACGTGTGAAATCCACGTCGTCGGAATTGTCGTGAAATTGCATGCGTGCTGTTTAACGCCCAATCGGCCGCCTGCACAGGGGAAATGCGGATCATGGCGGGGGCCGAAATGAAAGGCGCCCGGTCCCAAGGGGGGGGAGACCGGGCGCCGAGCTGTGCGCGAATTTTTCATCGTCGCAGCGCCGGGAGGGGATCAGACCGGCGCGACTGAGGTGAGGATCCGCAAGCGGGGGGACGAAGCCGATCCCTTATCTCTCAGTCAGCGTAGTAATAACGACACGGCTGGAAAAAATATACAAATAAAATATTAGAAAGGTGTTGCCTGTGGTCAAAATGTCGCAGGTGTCAGCGCCGTCCGCGCCGGGAATCGCGCTCGGCTTGCGGGTCAGGTATCGCAAACAGTCGCGGGTTTAGCGCGATACCGGTTTCGGTTTCCAGCAGGCTGACCCGTGTCACCTCGCCCAGGGCATCGGTGACGAACCATTCGCGCAATTCCAGCTCCGGTCCGGCGAACAGGAACTCGATCTCGCCGTCCATTTCACCATCCGGATCGCGCACGACCACCGACAGGAATCCGTATTCACTACGGATATCGATGATTTCTGCATCGGTGGCGATATCGATATCCGCCTTCAGCAGCCACCAGAGCGGGGTTGAGCGCAGGGGCGCCCGGTCAACCGTCTCAAGCGCGCGATCCTCGAGCGCCACGGTGGTGCCATCGGCAATCACCCGGATCGGGGACGGGTCGTCATATTCGAACAGGAGCCGGCCCGGCCGCGACATCGACAACAGGCCGCGTGTGGCACTGCCGTTCGGCGCGATCTGGATGAAGCGGGCACGAAGGGTGGTGATCGCGTTGAGATAGGTGTTGACGTCGGCAATAGCCGCCTCGCGATCAAACGCGGCCGGCTCCGCTTGCAGGGTCGCTGGCGGCGTTTGCGCGGATGCAGGCTCAGGCAACGCGTCGGCCGCCGGAGTCGTGGCCTGCAGGAGCAGGGCGGAAATCAGGTGCGTGATCATGGCGCCAAGCTGCCGTGAGATTGCGGCGCGAGCAAGGCTTTGATGTTCATTCCCGGCTCAGGCGGCATTGTGCTCGGGAAGATAGATTTCGCGCCGCCCGGCATGGTCGGACGGGCCGACCATGCCCTCGTCTTCCATGCGCTCAACCAAGGTGGCGGCGCGGTTATATCCGATCTGCAGCCGTCGCTGGATATAGCTGGTCGAGCATTTGCGGTCGCGGGCAACAAGAGCCACGGCTTGGTCAAACAGCGCGTCACCACTGCTGGCCTCGCCGTCGAGCCCGAGCGCGCCGCTGTCGCCATCTTCGCTGTCGGCGGTGACGGCCTCGAGATATTCCGGCGCCCCCTGTTTCTTGAGATAGGCGGCGACTTCCTCGACCTCGGTGTCGGACACGAACGGGCCGTGGAGGCGCCGCAGGCGTCCGCCGCCGGCCATGTAGAGGAGATCCCCCATGCCGAGCAGCTGTTCAGCACCCTGCTCGCCCAGGATGGTCCGGCTGTCGATCTTGGAGGTGACGGAATAGGAAATCCGGGTCGGGAAATTGGCCTTGATCGTACCGGTGATGACGTCAACCGAGGGGCGCTGGGTGGCCATCACGACATGGATGCCGGCAGCGCGCGCCATCTGCGCCAGGCGCTGAACGGCGGCCTCGATCTCCTTGCCGGCGACCATCATCAGATCGGCCATCTCGTCGATAACCACGACGATATACGGCATTTTCTCGGCCTGGATGATCTCGGTCTCGAAAATCGGTTCGCCGCTTTCGCGGTCATAGCCGGTCTGGACCGTGCGCGAGAGCGGTTCGCCACTGGCGGTCGCGGCGGCAACGCGTTCATTGAAGCCGGCGACATTGCGCACACCGATCTTCGACATGCGCAGATAGCGGCTTTCCATCTCGCGCACTGCCCATTTCAGCGCCACGATCGCCTTCTTTGGATCTGTCACGACGGGCGTCAGCAGATGTGGAATGCCGTCATAGACCGACAATTCGAGCATCTTCGGATCAATCATGATCATGCGGCAATCTTCCGGCGGCAGCCGGTAGAGCAGTGACAGGATCATGGCATTGATGCCGACCGATTTCCCGGACCCGGTGGTCCCGGCGATCAGCAGGTGCGGCATGCGCGCCAGGTCGGCAACGAAAGGCTCGCCGCCAATGGTCTCGCCGAGCGCCATCGGCAATTCGGCCTTGCTGTCCTCGAACACTTTCGAGTTCAGCAGCGCGCGCAGGAACACGGTTTCACGCTTTGGATTGGGCAATTCAATCCCGATCGCATTGCGCCCCGGTACGACGGCGACGCGGGCGGCGGTTGTGCTCATCGAGCGCGCGATGTCGTCAGCCAGATTGATTACCCGTGAGGATTTCACGCCGGGCGCCGGCTCGAATTCATACAGGGTAACCACGGGGCCGGGTCGCACCTGGACGATCTCGCCCTTGACCCCGAAATCAGTGAGCACGCCCTGCAACAGCACGGCATTCTGGCGCAGAGACAACTCGTCGACGGCAGCATTGCGTGCCTGCGGCTTGGCCAGAAGGTCGAGGCGCGGCAGTTTGAAGCCGCTCGACTTGACGAATGGCAGGGCGCCCTGGGCCTCGCGGCTGTCGCGGCCCGAGGCCGAGGCGCGGCGGGTGGGCGCGACCTTGACGCTGGAACTGAAGGCAGGCTCCGGGGCATCGTCAAATGCGGCCTCATCCTCATCGGAGAGCTCGCTATCGGCGGCGCGCATGGCACGGCGCAGCACCGGCTCTTCGCGCCGCGGCATCTCCCGATCATCCGGGCGGCTGCCGGCATCACTCAGCAACCGGCCTAGCGACAGTCCGTGGCCCCGCAGCGAATCGAACCAGACCCGCGCTGTCGCCCAGGCCAGTCCGGCCGCGTCATAGGCAGCCGAAAGGTCGCGCGAGCGCAGCCCGAAGGTGAAGAATATCCCGGCCACAGCGAAGACAAGGCCGAGCGTTGCGGCGATGCCCGTTGCCGCGGGCAGGTCGACCGAGGCCGGCAGGCTGCGCAGGCCGCCCAGCATCATGTCGCCGATCGCACCGCCCAGCCCGCTGGCAAAGGGCCAGGCATTGGGTACAGGCAGGGCGCTGGCAGCGGCGGCAAAACCGAATGTGCCGATGGCCGCGGCGAGCCAGCGCCAGGCAGCAATGCTGCCCGGCCGGCGGCGCGGGCGTCGCAGTACGAGAATGCCACCCCAGATGATCAGCGCGATCGCGGGCCCAGCCGCTGACCAGCCGAGGGATTGCAGCATGAGATCGCTCGTTCCGGCCCCGGGCACGCCCATCAGATTGCGCACCTCGCCGGCGGCCGAGACATTCCAGCTCGGATCGAGCGCGTTATGGCTCAGCAGGGAGGCAAGCAGGAAGCCGCCACCGGCCAGCATCACGACACCGAGCAGGAGGTCGGAGGTCCGTGCCAGCCAGATCCGGTCTGGCTGCGGTGCCAGGTCATCGGTTTCTACAGTCGCGCGTTTGGTCATGCCCCGGTTTAGCGCGGCAAGGGTATCCGGGTGGTAAACAGAGGTTAATGCGGCTGCGGCGCGATGCCCGCTTTCCCGACCGCGAAATATCCCTATTCTCGCCCCCATGAGCGAGCAAGATTTCTTCGACGGTGATGCCGTCATCGTTGGTGGCGGCCTGGCCGGGCTGACCCTGGCCCTGGCCATGGAACAGGCGGGCCTGCGGGTCGCGGTGATTGACACCCTGCCGATCGACACCCAGCTGGCGCCGGATTTCGACGGCCGGGCCTCGGCGCTGGCCTATACCTCATGGCGCCTGTTTGAAGCCTTGGGCGTGGCCGAAGCCTTGCGGCCCCATACCGCGCGCATCGAGCACATCATGGTCTGTGATGGTCGGCCGTATGGCGGCATCAAGCCGGGCGGACCGGGGCCGCACAGCCTGCATTTCGACCGGCGCGAAATCAACGAGGGGCCTGATGGTGAGCCGCTGGGATGGATGGCCGAAAATCGCCATACCCGGCAGGCCTTGGCCAGTGCCGTGCTGCAGCGGCCCAATATTGTCAGCATCGCGCCGGCAACCGCGGAG
The DNA here is from genome assembly GCF_048269565.1 of Maricaulis sp. Classification (GTDB taxonomy): domain Bacteria; phylum Pseudomonadota; class Alphaproteobacteria; order Caulobacterales; family Maricaulaceae; genus Maricaulis. Next base: position 259,395 of record NZ_JBLXIK010000002.1, on the reverse strand, counting down.
CGTTATGAAACCCGCCCCGATGGTGTGACGGTCGAGCTCGCTGACGGCCGCCGGCTGTCGGCCAGACTGCTGGTCGCCTGCGATGGCAAGTTCTCGCGCATTCGCCAACAGGCCGGAATCCGCAGCGTCGGCTGGAATTACGGCCAGAAAGGCCTCGTCGCCACGGTCCAGCACGCCGAGCCGCATAATGGCGTCGCCTATGAATATTTCCTGCCCTCCGGCCCCTTTGCGATTCTGCCATTGCCGGACAATCGCTCATCTCTGGTATGGACCGAGCCGAGTGATGTTGCCGACGCCCTGAAAGCCGCCGATGACACGGTTTTCCAGCAGGAGCTTGAGAATCGCTTTGGTGATTTTCTCGGCGATGTCCGCCCGGTCGGGCCGCGCTGGGCCTATCCGCTGGGTCTGAAATTTTCCGAGACTTTCTGCACCGAACGGATCGCCTTTGTCGGCGACGCCGCGCGCGGCATTCACCCGCTGGCCGGCCAGGGCTTCAATCTTGGAATCCGGGATGCGGCGGCACTGGCCGAGGTTTGCGGCGAGGCGAAACGGGTCGGGCTCGACATCGGCGCCCTGACGACACTGCGGCGCTATGAAGACTGGCGCAAATTCGACAGCGCCTCGCTGGCAGCCGGCACCGATCTGTTCAATCGGTTGTTCTCCAACGATATAGCGCCGTTGCGGCATTTGCGCGGTCTCGGCCTGTCGATCGTCAACGGCATCGGACCGGCGCGGCGCTTCTTCATGCGCCAGGCTGGCGGCGAGACCGGCGATCCGCCCCGGCTGCTGCGCGGCGAGCGCCTGGACGCTGCCTGAGACGGACCTGGCCTAGAATGGATTGAGGCTGTAGCCGTCCTGCTGTAGCAGGGCGTGCGCGGTCATGGCTGACAGCGCCATGGTGACGCCGGGCAGCAAATCTTCCGTGCCGACATCATGATAGGCGGCGCTCTGACCGCAGACATAGATCTTGACGCCGTGGGCGATCAGGGTTGCAACCAGATCGGCATTGGCCGGTTCGACGCCGGGCGTGAAATGGCTGTCGCTTGAGACATCCCGCACCGCGCCGCCATGGATCACGATGCCAAGCTGAAGATTTTCGGGCGCAATCCCTGCCGCGGTATGCATGTTGAGAAAACGTGCTGCGCTGACCAGCTGCCGGTTAAGCTCACCGACTTCCGCTGGCGTCGAAATATCAAACGCGACCTGGAAGACCGTGCCATCGGGAATGGACATCTGGTTGTCGATCACTGCGACAGCGCCATAGGCTTCGATCAGCGGTCCGGTCGTGAAGTCGTCCGGTCCGGCCCAGGCGGCGCTTGCGCCAAGGGTCATCGCTGCAAGCGTGGGGATGATTGTGAAGCGTTTCATGTCGCACCTGTGTGAAATTCCCAGACACCCTAGACCTCGCCCCCGGGGCGCGCCAGTGGGGTCAGGCGGGGTTGGCGGCTTCGCCGAGAGCGTAAAGATAGTCCCAGGTAAACAGGCCGCTATCATGGCCATCGTCGAAGACGAGGCGCACGGCATAGCGTCCGACCGGTTCGGCGGCCGAGATCAGGACGTTTTCCTTGCCGGTCACGGTGACCTTCTGGTCGGGCGCATGGCCCTGGACCTCGGCGCTGGGGCTCTCGACCCGCAGCGTCTGAAACGGGATCGTGAAGGCGGCGCCATCGTCAAACAGCACTTGCAGGGTCTTGTCCTGTTTTGAAAAACGCAATTTCTCGGGCCAGGCGCGCGCCATTATGTCTGCTCCAGCTGCCGGGCTTCCTCGGGCAGCATGATCGGAATGCCGTCGCGGATCGGATAGGCGAGGCCGGCGCCCTCGGACACCAGCTCCTGCGCCTCGCGATCATAGACCAGTGGTCCGCGGGTAACCGGGCAGACGAGGATCTCAAGCAGTTTCGGGTCGACGGCGCGGTTGGCGGTTCCGGTGGACGGGTCACTCATGATGGCCTCCTCAGGCAAACAGGATCGAGGACAGGCGGCGGCGACCGTCGCGGGCGACATCGCTCATTGGTCCGGCAGCCTCGAAGATTTTCAGCAACAGGGTGCGGGCGGCCTGCTCATTCCATTCGCGATCAAGCGCGGTGATGGCGAGCAATTGATCGGCAGCGCCGGCCTGGTCTCCGCCGGCAAGCAGTGCCTCGGCGAGGTCATATCGGGCTTGCAGATCGGTGGGTGTCGCCTTGACGGCCTCGCGCAGGCGTGCCGTGACGGCGTCATCGGCCGGCGCCGCTGTCGCCAGTTCAAGCGCGGTGCGTGCGGCTTCGACCGCCGGATCGTTGGCCCGGTCGGCAGGCACTTGGTTGAGGATTTCGGTGGCCTTGTCGATATCGCCTGACTTGAGCCAGACACGGGCCAGTCCGGCCAGCGCCGACGGATGGCCGCGATCATTTTGCAGCACCGAGGCGAAATCCTGCGCCGCGCCGCCGAGATCGCCGCTTTCGAGACCGGCCATGCCGCGATCAATGATCGACTTCAGTTCGGCCTCGCTCGGACCCTTGCCGGAGATTCGCTGGATGAAATCCTTGATCTGGCTTTCAGGCAGGGCGCCCATGAAGCCGTCAACGGGCTGGCCATCCTTGAAGGCAAACACGGCGGGAATGGATTTCACCTGCAATTGCTGGGCGATGCCCGGATTCTCGTCGATATTGATCTTGACGAGCCGTACGGCACCTTCCGCCTGCCGCACGACATGTTCGATCATTGGACCGAGCTGGCGGCAGGGTCCGCACCAGGGCGCCCAGAAATCAACCAGCACCGGAACCGATTTAGACGGTTCGACGACGTCGGCCATGAAATCGCGGTCGGAGGAATCCTTGACCAGCGTGTCGGCCTCGGTATCGGTGGCTCCGGTATTGAACATGGTCATGGTGCTGTTTCCTTGCTGCGTCTTGCTGGATAAGTGGCCCCGCCGGGCCTTGTGCGCAAGCGGTCAGTCTGTGCTCTCTTCATCATCATGCAGGGCGGTGAAGTCAATCATCTGCGGCGAATGCCCCGTGGACTCGGCGAAGCGGACAAGATCCTGCGGCGCCATTCCGGTCGTGGCGTCATTGAGCAGCGGGTGTGAATAGACCACGGGCCATTGCATCAGTGCGGCGTCGAGCACGAAACGGACCCGGCCTCCGGTGTCGTTCAACAGGGCCAGTGCGGTCACCGATCCTGGCCGGACGCCAAGGGTTTCCAGCAACAGCTCTTCCGGGCCGAAGGACAGGCGGGCGCTGCCGATATGGTGGTGCAGCCGGTTGAGCTTTATCCGGGTCTCGTCGAGCGCAGTGATGAGGAAGATTTGGCCCTTGCGGTCCTTGAGGAAGAGATTCTTGGTGTGTCCGCCGGGCATGGCAGCCTTGATGTCACGGCCTTCATCGACCGTGAAGATCGGCCGATGGCTGACGGTTTCATGCACGATCCCCAGTGCATCGAGGCGGGCGAACAATGTCGGACGGGAAGCGCTCATACGCTAGTTGAAGCGCGGGCGGCGGGCCGGATCAAGTCCTTGTGCACTGCGACGGAATCTCCCTCTTGCAATCCGTCCGGGTTTGCGCGATATACCCCGCTCCCTGGCGGGGCTGGTCCCCGCATAGACATGAGCGGGCGTAGCTCAGGGGTAGAGCGTCACCTTGCCAAGGTGAATGTCGTGAGTTCGAATCTCATCGCCCGCTCCATTCTTTCAATCACTTAGCGGTTGACGGATTTTGGGCTGGAAAAAATTCCAGCACCATCCCAGCACCGTGCATTGAAGCAGACCGTCTCGTTTCCCTCGATTTTCGACGCGCTAGAATATGGCGTCCCATGGAATTTGATCTATCAAATCCGCGATATCGTCGACACCTTTGTCGGCCAGCGTTCCTAGGGTTTCTTCTACCTTGTTCTCCGCAGTCCGACGGGCCGCACGCTTCAGTAGGTCACGGCATTTTTCCAAGAGCCCCTTCTCCAAGAGGGGTGCCTTCAGGATACTAAGGGCGGTCTCAAGCACAGCGATCAATTGTGTCCGCTCAATTTCGGTCAGAGCCCGTTCGTCATCCGGCTGGTTGCTCGCTCGAACGAAATAGACGATGTCGTCGAGGAGCGCGGAGACTTCGAATATTTTTTGTTTGATATTGGTTGACGTCGGCGGAGCGGCCCATTGCGTGGCTTTAACCCTGATAGGGTTTTGCCCAGAGTTGGTCGGTCCGGACGGCTCGGCCGCACTTTGACTGGGGCGGCGCTCCTCCGGTGCTGTGACCACACCATCAGGGGCAAGCTCACCTTCCAAACTGCGCAATTGGCTATGCAGTCTGTTCGCCAGAACAAGGGCGTCTTGGCGCAGGATTTTGACGGACGGCTTAATAAGGGAGTTGATCAGTTTCGGCGGAACGCCAAGCTGCTTGGCTTCTGGAGACCCGTAGTCGACATGCCCACCGTACAGCACAAGCACCGCAGTGGTGATCCCACTCAGGTCAATGTGGTCGGCAAATTCCGAGTCGCTAGACTTCAATTGCGATTGTGAGAATTCAACGCCCTCTAAAAGGTCGTGGACCTCGTCCAAATCCGGTCCCTGTTGCAAGCATGTTCCTCCTGCTGACCTCAAGATCGAGGCTATTCGCCGGAACGGCCCAAGATCCACCACCATTGTAGTGTCCGATGAAATTAGGCGCCCGTGTCGATCCGGGCAAGGTGTTCGGCCTCTGCTCGATCCAGCCCCCCGTCGAATTCCATGATGGCCGCGCGCTCCTCATACCGGTCACGGAGTTCGTCAGGTATATCGCTGGGGGTGGGAACGGTGGGAACGGTGGGAACCACTGCCCCAGCGCCCTGATTGTTTTCATGCTTTGCGGTTCCCACTTCGTCGGACGGGCGTTCCCACGGCCGATCTGGTGGGAACCCGGCCCCGAAATGGTGCCGCGCCCGTGCGATAGCGTCCGCAAGCGGGTCACTCGCCATCAAATTCAGCCTCCAGGATCGTTGCATCAATCCAGTAGAAGCGGCGGTTCTTGCCCTTGTACTTCTTCACCCGCTTCAGGTGTTTGCCATCGCCGGCAGAGAGGAAGCCGCCCTCCAGGGCCACACGCGCTGCATAGGTCAGGTCAAACCCCGCGAAGACCTCTGCCCAGCCCGTATCGTGAAACAGGAAGAAGTCCTGCGCTTCATGTGTGTGGGTGTAGCCCAAGGTCTTGAGCGAGCGCGCCTCCCCGGCGCGATGGCCGGTGCCGGTGTGTTCCTCGATCTCATCGTGCACGCTCTCAGCGAAGGCCGCGAACCGGCTCTGGTCTTGCTCGATCGCCCCCTTGAGCCTGCGGATAATGTCTTGTTTCTCGCGTGGAGCGGATCGCCCGAATGCCGATGCCCATCGGTCGAACAGTTGCAGGGCTGCCTTGGAGGCGTCCCCCGCCTGCCAGGGCACCACACCAAATGCCGCTGCCAGCTCGCCGGCCGCCGCCACCAAGGCAAAGCGCAGGGCCGCGCGCTGGGCTTGTCCGTGATCGCCGGGCCGTTGCGCCTTATCGAGGAACCCCGCCATGATCTCCCCAGCGCGGGCGCGTGCCGCGTCCGGCTCCGAGACATAGCGCTCGACGAAGGCCGGTCCAGCGAAGCCGTAGTGTTTGGCGCACGCGGTCTTGATTTGATCGGACAGCCCAGCCGGGGAAGCTGCGCCGTGCAGCGTTTCCCATATCCCCATGTCCTGTCCAGCGTCTGCGCGGATATCCAGCAGGCGCAGTTCCTGACCAGCCATCACCCGGTCATTGCGTTTGCCGGACCGGATATGGTCGGCAAGGCCGATCTCACCTGTCGACAGCAGCATGGTGCGCCACTCGGACCGGCGGCGAAGAGAGCCGTCTGCCTTGGCTCGCCCCTTTGCCTGTCCGCTGGCGAGGGCATAGGCCGCCTGCCCGGCTTCCTCTGGCGCAACAAGGCCCAACTCATCAAGCACAAGCAGCGTCTCGCTATGCCCATAGGCGATCATCTCAAGGGCGTTCGCTGTGGATCGCCAGGACTGAGCCGCCCCCAGCGCGCCTCCACCTCCCCAGATCGAACCGGCCGCATAGGCCAGGGTCGTTTTGCCGGTGGAGCTGCCGCCCCGGAAATGAAAGCCGCCGCCTTCGATATTGAGCGGCCGCAAGAGCGGACCGGCGAATCCTATCGAGAGCGCGAACAGGAGCAGGTTATTGCCGGCCGCCTTCGCCGCGATCTCATCCTGCCAGGTCGCCAGGCTACCCTTTTGCCGATAGTGCAGGGCGTTCGCATCGCCGGTGAACAGCATCGGTTCGGACCCGTCCGGCCCAAATACCCGCTGGGGCAGCACGAAGCGGCCCCCGCTGGCCCAACCGGTTGCCGCCACCAGTGTCAGGCGCGTTGGGCTCTCGATCTCATTGAAGAATTGAGCGAAGCGCTCGACCTTGCCGCCGCGCCCGCTGGGGACTTGAAGCCCCTCATCGGCCAATCGCGCCCGCACCGACCCGGAATCTCGCGCCAGGTCGCCGCGCGATATGATCTCGGTTTTCTCACGGCCGTCGCGGTCACGGAACTTGATCACCACAGACCAAGCGCCGCCGTCTGGATCTCGAGCCTCGCCCTCGACCGTGAAGGGGCCGGTGATTCGCATCCATTGCCGCTTTTCCCCTTCGCCGGTCTCATATTCCAGCCCGGTCTTTGACAGGCGGAACCCGTAGGGCAGGGCCGGGGTCAACGGGGCGGCCGTCAACGCATCCGTGAGACGGCCTTGCGCAGCGAGCTGGCTGAGCACTGCAGGCCAGGCATCGGACAACCCCCATCCGTCCGGCATTCCATCGGGCAAGGTGACAATGCCCGCGACCTTGGCCCCAGCGGACAGGGCGGCCCGCTGAGCCGCTTTCGCTGCCTTGAGGCCCGGTGTGTCGGCATCGGGCCAGATCGCTACAGAGCGGCCCTTGAGTGGTCCGAAATCAGCCTTGCCGATGGCGTTCGACCCGCCCGGCCATGTCATGCACACATAATCGGGGAAACGCTCCGCAGCCCCGTCCGCGTCCTTCTCGCCCTCGCTCAAGAGCACCGGCGCGCTGGGGCGAGCTGCGAGGCGGTCCAGACCATAGAGCGGCCGCGCATCGCCGGGCTCAGACTTGAAGCGCCAGGTCGCGCGCTCTGCCCCATCCCGCCAAAGCGTGAGTGGTCGTATTTCCTTCTCGCCCTCCCCCTGGTCGAAGCGCAGCGTATGCCGAAGCACAGCGCCCGCCGCATCGCGATACGTCCACACCCGCGACGGCGTGCCCAAGCGTCTGAACTTGTCGGGCCGTGCCGGCGCATCATCCGGTACTGGCGCTATCAGCTCGCCCGCCGCGTCGGGCGAGCGCCGTTCGCCGGGCTCTGGCTCTGCATCGAGGGCAGCGCGGACCCGGTCGAACGGATCGTTCGTCTGATCAGTCATGCGCGGCCCCTTCCAAGGCGGAGCAGCGCCGCACGGCCTGCAGCTGGCTCGAGGATCTCGACAGGAGCCCAGACGCCGAACGTGACCGCATCCGGTCCCCGGCCATCGTCGAAGATGATCGTGACGCCAGCCGCGCCGTAGACAGGCCTCAGCCTTCTGACGATCTCAGCGCCGTACAGTCCGCGTTCGGTGGAGGCCTCGCTGACCGGAGCGCCCAGAAAGCTCCGTGAGGACGTCTCCATATCGCCCAATTCTTCGCAGGACAGGCCCCAATCGGGCAGGCCGCTGACATCGCCGGATGACCAACCCAACAACATCCGTGCGGCGCGCATATGGAAGCCGGGATGATACTGCCCGATCACAAACGCGCCGGCATATCGAGACCCCATGCCACACGCGACCGAATCAGGGGGGACGAGCGTGACCCCGCAGGCCGCCAGCGTCTTTCGAAAAGTCTGAAAATTGGCCGAGCTCACGTCGGGGCGAAGAAAGGCGATCTCTCGCATCTCCCTGTAGCGGCGCGCTATGCCCTCGCTGCACAGCTGGCGGCGAATCCGCTCCCCGTCGAGCAGACTGATTCCCGCTCGCAGGCTTGCGACAGCCCAGGGCGGCACCGGGTCGAACCGTCTCGTGTGCGCGTTCATCGGGCAGCCTCCTCGAATGGATCAACCCCCAGCGATTGCGCCAGGTGGATGGCTGCATCGCGCTGGCTTTCGCCGCTGACGAAGGCGGCCAGGCTGACGAGATCGCCGCCCCGATCACCGGTGGCAAAGTCTGCCCATTTGCCGGTATCGAGATTGATCTTGAACGAGCCCAGGCGGCGGTCGGAGCGCTGAGGATTGCGAGCAACCCACTCCACGCCATCCATGCGGCCGGCAGGGAGAAGCGCCGGCACGATGCGTCTCGCATCGGACAGGGCGGCGCTATTGACGCGGGCGAAGTCGATCAGACCCCGCCGCGTGTTCGCGTTGGTGGCCATGGAAGTCAGGCCGTCGCGGACGTGGAGGTGCGTTTGCGGTCGGTGGCCCAGTTTTCCAGGTCCGCCCGGTCATAGGTCACGCGAGTGCCCACCTTGACGAAGACTGGTCCGTCCCCTGTGAGGCGGAGCTTGTTGAGGTAGCTCGGGCTGACGCTGAGAAATTCAGCCGCTTGATAGGTGTTCAAGTAGCGGGGTGAAGTGTGTGACATAGAAGCATTCCCTCGGTTGTTGCCGCGCGTCTGCGCTGCGATAGGCGAAGGAGTGCACGTGCTTCGGTGAGGGTGTTAACCGGATCGAAGATGTGTCTGATCCGTCAGTGTTGCGTCGGATGAATCGTCGATTGGTCAGGCTTCATCGGACGAAGCCGCGCGGGCTTGGCGCGCTTTCTTTAGGGAGTTCGCATATCGCGACACCGAGTTCTCGCTCGGGTAGGTCGTGTATTGATCGGGCTCGACCCTGAAGAACGCACGAAGGGGATGGCCTTGGGACTTCGGGTTTGAAACATCGCTTCGCGCCCGCAGCTTCTTGTATACATCCGGTCCGGACAGGGTTGGGTTTGCATCAAAAAGTCGTTCGATATGAGGCTTTAGGGTTGCTTGCCAGCGCTGTGCTTGGTCACGCTTCGCACCGCCGGCACTGAGAACGGACCGTTGGGAGCGATGCCCAGCCTGGACGGACTCCTCGTGGCGTCTACGGGCATAGTAGTTCGCGAGGAGCACGCCGTGCAGAAATGCGTGCAATGAAACCTTCCGCCAAGCCTTCTCTGGTGTCAGGCCGCTCCCCTCTTCCGGGAGGCTCATCAAGGCGTCACCCCAGCGAAGAAAGTCATAGACCAGTATCGCCCAGTTGATAGGCGCAGTCGGGAGCAGGTAGGCTTCCAAGCGACGCTTGTCGGGAACATTGTCAAGAATGATGCCAACCGATTCCTCGCGATCCGACGTCCCATCGACTGCCCAAAATAGGGAGTCGCCCTTCCACACCCATTCGACCCGACCCGATTGAGCGGTCGGGAACTGGTGCGCCCGTAGGATTTCTTCTGCGCCGGTTCGCAAGCGTTGGGTGGCCTCAGGCGAGCAATACGCTCCGAACAATTCGCGGATAAGGGGGCGATCTGCATAGACAATGCGAGCGACAACAGACCCCTCTGGCCAGTACTCATGCGGGTCTACCGGATCAACCCGCACCCGCTCTCGATCAAAGCCATCCCCGAATTCGAATTCTGAGCCCGCTGGGGAGAAGCCTGCGCCAAATAGGTCGGAAAAATAATCGAGCTCACCAGTCGACACCAACCTCGAGGCGGATTGGGGAACGGGAATATCGTTGGATACCTCCCGGCTGGGCTTAAGGCGGGTCCAACCCTCTGCGGCAGGGCCATCACCGGCCTTGTGAGGAGGGGCTGCGGTCACGATTGAGCATCCCCAGCGAACGCCGTTCGGCGGGCATAGATCAGCACCGCCCCGGTGCGGTCTTCTGTCTTCACGATCTCGACGCCATTGGCCCCGAAGGCGTCCACCAGCTTCTTCATGGTGCCGGCGCGCATCGTGCGGCCATTCTCGATCCGCGACAGCGTGCCGGCAGCAATGCCGCTCGCCCCGGCAAGGTCTTCAAGCCCCCACCCCAGAAGGGCGCGGCCGGCGCGGCAGGCTTCAGCAGTCAACATGCGGGCATCCTTTCAGCCGCCATCACGATGGCATGGCGTGGCATCGGACAATATCAGGATTGATCCGTTTGCCAATTCCAAAGCGTCATATATATTGACGCTTCGCTATGCCGGTACACGCCAGGCGCTGCGCAATGGAAGCCACGAACACGGAGCACCCAATGTTTCAATCTGATCTGACCGCAGGCAGCACCTGCCCATCGGCCCGCTTTGCCGGCGAAACCGCCGCCCTCCTGATCGCGCTCGCCGAGGCTGAGGAAGCCGGTGGCTTTGGCGATCCGGCCGCACAGGCGATCACGAAGCGCCTTAAAGCCGTGGAGGAGGCGGCCTCTTGGGTGCGGCCCCGCTCGGCAGAGGGCGCGTTCCTGCACCTGCTGATGGCCTCTGCAGACGCCATGGACCTGCCCAGGGCGAGCCCGGCCTGTGCCGACGCGATGGAAATGCGCTGCGAGCGCAATCTGTACGCTGTGAGGTCATTCCTGCTGCAGGCTATCGAGGATCCGGCCGGCAGCGTGTGGAGCCCGCTTCTCGCGAACTACATGACGGACGGAATGGACCAGGTTCGCGGGCTCGAGCGCCTGGTCAATCCGTTGGCGGGGATGGCCCCAGCGCCTGAGCACGGTGGTTAGGGCGTAAGCTTGGGAAGCTTCCGCCCTACCATCGAGCCGCAGCAGACCCGTGGTGGTGCCCGGGGGCGGATTCGCACCACCGACACGCGGATTTTCAATCCGCTGCGACGCTGGGGCGTGCACAGCCCGTCAGGCGCAAGGGGGCTCCGATAGCTGGCGCACAGCGGCGGTGAACCCCATCAGCGGGAATGTCTGGACATGGGACCATTGGCCACGGACCTGCGCCATGACCATGAGCGATTGCCCTTGCTTCATTTGGTCTACCAAGCCGGGAGGTAGTCCGATGGCGTTGGCGTGTCGAAAATAGCTTCTCGGCAGGGTGTGTGCCGGCACCGCGCCAGCGGGATCAACCTCATAGAGAATCTGATCTGGCATTGTGCTGAACGGTGTAATCAATGCGAGGCCTCTCGCCGAACTGTAAACTAGGTCCATGCGCGACGAATTGCTGGCATAGCTCTGCTTGACGTAGCAGGGACCGCCGTCGCGGATCACATAGAAATCATCAAGCCGTGCGACTGAGTGTGCGCGCTCCCATGGGCTCCAGTCCTGAGCGTCAGCCGCCGTCCCGAGGCCACCCAGGATCGCGGCAGCAAGGCCAATTGTCTGAAAAAGCTTCAACGTCGCCTCCACTATGATGCCGCCGTGCGGCCTCTGGCTGCAGGATAGTTCCATGCAAGCCATTTGTCGCGTGCCCGCGATCACGCCGCGACAATCGGGGGGATGGGGCCACACCCGCGCGCGGGGCCGTCCCTGCGTGTCACGGGCTTTCCCCAGCGAGAGGAAGCGGACGCGGTGTGGGTGCCGGCAGGATCCGCCCCGGCGAACGGCGTTCGGTGGAGCGGGCCGGGCGAGGTGGCTCCCACCAGTTCCCACCAGTTCCCATCTGAGAGAATGAGTGAGGCCCTGCCGCAATCGGTGGCATCGCTTGCCCAGGCTGAAAATCCGGCCAACCGTTCCCACCGTTCCCACCAGTTCCCACCGAAATTCTCCGATTGTGTAAACAGTCAACCCTCAGCGTTGACGTCCGGCAATACTCTTGAGGCTATGTACGCTTCTCAATACTTCATATTACTGTAAATGAGCCTGCATCTTGATCTGCTATGTTTACATGTAAAGCACAGGTTGCCATTTGGCAGGAATGTAAACCAGTTGTGTCAACCATGTTAAAAACCTGTGTGCCTAGCGAGGGCCGGGGCTCAGACGCCCCGTATCCGGACAGGCCCAGAGGAGGACCCGCGCCGCATCCCCGACACGTAAGTAATTGATCAGTATAGATCGGCTCGCTGAATGATTGCTGGTGCGGGCGTGCGCCGCCGCCGCCCCGATCCCGATCACTCATCGGAATGATGACCGCGACAACCGGCATATCCTGCCGGTAGCTGGCGCCGCGCCCATTTCCACGCGCGGGTGTGGCCCCATCCCCCCATCCTCGGGGCGGGTCGCAGGCTCTGACGAGCCCGGTTAAGCCTTCTTGAGGGTGATCACCTCAGCAGAGTGCCCGGACAGGGCTGCAGCCACGACAGTGGAGGTGCGTTCCGCCGCCTGCATCACTGGATCATTCGCCAGGTGGGCATACTGAGCGGTGGTCTTGACGTTCTGGTGGCCCAGCAGCCGGCCGATCAGCTGCAGGGACAGGCCTCCAGCGGCAGCGGCGCTCGCATAGCTGTGACGCAGATCGTGCAGGCGGACCTCATGAAGCCCGGCCGCAGCGCGCACCTGCCGCCATACCTTTGGCGTACCGACGAAATGCTTGGTCGGGTCCGTCTCGGACGGAAACACGAAGGGCGAGCCCACTGTGCGCTTGACGGCCTGCAGCAACTCCAGGACGGCCGCGCCAACCGGAACGGCCTTCGCGCCCGTCTTCGAATCAGCGAGCAGCAGGCACGAACGCTGGAAATCGACTTCGCTCCAACGCAGCTGCTCGATCTCACCCTTGCGCGCACCCGTGAGTATCAGCAGGCGGATAATGTCCCGGCCCATTGTGTTGGCGGTCGAGTTGAGCAGGGCCGTTCCCAGCTTGCCCATCTCATCGGTCGAGAGAAAGCGGTGCGATTGGCCGTCCTTGTAGCGCTTCACCCCGATCACGGGATTGTCGGAGCGCAGGCCACGCTTGACCGCGAACGCGAAGATGGCCCCCAGCTGTCCAACAGTGCGGGACGCCGCGCCCTTGCCGCCCGTGGCTGCAGGATCTGTGCGCTTGCGTTCCTTCGTCACCCGCACCGCCGTCTTGCCGGTGGCGATATCCTGCTGCAGGCGCTCGATATCGCCAGAGGAGACAGCGGACACGCGCTTGCGACCGATCAATGGCTTGATGTGGCGCGCGATGCGCTGCCGGTCATTGACGAGCGTGGACGCCTTCTTGGTCGCCACGCCCTCAGCCAGGTAGAGGTCGCACAGCTCAGACACCGACAGCTCGGCACGCGACGATGTGCGGTCCGCTGCCGGGTCCGCTCCGAAGCGAACCGAGCCCAGGAGCTTCGCGGCCTCTGTGCGCGCCTGCTCAGCGGTGATCTGGCCATGCCGGCCGATTGTGTATTCGCGCTGAGGCGCACCGCGACCGCCGCCGGCGGCGCGATAGGCGATGAAATAGGTCTTCACGGCGCTCGGCATGATCCGGACGCCGAAGCCTTTCAGGTCGATATCCCAAACGATGTACTTGCGCTCCCCGGCAAGCGCCGCGTCAACCGTCCGTTTCGAGATGCGTTCCCGCTTGTTCGTATTCATCTGCCCTGCTCCTCAATTCTTGGCTTTTCCAGCACCGTCCCAGCACCGCGAAGGTAACGCTGGGGACATGACCGGAACGCCAATGCCATGAGAAGCATTATAATTCAGCTGTTTGAGACAGTCTAGGAAAACCGGTAACACGCGAGGAAAATAGCGACGTTCACCTTGCCAAGGTGAATGTCGTGAGTTCGAATCTCATCGCCCGCTCCATTCTCTTCCGGATATGAGCAGAGTTTGGTGCCACCTTCGGGTGACCGGCACCCGGCGCAGGCCTGTGCACCGGCGATCGCTGTGATGCCCCGCTGAATCATCACCACGGGTGTGCCGTCATCCGCGGCATCAGCGCGCTGCCTCAGGATTTCTGGCTGAATTTCGCAGCGGCTGCCAGATCGAGCGATGAGGCGGAGTGACGGGCCGCGCGGTTCAGGTGGAACCATGGGTGGGCCATGGGCCGGCTGTCCTGCGCGTTCGCGGTGCCGGTGTGCGCGGGCGGATTTCCGGTTGGTTTCAGTCGCATAAAAGAACCCCTCAGCTTTGAAGGTCTCAAGCTGAGGGGTTCGTAAGGCGTGAGCACGACCGCGTCCGGGCAAAACCGTGACGGCTGCGTTCATCCGGCAGACAGGTGCCGGCGGAGGATCAGACCGAGAGTGATCTCAGAAGGTCGATGACGCGGCGGCGGACGGTCTGGTCGCGAATTCCGGAAAATGCTGACGCCAGGGCCAGGCCATCAGGGCTGGCGATGAAGTCGTAGAGCGTTTCCGAATCCGGACCCTTCAACTCGGAAGTGCCTTCAGTGTCGAGGCCTTCGAAGAAATAGGAAACCGGGACTTCCATCACGCGTGCAACGTGGAAAAGCCGGCTGGCGCCAATGCGATTGGTGCCGCGTTCATACTTTTGCACTTGTTGAAATGTCACGCCGAGCTTTTCGCCGAGCTCGGACTGACTCATCTCCAGCAGGCTGCGCCGCAGGCGAAGGCGAGCGCCGACGTGCTGGTCGATACTCGTTGGGCCTCTAGCACTCATAATCGCCTCACAGTCCTGATTTTTTCACTTCGGTTTTATCACTTCGATTTCGCAGAATTCGCCGGGGTGACAGAATTCCTCACGAAACCAAGGGTTATTCGTAGGGTCGAAAATTCCGTTAATCCAGTCACCTACACACTTTGTACGTCCGACGCGCTGGCTGCCGGGGAGATATTTGAGCCAAAATCGCACGTCCTGTTTAACATCATAGTCAAGCACGACCAATTCGTCCGGATACAGCGCAGCCAGATAGGTTGGCGCCATGGCGATTCCACCGCCATGTATAATTGTTTCCAACAGGATAGAGCTTACGTCCGTCCGGAATGCATAATTTATGTATGCATCCACAATCTCATTCCGGTTTTCCCAGAGCGAGAGACCGCGGTCATACTGCTCCAGTTTCAGGAATCGCAGATTGAGCAGGTCGTGGGTCGATTTTGGCACGCCATAGGAATTGATGAATTCGCGTGAGGCGAAGGGCATGTAGTGCATCGTGCCCAGCGCCGAAGTCGGCGCGTCCATATCCTTGTCACGCGTGAAAGTGATGGAAAGGTCTGGTGCGGGCCCCGCCCCGGTGCCCGGGCGCAGGAGGTGAAGGTTTATGCCCGGATTGACACGCATGAAGCGCGGCATGTGGCGGGCCAGCCAATAGGTCGACAGTCCGTCGGACGCGTGCAGGGTCACATCGCCAGTATTGGCGCTGTCGGTGCCGGAAATGCGTGACTCAAGCTGCTGCGCCGAACGCTGCATGGTGCGCACATAGTCCAGTGCTGCCTCGCCGGCCTGGGTCAGCACGATACCATCGGCGCGCCGGTCGATCAGCTGCGCTCCGAGCCGGCTCTCAAGCTGACGCATGCGCTTGCTGACGGTCGGTTGCTGGCAGCCGAGCGCTGCGGCGGCACCGCTCATGGAGCCTGTCGTCGCGACAGCGTGGAAAATCTGGAGGTCGTCCCAGTCAAACACGTTGCGACGCAGGCTGATGGCTGTTTCGTGACTATCCACTATTCCAACTTCGAAGAGGCCGCGTGAGCAGCGGCGATGTTAAGCCAATTGGGACAATCCGAAACAGGGTAGCCCAATGCGTAGTACAATCGACGACCCTAACCGATCCCGGTCAGGCGTTCAATTTCAGGACGCCCAACTTCATGCAGCTGTCGGCGAATATGGTTTCACGCAGGTTCATGAAAACCAGATCGATGAATTTCACCGGCTCGCTGACGAGTTGATCGAAGGCGAGGTCGCCGGGCCTGAAGCGCTCTGGCGCGTCCAGTCCTGGACCGGGCGGGCCCTGCAATTGCGCCGCAAGAACGGCAAGGCCAATGCCCTGCTCGCTTCCATTCCCCTGACGCAGGCCGGGGTGGACGCTCTTCTCGCTGGCGAGTTCGGCTTTGCCAATGCGCGGCGCGAATGGGTGTGCGGCCCGACCGAAACGGCCCATGCCCTGTTGTCCTGGGGCATGGCTGGGCGCTCGCCGATGGACCAGGCGGCATCGCTGCGCGGGCTGCTGGCGGTCTGGTACGGGGTTTATTGCGATATCCGCGTCTATGCCCGCGCCCGTTCGGTGGAAGGCGAAAAGCTGATGTCGCGGCTGGGCTTTGTTCCGCTCGGCCGTCCCGACGGGGCGACGATGCTGTTCGGCAGCACCGGCTTCCCGCACCGGATCGCCGAGAAGCTCTCGGTTCGCAGCAAACCCATTTCACAGGAGCAGTTCGCATGAATGCGGAGAGCCGAGACCGGATGCGCGTCACCGTAGCGCGCAGCTTTGACCATGTTGTCATGGCGATGACCCTGCGCGGTGTCACCTATATGGGCGAGCAGCGCGCGCCCTATAACGAGGAATATGACGGCAATGACCTGGTTGCCGCCTCGCACCTGATCGCCTGGCGTGGCAGCGAGCCGGTCGGCGTGTTGCGGCTGCGCTGGTTTGCCGACTTCGCCAAGGTCGAACGGGCGGCGGTCCTGCCGACCTTCCGCCGCCATGGCGTAATGCGTGCCCTGATGCAGGAAGCCCTGAGCTATTGTGCCCGTCGCGGCTATCGCCAGGTGCTTGGCCATGCCCAGCTCAACCGGGTGGCCTATTGGCGCTCCCACGGCTTCCGGGTCCGCCCCGGCCGCGCCAGCTTCATGTTCTCCGATTATGAATATGTCGAGATTGAGCACCCGCTGGAACGCCCCGCCAATGCGATCACCATGGATTCCGATCCGCTGGCGATCATCCGCCCCGATGGTGACTGGGACCGGCCCGGGCCGTTTGACCGTTCCCTGCGACGCGCGCCCCGCCGGCAACGCCGGCCGGAGGAGCTTGCATGAACCGTTACCTGCCCACGCTTGTCCTGCTGGATTGCCAGAGAGAATCGCTCGATCCGGGCGAGGCGGAAGACGATGGCAGCAATGCTGCCGTCGCCGATCGCATCCGGCGCCTGCTGACTTCGGCGCGGCTGTCCGGCTGGCCCGTGCTGCACTGCCAGTATCAAAGCAACCGGCCGGCGATCAATTGCGGTGTCAGCGTACCCGGTGCGCCGATCGACGGCCTGGCGCCGCTTTCGCGCGAGGCGGTCTTCATCCGCACCGGCCTGTCGGCATATTCCGACCCGGATTTCGGACGCATGATCCGTCACTATTCCGGCCCGCCCTGCTTCCTGGTCGGCTTCTCGGCACCTTTTTCGCTGATGGCGACCATGTTTGATGCGGTCGCCCGTGACCAGCGATTGACGGTGATTCCCGAGGCTGTCGGCGGCCGGGCCGTGGGACCGCGATCGGCCTCAAGCGTTCGCGATATTTCCTTCGATCTGATCGACCGCCTGAGCAGCACGATGCCCCTGGACGAGGTCGTTGCCACTTGGCTGCGCTCGCCGGAAACCCCAACCCTGAAGAAAATTGGAATAGGCTGATGACCCAAAGATCCCTGGCAAAGTACTTCCCGGATATCCGGCAGGCTGATAATGACCGTGATCGGCTGCAGGTCGCCGACCTGGTTTTGTCCCTGGTCGAACAGGAACTCCAGGCGCTGGAAAGCGGCGATGATGACCTGACCTATCTGATCGAGGTCCTGCGTTGTGGCGTCCAGCGCGCGCTGGGCGACAGTGACCGGCCTGCCGATCTCTTGCTGGCGGCTGAACCGCACGGGCGTACGCACTAGCGGGCCGTGCGGGTTTTCTTCCCCGGTCACGAAGCTGTGAATGCGTGGGGTTGGATTGCTGGCGACGCCTCCCCATATGTGTAGTGACGGCGGCATCAATGCCCCGTCCACAAGTATCCTGGCAAGGTTTCCCCCGACCAAGCCAGTGATTGAACAGGCCTCTAACGTGCGTCCCCCCCAGCCTGCCGAATGAGGTCTGTCAGGCACCGCCGGGTCCCCTGTCCCTTCCCGGCGGTGCCGCATTTTTCAAGCCATCCCAATCGGAATAGCGAGATTGCGTTTTCAACGGCGTAGCCGGGTTGCACCGCCCGCAAACAGGTCTAGGTTCGAGTTCTGATCAACCTGAGCTGAGGAGCGCCGTATCATGGGGGCGGTCGTCGGAATCGCGCATGCTTATACGCGTGCGGAATTCATGGAAGCGGCGCGTCAGCGCTGGCAGGAACAGTGCGGAGGCGAGTGCGGCGAGACCGGCAACGCTTTCTTCGCGCAAATCTATGACGACGCCTTGTCGGAAGACCTGGAACGTGTCTCTGCCGACGACCTGGCGGCCCTCAGCGTCGAATTCTGGTCCTTTGGTAACAAGCGCGCGGGCGATGACATCCTGGTCCGGATGCGGACCGCGACCCGGTCGGACGGCGTCGATCTCGGGCGTGACATCCTTGAAATCATCGGCAATGACCGGCCCTTCATCGTTGATTCGGTGATGGGCGAAGTCGGTGCGCAGGGCCATGACGTAATCGCCATGTTCCACCCGATCGTGCAGGTCAGGCGCTCGTCTGATGGTGATCGCATCACCGAAGGTGGGCGCTGTATCGCCGAATCCATGATCCAGGTGCACCTGCCGGCGCTGGACGAATTGTCCCGCCGCACGCTGATCGAGGGTGTGACCGCGACGCTCGATGATGTCCGTGTTGCCGTCGAGGACTGGTCGGACATGCGGGCCCAGATGGACGAGTCCATCGCGCACCTGCAACAGGCCACGACCTTGGCCTCGCCGGAAGAAATTGCTGAATCGCTCGAATTCCTGCGCTGGCTCCGCGATGACCATTTCGCCTTTCTCGGCTGCCGCATCTATGATTTCGACGTCAATGATGATGGCTCGATGGCTGATCGTCATCCGCGCGTGCGTGGCGATTCCGGGCGCGGCGTCTTGCGTGATCCCGAGCGCCATGTGCTGCGCAAGGGGTCCGAACCGGCTGTATTGACGCCGGCGATCGAAACCTTCCTGCGCGAACCGACGCCGATCATTGTTGCCAAGGGCAATATGAAATCGCGCGTCCATCGCCGGGTCTATATGGATTATATCGGCGTCAAACGGTATCGCGAGGACGGTGCCGTGATCGGGGAATCGCGTTTCGTCGGCCTGTTCACCGCCGAAGCCTATGACCAGAGCGCCTCGCTCGTGCCGCTGATCCGCCGCAAGGTCCGCCGTGTGCTCGAACGGGCCGGCAAGGCGCCCGGCACCCACAATGCAAAGAAACTGCGCAATACGGTCGAGAACTTCCCGCGCGACGAACTGTTCCAGACCGAAGAGAATGACCTGCTGGAAATCTGCCTTGGCATCCTGCATCTGCACGACCGTCCGCGCACCAAGCTCTTCATTCGCCGCGACCAGTTCGACCGCTTCGTCTCGGCGCTGCTCTTTGTGCCGCGCGACCGTTATAATTCGCAGGTCCGCGAACAGGCGGGCGAGCTGATCCGTGATGCGTTCGGCGGCCGGCTCTCGGCCTTCTACCCGCAGTTCGGCGACAGTTCGCTGGCGCGGGTCCATTTCATTATCGGGCTTAACCCGTTCGATCACCCCGAGCCCGATATCGACGAGCTCGAACGGCGTGTGACGCGATTGTCGCGCACCTGGGAAGACGATCTGGAATCCCATGTCCGCCGCACGGCGTCCGAAGCCATCCGCCTGCGCATGCCGGCCTACCAGGACGCCTTCAAGGCCGGTTATCGCGAACTCTATGATTCCCACGAGGCCCTGGCCGACGTGTTGAAACTGGAATCGCTCGATTCGCCCAACCAGGTCGCCGTACGCACCTATCGCGAGGCCGACGACCAGCAGACCGAATTGCGCCTGAAGATCTATCGGGTCGGCAAGCCGGTCTCGCTGTCGCGCGTGATGCCGGTACTGGAAAACCTCGGCGTCTATGTCGTGCAGGAAACCGGATTCCCGGTTGACCGCCGTGGCCGCAATGGCGAGCTGGTCGACCGCGCCTATGTCCATGATTTCGAGATCCGGTCCGATGCGCTCAAACACCAGTCGCTCGAAGAACTGGGCCCAAAGCTCGAGGATGCCCTGCTGGCCATGGCCGATGGCCGTGCCGAGGATGACGGATTCAACCGTCTGATCGTCGAGATCGGCGTTACCTGGCGCGAGGCAGCTTTCCTGCGGACCTGCGCCCGCTATCGTCAGCAGACCGGGCTCGATCCGTCGCAGGCGATCCAGGAAGAGGCGCTGGCCGCCTATCCCGATATCGCTCGCGGCCTGCTTGAGCTGGCCCGGGTCAAGTTCGACCCGGCCTTCGACGGCGGCCAGAAGGCTCGTGTCGAGGCGGCAGCAAAGGTCGGCGAGCAGATCGTGGCGCAGCTTGATGCTGTGCGCAGTCTCGATCATGACCGGGCCCTGCGCCGCATGTACGAGCTGTTGCAGGCGACCCTGCGCACCAATTTCTATCAACGCGATGCCGCCGGCGATGTGAAGCCGCGCATCTCGATCAAGATCGACAGCGCCTCACTGGCCGATCTGCCGCTTCCCAAACCCTATCGGGAAATCTTCGTCTGGTCGCCCGATGTCGAGGGTGTCCACCTCCGCTTTGGCCCGGTCGCACGCGGCGGGCTGCGCTGGTCGGATCGCCGCGATGATTTCCGCACCGAAGTGCTGGGCCTGGTCAAGGCACAGCAGGTCAAGAACGCGGTCATCGTGCCGGTTGGCTCCAAGGGCGGCTTCTATCCCAAGACCCTGCCGCGCAATGGCTCACGCGACGAGGTGTTTGAAGCCGGCCGCGAGGCCTACAAGACCTTCATCCGCGGCCTGCTCGATATCACCGACAATATTGTCGACGATGTCGTCGCCCATCCTGCGGACACGATCTGCTGGGATGATGATGATCCCTATCTTGTTGTCGCTGCCGACAAGGGCACGGCAACCTTCTCCGACACGGCCAATGGCCTGGCGACCGACGAGTTTGATTTCTGGCTCGGCGATGCCTTCGCCTCGGGCGGTTCGGCCGGCTATGACCACAAGAAGATGGGCATCACCGCCCGTGGTGGCTGGGAATCGGTCAAACGCCATTTCCGCGAACTCAACAAGGACATCCAGGCCGAGCCCTTTACCGTCATCGGTGTCGGCGACATGTCCGGCGATGTGTTCGGCAATGGCATGCTGCTGTCGAAGCAGATCCGTCTGCTCGCCGCCTTCGATCACCGGGATATCTTCATCGATCCCGACCCGGGCGATCCGGAACGGTTATGGCAGGAACGCAAACGCCTGTTCGACCTGCCACGCTCCTCCTGGCAGGACTATGACAAATCACTGATCTCCAAGGGCGGCGGGATATTCTCCCGCGGCGAAAAATCACTGCCCCTGTCTGACGAGATCCGGGCCCTGACCGGCCTGACCACACCGAGTGCTAGCCCGGTTGACCTCATGAATGCCCTGCTCAAGGCCGATGCTGAACTGCTCTGGTTTGGCGGCATCGGCACCTATGTCAAAGCCAGTCACCAGCAACACAGCGAAGTCGGTGACAAGGCCAATGACGGTCTGCGGGTCAATGCCTCCGAATTGCGGGTCAAGGTCATCGGTGAAGGCGCGAATCTGGGCATTACCCAGGCGGCGCGCATCGAATACAGCCGCAATGGTGGCCGCGCGAACGCCGACTTCGTCGACAATTCCGCCGGCGTCGACAGTTCCGACCATGAGGTCAATATCAAGATTCTGGTGCGGCCCATGGTGCGCAGTGGCGCCATGAGTCTGGCCGAGCGCGATGTCCTGCTGGAGTCGATGACCGACGATGTCGCGCATCACGTCCTGCAGCACAATTACGACCAGACCCTGGCGCTTTCGATGGCCGAGCATTCGGCGGTTGCCGATCTGGACGCCCATGAGCGCTTCATGGCCCGGCTTGAAAGCGCCGGCCAGCTCAATCGCGAGGTTGAGGGTCTGCCAAATCTCGAAGGCATGCGCGGTCTGAAAGAGCGCGGCCTCGGGCTCTCCCGGCCCGAGCTCGCGGTGCTGATTTCCTACGCCAAGATCACCCTGTTTGATCAGCTCGTCGCGTCGGACGTACCCGATGATCCGCATTTCCATTCCATGCTGGTGAACTATTTCCCGAACGGGCTCCACAGCTATTCCGAGGCCATGGAAAGCCATCGCCTGAAACGGGAGATCATCTCCACGGTTCTCGCCAATGAAATGATCAATCTGGGCGGGCCGACCTTCATCCACCGCGCGATCGACTCCACGGCCGCTGCGGTGCCGGCGATCGCCCACGCCTTCGAGGTCGGACGCCAGATTTTCCGCTTCAGTGAATTGTCGACCGAGATCAACCAGCTCGACAACAAGGCCCCGGCCTCGGTCCAGATCGATCTTCACGGCGAGATCATCCGCCTGCTGCGGCGCCAAGCCTATTGGCTGGTCCGGCGCAATCGCGGCCGCGCCGCCTCCTCGCTGGAGGCGATCGGCACGGTGATCGAGAACTACCAGTCCGGCGTGCAGGAATTGCGCGGCATGGCGCACGAGATCATCTCCGATCACGAGCGCAAGGGTGTTCGCTCCCGCAAGCAGAAATTCGTCGCCGCCGGCGCACCGCCGGCGCTGGCGAAGGCTGTGGCCGAATTGCGGCCTCTGACCTCGTCAACCGATGTCATCGACATGGCGGTGGCCAGTGACTGGCCGCTCGCATCGACCGCCTATATCTACCACGCGATCGGCGCCCGCTTCCGCTTTGACCGTCTGCGCGGTCTCGGCCAGGAAGTGTCGTCCGAGCTGCACTGGGATCGTCTCGCGGTCCGCCGGCTGATGGAAGATCTCTATGCCAGCCAGCAGGCCCTCGCGTCCTCGGCGATGCGCTTTGCTGCCCAGGCGGGTGGATCGCTGGCGAGCGGTGTCGAATCGCCGTCGCGCGACTGGGCAGATTCGCTGGTCGAGGCCTGGAATACCGTCAATGGCGACGAGGCCGACCGTGTCGACCTTGTGCAGCGTCAGCTCGACGAGTCCGGCGCCTGGACACTGTCGAAACTGTCGATCGCCTCAACCCAGCTCGGCGAAATGGCGTCGGTGGCCCAGCCCTAGCGCAGCAATGGCGGCACGCGGTTCAGCGCGCCAGTTCGCTGTCGAGAATCTCGATCCAGCGGCTGCGCGCCTGTTCCGCCGCGTCGGCATCGTAATGGATGCGCGGGTCAGGCGGCGGATTGGGCTCGTCGAAGGCGTGGGTCTGGCCAGCCAGGATTTCGAAATCGACCGGATGCCCGGCCGCTTCCGAGCGTTCGAACAGGCGCTCGCAATCACCGGGCGGCGCAATCATGTCGCTCTCGGCCAGAATGGCGTGCAGCGGAATGTCGCGGGCGTATTCGCGCCCGTCGCTGCGCATCGGAAAGCCACAATAGGGGTAGACCGTCATCGCGGTGCGAACCCCGGCGAGATCCGGCGCCGCCTCGCCGCCCATATCCAGCGCCTCGGGCACGGCCCGGCGCCCGGCATCATCAAGCGCTTCGAGAACCGTCCATCCGCCATGGCTCCAGCCAATCAGGGCAAGCCGCGTCGCATCGATACGGGCGTCTTCGCGCGCCAGCCTCAAGCCGGCAAACACATCCGCCGACCGTTCGCGGCCCCACAGCCGCAGGCCGGTGCAGACCTGGCTCATGGCCGCAAAGCGATCAATGCCGCGTGCCGCGTTCGAACCGATGATCACGACACCGTACCCCGCCTCCAGGGCTGAGCGGGCATAGTCTTCCTGAACTTCACGCAGTCCGCCACAGCCGTGAAACATCAGCACCGTTGGTACCGGACCGGTGGCGGCTTCAGGAATCCGGATCTGGGTGAACGGCCGGATCAGTTCGACCTGTTGCTCGAGCGAGCGCTGCGGCACGCCGAACCCCGTGACATTGGAGCTGGCCGAAGCGCCCAGACCGGTCGCGGCGATTGCCAGGGCGGCAGGAACCGCCCGTATCAGAAATCCGTACATCATGGCGTGCAATGTGGCGTCACTGACGGATTGGTCAATGTTTAGTTGATTCACATTGCGTCACGACCCGTCCTAATGCCGGAAATGGCGCATTCCGGTGAAGACCATGGCCAGCCCGGCTTCATCGGCTGCCGCGATCACCTCGTCATCGCGGATCGAGCCGCCCGGCTGAATAATCGCTGTCGCCCCGGCTTCGATTGCCGCCTTGAGACCGTCGGCAAACGGGAAGAAGGCGTCGGAAGCGCAGACCGAACCCCGGGTATGCGGCTGGTCCCACTCATTCTCGATAGCGGTAGCCTCGGCCTTGCTCAGGGCAAGGCGGGCAGCCTCGAGACGGCTGGTCTGGCCCATGCCGATCCCGGCCGTGGCGCCATCGCGGACATAGACAATGGCGTTGGACTTGACGTGTTTGACGACTTTCCAGGCGAACAGCAGATCGGTGAGCTCCTGTTCGGTCGGTGCGCGCTTGGTCACGGTCTTGAGCTCGGAGGGCAGGACCCGTCCGGTATCCCTTTCCTGCACCAGCAGGCCGCCAGCGACCGTCTTGACCAGCCAGCCGGTCTGGTCGGGGTCTGGCAGGGCGCCGGTCAGCAGCACGCGCACATTCGGCTTGGCCGACAGGATTGCCAGCGCGTCCTCATCGGCATCGGGCGCGATCACCACTTCGGTGAAGATCCGCACCACCTCATTCGCCGTGACGGCATCGAGCTTGCGGTTCATCGCGACGATGCCGCCAAAGGCCGAGACAGGGTCGGCGGACAGGGCATTCTCATAAGCGGTGGCCAGATCATCATGCAGCGCGACGCCGCAGGGATTGGCGTGCTTGACGATCACAACGGCGGCCGTGCTGGCCGGATCGAATTCGGAGGCGAGTTCAAAGGCGGCGTCGGCATCGGCGAGATTGTTGAAGCTCAGCGCCTTGCCCTGAACCTGGCGTGCGGTGGCGATGCCGGGGCGGTTTTCCGAGGTGCGATAGAAGGCCGCGGCCTGGTGCGGGTTTTCACCATAGCGCAGCGCCTGCAGCAAATTGCCGCCAAAGGCCCGGTAGGCCGGGGTCGGGATGTCGAGCGTGTCGGCGAACCAGTTGGAAATCGCCGCATCATAGGCCGCGGTGCGGCCATAGGACTTGGCCGCCAAGCGTTTGCGCAGCGCCAGCGGAGTGGAGCCGGATTCATTGTCCATCGCGTCGAGCACGGCATCGAGGTCTTCGCCATCGACGCAGACGGCGACCCAGGCATGGTTCTTGGCTGCAGCGCGGATCATGGCCGGTCCGCCAATATCGATATTCTCGACGCAGGTGTCGTATTCGGCGCCCTTGGAGACCGTATCCTCGAACGGGTAGAGATTGACGTAGAGCAGATCGATGGCCGGGATGCCATGCTGCGCCATGTCCGTTGCATCCTGCTCGTTGTCACGGCGTCCGAGCAGACCGCCATGCACGCGCGGATGCAGAGTCTTGAGGCGGCCGTCCATCATTTCGGGAAACGCTGTCACCTCGGCCACGTCGAGGGCGGGAATGCCCGCGGCCTGCAATGCCTTCAGCGTGCCGCCGGTCGAGAGAATTTCGACATCTGCAGCCGCCAGGCGTTGCGCCCGGTCAATCAGGCCGGTCTTGTCTGAAACGGATATCAGGGCGCGTCGAAGCGGAACAAGGTCCAGATCGGGCATGGGCAGGGCTCCATTCATTCAGGATCGGCGGGGTCGAGCGGGGAGGTAGCACGCCGGCGCGACAAGTCAATCAGATCGGCGCCGCCGGGCTCAGGCCGCAGACCTGTTGCAGGGCCAGTTTCACGGCTTCACCATCCTGGCTTTCTGCGGCAGCCAACAGGGTGGCCAGCCTGGCTTCGACCGCCTTCAGGTCGCTGCCGGGACCGTCTACCAGCCAGACGCCTGGAATCGTTGTGTCGTGTGTGTGCTCAAACGGATAGACCAGACTCTCATGACGCTTTTCGCCGGGCCTGAGGCCAACGACGGAAAGTGCGCCCGGCGCGTCAGGATCGCGGCCGCGCAGCCGCAGCAATTGCCGCGCCAGGCGCAGGATCGAAACCGGCTCGCCCATATCGAACACGTAGAGCGCACCATTGAGGGCCGGATCGGCGGCCGTCTGGGCTGCGGCCGAGAGTACCAGGCCGGAGGCTTCCTCGACGGTCATGAAATAGCGGGTGGCTTCCGGGTCGGTCACGGTAATGGCCTGACCCTGTTCGATCTGGCGCTCGAACAGCGGCACCACCGAGCCAGTCGAGCCGAGCACATTGCCGAACCGCACGACACAGACCCGGGTGGCGCTATCCGGGACCGCGGCCGATTGCGCGAACAGTTCCGCAGCGCGTTTGCTGGCTCCCATGATATTGGTCGGCTCAACCGCCTTGTCCGTCGAGATCAGCGCCACGATCTGGGCCCCGTTGCGAATAGCGGCCTGAATCGTCTGCATGGTCCCCAGCACATTGGTGCGCACGGCCTCACTTGGATTGCGCTCGCTCATCGGGACATGCTTGAGCGCGGCCGCATGCAGCACGACATCAGGCTTTTCGTCGGCAAAGACCTGCTCCAGCCGCCCCGCGTCCCGGATATCCCCGAGCACGGCCGCCCAGGGCACTTGCGGTGACCGGGATGCAAATTCCAGGTCGATCTCGTAGAGATTGGCTTCAGAGGAATCGAGCAGGATCAGCTTCTCCGGCCCCAGCTTCGCTGCCAGGCGCGCCAGCTCCGACCCGATCGTGCCGCCCGCGCCAGTGACCAGAACCCGCTTGCCCTCGATCAGGGGCCGTGCCGGTTCCAGATCCGGTGCCCGCGGTGGCCGGTTCAGCAAATCGGCCGCCTCGACCGGCGAAAATGCACCGGGCCCCTCTGCGGGCCGGGCCCGCGACAGCTTGGCGCCCGAGCGCGCCGCAATCCGTACCAGTGCATTGACCAGTTCGCCATCAGTGCTCGTGCCGGCAAGGACGAGGCGCACCGGCAGTTTCTCCGCCTGAGAAAGTCGTTTCAGCGCCGCGGGAAGCACGTCGAGCCCGCCCAGAACCGGCATGCCGTGAATGGCGCGCCCGGCGAGAGTGGCGCTGGGTTCAATCAGGGCTTTCGGCCGGAACGGGACCGAGCCATTGCGCCGGGAAAGCTCACGCAGGGCCAGATCAAGGTCATCGCCGGTACCAACAAGGATCGCTGCGGGTTTGCTGCGGTCTTCAAACTGCAACACCGATTGCAGACCGCGCGAACGCCAGGATGCGACGATCAGGCGCGAACCGAGCATCAGCGCGATCAGGATCGGTATCTCGATCAGCTGGCTGGTGCGCGGAAAGCCGTCCAGCCGGTTGATCAGGAAAAGCACCGGCAGGAAAACCAGGTTGGCGACAAAAATCGCCATCAGAATGCGCGCGGCATCATTGAGCGCCGTGAAGCGCCAGAGACCGCGATGCAGGCCGTAGACAGGGAAGATCACGGCACAGGCGAGCGCAAATACCGCCACCGATTGCAGCATGATCGAATCCGGTGGGGGAGTCCCCTCGAAGAAATAGCGCAGATGAATCGCCGCCCACATCGAGGCTGCGCCGGCACAGAGATCGAACAGGGCGACCCAGATCATCGTCATCTTGTTGCCTGCCGCGGCCGATGCGCGTGCTTCAGGTCGTGGCGTACTCATGTGTTTTCCCCCGCAGCGCCACCGATCCGGCCGAGGCGCTGAAACGCCCAGCGTACACGATTTGGCGGCCGGTCGCCCGCGCCGAACGGTTCGGCCTCACCCTGAACCACGATCTGGGTGGCGCGCTGGGGCGGCGCGCCGGCCGCGAGATAGACCGAGCGTTCCAGCCGGATCGGCTCGCCATCGCAGCGGAAACGCCAGCCTGCGCCGGATGGTTGCACCAGCAGCACGCTCATGGAGTCGCGGGCCAGGGAGGCGCGCACGCTGGGGTGGAGATGAAAGCGGATGGCAAACCGCCAGCGCACATTGACATCATCCGGTGCGCCATCCTCGATCGGCCGGAACAGCGCGTCCTCGCCGCGGACGTCGCCGCCATCCGCTGCCAGGAAGACCCGCCGGCGGTGGGAAAGGCCGTAATCCTCGCGATAGCCTTCATGCCCGCCTTCCAGCCAGACACCCATTTCCTCTTCATTGCGTCGTGCCGTAACCGGACCGGGCGAAGTCGCCAGCCGCGGGCCGAGCAGTTCACGCTGCCAGCCCGGTGAGAGCAGGCGCGCCGAGGAGGTCTCCTCCAGCGTCAACGTCGAATGGGCGGCGGTGGCCCGCACCGCCTCGCGCCAATTGGCCGGCTGGTCGTCGGCCCAGCCGCAATTGACCACCAGGCGGCCGCTGGCGGTGCAGAGTTCGAAGGCGAGCGCGGAGGCGTGTGCCTCGACACTGAGCGCGCCGCGTGGCGGCTCGCCAACATCGAGCAGGACGGTGGCGCCGCCGGCATGGGCGCGCTGATAGCCTGAATGCGGGGCAAAGCCGAAGCTGCGCGATTTGATGTCGCCGCGTTCAAGCACTGTGGCCAGAGCGGTCCGGTCCCCCTCGCCGCCGCCATGAAAACTTGCCAGACCGCCATCGACCATCTGGAAGAAGCGGGCCATTGGCGCCAGGCGGTCGCTGGCACGCAGCAGGGAGGCTGGCAGTTCGACATCGAGCCCGGCCGCGACATCCCGCACCGTCACCAGATCGATCAGCGCTTCGGCGACCGCGCGCGGTGCGCGAGACAAATGTCCGCCATCGGGTAGAATCTGACGATCGATTTCATGGCCATAGGCAAGGATGGCGGTTTTGAGCAGCGCGGTCTGCTCCGGCAAACACAGCCCCGCCAGGGTCAGCGCGGCAGCACTGCGCAAGCGGATCGTGCCATCGGGTGCCAGCGGCAGGGCGCGTTGCAGATAGCGCGCCTGGCGCACCAGACAGCGCATCCGGGCGGCATGGCGCTTGTTCGCGTCCTTGTCCCCGGCATCCGGCGGCGTGAACAGCAATTCGCCGCAGCGCAACCAGTTCATCAGGCGTGAGGACAGTACGTCCTGTGACCAGGCAAAACTGTTCCAGCGGCCAAACTCGCGGACCCAGGCATCAACCAGCTGCAACGAGCCCTGCCCGGACGGGTCGGCGGCGGCGCAATCGCGTAACCAGCCAAAGCCATGCAGGCTGCGCGCAAAGGCCCGCGACGGTGTTGAACGCGCCCAGATACCCGCCTCACCCGGCCGCGCGTCAAGCTGGTCGCCGGCGAGCTGGAAGCGGCCGTCCAGCATGGCTGCGCCGCGTTTCGCGTCGCCGCTGTAAACGTCGGCGGGAAAGGTGACGAGGCTGTCGGGGATCGAGCCCAGCGCCCGCATCGAACGCAGGACGCCGATCGCATTCACGGTCGAGGAGGCTTCGTGTCTGAGCGCCTGCAAAGCGGCTATCGGATAGTCGGACAGACGGATCGCGCCAGCCATGTCTCTACCCGCGCAACGCGCTGATATTCTGCCGGTACATGTCGGGTCCGCCCTTGAACACGGCCGAGCCGGCAACCAGGGCGCTGGCGCCGGCATCGATGCAGGCCCGGGCGTTCGCCGGGGTGACGCCGCCATCAACCTCGATCAGGGTCGACAGGCCGCGGCGATCGATCATGTCGCGCAGGGCTTCGATCTTGCGCAACTGGTCGCCGATAAAGCTCTGGCCGCCAAAGCCGGGATTGACGCTCATCACCAGCACCAGATCGAGCTCCTCGAGGACATAGTCGATCATCTCCGGCGAGGAGGACGGATTGAGCGCTGCGCCGGCTTTGGCGCCGCGTGTCCTGATCGCCTGGACGGTGCGGTGGAAATGCGGACCGGCCTCGGGATGGGCGGTGATGATATTGGCGCCGGCTTCGATGAAGGCGTCGAGATAGGGGTCCACCGGGGTGATCATCAGGTGCACATCAAACGGCTTTTCGGTATGCGGGCGCAAAGCCTTGATGACACCCGGGCCGATCGTCAGATTGGGCACGAAATGCCCGTCCATGACGTCAATATGGATCCAGTCGGCGCCGGCAGCGTCGATCGCGCGTACTTCCTCGCCGAGCCGGGCGAAATCCGCCGACAGGATGGAGGGTGAAATATAAACCGGAGCGCCCATGACAGATCGGATAACAGTGCTGTTGCACGCGTGCAAGACAAGCCCGCTGATTGAACTGACCGAGGCCTGATTCAGGCCCGTTTCGAGAAGCGGGCAATAAAGAACCCGTCCATGCCGCCATGGCTGCGCCAGACCGCCGGAGTCACCCGCATGAAACCCTGCTTCGTGACAGATTCGGCCAGATCGGTGAGCTCGGTGCGGGTGATGGCAAATGGTGCCAGGCTGTCATAATTCGAGATCGTATTGGCCAGCGCCTCGCCTTCCTGAGGCTGCAGCGAACAGGTGCAGACAATCAGGCGCCCGCCCGGCTTGATCATCCGGATCGCCGACTTGATCAGCTCGAATTGCAGGGATTGCATCTTGGCGACATCTTCCGGGCGCTTGATCCAGGCGGCTTCCGGGTGCCGGCGCAGAGTGCCGGTGGCGGTGCAGGGCGCGTCGAGCAGGACAGCGTCGACGCGATTGTCGGGACGCCAGCTGCGGCCGTCATCAACGACCAGCTCGGCCTCGAGTCCGGTGCGCTGCAGGTTTTCCGTGACCCGCTTCATGCGTTGTTCGGAGGTGTCGACCGCGATAACCCGGGCGCCCATGGCGGCGAGCTGCATCGTTTTGCCACCGGGCGCGGCACAGAGATCGACAATCGTCTCGCCCGGTTTGACGCGCATCAGCTGGGCCGGCAGCGAGGCGGCTGCGTCCTGGGCCCACCAGGCCCCCTCGCCGAAGCCAGGCAGGCTGGTCAGATCGGTGACACCGGCGCGGCGCAAGGTCCCGTTCGGCAGGATGGTGGCACCGAGTTCGGCGGCCCAGTGCTCGCGCTCGGACGGGATCTTCACCGTCAGGTCGAGTGGCGGGGTTTCCAGCAGCGCATTGGCGATCTTGCTCAGCTGGCCGGGGCCGTAGGCGCTGCGCCAGCTCTGGACCAGCCATTCCGGCAGGTTTTCCTGTGGCGCGCTGGCACCGGCAATCGCGGCGCCCTCGCGGTCGACCTTGCGCAGCACGGCATTGACCAGGCCCTTGAGGCGGCGCGACTTGTCGTCCTCATCAGCCAGCGACACGGCGGAGGAGACGGCGGCGTGTGGCGGCACGCCCATCCACAATAATTGCGCGGCACCGGTCAGCAATATGGCCTGGATCGGGGCGGCGTTTTCCTCGATCGGCCGGGCGAGAAACTTGTTCAGCACCAGCCGGGTCTGGCCGAGCCGGCGGAAGGTGGTCGAGACGATGGCGCGGGCGAAGCCGCGGTCGCGATCGCTCATCGCCGCAAAACCGGGGTCGCGGTCCAGGGCGGATTCAATCGTCTTGCGCTGTTTGAGCACAAGCGTATAGGCCCGGGCAGCCACCCGGCGGGGATCCAGTCCATCACTCATGCGCGCCAGCTAGCACGGCGGCCGCGCTGCGTCTAATGATCCCGGCGGCATTGTCGCCGTCGGCCCGGAGTTGTATCGCTTCAGCATGGAAGACACGCCGGAAAAACCCGCCACGCCCCAGACCCCTGACAAGGTGCTGACACCGGCCGCCAGGCGAGCCCTGGAAGAGGCGGCGGCGCGCCGTGCGGCCATTGATGCGATGACCGAGCTTCCAGCCGAGACGGGCGGGCCGAAAGGGCTCGAACCCACGCGCTTTGGTGACTGGGAACGCAACGGCAAGACCAGCGATTTCTGACACCGCTCACCGACCGCACCCCTACCCCTGTCAGCCGTCATGACCGGCGCGAGTTCGCCTGCGGGGTGCGTTCGCTGGGGCTGACGCTGATGACGCGCTAGTGTGCCGGAATGAAACGCTGGTTTGCCCTTATGCTCGCCGTCGCAGTGCCCGCACCGGCGGCGCTCGCCCAGCCACAGACGGAACCGCGTCTGGCTGGCGGGCCGGAGCGTATCTGCAGCGAGGATGAAATCCGTCAGGCCATGGCTGGCAGCTATGCCGGCCCACCCTGTCGCTTTACGGAGATGCCGGCAGGCATGGCTGCGCCACAAACCGAGGCCGTCCGGCCCGCCGTCGAGCTGTCAGCCGACGCGCAGCCGGTTTCGCCGCCACCCCCGGCGGTTCGGCCACGGACGCCCCGGCCCGAATTGGCCCGCGCGGTCAGTCATGACGGACGCTCGATATCACCGCAGCCTGTCCACCGGCGAGCGGTGATCGTCTCCGGATCATCGGGAAGCTCCCATAGCTCGTCGCAGCAGAGCTCGAGCTGGCAGACTCAAACCGCATACCGGCAATGGCCGCCGGCACCATCCGGTCCGGTTGGCAATTCGTCGCCACGCCAGATGACGCCTGTTTCAAATGAAACCGTGCGGCTCGGCGATGATTTCTTCACTGGCGGCTTGGTCGGCGGCGTCGAGCGGCCATTTGCGCCGGTCTACAGCTATCGCGGACTGATCCTGATTGCAGCCGATGGCGAGGTCCGCACCGGCCATGCCCGGCTGGATCATCGCGTGTTGCAGGTGCGTGCCCTTGACCAGAGGGCAGCGCCGCGGCCCCAGGCCCTGCCCCGGCGGGCCTATCCCTACCCAACCGACTGATTTTGGCGGTCAGGCCGGTTCCGGCTGCGGTGAGGCGGTCGCCATCTCGGCGATGACAGCGCGCGCAGCTGCGGCCGGATCAGCTGCGGCATTGATCGGGCGGCCAATCACCAGATGTGTCGAGCCATCGCTCAGCGCCTTAGCGGGCGTGGCGACGCGCTTCTGGTCGTCGGCGGCGCTGCCGGCGGGCCGGATGCCCGGGGTGACGATCAGGAAATCACCGCCAAAACGCTGTCGGATCTCGGTGGCTTCATGGGCGCTGGCGACGACACCATCGACACCGGCTTCCAGGCTCTGCTCGACGCGGCGCATGACCAGGTCGCGGGCGCCATAGGCATAGCCCATCTCGGTCAGCATTTCGTCGTCATAGCAGGTCATCACGGTGACGCCGAGAATCCTGAGGCTGCTCTCGCCGCGGCCGGCGACGGCAGCGCGCATCACGGCCGGCTCGGCATGCACGGTCAAAAGGTCGGCCCCGGTATCGGCGAGACTGCGGGTCGCTTTTTCCACCGTCGCCGGGATGTCATGCAGCTTGTAATCGAGAAAGACCTGTTTGCCGGCCTGTTTCAGCCGGGCGCTGAGCTCCATGCCGCCGATCGGGATGAGTTGCAGCCCGATCTTGTAGAAATTGACACTATCGCCGAGCGCTTCGACAAGCGCCCATGCGTCGGAGACAGTCGGCTTGTCGAGCGCGACGATCAGGCGGGGATCAGCGTGTAACATGAGCGGCAGGTCTAATCGGTATCGCCGCTGAAGATCAAGCGTAAACCGAGCCCGCCAAACGCCGTCGCGGCCAGACCGTTTAACACGCGCCGCAAAGTCAGCGAGCGGGCCAGGCGGGCCTGCGCCGCACCGGCCGCGAGCGCGACCGCGACCAGGACCATCGTCCCCATTGCGAAGAAGATCCCGCCCAAGATCAGCATCTGGATCCAGATTGGGCCGAGTTCGGCATTGGTGAATTGCGGCAGGAAGGCGAGGAAGAACAGCCCGACCTTGGGATTGAGCAGATTGGTCATCAGCCCGCGCAGGAAGGCCTGCGAGGCTGATGCCGAGGCGCGGGCATGCGGCGCATCATCGAGTGTGCGGATTGTGCGCCAGGCCAGCCACAACAGATAAATCGCGCCGCCATAGCGGATGACCGATAGCGCATGTTCGGAGGCTGTCAGCAGGGCCGCCAGCCCGATCGCGGCTGCCACGGTCCAGATCGCGCCGCCGGTGATAATCCCGGCCACCGCACCCAGCCCTGCACGCAGGCCCCGTGAGGCCGTGGTGGCCAAGGTGAAGGTCATGTCCGGTCCCGGCGTCAAGGCGAGTGCCAGGCCACCGGCGAGGAAAAGCGGCAGCAGGGAGAGGTCAAGCACGGATCAGTCTCCGGCCGCCGGCGTTTCGGAAGCCACCTCGCCGCGGCGGACACTGCCCGAGCTGTGCTCCATCATCCACATCGACATCGGGGTCGGCAGGACCTGGTTGAGGCCGGTGAGGAATTTGTACCAGAGGCCCGGCACGCAGATCGGCTGGTTGCGCTGGAGGGCATTATAACCGGCCTCGGCCACCTGCTCGGCAGTCAGCCACCAATAGGACGGCATTTTCGACACCAGATCGCGGGTCTCGTTGACATCGTGGAACTCCGAATAGGTGAAGCCGGGGCACAGCGCTGTCGCGTGGATGCCGTATTCCTTGCCCTCGAAGTGGAGCGACTGGCTAAACTTGATCAGCGCCGACTTCACGGCCGCGTAGAGGGTATGGCCTTTCGATCCGGGCATCAGGCCGGCGACCGAGGCGACATTGAGGATGCGGCCATAGCCGCGCTCCTGCATGCCGGGCATCACCCGGTGCACGAGCTCGGCATAGCTGCCCAGCATCAGTTGCAGGAAATCGGCCTGTTGCTTCCAGCTGGTCTGGGTATAGGTGCCCGGCAGGCCGAAACCGGCATTGTTCACCAGCCCGTCGATTGTGCGTCCGGCCGCCTCGACCGCCTCGACGATCTTTTTCGGTGCGGTCGTCTTGGACAGATCGGCCGGAATCACCAGGCTATCGACGCCGTATTGCGCCTTGATCTCTTCGGCCAGGGCTTCGAGCCGGTCCTGGCGGCGTGCGGTCAGGGCGAGGTCCCAGCCATTGGCGGCGAATTCGCGTGCCAGCGCCTTGCCAATGCCCGAGGAGGCGCCGGTGATCAGAACAAGATGACGTCGCATGAGGCGAACTCCCGAAGGGCTGAAAGTGGCGCACAAGGTGCGAAGAGACGCGGCGAAAGTCCAGCCGGCTATGCCGGTCCGGCGGTGGTTCCGGCGAAAATGTGAAACGGGAAGGCCTCGACCAGGCGGCGCGAGAATTCCAGTCCGCGCACGGTATTGCCGAGCCGGTCCAGGGGCGGGCTCCACAGGCCGATGCCGCAGACGCCGGGCACGACCAGCATCAGCCCGCCCGACACCCCCGATTTCGCCGGCAGGCCGACTACGAAAGCGAATTCGCCTGAAAAATCATACATGCCGCAAGTGAGCATGAGCGAGAGTGTATTGCGGATCGCGACCGGCTCGGCGATGCGGTGCCCGGTCAGCGGGCAGACGCCGCCATTGGCGAGGGTCGCCGCGACGACCGACAGGGCGCGGCAGTCGAGCGAGATGGCGCAGCTGCGGAAATACAGGTCGAGCGCGCGTTCCGGCTGGCTGCCCTCGGGGAAGACGCCGTGACTGTCCATCAACCGCGTCAGCGCGAAATTGCGCTCGGCCGTCGCCTGTTCGGACCGGTAGACGGCCTCGTCGAAACTGCAGACCTGGCCGCCGGCGGCAGAGTTCCAGAACCGCATCAGCATCTCGAAACGCTCGTCGACCGGATGTCCGGGACGGATCATGGCGCTGCACATGATGGCGCCCGAATTGATCATCGGATTGTGGGGCCGGTTGTCGCGATTGAGCGCCAGTTCATTGAAGCCCTGCCCCGACGGTTCACGGCCGACATGATGGTGCACATAGCGTTCTCCATTCAGGGCCAGGGCGAGGGCGTAATTGAGCGGTTTGACCACCGATTGCAGACAGAAGGGCGTATCCGCCTGTCCCATCGCCATGCGCTGCCCGTCAATACTGCACACCGCGAGCCCGAACGCGTTCGGGTCCTGCTTGGCCAGTTCCGGGATATAGCTGGCGACCGCGCCGCCGGCCGCGGCTTCGGTATGGGCGTAGATATTGGCGATCCGGTTCTTGAATACCGGGAAATTCCGGATCGCCAGATCGCCGTCGAGGACTTGCAGGATCAAACGGCTGATATCAGGTGTCAGCCCGGTTTCAACGGCCTTGGCGTCGAGCGGCGTGTCGCTGTCGAGAAAACGGCGGGCATCGGCCAGGCGCGGCATGTCGAGATCGACTCCGGCCTGGAGCAGGCGCTGTTTCAGGCCGGGCGCATCGTGAAGCCCCTCTTCGCGTGCCTGCCGCAACAGGCGCACCACCAGTTCCCGCGCCGTCGCAGTGTCGGCAATGTCATGCTCGAAGCGGGCGCGGCGGCCGGAGAAACCTGAGAAGGCGGAAATGGGATGAGTGACCATCCGGCTAGATTGCGGTCCTGCGCCTGTCTGTCCAGCGGCGAATAACCGCGAATTGCTGTCATGCAAGGATTTTTCGCGCCGGGGCACTTGCACACAAGGGGCGGGGGCGCTACGCGAGCTGTAAAAGGTGCAGAGGAAAGCCCCGCCATGCAAACGCCCGCCAAAGTGAAGAAAATCGTTCTCGCCTATTCCGGTGGACTGGATACATCCGTCATCCTGAAATGGCTTCAGGATGAATATGATGCCGAAGTGGTCACCTTCACCGCCGATCTCGGCCAGGGCGAGGAGCTGGAACCGGCTCGGCGCAAGGCCCAGGCGGCCGGCGTCTCGGAAATCTTCATTGATGACCTGCGCGAGGAATTTGTCCGCGATTTCGTTTTCCCGATGGTGCGCGCCAATGCGGTCTATGAAGGCCTCTATCTGCTCGGCACCTCGATTGCGCGGCCGCTGATTTCCAAGCGCCTGGTCGAGATCGCCCATGAGACCGGTGCCGATGCGGTCGCCCACGGTGCCACCGGCAAGGGCAATGACCAGGTCCGCTTCGAGCTCGGTGTCTATGCCCTCGACCCGGATCTGAAGGTGATTGCACCCTGGCGCGAATGGGATCTCAATTCGCGCACCAAGCTGATTGCCTATGCCGAAGAGCACGGCATTGAAGTCGCCAAGGACAAGCGCGGCGAGGCGCCGTTCTCGGTCGACGCCAATCTCTGGCACACCTCCTCGGAAGGCAAAATGCTCGAGGACCCGGCCGAGGAAGCCTCCGAACTGGTCTATCAGCGCACCGTGCGGCCGGAAGATGCGCCCGACAAACCGGAATATGTCACCATCTCTTTCAAGCGCGGCGATGCCTGCGCCATTGATGGCAAGGCGATGAGCCCGGCGACCCTGCTGACGCACCTCAATGAGCTCGGCGGCAAACACGGCATTGGCCGGCTCGACCTGGTCGAGAACCGTTTTGTCGGCATGAAGTCACGCGGCGTCTACGAGACCCCGGGTGGCACTATCCTGATGGCAGCCCATCGCGGTATCGAGCAGATCACGCTCGATCGCGGCGCGGCCCACCTCAAGGACGAGCTGATGCCACGCTATGCCAAGCTGCTCTATGAAGGCTTCTGGTTCTCGCCCGAGCGTGAAATGCTCCAGGCGGCGATCGATTCCAGCCAAGAATATGTCACAGGCGATGTCCGGCTCAAACTCTACAAGGGCTCGGTCAATGTCGTCGGGCGCAGCTCCGATCATTCCCTCTATTCCCAGGCCCACGTCACCTTCGAGGAGGACGAGGTCTATGACCAGAAGGATGCAGCGGGCTTCATTCGCCTGAATGCACTGCGGCTTCAGCTCCTTGCCCGGCGCAAGCGCCGGCTCGGCCGCAATGACTGACGCCTGTCGCGCGACCCCCGGCGGCCCAGGCCGCCGGGCGTGGCAGTAAGTCAAGCAGGCGCATGTTTAATTCATCCGGAAGGATAGTGCTTTACAGACCGGGCGATAATGGAGAGGTTGCGGGCTCCATTTATCGGGCTGGTTGCATTTTACGCCTCCCGCAGGTGGAAGTCTGACTGCCCCGTAGATTTTTATGGGCCGCGCATGAGCGAGAACTTCATGTTGTCAACGGCAGCCCAGGACGTCTTTGTCATCCTCGCGCTTGCGCTCACGCTGTTCGTGATAGCGCGGAATCTGCGGGCGATCAGCTTCGCGGGCGTCAGCCGTGAGCTGGGCCTGATTTCGATCGGGATGCTGCTCTGGGGCGGCTTTCACCTCTTCCATCTGGCTTTCCTGTTGCTCGGCCCGCTCTGGGCAAGTGAGGCCATGATGCTGCAATGGGGAAGCCTGTTGCAGACCTATATCCGCTGGGGCGTCGAGACCGTCGCGACCGTTTTCTTTCTCGCGGGCGTGGTGCGGTTGACCCTGCGGTTCGGACGCTTGATGGCGGAGCTCGACAAATCGGCCTCGGCCCTGGCGCAGGAACATCGTGCCCGGACGACGTTGGAAGCCGAGCTGAAGACTGCCAGCGCGACCCGGCAGCAGGCCGGACGCCAGGAATCCGAATTCCTGCTCGGCCTCAGCCATGAATTGCGCACACCATTGAATGGCATTATCGGGCTGGGAAGCCTGTTGGGAAATACCAGCCTTGATGCCAACCAGCGCCGGCTCCTGGGCACGCTCGAACAATCAGCCCAGACCATGCTGGCGCGCGTCGGCGCCGTGATCGAGCTGTCACAGCTGAGGACCGGCGATGTCGAGGTGCGGGCGGTGAGCTTTTCTCCGGCCGAGCTGGTCCGCTCCATCATCGCGCTTTATGCCCCTTCGGCGAAGGAAAGCGGCCTGACACTGGTCGGTGAGGCCTCGGAAGCGTCGGAAACGACCATGGTCGGTGACAGTCGTCTGACCCGGCAAATGCTGTCTATCCTCACATCGCTTGCCATCAAGTACAGCCCGGTCGGCACGGTCACGCTGGCCGTTGATCTCGACCCGGGCGCCGAAGATATCGTCGGGGTCACCTTCACGGTCGTGGCGTCCGAACTGGAATTTCCCGCCGAGGTGATCGAGCGGGTTCGGTCCGATCAGGGCAGTATGCGCGGCGATGGCGGTATTGGGCTGGCTACCTGCTGGCAGCTTGCCGGCCTGATGGAAGGCAATCTCGCGATTGCGAGCGATAGCACCAGTGGCACCACAATCCGGGCGACTTTGCCAATGCGGCACGAGGTTTAGCGGCACCGCCAGTTTGGGGTGGCAGCGGCGCGCATGGCGCACTAGGCTTCGGCAAAACCGGAAATGAGGCCTGTGATGAAATCCTTCCTGCCGATGCTTGCGCTGTGCACGCTCCTTGCCGCCTGTGCGGGGTCTGAAACCGGCTCCGGCTTCGACCGGCCCGCCCTGCTTGAGCGCCTGCCCGCCGGGCTGGCCACAGATATTGGCCGGGCCGACCGCCATATCCTGGTGGTGCGCCATGCCCGCAAGATCGCGCCGGACTGTAACGCGCTCGATTGTCCCCTGAGCCCGCTGGGCACCGAAATGACCGTCCGCTTGGCCGAGCTGATCGGTGCGCCACCGGTCGACGAAGCCTTCGCCAGCGCTGCCTGCCGGACCTTGCGCACGGCCGAGGCCGGTGGCCAGGCGGTCATTGTGCACCAGGCTGCCGACGGGCTTGAAACCGGTTGCACCGCCGATGACCATGTCACGCGCAGCCGCGCCGATGCCTTTGCCGAAGCCGCGACCTCGCAGGCGCGCTGGACGCTCGTCGCCGAGCATTCCAATACCAGCTGTCTCTGGCTGGCCGAATTTGCCGGCGAAGCGGCATCCCAGACTGCAGGCTGCAGCGATGGCCGTCTCGAAGAGACAGCCTATGGCGATGTATTCTGGCTCTACCGGCTGGATGATGCCTGGCAACTCACCGTCCTGCCTGCGGCCTTTGAGGTCGCGGCCCCGGACTGAGTTCAGCCGAGCGGGTAGCGCGTCACCGGCTCGTAGATATTCGCCTCACCGCGGCTCAGCCAGCTGGCATAAAGGCTGAATCCGGTCACCTGGATTGGCCCGTTGCGGAATGTGCCCAGGCCTTGTGTGAATTTCGCCAGCTTGGCGACGGGTGTCCTGTCGAGATAGGCCAGCGTTATATGCGGCAGGAATTTGCGCTGTTCCGGAGCCAGACCGGCGCGGCGGGCCGCCCGTTCGCACTTCCCCTGCAGGGAGATCAGGGCGGGATTTTCCCCGACCCCGATCCACAGGGCGTGCGGTTCAAGCCGGCCAAACCAGCCCGCCCCCTCGAGCGTGAGCTCGAAAGCGGGGGCTGCGATCTTGGCCAGCTCGAAATCGAGATCTTCCGCCTGGCGCTCATCGATATCGCCGAAGAAGCGCAGGGTCAGATGCAGGTTTTCCCGTGGCCGCCAGCTCGCTCCGGGCAGGCCCGCTTGCAGTGCCAGCAGCGGATCGCAGGCCGCGTCCGGCAGGCCGATGGCGGCGAAAAGACGTTGGCTCATGGCGCCGGCTCCGCTGGATTGAACAGGGCTTCGACCAGGAAATCGGCCAGCGGTTCGGCCATCCGTTCAACGCCTTCGGCGGTGGGATGCAGCCCGTCCCGCTGCAGGAATTCAGGGTGCAGGGCGACCGGCTCCATCAGGAAAGGGTAGAGCGGTACCGATTTTTCGGCCGCCAGCGCGGGATAGAGGGTATCGAATTCCTGCCGGTAGGTCTCGCCGAGATTGATCGGGGCGAGCATGCCGGCAAGCACGATATCGAGGCCGCGCACCTGTGCGCGGTCGATCATCGCGGCGAGATTGGCGCGGGCCTGCGCCGGCGGCTGGCCCTGCAGCGCGTCATTGGCACCGAGCGCGATGATGACACCGTCGGCATCGGGCCCGACGGAAAAATCGAACCGGTTGAGGCCGGCCGCTGTGGTGTCGCCGGAGACGCCGGCATTGATGACACGGACATTGGCGAGACCGCGCGCCGCAAGCGCCCGGCCGAGCGCGGCCGGCAGGGCCTGCTCATCGCTGAGCCCGAAGCCGGCGCTGAGGCTGTCGCCGATCAAGACAAGCCGGTAGCCGGGCTCATCGCCGGCCGCCATCGCCGGCGCAGCCAGGGCCAGCAGGCCGATCACGACAAGGTGAAACATGTGACGCATTTTCAAGAAGGCCTTTGCCGAATGCTGCCCTATGACATATATCGAAATTCGATATCAACACAAACACCGGATCCGCAATGACAGATACCAGCCTGCCCCCCGTCCTGTCGCTGCGCGATGTTGAACTCACTTTGATGGCCGCTTCCGGGCCGGTGCATATTCTCGATCATGTCAGCCTGGAGGTCGCTGCGGGCGAAAGTGTGGCCATCGTCGGCCCGTCCGGATCAGGCAAGTCCTCGCTGATGGCGGTCGCAGCCGGGCTGGAGCGTGCCACATCCGGCGACATCCTGCTGCTCGGTGATCCGGTGAGCGGCCGCAGCGAGGGCGAGCTGGCGCGTCTGCGGCGTGGCCGGGTCGGTTTTGTGTTCCAGTCCTTCCATCTGATGCCGACGATGACGGCGCTGGAGAATGTAATGGCACCGCTGGAGATTGCGCGTCAGGACCGAGTGCGCGAACGCGCCAGCGAGGCGCTGGCCCTGGTCGGGCTTGACCACCGCCTGACGCATTATCCCGGCCAGCTCTCGGGCGGCGAGCGTCAGCGTGTCGCGGTGGCGCGGGCGCTGGCGGTCGGGCCGGAGATCATTTTCGCCGACGAGCCGACCGGCAATCTCGACACCGCTGCCGGCAGTCTGATTGCGGACTTCCTGTTTGACGCCGCGCGCCAGCATGGCGCCGCCCTGGTCCTGGTCACCCATGACCGCGAACTCGCCAGCCGCGCCGACCGGATTGTCGAGATGCGCGACGGGGCGATCCTGTCATGAATATCGAACTGGCCGTCCGCATCGCCGGACGCGAGCTGCGCGCCGGCATGCGCGGTTTCATTGTTTTCCTTGCCTGTCTGACCCTCGGCGTCGCTGCGATTGCTGCCGCCGGTTCGGCGAGCGCGATGTTTCGTGCCGGTGTCGCCGGTGAACTCAGCCGCATTCTCGGCGGCGATCTGGCATTCTCCGCGCAGCGCGCCCACATCCCCGACGCGCTGATGTCCGGAATGGCCGCGGCGGGCGAAGTGTCCCGCATCGCCGACATCAATGTCATGGCCAGCCTGAATGATGAGCGCCGTCTGGTGCGGCTGCGCGGGGTCGATGCGGCCTATCCCCTGTTCGGAACGGTACAGACCGTGCCGGATCTGTCGCTGGAACGTCTGTTCGACGTGCGCGACGGCATTGCGGGTGCCGCCGCCGATCCGGACATATTCCGTGTCTTCAATGCCCGCATCGGCGACCGGATCGAGCTGGCCGGCGAGGTGTTTGAATTGCGGGCCGAACTGGCCAGCGAGCCGGACCGGCTCAATCTCGGCTTCGATTTCGCGCCGCGCCTGTTGGTCGGGCTCGAGACCGTCGAAGCCGCAGGCCTGCTGCGCGAGGGTTCGATTTACAGCACCGGGCTTCGGGTCCGCCTTGATGATGCGGGCGCGGACCTTGAGGCGCTCGCGGCCGGGCTCGAGCCGGAGCTGCGCGAGCAGGGCATCAATCTGACGACGCGCGACCAGCTGGGTGACCAGTTTGACGACCTGCTCGAAAACCTCAGCGTCTTTCTCGCGGTGGCGGGGCTGGCCGCCCTGCTGGCCGGCGGGCTGGGTGTTGCCCAGGCGGTCTCGACCTTCCTGGCGACCCGGATCGGGTCCATCGCGGCGCTGAAGGCGCTCGGTGCCGACGGCGCCACGATCCGGCTGGCCTATCTGCTGCAGATCCTCGCCCTGGCGCTGGCCGGTTCGGTACTCGGGGCCATCCTGGGGGCGCTGGCGCCGATGCTGCTGGCGCAGGCCTTTGGCGACGCCTTGCCGATTCCCGTCCAGGCTGGCCTCTATCCTGTGCCGCTGGGGCTGGCGATCCTGTCCGGCCTGCTCTCGGCTCTGGCCTTTGCCCTGCCGGCGATCGGCCGGGCGCGGGCGACGCCGCCCTCGGCCCTGCTCCGCGGCGATATCAGGGGGCAGAGCGCAGCGCCGTGGCCTGAACGCATCGCTGCCCTGCTGACCGGTCTCGTCTTCGTGGCGCTGGCCATCCTGTTCAGCCCCTCGCCACTGGTGGCCGCGGTGATGCTTGGCTTTGCCCTGCTGGTGTTTGCCCTGCTTTGGGGCGCGGCCTTCGCGCTACGCCGTCTCGCGCGCTGGCTGGCTCATGGGACGCGCGGCGGCCTGCGTCTGGCCCTGACCCAGCTCGGCGGCCCCGGCTCGGTGGCACCGATCGCGGCGCCGGCGCTGGGGCTGGGGCTGGCCCTGCTCGCGGTCGTGACCCTGGTGCAGCACAATCTGGCGACCCAGATCCGCGATACCGCTCCGGCCAATCTTCCCAGCCTCGCTATCGCGCAGATACCCGCCGACCGCGCTGCAGATTTCGACCGTATCGTCGCTGTCGCCGGAGGTGACATCGATGATCCGCAGCGCTATCGCCGCGCCCCGGCCCTGCTCGGCCGCATCATTGCCATCAAGGACGTGCCGCTCGACATGGAGGCGGTTGCACCGTCGGAGCGCTGGCTGGTCGATGGCGAGACCCGGCTGACCTATCTGGCACATCAGCCCCCGGAATCGGCGCTGGAAGCCGGTGAGTGGTGGCCGGCCGACTATGCCGGACCGCCACTGATCTCGATCGAGGGCGATGCCGCGCGCGGGCTGGGCGTCGGCGTTGGCGATGAGCTGACCCTTCGCATTCTCGGCCGCGACATCACGGCCGAAATCGCCAGTCTGCGCACGATCGACTGGGGCAGTTTTGGCGTCAATGTCGCGATCGTGTTTGCACCCGGAACCCTGGAGGGCGCCAATGCCAGCCACACCGCCTTGCTGCGTGTGGACCCGGAGGTCGAGGACGCGGTTGCCGCGGCCATCGGCGCCGCCTTCTCCGAAACGGTGACCTACCGTATCCGTGAACGTCTGCAGGCTGCCGCCGAAGTGTTTGAACAGACCACCGTCGCCATCAATGCCGTCGCCGGCGTTGTGGCCCTTGCCGGTGCCCTGGTCATGCTCGGTGCCTTCGCTGCTGCGGCCCGCCGCCGTGTGGCCGATGCCGCGCTCCTGAAGACATTCGGCGTCACGCCTGCTGGCGTGCTGGTGATCTTCGCCCTCGAATTCGCGCTGGTCGGGGTTATGGCGACGATGATGGCATTGCTGCTGGCGATTCCGCCGGCCTGGTATGTGATGACGCAACTGGTCGAGGCCGTGTGGGCGCCGGACTGGGCGGCGGTTGGCCTGGTGAGTGCGATCGCCATCCTGTCGGCTGCAGCCGGTGGCGCGCTGGTCGCCCGGGCCGCGCTGTCGGTCCCTGCCGCGCGGGCCCTGAATGGCGCCCAGGCCTGAACCCGCGGAAGGCCCGCACAAGGGGGGACGCGGAGCCCGTGCGTCCCGCCTTGCAATCGGTGCGGGGCGAGACGATATTGAGTTCAAATCGCCTGATCGGGCGAATGCAAGAATGAGAGACCGCAACGATGAATGATTTTTCCCGCACCCATGCTGGCGCGCCCTCGATGGACATGTCCGTCGATGCCGGGCTGCGCAGCTATATGCTCGGCATCTACAATCTGATGACGATCGGCCTGCTGGTAACCGCCGGTGCGGCCATCCTCGCGGCCCAGCTCTTCTTTGTCGGTATCGGCACCGAGAGCTTTGGCGTGACGCCGCTGGGCAACACCATCTTCAACACGCCGCTGAAATGGGTCGTCATGCTGGCACCGCTCGGCATGGTGATGTTGATCTCCTTCCGGCTCAACAAGCTCAGCTCCGGCATGGCACGGACCCTGTTTTACGTCTTCGCCGGCGTGATGGGCATTTCCCTGTCCTCGATCATTGCCGTCTATACGGCCGGTTCGATCGCCAACACCTTCTTCGTGACGGCGGCTGCCTTCGGGGCATTGAGCCTGTACGGCTACACCACCAAGCGCAATCTGACCGGGATGGGTTCCTTCCTGATGATGGG
The DNA here is from genome assembly GCF_048269565.1 of Maricaulis sp. Taxonomy (GTDB): domain Bacteria; phylum Pseudomonadota; class Alphaproteobacteria; order Caulobacterales; family Maricaulaceae; genus Maricaulis. The sequence continues at coordinate 215,028 of NZ_JBLXIK010000002.1, read as the reverse complement.
CCTGTTCGGTCTGATCCTTGCCTCGATCGTCAATATCTTCCTGGCATCAAGCGCCATGGAATTCGCGATCTCCGCGATTGGTGTGCTGATCTTTGCCGGCCTGACCGCCTATGACACCCAACGTCTGAAGATCAGCTATTATGAATATGGCGGCACGCCGGAACTGGCGGCCAAGATGAAGGTCCACGGAGCGCTTTCGCTCTATCTCGACTTCATCAACATGTTCCTCTTCCTGTTGCGCTTCATGGGCAATCGCAATTGATCCAGCGCAGCTGAACGGGACGCCCCGTCAAATTATCAACCCCCGGAGCCCGGCTCCGGGGGTTTTTTCGTGGTCTCATGGCAAGGCTCAGTCGACGACCGTGAAGCGCTTCTTGTCGAAGACGCGCAGGACCTGGCTCAGTTCATGGCCGCGCTTGAGCACCTGGCCGTCGACGGCGACGACCTTGTACATGCCCTGGCGCTGGGCATCGGCCGGGGTCTTGATGATGGCGAACATCGGCACTTCGCTGGCGCGGCGATAGATCGAGAACACCGCCGTGCTCGGCAGGCCGTCAATCGCATAATCCTTCCACTCGCCCATTGCGACGAAGCGGCCATAGACATTGAGGATATCGGAGAGTTCGCGCCGGTCCCACATGATCGGGGCGGGCGCCTTTTTCGCGGTCTGGGGTCCTGCCGCCACCTGGTTTCTCCTCCCGGTTGAATTGCTGGAGCGTTATGGGCGCCAGCTTACAAACATTTCACCCTGTGCCGCAAAACCGCCACTTTTTCGGCCTGATCGCGCCGCACCGCACCGCCACGGTTTCGGTGTCGATCGGCCGCATCAACGCTCTGGGTCCTGGTTTTAAACAGCCCCCCCAGCCCCCCGGATCAAGAGCAGCGTGCCGGTCGACACTTCTCTCCCCGATTTGTATTTTGCGACCACTCTTCGCTCTGGCCAAGTGCTGTGCACCGCGCTAACGCTAGGGTCTGCAATACGTGAGCGCTTCCCATGCTGGTTGCCGACCATTTGGTGAAAGAATTCGGAGGCCTGCGGGCCGTCGACGATGTCAGTTTCGTGATCGAGCGCGGTGAGGTGCTCGGCTTTCTCGGGCCAAACGGGGCTGGCAAGTCCACGACCATGCGCATGCTGGCCGGTTGCCTCGAGCCCGATGCCGGCTGTGCCCGCATTGCCGGCCATGATTGCGTCGAGGACCGGATCGAGGCTCAGTCGCGTCTGGGTTATCTGCCCGAAGGCGCCCCGGCCTATCCGGCGATGACGCCGCGGGCCTTTGTCGCGTTCGGGCTGCAGGTACGCGGTTTCTCCGGCGATGCCCTGAAACGTGCTACTGCGCTGGCGCTGGAACGCGCCCGCCTTGGTGCTGCCGCCTCGCAACCGATCGGGACCTTGTCCAAGGGCTACAAGCGCCGCGCTGCCCTGGCGGCCGCCATCGCCCACGATCCCGCCGTGCTGATCCTTGACGAACCCACGGACGGGCTTGATCCCAACCAGAAGGACGGGGTGCGCGAGCTGATCCGCGAGATGGCGCCGGAAAAGGCGATCATCATCTCGACCCATATTCTCGACGAGGTCCCCGCCGTATGCAGCCGCGCCATCATCATCGCCCAGGGCCGCCTGCTGTTTGACGGTACGCCGCATGCGCTGGAGGCCGTCACGGAAGCCGGAAGCATCGAGGCCGCCTTCCGGCATTTCACCGCCGGCATACCCGCTATCGGCGAGGCTGCCTGATGGGATCGCTGGTCGCCGTGTATCGCCGCGAGTTGACGGCCTATTTCCAGACGCCGCTCGCCTATGTATTTCTGGCGGTCTTTGCCTTTGCTGCACCCGCCTTTGCCTTCCATATCGGCCGTTTTTTCGACACCAACCGCGCCGATCTCGCCCCGCTGTTCGATTATCTGCCCTGGCTGCTGGTGATCCTGATGCCGGCGCTGGCGATGCGGGCCTGGGCCGAGGAACGCGATCGCGGTACGCTGGAATTCCTGATGTCGCTGCCGATTCCGCTCTGGGCCTCGACCGGCGGTAAATTCCTCGCCGCCTGGACGGTCGCGGCCGCGGCGATCCTCCTGACCATGCCGATGTGGATCGCGGTGAATTATCTCGGCTCGCCCGATAATATGGCGATCGCCACCGCCTATCTCGGCGCCCTGTTGCTGGCCGGCGGCTATCTCGCCATCGGCCAGGCCCTGTCGGCGACGACCTCCAACCAGGTGGTGGCTTTTGTGCTCGGTGCCGGTGCCTGTTTCATCCTCACCATGGCCGGTCTGCCGCTGGTGCTCTCGGTGCTGGGGGACAATGCCCCCGCTGCCGTCTCCGAATTCGTCGCCGGTCTCAGCGCGCTCGAGCACTATGACGCGCTGCGCAATGGCGTGATCGACCTGACCGACCTGTTGTATTTCGCCGGCCTGATCTTCGCTTCGCTGGGGGCGGCCGGTGTGATGATTGCCGAACAGCGCGGGGGCAGCCGATGAAGAAGGCCCTCTATCTGCCGCTGATGCTGGCCAGCATTGTCCTGCTCTTTCTTGCCGGCACTTTCCTGGCGGGCCAATGGCTGCCAGGGGTGCGGATCGATCTGACCCAGAATGGTCTCTACCGGCTCTCGCCCGGCACGCTCGCGGTGATCAACCGTCTCAACGAGCCGGTTGAATGGCGCTTCTACCATTCGCGCTCCGAGGCGGCGCAATATCCGGCGATCCGCAGTTATGCCACCCGGGTACGCGAATTGCTGCGCGCCTATGAGAAACAGTCCGGCGGTCGTATCCGGCTGATCGAGATCGATCCGGCGCCATTCTCGCAGGCCGAGGACGAGGCGCTGGCGGCGGGTCTGCATTCCCTGCCAACCGACACCGGTGACCAGATCTTCTTCGGCCTGGTGGCACGTAATTCTGTCGATGACAGTGCGGTGATCGATCTGTTCGACCAGGCCGACGAGGCGCGGCTGGAATATGACATCACCCGCCTGATCTCCGATATCGACCGGCCGGAACGGCCGCGTCTGGCGGTGCTGTCCGGCCTGCCGCTTGAGCCCTCCAGCGGGGCCCCCAACCGTTTCATCGCCGACCTCAACGCCGCCTATGACCTGCAATGGATCGAGCGCGATTTCGAAGCCATTCCCGATGCCGCCGCGCTTGTGATCATCCATCCCGGCCGCCTCAGCGAGGGGCAACTCTATCTGATTGACCAGTTTGCGCTGCGGCGCGGACGGGTTCTGCTCTTCATCGATCCGATGGCGCATCTGGCCCTGCGTCCCGGGCTCGACGGCCTGCCGCCGGTCGATGCCCACCGCGCATCCGACCTGCCGCAATTGCTCGCCAATTGGGGCGTTGCCTGGGACAGCCAGACCGTGGCGATGGATCGCACGCTCGGTCTGCCGGTCGAGATCATCGATACCGATGGCCGCGCCCGTCGCCGTGCCTATCCGCTCTGGTTCTCGATTGGCAGCGCCCAGATCGACGGCGAGGATCTCGCGACCTCGACGCTTGATCGCGGCATCAATTTCGGCTCCCCCGGCGCGCTCGAATTCCTCCCCGACAGTGGTTTTGACGTGACGCCGCTGCTGACCACCAGCCCCGATGGCGCCCTGGTCGATGCCGATATCGCGGCCGGCGCCCCGAGCCCGGATGACCTGCTGCGCGATTACGAGCCGCAACACCAGCCGGTGATCCTCGGCGCCCGCTTGCGCGGCGAGACCGGCACGGCCTTCCCGGACGGGCCACCGGCCGGTGATGTGATGTTCAGTCCCGCCGAGCATTTGGCGCGTTCGCAGGTGCCGCTGGACCTGACCGTGATTGCCGATATCGATTGGCTCGACGACAGTTTCTACCTGCGCAGTGACCCGGCCGCTGGAGACATGATCGTTGCCGACAATCTGGCGCTGGCGATGAATCTGGTCGATATGGCGGCCGGTGACCCGGCCCTGATCGGCTTGCGGTCGCGCGCTCCTTCGGCCCGGCCGATGACGCGCGTCGATACGCTGCGGGCCGAGGCCGAGGCGCGTTATGTCGAGATCCAGGACCGGCTCGAGGCCGAGATCGAGGTCGCCGAGACGCGGCTGCAGGAATTGCTGGGCTCTGGCCAGGCATCCGGTCTGGCCGATCCGGGCGCACGGGCCGGCCGTGATGAAGCGATGGCGCTGCGCCAGCAAATCCTGGCGACCCGGGCCCGTCTGCGCGAGGTCGAGCGGGACTTCCGCCATGATATCGATGCCCTCAATGCCAGTCTGCAATTCTGGACCATTGGTGTGCCCCCGGCCCTGGTGGTATTGCTGGGTCTGGCCGGAACGCTGGTGCGCCGCCGCAGGAGTGCCCGATGAGCCGGCCGATGGATCGTCAAAGACTGCGCCACCTGTTGATCACCGGCGGTATCGCCGCACTTCTGCTGGTTGGCGCGGCGGCAACGCTCGTCATTCAGGCCCGGCGTGACTGGCAGCCCGAGGTCAGCGGCCCGGTGTTGCCGGACTGGTCAACGACCGTCGCCAATGCCCGCGAGATCGAGATCACCGGCCCGGAGGATCATTTCACCCTGGCGCGCGGTGAGGCCGGCTGGGTGATGCCGAGCCGTGATGATCATCCCGTGATCCCCGAACGCCTTGCCGAGCTCGACGCCTTTCTCGCCGATCTGCGCTATGCCGGGGCCCGCACCGCCGATCCGGCCAAGCTGGCGCGGCTGGAACTGGCCGATGCCGGTCAGCCCGGCGCCGGCACCCGGCTGACGGTGCGCGGCAGCGAGGGTGGGGTCCTGACCGACATCCTGATCGGCGCAGCGCGCAATGGCTTGATCTATCTTCGCTTCCCGGAGCGGCCGCGCAGCTATGCCGCCGAGCTCTCCGATGGCGGCGCGGCCGTGCCGGCGATGGGGCTTGCTGATGGCTGGCTGGAGCTTGATTTCATTGCACTGGACAGTTCCGACATCGCCCGCACCGCGATCACGCCGGAGCGGGGTCCGGCCTATGTGTTTGAGCGGGCCGGGCGTTCGGCGCGCAATTTCTCGCTGCGCGAGCCCGGCGGCTGGCGTCCGATCACGGCCGGGGCCGGCAATGGCCCCTCGGCGGCCCTGTCACGCCTGCGCTTCCGCGATGTGCGCCGGGCCGACCGGCTGCGCGGCGAGCCGGTTGGACGCCATGTCGAGGAAACCTTTTCCGGCCTGCGTGTCAGACTCGATATCCTGGCGCTGGGCGAGACCCGCTGGGCGGTGATCGAGGCGGAAGCGTTGACCGATGGCGGCCGAGCGGCTGCCGATGCAATCAATGCCCGCACTGCGGGCTGGGCCTATCTGCTGAGTGATCTGAGCCTTGACCGGTTATTGCGGCCGCTCGACGAGATTGCCGATTACACGGGAGCCAGTCATGCGTCTGAACCAGGTGACGATTCCGGTCAGTGACATTTCGCGATCGAAGGATTTCTATCAACGGCTCGGCTTTCGTCTTCTGGTCGATTCGCCGCATTATTCGCGCTTCCTGGCGCCGCAGGGCGATACGACCTTTTCGCTGCACCTGAGCCCCGATGCCATCGTGCCGGGCGCGGTGATCTATCTGGAATGCGATGCGCTCGATGACGAGGTTGCGGCGCTGCAGGCCGAGGGTTTCGAGTTCGAGACCGGGCCGGCGGATATGGGCTGGCTGTGGCGCGAGGCCAATCTGCGCGACCCGGACGGGCATCTGATCAAGCTCTATCATGCCGGCGTCAACCGCATCGATCCGCCCTGGCGGGTCAAGCCGGAGGCCTGAACGCGGCAGGTCAGCCCGTGCCGGGTGTGGCCCTGTAATCGGCCTGCTCGCCTTCCCCGACACGCATCAGCCGGTCGGCGGCGGCGCGGGCGAAGCGCAGGGTCAGGGCCTTGCGCCGGGCCGGGGCGAGGGTGAGGACCGGGCTTTCGCGGATGATGGCGCCGCCAAAACCGTCGGCAACGATCAGACCGGCATGCTCGGGGATCACCGCGTGGGGGAAGCGTTGCGAGACGGCGAAATAGATCCTTTCGCAATAGCCGGTGTAGTCATTCCATTTATGGTCGGCGCGGAAATCGGCAATGCCGGATTTGACCTCGATAATGGTAATCTCGCCCTTGCGGCCGATGGCGGCGAGATCGGCACGGCGGCCATCGGGCAGCGAGAATTCCGGGATGGCGCTGAAGCCCATCTGCCACAGGAGCCGCGCGGCGCCGCGCATCAGCGCCCGGGCGTCATCGATCTGCGGATTGCGGTCGGAGGCGACGTCTGAGAGATCCATGGGGGCAGTTTGTTCGGTTTTTGTTCGCATGACAAGCCAAAGCCCTCACGGATATTGCGGCATTGAAGCGTGCGTTCGTGGCCGGGACGCGTTAGAGGCGTCACAGCAAAACCGGATATCGCCATGACCACGACCGCCAATCTGACCCCGCCGACCCTGTCGGACTTCGAAAGCCTCGCCAGAACCGCCTGGGAGCAGATGCCCGGGGCCTATCGGGCCCTGTGCGGCCATGTCGAACTCTTCGTCGCCGATTTCGCCGATGCGGAAATGCTCGAGGCTGTGGGGCTGGAAGATCCCTTCGAGCTCACCGGCCTGTATATGGGCGTGGACCTGACGCAGCAGTCGAGCATGGACCCGTCACCGGAGGCGTCGCGCGTCTTTTTGTTCCGGCGTCCGATCCTTGATGAATGGGCCGAGCGCGAGACGGTGACGCTGGGCGAGCTGATCGCGCATGTCCTGGTGCATGAGATCGGGCATCATTTCGGCCTGTCCGATGAAGATATGCACAAAATCGAGGATTCAGGCGCCTGAACGGCCGGTGAGTCCTGATCTGCGGGTTTGGTCACAAGCCATTGCCGCATGACCCGCAAATCCGGACTCGGGCGGCAAAACCGGCCAGAATTCCCTAACGAGACGTAAAAAAACGCCCGCTGGTTGAACAGCGGGCGTTTTCGATACGGTAAGGAAGAGAGGGCTCAGCCCTTCTTCTTTGGCTCGCGCTTGACGATGCCGCGACCGGTGGTGCGCTCGGTGATCCGGGCCGATTTGCCGCGACGGTCGCGCAGATAGTACAGCTTGGCGCGGCGAACCTTGCCCTTGCGGACAATCTCGATCTTTTCGACGTTCGGCGAATACATCGGGAAGACGCGCTCGACGCCTTCACCGAAGGAGATCTTGCGGACGGTGTAGCTCTCATTGAGGCCGCCACCATTGCGGGCGATGCAGACGCCTTCATAGACCTGGACGCGCTCGCGCTCGCCTTCCTTGATGCGCACGTGAACGCGCAGCGTATCGCCAGCGGCGAAATCAGGGAGGACCTTGTCGCCGAGGACGCGGGTCGCTTCTTCTTGTTCGATCTGCTGGATCGTGTTCATCGCGCATTCTCCTTGCGCCCCAGATACCGGGACCAAAGGTCCGGGCGGCGCTTCTTCGTTATCTCTTCTGCCATCTCGCGGCGCCAGGCCTCGATCCGGCCATGATGCCCCGAGAGCAGCACTTCGGGCGTCTCTCTATCCTCCCAAACGCGCGGTCGCGTATAGTGAGGATATTCAAGGAGATCGCCCTCGAAACTCTCATCTTCGGCCGAGGCCGGGTCACCCAGCACGCCGGGTAGCAATCGCACGCAGGCTTCGATGAGAAGCTGAGCGGCGACTTCGCCCCCGGCCAGCACGGCATCGCCGACACTGACCTCCTCCATGTCGCGCCCTTCAATGACCCTTTGATCGAGGCCTTCGAAGCGTCCGCAAAACACGGCAATACCGGGACCAGCTGCCCATTCCCGCACTCGCGCTTGAGAAAGGGGCCGTCCCCGGGGTGTCAAATAGATCAACGGCCGTTTCTCACCACTCCAGCGAGACTGCACCGCATCGATCGCCGCTGCCGCTACATCAGGCCGGAGCACCATACCAGCACCCCCGCCTGACGGAGTATCGTCAACGGAGCGGTGCTTATGACGGGAAAACTCGCGGATGTCCACAGCTTCAAGCGCCCAAAGCCCACGATTCGCAGCGGCCCCGATCAGCGACACCCCAAGCACGCCAGGGAAGGCCTCGGGGAAGAGGGTGAGGGCCGTCGCGGTCCAGGGGATTTGGGGGGTGGTTTCGGTCATGGCGCGGGGTTTAGCAGGGATGGTGGGTAAAGGGGAGGGGGAGGTCAGTAGTACGCCCATTGTTCCGTGGCGATGCTCCGCCACCCGTCCTCGCCGTATGCGTAGATGGTTGCGCTCATGCCTTCACTGTCGAGGAGTAGCGCCCGGTAGCCAGATTCGTTGAAAACCGGCCGTGCAATCTGGATGAAATAGCCACTGGCTGAGGGCGGTGGCTCCAGCCGGAGTGGGTGATTGGGCGGCAGAGTTGCCGCGCGCATTCTTGCTTCTTGTATAGGCCTCCAACGCGCCTCCATCTCGGTTCGCGTCGCCCACTGTTCGGCGGCGATCCCGGGACAGGAAATCGGGCCGCCGGCGCGCCAGCCGTTCCAGGCCTCCTGGAGCACGCTCAGCGGAAGTTGCCGGAATGCCCGCATCCAGTCCTCAGAGGCATGCGAGCGCCCCCCGGTGTAGGGGGTCCCGCTGAGCAGGCGCAGGAATTCATCGAACCCTGCGAACTCAAACGCTGGATTGTCGTGCGCAGAGGCAAAATATCGGGAATAATAGACCGGACCGGGTAGCGCATCCCCGATATCCTCGAGCATCTCGCAGGTGTAGCGCGCATCCCGGGCCGCTCGACCGGCATCCTGGCCGGCTGCGGTGGCGGCCAGGCCTATCGTCATCGCGATGGCGGTCAGGATGCGCACGGAATGGGCCTTTCTCTTCGATCCTTCAGGCGCCGTGAATGCTTTGTACCAGTTTCGCGGGCATTTCCGGCGAAAACAAGGTGCGTCGGCTCTCGCACCTAACCCTCCGCATCCGTAAACCCGTGCCAGGCGGATAATTCACGGACGCGCTTCTTGACGGCGCGGTAGCGGACCGGCTTGTCGCGCGAGAGCATCGTCATGCTGTCGATCCAGGCATGGCCGATCCGGCGCTCGGGCACATGGCGCAACAGCTTGTCGGCGAAGGCCATCACGCGCTCCGGCTCGCTCGCCTTCGAGGCGGCCAGCATGCCCTCGAACAACATGTCGAGGGCGGCGGCCTGATAGGCGCCCATCAGCGGGTCGTCATTGTATTTAAGGTGGGCGGGTTGTTTGGGATGGTTCTTTCTCATCTCGGCCTCCTGTCTGCCGGGGCGGCGGGGTGCACCAAAATCTCCACGCGGCTGGCCGCTGGAGGGATGGGAGGGTGTGGGACGCCGGCGAATGCCGGTAACGCGTATAATTTAAGTGTGACATCCGTGACGTCCCACACGTGCAGTTTTCCCGGGCTGTCTCCACCCCGTTTCCAATCCGGAAAGGTACTCAGGTCGGTCGTTTAGTGCCGTCAGACCCTTCTGGACGCCCTGCCAGCGCTCGGGATGTCACCCCTTCGCCCGGACAGGCTGCACGCTCCCGACCGCCGCGACTGACTGAGCTCACGCCTCCCGTGCGACCGGAACGAGGTGATTATGCGCCAGGGTTTGGGGGGCGGGGATAAGTTGGCTCACTTTTCGTCATCCTGGTGAAAGCCGGGACCTCGATCGACCGGGCTCCGCGCCTGCTATGTCGAGGTCCCGGCCTTCGCCGGGATGACGTGGGATGATTGTCGACGGTGGGGGATAAGTGCTGACAAACACAGCCCCCACAACCCCGAACAATCCAATTTTTGTCATCCCGGACGGATGCCCCGCGCAGGCGGGGCGCAGATCCGGGACCTACCCGTGAGACCAGCTGGTCCAATGGGTAGGTCCCGGAGCTACGCCCGGATCGCTGTCGCGTCCGGGCATCCGTCCGGGATGACAAGTAATTGTATTTATTGTTATTTAAGCGACTCGCCGCCGCCCGCTTCCTCATCCTTCGAACCGACTTCTTCCGGCGGATCGATCGTGATCAGACCGTCTGTCAGCGAGATATGGGGGACGAAATCGCGGGTGAAGGGGAGGAACCAGTCGCCATTGCAGCCGGGCGTGGCGGTGATTTCCAGCAGATCGCCGGAGCCGTAATCATGCACCGCCTTGAGCTTGCCCATCGGGGCGCCGTCGAGGCCCTGGACGGTGAGGCCGATCAGGTCGGCATGGTAATATTCCTCATCGTCCAGCTCGGGCAGGGCCGCGCGCGGGACGAAAAGCTGGGTGCCGCGCAGCGCCTGAGCGTCTTCGCGGCTCAATTCCTGCTCGAAGGCGACGACCCAGCCATCCTTGACCGGACGCCAGCGTTTGGCGCGCAGGATTTCCTTGCCGGCGGCATCGAGGAAGGGGCCATAGGTGAAGGCGGCTTCCGGATCGCCGGTAAAACTCTTGACCTTGCATTCGCCGCGCACGCCATGGGCCGCCGCGATGGCGGCAACGAAAACGAGATCGGCGGCGGGTTTGGCGGTCATGCAGGGGGCTTTCACTCCGCCACCCGGATCCCCGACCGGCACAGGGCCGGGCGGGGACGGGAAGGACGGTCTGTCATACGAAAAGGCGAAGCCTGTCCGGACTATTCTTCAGCTGGCGCTTCGGCTTCAGCAGCAGGCGCTTCTTCGGCCGGAGCCTCTTCAGCGGCAGGCGCTTCCTTGGCAGCCTTGGCTTCGGCAATAGCGGTCAGGCGGGCTTCTTCCTTCTCGGCCTTTTCGGCAGCGAGTTCCTTGGCTTTCTGGCCGGGCTCACCCTTTTTCGGGTTGGAGCCGGCTTTCCAGGCCCAGGCGTCTGCTTCGGCCTGGTGGATGAAACGGCCGACCCGGTCGGTCGGCTGGGCACCCTTGGCGATCCAGGCCTTGGCCTTTTCCAGATCGAGCACGACGCGCTGGGCGTCTTTCGGCAGCATTGGATTGTAGGAGCCGATCTTTTCGATGAAACGGCCATCGCGCGGGGCGCGGGCGTCAGCAACGACGATACGGTAGTAAGGGCGCTTCTTGGCGCCGCCACGGGTCAGTCGGATTTTAAGAGACATTGCATTGGTCCTTCGGGTTCATGTCTGGTGGATTCGGGTTTGAAAATGCGGAGTTATTTCTTCGGGAAGCCGATTGGCAGGCCATCGGGTCCGAGCGGGGTGCCACCGAGGCCGGGCAGGCCCGGTGGTGAGGCGGGTTTGGTTGCGCCAAGGCCGGGAAAGTCTTTCGGGATCTCGCCGAGCGAGGGCTGCTGGCCACCCATCGGGCCGCCCATGCCCTTGGGCATGCTGCCACCCATGCCGCCCATCATGCCGGCGAGGCCGCCACGGCCGCCCTTGGAGGCCTTTTTCATCATGTCCGACATCTGCCGGTGCATCTTGAGCAGCTTGTTGACGTCGGCGACATCGACACCGGAACCGGCGGCGATGCGTTTCTTGCGGCTGGCCTTGAGAATCTCGGGCTTGGCGCGCTCGGCCTTGGTCATCGACAGGATGATGGCTTCCTGACGGGTCAGCATCTTGTCGTCCATGCCCGAAGCCGCGGCCTGGGCCTTGGCGGCCTTGTTCATGCCCGGCAGCATGCCCATGATCGAGCCGAGCCCGCCCATTTTCTTGAGCTGGCCGAATTGTTCGCGCAGATCGTCGAGGTCGAACTTGCCCTTGGCCATCTTCCTGGCCATGCGTTCGGCTTTTGCCTGGTCGATATCCTGGCTGGCCTTTTCGACCAGCGAGACAATATCGCCGCGGCCGAGAATGCGGCCGGCAACGCGGCGGGCATCGAAAGCATCGAGCCCGTCGGGCTTTTCCGAGACACCGAGAAATTTGATCGGCAGGCCGGTGACATGGCGCATCGACAGCGCTGCACCGCCGCGGCCATCACCGTCCATGCGGGTCAGGACCAGGCCGGTCAGCGGCAGGCGTTCGTGGAATTTGGCGGCCGTATTGACGGCGTCCTGACCGGTCAGCGCATCGGCGACCAGCAGGGTTTCGTGCGGATGCGTGACGTCGGCAATCGCCTTCGCCTCGCTCATCATCTCTTCATCGACCGAGGTGCGGCCGGCGGTATCGAGAATGACAACGTCAAAGCCCTGCAGACGGCCGGCGCTCATCGCGCGCTTGGCGATGTCGACGGCTTTCTGGCCCGGCACGATCGGCAGGAAGGCGACATCAATCTGGGCCGCCAGCTGCTGCAATTGCTCCATCGCGGCCGGACGGCGCGTATCGAGCGAGGCGAGCAGGACTTTTTTCTTGTGGCTCTCGGTGATGCGCTTGGCGAGCTTGCCGGCGGTGGTGGTTTTACCCGAGCCCTGCAGACCGGCCATCAGAATGGCAATCGGCGGTTCGCCCTCGAGATAGAGGCCTTCCGGCTCACCCTCGCCGCCGAGCAGTTCGACCAGCGCGTCATGGACGATCTTGATGACCTGCTGGCCCGGCGCGACGGCGCGGATAACGTCTTCACCGACGGCGCGTTCGCGGATCTGCTTGATGACGGATTTGACGACCGGCAGGGCGACATCGGCTTCCAGCAGGGCGACGCGAATTTCGCGCAGGGCGGCATCGACATCCTTCTCCGACAGCGCGCCGCGCCCGGTGAGACTGTCGAAAATACCGCCAAGCCTGTCTGTCAGTGTGTCGAACATATAGTCGTTGTCCTGCCTGTATCTGCCGGTCCCGCGCCAGAGGCGCAAAGCCCAGTCTTGTCGCGCCAAAGGCGCAAAGGGTCGCGACCCCGCTGAGCGAAAACTTCGCCGGGCGGGGATCTCGCCTGCCTCCCCCGTATCCCGGATCGCCGGGACGGATGTGCAGGTAAGACAAGCGGTAAGGCTTGCGTGATAAGTGGCGGCGTTTACGCGCGTGGGCGCGCCGAGTCAAGCTGCGCCATGGGGCGGCGCGTCTAGCGTTCGGCGTTTTTTGCCCCAAACACGGCGCTGGCGGTCATGATCGGCGCTGGCTGGGAGGGGGCGAAGTGCAATTGCGGGCGCGGGTCAGGGCGGGTCAGCAGGGCACCGAACACTGAGGCCAGCATGATGCAGACCGTCAGCCACAGCATGGCTGATTTGACGAGTGTTCCGCTGCTGCGCCCTGTCCTGGTCATCACGATCTCCGCCTCTTTGCGAGCGATGGAAGTCGAACCTGAGTCCGTTAATGAATGATAATGGCCTCAAATTGGCTGAAAATTTGGTCCGAAAATGGCTCAAATTGGACCTATCGCGGTTTTCCCCCGCCTGATCGGTCGCGGCCCTGTCTAGCGCCGGTGTGGCGATCAGCCCGTGACGACAGTCACGCCGCGTCCGCCCGGTCCCGTGGCGCAAGGCGTCGCCACACTTGCGGCCAGCGCAGGATGAACCACAGGCCGGTCCAGACATTGCCGAGCACAAAAATTGGCAGAATCCAGAACAGGGCCGGCAGCCAGCGCCGTTCGGTTGCCGCGATTACCAGGGCGCTGAGGACGAAACCGAAATAGAGATCGCCGAGGGTGACGATGCCCCAAGGCTCGCCGGTCAGCCAGTCGCCGGCGCCGGCAAAGTCCCCAGCCCTGACCGCCCAGATAATCAGGGCGGTCAGAACCAGCGTTGGGGCCAGCAGTAGAAGACGGGATCTTGAGGGCAAACGACTTCTCCTGCTTGGGGACGCAGGGGATGTACGCTGCCAGTTCGCGGCTGGATCACCGGGGGCCGGAAGATTTTCCGGCGCGCCGGCTAGACCTTGGCCGGGGCCCGGAAGACGTCCTCGTCGAGCTCGCCTTCCCACTTGGCAACCGCGGTCGCGACGGCGGCATCGCCGGTCACATTCACCGAGGTGCGGGCCATGTCCATGATGCGGTCGACCGGCAGGATGAAGCCGACAATGATCGCGGTGTGCTCCGGCGAGACGTCGAAGGTCTGCAGCACGATGGCGAGCAGGAAGAGCGAGGCCGAGGGAATGCCGGCAGCCCCGATCGAGACGATGGCGGCGGTCAGCGCGATCATGACGTAGTTCATGAAGGTCAGATCATAGCCGAAGGCCTGGGCGGTGAAGAGCGCCAGGATGCCGAGATAGAGGGCTGTGCCGTCCATATTGATCGTCGCGCCGAGCGGCAGGACCGAGCCGGCGACAGATTTTTTGATCCCGAGATTGTCCTCACAGGCCGCGATCGTCACCGGCAGGGTGGCCGAGGAGGAGGCGGTGGAATAGCCAACGGCGATCGGATCGGTCAGGCCGCGGAAGAAGCGGACCAGCGGCAGGTTGAGGACGACGCGGATCAGGAAGCCATAGGTGATCAGCGCGTGGGTGATGAGGCCGAGATAGACGGCGACGATCAGGACCAGCACCGATTGCAGTGATTCCAGGCCCTGGCTGGCGGCGGTGTAGGAGACGAGGGCGAAGACGCCATAGGGCGCCACTTCCATCACGTAATGCGTGATCTTGAGCACGACTTCGGAGGCCGAATTGAACAGGTCGGCGACCGGCTTGCCGACCTTGCCGGTGGCCAGGATGCCGACGCCGAGGAAGATCGAGAAGAAGATGATCGACAATACATTGCCATCGGCGAGGGCGGCGATCGGGTTGGTCGGGATGATTTCAAGCAGGCGGTCGGTGATCGACGGCGCTTCGGTGGAGACCGGCACGGCCTCGACATTGCCGAGATCGGCGCCGCGGCCCGGCTGGAAAATGGTGCCGAAGGTCAGCCCGATAATATTGGCAAACAGGGTGGTGACGAGATAGAGCGCGATTGTCTTGAGCCCGAGCGTGCCGAGCTTGGCCGGCTTGCCCATTGCGATCACGCCGGACACCAGCGTCGTGAAGATCAGGGGAACGATCAGCATGCGGATCAGGCTGATGAAGGCGGTGCCGACCGGGTGGACCCAGGTGGCGAGCCAGAGGGTCGCCTGTTCCTGTCCCATCACCTGCGAGGCCGCGACGCCAAAGACGACGCCTGCGGCCAGTCCAATGAGAACGCGCTGCCAGAGTTTGATCCCGAACCACCAACCCATGATTTTCCCTCCGCGACGCCGGCCGGTGGCCGCGTCGAATTATCCCTGAGCGCACACTAGTGCCTGTAGCGCTTCGGTCAATTGTCGGAGGTAGGGCGCGCCACGAGGGGTGCGCTGCGGATCAGTCGCGCTCGAAGCCGAGGGTGAGTTTCGACAGGATGCGATGGGCCGAGAACACCAGGCCGATCCCGCCCAGAAGATTGGCCAGGGCCGCGAAATCGCCCGGCAGCAGCAACTGGCCGCTTGCGATCAGGGCTGCGGAGATGCCCAGCTGTACCAGCAGGCTCGTCCAGGACAGGTCGGCAAAATGGCGCGCACGCGAAATCGTGCGCGTTGAAAACCACGTCCGCCCGCCGCGGAGCGCATGGCTCTCCGGATTGGTACGTTTGGGCAGGTGGTCGAGGGTATGATCAATCATGGACATAAGCTCATTATACGGAGCTTATTATGATTTGCAAGCCCTGTGGAAAACTCCCGAAAAACGTACTAATCCTAGTTGTTTTCGGGAGTTTTCTCCAGTCTGGGCGAATGTGGCCACTGTCTTAAAAAAGCCTAAACGACGCTTTCTGCAGCCAGGGTCTGGGCGACGGCGTTAACCGTGGCAGCGATCCGGATCGCGGTCTGGATCTGCTGGCTGGTCAGGCCGTGCTTGCGCAGTTCGGTCTCGTGGCTGTCGATGCACAGGCCGCAGCCATTCACCGCCGACACGGCCAGCGACCACAGCTCGAAATCGGCCTTGTCGACGCCGGGATTGGCCAGCACATTCATCCGCAGGCGCGCGGGCAGCGTGCCGTATTCCTTGTTCTTGGACAGGTGGATGAAGCGGTAATAGACATTGTTCATCCCCATGATCGCGGCCGCGGCCTTGGCGGCGTCGAGGGCGGCGGGCTCCATGTGCTGCGCCGCCTCGGTGCGGATGGCGCGCAGGGTCGAGGCCTCGCCGGTCGCGCAGGCGCTGGCGAGGAAGACGCCCCATTTCTTCTGGTCGTCGAGCTCGGTCTCGCGTGCCAGGGAGGATAGGTTGAGCTTCAGATCCTTCGCGTAATCGGGTAGGGCGTTTTTCAGGTCATCAAGGGTCATCGGGGTCTCCATGGCGAATAAGTCTTAATTGCAATGTCGGGGTCGAAAAAACCCCGATGCCGCCGCAGGCATGTCGCGGCGGCACCGGGGCCGGGTCGTCGGCGCCCCGGGGGGATAGGGCGCCGTCAGATCGGGATCAGAGCGTGTCGCCACCCACCGGACGGTTGCACGGGCAAAGCTCGTCGGTCTGCAGCGCATCGAGGACACGCAGCGTGTCTTCCGGATTGCGGCCGACATTGAGGTTGGTCACATAGACATGCTGGATGACGTTGTCGGGATCGACCACGAAGGTGGCGCGATAGGCGACACCGGCGTCGGAACGGATGCCGAGCGAATCGATCAGCGAGCCGGTCGTGTCGGCGAACTGCCACATCGGCAGCTTGTCGAGATCGGGGTGCTCGCGGCGCCAGGCCAGCTTGCAGAATTCATTGTCGGACGAACCGCCCATCAGCACCGCATCGCGATCCTCGAAATCACCGTTCAGCTTGGCGAAGGCGACGATCTCGGTCGGGCAGACAAAGGTAAAATCCTTGGGGTAGAAGAAGATCACCTTCCATTTGCCGGCAAAGCTCTCCTGGGTGATGTTCTCGAAGGCGGATTCGCCGTTTTCCTCGTGTGCATTGAAACCCGGCTTCACGCCCGTGATTTCGAAATCCGGCAGTTTTTCGCCAATACCCAGCATGTGTCTCTCCAGTTTAAGCGGCCGGCAGGAAGCGCCGGCGTCAGAATACGGTGCGCTTTTGCCCTTGACCGCTGAATAAAGCCAATGGATTGTTTTTTGGAAAGCCATAGGTAATCTCAATACGTGTCCCAGCTCCCGACCCTGCGCCAGTTGCAATTCCTGCTCGCCCTGGCCGAGCATGGCAGTTTCTCCCGCGCTGCCGAGGCGGTTTTCGTGACGCAGCCAACGCTCAGTGCTGCGATCAAGGAGCTGGAAGCCAATCTCGGTGTCATCCTGGTCGAGCGTGGTGCCCGTGGGGCCATCCTCACGCCCGCCGGCGAGGCGGTGCTGACGCGCGCGCGCCGGGTGATGACCGAGGCCGAGGATCTGGTGATTGCCGCCCAGGCTGCCGGCGAACCGCTGGCCGGGCCGTTCAAGCTCGGTGTCATCCCGACGATCGCGCCCTTCCTCCTGCCGCGGGTGCTGCCGACCATGCGGCGGGAATACCCCAAGCTCGAACTCTATCTGCGCGAGGATCTGACCCAGCGTCTCTATGACGCTCTGCTCGAGCGCCGGCTCGATGCGGCTCTCGTCGCCCTGCCCTTCGAGGCCTCGATGATCGAGACGCATGTACTCGGTGCCGATGAATTCCTGTTTTGCTGCGAAGCTTCGCACCCGCTGGCGAACAAGCCGACGCTTAACTCGGCCGACCTGGCGGGCGAACCTCTATTGCTGCTCGAGGACGGGCATTGCCTGCGCGATCATGCGCTGGCCGCCTGTTCGGCGGGAACTGTGCGCAGTGATTTCGCGGCGACCAGCCTGCATACGCTGGTGCAGATGGTCAAAGCCGGGCTGGGCGCAACCCTGCTGCCGCGCATGGCGGTCGAGGCCGGCCTGGTCGACCGGATGGGGCTGGAAGTGCGGCCGTTTGATCCGCCGGTGATCGGCCGCGAAATCGGCATCGCCTGGCGCAAGGGGTCGGCGAGGGCCGAGGAGGCGCGCCAGCTCGGTGATGTGATTCGGCGCCTGCTGGTGCCAGCGGAAGCGGCGGCCTGAAGCCGTCAGGCGCAGTGAATCAGCGCTTTCAGGCGGGACGGCTCCAGCAATTCCAGCTTGTTGACCGGCCCGACGAGCTCGAAACGGTAATCGCCATTCTTCACGCCGGAATCATGGGCTGTCATCAGCACAACCCGGCCCCGATAGCCCGCGGAGGCCAGCAGGGGCAGGGTTTCCTGATATTCATCATGCGGCGGAATGCGACGGTCGAGGAAGACCAGATCATAGCGTTCCGGCCGCGCTTCGATGAAGGCCTGAACCGTGGTGTGGCCATCAAATTCAAGCGAAGTATCGAAACTCGTTGACAGCTCACGCAGCAGGAAAAGTTCGATCGGATCGTCGTCGACGACGGCAATGCGCATGACAACTCCGGGGCACCAGTACGGGGGAGAGTCCGGATTGGCCCGAGCTGCCGTTCGCGGCAATGCATAAATTATAGGGTTAACGCCATAGCCGGCGCCCGGAATGAGGCCGATCGCCCCCGATCGGACGAGATGGTCCGGCCGGGGGCAAACAGAACGGGCCTAGAAGAGTTCGAGGACCTGTTCGGGCGGGCGGCCGATCATGGCGCGTTTGCCGTGGATCACGACCGGGCGTTCGATCAATTTGGGGTGGGTCGACATCGCCTTGATGATAGCGGCCTCGTCCTCGATCGCCTTCAGGCTGAGCTCGCGATAATCGGGCTCATTCTTGCGCAGCCATTCATGCGCCGAAGTGAAGCCGAGCTTTTTCATCACGTCTTTCAGCTCGGCCACGCTGGGCTTGTCTTCCATGTAATTGCGGATCGTCAGCGAGCCGCCACGCGCTTCCAGCAGCGCCAGGGTCTGGCGGGATTTCGAGCACCGCGGATTGTGCCAGATGATAGTCGAATCGGTCATGTAAGTTTCCTTGAGTTCCGCCAATGAAAGCCGTTTCGGCCCCATTTGTAAAAGTCCAAACCTGCTTTTGGTTGCGTTTCGCCCGGGTTCAGGGGTCGTTGCCGCTGCCGGCCGATAACAGTGCCCGCGCCGCATCGAGATGCAGGCGTTCGACCATGTCGCCATCGAGATTGATCACGCCCTTGCCGGCATTGGCCGGATCGGTGAAGGCGGCCACGATCTGCGCCGCGCGCTCCAGTTCCGCCGCGGTCGGCTGGAAACAGCGATGCGCCGGTTCGACCTGGCCGGGATGGATCAGCGTCTTGCCGTCAAAGCCGAGCATGCGGCCCTGATCCGCCTCGCGGCGAAAGCCGTCATGGTCGCGAAACTGGTTATAGACTCCGTCCAGCGCATAGAGGCCATTGGCGCGCGCCGCGCACAGGATTTGCGCCAGATGCGGCAGCATCGCCGCGCGGTCATGATCGGGGGCGCAGCGCAGCAGGCGCGCGAGATCATTGACCCCCGCCATCAGGCCGCCGAGCCCGGTCCCGGTTGCACCGGCAATCGCGGCGACATTGAGCACGCCGCGCGGCGTCTCGATCATCGCCCATAGCGGCACCGAGGAGCCATAGGCGTTCAGCGACGAGCGCGCGCCATGCAGATCGCCGACCTGTTCCACCTTGGGCAGGATCACCGCGTCCGCCAGACTGGCCGCGCGCAGGTCACCGGCGCCCCAGGGCGTGTCGGCGCCATTGACCCGCACGGCCCGCAGCGCGCCGGAGGATTGCCAATGTTCAAGCGTGCCGGGGATCAGTCCGCGTGCGCCCTCCTTGTCGTCGGGGCCGACGGCATCCTCCAGATCGAGCACGAGCATGTCGGCACCGAGCTGGGCCGCCTTTTCGATCGCACGCGGATTATTGGCGGGAACAAACAGGGCGGAACGGATCAGGCGCTTCATGAAGGGCTTTCGAATGACGGGGAAAGGGATGTAGCATATTTCCCATGCCTTTGGCGCTGTTGATTTCAAGCCATGTTGCAGCGTCCACCGTCGGCGGTGGCGCCAGTGCCCCTGTGCTCAACGCTGCCGGCATTGATTCAATGCTGGTTCCCACCGTGCTCTATGGTCGCCATCCCGGCTGGGGCGCACCGGGCGGCGGTGCGGTCGCCTCCGGTCTCGTGCAGTCCATGCTCGACGCCATCGAGGCCCAGGGCCTGTATGCCGGCATTGATCTGGTGCTGACGGGCTATTTCGCCGATCCCGCCCAGGTGTTCGCGGCCGCCGGCGCCATCGATGCCGTGCGCGAGGCCCGACGCGGCGAGGCTGGCGCCAATGAGCCGGACCGCATTCAGCAGGACCGGGCATGGATCGTGGTCGATCCGGTGCTGGGCGATGCGCCGGACGGGCTCTACATCGCGCCGCAGATCGCCCTGGCCATTCGCGACCAGCTCTTGCCGCGCGCCGATCTGGTGACGCCGAATGCTTTTGAGCTTGGACATCTCACCGGCCGGCCGCTGACCGATCTGGGATCCATGCTGCGCGCCGCGCGGGCGCTCAAATGCCCGGCCCTGGTGACCTCGCTGCCGCGCCGGGGCCGCATCGGGGTGATGTATTGCGATGGCGATGAGGCCTGGATGGTGACGCATGAGCGCTGCCCGCACGCTCCCAAGGGCACCGGCGATGTCCTGACGGCCGAATTCGCCGCGGCACGGCTGGGCGGGCTGGCGCCGAAACCGGCGCTGGAGCGCGCCGTCGCCGCGACGGTCAGCCTGGTGATGCGCGCCAATGAGCTGGGGTCGCGTGAGCTGCCGCTGGTGGCCGAGATCGCCGCGCGCCGTGATCCCCTGGTCACGCTCGAGGCCGAGGCGCTGTAGTTATGCCGATGCTGTGCTTGATCGCCGGCGCCGGAACAGGATAGCCAGACATCATCATCTCCTCGCCCAGGCCGCGCCAAAATGACTGTTCTCACCCCCACCCTTCATGGCCATGTCGCCGCCGGTTTCGAGCCCGTCGCCGAGGCCTTTCTCGCCAACTGGACCGATTTCGACGAGCTTGGCGCCGGTTTCGCCGTGAGGCTCGGCGGCGAGATTGTCGTCGACATCCATGCCGGCTGGGCCGATCGCAAGAAGACCCGAGACTGGCAGGCCGACACGCTGGTGCCGGTCTATTCCACCGGCAAGGCCGTCGCGGCGCTGGTGATTGCGCGGCTGGTTGATCGGGGCCTGCTCGATTACGACGCGCCGGTTGCCGATTTCTGGCCGGAATTTGCCGCCGGCGGCAAATCATCCGTCACCGTCGCCCAGGCGCTGTCACACCAGGCCGGGCTGGCGGGCCTGTCCGAAGAAATGGATGCCGCCGACTGGTTCGACGCCGCCCTGATCGAAGCGAAACTGGCCCGCCAGACGCCGCTCTGGGACCTTGGGTCCGGCTCGGGCTACCACCCGGTCACCTTCGGCTTCATCGTCGATGCGCTGGCGCGGCGCAGCGATGGCCGCTCGATCGGCGCTATCCTGCGCGAGGATATTTGCGGGCCCGGTCAGATCGATTTCCATATCGGCCTGCCGGAGAGCGAACATGGCCGCGTCGCCGAGCATGCGATGCCGAAGCAATTGCCCGATCTCGGTGCGGTCACGCCGGCCGGCGAGCTGGCCTTTCTCAAGCCCTGGTCTTCGCCCGGCCGCCGCGGCGCCAGCGAATGGCGCATGCATGAATTTCCCGCCGCCAATGCGCATTCGACAGCGAAGGCGCTGGTGCGCCTGATGAGTGTCTATGCCGATGGCGGCAAGCTGGAAGGCAAGCGCTTCATTTCCGAGACGACGCTGAACGACCTCACCCGTGAACGGGTGCGCGGCCGCGACAAGGTGTTGCCGTTCGATCTGTCCTGGGGTGCCGGCGTGATGCGCAATACCCATGGCGGGTTTTACGGTCCGGAACCGGCGGCTGTCGGCCATTCCGGCTGGGGCGGATCCTGCGCCATGGCCGATCCGGTGCGCGGACTGAGCGCGGCCTATGTCATGAACCGGCAGCAACATCATCTCGCCGGCGACCCGCGGCCGCTGCGGCTGATCGCGGCGCTGTACGGCTGTCTATGACGGTGTGTCCGTGAGATCGGCCGCAATGCCGGCCGTTTCCACGTCATCCCGTCTTTCGTTCAACCAGGCGATTGCCGTGTCTGCATCGGCGAAAATGGCAATCTCGATGGGCCAGCCCTCGTCGGTGACCAGGGCCCAGAGGCGGGCCATGCTGCGCTTGAGCGCGTCACTGCAGACCATCGCCGTGCGCGGGCCGGGATTGGTGCGGTTGGCCCGGTTCCAGTCCAGCATATAGGCGCGATGGGTTTCCATCGCCTCGAGGTCGAGCGATCCGGTGCGGACCGTGTCGTCGAGGATGACCAGGAGATTGTAGCCGGTGTGCCAGTCGGGCAGCGCGGTGGCGGCGTCATGGGCCTTCCGCAAGGCCGGCGATGACAGCGAGCCGCCGAGCTCCAGCACGGCGAGTTTGAGGGGATGCTGCAGCGTCCATTTGAATGTCATGGTCATGGTCAGGCCTGACAAGTCGATGGCCGGGCGGCATGCTGCTGCCCGCAACCGGGGAAAGCATAACCCGGTTTGCGCCTGCCTGTCAGCTTGCCGGCGATTGCAGCCAGCGCAAGGCGCGGGCGCGGCTGACGAAGACGTTGATTTCAACCTGCCAATCGCCGGTGCCATTCATGGCAGCCCACAGTTCGGCGATCACACGCTTCAGCCCGTCCGGGCAGACAATTGCCGTGCGCGGGTTGGCGCCGGTGCGATTGGCCGCGTTCCAGCCGCGCATGAAGGCCTGCAATTCCTCCAGCGCCGGCAGGGTAAAGCTTTCCAGGCTTGGCTCGTGGCCGATCTTGATCATGAGGTCGAATTGCCCCTGCCAGGCCGGATCCGCTGCCAGTTCGCCAAAGGCCTGGATCAGGGAGGCTGTGCTGGCGGGACCGACCACGTTGAGGATGGCCAGGCGCTGCGCCGGATCAATCTGCAGTTCGTAGGTTTTTTCCGTCATCGGAGTGATTCTCACCAAATGATTGCTTTATGCAACTGCAATCGCAGTGGCGCGCGGACAGCCGGGCGTTCAGCTGTCTTTCGGCCGCGCAAGCCCGGCCAGGGCAGCCTCGAGCGTCGGATAGATGGCGTCTTCGACGCCGGTTGCGAGCCGGTTGACCGCGAGCCACAACTCCACAATCACTCGTTTGAGATCATCGTCACAGACCGTTGCGGCGCGGCTGTTGGGTCCCGTCCGGTGCCGGCTGCTCCACGCGGCAATGAAGCTCTGGTAGGCCATCAGGGTCTCGAGGGTGACGTCGTTCAGGTTTGAATCAGCGCCAATCACGACGATGATGTCGAAATCGGTCGACCAGTCGGGATGTGTGGCGACATCGTCCGTGCTCTGCATCAGGCTGTCGATGGCGTGCGGGCCGCTCAGCCAGACGATGCCGCAATGATGCTCTGGCCGTATGTCGACGCGATAACCGGTCACTATGTCCACCTGTGCGATCCCAATGCCATTTCTGCAACCTTACAGGGTTTTATCCAATCGCGCATCAGGCCGGGAAGCGCCGTGTCAGCCAGTCCAGGAGATGGGCGTTGAGCATTTCCGGCTGTTCCCACATCGTCCAGTGGCCGCAGGCTTCGAGAATGTCGATATCGACATCCTTGCACAGGGCCGGCATCCAGGCCGCCAGCTTGGGCGGCAGCATGAAATCACACTCGGCCGCGACCAGTTTGCACGGCATGGCGAGCCGGTGATCGACCCCGCCCATGCGTTGCCAGTTGGCGTCGAAATTGCGGTAGAGATTCATCCCCGGTCCGAAGCCGGTCTTGCGATAGGCCTCGGCATAGACCTGGCGGTCCTCGGGGCCGACCACGATGCGGTCTTCGTCACGGCCGCCGAATTGTTCAAACAGGCGCGGGATATGGGTGATCTCCGGATAGAGCGCCTCGAACTGTTCCGCCGTCGGCGGCTTGCCGAAGATGAAGGCGAAGAAATCATCCTCGCGGCCCTCGAACCGGCTTTCCGCATAGCCGGGCTGCTGGAAGCGCAGGATGTAATGATCCTCGCCGCCGACCTCGCGGAAATAATGCGTCGGCGCTTCGGCGCCGCGCGGCAGATGCGGTGTGTTGATGCCGACCACGCCGGCCACCCGCTCGGGGATCAGCATTGCCGCGTGCCAGACGAGGATCCCGCCCCAGTCATGGCCGACGAAAACCGCTGTGTCGTGTCCGAGCGCATCGAGCAGGCCGGTGAAGTCGGCCATCAGCGTATCGACGTCATAATTCTCCGCACCCTCGGGGCAATCCGAGGCGCCGAAACCGCGCAAATCCGGCGCGATCACCCGGTAACCGGCCTTGGCGAGCACCGGAATCTGGTTCTTCCAGGAATAAGCCAGCTCCGGCCAGCCATGGAGCAGCAGGAGCGGCTGGCCGTCTTCCGGTCCGGCCAGATGCACGGAAAGCTCGATACCATTGGTCTTGATACGGGTCGGGGCGGGGAAATCGCTCATGAAAGCTCCTGTTTGCCCTCAGACTAGCGAAGCCCTAGTCGCTTGTCGCTACCGCCGCCCGCCCGCGCCGCAACTGGCTCCAGGCGAAGGTCGCAACCCCGGCCCAGATAAAGCCGAAGGTGATCAGGTGCGCCGCCGTGAAAGGTTCGCCGCGCATCACGCCGATGGCGAATTGCAGGCTCGGCGCGGTGAATTGCAACAGGCCCATGGTCGAGAGCCGCAGGCCGCGGGCGCCGATAATGTAGAGCAGCAGCGGCACGATGGTGATCAGCCCGGCCAGGATCAGCAGGCCCGCCTCGGCGGGACCCTGCAGGAAATGGCCCGTCCCCTGCGACTGCATCCAGATGATCGCGCCGAGCGCAAAGGGCGTGATGAAGGCCGTTTCCCAGAACAGGCCGATGCGCCCGTCGACGGTGACGATCTTGCGCAGATAGCCATAGCCGGTGAAGGAGAGCGCCAGGGTCAGCGAGATCCAGGGCACTTCGCCGACGGCGATGATCTGGTTGAGCACGCCGAGCGTGGCCAGCACGATCGCGGTGATCCGCCACGGCCCGAGCGGCTCGCGCAGCACCACCACACCGACCGCGACGCTCATCAACGGATTGATGTAATAGCCCAACGAGGCCTGCAGAACCTGGCCATGATTGACCGCGTGCACGAAGACCAGCCAGTTGATCGAGATCAGCACCGACGTGCCCAGCAGGATCATCACCACGCGCGGATCCGACATCGCCTTGAAGGTCGCGCGCAGCTTGCCGGCAAACCACAGCGCCGCGAACAGCATCGGCAGCGACCACACCACGCGGTGCGCGACGATTTCCAGCGCATCGGCAAAGCCGACGAGCTGGAAATATAGCGGCGAAACGCCCCAGATCAGATAACCGGTAAGGCCGGCAAACAGGGCGCGGCGCATTTCAGTCGGTGTGGGCTCGGTCATGGCGGCGGCCTTCCTGCGGGATCAGATCACGCAGATAGGCAGCTGCGCCGCCGATGGCGAGCCGTTTCTTGCGATTGGCAGCGATGCAGAAACGGGCAGGTCGGCACCGCCCCTAGCTGTGCTTCAGCAATCCGCGATTATTCAGGCCTTCGGCGATCTGCACGGCATTGAGGGCGGCGCCCTTGCGCAGATTGTCGGCGACGATCCACAGGGCGAGACCGTTCTCGACGGTCGGGTCCTCGCGGATGCGGCTGACGAAAGTGGCGAATTCACCGACGCTCTCGACCGGCGTCATGTAGCCGCCGTCCTCATGCTTGTCGATCACCATCAGGCCGGGGCTTTCGCGCAGCAGCGCCTTGGCTTCCTTGGCGCTGAGCGGGTTTTCCAGCTCGATATGGGCGGCGATGGAATGGCCGACGAAGACCGGCACACGAGCACAGGTCGCGAACAGCTTGATCTTCGGGTCGAGGATCTTCTTGGTCTCCATCACCATTTTCCACTCTTCCTTGGTGGAACCATCCTCCATGAAGACGTCGATATGCGGGATGACATTGAAGGCGATCTGCTTGGTGAAGGCGACCGGATCGGCATGATCATTGACGAAAATGCCCTTGGTCTGGGTCCACAGCTCATCCATGCCCGCTTGGCCGGCGCCGGAGACGGACTGATAGGTGGCGCAATTGACCTTCAGGATCTTGGCACGGTCATGCAGCGGCTTGAGGGCGACCATCAGCTGGATGGTGGAACAGTTCGGATTGGCGACGATGCGCTTCTTCATCACGCCGTCGAGCGCTTCGGGATTCACTTCCGGCACCACCAGCGGCACGTCCGGATCCATCCGCCAGGCCGAGGAGTTGTCGACGACAATGGCGCCGGCCCTGGTGATCTTTGGTGTCCATTCCTTCGAAACATCGCCGCCGGCCGACATCAGGACGAGGTCGACGGTGGAGAAATCGAAGGTGTCGACATCGACGCATTTCAGGGTGCGGTCGCCATAGGAGACTTCCTTGCCCATGGATTTGCGGCTGGCGAGGACATGAATGGCATCGGCCGGAAACAGCCGTTCTTCCAGAATGGTGAGCATTTCCTTGCCCACCGCGCCCGTCGCACCAAATACCGCTACGCGTACACCCATGGTTTCGTCCTCTTGTCGTGCCCGATTGATCCATGCCGATCCTGATCGACATAGACCCGCGACCCATGTGTGGCTAGGGCTGAATCAGGGATTTGATGGCCTGTCCGACCGCATGGCTTATTGCATCTTGCGCCAGATGCGCCAGCCGACGAGGCCGACAATCACCAGAACCAGCAATTCCAGCGCATTGACGCCGAAGAAGAGCGGCGTGATCAGCCGCTGCAGCACACCCCAGCGGCCGTCATAAATCGTCTCGCCCTGGCGGGTGAAGCCGATATAGACGCCGGCTGCAATGATGATGGCGGCGCCGAAACCGGCCAGCCGGATCATGCTCGCCGGGTTGAAGCCGCGGCCGGACTCGTCCCGGCGGGTGCGGTTTCGATGGGTGCGATCGAGGAAACGGCGGCGTGTCATGGCGAGGCTCCGGAATCCGTGTCCATTGCAGTGCCCGATTCAGACATCAAGGCCTGACAGGGCAATGGAGGAAATTGATTATGACAAGCCGCCTTGAAATGACCACACCGGATTCATTTGATTTCTTCGCGAAAGCGTGCGCATAACACCTTTCTAACGGGCGGCCACATAGGCCGGACGGAATACTGATCGCCTATCCGGTGCCTCGTTCATCGGACCATTCGACTTCAGCCTTCCCCGACTTCACGTCCGTAACACCCACACCGGGACGCTGGTGTGTACAATATGGATTGTGCCCGGACGCGGAGCATGCATACAGGGAAGGTTCCCCATCATGGCCACAGGTACGGTCAAATTCTTCAATCAAAGCAAAGGCTTTGGTTTTATTACTCCTGATGAGGGCGGCAATGACGTCTTCGTGCACATCTCTGCTGTGCAAGCGTCGGGTCTGCCGGGTCTCAGCGACGGTCAAAAAGTCGCTTTCGACACCGAGCCGGATCGCCGCGGCAAAGGCCCTAAGGCAGTGAACCTCCAGTTCGCTGACTAAGGTCTGAAAAAAGGATCGCTAGATTCTGTGGCGCGGGAGCCTGGCTCCCGCGCCATTTTCATGTCCGGTGCTCAGTGATCCAGGCCTCAGTTGCTGGACGCGCCCTCGGCGATCATCGCATCGCGCACCCGCACCGCCGTCGCCGGGAAGTCGGTGAACACGGCATCAGCGCCGAGCGCATAGATGCGGCGCAATTCGGTTTCGATATCGGCGCCGTCACCAACCGGCTGATCGTCGCGGAAGGTCCAGGGGTGAACGCTCAGCCCCAGCGCATGGGCGCGGGCGATGAAGCCGGTGTCCTCGCCATTGGTATCGACCAGCAGGGCCTTGTAGGGGCCGACGCCATCGGCGAAGGCGACCATATCATCCAGCGCCACGGTCGGTATCAGCGGGTCGAGATCGGGCTCAAGCTCCTGCATCTGGAAGACCAGCATCAGCAGCGGCGCATCGATCACCTCATTCAGCCGCGCCAGGAAGTCCGGCTCGAAACACTGGATCGCGATCGGGGCGTCGGCGGTGTCGAGCCCGCGCTGGCGCAGGATGCGGACCAGTTCGGGCAGCGGATCGAGCCCGGCCTCGATGAAGGCGGCGGGTGATTTGACTTCCGGCTCGGTCGGCACGCCATGGACGGCGGCCAGATCGAGCACTTCCTCGAAGGTCGGGATCATGTAGAGCCCGTCAAATTCCGTCGGCCGGCCCTCGCGGACCTGGCGTGCGCGCAGGGTGCGGATTTCCTCGAAGGTGAAATCATCTACCCACCAGTCATCGCGGCCAGCCTCAACGCGGCGGCGGTCGGCAAATTCGGGATGATCGGCGATATCGGTGCTGTCGGAGAGCCAGCGGTCATGGCGCACCACGAAGACGCCGTCCGAGGTCAGCACCAGATCGGGCTCGATGATGTCGGCTCCCTGTTCGATCGCCAGCGTATAGGCCTCGATCGTGTGCTCGGGCAGTTCGCCATTGGCGCCGCGGTGCGCGATCACCAGCGGCGGTGCGCCGTTCAGCGTCTGCCAGACATAGGGATCGGTCGCGACCGGCGCCGCGCAGGCACTCAGCCCCGCCGCTACTGCCAGTGCCCAGATGGAATACCGCATTCGCCCCTCCCGTTTGTGGTCGCAACACACTAGCCTGCCCGCAGCGAATGCGGGAGAGCGAAATGAGCGAGTCGACACACTTTGACACCCTGGCCGATGCAGCCGAGCGATATGGCCGGGCCAGCCTTGATAATTACGCCCAGGTCCGCAATGTAGCGGAAGCCGTCCAGGCCGGATTTTGCCGTTATCTGTCAGGTGGTTCCAAGGTCTGCGTCTATCTGGTTCCGCCGGAGGGTGCCTGGTCGCCCCAGCCCTACCAGAGCGGTGCCTTCTCGGTCTCGGGCACCGGATTTCTGCCGCTCGACCCGATCAGTTTCGGTCTCGCCGTGCGGGTCTCGCGCACCGGGGACTGGCTGCGCCTGGTCCTGACCTGCGCCAAGATGGGGCCGGAAATGGAAATCACCATCCAGAACGGCACCACATTCTCGCTTGCCCTGCCGGCAGATCCCGCGGCGCTGCAGCGCCTGTTCGACATCCTGTTCGAACATCTGTCAGCCTGGTTCGTGCAGCAGGCGGATCTCTACGAGAATGGCGAGTATGGCGGCCGCTCGATCGGGTTCGAATTCCTGCACAGCGCCAATGGCGATGCCATTCCCGAGGCCTAGTGAAACAGGCCCGTCAGCCAGGCCAGCGAGATCGCCCCGGAATCGGGCACCAGGCCGGCACCAAGCGCGCCGAGCCCGCCCAGGGCGGAGAGCCCGAGCATGGTTGTCAGCTGTCGCCGCATGGCGAAACCGATGGTCAGGCGCGCCAGGCTGGCGACACGGCCGGCGCCGATCAGCGCCACGGGACCGCCGATCAAAGTGGCGGCACAAAACGAAACGAGCGCCATCTGGGCTTCATAGGGCAGAGCTTCCATTTCCACCTCCCTGCGTTTCAGCGCGCCTGACAGGCGACGAGATGTCCGAAACGCGTTATCAGAGGCCCCATGATAGATGCTGCTTCTGACCTTCCCCTGACCATCGCGATCATCACCGGTTCAGGTGTCGCGGCCCAATGGCTGGCCTGGCGCCTGCGCGTCCCCTCGATCGTGCTGATGATGGGCGCCGGCCTGTTGCTCGGCCCGATCGCGGCGCTGACGCTGGGGCATCCGCTGCTGACGCCCGATGAAAGCTTCGGCGATTATCTGCGGCCGATGATTGCGCTGGCGGTGGCGATCATCCTGTTCGAGGGCGGCATCACCCTCAATTTCCGCGAATTGCGCGATACGACAACGGCCGTCCGGCGCATGGTCATCCTGGCCTTCCCGCTCGGCTGGGCCCTGGCGACGCTGGCGCTCCACTTCATTGGCGGTCTCGCCTGGGACCTGTCGGCGATGATCGGTGCCCTGCTCACCATCACCGGACCGACCGTGGTCCTGCCGCTGCTGCGCCAGGCCAAATTGCCGCCACGCATCGCTTCGGTGTTGAAATGGGAAGGCATTGTCAACGACCCGATCGGGGCGCTGGCGGCCGTGTTCGTGTTCGAGGCGATCCATCAGACCCAGCTCGGCCATAGCGTTGGCTCGGCCGCACTGGCCCTGGGTTTCGGGATCGCGATTGGTGCGGTGCTGGGCTTCGTCTCTGGCATCGTGATGTCGCACGCTTTCCGGCGTGGCTGGGTGCCCGAACCGATGAAGGCGCCACTCGTGCTCGCGGCCGTGCTGGTCTGCTACGCGATCGCCGATGCCCTTGCCGCAGAGACCGGACTGGTCGCCGTCACCGTTTTCGGGCTGGTTGTTGCCAATTCGCGCCTCGCCTCGATCGAGGAAATGCGCCGCTTCAAGGAAGGCATCGCCTCCATCCTCGTCGCCAGCGTGTTTGTCGTTCTCGCGGCGTCTCTGACACCGGCTGCGCTGGGCTCGCTGGGCTGGCAGCATTTCGCTGCCGTCGCCGCGATCATCCTGGTGGTGCGCCCGGTCGCGGTCTTCCTGGCGACACTCGGATCGGGCCTGTCGCTGGCCGAAGCCACCTTCATTGGCCTGATCGGGCCGCGCGGTGTCGTCGCCGCGGCGACGGCGGGGCATTTATCCGTCAGCCTGCTGCAGTCGGGCCGTGAGGATGCGGCCGTTCTGGCGCCGCTGGTGTTTCTGGCCGTCTTTGCCAGCGTCTTCGGCTGCGGCTTTGCCGTGGCACCGCTGGCGCGCGGGCTGGGGCTGTCGGAGAGCGGCCCGGAACGCCTGCTCATCGTTGGCGCCAATCCCTGGAGCCTGGGTCTGGCGGACGCGCTGAAAAAAGCCGAAGTGCCTGTCACCATCGCCGATACCAGCTGGCGCCGCCTGCGCGCCGCGCGCCTGGCCGGGCATGAAGTCTATTATGGCGAGGTTCTGTCCGAGACCGCCGACTGGCGGCTGGAGCCCTCGCGTTTCGCGAGCCTGGTCGCGGTGACCCCGAATGATGCCTATAACGCACTGGTCTGTATTGAATATGCGCCGGAACTGGGCCGCAGCCATGTCTTCCAGCTCTCCGGTTTTGACGGGCCGGCTGAATCGGCGCGGGTCGATGATGACCCGAGCGCGATCGCCTTTACCGCCCGCGGCCGCACCCTGATCCGTCGCGGCCGTGGCTATGACGGGCTGGCGCGGGACTGGTGGAGCGGCTGGCGCTTCAAGGCGACCCGGCTGACCGAGGAATATTCGCTGGAGCAATGCCTCGAGGATGCCGGCGAGGATGCCGATTTCGTGCTCGCACGGCGGCCGAATGGCAGTATTTCCCTGCTCGGCAACAGTTCGAAACTGCCCGATGCGCCCGGCACCCTGCTGATACGTTTCGCGCGTCAGGGCGCCGCCGCCGGCGAGCGTGAGGCAGATGCGGCCGGCGGCTGATTACGCGCCGGTGTGCTTTTCGCCGAGCATGCGCGGCTGTGAGCCGCCCGGTTGGGCCGGGCCGCAATAGGGCCAGTTATCGGCATTCGGATTGCCCTGGGGGCAGACCGAGTCGGCGCCTTCATACAGGCCGATACAGCCGGACAGGCAGAGTGAGCCGACGAGTGCGGCCAAAATTGCTACGGAACGCTTGCTGGACATAACAAATCCCCTTCGGCCGACATGGTGCCGCGCCGGGGCTTTCGGGGCAAGCCTGCAAGCGCTGTTCTTCATCGGGAATTAACTCCGATTCCCGCAGATGAAGCCCTGGATATCTAGCAAGGACAGTCGATGGCCCGCAGGCCTGCCACCCCGCTCGAGGCAACACGCCCCAACCGCTCCGCTCCCGGTCCGGCGCGCCGGTCATCCCGGCGCCGGCCGCGAGGCGGCGGCGGTGTGTGGCGGATGCTGGTCAGCCTGGCCTTGCTGGTCGGGCTGGGTATGGCCGGCTGGCTGGTCTCGATCGCGCGCGATCTGCCCGACACCTCCGGCCTGATCGAGGTCGAGCGGGCACCCAGCCTGGCGTTTTACGACCATGAGGGCCGCCTGATCGCCCGCCGTGGTTCCGCGCATGGCCGCCTCGCGGTGATCGAGGATTTGCCCGACTATGTCACCGACGCCGTACTGGCCGTCGAGGACCGGCGCTTCTACAGCCATTTCGGGATCGACCTGATCGGCACGAGCCGCGCCCTGCTGGCCAATATCCGTGCGGGCCGTGTGGTGCAGGGCGGTTCGACCTTGACGCAGCAGCTGGCGAAGAACCTGTTTTTGACCTCCGAGCGCACGGTGCGGCGCAAGGTGCAGGAGGTGATGCTCGCCTTCTGGCTCGAGAGCCAGTTCACCAAGGACGAGATCCTCGAGCTCTATCTCAACCGCGTCTATTTCGGCGGCGGGGCCTGGGGGATCGAGGCCGCCGCGACGCGCTATTTCGGCAAGACCGCCAGCGAGCTCAATCTCGGCGAGGCGGCGCTGCTGGCCGGCCTGCTCAAGGCACCGTCGCGCTACAGCCCGGTCAATGACGCGCAGCGCGCTGCAGCGCGGGCGACCGTGGTGCTTGACCTGATGGCCCAGACCGGCCGGATCAGCGAGCAGGAGCGGATCGAGGCGGCCGAGACCCCGATCCGGGTCTCGCGCGGCGCTTCCAGTCCGGGTGCGCAATATTTCATCGACTGGGTCGCCCAGGATGTCCGCGCCCTGGTCGGTACCGATCACGGCGACCTGATTGTGCGCACGACCCTGGATGTGAACGCCCAGCGCGCCGCCGAGCGGGCAGTGTCATCGATCATGGATGACACCGAACTGGCGATGGGCGCCGGCGAGGCGGCGCTGGTGGCGCTGGCCCATGATGGCTCCGTGCGGGCCATGGTCGGCGGCCGCAATTACGCCACCTCCCAGTTCAATCGCGCCGTTCTGGCCCGGCGCCAGCCCGGTTCGGCCTTCAAGGCCTTTGTCTATGCCTCCGCCTTCGAGGCCGGCCTGACGCCCGAAGATGTCCGCGACGATGCCCCGATCCGGCTCGGTGACTGGTCGCCGCAGAATTATAATGATGATTATCGCGGCCCGATGACCCTGCGCGAGGCCTTCTCGCGCTCGTCCAATTCGGTCGCCGTGCGTGTGGCCGAGGAGACCGGGCGCGGCCATGTCGCACGGTTGGCGCGGCGCTTTGGCATTGAAAGTCCGCTTCGCGTCGATCGTTCGCTGGCGCTGGGTGTTCATGAGGTGACGCCGCTGGAAATGGCCTCGGCCTATGCCCCGTTTGCCAATGGTGGCTATCGTGCGGCGGCCTATGGCATCGCCTCGATCGAGACCCGTGATGGCGAGGTCTTGTATGCGGCGCGGCCGGCCGACGGCGATATCGTCGTCGACGCCCGCACGCTGGGGCAGATGAGCGATCTTCTCCATACCGTCGTTCGTTCGGGTACCGGCCGCCGGGCCGCTGTCGCCGGGCTGAGTGTCGGCGGCAAGACCGGAACGACGAATGATTTCCGCGATGCCTGGTTTGCCGGTTTCGCCGGCGATCTCGTCGCGGTGGTCTGGACCGGCAATGATGATAATTCCCGCACGCAGCGCGCGACGGGCGGCGGACCGCCGGCGCGGATCTTCAGTGCGTTCATGGGCGCGGCCCCGCGGACCGGGCTCGACGCGCATCCATCAAGCGTGCCGCTGCAGCTGGCCGAACCGGCCGGTGTGGAGACCTCGGCTGTCGCGCAGGCGCCTGCCCCCGAGGAAGACCCGATCGCGGCTTTCCTTGCCGGTCTTGGCCGGGACTGACCGGGCGATAATCCCGTACATGACCGGCCAACTGGCCCGCGACAGGCCAATCCCGGGCTGATAAACAGGGTCCAGCACCACTCTTGAGCGAAGGTATCGGGATGAAACACGCTTTCATGGGCGCGGCGATGGCCGCCCTACTGACCGGTCTGGCACCCGCGGGGACCGCGCAGGCACAACACATGTCACGGCTTGACCGCAGCGCTGCCGACCAGGCTATGGAGGCGATCGGTCTTCACCGGTCCGACGAGAACCGGATCAGCTTCGAGCGCTCCGACTTCCGCGCCGGGATCTATACCTTCACCAATGTGACCTTCCACTACACGCCTGATCCCGAAGCGACGGACACCGACAAGGGCGCGGCCGCAGATGACACCGGGGTCCAGGATCCGGAACCGCGGGAAATTCACGCCGACCGCATGCGCCTCGATTCACCTCGGCTGGACGCCAATGGAAACCTGTTGCTGCACGGTTTCGAGCTTGAGGGTCTCTCGGAGAGCGATGCGCAGAGCAGTTTCCTCATCCGGCAAATGCGGCTGGAGCGCCCCAATCCGGAAATGTCCGCCGATCTGGGCCGCATGCTGCGCGGAGATGAGGTGGAGGAGACCGGTTCGCGCTGGGATCTCTACCGCTTTGGCCTGCTGGCCATGGATGATCTCACGGTGACCGGCAGCGAGACGGACGCCGCGTTCGAGCTGCGCCTCGACCGGCTCGCCTTCCGCGACTACACCACCGATACCCTGGGGCGTTTCGAGTTCCTGGGTCTCGCTGTCCAGGGGCAGTCCGAGGGCGAACCGGTGACGGCCAGCCTGGCCGAGATCTCGGTCGATGGTTTGAAGACATCCAGCTATTCCGGGCTGATGGAGGCCCTCGCAGCCGGTGCGGACGAGGCCGAATTGTCGGCCGCCTATTACGCGGCAGACCCTGAAGACCAGATGGATATGTTCGATCGGGCCCAGATTCGTGGTTTCGACCTGGAGGCGCCAGGCATCTCGTCCACCCTGGATGAGATCGTCATGACAATGGACAGGCGCCGTGACGGCATCTGGAGCCATGTCCATATGGGGTCGCTGCGGCTGGTGCCCGACTCTGCGGCAGAGGCGGGGGCCCAGCTGGCCTCGGCGATCGGCCTGCTCGGCTATGACGAGCTGGAAATGAGCCTGGAGAGCAATACCGTCTATGACCCCGAGGCCGGTCGCGCCTATACCACCGGGGAGAATTACATCCAGCTGCGTGACGGGCTGCGTCTGGATATGGTGCAGGATTTCGGCGGCTATCATCAATACCTCGCCAATATCCGTGCAATGTCCGATCGGCTGGCGCAGACGGAGGACCCCGACCAAAGCGCTGCGCTCGTGCTTGAAGCGCTCGGCCCTCTGTCGATCAACCGGATCGCCCTGCGGCTGCAGGATTTGTCGCTGCTTGATCGCGCGATCAAGGCCGGGGCGGCTGCCCAGGGCATGACCCCGGAAGAATTGCGGGCCCAGTCGGGATTGATGATTGCGGCCGGCATGATGGCCGCGCCGCCGGAATTGCCACAGGCACTGGTGACCGAAGCTGCGACCGCGCTGACCAGTTTCGTCAACCAGGGCGGCACACTGGTGATCGAAATGGCGCCGCCGGAATTGCTGACCGTTGCTGAGCTGATGGCCCAGGTCGAGAGCAAGATGTTCGATTTCGCCGCGCTGGGGCTGAGAATTACCGCCGAGCCCCCGGCCGGGGACTGATGCGGGCGGAACAGGCCGGCCGTCAGTCGTTACGCTGACCGGCCGGCCTGTCCGGCGCATGCCTGATTCATCAATGCGATAGCGATGCCGGGGCCGTTGCCCTAGCGTGCGTCGCGCGCCGCAGCGCCCTTTTCGGCCATGAAACGCTTCATCATCGGCGCGATCTGTTCGCGGAAGCGGCGGCCATTGAAGACGCCGTAATGGCCGACTTCGGGCTGGACCCAGTCTTCCTTGAGGCTGTCAGGCAGCTGTGAGCACAGGGTGTGCGCCGCCTGGGTCTGGCCGATGCCTGAAATATCGTCATTCTCGCCCTCAACGGTGAGCAGGGCGATGTCAGTGATGCTGACCGGTTTGACGAGGCGGCCTTTGACTTCCTGGGTGCCGGTCGCGAGCTTGTGCTGCTGGAACACGTCGCGGATGGTCTGGAGGTAGAATTCCTCACTGAGATCCATCACGGCGAGATACTCGTCATAGAAGGTGCGGTGCCGGTCGGCCTCGTCGCCATCGCCTTTCACCATATTGGCGAAATATTCCTTGTGGGCGTCGACATGGCGGTCGAGATTCATGTTCACGAAGCCGGCCAGTTGCAGGAAGCCGGGATAGACCCGGCGCATCGCGCCCTCATTGGGGATGGTCACCGTGTGGATGAGATTGTCGGCAAACCATTCATAGGGGTGATCCTGCGCCAGCTTGTTGGGCACGGTGGGTGACAGGCGGGTATCGATCGGCGACCCCATGAAGGTCATGCTCAGCGGACGCGCCGGGTCATTGTCCTCGGCCATCAGCGACACCGCTGCCAGGGTCGGCGGTCCGGGCTGGCAGACGGCGACGACATGGGTATCACCGCCCAGCTCGGTCAGCATGGCGCGGACATAGGTGGTGAAATCATCAAGATCGAAGCGGCCATCGGTGACCGGGACGCTGCGCGCATCCTTCCAGTCGGTGATGTAGACGTCGTGATCGGGCAGGAAGGCCTCGACGGTGCCGCGCAGCAGGGTGGCGTAATGGCCCGACATCGGCGCCACGAACAGGACTTTCGGCTGGGCCTTGCTGACGCCGGCAGCCTTGAGGGCATCGGTGTCGCGGTCGAAGTGCAGCAGATTGCACCAGGGCTGGCTCCAGATGACGGTTTCGGTGACCGGCACCTTGTGACCCCTGATCTCGACCGGATCCAGATTCCATTCCGGTTTGACATAACGCCGCGTCATCGACTCGAACAGGTCGGCGGCTGCGGCCATGGTGCGCCCGGCATAGGTGTCGCCGATGGGATTCCAGGGCGCCTGTATCATGCGGCGGGTGGCGTTGGCGGCGGCACGCCACGGCGTCATCGCCAGACGGTTCAACTCGTAAACACTATAAAGCATGAGTCCTCCCGGGACCGGCACCACCGAAATCGGCAATGCTCATGAGGATGAACCTTCTTCCTCAAGGAATTCTTGCAGCCGCTCCGCCATGGTTTGCGGATCGGCGCCATGTGTGAAGACGTCAACGAAACGGCCTTCTGAATCCATCAGATAGACGATGGAGCTGTGATCCATCAGATAATCGTCTTCCGCCTCGCCCTCGCTGCGCCGGTAGGCGACGCGATAGGCGGACGCGGCGGCGGCGACCTGCTCCGGCGTGCCGGTCAGCCCGACCAGCCCGTCCGGAAAGGCCGGCGAGGCGACATATTGCGCCAGTTGCTCGACGGTATCGCGTCCGGGATCGACCGTGATCAGGATGGGCTGGATCCGGTCGCGCAGTTCCGGCTCGAGCTGG
The DNA here is from genome assembly GCF_048269565.1 of Maricaulis sp. Taxonomy (GTDB): domain Bacteria; phylum Pseudomonadota; class Alphaproteobacteria; order Caulobacterales; family Maricaulaceae; genus Maricaulis. Next base: position 178,260 of record NZ_JBLXIK010000002.1, on the reverse strand, counting down.
TCAAGCGCTGCGGCCATGATCTGGAGCGAGAAGGGGCAGACGTCCGGGCAATAGGTATAGCCGAAATAGATCAGCATCGCCCGGCCGCGGAAATCGGCGTCGGTGACGGTCTCGCCATCCTGGTTGACCAGGGTGAAGGGGCCACCGATCAGGGCCTCGCCACTGGTGCGGGTTGGTGCGCGGCGTTCCTCGCGCTGACCGGGGTCGGACAGCATCAGCGTGAAAAATCCGATGACGACAATCATCGGCAGGGCAATTATCAACCAGATCCAGGCGCGTTGCATGTGCGTACCACCAACTATCCGAAGGCGGACAAACCATGTTATGCCGCGTCGGATGAAATTTGCTGCAAATGCGAAGCTAGGACGGCTTGTTCCGCCTGTCCATCGACTTCGCTGCATTGCCGGAGCCAGCCAATGACCGATGCCGATTGGGACCCCTATGGCAGCGACGCGCATCTGACGCCGGTTTTCGGCCGTCTGCGCCTGCGCACACTGGTGATGCTGCGCTGGCTGGCGGTCGCGGGCCAGACCATGACCGTGCTTCTGGTCCACTACGTCGTCGGGTTCGAACTGCCGATCGGCGTCTGCTTCGGCGTCATCATGGCCAGTGCCTGGATCAATACCTGGCTGACCCTTTCTGTGCCGGCGCAGCAATTTGCCAAGGACTGGGAGGCCTTCGCGCAGCTGAGCTATGACGTCATCCAGCTGTGCGTCCTGCTGCTTCTCACCGGCGGCCTGCAGAACCCTTTCGTCGTCATGTTGTCGGCGCCCGTGACCATCGCGGTTGCGGCCCTGCCGCAACGCTGGGCCCTCGGCGTCGCCCTGATCGCGATGGCGGGCACCGGGGTGATGTGGATGTGGAGCCTGCCGCTGCCCTGGATCGACGGCGAGGCGATCGATCTGCCCGGCATGTATGTGCTCGGCCTGTGGTGCGCGATCTTTGTCGCGGTGGCCTTCACCGCTGTCTATTCCTGGCGTGTCAGCCAGGAGGGGCGGCGCATGGCGACGGCGCTGGCGGCGACGCAAAGCGTGCTGTCGCGCGAACAGCGCCTGTCAGCGCTTGGGGCGCTCGCCGCCGCCGCCGCGCACGAGCTCGGCACACCGCTGGCCACCATCCAGCTGACGGCCAAGGAAATGCTGCGCGAGGTGCAGGATAACGAGCTGCTGCGCGAGGACGCCGAACTGATGGTGACACAGGCGCGGCGCTGCCGTGATATCCTCAAGCGGCTGAGCCAGGAACAGGGCGTGTCCGACGAGCGTCATGACCGGGTTGAACTGCTCGCGGCGCTGGAAGAGGCGAGCGCGCCACTGCGCGGGCTTGGTCCGATGCTTGATGTTTCTGTCCGCGACAGCGGCATTGCCGGCCCGGCCCCGATGCTGCAGCGCATGCCGGAAATGCTCTATGCCATCGGCAATTTCGTCGAGAACGCGGTCGATTTTGCAGCGACGCGTGTGACGGTCGTTGGCGGCTGGGACGCCGAGAGCCTGCGGATCACGATCAGCGATGACGGGCCGGGCTTTACGACCGAGATTCTCGCCAAGATCGGCGAGCCCTATATCACCACCCGTTCAGGCACGCCCGGCCAGGGCGGGCTGGGCCTGGGCGTGTTTATCGCCAAGACGATGATCGAGAAGACCGGAGGCCGGGTCGCGTTCGACAATGTCTCGCCCCAGGGCGGCGCCGAGGTGCGCATCGTCTGGCCGCGCAACCGGGTAGAGGCGGCGGCTATCCTCCGCTAGTAATGGACCGATGGATGTTGAATCGCGAGGATCGACACGTGGACGATATGGAATACCAATTGCCGGAAGACCGGACCCTGCTCATCCTTGACGATGACGCTCCGTTTCGCACCCGTCTCGGGCGCGCCATGACCAGCCGCGGCTTTGTCGTCTCGGCAGTCGGCACGGTCGATGAGGCCGAAGAGGTCGCGCGCCAGAACCCGCCGGCCTTTGCGGTGCTGGATCTGCGCTTGCAGGATGGTGACGGGCTGGAAGTGGTCAAGGTGCTGCACGCCTCGCGCGCCGATTGCCGCGTCGTGATGCTGACCGGCTACGGCAATATCGCCACCGCCGTTGCCGCCGTGAAGGCCGGTGCGGTCGATTACCTGTCGAAGCCGGCCGATGCCGATGACGTCATCAAGGCGCTGCTGGCCAGACCCGATGACAAGCCCGAGCCGCCGGACAATCCGATGTCGGCCGACCGCGTGCGCTGGGAGCATATCCAGCGCGTGTTCGAATTGTGCGATCACAATGTCTCGGAAACCGCCCGCCGTCTCAACATGCACCGCCGCACCCTGCAGCGCATCCTGGCCAAGCGCGCACCGCGCTAGCGTCCGCCGCCAGGCGTGGGTTCGGCCCGGGCATAGCCGTAGATCGGGCCGCCATTGGCGCCCTGGACGATGGCGACCGTGCCATAGCGGCGATAGGCCTCGCCCATATAGTCCGCCTCGCCGCCTGACCAGCGGCCGAGATAGGTGAGGCTTTTCACCATGTTGTAGTGCAGCATCTCGACGCCTTCATTCTCGCCGGCACCGATCTCGACACTGGCCCAGCCCGGCGCATAGGCGATCAGCCAGACATCGAGGCTGTCTTCCGGCGCGGCGCCATCAAGGCGGACGATGAAGGAGCCGAACGGGCCGTCATCCAGCCGGATGGAGGGGCTGTCGGGCATTGCCGCGAGGCGGTCATCGACGGCATCGGAGACCTTGTCCTGGTTCCAGCCCGGCGCGTCGGTGACGCCATCGACGACGAAATGCGGCGTGTAGAGGCGGTTGACGCCGAGGCGTGGCAGATAGGTGCGCTGGCGCTGGACGTATTCGGGCCGGGCATAGGTGTCGGTCCAGCCATACATGTCCCAATAGCTGACCCCGAAGGCGAGGACGAAGACATTGTCACGCTGGTCAAGCTCGCCGAGATAGCGATTGGCTTCCGGGCATAACCCGCAGCCCTGGCTGGTGAAGAGCTCGACCAGGACCGGGCGGGATTCGGCCGGTGCGGTTGCGGCTTCGCCCTGCCCCAGGGCGGGTGAAACCAGCAGGCAGGCCGTCAGGAGGGAAGCAAGAAAGCGCATGCGATCTACATAATCACGCCCGCCCGCATCGGCCAATCACTTGGCTGTGACGCGGGCGGAGGTGGTTATGCGGACTTACGAGCGGGCGAGATTGCGCAGCACATAGTGCAGGATGCCGCCATCGCGATAATATTCCAGCTCGTTCTCGGTATCGATCCGGGCACGGACCGAAGCGGTCTTCACCGTGCCGTCCGGGAAGGTGATCTCGACCGTCATCAGGGCGCGCGGCTCGATATCGGCGACGCCGAGGATGTTGACGCTCTCATCACCGGTCATGCCGAGCGCTTCCCAGGACGCACCGTCCTCGAATTGCAGCGGCAGGACGCCCATCCCGATCAGGTTGGAGCGGTGAATACGCTCGAAGCTCTCGGCGATCACGGCCTTGACGCCGAGCAGGCGGGTGCCCTTGGCGGCCCAGTCACGCGAGGAACCGGTGCCATATTCCTTGCCGCCGAACACGACGAGCGGGATGCCGGCAGCCTGGTAATCCATACAGGCGTCGAAGATGTCGACCTGCTGGCCGTCCTTCTTGGTATAGCCGCCTTCAACGCCGTCCAGCATCTTGTTCTTGATGCGGATATTGGCGAACGTGCCGCGCATCATCACTTCGTGATTGCCGCGGCGCGAGCCGTAGGAGTTGAATTCCAGCACCGGAACCTGGCGTTCCTGCAGATAGCGGCCGGCCGGGCTGTTGGCCTTGATCGAACCGGCCGGCGAGATGTGGTCGGTGGTGATGGAATCGCCGAACAGACCCATGATCCGCGCATTGACGACATCGCCCGGTGCATCCGGTTCCATCGTCATGCCTTCGAAATAGGGCGGGTTCTGGACATAGGTCGAGGTGTGATCCCAGGCGTAATTGATGCCCTCGGGAACCGCGATGCCCTGCCAGGCCTTGTCGCCCTGGAAGACATGCGCATAGCGGGTCGCGAACATGTCCGGCGTGACGCAGGTGCGCACGGTCTCGGCAATCTCCGCCGAGCTCGGCCAGATGTCTTTCAGATAGACGTCATTGCCTTCGGCATCCTGGCCAAGTGGCTCCGTGGTGATGTCGATCTGCATCGAACCGGCGATGGCATAGGCAACGACCAGTGGCGGCGAGGCGAGATAATTGGCGCGCACATCGGGGCTGATCCGGCCTTCGAAATTGCGATTGCCCGACAGGACCGAGGTCGCGACGAGATCGTTTTCATTGATCGCCTTGGAGATCGGACCCGGCAGCGGGCCGGAATTGCCGATACAGGTGGTGCAGCCATAGCCGACCAGGTTGAAGCCGAGCGCATCGAGATCGTCCTGCAGGCCGGCGCGCAGCATGTAGTCGGTGACGACTTGCGAACCCGGTGCCAGCGAGGTCTTGACCCAGGGCTTCACCTTGAGGCCACGCTTGACGGCATTGCGGGCCAGCAGGCCGGCGCCGAGCATAACGGACGGGTTGGAGGTGTTGGTGCAGGAGGTGATGGCGGCGATCACGACATCGCCATTGGTGATGCGGTAATCCTCGCCCTCGACCGGGGCCGATTTGGCCATTTCATTGGCCTTGTTGAATTCCTTGCCCATCGCTTCGGTGAAGGCGGTCTTGGCCTCGGTGAGGATGACACGATCCTGTGGCCGTTTCGGACCGGAGATCGCCGGCACGACTGTTGCCATGTCGAGATGAAGCGTGTCGGTGAAGACCGGATCGGCTTCGTATTCGGGGCGATACATGCCTTGCGCCTTGGAATAGGCTTCCACCAGCGCGATGCGTTTATCGTCGCGGCCGGTCGCCGTCATATAGGCGAGGGTTTCCTTGTCGACCGGGAAGAAGCCGCAGGTGGCGCCGTATTCCGGTGCCATGTTTGCGATGGTGGCCTCGTCTTCCAGCGAGAGGTGGTCGAGACCCTTGCCGTAGAATTCGACGAATTTGCCGACGACGCCGCGCTGGCGCAGCATCTGCACGATCACCAGCACCAGATCGGTCGCGGTTGCGCCTTCCGGCAGCTTGCCGGTCAGTTCGAAGCCGATCACTTCCGGGATCAGCATCGAGACCGGCTGGCCGAGCATGGCCGCTTCGGCCTCGATCCCGCCGACACCCCAGCCGAGCACGGCGAGGCCGTTGATCATCGTGGTGTGGCTGTCAGTGCCGACGCAGGTGTCGGGATAGGCGATGGTTTCGCCGTCTTCATCCTTGGTCCAGACGCACTGGGCCAGGTTTTCCAGATTGACCTGGTGGATGATGCCGGTGCCTGGCGGCACAACGCGGAAATTGGCGAAGGCGGACGCGCCCCATTTGAGGAATTTATAGCGTTCGCCATTGCGCTCATATTCGCGCTCGACATTTTTCTCGAAACTGTCGGCGTGGCCGAAATTATCCACCATCACCGAGTGATCGATAACCAGATCGACGGGAACCTGCGGATTGATTCGCTGCGGGTCGGCGCCGAGCTTGGTGGCGGCATCGCGCATCGCGGCGAGATCGACGACGGCGGGAACGCCGGTGAAATCCTGCATCACGACGCGGGCCGGACGATAGGCAATCTCGTGGGTGGATTTGCGCGTCGTCAGCCAGTCGGCCATCGCCTGGATATCGGCCTTGGTGACGGTCTTGTTGTCTTCAAAACGCAGCAGGTTTTCCAGCAATACCTTGAGCGAAGCCGGCAGGCGGGAAATTCCGGCCAGACCATTCTGCTCTGCGACCTTGAGGTCGTAATAGCTATAGGTCTCACCGGCCGCTGTGAGAGTGCGTTTGCAGGAAAAACTGTCGAGAGAAGCCATGGGCGATCGTCCTCAGGGTCGGTGGGGTGTCAGACACCCGGTGGGGAGGGTGGGCCAGCTGGATATGGCCACATGTTTGCGCGGGTTTTACCCCTCATCCCCGTTTGCTGCAATGCGGCACGCAGTACGTTGACGTATGGCCTGCATTTGGGCGACATGCTGGCATGACTTCCGCGCCGCTCTCCCAGCCCGTCGAACCGGCCCCGGCATACCCGTCCCTCCGCCTCGCGGTGAGCGCCCTGGGCCTGTCGCGCGGCGACAGCGTGCTGGCGCGCGACCTCGATTTCGCGCTGGCGCCGGGCGAGGCCCTGCTGCTGAGCGGGCGCAATGGCACCGGCAAGACCAGCCTGCTGCGCGCCCTGGCCGGGTTTATCGCGCCCGATGCCGGCACCATAATGTTCAATGACGCCCCCCCGGCCATCGCCGCCGCCGACAGCATCGCCTGGCTCGGCCATGCCGACGGGCTCAAGCCCGGCGAGACACCGCGCAGCGCGCTGCGTTTCTGGGCCGATCTCTATGGCCAGCCGCGCACCGCCATCATGCCGGCCCTGCGGGCCCTCGAGATCGATCATCTGATCGACCGCCCCGCCGCCCGGCTGTCGCGCGGCCAGCAAAGGCGCTGCGGCCTTGCCCGCATCGTGCTCGCCAATCGCCCGCTCTGGCTGCTCGACGAACCCGCCGGCCCGCTCGACGCTCAAGGCCGCGCCTGCCTGGCGGCGCTGGTGAGCCAGCACCGGGCTCGCGGCGGCCTGGTGATCGCGGCGACGCACCAGCCGCTCGACTGGCCCGATACCCGCAGCCTCGATATGGGGCGGCTGTGATGGGCGTCCTGACAGCCATTTTCGCCCGCGAAGCCCGCCTCGCCTGGGCCGGCGGCGGCGGTGCGGCCGGACCGGCGGCCTTCTTCCTCGCCGCGATCACCCTTGCCCCACTCGCCATCGGCCCCGCCGCCGACCTGCTCGCGGCCGCCGGTCCCGGCATTCTCGCCTTTGCCGCCCTGCTCTCCGTGCTGCAATCGGCAGAACGCCTGTTCGGCGATGATTTTGCCGACGGTACGCTCGATCTCTATCTCCTCACACCCACCAGCCTGGCGGCCCTGTGCCTGGCCAAGGTGATGGGCCAGGCCAGCGCGACGCTGTGGCCTTTGCCACTGATCGGCGTGCTGGGGGGATTGATGTATGGCCTGCCGCCACTCGCCGCCCTGGTGCTCGGCGCCGCCCTGCTGGCCGCGATCCCGGCCCTCGCCCTGATCGCCGGTTTCGCCGGGGCGCTGGCCGCCGGCATCAAGCGCGGCGGCCTGCTGATCGCCCTGATCGCGACGCCGATGATGGTGCCCGTGCTGATCTTCGCCGCCGGGGCGGGCCGCTCGGCCTTTGATGGCGATGAGCGCGCGCTGGCCAACCTGCTGCTGACGCTGGCGATCAGCCTTGGGACGGTGGCGCTGGCCCCCTTCGGGATCGCGGCGGCGGTGCGGGGGCGGTTGGGATGACCCGCCGCCCTGCGACCACCCGGCAGTTGCCGCCAAGCGTCCCGCAAAGTAAGTGAGCGCCATGCTGTCCTATTTCGCTAACCCGCAACGTTTCGACCGGCTTGCCCGCATCGCCATTCCGGTGTTTGGCGTGTTGACGCTGATTCTGCTCGGCGCCGGCATCTACATGTCCTTCTTTGCCTCGCCGCCGGACTATCAGCAGGGCGACACCGTGCGGATCATGTATGTGCATGTGCCTGCCGCCTATATGGCTTCGGCGCTCTATGCGGGCCTGGCCGGGGCGAGCTTTGTCTATTTTGTCTGGCGTCATGCCATCGCCGATGCGGCCGCAGCCGTGATCGCGCCGATCGGGGCGGTGTTTACGGCGCTGGCGCTGACGACGGGGTCGATCTGGGGCAAGCCGATGTGGGGCACCTGGTGGGAATGGGATGCCCGCATGACCTCGGTGCTGGTGCTGTTCCTGGTCTATCTCGGCTATATGGCGCTGCGCTCGGCGCTGGAGGATGCGCAGCAGGCGGCGCGCGCCGGCGCCATCCTGGCGATGGCCGGGGTGATCAATCTGGTGATCGTCAAATTCTCGGTTGAGTGGTGGTCGAGCCTGCACCAGCCGGCCTCGGTCTTCCGCGCCGACGGGCCGACGATTGATCCGAGCCAGCTCTGGCCGCTGGGGCTGATGGCGTTGGGCTATACGACATTGGCCGGCTGGCTGGTCTTCTACCGTCTGCGCAGCCGCGCCATAGCGCGCCGGGCCGATGCCTTGATGCGGCAGAAAGAGCGCGGGGATTTCAAATGAGCGAATTTCTCGCCATGGGCGGCTATGCCGTCTGGGTCTGGTCGGCCTGGGGATTATCGGCTGCGGCACTGATCGGGCTGGTCATTTTCGCGCTCGCCGAGCGCCGTGCGGCGGCGGAACGGCTGCGGCGGCTGGAGACTGACGAGGCATGACGCGCGCGATCCGCCTTCTCGCTGTCCTGGGCATTCTCGCCCTGCTCACCGTGTTGGGCCTGCGCTGGTACCAGGCTCGCCCCGCAGCGCCCGAGCCCATGCCCGCCCTGACACTGGCGGTTCTGGATGGCCGGTCGGGCTTCGACCCGGCCGCGATTGAAGGGCCCTATCTGATCAATGTCTGGGGGTCCTGGTGTCCCTATTGCCAGATGGAGCATCCGGTCCTGATGGCACTGCAGGCCGAGGGTGTCGCGATTTACGGCATCGCCTTTCGTGACACGGCGGCGGCCGCCAATGCTTCGCTCGACCGTTTGGGCGACCCCTATGCCGGCGTGATGCTGGATGTCGACGGGCGCTCGGCCCAGGCGCTTGGTATCGCGGGCACGCCGGAAACCCTGGTCGTCGGGGCGGGCGGGCAGATTCTGGCGCGCTGGTCCGGCCCGCTCACGGCGAGTGTGTTGCGCAACCGGATCTATCCCGCGTTGGAGCGCGGTGCCGGGCAGGACTAGGCCTCAGGCCGCGGCGGATTCACCGGCGCTTTTTCGGGCCTTCTTCTCAGCTTTTTCGGCCTTCTTCGCCTTGAGCTTGGCCTTTTCCTTGGCGCGTTTCTTCGCCTTCTTCTTCTTTTCCTTGTCCTTGACCTTGGCCTTTTTCACCGCCTCCTCACCCTTCTCCAGGGTCAGGGCGATGCGTCCGAGCGTGGCGAGGAAATTGGCGCGCTTGCTCTTGGGCAGGGCGGAGAGAATGGCGCGGTCGGCCTCGATGGCGCCAAGCGTGGCCGCATCAAGCAGGGTGCGGCCGGATTCGCTGAGATGGATGGCATTGGCGCGGGCGTCATCGGCGAGCTTCTCGCGCACGAGGAGACCATTGCGCACCATGCGCGAGACCAGTTCGGCCAGGGTGGACCGGTCAATGCCTGTGGTCTTCACCAGCTCGGTCTGGGTCAGGCCCTCATTGCCCGACGTTGCGTGCAGGACCGCGAACTGGCGCTGGGTCAACTTGGCACCGGCCATCGACTTGGTGAAACGCTCGGCGGCAAACTGTTGGGCCCGGTGCAGCAAATGCCCCGGCGAGTCCGCAAGGTCGAAAACTTTCGGGCTGTGCTTGTCGCTCGCCATCTGGGTCTCCCGGGCTCGGCAGGATCATCCTAGGGCGGATTTATAACGCAAAAATGACATTTGTCCGATCACGGAACGTCGCATTTCTTATGCAACTTCCTGTTCGTCCTCATCGCCGTTCTGCTGGTATTTCAGCAATAGCGGCATCTGCAGCGCCGCAAACACCATGCTGATCACCATCACACCGAGTTTGGCATTGGCCCAGAAGCTTTCCGAGAGGTCGATTTCGGCGAACCAGCGCGCCGATTCCGGCACCACTGAATCGGTGATGTGGCGCCACATGAGCTCGTTGAGCAGGGCGAGAAACTGGAACCAGATCGCCCAGCGCACCGCCAGCATGGTCCAGGCCTCCTCGGGCAGGTTGAAAACGCTGCCGAAGAACACCTTCCAGACATTATGCCCGAGCGCGACGCTGACCAGGATCAGGAAGGAGTAGAAGAGATTGATGATGGTCGGCTTGAGATAGAGAAAGATCGGATCCTGCAGCACGATGCCGATCGTGCCCATGCCCAGCACGATTACCGTGGTGAAGATCAGCATGGGCGGGAAGCGTTTCTCGACCCGGATCGCGTAGGCCAGTCCGATGACGGCGGCGATCATATAGGCGCCGGTGCCGATATAGATCGCCTGGTCGCCGGCATAGGCGCGGGCGAGATTGTAGACCACGATCCAGACCCCGATGGGACCGAAATCAACCAGCATGCTGGCGGTCTGTTTCGACGTGGTCTCGGTCTGGCTCACGGGGCTCTCCTCGGTCTTCACAATGTCTGCATCACGACAAGTCCGGTGACCAATAGCACGGCCAGCGCAATACGCTTCAAGCCGAAAGCTTCCTTCAGGACCAGCGCCGCAAGCAGTGCGCCGAACACGATACTGGTCTCGCGCAGGGCCGCCATCGGCGCCACCGGCGCGATGGAATAGGCGTAGAGCGCCAGGCCGTAGGTGGTCAGGTTGAACAGCATCGAGGTCGCGGCCGGGCGCGTTTCCTGGCGCGCGAGGGTCCAGATGCGGCTGCCACGCCGGACGATTGCCGTCAGGCCGATCGTCAGTCCGGAAAGCACGAAGAACCAGCCCGTATAGACCATCACATTGCCCGAGGCGCGCACGCCGGCGGCGTCGATCACGGTATAGCTGGCGGTCATGCCCGCGGCCGCCAGGGCGATCAGCAGCACCTGGGTCTTCGGTGTGCCGTCCTTTTCCGGCCAGGCAAAGCCGACCAGTGCCGCCGAGGCGATCGCCAGCCCGATCAGCTGCCACAGCGACACGGCCTCGCCGAGAAAGAGGTAGGCGGCCAGCGTCGCCAGCGCCGGGGCGCTGCCGCGCATCACCGGATAGACCAGATTCATCTCGCCGCGTTCAAAGGCGGCGATCAACAACATGTTGAAGGCCCAGATCGTCGCCGCGCCGAGCAGCAAAAAGCGCCACACCTCCCAGCCGGGCAGGGGCTGGAACACCAGCCAGGGCAGCATCAGACCGGCGACGAAGATCAGCGACAGGGCGCGAAACACCAGCCGGTCTTTCGCCCGCTTGGTCAACAGCGTCATCCCGGCATGGGCCAGGGCCGAGCCCAGCATCGCGAGCGCGCCATAGGCGAGAGCCGGGGTCACCTGCCGGGGCGCCGGTTTGAACAGGGCCGCTCGCCTGGTCTTGCAAAGCGGCAGGCGATGATGAAATCTACCCTGGGTTGGAGAGGCTGGGTGAATGGCGTCACTGAATTATCCTGTTGAGGTCGAGCTGGGCAAATCGGGTGAGAAGTGCGTGGAATTCGGCTGCGGCACCATTTCGATCCGGATCGATAACTCCACACGCCGCAACCACCGCGACATTTGGATCAAGTATGACTTCTCCGACATCGATATCGTGACCGACGGCATTGCGATTCCGAACGTGAAGTGTGCGCTTCGCGATGTCCAGTTCGTGTTCGAAGTCCCCGGTTGGTCGTGCCAGGTGAAGCGGCCTGATAATCTGGCCGCAATCGATCGAACGGTCGAACGACGCGAAGGCGAACTCGATGAACGCCAGGACGCGATCAAAGCCGGGGTGCCGAATCTGGCTGCCGGCGGGCGCAAGCGCAAGAAAAGCAAGCGGGAGAGCGTCCAGGACACGCGAAACGCGCCCTATGATTATGTGAAGCCGGTCAATGGCCTCAAGAACAGACATGGTTGGAAGTTCACGCCCAAGCAGGGGAGCCGTCTCGACTACTCCGAACCCGACTATTTGCCGGCCGGAATCATGCGCAAGCAGGAGGGGGAGGCCGAGATTGTCCTCAAGGTGGAAAAATTCATTCACGGGCACAATGTTGTCGTGTCCAAGCTTGCGGCGGACGGCAGTGTGAGAAAAATGGGTTTTCTCGGACGCGTGCTCGCAAAGCTCGCCAAAATCGACGAGCATATGACGGTCAGGGTGTGTGACGCGCTATGAGCAAAATCCATGTCAGCCCGGAGGTCGGGCGAATTATTGACGCGGTCGTCAACTCTGAGGCGGATTCATTCCACGCCCTGTCTATGGCCTCCGGCCTGATCGACAGCGACTTTCTTTGCGATTCGGACTTCTCCGATATCGAGGATCCGGGGCAGGACTTCACCGATGTCTCGATCAAGAACAGCGTCTTCTGCAATTCAAATCTCGACGAGTCCCTGTTCGACGGCACCACCGCGACCGGCGCGGACTTCTCGTTTTCCAGCCTGAAAGGCGCCGTGTTCAGATTTTGCGATCTGTCGAACACGATTTTCCGCCATGTCGACCTGACCGGCGCCGTGTTCGAGCACTGCACGCTCAACCGTGCCGATTTTTCAGGTTCGAAAGTGCATCGCGAGCAGTTCACGGACTGCCAAATGCGCGACCTGTCCTTTTTCAGGTTCCAGTCGCTCGCTGGCGGGGCCTCTGGCCAGACCAACGTCCGGGTTGAATGGGTGACGGAGGTCAACTCCATCCTGCGGAAAATCGAGCGCGACCTGAAGCGGGTGGAGCCGGTCCCTGAAAGCCTTGGCTCGGCGCTGGCAAACGGCCAGCGCAGCGTCCGGCAGGCCGCGGGCGCCCCGACCCAGGCGGATTGGGCCGTGATCTTGTATTATGTCGACCAGATCAATCTTCAGCTGCGGCAGGCGCGTCTCGACTTCACCAATCAGGCGCGTGACCTGAATCTGCTGGCGAATATTCTCAACAAAAACACGGTGATCGCGAGCGGCTGATCTGTCAGCTTTCCAGCCCGGCCAGCGCCCGCGAGAAGTCGCGGGCGTTGAAGGCCTGCAGATCGTCCTCGCCTTCGCCGATGCCGATATAGTGGATCGGCAGCTGGAATTTCTCGGCCACCTGCACCAGGGCGCCGCCTTTGGCGGTGCCGTCGAGCTTGGTCATCACCAGGCCGGTGATCTGGGCTGCATCGAGGAAGGCCTGGGCCTGGGAGACGGCATTGGAACCGACCGTGCCATCGAGCACCAGCACCGTCTCGTGCGGGGCGGAGGGGTTTTTCTTGCGGATGACGCGGACGATCTTGCGCAGCTCGTCCATCAGCTCGGCCTTGTTCTGAAGCCGGCCGGCGGTGTCGATCAGCACCGTGTCGCGGCCCTCGCGTTCGGCCTGTTCCAGCGCGTCAAAGGCCAGTCCGGCAGCATCGGCACCGATCTCGCGCTTGATGACGGGCGATTTCGCCCGCTCGCCCCAGACCGAGACCTGCTCGATTGCCGCGGCGCGGAAGGTGTCACCGGCGACGAGGATCGGGTCGCGGCCCTCGCGCTTGAGCTTGACGGCGATCTTGCCCAGCGTCGTGGTCTTGCCGGAGCCGTTGACGCCGACAAACAGGATCACATGCGGGCCGTCCGTGCCGGTCAGCTGCAGCGGTTTTTCCAGCGGGGCAAGCGTCTCACAGATCACTTCGGCGAGGGTCTCGCGGACTTCCTCGTCGGAGATTTCCTTGTCGAAACGGTCGCGCGCCAACCGGTCGGTGACCCGCAGGGCGGCGGCCGTGCCGAGATCGGAGGCGATCAGCAGATCTTCGAGCTCGTCCAGCGCCTCGCGGTCGAGCTTGCGCTTGGTGAAGATCGCGGTGACCGATTCGCCGAGCTTGGACGAGCTTTTGCTCAGCCCAGAAACCAGGCGAGAGAAGAAGCCGCGCTTCTTTTCGGTGGGTTTGTCGTCGCTCATTCTGTGAGCTCCCCGTGCAGCTCGCGCCCGTCATGATGGGTGACATGGATATTCACCAGAGCGCCGGCGCGCGGAAATTCGGTCTCCGGCAGGCGAATGGCGGCAAAATTCCCGGCACGGGCAAAGCCGGGCTTTTCCATCAGGGCACCGCTGACGGTACCGATCATCGTATCGAGATGCGCCGCCAGGACCCGGTCGGCCTTGTCGCGCAGACGCGCCGCGCGGGCCTTGATGACGGACTTCTCCAGCTGCGGCATGCGCGCGGCGGGCGTGCCGGGGCGCGGCGAATAGGGGAAGACGTGCAGATAGGCGAGCTGGCACTCATCGACCAGTTTCAGAGAATTTTCGAACATCGCTTCGGTCTCGGTCGGGAAGCCGGCAATGATGTCGGCGCCAAAGGCAATCTCCGGCCGCGCAGCCTTGAGCCGGTTGCATAGCGCGATCGCGTCCTCGCGCGAGTGGCGGCGCTTCATACGTTTGAGGATCATATTGTCGCCGGCCTGCAGGGACAGGTGCAGATAGGGCGCGATGCGCGCCTCGCCGGTGACGGCCTCGAACAGCGCGTCGTCAATCTCGATCGCATCGATCGAGGACAGGCGCAGGCGCGGCAGGTCGGGCACTTGTTTCAGGATCGCCTGCACCAGCCGGCCCAAAGGCGGCGTGCCCGGCAGATCGCCGCCCCAGGAAGTGAGGTCGACGCCGGTCAGCACGACCTCGCTATGGCCCGATCCGACCAGCGCCTTGATCTGCTCGACGATCTCGCCGGCGGGGACCGAGCGTGAATTGCCGCGGCCGAACGGGATGATGCAGAAGGTGCAGCGGTGATCGCAGCCATTCTGGACCTGGACATAGGCGCGCGCGCGCCCCTCCATGCCTTCGACCAGATGGCCGGCGGTCTCGCGCACGCTCATGATATCATTGACGCGGATCTTCTCGGTGCCGCCCAGCAGGGTGACCGGGTTGAAGGTCTCGGCGCGCAGTTTTTCCGCATTGCCGACGACGCGGTCGACTTCCGGCATGGCGGCGAACATGGCCGGATCGACCTGGGCGGCGCAGCCGGTCACGATGATTTTCGCATCGGGGTTGGCGCGGCGGGCCTTGCGGATCGACTGGCGCGCCTGGCGCACGGCTTCCGAGGTTACGGCGCAGGTATTGACCAGGATGGCATTGTCGAGCCCGGCCTCGCGGGCATGGGCGCGCATGACTTCGCTTTCCCAGGCATTCAGCCGGCAGCCGAAGGTCAGGATTTCAAGGCCGTTTTCCGGATCCGTCTCACGCGTGGAGGGCGTGTCGGCACCGGAGGCGGCGGGATTGTCTGTGCGCGCGCTCATGGAGCGTGGATAAGTGGTGGAGCCGCGCCTCCAGGTCAAGCGCGGCTGGCAATCACCCGCCGCATCGCTTCGCCCGCCAGAATCGCCCAGAGCGCCAGAAGCGTGTGGTAGACGTGCCAGTTGGCGATTCCGAATGTGGTCTCTTCGCGGCTGCCGCCGATCATGATCGAGGCATAGGCCAGTAATAACCATGCGAACAGCCAGATGAGTCCGGTCTGCCAACGGCGATGTAGCAACAGGGCGATGCTGGCGGCCAGACCGAGAAGCAGGGCCAGTTGTGGCAGCAGGGCGAGAATGTCCTCACTGCCTGGCCAGGCCATCATGACAATGGTCACAACTGAAATCCCGATCCGCAGATACCGACCCACGCCCGGAGGCCAGCGAATGGGAAAGGCCTCCCAGGCCAGACCAAGGGCGATCAACAACATGCCGGCCGCGCCAGCAAATGTGCTGGCCAGGCTGTGCAATTGGGCTAGCTCCTCGACCTGGCCGCTGGCGAACCGGATCGCGCCGATCAGGGCTGCCAGTCCGACAAAGGCCAGTCCCAGCCGGACCATGCGGACATCACCCTTGCGGCGATGCGGCCAGAGCCGCCAGATCCCGAGGCCGCAGCCAATGACGACAAGAAAGTCTGTGAGGGCGAAGAGCATGGTGATCTAGTTCCGATTTCCGGCTTCTTCTTCGTTGATCCAGCGGCGCATCTTGGCCTCCAGCGCAGACAGCGGCATGGAGCCGTCGGCGAGCAGCACGTCATGGAAGGCGCGAATGTTGAAATCCTCGCCCAGGCGCTCCTCGGCTTCGGCACGCAGGTCGCGCATCAGCAATTCGCCGGTCTTGTAGGCCAGCGCCTGGCCCGGCCAGGAGATATAACGCAGGACTTCGGTACGGATATTGTGCGGCGCCAGGGCGGAGTTCTCGAGGAAACAGGCCTCGGCCTCCTCGCGGGTCCAGCCCATATAATGCACCCCGGTATCGACCACGAGGCGGCAGGCGCGCCACATCTCATAGCTCAGTCGGCCAAACTCTTCATAGGGCGTCGTATAGATGCCCATATCTCGGCCCAGCGTCTCGGAATACAGGCCCCAACCCTCGCCGAAGGCGGTGATATAGGTGTCGCGGCGGAAATCCGGAACATTCTCCAGTTCGGCGGCGATCGAGCCCTGATGATGGTGCCCTGGCACAGCCTCGTGTGCGGTCAGGGCGGGCAGGGTGTAGAGCGGGCGCTGGGTCAGGTCATAGGTGTTGACCATATAGCCGCCGGCGATGCCGCGCTCCATGTCGCCGGACCAGTAGCGGCCGGTGGTGTAGGTTGGCGCCATGGTGTCCGGCACAGGGCGCACGCCATAGGAGAGGCGCGGCAGATGGCCGAAATAGGCCGGCATCTGGTCGTCGAGCCGCTTGGCGATCCAGGCGGCATGCATCAGCAATTCCTCTGGCGTCGTCGCGTAGAATTGCGGATCGGTGCGCAGGAAGTTGAGGAATTCGGCGAACGTGCCGTCAAATCCGCTCTCGGCGATGACCGCTTCCATCTCGGTCCGGATGCGCGCCACTTCGGCTAGGCCGCGCTCGTGTACTTCTTCCGGCGAGGTATCGAGCGTGGTGTGGTAGCGCACCAGGGTCTGATAATAGGCACGGCCCTCAGGTGCTTCGGAAATGCCGAGGCTTGTCCGGGTTTGCGGTGCGTATTCGTCGCGGAGGAAGCTGGCCAGGCCGGCATAGGCTGGCTGGGCCGAGTTTTCGATCGCGGCGGTGGCTCCGGCATAGAGCCGGGCCCGTTCGGCCGCGGGCAGCGAGGTCGGCAGGTTGTCGATCGGCTCGATCAGGATCGCGCGCAGGGTCGCCGGATCGCTGAGGCCGGCGACCTGGTCGGCCGCCGATTCCGCGATAATGCGCGGCTGGGTGAAGCCGGTGTCGAGTCCGCGCTGCATCCAGTCGATATTCTGCTGGAAATAGCCGGCGATACCGTTGATGCGGGCAATCCAGGCCTCGCCCTCGGCAATCGTGCGCGGGCGCGCCGAGGCCGCGGCATAGGATGGCCAGAAGAAGAAGCCGCTATCGGAATCAAAGGCGATGCGGGCCTGGTCGAAGGGGGCGAACTCGGTGCGAAAGCGCAGGATATAGTCGAGCACTGCATGGGAGACCTGGTCGCTTGCCGACAGGTCTTCGGCATTGATGGCGTCAAGACGCTCAAGGAAGCCGGCCTCGGCAGCAAATTGCGTCGCCAGCGCCTCCGGCGAGATGTCCGGCCATTGCCCGGCCGCCTCGAGATCGCCGCGGCGGCCGCGTTCGTCGGGATTGTTGGCCAGTTCGAAGGCTTCGAAATCGGCGACCAGGCTGGCGAAAGCCTCGCTGGACCGGGCATCGATGGTCTCGGCGGGTGCGGTCGTGATGGCCGGGCTGGTCGTTCCGGCAACGCTTTCATTCGCCGGCGCAGCGCCCCCGGCCGCCGGGGCGTCCGCAGTCTGCCCGCAGGCGGTCAGGGCCAGAGCCATCAGGCCGGCCAGCGAGGCGTGCGAAATCGTGCGATAGCTCATGTCAGTCCCCCGGGCGCCGGGGCGCCGATGCGAATTGTTTCTGTTGTCATTCTTCACCAGCCGGGCAGGCCCGGCAAGCGATGTCGCCTCAGCGTTCGCGCCGCGTCAGCCCGAGCCGTTTGGCGAGGATATTGTTGACCATGCGTTCGGGCAGCATGCGTGGCAGCGACCAGTTTGTCAGACGCTGGGGCACGAGCGCATAGCGGAAACGCGGTTTGTCCTCGGTCAGGGCGCGAAAGGCGCGATCGGCGATCACCGAGGGCGGGAAGCCTTCCGGGCCGCTCTTGCTCATGAAGTTGCGAAGCCGCGTCAGCGCCTTGTAGTAGACCGTGCCCTCATAGGGCGAGATGTCGACCTCGTCCGATTTGGCCCAGATTGGTGTCGCCACAGCGCCTGGACCCAACACGATGACTTCGATCCCGAACAGCATCATTTCACGGCGCAGCGATTTCGACAGGCCTTCGACAGCATGTTTCGAGGCTGAATAGGGTCCCAGGAAGGGGGCGCCCATCTCGCCGGCGACCGAGGAGATCATCACGATCCGGCCCGGCCCGCCCGTCAGGCTCTCATCGGCCCCCAGAAGCGGCCCGAATGCCTGGGTCACGCGGACGATACCGGTGACATTGACGTCCATCTGGTGCTGGAATTCCTCGACCGGCAGGGTCAGCATCGGGCCGGCAACGGCGATGCCGGCATTATTGACCAGCCCCTTCAGCGTCGTGCCCTTCAGCGCCGCGCGAACCGTGTCGGCTGCAGCCTGGATCGAGGCCGTGTCGGTGACTTCCATCGTCAGCGGCGTCACGGCGGCACCGAATTCTGCTTTCAGCCGGTCGGCATCGGCCTGTTTGCGCACGCCGGCGAAGACATGCCAGCCCTTGGCGGTCAGTTCGGCGGTACAGGCATGGCCAATGCCGGTGGAGGCGCCGGTAACGACGGCGGATGGGGTCGGGTTGGTCATGATCAGCTCCCTGCTTTGGCGACAGGCTAGTCTGGTGCGCGGCGCGCGCCAATGGGAAGTTGGCACTGTTTCAGGCTGTGTGGCTTCCGGTGACACGCGGCTTCGCGGCAAAATGTCTGCAACTTGTCAGCGGTGTGCGCCTGATCGCGTTGACCCTGACAACATGCGGCCTATTGTGCGGTGCGAGACTCAAAGCTGATGCGCGTCCTGCGTTCGGCGATACCGACACAGATTTCGAAAGGGTGCCTCATGGCTTCCGACTGGTCCGACCCGCGGCCGATGTCGCCACATCTTCAGGTGTGGCGCTGGCATGCGACTATGGCGTCCTCCATTCTTCACCGGGCAACCGGTATCGGCAATTATATCGGCGCCGTCGCGATCGCGATCTGGATCGTGCTTCTCGCCTTCGGTGCCGAGGGTTCGGTTGCCTTCCTGTTCGAGGGCCCGATGGCCTGGGTCACCCGCATCGGACTGATCCTTCTGACCTATTCGGTGAGTTATCACTGGCTCAATGGCCTGCGTCACCTGATGTGGGATTTCGGCAAGGGCTTCGACCCCAAGGGTTCGAATTTCCGCTCGATGGCGATCATGTTCCTGGCCCTGGTGCCGACAATCGCCCTCTGGCTTGGTTTCGGGAGCTGATCGATGACCACCGATTACAGAACCCCTGCCGCCAAGGTGCGCGGCCTCGGCGCCTCCGGACACGGCACGGCGCATTTCATCTCCCAGCGCGTCACCTCGATCGCGCTTTTCTTTCTCATCCCGGTCTTTGTCTGGATGCTCGCCACTTCCGGCGCGCCGGATCCGGCCGCGATGCGGGCTTTCCTCGCCTCGCCATCGGGCGCAATTGTCACCCTGCTGACGCTGACCGCCGGCTTCCATCACATGCGGTCCGGCCTGCAGGTCGTGATCGAGGATTATGTCCACAAGGCCGGCATGAAGACGCTGCTTCTGCTCGGCAATACCTTTCTGACACTGGGCCTGTGGCTGGTCACCGTGTTCGCACTTGTCAAACTCGCGCTGTAACGGACGTTCTTCATGGCCGACTATAAATGGATCGATCACACCTATGATGTCGTGGTCGTTGGCGCTGGCGGCTCCGGGCTGCGCGCCGCTCTGGGTGCCTCGCAAGCCGGTCTGAAGACCGCCTGTATCTCCAAGGTTTTCCCGACCCGCTCGCACACGGTTGCGGCGCAGGGCGGGATCTCCGCCTCGCTCGGCAATATGGGCGAGGATGACTGGCGCTGGCACATGTATGACACCGTCAAGGGCTCCGACTGGCTCGGTGACCAGGACGCGATCGAATATCTCTGCCGCGAAGCGCCGGCCGCCGTTTACGAGCTCGAGCACTGGGGTGTGCCCTTCTCGCGCACCGAGGACGGCAAGATCTATCAGCGCGCCTTTGGCGGCATGACCCGCAATTTCGGCGAAGGCCCGGTGCAGCGCACCTGTGCTGCCGCCGACCGTACCGGCCACGCCATCCTGCACACGCTCTATGGCCAGTCCGTGCGCCATGAGACCGAATTCTTCATCGAGTATTTCGCCCTCGACCTGATCATGGATGATGGTGTCTGCCGCGGCATCACGGCCTGGAAGCTCGATGACGGCACGCTGCATCGTTTCCACGCCCAGACCGTGATCCTGGCGACCGGCGGTTATGGCCGCGCCTATTTCTCGGCCACCTCGGCCCACACCTGTACCGGCGACGGCAATGCCATGGTGCTGCGCGCCGGCCTGCCGCTGCAGGACATGGAATTCGTGCAATTTCACCCGACCGGGATTTACGGCGCCGGCTGTCTGATCACCGAGGGCGCGCGCGGCGAAGGCGGATATCTCACCAATTCCGAGGGCGAGCGCTTCATGGAGCGCTATGCACCATCGGCCAAGGATCTCGCCTCGCGCGATGTCGTCTCACGCTCGATGACGATGGAAATCCGTGATGGCCGCGGTGTCGGTCCCAACAAGGACCATATCTATCTCCATCTCGACCATCTCGACCCGGCCGTGCTGGCCGAGCGTCTGCCGGGCATTTCCGACAGCGCCCGCATCTTTGCCGGCGTCGATGTCACCAAGGAACCGATCCCGGTCCTGCCGACGGTCCACTACAATATGGGCGGCATACCGACCAATTATCATGGCGAGGTTCTCACCAAGGTTGGCGACAATGCCGACACGGTCGTGCCGGGCCTGATGGCGGTCGGCGAGGCGGCTTGCGTTTCGGTGCATGGCGCCAATCGCCTCGGCTCCAATTCGCTGATCGATCTCGTGGTGTTCGGCCGCGCCGCGGGCCTGCGCCTCGGCGAGACCGTGACGCCAGGCGCGCCGCAACCGGAATTCAAGCCCGAAGAGGGGCAGAACTCCCTCGACCGGCTCGACAAATACCGCAATGCCTCAGGCGGCACGCCAACGGCGAAGCTGCGGCTGCAAATGCAGCGCGGCATGCAGAACAACTGTGCCGTCTTCCGTACCGGCCCCGTCCTCAATGAAGGCATCGAGGCGATCCGCGAGGTTTATGCCGGCATGCCCGATATCGGTGTCTCCGACCGCTCCATGGTCTGGAATACCGATCTGATGGAAACGCTGGAACTCGACAATCTGCTCGCCCAGGCCGCCGTCACCGTCAATGGCGCGGCCAATCGCGAGGAAAGCCGTGGCGCCCACGCCCGCGAGGATTTCCCCGATCGCAATGACGAGACCTGGATGAAACACACCCTCGCCTGGTGCGATGACAAGGGCGATGTGAAAATCGATTATCGCCCGGTGCATGACTACACGATGTCGGACGATATCGACTACATCGTGCCGAAAGCCCGGGTTTACTGATCATGGCGCAATCGGCCGGATATTCAGGAACACCCCTGCCGAAAAAGCTGGGGCTCAAGGACGGGCAGCGCGCTGCCTTCCTGAACCTGCCGGACGATCATGCCGATTTGCGCGAGGCAGCACAGTTCGCCAGCCTCGAGACAGTGGCCAGTCCAGGCGATGAGCTCGACTTCGTGCACATGTTCACGCGCATTCGGGCCGAGCTGGAAGATGGATTGCCGAAGCTCAAGCGCGCGATCCGCCCCACCGGCATGATCTGGGTTTCCTGGCCGAAAAAGGCCTCGAAAGTCCCGACCGATATTACCGAAGACACCATTCGTGAGATTGCCCTTCCGATCGGCCTGGTCGACGTGAAGGTCTGCGCTGTCGACCCAGTGTGGTCGGGCCTGAAACTGATGATCCCGCGCGACCAGCGCGCCTTGAACTGAGTGAGGACCCCATGGTTCAGCTGACACTTCCCCGCGGCTCGCAGCCGACCAAAGGCAAGACCTGGCCCAAGCCGGACGGCGCCAAGAATGTTCGGACCTTCCGCGTCTATCGCTATGATCCGGAAAGCGGCAATCCGCCGAGCTGGGACACCTACAAGGTCGATCTCGATGATTGCGGCCCGATGGTTCTCGACGCCATTTTGTGGATCAAGAACAATGTCGATGCGACCCTGGCTTTCCGGCGCTCCTGCCGCGAGGGCGTGTGCGGCTCCTGCTCAATGAATATCGGCGGGCGCAACACCATCGCCTGCACCTCCGGCATTGACGAGCATGACGGCACGATCACGATCTCGCCCTTGCCACACCAGCCAGTGGTGCGCGATCTGATCCCGGATCTGACCCAGTTCTACGCCCAGCACGCGGCGATCAAACCCTATCTCCAGACCGATACCCCGGCACCGGAGAAGGAGTGGAAACAGTCGCCCGAGGAGCGGGCCGAGCTCGATGGCGCCTATGAGTGCATCATGTGCGCCTCATGCTCGACGGCCTGCCCGTCCTATTGGTGGAATGGCGACAAATATCTCGGGCCTGCGGCTTTGCTGCAATCCTATCGCTGGCTGGCCGACAGCCGCGACGAGGCCAAGGGCGAGCGCCTCGACGAGCTCGACGACCCCTTCAAGCTCTATCGCTGCCACACGATCATGAATTGCGCCCAGGTCTGCCCCAAAGGGCTCAACCCGGCCGAAGCGATTGGCAAGATCAAGGGCATGCTGGTCGAACGCGAGAGCTGAGGCTAGTATCCCCGCATTGCGCTGCTCCGGTGGCGCCACGCAAACAGGGAATGTGGCATGGCACTTGGAGCTTTCTCGATCAGCCTTGCCGTCAAGGATATTCGCGCCTCGAAGGCCTTCTATGAAGCCCTGGGTTTCAAGGAGACCGGCGGCGATATTGAGCAGGGCTGGCTGGTCCTGCGCCAGGGCGGCAAGGTGATCGGCCTGTTCCAGGGCATGTTCGAGAAGAACATGCTCACCTTCAATCCCGGCTGGGGCCAGAACCGCGAAACCCTGACCGATTTCGAAGATGTGCGCGCCCTGCAGGCCCGCCTGAAGGCGGCGGGGCTTGATGTCGGTGATGCGATTGAAGCGGGCACCGGACCAGGCCATTTCATGCTCACCGATCCCGATGGCAATCCGATCCTGATCGACCAGCACGTCTGAGCGCCAGCTCTAGCGACCCCAGGCGGCCCGCTCACAAATTCCGCGCATCATGGCGGTCGCTTCCGCATCCGTGCCGTCATCGGCGCCGATCTGCATGGCGCGGCCAAGGGCAAGTTTGTAGCGCGCATCGGCCTTGCCCATGAAGCCGTGGAACACTGTCATGTCCTTCAGCTCCTCACTGAGCTGGGCGAGCGCGTAATAGAGAAACGGCATCCGCTGGCGGATGGCGAGCGGAATGACCGGTGCCCTGAACTTGCGCGCCAGGCTGACGGCGGTCGGATGCCAGGGCTTTTCGACCAATTGCCATTTCTGCCAGCTCCATTCCGACATCCGGCCGGAGGGGAAGATGACGATGCACTGTTCCGCCTTGAAGGCTTCGATGGCGCGTTTCAGCATCTCGCGTGACTGGGTCCGAGAGCGCGCCTCGTCGCGCCACTCCACGGGGATAATGCGCTCCTCCAGCCCCGGGCAGACCTTGAGGGCATCGCGATTGGCGAAGAAGAGCAGATCCGGGCGTTTCGCCTTCAGCGCATCCCAGACCGCAACGCCGTCGGCAATGCCGCCGGGGTGGTTGGAGACGATCACGCAGGCGCCGCTGGCGGGCACATGGTCCAGCCCGCTCATTTCCACATCGAGGCCGAGATAGTCCGAACACCATTCCAGGCAGTCAGTGCCCGAGCGCTGGGCGATAGCGTCGACCATCCCCACGGCGCGGCGATAGCCCAGCAGCGGATAGCCGATCCATTTGATCAGCGGCCAGAGCGGCGTGTGAATCAGCCGCGGCGCCCGATCCTCGATCAGGTCATCGACGACATGTTTCGGAACCGCCGGCAGCGGGGAATCATCTGTGTCCATCCCAGCAGAGAAGCCCGGCTGGTGCCGTAGCGCAATCGACATTTCCGGTCGCGGTCGCGTCAGGGTTAATACCCTGTTTACGCTTTGGCCCGCCGCTTGCGATGTGCGTCCCCGGGATTAACACCTTGTTCACGAATGGGACGCGCCATGATGATGCAGACCGCAATCGCCGCCGGGACCACGCGCAGAATTCCGGCCAAACGGGCCCGCATCGAAGACGATGTCGTCGCCGACTATCTCGCGCTCCTGGTCAAACCCGGTGACAAGACGCTGCAACTTGGCGGCTCCGACCTCGGTACGGTCTTCCTGCAGCGCGGTGCCTTTCACGAAGTGATCGCGTCGCTGGCGGAAACCGACATTCTCCAGACCCAGTGTGAACGGCGCTCCGTGAAGGTGGATCGTCTGCGCCGCCAGGCGGGCCTGATGGCCGAGCCTGACCGCTCCCCGCTTGATGTCGCGCTGATCGGCTCCGATCTCGGCTTCCCGGCCATGGCCGGGAACTGGCGCCAGATCGCCAGCCGGCTGAAGCTGGGCGGCGTGCTGGTCCTGATGGGTACGGCGAAGGGTTCGGCGGCACGGCTTGCCGATGCGCTGGGTGCCGATGAAGGCTGGACCTTGCAGGAAATGATCGCCGGCGATGTCGCCGTGTTCCGCAAGACCAAAGTCTTCGACGCGGCCGAAACGCGAGCCCGCCTGTCGGAAGCCGGCAATCCGCGCCGTGCGCCGCGTGGCCTGAAAATGGGCCTGGTCGCCAGCATGATTCATGGCTTGCAGACCTGGCGCGCACGGGTGCGTGCGCGTGAACTCGCCCGCCGCAGCCGCTGACCACTCCACCCGGCGGTCGGCGCTAGCCCTGTTGCAGGGACGGCCCGCCGCGTCCGCCGCCACCGCCGCCGCCACGACCGCCACGGCCGCGGCCCTGTCCGCGACCACCGCGCTGCTGGCCGAAGCTGGGTGAGCCGAGATAGGGAGTGCAGGCCGGTGTGGCTGCAATCGCCGTCAAGGGTTCGATGATGAACATTGCCGCCTGGTTCTCGATTTCGGCGGTCTGCGCCGCGTCGATCCGGCTGGAGATCCGGGCTTCGATCCCGTCATCGAGTCGGTCAAGGCCATAGGTCCGGTCCCGGGCATTGCGACGGTAGACCGCGGCCCAGTAGGCGGCGCGCACCGGCGCCTCGGCGATGTCGAGCGAAGCGAACTGCACCGCAAGTTCGGCCTGCGCCGTCGGCCAACCGGCCTGTGCAGCGCTGGTCAGGCGGTCAAACCCCTCCACGCGCATTTCGTCACGCAGGATGGCTGGCGTCGTTTCCGCTGTTGCCAGCCGGATGGCGCTGTAACCGGCAAGGTATTGCGCGATCTCGAAGCCGCTGCCCTGTCCGGCGACGCAGCGCAGGATGGGCAGGGCTTCCTGATATTCCCCGCGATCAACGAGTTGCACGGCCATGTCAAAGCCGCTGGCGCCGCCGCGATTGCCGTCGGGGCGTCCGCCGCGCTCCCCCGGGGGCGGGCCATCGTGAGAGGCGCAGCCGGCGAGCAGAAACAGGGCGGTCGGGACAAGGATGGATAGGCGGGCCATAGGGACGGGGCTCCTTGCGGCGTGAGTGACAGGTCGTCAACGAGCGTCCTGTCAATTTCCGTCGCATTGGCCCCTCAAAAAAAACACCCGGACGCGCGGTGCGTCCGGGTGTTGGCATTTCACTCAGTCAGATTTGACTAGAATGGCAGGCTATAGCTGAGCGAGGTGATCTCGATTTCGGAGAAATCGCGATCGATCTGACGCTCATGGCTGATGGTGAGGGTGCCGCCGAAGCTGAGTTCAGCAGACAGGCTGCCCGCAACTTCCCACCAGCTTCCGCCCATATCGACGCCGCTGGGTGCAGAGAAGTTCACACCGCTGGTGTCATGGAAAGACGCTGAATAGGTCTCGGCGCCGTCACCATATTGTTCGGCCGCACCGACATAGAGGGCTGTGGAGATACGCGTCCCCAGGTCCAGGCCGAAGGCCGAGCCGATGCGGGCGATGGTGTTGCTGCCCGAGCGTGAATTGATGTCGAGGCTGCCAATCGAGGAATAGCTCGTGGTGGCCTGGAAATCGACATTGCTCGCCGTGATGCTCGCCATCGGCGTGACGTGGATACCGTCATCGCTCGAATAGAGATCATAACGGATTGCGGCATCAACCGTGCTTTCGTCTGCGGTGGTGCGGGTTTGTGCCGGCACCAGCACGCCGCCCAGATTGATGGTCCGGGTTGCGTCGCTTTCATGGCTGGCAAGGCCAACAGCCAGGCTGGCCGAGAGGCGGCCCGTCGAGTAGGAGGCGAAGGCCATCAGCTGCTCGGTTTCGGTGCTGACATTGGTTCCGCCCAGTGCGGCACCGGCGGTGTTGTCAGAGCTCGCGAAGCCGGCTGCGGCACCGATACGCAGGGATTGGGTGAGCGGAATATCGAGGCCGAACAGCGAGTAGTCGCCGTCGATCACGCTGTCCGCGCTACCCGCGAAGGTGCTTGCAGTGGCCTCAATCGTACCGATCGAACCGAAGATCCGGCGCATGTCGCCATCTTCCGCACCGCTGGCCGAATTGCCCGACTTGACGGTGGCGCGAGCCAGCAGCCCGAGGTCGTTCATGCCGGCAAGGCCATTGGCCTGCTTGGCTTCGGCCAGAATGTCATCGCCGCCATTGGCCATCAGGCCAAGGGTGCCGATCTGTTCGCGCAGGGCGCGGCCGAGCACGTCGGAGTGCGTCCGCACCGAACGGTCGAACATCACTGCTTCATAAGGCGACAGGCTATCAAGCGCGGCCGTCAGGTCATCGCCTTCCAGCAGGTCGAGGAAACCATACACGCCGGCGAGGTCGTCATAGGAGCCGGCGCGGCCACCATCCAGGGCGCCCGCGAGGGCGGTCTGGAAATTATTGGTGAAGGTGGCCTGGGTGTTGAAGTTCTGGGCCTCAATCTCAACGCTGGCCGAGGTCGCGCTGTAGGAGAGGACCGGGTTGAGAACGCCCGGCAGGTCATAGACCGAGCCGAAGGTGCCGGTAATGCTGGCAGCCGTCAGGAAGGTGTAGCTGTCGCCGAAGCGCGGCAGGTAGCCGGAGACGGGGCTGAGCAATACGGTCCCGCCGAGCGATGCATCGCCGGTGACCACGAGGCGGTCATTCACCCCGTCACCGATCTCGATTGCCAGGCCGCTCGCGGAAGCCAGAACGGCGCTGCCATCGATGGTCAGCGTACCGACAGTCCCGAGATCACCGGGGGCAATCAGCCCCAGGATGTTGGTCAGGTATGGTGTGTGGACGGTGCCGGTGCCGGTCAGCAGGCCGGACATCAGCAGATAATCACCATACGTGGTGAGCGTACCGTCGACATTGACGCTGCCCGCCTGGTGCATGATTTCGGTCAGGCTGGTCAGATCGCCGGCTGCACCGATATCGAGACCGGCAGCGGCACCGCTGATGGTCAGGACGTCGATTTCAACCGTGCTGTCGAGCGTCGTCGTGCCGGCGGCCGAGAGGTTCACGTCATAATAGCGGGCATTGATGCCGAGGCCGGAATTCGGATCGACATTGTCCGGAACAAAACCGGTGGCACCGGGAAGACCGTTTTCCAGCGTCGCGGCCGGGAGCGGATCCGAGGTGTATTCACCGTCGACCAGGGCCAGCGTGCCAGTGCCATTCTGGGGTGCGTCTTCCACCGTCAGGCCGGCATCGGCGCCCGGAATACCGGCACCAAGCGCGCCGATCGAGTTACTGTCGCCGGAGGCTGACGGGGCTGCGCCATCATAGGGATGCACATCGCCGTCTTCGAGGGTCACGCACTCGGCGCCCGGGCCGCTGACGCCGCCAGGCGCAAAACAGGTTTCGCCCCAGCTCGGGTCCGTTCCGGCGACGCCGACGCCCGGATTGCCGGGCAGGCCGTTCACGACATTGCCGCTGGCATCGATGACGCGGAAGGCCGGATCGATCTCGGTCAGCCAGTGATTGGCATCTTCCCAAGCGCCATCGCCTTCGGCAGCGGCGACATAGCGATAGGGGCTGTTGGCGACGATCCAGTCCCAGAACAGGTAGAGCGGCTGGTAGAAGCTCTCGGTGCCATAGGAGCTGAATTGCTGTGGGCCAAAGAAGCGTGAGCCGCCGGACAGGACGCCAATGACCAGATCTTCTTCAAAGCCTGGATTGTTGGCAGCATCAAGGATGAGTGGTCCGCCGGAATCGCCGCCGGCTGTAATACCTTCATTGTCCGCCGCATCGCCGCGATAGAGATCGAAATCGTACGGGTTGGTGCGCGTCGGATCGTCGAAATCGAGCCGGTAGAGGTTTTGTGGCAGATCGCCGAAGGGGTCACCAAACAGGAAGGTGTTGCGCTCGTCGAAAGAACTCAACGCGCCAATGAAGTTTTCGGCGGCACGGCGACGCCAGTCGATGCCGATGGTCGCGCCATCGGCGGCGACCCCGGAACGGCCATAGCCGCTCAGATTGACGTGATAGCCCGAGCCGGTTTCCTGGGTGTAGGCGGTTGGTGCAGGCAGGGCCGAGAAGAGCAGCGCCCAGGTTGGAACTTCGCTGGCCGGGGTGTCGAGCACGGAGAGTGCGACATCACCTTCGAGGAAGCCGGCGCCCTCGGGGCGGGCAATCGAATCCAGATTGTAGATGATCTGGTTGATGTTGAAGACGGCGAGGTCCGGGTTGGAGGCAAAGGCGTTGTTGATCCAGCTCAGGAAGCCGGGCAGGGAATCGGCGCCAAAGGAGAAGGCAGCCGCGATGGCGCTGTCGGAGCCGTAATCGCTCGCCGGGCGGTCATTGACGCAGTGGGCGGCGAAAATCACGGTGCGCGGATTGATCAACGTGCCCGTGCAGACGAAACCGTCATTGCGGAAAAACATGCCGACACCGGTGACATCGGTCGCCGTGTCGAGAATCGTCTCCGACGTGCCCGGGTCGGCCGGGACGATGGTCGGCACCTCGGTCTGTGCCATGGCGGCCGGTGCGGCCAGCAGCAAGGCCAGCACCGAACAGCTGGCGCCCATGGCGTGTTTGAATGTCCCCGAAAGGTGGCGTTTCGACATTGATTTTCCCCGATGTGATAAAGCGGCTTGCGGCCTGCAGACCATCTGCAGTGGCAATCCGAATTGCTGCACACATTCCTAGCTTCGGGCGCCCTTGCTGGCAAGGAAACTATAGCCCCGCACAAAGCGAATTCAGGGGGATGTGGGGAAATTGCAACCAGTGGCGGTGTCTGGCCTCACCGGCTCGTCTCGACAGGTCCGGCGCGGCGTATTAAGTGAGCGGCAAAGACGGGACGCGCGAATTCTCGGGCCACCCGTCACCCAAAACCCTCGGGAGCGGAAACCATGACGCGTGAAGTCAATCATTTCATCGACGGCCAGTCTTTCACCGGCGGATCCGGCAATTACGGTGACATCTTCAACCCCAATACCGGCAAGGTGCAGGCCCGCGTCCAGTTCGCGACGCCGGATGAGGTTGGTCGCGCGATCGAGGGCGCCAAGAAAGGCCAGGCCATCTGGGCCGCGATGAACCCGCAGCGCCGTGCCCGCGTGCTGATGAAGTACAAGATGCTGGTCGAAGAGCGAATGGACGAGCTGGCGCATCTCCTGTCGTCCGAGCATGGCAAGGTGATTGCCGACTCCAAGGGCGATCTGATCCGCGGTCTGGAAGTGATCGAATTCGCCTGCGGCGTGCCGCACCTGATGAAGGGCGAATATACCGAGAGCGCCGGCCCGGGCATTGATGTCTATTCCATGCGCCAGCCGCTCGGCGTTGTCGCCGGCATCACCCCGTTCAACTTCCCGGCCATGATCCCGATGTGGTTCATGGGCATGGCCTTGTCGACCGGCAATGCGATGATCCTGAAACCGTCGGAGAAGGACCCGTCCGTGCCGGTGCGTCTGGCCGAAATCATGATCGAGGCCGGTCTGCCCGAGGGCGTGCTGCAGGTCGTCCACGGCGACAAGACCGCCGTTGATGCCCTGCTCGAGCATGATGATATCAAGGCGGTCAGCTTTGTCGGCTCCTCCAATATCGCCCACTATATCGCCCAGGGCTGCACGCGGCATGGCAAGCGCTTCCAGGCGATGGGCGGGGCCAAGAACCACGGCATCATCATGCCCGACGCCGATATGGATCAGGTCGTGAATGATTTCCTCGGCGCGGCCTATGGCTCGGCTGGCGAGCGCTGCATGGCGCTGCCGGTCGCCGTCCCGGTCGGCCAGAAGACCGCCGATGAATTCGTCGCGCGCATCAAGGCCGAGGCCGTCAAGCTACGCATCGGTGTCTCGACAGACGACCAGGCCCATTACGGACCGGTCGTGTCAGCCGCCCACCGGGCCAATATCGAGAAATACATCCAGATGGGCGTCGACGAGGGCGCACAATTGCTGCTCGACGGGCGCGGTTTCGAACTGCAGGGTCATGAGAAGGGCTTCTTCATCGGGCCGACCCTCTTCGATCATGTCAAACCGGGTATGCAGTCCTATCAGGAAGAGATTTTCGGGCCCGTGCTGCAGGTGATCCGGGCCGAGACCCTGGAAGAGGCCGCCGCGCTGCCCAGCAATCACCAGTACGGTAATGGCGTCGCCATCTTCACCCGTAACGGGCTCGCGGCGCGTGAGTTCGCCGCCAAGGTCAATGTCGGCATGGTCGGCATCAATGTGCCGATCCCGGTTCCTGTCGCCTATCACTCTTTCGGCGGCTGGAAGCGTTCGGCCTTCACCGACACCAATCAGTACGGCACGGACGGCATCCGCTTCTTCACCAAGATCAAGACGGTGACCCAGCGTTGGCCGACCGGTGATATCGGCGACCAGGCCTTTGTCATTCCAACGATGAACTGATGACGGATTGTGGCGGTCGGAGCGGGCCTGTTGCCCGGCTCCGCCGTCGCGGCCGACTGGCTCAGACAGTCGTGGCGGCCTTGGCGACCTCGGCGTGCAGCCAGTCCTCGGCAAGGTCGGTCTGCAGGAAGACCCTGGCATTGTCCGGCAAGTGATCCAGCGAAGCCAGCACGCTTTGGCAATACTCGGCATTCCAGCTTTCCGAACGCACATAGGCGATCGGCACGACGGTTTCGATCGTGGCGACGAATTCGGAAATCATTTCGGCCGAGAGCGCAGGCGATGTCTGCTGCTGGATGGCGAAGCAATCCACCAGAACACCCCCCACCGGGTGCGCACGCATCAATTCCGCTGACCGCTCGGCGACCCAGCCGGCCTCGCGCCGCAAGACCTGACCGCGGCCCGAGACCGCGAGAATTGACGTATCTTCGTTGAAGCTGACCTTGACCGTCATACGCACATCCCTGACACCAGCCTTTCCAAGGCGTAGGCATCACCCTAGGGGCGTCCGGGCGCACAGGCCAGTATTTCTTGATGATTTGGGTCTACCTGTCGTGAGGATTCCGGCCGCCACACCTGAACCATTCCGGCACGCTCGCTGCCATCTGCGCCAGGCCCGTGCTTGCCTTGGACCGGCAACGGGGCAACCATGAAACCGCTGCAGATTGCCGTCCGACAGAGGAGTCCGGGAACGCCATGTCCGCTTTCGATTTTCGCACCGTGCCCCATATCCATGTCGGCGCCGGCTCGGCCGCCAGGCTGGCCGTTATTGCCGCGCCCCTGATCGGCGAGCGCCGCCGCGTCTTTCTGGTCACTGATCGCGGCGTGCGCTCGGTCGGGCTGATCGATGCCGCCGTCGCGGCACTGGAAGCGGCCGGCCTGTCGGTCGCGATCTTTGACCGCGTCGTCGCCGATCCGCCGGAAGCCATTGTGCTGGAAGCCGAGGATGAAGCCCGCGCCTTCGGTGCGGAGGTTGTGATCGGCTTTGGTGGCGGCAGTTCGATGGATGCGGCCAAGCTGGTGGCGATGCTGCTCGGCTCGAAGCAGTCGCTGGCACAGATGTATGGCGTCAATAACGCCACCGGTCCGCGTTTGCCGCTGATCCTGATCCCGACCACGGCCGGGACCGGTTCGGAAGTGACGCCGATCTCGGTGATCACGGTCGGCGAGAGCTCGAAGATTGGCGTCAATGCCCCCGCCCTTTATGGCGATCTCGCCGTGCTCGATGCCGAGCTGACCTATGGCCTGCCGCGCGGCACCACGGCGGCAACCGGGATTGACGCGATGGTGCACGCGATCGAGGCCTATACGACCAAGCTGCAGAAAAACCCCGTCTCCGATGCGCTGGCGCTGGCGGGCCTGAAAAAGCTCCACGGCGCCATCGAGCGCGCCTGCACCGATGGCCGTGATACCGATGCGCGTGAGGACATGCTGCTCGGGGCCCTGCTCGCCGGCCAGGCCTTCGCCAATGCACCGGTTGGGGCGGTGCATGCGCTGGCCTATCCGCTGGGGGGCGTGTTTCACGTGCCACACGGCCTGTCCAATTCGCTGATGCTGCCGCCGGTGCTGCGTTTCAACGCGCCGGTCGCCGAGCCGCTTTACGCCGAGCTCGCCAGCCATCTCGGCCTGCACGCCTCGACCCAGGGCCTGGTCGAGGACATGGAGCGTATCGCCGCTTCGGTCGGCATCGAGACGCGCCTGTCCCAGGTCGGCGTCAGTCATAATGACCTGCCGCGACTGGCTGAAGAGGCGATGCTGGTGACGCGTTTGCTGGTCAATAATCCGCGCGAGATGACCCAGGATGCGGCCCTGGCCTGCTATGAGGCCGTGCTGTGATCGAGACGCGGCCCCGCTCCGCCTATGGCCGCTGGCGCGATCTGCCGACGCGCTGGGCCGACAATGATATCTACGGCCATATCAACAATGCCGCCTATTACGGCTTCTTCGACACGCTGGTGAATTGCTTCCTGATCGAGGAGGCGGGGCTGGATATCCATGCTGGCGAAGTGATCGGCCTCGTCGTCGAGACCGGCTGCAATTATTTCGCCCCGCTGGCCTATCCCGACCGGATCGAGGGTGGTCTGCGGATCGCGAAGATCGGCCGCTCCTCGGTGCGCTATGAGATCGCCCTGTTCAAACCCGGCGAGCCCGATGCCGCCGCCCAGGGACATTTCGTGCATGTCTATGTCGATCGCGAGACCCGCCGGCCGGTGGCGCTGCCCGACGCCATGCGCGCCGCGCTGGAGGCTGTGCATGCGTGAGGTGGAGAGACCCGTCTGGCTGGCGGTGGCGGTCGTGGTTACGCTGGCCTTGCTGGCTGCGGCGGTGATCGGCTTGTGGCCGGCTGGATAGCCGCACCCGCCGCCTTCCCCCATTGACGCCATCGCAACCCCTCGTCATTACGCTAACCCCATGGCGACGCCGATTTCATTGTGGCAGGAGCGGGTTGGCTCCGGAGTGCTGTCGGCGGATGCGGACCAGGAGCGGGCCGCGCTGGCACTGACGGCGCTGTCGCAGCGTCTGCAGGGCTGGACGCCGGGCGCCAAAAGCCTATTCGGCAAGCTGAAGCCGCCGCCGCGTGGCCTCTATCTCTGGGGCGGGGTCGGGCGCGGCAAGTCCATGCTGATGGACTTCTTCATCGACAATGCACCGGTAGCAGCGAAGCGCCGGGTCCATTTTCATGAATTCATGCAGGATGTGCATGCGCGCATCGGCGCGTGGCGCGGCATGAGCGAGTCCGAGCGCAAGCGCCGGCCGGAATATGTCAAGAAGGCCGGCGATGATCCGATTCCGCCGGTCGCCCGCGCTCTGGCCGCCGAGGCGCAATTGCTCGCCTTCGATGAGTTCCAGGTCAGCGATATTGCCGATGCCATGATCCTCGGCCGCCTGTTCGACCATCTTTTCGCTGAGGGCGTGGTGGTGGTCGCGACCTCCAATCGACATCCCGACGATCTCTATCTCGACGGCCTCAACCGACAGCTCTTCCTGCCCTTCATCGAGGAGTTGAAAGCGCGCCTCGATCTGGTCGAGCTCAATGGCGGCGTCGACCACCGGTTACGGCAGCTCGAGGCGGCGCCGGTTTATTATGCGCCGCTGGGGCCGGACTCCGTCGCGGCCATGCAAGCAGCCTGGGTGCGATTGACACAGGGTGCCGCGCCCCAGCACTGCGTGCTCGATGTGCAGGGGCGCAAGCTGGAGGTGCCGCGCGAGGTGGCCGGCGTCGCCCGTTTCAGCTTCAACGAATTATGCGCCCGACCGCTCGGCGCCGCTGACTACCTCGCCATTGCGGCGCGATTCCATACCGTGCTGCTCGACGGCGTGCCCCGGCTCCAGCACGACAAGCGCAATGAGGCCAAGCGATTCGTGACCCTGATTGATGCGCTCTACGAGGCGAAGACCAAGCTGGTGATGAGCGCCGATGCCGAGCCCGCTGACCTCTATCCGCAGGGCGATGGTGCCTTTGAATTCGAACGCACCGCCTCGCGCCTTATCGAGATGCGCAGCCATGACTATCTTGCCGCGCGCTGGCAGCTCGATGACACTGGGCCGGCCAGCTGATCTGATCCTTGCTTTTGCGGAGACTGACCATGTCCTCTTCCTTCGGGCTGGATGCCCGCCTCACCGCCTATATTCGCAACGTCAATCGTGCCGAACACCCGGCGCAGAGCCGCTGCCGGCTCGAAACCGAAGCGATGGGTGATGTTTCAGTGATGCAGATCAGCCCGGAGCAGGGCGCTTTCCTGCAAATGTGCGCCCGGCTGGTGCGGGCACGGACCGCGGTCGAGATCGGCGTCTTCACCGGCTATTCCGCGCTGGCGACCCTGCTGGCAATGGTGGACATGCACGGGGCGGCGGCGCGGCTCTATGGCTGCGATATTTCCGATGATTATACCGGCCGGGCCCATTCCTACTGGCTCGAGGCCGGTGTCGACGACCAGGTCGAATTGCGGCTCGGCGATGCCCGCGAGACGCTCGCCGGGCTC
This sequence comes from Maricaulis sp., assembly GCF_048269565.1. Classification (GTDB taxonomy): domain Bacteria; phylum Pseudomonadota; class Alphaproteobacteria; order Caulobacterales; family Maricaulaceae; genus Maricaulis. Next base: position 143,767 of record NZ_JBLXIK010000002.1, on the reverse strand, counting down.
GTCGCCGAAATCGGGGATACGGTCGACATGGTATTCATCGATGCCGACAAGACCGGCTATGACGCCTATTACGAAGCGGCGCTGCAGCTCCTGCGTCCGGGCGGGCTGGTCCTGTTCGACAATGTGCTGTGGTCGGGCAGTGTCGCTGATCCGGAGCGTTGCGCGGCCGATGCCGATACCGCTGCGCTGAAGGCCCTGGCCGACAAGGTCCGAGATGATGCCCGCGTCGATATGGCCTTCACGACCATTGGTGACGGCATTCTGATGGCGATCAAGCGCTGAGGCCGTTCGGGCGGGATGCCCCGGCTATTCTGGCACGCGCCGCCAGTCAAAACTCAGCGAATGCGCACCGGACAGGTCTGACACCGTTGCCGTCAGGGCGTCGCCGTCCCGCTGGTATTCGATAGCCTGCGGGAAATCATGTTCCGGGTTTTCGAAGCGGACTCGTCCCTCGCCGTGATCCGTCATCGCAAAGCAGGTCGCGGCGGCACCTGCCGGCTGGGCGCAATAGCGCGTCTGCGTGCCGTCCGTCTCGATGCGCAGGAATTCGAAAGCCACTGCCTGATCGCCCCGCACCGTTCGATTACTGCCCAGCATCAGACCGCCCGCACCATCGGTCCATATCTCCTCATTGATTGTCCCGTCCTCGGCCGAGCGCCAATGTCCGCTCATCCAGGCCAGACCATCAAGGTCGGCGGCCATGGCCGGACTCGTGGTGAGAAATAGCAGCAGGCAGATTGGAATTTGTCGCATCAGCCTCTCCGGATTCGGTCGCGCGTGTATCAAGGCGCGGTCAGCGCGATCTTGCATGATCGGGCGATGGGCGAGAATGGCAAGGGCGGACAATGCATTCCGCATTGCCGCAAGGCCTGTTCCCGGGTGCGTGACGAATGAGCACGCTTGCCCGGACGCGCGCACGGCGTTAGACCGCACTGCAGCAATTCACTTCCCTCAAGAGGAGCTCTCCCCATGGCCCGTAACAAGATTGCGCTCATCGGATCCGGTATGATCGGTGGCACTTTGGCCCATATCGCCGCGCGTGAAGAACTCGGTGATGTCGTGCTGTTCGACATTGCTGCCGGTGTTGCCAAGGGCAAGGCCCTCGACATCGCCGAAGCCAGCCCGGTTTTTGGCAAGGATTCCGCTTTGGCCGGCGCCGATGATTATGCCGCCATTGCCGGTGCCGATGTCTGCATCGTCACCGCCGGCGTGCCGCGCAAGCCCGGCATGAGCCGCGATGATCTGCTCGGCATCAATCTGAAAGTCATGAAGGCCGTTGGCGAAGGCATCGCCAAGCACGCCCCGAACGCTTTCGTGATCTGCATCACCAATCCGCTCGACGCCATGGTCTGGGCCCTGCGCCAATTCTCCGGTCTGCCGCACAACAAGGTCGTCGGCATGGCCGGCGTGCTCGACAGCGCCCGCTTCCGCCACTTCCTGGCCGATGAATTCAGCGTCTCGGTTGAAGACGTCACCGCCTTCGTGATGGGCGGCCACGGCGACACCATGGTGCCGCTGCTGCGTTACTCCACCGTCGCCGGCATACCGGTTCCCGATCTGATCGAGATGGGCTGGTCGACCGAGGCCAAGATGGAAGAAATCGTCAAGCGCACCCGTGGCGGTGGCGGCGAGATCGTTGCCCTGCTCGGCACCGGTTCCGCTTTCTACGCGCCGGCCGAAAGCGCCATCGAGATGGCGACCGCCTATCTGCGTGACAAGAAACGCGTCCTGCCCTGCGCCGCGCACCTGACCGGCCAATTTGGCCAGACCGACATGTATGTCGGTGTCCCGGTCGTGATCGGTGCCGGCGGTGTCGAGAAAGTCGTCGAGATTTCGCTCAATGCCGAAGAGCAGGCGATGTTCGACGTCTCCGTCGACTCGGTCAAAGGCCTGGTTGCCGCCTGCAAGGCGCTGGACCCGACGCTGGGCTGATCGACGCCTGAACTGAGTTCAAAAAGACGGCCGTCGGAGTGATCCGGCGGCCGTTCTTGTGTTTCCAAAGGGCGCTTGGGCTCAGAGGCCTCCAACGAATGATGATGCGTCGTTGAGGCGCAAGACCTCGAAACTCAGGATGACACTGAAGGTCAGCCAGGCAAATAGCGGCCAGAGCAGCCAACCGGCTGGTCTGGAGCAACGGCCCACAACGGCCAGCGCCAGGACCGCATAAACCCACAGACCGAGTGAGGTGAGAAAGGCCGCCTTGATATCCTGCCCGCCAAACGTGATGCAGACCTTGAGTGCCAACCCGATCACGAGTCCGATTTGCAGCGCGGCCGCGACGAAACGAATCGCCCCGGTGTCGCTGCGCTGCGTGACCCAGAGGCTGATAGCGATCATTTGATTGATCACGATCGAGAGGATGACCGGTACAATACCGGTCGGTGTCCAGTCCGGCAGGTTGAGGCTCGCCGTCCATAGCACGGCATCGCTGGACTGAATCCAGCCCGCAAAACCTCCTGTCATGCCCGCCGCAGCCAGCATGTAGATCAGCAATCGTATCACTCCGGGACGGTTCTTGGCGTCCATAGCAGCGGGTGCTCTCCCAAAGGCCGTTTCAACTTATACTCTGCAATGTCCGCGCCAGGCCGGCGGCAACGGCGCAGAAGGCCGGTCGAGCGGTGCTCCAGGCACCTGCTCCACATGCGCTTCTACTTGACCTTTGTGGCGGCGTGGTGTCGCTTTCAGGGCATGATCACACCCGTCCTCGAAACCGACCGCCTCGTGCTGCGCGCACCGGACATTTCAGACTTTGAACCGCTCTGCGCGCTGATGGCCGATGAGGAGGTTGCCCGCTTCATCGGTGGTGTCCAGACGCCGCCGCTGGCCTGGCGCGGCCTGTGCGGAATCGTCGGCCATTGGCAATTGCGCGGTTACGGATTTTTCTCGGTGATCGAAAAGGAAAGCGGCCAATGGCTCGGGCGCGTCGGGCCGTGGAATCCGCATGGCTGGCCGCAACCGGAAATCGGCTGGACCCTCAACCGGGCCAGCTGGGGCAAGGGCTATGCGACCGAGGCCGCTGCCGCCTGCATGGACCACGTCTTCGACACGCTGGGCTGGGATAGCGTCATTCACCTGATCCACGCCGACAATCATGGCAGCCAGGCCGTCGCGGCGCGGCTCGGTTCGTCCAATACTGGCGAGGAGGTCGAGGTTCCCGGCTTTGGCATTCTGGTTGATGTCTGGGGCCAGAGTGCCGATGACTGGCGCGCCAGGCGCAAACAAGCCGCGGTGCACAAGCGCTAGCAAAACCTTGATTGGAGACAGCATCATGAAACTGCGTCGTATTGTGGTCATGCTCGATGGTTCCGAAGCCGATGCGCCGGTGCTGCGCCAGGGGGTGGAGCTGTGCCGGCAATATGCTGCGCGTCTCGATGCCCTGTTCGTCCGCCGCAATCTGGCCAGCGGCGCCGATTTCCTCGGTGACTCCTTCTCGACCTACGGCATGGAGGCCGTGCTCGAGGCGCTGGCTGATGCGGCTGCGGCGGCCAGTGACAGCGCGCACGCGGCGTTCAACACCGTCGCCGACGAGGCCGATGATGCGGTGATCGGCAAATTCATCGAGTATGTCGGCCTTCCCGACGAGGCGCTCGCCGATGAGGGGCGTCTGTGTGACCTTCTGGTGATGGCCAAGCCGGAAGGCCGTGCCGGTGCCCATCAATTGCAGTCGATCAGCATGGCGGCGACCCAGTCGGGCCGGCCGGTCCTGCTCTTGCCGGCCGCGCGCGACGCGAAGGCGGGCTTTGACCGCATGGCGATTGCCTGGGACGGCTCGCTCGAGGCGATGCGCGCGACGGTCGGTGCCATGCCAATGCTTGAGACCGCCAAGGCTGTCGCACTGCTGCATGCCGGCGGCGATGCCGAAGCCTCCGATCAGCTGTCGGCTGTTTCCGCCTATCTCGACCTGCATGGCATCGTCACCTCGACCAGCACCGTACCGCTGGAAGGGCGCAGCGCTGCCAAGGCGCTGATCGAGGCCGCGACGGCAAGCCGCGCCGATCTTCTGGTGATGGGCGGTTTCGGAGCGCCGGCCCTGGTGCGGGCGATCGGGCGCGACGAGACGACCGGTCTGATCGACGGTACGGCGTTCGCCCTGTTGCTGGCGCACTGAGCCGCGATCAGGAGAAAAAGGCGGGCAGATCGTCACGCAGCCAGCCGGTGACCTGGTAACGGCCTGCACCGGCAAAGGGCGAAACCGGGCTGACCGAATGTATTCGGTGACCGTCGAACAGCGACAGGACGTTGAAGCGTGGCATCAGTGCGCGTGACACGTCCTGCTGCTCGTCGAGAAACATCAACAGCCCGCCCCAATCCGTCTGCCAGTCACGCGTGAAGCCGAATGTATAGGCGGCGCGGCGCTCGTTATTCATGCCGTCATCGCGGTGGCGGGTGAGGAAGTGGCCGCGTGAATACAGGGTCGCCTGGCAGTCGGCCTTGGTCAGACGGGGTGCGCCGATCACCTGGCGGCCAAAATCGAGGAAGGCCGGCGAGTTCATGAATTCGGTCAGCTGGTGGATCGGATGACCGGGATCCCAACCCTCCGAATAGGCCTGGATCATCGGATAGGACGAGTAGAGAAAGCCGATATTCTTGCGCGCCATCTCCATGACCCCGCCGAGAATTTCCTGCATGCCCTGACGACCCAGCGCCTGCATCTCGGCCTGGTCGAGACAGACGACGGAGCCATAGTCGGCGACCTGGCCGCCATCGGGCGCGACGAAGGCGAGTCGCCAGGACATCTGGTGCGCCAGCATTTCATGCACCGCATTCGCGGTGTCCTCGGACAGGATGCCGGGGATCTGCACCAAGCCGGTTTCAGCGTAGAGGCGGGCATAATGCGCGACATCGAGGTCCGGGTTCAGTTTGAAATCGATCATTGGGTTCATCGGCGCGGTCATCCTGCAGGCTGTGGCGAACGGGCGCGAGTGTGTGACGTGGTGCCGCTGCGGGCAAGCTTGCGCGCAGGCGGCATGCCGTCGCAGATCGCCGCGTGGTTCAATACCAGCCCGCCTCGCGCAGGCCGGGGGCATGGGTGCGGCTGACCGGCGCCTGCACACCATTGTTCAGGGTCAGTGTCGCGCGCCCATCCCCGCGTGACACCGTATCGACTGCCGCGCGCGCCACCCACCAGGAACGATGGGTCTGACGTCCATCCAGTCCTTCGGCGGCGGCCATTGCATCGCTCAGGCGCATCAGGATCAGGGCGTCTCCGGCGGCGGTGTGGACGCGCAGGTAGTGATCTTCCGACTGCAAGGCCAGCAGCGGCGCCCGTTGCAGCCGCGGTGGCAGTTTGTCGAGCAGGGCACGCCCGACCGCCGGCGCTTCCGGCGCCGCGTTGCGACGGTCCATCAGCCATCCCAGCGCGGTCACCGCCGCGGATATCACCCAGACGAAGATGAAGACTATCGGCAGGGCCTCGAGCGTGAACGGGCGGGAGATCAGGGCCTGGATGCTCGCAACCCCGATGGTGACCGGAATGCTGATCAGGAATGAGGCGAGGGCATAATGGGCCAGACGGGGCCAGTCGCCGGTGATGTGGCGCAGCACCAGGGTCACCAGTGTGTTGGACAACCAGCCGACACACATCAGGCCGGTCCAATAGAACCAGACGCCCGGAAACCCGAGCTGATGTGTCTGATACGGGCCGAGCACCGACAGGAAACTGCCCAGAACCAGGATGGTGGCGAGGGCGGGCAGCAGGCCGTTGATAAATTCTGTCCTGATCATGACGTCCATTCACGAAGCGTGGATCAACACCTAGCGCATTTCGCGCAGAGCATCAGCCCGTTTGCGCAATCGCGCTTCAATGGCCGGCGCAACCGGTCTTTCTGTCTCCCCACGGCCTGCAACAACCGAGGAGAACACCATGAATACCGAAGCCTTCCTGTCTGCCCCCTTCGTCGTCCAGCTGCATGTTTTCAGTGCCGTCGGGGCGCTGCTGATCGGGTCCATCCAGATGTTTGCGCCGAAGGGAAACCTGCCGCACCGCACGATGGGGATCCTGTTCGTCCTGCTGATGACGTCGGCTGCGATCAGTGCGATTTTCATCCGGCAGATCAATGGCGGCGATTTCTCCTTCATCCATATTTTCGTGCCGCTGACGATTATTGGCGTCTTCCGTCTCGTCCTCTCCGCCCGCCGGGGTGACCGGAAAGGCCATCGTGGCCAGGTTATGGGGCTCTTCTACGGTGCCCTGATCATTCCGGGCCTGTTGTCCTTCATCCCGGGCCGGCTGATGCACACGGTGCTGCTCGCGAGTCTGTGATCGCCGGTTCATCTTCCCTCCATGTTCGCGAGAGCCTCGCGGTGAGACGGTCTGGCCTGAGTGGATCGAGGAGAAACGGGTTTGAAATATTTGATGGGGGCTGCGGCCGGATTGCTGATGTCGGCCACTATGGCCGACGCCCAGGTCGAGGATTGGAGGTCGCGTGCCGACGAGGCCGCTCTGCAACAGGGGGAGGTCCATCTCGGCCTTTTCTATGAAGGCGAGGAGGACGGTTTCATGCGGCTGGGCTGGTACCGCCGAGGTGATGAAATCCACATCTATGACCGCTCGATGTGGGCCTCGCGCGAGCTCTACGAGACGCTGGAAGGTCGCGTGGAAACGGCCAGCCTGGCTCCGCTCGAGTTCCACATTCGCCTTCATCAGGCCAGCAACTATTACCAGATCGACGTCGCCTTCGATGACGACACCGCGACCGGTGAGCGCCGGCTGGTCGCTCCGGGCCAGGATGACGCGACACGGCCTGTGAACCAGGAACTGCCTGAGGGCACCATCGCCCGGGCGACACTGTTCCTGCTCGCCGCTGTCGCGCCGCTCGAGCTTGGACAACGTTTCGCGATGGACTGGTATGAACCGACCTCGGACAGTGTCGAGCCTGTTGTTCTCACGGCCGCTGAACAGGTTGATGTCGAAACGCCGGCGGGGGTGTTCACCACGCTTCGCCTCGAACAACGAGGCGGCGAACCGGCGAATGATATTTTCGTCGATATCGAAAGCGGACGCATCGTGCGGATCGATATTGCCGGCATGCCGATGCAGTTTCTTGCCCTGCCAGAGCCGGCCGGAGCGGGATGAGGGCCAGACGCGCATAGCCTTGCCGGCCAGAGGCATTCCGGGTTGACCTTGCGCCGCCGGGCCGCAAACATCGCTTCGATGGAGACTCGTATGCGTGCTGGCTTCTTTGCCCTGTTTCTTGCCTTTGGAATCTGTGCCCCGGTTCAGGCCCAAGCGCCGCGGGACGTGTTGCTCGAGGTTTGTAACCAGACCGGATTTGCCGTCGCCGCTGCGGCCGCCTACCGGACGACGCCGGCTCAATCGCGCACCCTGAGAAGCTGGTTCATGATCGCGCCGGGCGAGTGTCTCAACGGGGCGCTCAATGGCGTGGTCGGGGATGATCTCGATCTGCATGTGATGTCGGGTAGCTGGACCTGGCCGGCGCGTGAAACCGCGCAAACCTATTGTGTTCCCGCTGATGCGACATTGACCCAGGCGTCCGCTCCGCCCTGCTCCGCCGGGCGCCAGGCGCGCCCGTTTACCCGCTTGCCGATCGAGGCGACCAGCCACCGTGGACCGGGTGGCCGCAATTTCGGCCGCGTCGGCCACCGGATTCGCTGCGAGGATCTTGGAGCCGCGGATGCCGGCCTCTGCTCCGGAGCGCCGACGGATCGGCGCGGCATGGCCGAATTTGTGCGTGAGCTGGAGGTGTGTAATCCCGGGCACGGGCCGGTGCCGGCTTCAGTGGGGGAATTGATGGCTGACGGCACCATGGAATTCCGGGCCTGGCAGGTGCTGGGCGCCGGTGAGTGTCGGGTGATCTATCGCGATTTTCCGCGTGACCGGCAGGTATTGCTGGCGCCCGGTCCCGACCACCTGACCGGTGGCGGGCTGCTCTGCATGACAGACAATGCCGAGGGGCCGGTCTTCGCCACGCCGCGCGTCGGCCGCGACGAGGCCTGCCCGGCCGAACGGCCGCTGCGAGGCAGCTATGAGACGGTTGTGTTCGGTGAACAGACCGGCCGCATGACCATGTATGCCGGTCAATAACCGGGCCTGAGTGCGGGCAGTCACATTTCATCACCACAGCGATAACGGATTGGTGAAACCGCCGGACGAGGTCGTTACTGGCCTTCCGCTCCCCTGCGGATAGGGTCCGGTTGTCGGCCGCTCATGCACGTCCCCCCCAACCACCGGCCGACCAGATTCTGGAGATGAAGTCACATGAAATCCCGTACCCAAATCACCACGATCACTGCCCTCACGGCATCCGCTCTCGCCCTGTCGCTTTCTGCGGCCGTGGCGCAGGCCCAGGATGCACACGGTGAGCCCGCGATGGAGCATTGCTACGGCGTTGCACTGGCCGGCGAGAATGATTGCGCCGCCGGCCCCGGCACATCCTGCGCCGGCACCTCGACCGTGGACTTTCAGGGTAATGCCTGGACCAACGTTCCGGCCGGCACCTGCGAGTCCATCGAGACGCCCTATGGCCATGGTTCGCTGACGCCAATCGAGCGCCCGTAACCCCGGCTTTCCACAAATGCGCTGTTCCCCCGACAGCGCAGCGTGAGGCGATGTCGCTTGTGCAGTCCTGAAATATCCCCCTCAGCAGGTCTTGGCCTGAAGCCGGAGCATTTTCGCCCGGCACTGGACGAGCAGGCGGCCGGCCTGTGGTTCGAGGTTCATCCCGAGAATTACATGTCGGCCGGCGGTCCGCGTCTGGCCTGGCTCGATGCCATCCGGGCGCAGCGGCCGCTATCGCTTCACGGAGTGGGGATGTCGCTGGGCGGGCTGGAACCGCCTGATACCATGCACCTGCAGCGCTGGAAGCGTCTGCTCGACCGCTATGAGCCGGTGCGCATATCAGAGCACCTGGCCTGGTCGGTCCATTCGGGCACCTATTTCAACGATCTCCTGCCGACTCCGATGACCCGGGCGGCCCTTGATCGTTTCTGTTCGCACGTCGATGCGATGCAGACGGCGCTGGGGCGTCGGGTGCTGATCGAAAACCCGTCCCGCTATCTGCCGCTGCGCGAGGATATTCCGGAAGCGGATTTTCTTGCCGAGACCGTGCGCCGCACCGGCTGCGGCCTGTTGCTCGACGTCAACAACCTGCATGTCAGCGCCCACAATCTCGGTTTCGATATCTCCGCCTGGCTCGATACGATTCCCGCTGCCGCCGTCGGCGAGATTCATCTGGCGGGTCATGAGGTGGATGCAGGGCTGGGCGACGAATTGCTGATTGATACCCATGGCGCCCCTGTCGCCGACCCGGTCTGGGCGCTGTACGGGGCCGTGATCGAACGCATCGGGCCGCGGCCGGTTCTGATCGAGCGTGACAATAACCTGCCGTCATTCGACACGTTGCTGGTCGAGCGCGAGCGGGCCCAGGGCGTGCTGGATGCCGCGATGGAACAGGCGGGCGCCGATGCCTGATCATTTCCACGAGGATTTCGCTGCAGCCATCCGTTCCGGTGATCCAGCGGCGATCGAGGCGCGGCTCACCACGCCGGTGGCGCTGCGGCGCATGGCGGTCTACCGCAATAATGTCGTGCACGGGATCACCGAGGCCTTGCGGTCCGCCTACCCCGCTGTGGCACGGCTGGTCGGGGCCGAGTTTTTCGCAAGCATGGCGCGGGCCTACTGGGAGGTGTCGCCCCCGGCCGAGCCGTCACTGAGCCTGTATGGCGCCGGTTTTGCGGACTTCATCACCGGTTACGCTCCGGCAGCGGATCTGGTCTATCTGGCCGATATCGCCCGTCTCGACCGCGCTTGGCTTGAGGCCCACCATGCCAGCGACTTCCCGGCTCTTGATCCGGGTCGGATTGCGGGGCTGCCGCCGCACGATCTGCCGAATCTCGCGCCCGGTCTGCACCCCTCGGTCAGCCTCTGGTCCTCACCCTGGCCGGTCTATGAGATCTGGCGCCGCAATCGCGAGGCTTCAGAGCCGGTCGGGACTGTCGTCCTCAGGCCGGAGCCGGCGTCTGCGCTTGTGTGGCGACATCGCGGCGTCGTCAGGCATCGCGCCCTGACGCCGGGTGAGCAGGCGTTTTTCACGGCGCTGGCACAGGGCCAAAATCTTGAAGCGGCGGCCGAACACCTTCTCTCGCTCGACCCAGCCGGCGATGCGGCAGCCCTGTTCGGCGAAGCTCTCACCCATTCGATCCTCAAGGGAAACACTCCATGACCCTCCCGGCCCCGATGGCGGCACTGCCTGCGCGCCTGCATCAGATCCATCAGCGCCTGACTGGCCAGCTGCAGACTCTCCTCGCAGGCGATGTCTTGCGCGTGCTGGCGCGCCTGACCCTGGCGGGCGTATTCTGGCGTTCGCTCCTGACCAAGGTCGAGACGTTCGGCGTGTTCGGCTATACCGAGATGATCAATGACTTCGCGGTGCAGCGTTCATACCTGCGCCTGCCGGAACTCCCGCTCAGCCTGAAGCCCTCGACCCTGAACCTGTTCGAGAATGAATACGCGCTTCCCCTGGTCCCGACGGAGATTGCCGCATGGATGGCGACCCTGGCGGAATTCGTACTTCCGATTCTGCTCGTCCTGGGTGTGCTGACCCGCTTCTCGGCGCTCGCCCTGCTCGGGATGACGCTGGTGATCCAGGTATTCGTCTATCCGGATGCCTGGTGGGGAACGCACGCACTGTGGGTGGTTCTGGCGCTCTATATCGCCGCCCATGGTCCCGGCCGGCTCTCGATTGACCACTGGGCCGGGCCCCGGTTCGCGCGTTAGGTGCATTCGATTGCCAGTATGACGCCGTCCGGGCATGCTTGCCGGCAGACGGTCTCCAATGGAGGCAGGGGCAAGCGGGGACTGGCATGCAGGAAATAAAAACGACGGTTCGCGCCGAGCGCTTCATGCCGGACTGGATCGTCGGTGCGGCAATTCGCTGGTCGCTGATACCCGGGTTGTGGGTCTGGGGGCGGGCGCATGCCGGTGACTGGCCGGATGTGGTGCCGTCGGCCGTCAGTGCGGCCGGGGTCTGGGCCGTGCCCTTCATCACGCCGGAACAATTGGCCCAGATCGCGGTCTGGGGTGCACATCTGGCGGCAGCCATGCTGGCGGTCGGGTTTCTTACGCGGTTTGTCGGGCTCGCGCTGCTGTTGGCGACGGCGGTCTTCGCCTGGTGGGTCGCCCCGCAGGCCTGGACCAGTGCAGCCGTTTACGGTGCGGTGGCGTTCTATCTTTGTGTGCGCGGCGGCGGGGCGTTGTCTGTTGACGGGATGATCGTCGCGACCTTGCGATAGACGGCCATGCCGTGCCGGTAGCGGCGGGCGCGATGCTGCATCCATGGTTGTGGTAACGGTCTGTTTGCACTCCCGGGTGTTTCCTAGGGGCCCGGGTGTTTCCTAGGGGGCAGGGAGCACGACGGGAATGCAGGCTGAACTCAAGATGAAGCTCAAACTGGCGCTGGCCGGGCGGGCGGACGTCGAGATGGGGCAGTTCCAGTTCCTCAATCTTGCGGAGTTGAAAGCGCGCGCGGGCGATAGCTGGCAGCCGCTGCGTGCCAAGATCTATGATGTCAGTGCCCATTTCATCGAAAAGCGCCTCGACCCCGATGATGTCGTCTTCCGTTGCCAGGGCGGTTTTCTTATTATTTTCAGCCAATTGACCGGTGATTCCGCGGCGGTCAGGGTCGGGGAAATCCTTGACGAACTGTCGGCGTTCTTTCTCGGGGACCGGGCGCTCAACGCGCTGAAAATGGTGGCGGAGTCACGCACGGTTTCGCCGGAGGAATTCCTCGACATCATTGCCAGGGCCCAGCCTCAGGATTTGCCGGTTCCCCCAGCACCTGGCCCGGACCAGGCCGGCGCGGCGCGGGACGTTGCCGGCTGGCGCGAGGCCGGGCCGGAATCGTCACCGGCCCCGGCGACGCGGCGCTGGACGGAACCGGGTGCCAGGACCCCGAGTATCCCCTGGGACGAGATTGTTTTCAAACCGTGCTGGGACGCGCGCCGCAACAGCGTCACTCACCATCTGTGCGTCGCGCGGCGCATCGTGAATGGATGGCCGGCCTATGGGCGCGACACCTTTCCGGCGATCAATTCAAGGCCGCTCAACCGCCTGCTTGACCATTCCGTGGCGAAGGCGGCCCAGCGCGGCTTCCAGCGGCTCCACGCCGAGGGCGCCAGCTGCGGTATTATCATTCCGGTGCATTATGACACCATCTCCTCGCTCTCCGAGCGGATGCAGTATTTCGCGATCCTGCAGGCGGTGCCGGTGCCGATCCGGCGGCACTTCCTGTTGCGTATTGATGCGATTCCCGACGGCGCCCCGGTGGGGCAGATGCATGAATTGTTTCGCTCGATGATGCCGTTCGGGGCGCAGATCATCGCCCGGCTGCCCTATGGGGTCAGTGACCTGCGCCGCTTTGATGGCTGTGGTGTCGGCGCATTCGGGACCGAAATTCCCTATCGGCTCGGTGAAGGTGAGGTGGCGACCGCCACTGTACAGGCCGTGCTGGGACTGGTGACCGCGGCGCAGAGCCTGAAGGCGGAGACTTTTCTGACGCAGATCGAGAATGCTTCCCTGCTGGGCGCCTCGGTCAGCGCGGGTGTGCGCCTGTTCAGCGGTGATCTGATAGGGCCCGATGCCGACAGGCCCGCGCCGCTCAGGGCGCTTGAATTCAATGAAATTGTTCACCGAACCATACCGCCGGACGATGAGGCGCACATCGTTCGTATCTGATTGAATCCCGACCCGTGTGAAGCCATTGCGCTGACGCGGGCGGGTGTTATAAGGCGGGTCTCACCCGGCCTATCTGTCGTTCTCTCCCCGCGAGGCCCGCACACATGAATATCCATGAACACCAGGCGAAAGCCGTCCTGAAGAGCTTTGGCGCGCCTGTCGCCGAAGGCGTTGCGATTTTCTCCGTCGACGAGGCCAAGGCCGCTGCCGACAAGCTCCCCGGACCGCTCTGGGTCGTCAAATCCCAGATCCATGCCGGCGGACGCGGCAAGGGCAAGTTCAAGGAGCTCGGCCCCGACGCCAAGGGCGGCGTTCGTCTCGCCTTCTCGAAAGAAGATGTGGTCAAGAACGCCAAGGAAATGCTGGGCAACACGCTGGTCACCCACCAGACCGGCCCGGCCGGCAAACAAGTCAATCGTCTCTATATCGAGGACGGTGCCGATATTGATCGCGAACTCTATCTCTCCATCCTGGTCAATCGCGAAACCGGCAAGGTTGCTTTCGTGGTCTCGACCGAAGGCGGCATGGATATCGAGGACGTCGCGCATTCGACCCCGGAAAAGATCCAGACCCTGAATATCGAACCGCTCACCGGTGTCACCGACGCCGATGCGGAACGGATTTCCGATGCGCTGAAGCTGACCGGCACCGCGCGTGCCGACATGGGTTCGCTGGCGAAAATTCTCTACAAGGCCTTCACCGAGAAGGATATGAGCATGCTCGAGGTCAATCCGCTGATCGTCATGGAAGACGGTCATCTGCGGGTGCTCGACGCCAAGGTCTCCTTCGACGGCAATGCCCTGTTCCGCCATCCCGACATCATGGAATTGCGCGATACGACCGAGGAAGACGCCAAGGAAATCGAGGCCTCCAAGCATGACCTCGCCTATGTCGCCCTCGACGGTGATATCGGCTGCATGGTCAATGGTGCCGGTCTCGCCATGGCGACGATGGACATCATCAAGCTCTACGGCGCCGAGCCGGCCAATTTCCTCGATGTCGGTGGCGGTGCCACGACCGAGAAAGTCACGGCCGCCTTCAAGATCATCACCGCTGACCCGAACGTCAAAGGCATTCTGGTCAATATCTTCGGCGGCATCATGCGCTGCGACGTCATCGCCGAGGGCGTTGTCGCTGCGGTGAAGGAAGTCGGGCTGAAGGTTCCCCTCGTGGTGCGCCTCGAGGGCACGAATGTCGCGCTCGGCAAGAAGATCATCAATGAATCCGGTCTCAATGTGATCGCTGCGGACGATCTCGACGACGCGGCCCAGAAGATTGTCGCCGCCGTGAAGGAGGCCAAATAGATGTCGATCCTCGTCAATAAAGACACGCGCATCATTGTTCAGGGCCTGACCGGCAAGACCGGCACCTTCCACACCGAACAGGCGCTGGCCTATTACGGCACCAAGATGGTTGGTGGCGTGCACCCGAAAAAGGGTGGCACGACCTGGTCGTCCGGCCTTGATGGCGCCGCCAGCCTGCCGATCTTCGCCTCGGTTGCCGAAGCCAAGGACGCGACCCAGGCCGATGCCTCGGTGATCTATGTGCCGCCTGCAGGGGCCGGCGCCGCGATCATCGAAGCCATCGACGCGGAAATCCCCTTCATCGTTTGCATCACCGAGGGCATTCCGGTGCTCGACATGGTCAAGGTCAAGGCGCGGTTGGAAAAGTCCAGTTCCCGCCTGCTCGGCCCGAACTGCCCCGGCATCCTGACCCCTGAAGAGTGCAAGATCGGCATCATGCCGGGCTCGATCTTCAAAAAGGGCTCGGTCGGCGTCGTCTCGCGCTCCGGCACGCTGACCTATGAAGCCGTGTTCCAGACCAGCCAGGTCGGCCTTGGCCAGACCACGGCTGTCGGCATTGGCGGCGACCCGGTCAAGGGCACCGAATTTATCGACATGCTCGAGCTCTTCCTCGCCGACGACGAAACCAAGTCGATCATCATGATCGGCGAAATCGGCGGTTCGGCCGAAGAAGACGCGGCGCAATTCCTGATGGATGAGGCCAGGAAGGGCCGCTCCAAGCCTACCGTCGGCTTCATCGCCGGCCGCACGGCTCCGGCCGGCCGCACCATGGGCCATGCCGGCGCCATCGTCTCCGGTGGCAAGGGCGGCGCGGAAGACAAGATCGAAGCCATGCAGCGCGCCGGTATCACCGTCTCGCCAAGCCCGGCCCGTCTCGGCACTACGCTGGCGGAATTGCTCAAGGGCTGAGGCTTTTCAAACCTCTGATCAAGCCGCGTCGGGCATGGCCCCGGCGCGGCTTTTTCGTGTCTGGCGTCAGTTGTCAGCAAGTTGGCACCAGTCGCCTGCCAAAACCTTCTGTTTTCCACAGAACGGCCATAGATGGTTGTTAACCGTATCGGCTTAGTTCCCTACGAATCTTTTTGCGATTTCAGGCCCTCCCCCCCATGTCTGACCAGACCCGCTCTTCCGACAATCAATCCTTCCTGGACACGTCTTTCCTGCAGGGCGCCAACGCCGTCTATCTCGAGCAGATGGCCGCCGCCTATGCCGCTGATCCGGCGAGTGTTCCTGACAGCTGGCGACAATTCTTCAACGCCATGGGCGATTCCGCCGCCGATTCCCGGCGCGCGGCCGCCGGACCGAGCTGGAAACGCGCCGGCTGGCCGCACGCCGCCAATGGCGAGATGGTCTCGGCGCTCGGCGATATCGGTCCGGACGAAGCGGCGATGGTCGAGAAGGTTGCGGCCCATGTGGAGCGCACCGCACCGCAGGCTGACCCCGCCGCGATCCGCAAGGCGACCCAGGCCTCGATCCGCGCCATCATGATGATCCGTGCCTATCGCATGCGCGGGCATCTGGCCGCCGATCTCGACCCGCTTGGCCTGTCAGACCAGGGCGCCCAGCCTGAACTCGACCCGCTGACCTATGGGTTTGACGAGTCGGTGATGGATGAGAGCGTCTTCATCGACGGCTATCTCGGTCTGGAAACGGCGACGCCGCGGGAAATGCTGGAAATCCTGCGCCGGACCTATTGCGGCCCGGTCGGCATCGAATTCATGCATATCTCCAATCCCGAGGAAAAATCCTGGCTGCAGGAGCGCTTCGAGGGTCCGGACAAGGAAATCCGTTTCACCAATGACGGCAAGCGGGCGATCCTCGGCAAGCTGATCGAGACCGAGCGCTTCGAGCAATTCCTGCACAAGCGCTATCCGGGCACCAAGCGTTTCGGTGCCGATGGCGGTGAAGCCATGGTCCCGGCGCTGGAGCAGATCATCAAGCGCGGTGGCGCCATGGGTGTCGACGACATCATTATCGGCATGCCTCACCGCGGCCGTCTCAACGTGCTCGGCGCGGTGATGGGAAAGCCCTATCACCAGATTTTCCACGAATTCCAGGGCGGCAATACGCAGGGTGAGGAAGAGTTCGGTTCCGGCGATGTCAAATACCATCTCGGCGCGTCTTCTGACCGCGAATTTGATGGCAACAAGGTCCATCTCTCGCTGACCGCCAATCCGTCACACCTCGAGGCGGTTGATCCGGTCGTGCTGGGCAAGGCGCGTGCGAAGCAGGAACAGAATTGCCGCGAGCTGGCGGGCACACCGCGCTCGAAAGTCCTGCCCTTGCTGCTGCATGGCGACGCCGCCTTTGCGGGCCAGGGCATCGTGACCGAATGTCTTGGCCTGTCCGGCCTGCGCGGACACCGCACCGGCGGCGCGATCCACTTCATCGTCAATAACCAGATCGGGTTCACCACCGATCCCAAGGACAGCCGCTCCAGTCCCTATCCGTCCGATGTGGCGCTGATGGTCCAGGCGCCGATTTTCCACGTCAATGGCGATGATCCCGAAGCCGTGGTGCACGCCACGCGCATCGCGACGGAATACCGGCAGCTCTTCGGCAAGGATGTCGTGATCGACATGTTCTGCTATCGCCGCTACGGCCACAATGAGGGCGATGATCCGACATTCACCCAGCCGATCATGTATCGGGTGATCAAGGACATGCCGCCGGTCCGCAAGAAATACCAGGACCGGCTGATCGCCGAGGGCTCGCTCACCGCGGCTGAAGCCGAGGCGATGGAGAACGAGTTCGATCTCTTCCTCGAGGCCGAGTTCGACGCCGGCAAGACCTTCTCGCGCGAGAAGGCCGACTGGCTCGATGGCCGCTGGTCCGGCCTCGGCCTGCCTGACAGCGATGATCGCAAGGGCGAGACCAGCGCGACGATGGAGAGCCTGCGCGCCGTCGGCATGGCGATGACTACCGTGCCGGAAGGCGTCAATATTCACCGCACGCTGGATCGGGTGATCGGTGCGCGCCGCGCCGCGATCGAGTCCGGCGAGGGGCTGGACTGGTCAACGGCCGAGCATCTCGCTTTCGGCACGCTGCTGACCGAAGGCTTCCCGGTGCGCCTGTCCGGGCAGGATTGCGGCCGCGGCACCTTCTCCCAGCGCCATTCGCACATCATCGACCAGGAAACCGGCGATCGCTACACGCCGCTGAACCATCTCGGCGGCGATCAGAAGAAATACGAAGTCATCGATTCCATGCTGTCGGAAGAGGCGGTGCTCGGTTTCGAGTACGGCTACTCGCTCGCCGCCCCCAATACGCTGGTGATGTGGGAAGCCCAGTTCGGCGATTTCACCAATGGCGCCCAGGTCATCATCGACCAGTTCATCTCCTCGGCGGAGCGCAAATGGCTGCGCATGTCCGGCCTGGTGATGCTGTTGCCGCATGGCTATGAGGGCCAGGGTCCCGAGCATTCCTCGGCCCGCCCCGAGCGCTTTTTGCAGATGTGTGCCCAGGACAATATGCAGGTCGCCAATTGCTCGACGCCGGCGAATTATTTCCACATCCTGCGGCGCCAGATCCATCGCGGCTTCCGTAAACCCCTGATCATGATGACGCCGAAGAGCCTGCTGCGTCACAAGCGTTGCGTCTCGACGCTCGAGGCGATGGGGCCGGGCTCCTCCTTCCACCGCGTATTGTGGGATGATGCCGACAAGACCTCACGGCCCGAGGGCGAGATTTCCCAGTCCTCGACCGAGCTGAAGCCCGACGCCGAAATCCGCCGCGTCGTGCTGTGTACCGGCAAGGTCTATTACGACCTGCTTGAGGCGCGCGAGGCCAAGGAGATCGACGATGTCTATCTGATGCGCGTCGAGCAGCTCTATCCCTTCCCGTTCAAGGCGCTTCTCGCCGAACTCGCCCGCTTCCCGCAGGCCGAGATCGTCTGGTGCCAGGAAGAGCCGCGCAATATGGGCTATTGGACCTTCGTCGAGCCCAATCTCGAATTCGTGCTGGCCAAGCTGGAGGGCAGCGCCCTTCGCCCGGTCTATGTCGGCCGGGCGCCTTCGGCCTCGACGGCGACCGGTATTGCCGCCAAGCACAAGCATCAACAGGAAACGCTGGTTGACGAGGCCCTGGGCTGACGCCCGGCCTCGCCGCGAACAGGAAAGACATGATCATGACCGATATCACCGTTCCACAACTGGGCGAATCCGTCACTGAAGCCACCGTCGGCAGCTGGTCGGTCAAGACCGGCGACGCGGTCAAGAAAGACGATGTCCTCGTTGAACTCGAGACCGACAAGGTCGCGATCGAAGTGCGCGCCGAAAGCGATGGCACGATCGGCGATATTCTCGTCGAGGAAGGCGAGACCGTTGAGATCGGCGCCCGGCTGGCGACGATGAATGCCGGTGGCGAGACCGCTGCGGCTGCCCCCGCCGCTGAAGCGCCGGCACCGGCTGCCGCGCTTGCTGCCCCCGCCGCTCCGGCCGCCAGCTCTGGCGGCGAGACGGTCGAGGCGACGGTGCCGCAAATGGGTGAATCGGTCACTGAGGGCACGATCGGCGCCTGGCTGGTCAAGGTCGGCGACAGCGTCACCGTCGATCAGGCCCTGGTCGAGATCGAGACCGACAAGGTCGCCGTCGAAGTGCCGTCACCGGTGGCAGGCGTGATCAGTGAATTGCTGGTCGCTGAGGGCGATAGCGTCGCTCCGGGCGATGCCGTCGCGAGAATCACCGAAGGCGCAGCCGCAGCGGCCGCACCGGCTGCCGCCACCGCCGCGCCGGCTACGGGCGGCGATGCCGTCGCCATGCCATCGGCCGCGCGCATTATCGAAGAGAACAAGCTCGACGCCGGCGCCATCGCCGGCACCGGCCGGGATGGCCGCATCACCAAGGGCGATGCGCTCCAGGCCGCCGCCGCGCCGGCACCTGCCGCCGCAGCACCCGCTGCCGCCTCTGCACCTGCCGCTCCGGCCGCTCCGGCTGCGCCGCGCGAAACCGGGCCGCGCGAGGAGCGTGTCCGCATGACGCGCCTGCGCCAGACCATCGCCAAACGCCTCAAGGATGCCCAGAACGCGGCTGCCATCCTGACGACCTATAACGAGGCCGATATGGGCGCCATCATGGATGCCCGCAAAGCCCACCAGGAAGCCTTTGTCGGCAAGCACGGCGTCAAGCTGGGCTTCATGAGTTTCTTCGTGAAGGCCTGTGTCGCGGCGCTGAAGGATATCCCTTCCGTCAATGCCGAGATCGACGGCACCGACATCATCTTCAAGAATTTCTACGATATCGGCGTCGCCGTCGGCACCGATCGCGGCCTCGTCGTGCCGGTGGTGCGCAATGCCGACCAGATGTCGCTCGCCGAGATCGAAAAAGAGATCATCCGCCTCGGCAAGCGCGCCCGCGACGGCAAGCTGACGATCGACGAAATGCAGGGCGCCAGCTTCACCATCTCCAATGGCGGGGTCTATGGCTCGCTGATGTCGATGCCGATCCTGAATGCGCCGCAATCGGGCATTCTCGGCATGCACAAGATCCAGGAGCGCCCGATGGCGGTCAACGGTGCGGTCGTGATCCGGCCGATGATGTATCTGGCGCTGTCCTATGACCACCGCATCGTCGACGGCAAGGAAGCCGTGACCTGGCTGGTGCGTGTGAAGGAAAACCTCGAGGATCCGCAGCGCCTGCTGTTCGACCTCTGATCAAGCCTGCGGGCCTGCCCCGCGCATCACATATCCTGCCTGCCATCGGAGAGGCCCAAAATGTCAAAGCCCTATGATCTCGTCATTATCGGCGGCGGCCCTGGCGGCTATAACTGCGCCATCCGGGCCGGCCAGCTCGGCCTGAAAGTTGCCTGCATCGAAATGCGCGGCAAGCTGGGCGGGACGTGTCTCAATGTCGGCTGCATTCCCTCCAAGGCAATGCTGCACGCCTCCGAACTGTTCGAGAGCGCGACGACCGAATTTGCGGCGATGGGCATTGTCACTGGAGAGGTCGAACTCAACCTGCCGGCCATGCTGGCCCACAAGGACGACACCGTCGACGGCCTCACCAAGGGTATCGAATTCCTGTTCAAGAAAAACGGCGCCGAATATATCCGCGGCAAGGGCAAGATTCTCGGCCAAGGCAAGGTTCAGGTCGAAACCGATAGCGGCACTTCGGTGCTCGACACCAAACACATCGTCATCGCCACCGGTTCCGAAGTTACCCCGCTGCCGGGCGTGACGATCGACGAGGCGCGCATTGTTTCCTCGACCGGTGCGCTGGACCTGAAAAAGGTTCCCGGCCGCCTGGTCCTGATCGGTGCCGGCGTGATCGGGCTCGAACTCGGTTCGGTCTGGCGCCGCCTCGGCGCCGAGGTTGTGGTGGTCGAATATCTCGACCGCATCCTGCCGGGCATGGACAATGAGCTGGCCAAGGCGGCCCAGCGCATTTTTGCCAAACAAGGCATGGAATTCCGCCTCGGCACCAAGGTGACCGGTGTCGACAGTTCCGATCCTGACACGCTGAAAGTGACGCTGGAACCGGCCAAGGGCGGCGAGGCCGAGACGATTGAGGCCGATACCGTGCTGGTCTGCATCGGCCGCCGGCCCTTTACCGCCGGTCTGGGTCTGGAAAATGTCGGCATCGAGCCCGATGCCCGCGGCATCATCGCCAATGACCATTTCCGCACTTCGGCGGAGAATGTCTGGGTGGTTGGTGATTGCACCACCGGCCCGATGCTCGCCCACAAGGCCGAGGATGAAGGCGTGGCTTGCGCCGAACGCATTGCCGGCAAGGCCGGGCATGTGAATTACGGCGTCATTCCCGGCGTCGTCTACACCTATCCCGAGCTGGCCTCGGTCGGCAAAACCGAGGATGAGCTCAAGCAGGAAGGCCGCAAATACAAGAAGGGCAAATTCCCCTTCCAGGCCAATTCCCGGGCCCGCGCCAATCACGCCACCGATGGCTTCGTCAAAATCCTCGCTGATGCCGAGACCGACGAGATTCTCGGCGCTCACATGATCGGCGCCAATGTCGGCGAGATGATTGCGGAAATCTGTCTGGCGATGGAGTTCCGCGCCTCGTCCGAGGATGTCGCCCGCACCTGTCATCCGCACCCGACCCTGACCGAAGCCGTGCGCCAGGCGGCGATGGGGGTCGAGGGCTGGAGCATGCAGGCCTGACAGGCGGCGGGGAATCGGGTATATTTCCGTTCCGGGTCAGGCTTGTCACCGGAGCGCTCGATTGACAGTATCGGGCAGGTCGCGGCAAGGGCCATTTCGCAAAAACTTGTGACGACAAGCCTTGAACAGTGCCGCATGACTGCCCTGATCGCGCCACGGTGCCGACCTGTCCGTCCGCGTGGAATGGTGTGCGGCTCGAGTAGATGGAATGCAGTTCAATGTCTGACAGAACCGAAATCGTCTCACAACGCCTGCGCCTGGTTGCTCTCGACCGGGAGCTGGCGGAACTGCAACTGACGGACCGCAAGGCCTTTTTCGCCGCGCTGGGTGTCGAGCCCGAGCCGTCCTGGCCGCCGGAACTGATGGATACACCGCAGATCGAATGGAATCGGGACCGGCTCGTGGAACACCCCGAGCATGTCGGCTGGTACTCCTGGGTCTATATATCGCCGATCATGAATCGCTTGCTCGGGATTGGTGGCTTTCAGGGGGCTCCGACCGAAGAGGGTGAGGTGGAAATCGGCTATTCCATGCTGGTCTCCTATCGTGAACGCGGCCTCGCGACCGAGGCGGTCAATGCCTTGATGGGCTGGGCCTATGCCCATGACGAGGTCAAGCGCGTCATCGCCCGCACCCGCAGCGACCGCAATCCCTCGCATCGCGTGCTTGAAAAAGCCGGCTTCACACAGGGGGCGACCATTATGGACCCTGAAGAGGGGTTTGAGGTGACGTTCTGGTCGCACGACCGGGCCCAGCTCGCGGCCTGAGGCCCGGCCTCAGCGCGACCGCGCCCGCGGATGTGCGCCGTCATAGATCGCCATCAGGCGCGAGGTTTCGACATCGGCATAGATCTGTGTTGTCGACAGGCTGGCATGGCCGAGCAATTCCTGGATCGCCCGTAAATCACCGCCATGGGCGAGCAAGTGCGTCGCGAAGGAATGCCGCAGGGCGTGCGGCGTCGCGGTCGGGCCAAGGCCGAGGCCTGCCCGCAAATCCTCCATCCGCTTCTGGACCGCGCGTGCGCCCAGCGCGCCGCCCCGGACGCCGCGGAAGAGTGCCTGCCCGGCGGGCAGCTCGAACGGGCAGAGCGCCGCATAATGCGCCACCGCTTCGCGCACCACGGGCAGGATCGGCACCAGGCGCGTCTTGCCGCCCTTGCCCGTGATCTGGATGCTCTCGGGCAAATCCCGGTCCCGGCCCGTCAGGGCGAGCGCCTCGGAGATGCGCAGGCCGCAGCCGTAGAGCAGCGACAAGACCGCGACATCACGCGCCTCGATCCAGTCGCTTCCCCTTGACCGGCCGGCCTCATCGATCAGCGCCCGGGCGCCGCTCTCGCTGACCGGTTTGGGTTTGGAGCGGCCCTGCTTCGGGGCCTCGATCAGGGTCAGGGCGGCATTCTCGACGCCCCAGCGCCGCTCCGCATAACTATAAAAGGTCCGAATCGCCGAGAGCGAACGGGCCAGCGACCGGGCCGACAGCCCGTCGCGGCGGCGTGACGCCATGAAGGCGCGAAAATCCGTGGCCTTCAGCCCGGCCAGGTCATCCAGGCTGATGGTATGGCCGAGGTGTGCGCCGAGAAAGGCGGCGAACTGGTCGAGATCGCGGCCATAGGCCTCGACGGTTTTCGGGCTCAGCCGGCGCTCGCCCGCCAGGTGCTGGCCGAAGGCCAGGCGCGCATTGGCGAGGGGGAGGTTCAGCTCGCGTGCAGCCATCGTGTGACCATCCGTTCGACACTGCGGGCGAGGAAATTGAGCAATTCCGTGCCCTGGCCGGCCTCGAACATCGCCGGATCGCGCGCGGCCAGCGCCATCAGGCCGTCATGGCCATTGAAATCGAGCCTGACGATCGCCTCGGACTTCACCCGCGCGCCCTGTTGGCCATAGAGCGCGTGCGCGATCACCGGATTGACCGGCCCGAGCCGCTCGACCTTGTTGCCCAGCACTTCGCCGACAAAGCCTTCAGCGGCGCCGAGAATCGATTCGCCTGCCGGCAGCGGCGCGTGCCCTTCGATCAGGACGCGGCAGACATCGACGCCCAGCGCACCGGTCAGCCGGCTGGATATCTTGCGATCGAGGGCGGCGAGCGAATCGGTTTCCAGCAGGGCCAGAACCGCCATGTGGATTTGCGACTGGGTCGCCAGATTGGCGCGCGCGGTCTCGACAATACTGGCATTGAGCGATTTGAGCTGGCGCAGCTCGGCCAGCAGCTTGCCGCGCGCTGCCGCGCCAAGATCGATCACGCCGTCACCGGCATCGCGCTGGGCCAGCAGGGCGAACAGTTCGGCATCCTCACGCACGAAATCCGGATTGGAGAGCAGGAAATCGCGGACCCGGTCGGTATCCAGCGGGTCGGCAGGCATGCCCTCGGCGTTTTCCGTCATGATGATTCGGCTCCATTGCGATCAGGCACCAGACTTGCCCCATTCGGTTTCCGAAAAGGAAACCGGGGGAGGAAAATGCAGCGGAGGAGTCTGGAGTCCCCAACGCTATTCCGCTTTGAACTCCCGATCGCAAACGGGCACACTTGCGCCCGTGTCCTCCGAATCGTCATCTCGCGCCTCGATCCTGTTTCCGCTGCCCTTGCCGGAGGCCTTCGACTATCTCGTGCCGGAAGGGCTGGAGCTGGGGCTGGGCGATCATGTGCTGGCCCCGCTGGGCAAGCGGATGGTGCATGGCGTGGTCTGGGCCCTCAAGCCGGGGCCGGGCGAGCGGGCGTTGAAATCTGTCGAGGCGCCGATGGGCGGAGCGCCCTTGCCGGCGGGAACGCGGCAATTCGTTGACTGGCTGGCGCGCTATCTGGTGCAGCCGCCCGGGGTGATCCTGCGCTCGGTGCTGCGCAGCGCCGAGGCGCTGAAACCTTCGCCGACCGAAACGCTTTATCGCGTCAGCGGCGAGGAGCCGCCGCGCATGACAGCCGCCCGCGCCGCCGTGCTCGATGCGGCCCTGGCGCTTGGGGAGGCTTCGGCGGCGGATATCGCGCGCGAGGCCGGCGTTGGCGCCGGTGTCGTCAAGGGGCTGGCGACCGCAGGAGCCCTGATGGCCATCAGCCGCCAGGTCGATCCGCCCTATGGCAGTCCCGATCCCGAGGCCGAAGGCCTGTCGCTGACGATGTTGCAGGCCGAGGCCGGCGGCGTGTTGCGGCGGCTGGTCCGGGCCGGCGGTTTCCAGGCGGCCCTGCTCGACGGGGTGACCGGCTCGGGCAAGACCGAGGTCTATTTCGAGGCGATCGCCGAAACCCTGCGCCGCGATCCCGCGGCCCAGATCCTGATCATGCTGCCCGAAATCGCGCTGACAGCGGCCGTGCTGTCGCGGTTTGAGGCGCGCTTTGGCTGTGCGCCGGCGATCTGGCATTCGGCGGCGGGACCGAAGGAGCGGCGCCGCTGCTGGCGCGAAGTCGCCGAGGGACGGGCGCGGATCGTGGTCGGCGCGCGGTCGGCCCTGTTCCTGCCCTTCACCCGTCTCAAACTCATCATCGTCGATGAGGAGCATGACCCGACCTACAAGCAGGATGAGGGCCTGCCCTATCAGGGGCGTGACCTGGCGGTGCTGCGGGCCAAGATCGAGGGCGCGATGATCGTGCTCGCCTCGGCGACGCCTTCGCTGGAAAGCCTGACCAATGCCCAGGCCGGGCGCTATGTGCATGTGCGCCTGCCGGCGCGGCCCGGAGCGGCGGTGCTGCCACAGGTCGACACCATCGATCTGCGTGAAACGCCGCCGGAGGCCGGGCGCTGGATCTCGCCGCCGCTGATCGCGGCGATGGTCGAAACGCTTCAGGCCGGCGAACAGGTGCTGCTCTATCTCAACCGGCGCGGCTATGCGCCCCTGGTATTGTGCCGCGCCTGCGGCCATCGCATGACCTCACCGGACACCCAGTCCTATCTCGTCGAGCATCGCTATACCGGGCGGCTGGTTTGCCATGTCACCGGGTTCTCGATGCCGCGGCCGAAATTCTGTCCCGAATGCCAGGCCGAGGACAGTCTCACCAGTGTCGGGCCGGGCGTGGAGCGCGTCGCCGAGGAGGCGAAACATCTCTTCCCCGATGCGCGGATCGATATCTATTCCTCTGACAGCAGCTCGGGCCCCGATCTGGTCGACCGGATGGAGCGCGGCGAGATCGATATCCTCGTTGGCACCCAGATCGCCGCCAAGGGGCACAACTTTCCCAACCTGACCCTGGTCGGGGTGATTGATGCCGATCTCGGCCTGGCCGGCGGCGATCCGCGCGCCGGCGAGCGCACCTTCCAGACCCTGGTCCAGGTCGCCGGCCGTGCCGGCCGTGCCGAACGGCCTGGCCGCGCCCTGCTGCAGACCCACCAGCCCGAGCACGAGGCGATCCAGGCGCTGATCGCCGGCGATCGCGACGCCTTCCTCGAAACCGAGATCATGGCCCGCGAGGCGCTCGGCCTGCCGCCCTTCGGCCGTATGGCGGCGATCAGTTTTCAGGCGCGCGACGTCCAGGCAGTCGAGGCCGCCGCCGGGCGTTATGCCGCAGCCGCACCGCTGACCGATGGTGTCGAGATCTGGGGGCCGGCCGAGCCGCCACGCGCGCTCGTGCGCGGCTGGCACCGGCGGCGCATTCTGGTGCGCGCCGACAAGACCATCGATCTGTCAGCCTATCTGCGGGCCTGGAAGGAGCGGGTGAAAATCCCGCCCTCGATCCGCGTGACGATTGATGTCGATCCCTATAGTTTCATGTGATCCCCGACAGGAATGCTCCCCATGCTCGAACTACTGACTTCGCCCGAAATCTGGATGTCGCTGGCGACACTGACCTTTCTCGAGATCGTTCTCGGCGTCGACAACGTCATTTTCGTCGCCGTGATGGCGGCGCAATTGCCCGAAGAGAAGCGGCCCCGCGCCCGCTTCATCGGCCTTTCCATGGCCCTGGTCCTGCGGGTGCTGATGCTGATCAGCCTGGTGTGGATGGCGCATCTGGAAACGCCGCTCTTCACCGTGTTGGAACATGATGTGTCGGTGCGCGATCTGATCCTGCTGGGCGGGGGCCTGTTCCTGCTGGCGAAGGGGACACTTGAAATCCACCACACGGTTGAAGGTGTGACCGAGGTCAAAAAGGACACCGCCTCTGCCGGCTTCGCCATGATCGTGATGCAGATCATGGTGATCGACGTGGTCTTCTCGCTCGACTCCGTGATCACCGCCGTTGGCATGACCGACCAGATCATCATCATGATCACGGCCGTGGTGATCGCCATGGGTGTAATGTTGTTTGCTGCCGGCACCGTCTCCCGCTTCATCGAATCGCACCCGACTACCAAAATGCTCGCCCTGGCCTTCCTGCTGCTGATCGGCATGTCCCTGATCGCGGACGGTGTCGGCTTCCATATTCCGCGCGCCTATCTCTATTTCGCCATCGCCTTCTCGCTCTTCGTCGAAGTGCTCAACATCTTCGCCCAGAAGAACCGTGCGGGGATGCCCAGCACCGGGGAGGGCGATACGGCGCACTGATGCGGGGGTGAGATCGTCAAAATAAACCCGGCCCGGCCCGGCGCCGTCATTTGGCTCGCGGCCTGCTGGCGGAGGTCGGGCGCCCGTGCGGGCCGAAAGCCCTGTGCCGGCAGGCCAGGGCGTCGCCTGGCCTTGATGAAACAGCGCGCATTTCCTGGCGTCGGGCCCCCGTGTTGCGGCGATTTGCCCCCGGCGGGCGGCGCCGCGACAGTCGTCCGCCTGCTGAATCGATACCTGCTCCGGCTTGCTGCGCTGATCGCCCTGTGCTATCGCAGCGCCGAACCCCGGGGACGGGTCGCGCAAGCTGACTCGTTCATTCGTACAAATCGTTGATTTTCAAGTGTTTGCACCTTCCGGTGAATCACAGACACTTCCCCAGCCAGAGAGTGACGTCACGGTGAGCACCGGCGAAGACGCCATCACAGCCAATGCTGCAGGTCGCTATGCGACAGCGGTATTCGAGCTGGCCAAGACCGCGGGCAGCCTTGATGCGGTTGCTGCGGACCTGTCAGCCCTGCGCGCAGCGCTCGAAACATCGGATGAATTGTCCGACTTTCTGACCTCGCCGCTCTATTCGGCCGAGCAGAAAACCGGCGTGTTGAATGCCCTGGCCGACAAGGCCGGTTTCAACGCGCTGACCCGGAATGCTTTCGGCGTCGTCGCGGAAAACCGCCGCGCCGCCGAACTCGGCGATATCGCGACGATCTTCGCAGCCCTGCTTGATGCCGATCGCGGCATTGTCCGGGCTGACGTGGCATCGGCCGCGGCGCTGACCAAGAAACAGACCGAGGCCCTTGCGGCTTCTCTGAAAAGTGCCTTTGGGCGCGAAATCGAAGTGCGCACGCAAGTGCGTCCTGAATTAATGGGCGGACTGATCGTGAAGATCGGTTCCCGTATGTTCGACTCATCTCTCCGCACCAAGCTGGACGGGATGAAGAATGCGATGAAAGAGGCGTAGGCCATGGACATCCGGGCTGCAGAGATTTCTGCGATCCTGAAGGATCAGATCAAGAATTACGGCACCGAAGCTAAGGTTTCGGATGTCGGTCGTGTGCTTTCCGTCGGTGACGGTATTGCGCGCGTTTACGGCCTCGATGAGGTCGCGGCCGGTGAACTCGTCGAGTTCCCGGGCGGGATTAAGGGCATGGCCCTCAATCTGGAACGCGACAATGTCGGTTGCGTGATCTTCGGTGAAGACCGGGGCATCAAGGAAGGCGACACCGTCAAGCGTCTCGGCTCGATCGTCGATACCGCTGTCGGCAAGGGCCTGCTGGGTCGCGTCATGGACGGTCTCGGTGAGCCGATCGACGGCAAGGGCCCTCTGGCCGATGTCGCCGAACGCCGCCGCGTTGACGTCAAGGCGCCGGGCATCATCCCCCGCAAATCGGTTCACGAACCGATGGCAACGGGCATCAAGGCGATCGACGCCATGATCCCGGTCGGCCGTGGCCAGCGCGAGCTGATCATTGGTGACCGCCAGACCGGCAAGACCGCCATCGCGCTCGACACCATTCTGAACCAGAAAGCGATCAACCAGGGCAATGATGAGAGCGCCAAGCTCTACTGCATCTACGTCGCGGTTGGTCAGAAGCGTTCGACGGTCGCCCAGATCGTCAAGACGCTCGAGGAAAACGGCGCGATGGATTACACCATCGTCGTGGCTGCAACGGCGTCCGATCCGGCACCGATGCAGTTCCTGGCACCGTTTACCGCCTCGGCCATGGGCGAATATTTCCGCGATAACGGCATGCATGCGCTGATCGTCTATGATGATCTGTCCAAGCAGGCTGTTGCCTATCGCCAGATGTCCCTGCTGCTGCGCCGCCCGCCGGGCCGCGAAGCCTATCCGGGCGATGTCTTCTATCTCCACTCTCGTCTGCTCGAGCGTTCGGCCAAGCTGAACGAAGCGAATGGTTCCGGCTCGATGACGGCTCTGCCGATCATTGAAACCCAGGCCAATGACGTGTCCGCCTACATCCCGACCAATGTGATCTCGATCACCGACGGCCAGATCTTCCTGGAAACCGACCTGTTCTACCAGGGCATCCGCCCGGCCGTGAACGTCGGCCTGTCGGTGTCGCGCGTTGGTTCTGCCGCCCAGACCAAGGCGATGAAGCAGGTTGCCGGCAAGATGAAGGGCGAACTGGCCCAGTACCGCGAAATGGCGGCCTTTGCCCAGTTCGGTTCCGATCTCGACGCCGCAACGCAAAAACTGCTGAGCCGTGGTCAGCGTCTGACCGAACTTCTGAAACAGCCGCAATTCTCGCCGCTGTCGATGGAAGAACAGGTCGCGGTGATCTATGCCGGTACGCGTGGCTATCTCGACGGGATTGCACTTGGCGACATCAAGCGTTTTGAGGCGGACCTGCTTCGCCATCTCCACGCCGAGCATGCCGCCCTCATGACGGCGATCCGTGATGAGAAAAAGGTGAGCGACCAATCTGAGGCCAAACTGAAGGGCGTTCTCGACAAGTTCACCGAACATTTCGCGTGAACCTGAACCGAAACGACCACTAGGAGTGCCGAATGGCGAGCCTTAAGGACCTTCGAAATCGTATCGCCAGCGTGAAATCCACGCAGAAGATCACCAAGGCGATGCAGATGGTGTCAGCGGCCAAGCTGCGCCGGGCACAAGAGGCCGCGGAAGCCGCGCGCCCCTATGCCGGGCGCATGGCTGCCGTGATGGCGAATCTGTCCAATTCCATGGCCGGTAACCCGGGCGCTTCGCCGCTCCTGGTCGGCACCGGCCGTGACGAGACGCATCTGCTGCTCGTCATGACGGCCGATCGTGGCCTGTGCGGCGGTTTCAACACCAATATCGCCCGTCTGGCGCGCACGCGGATCAATGAGCTGCAGCGCGCCGGCAAGAGCGTCAAGATCGTCTGCATCGGCAAGAAGGGCTTCGATCAGTTGAAGCGCCAGTTTGCCGGGCTGATCGTCGAGACGGTCGATCTCAAGGGCGAGAAAACCCTCAATGGCGCCGTCGCCGGGGGCATTGCTGACAAGATCACGCATATGTTCGAGGCCGGCGAGTTCGACGTCTGCGAAATCATTGCCTCGGAATTCGTGTCGGTGATCTCGCAGAAGCCTTACGCCAAGGTGCTGATCCCGGCGCTGGATGCCATCGATGAGGGCGTCGAGCGGCCCGATACCGGCGGCGCCATCTACGAGGCCGAGCCGGACGAGGAGACCATCCTCAACGTCCTGCTGCCGCGTTATGTCACGACCGTAATTCTGTCGACCCTGCTGGAAAACTCGGCTGGCGAAATGGGGGCCCGCATGGCTGCCATGGACAATGCCACCCGCAATGCCGGCGAACTGATCGACAAGCTGAACCTTCTTTATAACCGCACCCGTCAGGCGCAAATCACGACGGAGTTGACCGAAATCATCTCCGGCGCCGAAGCTCTCTAGACGAGGGGAAGACCAATTATGAGCACTCTTAAAGGCCGTATTGTCCAGATCACCGGCGCCGTCGTTGACGTCGAGTTCGATGGTGGACTGCCCAGCATCCTCAACGCCCTCATGTCGACCAATGACGGCAAGCCGCTGACCCTCGAGGTTTCGCAGCACCTTGGCGAGAACACGGTTCGCACCATCGCGATGGATGCGACCGAAGGCCTGCAGCGCGGCGTCGAAGTTGTCGACACCGGCGCACCGATCATGGTTCCGGTCGGTCCGGGCACGCTCGGCCGCATCATGAACGTGACCGGCGCGCCGATCGATGAGGCGGGCGATATTCCGCACACGATGACGGCCCCG
Organism: Maricaulis sp.; assembly: GCF_048269565.1. Taxonomy (GTDB): domain Bacteria; phylum Pseudomonadota; class Alphaproteobacteria; order Caulobacterales; family Maricaulaceae; genus Maricaulis. Next base: position 113,431 of record NZ_JBLXIK010000002.1, on the reverse strand, counting down.
ATTCACCGTCCGGCTCCATCCTTTGCCGAACAGGCGACGGAAGCTGAAATCCTGCCGACCGGCATCAAGGTCGTCGACCTGCTCTGCCCCTACGCCAAGGGCGGCAAGATCGGCCTGTTCGGCGGCGCCGGCGTTGGCAAGACGGTTCTGATCCAGGAGCTGATCAACAACATCGCCAAGATGTTCGGTGGTTACTCGGTTTTCGCCGGTGTTGGCGAGCGGACCCGCGAAGGTAATGACCTTTACTGGGAAATGATCGAATCGGGCGTCAACAAGGACCCGAAAGAGCATGAAGGCTCGACCGAAGGTTCGCGTTGCTCGCTGGTGTTCGGCCAGATGAACGAGCCGCCGGGAGCGCGCGCCCGCGTCGCCCTGTCCGGTCTCGCCCAGGCAGAATATTTCCGCGATGAAGAGGGCAAGGACGTTCTCTTCTTCGTCGACAATATCTTCCGCTTCACCCAGGCCGGTTCCGAAGTGTCCGCCCTGCTCGGCCGCATCCCGTCCGCGGTGGGCTATCAGCCGACCCTGTCGACGGATATGGGCGCCCTGCAGGAACGCATCACCTCGACCAACAAGGGTTCGATCACCTCGGTGCAGGCCGTTTACGTGCCCGCCGATGACCTGACCGACCCGGCGCCAGCCACCACCTTCGCCCACCTCGATGCGACCACGGTTCTCAACCGTGCGATCTCGGAAAAGGGCATCTATCCCGCTGTGGATCCGCTCGATTCGACCTCGCGTATTCTCGAGCCCCGCATCGTCGGTGATGATCACTACAACACCGCCCGCCGGGTCCAGGAAACGCTGCAGCGTTACAAGGCCCTGCAGGACATCATCGCCATCCTCGGCATGGACGAGCTGTCCGAAGAGGACAAGATGCTGGTGACCCGCGCCCGCAAGATCGAGCGCTTCCTGTCGCAGCCGTTCGATGTGGCTGAAATCTTCACCGGTTTCCCGGGCATCCAGGTGCCTGTGGCCGACACGGTCAAGGGCTTCAAGGCGATCTGTGACGGCGAATATGATCACCTTCCCGAGCAGGCCTTCTACATGGTCGGCACGATCGAAGACGCGGTGAAAAAAGCCGAGAAAATGGCTGCGGAGGCCGCATAAGCGGTCTCCGGCATTAGCCGGAGGAATACCTGATGGCTGACAAGCTGCATTTTGACCTCGTATCGCCTGAGCGCCGCCTGTTTGCGGGTGAAGTCGATATGGTTGTGGTCCCCGGCGAAGATGGCGATTTCGGCGTGCTGCCGAAGCATGCGCCCTTCATGTCGGTGATCCGCTCCGGTGCGATCATCATCACCCGGGACGGCGTCAACGAGCGGACCTTCATCCATGGCGGTTTCGCCGAGGTGACGCCTGCGGGTCTGACCATTCTGGCCGAAGAAGCGATCCCGGTTTCCGAGATCGATGTCGTCGCGGTTGAGCGCGACCTGGTCAATGCCCGTGAGGATGTCAGCGTCGCCAAGACCGACGAGGCCCGCGAAAGCGCCGAAGCGCTCGTGAGCAAGCTCGAAGCGATGAAGACGGTCGCCGCGCACTGATTGCTCCCACCGATTGACACATGATCAGGGCCGTTCCGCATGGAGCGGCCCTTTTCATTGATCAGGACTGCGCGCTGGCGCCAGCCCGCTTGCGCCACTCGCTCGGGGTCTCGCCGGTGACGTCCTTGAACGCCTTGTTGAAATTGGACCGGGTCTGAAAGCCGCAATCGAGCATAAGTTCAACGAGAGGCCGCTCGGGCGAAGCCTGGATCAGACGCCGGGCTTCGGCGATGCGCCAGCCATTGATCCAGCGGCTGACGCTGGTGCCGTGCAGGTCATTGACGGCTTCCGACACGGTACGTTGAGGCAAGGCCAGCTGACGGGCCAGCCGCGCGACGGTCAGCTCCGGGTCGAGCCAGGGGCGGGCCTCGGCCATGTGAGTGTCCAGCCGCGCCCGGATAGTCTCGGCGTCAGTATTGCCGCGGCGGATCCGTGTCATGATCCAGCTCGACGGGCCGCCTTGATGCAGGCTGGAAAGCAGGAAGTAGACCAGGAAGACAAGGAAGCCGGCCATGGTAATCGCGAGCGCCAGTGAGTGAGCCAGGTCGGTCTTGCCCACCAGTTCGAGCATCACCAGGAAATCGGTGAGCGCCATCGCGAACAACCAGCCGCAGACCACGAATTTCCAGCGCCGCACGGCAGGTGTCGGTGCCTTGATGGTGATGGCGGCAAGGCCGCCATAGAAAACCAGCGCGGCGATGATGGCGCCATCGAGATGGGGGCCGTCCGGGTAGCCGAGGCGCGTGAGGGCCAGCGCGACCGGTCCGGCGATGTGAATGAGGTCTGGCCAGCCCACGCTTTCGCCGGGCCGCGCGGCGATTCGCAGATGCAGGAAAATCGCCGCTGGCAGCGCCATGGCCAGCACCGGACGCCACCAGGCCAGCGCCGGAATCAACCCTGTCAGTGAAAGACTGGTGAGCACGTGTTGAATCGCGAACAACGCGAAGACCAGGGCGAGGAAACGATGCGCCAGTCGCCGCGGCGCGCGCAGGCTGGCCAGGTAGAGCGCAATGATTGCCGACAGGGCGGCCGATATGAGCAGGATCGACGTCATCCCGACTTGATACGGTGTCTTGCCCGCTTGTCCAAGATCGTGATCGGCCCGTCCTTGATCGCGCTTGAGGGCGCATCCGGCCGGGAAGGCGTGTTGTCTGGGGGCTCGCCAAAGGAGGCCCGCCAATGACCCGCTCAATTCAAGTCAACGCGCTTGCGACCGCCCTGCTGCTCGGCCTCGGCCTGGTGCCGCCCGCTCCCGGTCAGCCGGCACCGGACGGCGAGCTCATCATCACGCATGCAACCCTGATCAGCCCGGAGCGCGAGGCCCCGTTGCAGGATGCATGGGTCAGGCTCAGCGGCGACCGGATTGTGGCGGTGGGGAGCGGCGATGTTGATCCCGCCGGCGCGCGGGTCATTGATGCCGCGAACGGCTATCTCATACCCGGCCTGATCGACAGCCATGTTCACCTCTACCATGCGACCGGTTTGCGCGCCCGCTATACCGACGACTATGCCGCGCTCTACCGCGGTTATATGGAGCAGCAACCGCGCAGCTTCCTGTTCCATGGTTTCACGACCGTGATCGAACTCAATGCCGATGCGGCGACAAATGCGCGCTTCGAGGCTGCGCCCCGTCATCCCCATCTGGTGCATTGCGGCCAGGGCGTCGTGCTGTCGGACGGGTTCATGGCCCTCGAGCTTGAAGGCGCTCCCGTCGGAGAAACCTATCCGGGCTATCTGATCGACAGCCATGCCGGCGGTCTCGTTCCCGCCGGGGCAGACCCGGCGGCGCACACGCCCGAGGCCGCTGTGGCGTCGGTAATGGATCAGGGTGGCCAGTGCATCAAGCTCTACTATGAAGAGGCCCTGTGGTGGCCTGGCGGGGCACCGGACTTCCGTCTGCCGTCGGTCGCGATCGCTCGCGACGTGGTCGAGGCCGCCCATGCCGCCAACCTGCCGGTCCTGCTACACGCGACTACCCCGGCCGGGCATGAGTTCGCGCTTCAGTCCGGGATCGATATTCTGGCTCACGGGATGTGGGAATGGACCGGCCAGTCCTTCACCGACCCATGGCCTTCCACCCGGACGGCCGCGATTGCCCGTGAGGTCGCGCGCTCGCCGATCACTGTCCAGCCCACCATCCAGACGATCCGCAACACCGCCAGCCTGTTTGATCCGCGCGTGCTGGAGGATGCGGGCTGGCTTGACGCCGTGCCGCCGGCTTATCTCGACTATCTGCGTGGCGAGGCGCAGGCCCAGCGCGGGCAATTTGTCGCCATGTTCGGCGACATGATTGCGCGGGGCAATGATGCGGCCGACATGGGCGCGGCCCAATCCGCTTTCCTGGGACGGTATCAGGACTTGCTCCAGGCCATGCAGGCCGAGGGTGCGCACTTCCTGTTCGGCGGCGATACGGCCGTTGGCGGTTTCGGCTGGGCCTCGCCTCCGGGTCTGGCCGGTTATTGGGAAATGCACAACTGGGTCGATGCCGGTATCCCTCTGCCCGTTCTCTTCCGTGCCATGACCATCGACAATGCCGCCGCGTTCGGCCTGTCCGAGGAGATCGGATCCATCGAGCCGGGCAAACGGGCCGACCTTTTGATCCTGCGCGGCAATCCGCTGGCCAATGTCACAGCCTATGACCGGATCGCGACCGTGATCCTGGCCGGCGAGGCTATCGAGCGGAGCGATCTTTCGGCGCGGCAAGGTGTCGACGCGCGATAGGGATCCGGCCCTGGCAGGCTAGCGTGCGTAGGCGCCAAAGGCCTCGACGACCCGCAGATAGACATCCCGCTTCCAGGGAATGATCAGGTCGGGGATTTCGGCCAGTTCGCCCCAGCGCCAGGCGTCGAACTCGACCTCGCCATGGCGTTCGAGATCGATATCGGCTTCGCTGCCGTGGAAGCGGAAGGCGAACCAGCGCTGTTTCTGTCCGAGGTGGCGCTTTTTGTGAAAGCGCGGATCCTCGCGCACGTCCGGCGGATAGTCATAGGCGATCCAGCCGGGGATATTTCCGAGCGGCTCGACACATTCCGGGCGGATGCCGGTTTCTTCTTCCAGCTCGCGCAGGGCGGCGGCCTCGACATCCTCGCCGGCATCGATCCCGCCCTGCGGCAATTGCCAGTTCCAGGGTGGCGGCGTGCTCTCGCGGCGGCCAAGCCAGACCTGGCCGGCACTGTTGAACAGCGCAATCCCGACATTGGCGCGGTGATTGGGCCAGGGATCGGCGGGCGCAGGCATCAATGCCCCGATGAGGCGGCGGCCGGTGCGTGGTCGCCGGTGCCGGATGCATCTACCGGCGGCCGTGACCAGCGATTGTCGATGACTTGCTCGGGCTCGGGCTGGAGGGCGCGGGCCTCGGCTTCCATGCGGGCCTGCAGGCGCCGGCGGGCCATCACGGCCGAGGGCGGTGCCAGCTGATAGCCGCGGCTGTCCAGGCTGCGGGCCCAGTCGCGAACATGATCCACTGTCGTCGGATAGGAGAAGCCGGCCCCGAGCGAGGCGCCATTTTGCAGCGCGAGTGCCTCCAGCGTCAGCAGGTGATTGTCGATCGCCGTCGGGCTCGGATCCTCGTCGAGCACGCGATCGGCGATGGCGTACTGGACATTGCTGGAACGGGCGGCGGACTCAATCACGGTGCGGCGGCCGGCGCCGTCATGCAGGAAGGCCACGCCGCGCGCTTCCAGTCCCTGCAGCAATTGGGTCATCGCCGGTTCCGAGGCGGAGAAACGGGCGCCGAGATAGTTGGAGACCGCGAAATAGCCGGTCGTGCGGCTCATGATCCAGTCGAGCCGGGCAAGATTGTCTGCGGCCGGGGCGTCAGCCAGCAGGGTCTGGGGGCCCGGATCATTATTGGGATAGTCGAAGGGTTCCATCGGCGCTTCGATCAGGACTTCATGTCCGGCAGCCCGGGCCCGGTCGACCCAGCTCTGCAGGTCACGGGTATAGGGCGCGAAGCTGAGGGCGATTTCCGGTGGCAATTCATCGATCGCCGCCTGGGTCACCGTCCGGTTGAGCCCGAGGCCACCGATGACGACGGCAATCGTCGGCGCGGTCGGATCGCCATGGAAGGGGCGGGCATAGGCGCGCGAGGCGCGCAGGCCATTGGGCGGGATAACCGGCAGCGGCCCGTTGGGGGTGTTCTCGGTCAATCCCGGCAAGGGGGCCGGCGGCAGCGCCTCGGCGCTGTTGGTGCTGGCGGCGTGACGGGCCTCGGCATCGGCCGGGTCCGAGCCTGACGATGGCGTGGCAGGCCGGCCCGTGTCGAAACGGTCATCCACGCCGGGGAGTTGGGCTTCGTCGACGCCTTCCGGTTCGATGAACTGGATCGGAAGCGGGTCATCCTCCGCCGGGGAAATCCGCAATTCCGCCGCGGGATAGACGGTCTCTACCGGGGCCGGCGCGACACCGCCGCGGGCGAGCGGTGGCTGCAGGTCGGCTTCGCCGAACACGGCGACGCCCAGGATGACGGCGGCAAACAGGACAGCGGCACCCAGCCCGGCAAACAGGGGTGCCTTGATGGTCAGGAGGGGTTCGACATGACGCAGGACAGCACTGGACATCGGAACAATCTTCGACGAGCGAATTAACCGGTTGCGCGTCCGATCAGACGCACCCATTCACTGTCAAAACTGCCCTGTCCCGGAAAAGAAACGGTTAACGCCTGGTGACGCAGCCCTGCCCGCACACTGGTGTACAGGCAGGGCTTTGTTGTCATTGGGTTACTGCAGCGCCGCCTGCTGGCTTTCCATCGCATCGCGCAACACTTCACGGGCGCGCGAGAGCTGGAAGTCCTCGTCTTCCGGCCAGTCGGCCGGTGGCTGTTCGATGGCGGCGATGTCGGTTTCGGCACGGTCTTCGCCATTTTCATTCTCGAGCGCGCCGGGCAGATCGGCTTCAAGCCGCACCGCCGGGCCGGAGTCCTCATCGTCCGTGGAAATCGGGAAGGAGCTGATCTGGAGATCCGGAACGATGCCCGTGCCCTGGATCGAGCGGCCGGCCGGGGTGTAATAACGCCCGGTGGTCAGGCGCAGGGCGCCATCACGGCCACCCCGCAGCGGGATGATGGTCTGGACCGAACCCTTGCCGAAACTGGTCATGCCGACCAGTTCGGCGCGTTCGCGGTCCTGCAGCGCACCGGCAACGATTTCGGCGGCGCTGGCCGAGCCTTCATTGATCAGGATCACGATCGGCGCACCATTGAGGCGATCCCCCGGGCGCGCATTATAGCGCTGGGTGTCCCGCGGATCACGATTGCGCGTCGAGACGACCTCGCCACCGTCGAGGAAGACGTCTGTCACCCCGATCGCCTGGTCGAGCAGCCCGCCCGGATTATAGCGGACATCGAGGATCAGGCCGGGCAGTGGCCCGCCATTCTCCTCTTCCAGCTCGGCAATGCCCTCGAGCACCATTTCGGTGGTGCGTTCATTGAAGCCGGCGATACGCAGATAGGGTGTTCCATCGTCCTCGATACGCGTCGCGACGGTGCGCAGCGGGATGGTGTCGCGCACCAGGGTGACGTCAAACGGGTCCTCGCCGGCGCGCGAGATGGTGATCGTCACCGGGTCGCCAACGGCGCCGCGCATCAGTTCGACCGCGCTGTTGACCGTGATCCCGATAATGCTTTCACCATCGACCGCGATGATGCGGTCATTGGTACGCAGACCGGCGCGTTCGGCCGGCGTATCGCTGATTGGGGAGACGATGGTGATGAATTCGTCGCGCCGTGTCACTTCCATGCCGAGGCCGCCATACTCGCCGCGCGTGGTCACGCGCAGGTCTTCATAGGCGTCGGGGTTGTGATAGGCCGAGTGGGGGTCGAGCGAGGTCAGCATGCCTTCAATGGCCGCTTCGATCAGCTGGGTCTGTTCGGTATCGGTGACGTAGTCGGACTCGATACGGCTCAGCACGTCACCGAACAGCTCAAGCTGACGGAACGTCTCCGTATGGTCTTCCTGGCGCCCCTCGGCAGCCATGGTGATGGCGACCGCCCCGAGCGCAAAGGCCAGGATTGAAGCGAAGACATTGATGCGCATACCAACTCGCGTCCTTTGTGCGCGAAAGTCCTATTCCGATTGCGCGCCGGATCTGAGCCAGGGCCCGGGATCCATTGCATGACCGTCTCTACGCAGCTCCAGATACAATTCTGGGGCCGTTTGCCCGCTATTGGGCATGGCACCAACCGGTTCGCCAGCCAGAACGCTCTGTCCGGCGCTGGCGTAGGTTACCGCCATGCCGGACAGGACCATATAGTAGCCCTCCCCGACATTGAGTATCAAGAGTCCACCATACGTGCTGAACGGTCCGGCGAACTCGACGCGGGCGTCGAAAGGAGACACTACCTGCGCCTGGCTGCGAGTCCGAATGAATATTCCTTCAGATGCTGTGCCATCTTCACCCAGTTCGGCATAGCGGCGCACCACCTCGCCTGTCGCCGGTGGCCGCAAGCGGCCGCGCGCATCGGCAAAGCGCAGGGTTTCCAGCGGCGCATCGGGCGCGCGGGCGGCAATCAGATCGCGCATCGGACGCATGTGCGGCGCCGGAATACTGTCCGGCACCTCGATCCGGCGCGGATTGAGACTGGGCATGACGGCGGCCATCTGGGTCAGTTCGCTCAGCAGCGATCGGATCGAGCGGGCGCGTTCCCCGGCCGAACTGGAGGCCTCGAGGAAAGCCACCGCCTCATCGCGGCGGCGGGCCTCGAGCGCGCGCCGCTCGGCGATCAGGGCCTGCAGCTCCAGCCGCTGGGCCGATAACGCACTTTCGGCGCTGGCCAGGACGGTGCTCTGGCTCTCGATATCGCTGCGCACCGCGCGCAGCTGCGCCAGCTCCAGCGACAGCGCCTCGGCGCGGGCCTGTAATTCCGGTGCGACCTGGGCCATCAGGGTCGCGGCTCTGGCCGCCTGCGCGGCATCATCGGGTGCGGCCAGGATCGCGGGCGGGGTCTGGGTCTCGATCCGCTGGATGGCGGCGAGAATATCGGTCAGGGTTTCGCGGTCGGCGGCGAGGCGGGCCAGAATGTCCGCTTCTTCGCGGCCGAGCCGCGCCAGCTCGCCCGAGGCCGCCAGCGCCGCCTGTTCGCTATTGCCGACGCGCTGGCCCAGTTCCACCAATTGCCGCTGCATCAGGGCGATTTCCGCGGCAACCGCTTCGGCCTGCTCGCGCGCCGCCTCGGCGCGGGCGGCGGTTTCGCGCGCTTCCTGCTCGAGCTGTTCGGCTGTGGCCGCATCGGCCGGCACGGTGTCGGCCGGCTGAGCCTGGGTCAGCACGAGGGTGAGGGCGAGGAGATACATGCGCTGACGCTAGCTGCTTCCCGGTTAAGGCTTACTCACGGTGATAGGGCGTGCCGGCCAGAATTGAGACGGCACGATAGATTTGCTCCGCCAGCATCACCCGCACAAGCTTGTGTGGCCACACCGCCGGACCGAAGGCCAGCATCAGGTCAGGCCGGGGCAGGACATCATGGTCATGTCCGTCCGCACCGCCAATGGCAAACACGACTTCGCGGCAGCCGGCATCACGCCATTCACCCAGCTTGCGGGCGAGATCGGGCGATTTGAAGGCCTTGCCGCGTTCATCCAGCAACACGAATTTGACGTCCCCGCCGAGGCTTTCCGCCAGGGCGCGGCTCTCATCCGCCTGGGTCTTGAGGCTGCGATTGTCGATCTGGGTTTCGCTGAGCGGGCCCAGGCCAATGGCCCGTCCCGCGATCGAGCACCGGTTGGTGTAGTCATCGACGAGCTCGCGCTCCGGGCCGGAGCGCACACGTCCGATGGCTGCGATGCGGAGCTTCACCTAGACGGCCGGCTGGTCCGGGGATGTCGGGGTCTCCGGATCGACGGACCACATCTTTTCGAGATTGTAGAAGCTGCGAACTTCCGGGCGGAACAGGTGGATGACGATATCGCCGGCATCGATCAGTACCCAGTCACAGGTCTGCAATCCCTCGATACGCGTCTTGACGCGCCCGGTTTCCTTCAGGGTATCAATCAGATGATTGGCGATGGCGCTGACGTGGCGCGATGATCGCCCCGAGGCGATGATCATGATGTCGGTAACCGAGGACCTGCCGCGAAGATCGATCGCAACAACGTCTTCAGCCTTGTCGTCATCGAGAGTTTCGAGGATGAGCGCTTCCATTTCCTCGAGGGGACCGTCTTCTCCGATGACCCGGACGGCAGCTGCCGTTTCTTCCTTGGTCCGGCGCGATGTTTCCGTAGACAGGGCGGGTGTCCTTTCTGACAACCAATACAATTTGGTGCCTATATCACGCTTTCACGTTTGGTTCGAGCCAATGCAGCGAGAAGAGTTCAGCTGGATCGGACCAGCTCTTGAGCATATCAAAGCCGGCCGAATGTGCCAGCGCCCGGAAACTCTCCGGCGTGAACTTGTGGGAGTTCTCGGTATGGATCCGCTCTCCCTTGGCGAGCGAGAACACCTGACCGGCGACTTCGAACTCTTGTGGTTCCAGCGCTTCGAGATGCATTTCAATGCGGGACTTGTCCGCATTCCAGACCGAGACATGCTTCAGCCGTGACGCATCGAGCGTGCCGTCGAGTTCGGTATTGATGCGGTCGACCAGGTTAAGATTGAAGGCGGCGGTGACGCCCTGGGCGTCGTCATAGGCTGCTTCCAGGGTTGCCGGTGATTTCACCCGGTCGGCCCCGATCAGGATGGCATCGCCTTCGCGCATGCCCTGGCGGAAACCGGCCAGCAGGTCGCGGGCGGCGGCGGGCTCGAAATTACCGATCGTCGAGCCGGGAAAGAACAGGATGCGACGCCCCTGCGGCAAGGGCAGATGGTCCAGCGACAGGCCGTTGGTGAAATCGGCACAGATCGCTCCGACATGCAGATCGGGATAGTCGCGCGCCAGCTCCTCACAGGCGGCGGTGAGGTGCTCGCCGGAAATATCCAGACCGACATAGCCGGCCGGACTGTCGAGGGCATCAAGCAGCTTGCGGATTTTCACGCTCGATCCAGATCCGGGCTCGATGACCACGGCGCCCGGGCCAGCCAGGCGCGCCAGCTCGGGACCGATCCGGTCGAGCAGGGCAAGCTCGGTCCGCGTTACATAATATTCCGGCAGTCCGGTGATCTGGTCGAACAGGGCCGAGCCGGCGGCGTCGTAGAAATAGACCGGCGGGATGGTTTTCGGTGTCGCGGCCAGCCCGTTCAGGACATCGCGCAGAAAATCGCCGGCGGGCGGATGCTGGTCGTCGAAGAAGTCCAGCGCGGCATGAAGCGGAGATTGGCCGAGGGTGAGATCGGTCATGATGAGGTCCTGCCTGCTTCGGAATGTGGGTTTCAGCTTCGCGCGCGCAGCGCCGTCGAGGAGTGCCAGTCTAACGGTTCTATCAGATAGGTCCACGCCGGTGCCTTTTTCAGGGGCAGCCGGGCGAGGCCCTGTTCACGAATCCGCGAGTGGGCATAGATCCGCACTGCCGGTGCCAGGCGGGCACGGACGGCGTCGTGCGGGCGCGATATCACCGCAATCGGGATTGATTCAAAGATCGCGCGCCACTGGCCCCAGCGGTGAAAGCTCTTGAGATTGTCGGCGCCCATCAGCCAGACGAAGTGAACGCCGGGATAGAGCCGGTTGAGGGCCCGGACCAGGTCGATGGTGCGATTGCAGCCGAGCCGCGACTCGAAATCACTGATCACCATGCCGGGCCGGTCCGCCAGGGCCGAGACGGCGGCCATGCGTCTGTCCAGGTCGTCGGCCTGCCGATCCTTGAGCGGGTTCTGCGGCGAGACCAGCCACCAGACACGGTCGAGGCCGAGCCGCCGTTTGGCCGCCTCGGCGACATGGAGATGGCCGGTGTGCGGCGGATCGAAACTGCCGCCGAACAGGCCGATCTTCATGCCACGCGCCAGCGTCTCATTGCGCAAGGGTCGGCCGGGTTTCGGGGCGCTGACCAGACGACCGCGCGCCATCGGGCTGGAGCGGCGCTCAGCCATGGGCGCCGCCGCCGGGACTGGCGAGCACGATATCGTCGGCATGGACAAGGGCCGCGGCGCGGCGATAACCCAGCAGCGCTTCGATCTCGCTGCTCTTGCAGCCGCAGATCCGGCGTGCATCGCTGGCGTCATAGCCGCTGACGCCGCGCGCGATCGCGTTGCCGTCCGGCCCGGTGATCCGCACTGCATCGCCGCGCTCGAAATGTCCCTCGATGGCGGTGGCACCGACCGGCAAGAGCGATTTGCCCGCCTGCAGCGCCGCCGCGGCGCCGGCATCGATGCGGATCTCGCCATTCGGACTGTGGGCGCCGGCAATCCAGGCGGCGCGGGCGCTGACGGCCGAACCGGTCGGGTGGAACCAGCTGCCGCACTCCGCCAGCGCCAGCCGCAGGACCGGCCGCTCCGCTGCGCCCGGCCCGATTGCGGTGGCACAGCCCGAGGCGGTGGCGATCTCGGCGGCGAGAATTTTCGAGCGCATGCCGCCGGTCCCGACACCGCTCAAGGCATTGGCGCCGCCGGCCATGGCGTGGATGGCGGCATCGATCCGCTTGATCTCGCCGATGCGGCGCGCCCCGGGATGGGTGCGCGGGTCCTGGTCAAACAGCCCGTCGATATCGGAGAGCAGCACCAGAAGATCGGCGCCGACCAGCTGCGCCACCCGGGCGGCGAGCCGGTCATTATCGCCATAGCGGATCTCGTCGGTGGCGATGGTGTCATTCTCATTGACCACCGGCACGGCGCCAAGATCGAGCAGGGTATTCAGCGTCGCACAGGCATTGAGCCAGTGGCGGCGCGATTCGGTGACGTCGAGGGTGAGCAGGGCCTGCGCGGTGGCCTTGCCGTGACGGGCGAAGGCGCGCTCCCACTCGCCGACCAGCACCGGCTGGCCGGCCGCAGCGGCCGCCTGTTTCTGTTCCAGCGTCAGCGAGCCGCCACCGAGGCCGAGGCGTGGCCGTCCCAGCGCCACGGCACCGGAGGAGACCAGCACGACGCGTTTGCTCTGCCCGGTCAGCGACGCGATATCGTCCGCGATCGCGTCAATCACGGCCGGGCCTGATTGCAGCAGGCTCGATCCGACCTTGACCACGATGCAGCGGGCCGCGTCGAAGCCGGGGCGTGTCACGGGGTCCAGCCTTCATCGTCGGGTTCGGTATCGCCGGCCCGGACTTTCTGCACGATACGCCAGGCTTCCGAACACAGCCGCTTGACGCCGTCGCCGGAGACGCCGGACAGGCGCATGACCGTCTTGCCGGTCGCCTTCTCAAGCAGCTTCACCTTTTCCTCGACCTCGTCCTCGGGAATGGCGTCGATCTTGTTGAGCGCGAGGATTTCGCGCTTCTCGGTGATGCCGCCGCCATAGGCCGCCAGCTCGTTGCGCACCGTATGATAGGCCTCGACCGGATCGTCCTGAGTGCCGTCGATCAGGTGGATGATCGAGGCGCAGCGCTCGATATGGCCGAGGAAACGGTCACCAATGCCGGCGCCTTCATGCGCGCCCTCAATCAGGCCGGGAATGTCGGCAACGATGAAGCGCGAACCGGGGCCAAGATCGACGACGCCGAGATTGGGATAGAGCGTGGTGAAGGGATAGGCGGCAATCTTCGGATTGGCCTTCGAGACGACGCTGAGGAAGGTCGACTTGCCGGCATTGGGCAGGCCGACGAGGCCGACATCGGCGATCAGCTTCAGCCGCAGCCAGACCCAGCGCTCCTCGCCCGGCCAGCCGGGGGTGGATTTGCGCGGGGCGCGATTGGTCGCCGACTTGAAACGGGCATTGCCCTGACCGCCATCCCCGCCGCGCGCCAGCAGCACCCGCTGGCCCAGCTCGGTCATGTCAGCAAGGACATCTTCCTTGTTTTCGTCGAGGATCTGGGTGCCGACCGGCACCTGCAGGATGACGTCTTCGCCACCCTTGCCCGAGCGGTCACGGCCCTGGCCGTGGCCACCGGTATCGCCTTTGAAGTGCTGCTTGTAACGGTAGTCGATCAGGGTGTTGAGGCCCTCGACGGCTTCGGCCCAGACATCGCCGCCCTTGCCGCCATCGCCGCCATCGGGGCCGCCAAACTCGACGAAGGCCTCGCGCCGGAAGGACATGCAGCCGGCCCCGCCATTGCCGGAACGGACATAAACTTTAGCCTGGTCGAGGAATTTCATCGGATAATCTCTATTGTGTGCGCCCCTTATACCGGTTTCCCCGGCATAAATAAGCGTTTCTCGTCATTGCCGCGCCCGGCCTCAGGCCGCCGCCAGCTCCATTCTCATGTCCAGGCAATTGGCGCGCGCCAGCCGGCCGAGACAGAATTGTTCGCACGCCTCGCCGGTATAGCGAAAGCCGAGCTTTTCCAGCACCCGGCCGGACGCCGGATTGTCGTCATAATGGCCGGCGGTGATGACGGGTGCCGCCAGCTCGTCGCGGGCATAGTCGATCAGGGCCTGGCCGGCCTCGGTCGCCAGACCGCGGCCCCAGAAGGGCTTGGCGATCCAGTAGCCGATTTCCCACTCGCTTTCCGGCGTACGCCGGAAAATTCCGGCCATGCCGCACATCTCGCCACCCTCGCTCTCGCGCGTCTGCACGATCAGGTGCCGGCTGGCCGAATTGTTCCAGCCGGCGCGGCGCATCAGCACCCACATCTCCGCCGCCGGCACCGGATAGGGGTGCGGGATCAACATCGTCATCCTGGCGATATCGTAATCGCCGGCATAACGGGCGATGTCGGGCGCATCGCGCATTTCCGGCGGGCGCAGCAATAATCTCGTCGTTTCGATCCGCGGACCCATCCTGGTCTCCATTGGGCGGCGGGGAGGCAAACAAAAGGGGAGACGGTGACCCGTCTCCCCTGATGCGCGATTGCGCTGTCGAGCCCCGCTGGTAACAGCGAACGGCTCGATATGTGCGAACCGTTTATTCGGCGGCGTCTGCCATCGGCTGAACCGATACATAGGCCTTGTTGTTGGCTTTCTTGGTGAAAGCCACACGGCCTTCGACAAGCGCGAAGAGGGTGTGATCCTTGCCCATGCCGACATTGGCCCCAGGATTCACCTTGGTGCCGCGTTGACGCATGATGATGTTGCCCGGAATGACCGTCTGGCCGCCATATTTCTTGACGCCAAGGCGGCGACCAGCGGAGTCGCGACCGTTACGGGATGAACCGCCTGCTTTTTTGTGAGCCATTGATTAGCCCTCCGTTCCTTGAGCGAGCGTCTTGGCTTGCTCGATCCAACCTTCACGTTCGATCCGGCCCTTGAAGCTCAGCTTTTCGCCGAAATCTTCAACATCGGCCGGGGTCCAGGCTGCGATCTGCGCGAAGGTGGTGATGCCTTCAGCGTGCAGCTTCTTTTCCAGGGCCGGGCCAACGCCGGAGAGGACCTTGAGGTCGTCCGCGGCGGCTTTCTTCGGTGCGGCAGCCTTTTTCGCTGCAGCAGGCTTGGCTTCGGCTTTCGGCGCAGCGGCCTTCTTCGGCGCTGCAGCCTTGGCTTTCGGCGCGGCCTTTGGAGCCGCGGCTTCGGCCGGAGCCGCCGTCGTGGTCTTCAGCGCCGTCTTGGCCTTGGCACCCGGCGCAACGATTTCAGCGATGCGCACGACCGTGCCCCACTGACGGTGGCCCTGGGTGCGGCGGTAATTCTGGCGGCGGCGCTTCTTGAAGACGATGATCTTGCGGGCGCGATTGGTGTCGAGCAGTTCGCCGATCACCTGGGCGCCATCAATGACAGGCGAACCCACGGTCACGCCATCATCGCTGCCCAGCATGAGCACTGGGCCGAGCGACAGGGTGTCACCAGGCTGGCCCTCAAGCTTTTCGATACGAATTTCGTCGCCGGCTGCGACGCGGTATTGCTTGCCGCCGGTCTTGATCACTGCAAACATGATCTCTGTTTCCTTTGTTCAGCAACGTCCCCCACCGGTTTTCCCGGCAATGGCGCGGCTCTTTTTCTTCACTCCGTATTCCCGGAGCGTTGTTCCAACAATCACCGGTCCGCGCAGCGGGCTGCACAGACAGGAGCGGGCGTTATACGCACGCCACGCGCAGAGTCAACGCTGGCAACAGCAACAGGCTTGCTGGCATTGGCAGTTTCCGCCTCTTGATTTTGTCATCGCGCTGGTACAGAAAGCGCCTCCCCGCGGAGAGGTGCCAGAGTGGTCGATTGGGGCGGTCTCGAAAACCGTTGAACCGCAAGGTTCCGGGGGTTCGAATCCCTCCCTCTCCGCCATTGTCTCCCGATACATGACTGCCCGATCCGCCCGCAGCCCTGCCGCAATCGCCGCATGGCGTGGGTCTGCGCGCTGCGCTAGGTTTGGCCAAGGCCCTTGTTCGAGGACATGTCATGCCATCCGCACCCCGCTATCATGACGCGCCGGATGCCGTCGCCGATGCGATTATTGCCGCCGTCGGCCCTTCCATCGTGCTGGCCCTGCCGCTCGGGCTCGGCAAGCCCAACCATATCGTCAACGCGCTGGTGGCGCGGGCGATGGCGGATCCCGGGCTCGACCTGACGATCTTCACGGCACTGACGCTGGAAACGCCGGCGCCCGGCAGCGAACTGGAGCGGCGCTTTCTCGAGCCGGCGATGCAACGCCTGTTCGGCGCCTATCCGCCGCTGACCTATGCTGCGGCCCTGCGTGGCGGCTCGCTGCCGCCGAATATCCGTGTCGACGAATTCTTCTTTCTCGCCGGCCGCTGGCGCGGTGTGCCGCGGGCGCAGCAGAATTATATCTGCGCCAACTACACCGACGCGCAGCGCTATATTCTCGACCGCGGCGTCAATGTCGTCGCCCAGCTGGTGGCTAAACAGGATGGCGAGGCCGGGCCGCGCTTCAGCCTCGGCAGCAATCCCGACATCACGCCCGATCTGCTGCAGGCGCGTGCCGAGGGCCGGGCGGACTTCATGTTTGTCGGCCAGGTCAATTCCCAGATGCCCTTCATGGAAAGCGACACGGCGCTGGTCGACGGATGCGAATTCGCCCACATGCTCGAGAGCGAAGCGACGGACTTTGAACTCTATTCAGCACCGAAACGCCCGGTGAGCCTGGCGCAGCAGGCCGTGGGCCTGCAGGTGGCGCGACTGGTGCCCGATGGGGGCACCCTGCAGATCGGGATTGGTGCCGTCGGCGATGCTGTCGCCCAGGGCCTGATCCTGCGTCACGCGCAAAATGACATCTTCAGCCCCCTGTCGGCCGCCCTGCATACCGGCGATTGCGAGGCTCTGGCCTGCGAGGACCAGCCGTTCGAGACCGGTCTCTATGGTGCCAGCGAGATGCTGACCGACGGCTTCATCCAGCTGGAACAGGCCGGTGTGCTCAAGCGCGAGGTCGATGGCGCCGTGGTGCACGCGGCCTTCTTTGTCGAATGCCGCGATTTCTATACCGCCCTGCGCACCCTGCCCGAGGCGCGGCGCCGGCGTTTTGCCATGTCACCGGTCAGCTTCACCAATTCGCTCTATGGCGGCGTGCAGGCGCGGCGGCGGGACCGGGTCAAGGCGCGCTTCATCAATAGCGCGATGATGGTGACGCTGCTGGGCGCCGTGGTGTCCGATGCCACGGGTGACGGCCAGGTGGTGAGCGGGGTCGGCGGACAGTTCGACTTCGCCGAACAGGCCTTCGCCCTCGACGGCGCCCGCTTCATCATCACGATTGATGCGGTGCGGACCAAGCGCGGCAAGACGGTCTCGAATATCGTCTGGTCCTACCCGCACGCCACCATCCCGCGGCACCGGCGCGATATCGTCGCGACCGAATACGGCATTGCCGACCTGCGCGGGAAATCCGATGCGGATGTGGTGGCGGCGCTGTTGAATATCGCCGATTCCCGCTTCCAGGATGAATTGCTGGCGACGGCCAAACAGGCCGGCAAGATCGCCGCCGACCATGAGATCCCCCCCTGCTATCGCAACAATACGCCGGAACGCATCCGCGCCACCCTGGCCGATGCCCGCAAATCCGGACATTTGCCGGACTTCCCCTTCGGCACTGATTTCACGCCGGTCGAGCAACGCCTGCTCCCGGCGCTGGATGTGATGGGCAATGCCTCTGCCTCGCTGGTCTCGACCCTGCGTCTCGCCTTCGCCGGCGCGCGCCTGTCCCTGAAAGGCGAGGTCGATGGCGAGGCGCTGGCGCGCATGCGTCTCGACCGGCCCGCCGGGCTGATGGACCGGCTGTATCGATGGATGCTGATCGCGGCGCTGAAACAGACCGCGGACGGGTAAGCGCGTCTCAGGTCTTGATGCCGGCGGCCAGGATCGCGTCGGCGAGGCCGTCTATGGCGCCGTCATCCAGGCTGTCGCTGCGCAGGGTGAGAACCGGCTCGTCTTCGCGATGCTTGCGGGCGCGGTTATAGGCGGCATCGTAATGGGCCGAGATCAGCTCGGCGGCCAGTTGGCGGAACTCACCGGCCGCATGCAATTCGCGCCAATGCGCGATCAGTGTCTTGGCGTGGCGGCTGGCGAGCTGGTCGAGCGAGGCGTTGAGCTTGGCCGTGTCGGCAACCAGATCGGGATAGGCCTCGACCAGATAGGCGGCGCGCGCTGCAACCGGGGCCGAGATCGCGATGCGCGGCGCAGCTTTCATTGCCGCCCAGATCCGCGACGGAAGCTGACGACGGCCGACCATGTTGGATTCGGCCTCGACATAGACCGGCCGTGACAGGTCCATCGCCCGCAATTCCTGCCAGATCAGGGTCTCGAACCGTTTCTGGCTGGGTTGCGGCGTGGCAGAAAAATCGCCAAACGCCGAACCGCGATGCACGGCCAGGCCTTCCAGGTCGAGCACTTGCGCGCCCCTGGCGGCGAGCTGGTGCAGGATGGCGGTCTTGGCGGTGCCGGTCTGGCCATCGATCAGGATGAAGGGCAATGGTGCCTCGGAATGTTCCAGCTGCGCCACCACTTCGCGCCGCCAGGTGCGATAGCCGCCGCGCAACAGGGTGATCTTCCAGCCGACCGCCGCCAGCACCAGCGACATCGAGCGCGAGCGCATGCCGCCGCGCCAGCAATACAGCAGCAGCCGCGACTTGCGTGGCAGGCCGGCCAGGGCGGTCTCGAGATGGTGGCCGATATTGCGGGTCACCAGGGCGGCGCCTTCACGGCGGGCATCAAAGGTCGAGACCTGTTTGTAGATCGTGCCGACCCGGGCGCGCTCATCATCGTCCAGCACCGGCAGATTGATGGCGCCGGGCAGATGGTCCTCGGCGAATTCGCCTGGCGAGCGGACATCGATGATCAGATCGAATCCGGCCAGGCTGGCCGCGTCCGTGTCATCGAGCATCGCATAATCGGGCATGGGCGCAGTATACTCCATTCGATCAATTCCACCGGGCATGGCGACCTGTCGTGCCGAATGCCAGGAAATCCCATGACCGATCTCACAACGCCGCCCCTGCTGACAAGTCTGGCGCACGGTGGCGGTTGCGGCTGCAAGCTCGATCCGGGCGTGCTCAACCAGATCATCGAGCGCACGCCCGGCTTTGCCATGCCGGCCGAATTGATGGTCGATGCCGCGACCCGCGATGATGCGGCGGTCTACAGGCTTGGCGATGATCTCGCCGTGGTGGCGACGACGGATTTCTTCATGCCGATCGTCGATGACCCGTTCGATTTCGGGCGCATCGCCGCGACCAATGCCCTGTCCGACATCTACGCCATGGGCGCGCGGCCGATCTTCTGCCTCGCCATTGTCGGCATGCCGCTCGGCAAGCTGCCGCTGGAGACGATCCGCGAGATTCTCAATGGTGGCCGTTCGGTCGCCGAGGCCGCCGGCGCGCCAATCGCCGGCGGGCACTCGATCGATGCGGCCGAGCCCTTCTACGGCCTGGTAGCGCTGGGGATTGTCCATCCCGACCGCATGTTGACCAATGCGGGTGCCAGGCCGGGCGATGTCCTGATCCTCGGCAAGCCGCTGGGTATCGGCATTTACAGCGCCGCGATGAAGCGCGGCATCATCACGCCGGAAGACCAGGCCGAGATGATCGCCTCGACCACATTGCTCAACCGGCCCGGCACGGATCTGGCCGATATTGATGGTGTGCATGCCGTCACCGATGTCACCGGTTTTGGCCTGCTCGGGCATTTGCGCGAAATGTGCGAGGGCAGCGGTGTCGCCGCCGTGCTCGAGCGCGATGCCATCCCGGTGTTTGCCGGCGCGCGGCGTCTGGCGGAAGACGGCGTGCGCACCGGCGCTTCCGGGCGGGTCTGGGCATCGGTCGGTGATTTCGTGACGCCGCCGGACAGCTGGCCCGATGCCGAGCGCGATCTGTTGTGCGATCCGCAAACCAGCGGCGGGTTGCTGGTCTCCTGCGCGCCGGAGCGTGCCGATGAGGTGCTGGCCCTGTTCAGGCGCCATGGCCATCAGGCGGCGACAGTGATCGGGCGCATCGAGGCCGGCCAGCCGGGCATTTCGCTCGCCTGAGGCAGGGCCTAAAGCGGCAGGATTTCGGTGTGATCGCCTGCGCCCGCCTCCGGCGCCTCGATTTCGCGTCGGATCAGCGCATCGGCGCGCACCAGGGCTGACAGCGCCGAGGAGTCCTGGTTGCCCAGCGGGTGGACGCGTCCGGACTGCGCATCGATGCGGGCGCGGACGAAATTCTCGCGCATCCCGTTGGCCGCCATCGCCTCGCCAAGCACCGCCGTCTTGAACTCCAGCGTCTCCGGCCGGCCGCACAGCACCGCCAGCGCCGGGCGCAGCAGCAGGCGTGCCATCACCAGCGACGACACCGGATTGCCGGGCAGGCCGAGAAAACTGACATCGCCCAACCGGCCAAACCAGCTTGGCTTGCCCGGTTTGACGGCGATCTTGCCGAAATCGAGCACGCCGCCCATCGCGGTGAAGACCTGGCGCAGATGGTCATGATCGCCGACCGAGGCGCCGCCAATGGTAACGACGAGGTCGAGGCCCTGGGTGGCGTCGAGTTTGGTGCGGACATCGGCCTGGCTGTCGCGGGCAATGCCGAGATAGACCGGCTCGCCGCCCCACTGCCGCACCAGCCCGTCCAGCCCCCAGGCGATGGAATTGATGATCTGGTGCGGGCCGGGCGTCTGGCCCGGCTCGACCAGCTCGTCGCCGGTGGAAAGGATGCCGACGCGCGGGCGCCGATGCACGGACAGTTGCGACAGGCCGGCACCGGCGGCGAGGGCGACGGCATCGGGGCCAAGCACCGCGCCGGTCGGCAGCAGGGTGTCACCGCTGGCAAAATCGATCCCGGCCTCGCGGACATTCGAGCCGGGGCGCGGGGTGTCGTCGAGGGTGATATGATTGCCGTCTCGTGTCACCCGTTCCTGCATCACCACCTGATCGGCGCCTTGCGGCATCGGCGCTCCGGTCGAGATGCGAATCGCGTGTCCGGGTTTCAGCTTCAGATCAAAACCATGCCCGGCGGCGGACTCGCCCTGCAGCGCCAGCCGCGCCGGCAGATCGCCGAGATCGCGGGAATGGACGGCATAGCCATCCATCGCCGAGGCAGCAAAGGGCGGCTGGGTCAGCTGCGCCACCAGCGGCGCGGCGAGGGTGCGGCCGCAGGCGTCCAGGAGGGTGCAGGGCTCGGCCTCCAGCGGTAGCAGGGCGGCGGCTATGCGGGCGCGGGCGGCGGTGACGGGGATCATGACATCAGTCATTGCGGCGATAATCTCCGGATTTTCCGCCGGTCTTTTCGTCCAGCACGATGTCGGAGATCGTCATCGATTTATCGAGCGCCTTGGCCATGTCGTAGAGCGTCAGCGCCGCGACGGAGACGGCCGTGAGGGCTTCCATCTCGACGCCGGTGCGGCCGCGCGTGCTGACTTCGGCGCGGATGATGAAGTCCGGCGCGGTGGCGCTGGCATTGATCATCACCTTTGCCTTGGTGATCGGCAAGGGATGGCAAAGCGGGATGAGATCGGAGGTTTTCTTGGCGGCCATGATGCCGGCCAGCTCCGCCGTCTTGAGGGCATCGCCCTTGGGGCCCTGGCCATCGCGGATCGCCTCGAAGGCGGCCGGGCTCATGGTGATGCGACCGCTGGCGATGGCGCGGCGTTCGGTCTCGTCCTTGCCGCCGACATCGACCATGCGGATACGGCCATCGGCGTCCTGGTGGGTGAGTGTGCCGGTCATGTTCAGCGCTCCGTCAGGCGCGGAATGAGGTCGACCAGATTGCACGGCCGGTGGGTGCGGGTGAACTCATCCTTGAGAATATGATTCCAGACATCCTTGCAGCCGCCCATCGAGCCGGGAATGGCAAACAGATAGGTGCCGCCGGCAATGCCCGCCGTGGCGCGCGACTGGATGGTCGACACGCCGACCGAGCGGAAGCTGACCTGGTGGTAGACGGCGGAGAAACCGTCCATTTCCTTCTCATACAACGGCTTGAAGGCTTCCGGGGTTACATCGCGCCCGGTCAGTCCGGTGCCGCCGGTGGCGATGACGGCGTGGATGGCCGCGTCGGCGATCCAGCTCTGCAGCTGTGCCTGGATGGCGCCGATATCATCGGCGACGATGGCATGATCGATCACCGCATGGCCCTCGGCGGCGATTTGCTCGCGCAGCCAGGGGCCGGTCCTGTCGGTCTTGCTGTCGCGGCTGTCGGAGACGGTCATGACGGCGAAGCCGATGGTGTCGGGAATGGCGCTCATGCGGTGAAATCCTCGCTTCCGGCCAGCCAAGCGGCTGCAGCCTCGTCATCGCCGGGGCGCGGCTCGACCCAGTGCGAGCCCGTGCCCGTATGTTCGCGTTTCCAGAAGGGGGCCTGGGTCTTGAGAATATCAATCATGAATCCGGTCGCCTCAAGCGCCGCGCGCCGGTGCGGCGCCGAGGCGCCGACGAAGACAATCGGCTCGCCGATCCCCATTCGCCCTGTCCTGTGGACGATCAGGGCCTGTCCGAGCGACCAGCGGCGCGCCGCCTCTGCGGCAATGCGGCGCAGCGCCTGCTCGGTGACGCCCGGATAATGCTCCAGCTCCAGCGCCACCAGATCGCCGCCGCCACGCACCTGGCCGACAAAACTGGCGATGGCGCCGCAATCCGCCTCGCATCCGGTCAGCTGCGCGAGCAGCGCGCCGGGGTCGAAGCTTTCTGTCTGGACCTTGATCAAAACACCCATCGCTAGCCTCCCGAGAAGGGTGGGCAGAAGGCGATGGTGTCGCCGTCCTGGAGGGGCTGGCTGCGCGGGGCGATCGCGTCATTGATGATCAGGCGCACGGACGGGTGCGCCAGCGCCGACGCGGCCGGATCCTGGCGCGCGAGCCAGTCGATCAGCGCCTCGCCGGTGGCGGCGGGGAGCGTGTCGAGCGTCTGTTCGCTCCGGCCCATCGCGTCACGCAGGGCGGCAAAATAGCGGATATTGAGAGCCATGCTCAGCCTCCGGTATGGGCCATGGTGCGCCCGACCTCGGGGCTGGCACCGGCGGATACATCAAAATCATGCGCCTCAGGCTTGAGCGCCATCGCCTCGTCGAGCAGGGCGTCGACGGCGTCCATCCCGCCCTCGCGCAGCGCCGCGCGCAGATCGAGGCGGCCATTGCGGCCCAGGCACATATAGAGCTGGCCGGTGCAGGTCAGGCGGACGCGGTTGCAGCCGGCGCAGAAATTCTCCGTCAGCGGCGTGATCAGGCCGAGCCGGCCACCGGTCTCCTCAACGCGGTGATAGCGCGCCGGACCGCCGGTCTTGTCGCTCAGCGGCGTCAGGGTCCAGCCTTGCTCGAGATCGGCCTTGACCTCGGCCAGGGACAGGAATTGATCCGAGCGCGCCGCATCGACCTCACCCAGCGGCATGATCTCGATCAGGGTGGTGTCGAAGCCGCGGCCATGGGCCCAGGCGATCAGCTGGCGCAGCGAGTGCTCGTTATCATCCTTCAGGGCGACGGTGTTGATCTTGATCTTGAGCCCGGCGGCATCGGCGGCATCAATCCCGGCCAGGGTCTCGGCCAGCTTTCCGCCGCGCGTCAGGCGGGCGAAGGTGGCTTCATCGAGCGTGTCGAGGGAGATATTGACGCGTTTGACACCGGCCGCCGCCAGCTGGCCGGCAAAGCGCGGCAATTGCGTCGCATTGGTCGTCAGGCAGACCTCCTCCAGACCGGTGCTGCCGATGCGGGCGCCGAGATTTTCGATCAGCGTCATCACATCACGCCGCACTAGCGGCTCACCACCGGTGACGCGGATCTTGCTGACGCCGCGGGCGATGAAGGCATCGGCCAGCTGGGTCAGCTCTTCGAGGGTCAGCAGTTCCGACTTCGGCAGGAACTCCGGCCGCGCCTTCATGCAATAGACACAGCGCAGGTCACACCGGTCCGTCACCGACAGCCGCAAATAGGTGATATGCCGCCCGAAATGATCAATCAGCGGGCGGGCTGGCGGTGTTGCTGTGAGAGGCTGACCGTCCACGCGAATGTCCTTGCCGCTTCGAATTGAGCGCCACTCTAGCGCGAAGTGAAACCGCGCGCGACGGGGCAGGTGCGTGGCTGGCGCGAATGTGATGCCGGGCAGCGCCGCAGGCCATCCGGCCACTGCAGTTGCAATTTCGGCTTTGGATTGGGGGCGCGGCTGTGTATCCGGTTGCGGGTCGGAATCGCAGGGACGCCCTGTCCTGCCAGGCCGGCTTGCCGCCCGCCTGTCCCGGACTGGATCTGCCGTGTTGATGCCTTCGCTTTCCGTTTTCCGGCACGATGCCTTCCTGCGCTACTGGATCATGCGCCAGGCCAATTCCGCCGCGCGCCAGATGATGGCTGTGGCGATTGGCTGGCAGGTCTATGACATTGCCCGCCAGACACGCTCGGTCGAGGAATCGGCCCTGCTGCTGGGCATGGTCGGGCTGGCGCAGTTTGCGCCGGTGCTGCTGCTCTCCCTGCTCGGCGGGCAGGCGGCCGACCGGCTCGACCGCAAGATGATCCTGGTGATCAGCAATATCGGCCGCGGCCTGCTCACCCTTGTACTGGCCGCCAGCCCCTTCTTTGCCGGACCGACGGCGCTCTGGATGATTTTCTCAACCTCGGTCGGGCTGGGCGTGCTGCATGCCTTTGCCCCGGCGGCCTCGAGCGCCCTGTTTGCCCGCCTGGTGCCGCGCGATGAGTTGCGCCAGGCCATCGCCTGGAATTCGCTCGGATTCGAAGCCGCGGCGATTACCGGACCCGCGATTGCCGGCCTGCTCTATATTGCCGGTCCGACCACGGTCTACGCCGTCAGTTTCGTGCTGACCCTGATCGCTATCTACGCGATCTGGACCGCGCGCACGCCGAAACACGAACATGTGCACGGCGTCCACGGCGCGGCACTGATCCTGGAGGGCCTGCGCTATGTGCGCGGCAACCGCATCGTGCTTGGCGCGATCTCGCTTGATCTCCTGGTGGTCTTGTTTGGCGGCGTGACGGCGTTATTGCCGGTGTTCGCGCGCGACATCCTGCACACCGATACCGTCGGGCTCGGCCTGTTGCGTACGGCGCCGGCGATTGGCGCGGCGATCATCGCCTTCTTGCTGGCCAGCAAGCCGCTGACCCGCCGGGTCGGGATGTGGATGCTGGCCGCGATCGCTGTCTATGGCGTGGCGATGATCGGCTTTGCCTTTTCCACGGTCTTGCTGGTCTCGATGCTGATGCTCGCCATCACCGGCGCCGCCGACATGATCTCGGTCTATATCCGCCAGTCGATCATCCAGCTCTCGACGCCGCAGAGCATGCGGGGCCGGGTGTCCTCGGTCGAGTTCATGTTTATCTCGGCTTCGAACGAGCTCGGCGAGTTCGAATCCGGTGTCGCAGCGCGTTTTCTCGGCCCGGTCGGCGCTGTGCTGATGGGCGGGGTGCTGGCGCTGGTCACGGCGGCGAGCTGGTTCAAACTGTTCCCGGAACTGTCGAACGCCGACGAGCTCAAACCCGCCGACGAGGCGTAGAGCCGCGGCGGCGATGACGGTTTGCCGTCATCGCCCACCCGTGATCATACGCCGATCAGGCCGGCTCAGTCGCCGGTCGGCTTGGTCTTTTTTTTGAGTTTTTTCAACGCGTGGCCTGGTGCGCCGGGTGCCGAGCTTTCGGTTGGTGAACGGCGCTTGACCGGAGCCGAGGCGACCACGGCCGGATCCCAGGGCTTGCTGGGACGCGGTGCGCCGGACTTGGCGCCGGGCTTGCGATCGGCGCTGAAGGGTTTGGTGCGCGGCTTGGAGGGCGCACCGCCCTCGGCAGCGCGGGGCTTGCCCTTGGGCGCGAAGGGCTTGTCGCCTTCGGTTTTGCGGGGCTTTGGCGTATAGGGCTTGTCACTATCGGCGCTGCGTGGCTTGGCCTTCGGAGTATAGGGCGCGGTGAAGGCCTCATCATCGCGTGATTTGGCCTTGTAGGGCTTGGGCCGCGGCGTGAAATCCTTGCCGCTCTCGCCGTCACGGCCGGGCTTGGGCCGGCCGGTATAGGCGGCGGGCTGGCGCGGTGTGCGCGGACGGTCGAGCGGCGCATCGGCCCCGCCCTCATCACGGGTGATGCGGATCGATTTCTCGCCGCCACCGGCTTTTTGCACCGCGTCCATGAAGCGATCGGATTCCGAGGCGAGAATTTCGAAACGGCTTTCCTCTTCGCCGATCTGGATCGCACCGATCTCGCGCTTGGTGATATGGCCGAGACGGCAGATCAGCGGCAGGATCCAGCGTGGTTCGGCGCGGTGCTTGCGCCCGGCGGTGAGACGGTACCAGACGCTGTCGCCAAACGGCTCGCGGCGCTTTTCCGGCGCGCCCGGGCCGTCTTTGGAATAGTTGCCCGGACTTTCAATCAATTCCTCGGCGGACGGCATGTCGGCCTGGCGGCGATTGAGGAAGGCGGCGGCGATCTGTTCGGCCGGATAGCGGGCGAGCAGTTCCTGCGCCATGGCGAGGGCATCCTCGTCATAGGTTTCCGACAGGGACGGGTCGGACATGACGCGTTCGCGATCCCTGGCGGTGATGTCCTCAAGGCTTGGCGCATTGCCCCATTCCGCCTGGATCTTGCCATCGCGCAACAGGCGCTGGGCGCGGCCGCGGCGGGTGTGAGGCACGATCAGGACGCAGGTGCCCTTCTGGCCGGCCCGGCCGGTACGGCCGGAGCGGTGCAGCAGGGTGTCGCTATTGGTCGGCAGGTCGGCGTGGATCACCAGTTCGAGGCCGGGCAGATCAATCCCGCGCGCGGCGACATCGGTGGCGACGCAGACGCGGGCACGGCCATCGCGCATCGCCTGCAGGGCCGAGGTGCGGTCCTTCTGGCTCAGTTCTCCGGACAGGGCGACGACGGCGAAGCCGCGATTGCCGAAACGGCTGGAGAGCCGGTTGACGGCCTCGCGCGTGGCGCAGAAGACGATGGCGCTGGGGGCGTCATAGAAACGCAGCACATTGATGATGGCGTGTTCACGATCGCTCGGTGCAACCGAGAGCGCCTTGTATTCGATATCGCTGTGCTGGGCGCGTTCGGAAACGGTGGAAATGCGCACGGCATCGCGCTGATAGCGCTTGGCCATGTCGGCAATCGAGCGGGGAACCGTCGCCGAGAACATCAGCGTGCGGCGGCTCGCCGGTGCGGCATCGAGAATGTATTCGAGGTCTTCGCGGAAGCCGAAATCAAGCATTTCATCGGCTTCGTCGAGCACGACGGCGCGCAGGGAGGACAGATCCAGCGCGCCGCGTTCGATATGGTCGCGCAGACGTCCGGGCGTGCCGACAACGATATGACAGCCGGCTTCCAGCGCGCGGCGTTCGGTGCGCGTATCCATGCCGCCGACGCAGGTGACGACGCGGGCACCGGTCTCGCCATACAGCCAGACCAGTTCGCGCTGGACCTGCAGCGCCAGTTCGCGGGTCGGGGCGACGATGAGCGCCATCGGTTCGGCGCCGCGTTCGAAGCGTTCGGCGTCACCGAGCAGGGTGGGGGCAATGGCCAAGCCGAAGGCAGCGGTCTTGCCGGAGCCGGTCTGGGCCGAGACGAGCAGGTCGGCGCCGTCGGCTTCCGGTGCGAGCACCGATTCCTGGACTTCGGTGAGGGTCGAAAAACCCTTCTTTTCAAGCGCGCGGGCCAGGGCCGGCGCAATGCGGGTGTTCAGTGTCATGAGGTCTGTTTCCAATCCGGGCGCGTGTTTGCTCCAGATCATGCCTCATCATGCCAGCTGACTGGCTCGGCCGACTGGTCCGATATTCGGGTGACGCGTCAGCGCCCCCTTAACACGGCCAGCCGGCTTATGCACATTTTTATATTGCAGTGCAGCAGAGGGCGGCGAAATGGCGCCCGTTTCGTCCTCAGCTCGCCGGGGGCTTGGGTTTGACCTTGTGGATGCCGAGCATGTCGAAGACCGCCTTCTCGTAGAAGGGCTCGCCGGTGCCGCTGCGGACCTTGCCGATGAAATAACTCTCGAACGCTTCCTTGGCCATGTGGACCCATTTGCCTTCCCCGGCCCAGTTGACATTGCGGGGCGGAATTTGCGGCATGGCAACAAAGGCAACGCCGCCATCGCCGAAATCGGCAATGCAGACGGCATTCCAGGTTGCGACATTGGTGGGCGTCTCGCCATCCATCACCGCGCGCATGTTCCGCGCTGCCGCGACCACCATGGATTCGATCATGAAGCCGGTCTTGGGCACGCCGACAGGCACCGCGTAATTGCCGACCGGCGGGATCGCGATACACACACCGATACCGTAGATATTGGGGTAGGCCGGGTTGCGCTGGTTCTCGTCGACGATGACGAAGCCACGCGGATTGACCAGACCCTCAATGCCGCGAAGCGTCGGGATGCCGCGGAAGGGCGGCAGCATCATCGAGTATTTGAACGGCAATTCATGCGTCTTGGCGACACTGCCGTCTTCTGCGACCTGTTCGACATGCATCAACCCGTCCTCGACCTTGGTGACGCGGGCACTGGTGATCCATTTGATGTGCCGGTTGCGCATTTCGCTTTCCAGCAGGCCCTTGGTATCGCCGACCCCATCAAGGCCGAGATGGCCGATATAGGGTTCGGAGGTGACGAAGGTCATCGGCACCTGGTCGCGGATCTTGCGCCGGCGCAGATCGGTTTCCAGGATCATCGCGAATTCATAGGCCGGCCCGAAACAGGACGCGCCCTGGACGGCGCCGACAATGACCGGGCCGGGATCCTTGACGAATTCGTCCCAGACCGGTTTCGCGGCTTCGGCGTGATCGACATGGCAGACCGACTGGGTGAAGCCATTGTGCGGGCCCAGCCCCTCGATCTCGTCAAAAGCGAGCTCGGGTCCGGTGCAGATCGCAAGATAGTCATAGGTCACGGTCTCGCCATTGGCGAGATCGATTGCATTGTCTTCCGGGCGCAGCTTGGTCGCGGCGGAATGGATGAAATTGATGTTCTTCTTGGCGAACATCGGCTCCAGCTCGACCTTGATCTGGTCAGGCTTGCGCCAGTCCACAGCGACCCAGGGATTGGACGGCGTGAAGTGGAAGGTGGCGCTGTCGCTGATGACGGTGATGGTGTCGGTCTTGTTGACGTGTTTGCGCGCTTCCAGTGCCATCGGCACGCCGCCAAGTCCGGCGCCCAGTACAACAATATGTGCCATGTCTCGCTCCTTCAGATGGATGGACGCTGTCGGATCAGCCCGTCAGGCCGTCGGCAGCATTGCAGAAATCTTCCTTGAGATGCTTCAGAATGCCGTGACAGCGCGCGTCCGCGATCGAGTAGTGAACCTGCAGGCCGGATTTGCGGCCGCTCACCAGACCCTCGCTGCGCATCTTGGCGAGATGTTGCGACATTGCCGACTGCGACAAATCCGCCATCTCGCACAATTCCGTCACCGTCGCCTCGCCCAGCGCCAGGCGGCAAAGTATCAACAGACGCTTCTCATTCGCCAATTGCTTGAGGAAAGCGGCCGCGTCGCCGGCCTGGTGCTGGAGCTCGGCGAAATGAGGGTCGGCCGGACCCGTTGCTGGCGTCTTGGGCGAATGTGCATTCATGGCGTTTCCAAACATTAGTTGACACTAAAATATGTTCCACTAAATTAGAAGTCAATTATGTTATTCCGTCCCATGGGAGAGACCCGATGAGCCTGCGTGAGCTGGACCCAAAGACCGCCCTCAAGGCGCTGCAGTCGAATGAAGCCATTCTGATCGATGTGCGTGAACCGCGCGAATATGCGTCCGAGCGCATTCACGGCGCCCTGCTTTTCCCGCTCTCGACTTTCGACCCGGCGGCCCTGCCCATCGACAAGAACCGCGGGATGATCTTTCATTGCGGCTCCGGCAAACGCTCGGCCGATGCCGTGGCGCGCTGCCAGGCCGCCGGCGTGCCGATCGATACGCATGTCCGCGGCGGCATCCTCGCCTGGAAACAGGCCGGCCTGGCCACGATTGCCATTGATCCGGCCACCGGCGCCATGTTCGACCCACAAGCCTGATGAGGCCTCCAATGCGACTGTCCGCACTCATTTTCCCGCTCGCCCTGCTGGCCGGGCCCGCAATGGCCCAGACGGGCGGGACCCATACGGTCACCGAACAGATGATAGTCGACCGCAAGGCGGTCTTCGCCACCGTCGAGAGTGTCGACGTCGTCAGCGCCCGCGCGCGGATCGGCGGTACGATCGGCGAATTGCGGGTGGATGAGGGCTATGCCGTCGCAGCCGGCGATATTCTCGCGGTCGTCGTTGATGACCGGATCGCGCCACAGATCGGCGCCGCCAATGGCGAGGTCGCGGCGCTGGAATCGCAACTGGCCCAGGCGCGGATCGATCTGACCCGGGCCCAGGACCTGTTTGACCGCGGTATTTTTCCGCAAGCCCGCCTCGACGAGGCGCGCACCGGGGTCAGTGTGCTGGAGGGCCAGCTCGACGCGGCGCGCCAGAACCGCAATGTCCTGGTCCAGCAATCCCGTCAGGGCGATGTCCTGGCACCGGCTTCGGGCCGCGTGCTGCAGGTCCCTGTCACCTCGGGCAGTGTTGTCATGTCCGGCGAGGCGGTCGCGATGATCGCTTCGGACCTCTATCTGCTGCGTCTGCGCCTGCCCGAGCGGCATGCCCGCAGCATCCACGAGGGCGATGCGGTGATGGTTGATGTTTCGGACCTCACCGGCGATGTCGCGCCTTCGGGCTATATCCGCCAGGTCTATCCCCAGGTCGAGGATGGCCGCGTCATCGCCGATGCGGTGGTCGAGGGGCTGGGCAGTTATTTTGTCGGCGAGCGCGTGCGCGTTTATGTCGGCGTCGATGAGCGTCCGGCCATCCTGGTGCCGGAGGCCTATCTCGAAAACCGCTTTGGCGTCGATTATGTCCGCCTGCAACACGGTGATGGCAGCCATTCCGACATCGTGGTCCAGCGTGGACTCAACAGCGATGCCGGCGTTGAAATCCTGGGCGGTCTCGCCGCCGGCGATCTGCTGGTGCAGCCATGAAGCTGGGGATTTCAGGCAGCCTGACCAAGGCATTTATCCGCTCGCCGCTGACCCCGCTCATCCTGCTGGCGTCGCTGGCGGTGGGCTTGCTGGCACTGATGGTGATCCCGCGCGAGGAAGAGCCGCAGATTTCCGTGCCGATGGTCGATGTGATCGTCGCCACCGACGGGCTGCGTGCCGCCGACGGGGTCGAGCTGGTGACCGAGCCCCTCGAAGCGATTATCCGCTCGATAGATGCCGTCGAGCATGTCTATTCCCAGACCGGTGATGACCAGGTGATGGTGACGGCGCGCTTTGATGTCGGCACTGATCCCGATGCCGCCATCCTGCGCGTTCATGAGCGCATCCGCGCCAATATGGACCGGATTCCCAACGGCGTTCCCGAACCGCTCGTCGTCGGGCGCGGTATTGATGATGTGGCGATTGTCTCCCTGACCCTGTCGCCGCGCGCTGCCGAGGCCGGGCGCTGGGACGACAATGCCCTCTACAACATCGTCGAGGAATTGCGCGCCGCCCTGCTCTCGGTCGAGGATGTCGGCCTGACCTATATCGTGGGCGGCCGCCCCGACCAGATCCGCATCGAGCCCGATCCGGAGCGCCTGTCGCAATACGGCATCACGCTGCAACAGCTTGCGGGCCGGATCGCCGAGGCTAACCGCTCCTTCCCCGTCGGCAATCTTTCCGCCACCGACCAGACCTGGTCGGTCACCGCCGGCCAGACACTGCAGGGCATTCCCGATATCGGCCTCTTGCTGGTGACTTCGCGCGATGGCCGTCCGGTCTATGTCCGTGATGTCGCGACCGTGGTGGTCGGCTCGATGCCGACCGATGCCCGCGCCTGGATGCTCAACCGCGAAGAGGGCGAGAGCGAATGGACCCGCCTGCCCGCTGTCACCCTGGCGATCGCCAAGCGTGAGGGCGCCAATGCGGTGGTTGTGTCGGAACATATTATCGAACGGATTGAATCGCTTGAGGGCACGCTGATCCCCGAAGGTCTCGAGGTGACGATCACCCGCAATTACGGCGAGACCGCCAACGAGAAGGCCAATGAGCTTCTCTTCCACCTCGCCCTGGCAACGGTTTCCATCGTCTTGCTGGTCACTTTCGTGATCGGCTGGCGTGAGGGTGTCGTGGTGTTCGTCGTCATCCCGACCACCATCCTGCTGACGCTGTTTGCCTCCAATCTGATGGGCTACACGATCAATCGTGTCTCGCTGTTCGCGCTGATCTTCTCGATCGGGATTCTGGTCGATGACGCCATTGTCGTGATCGAGAATATTGCCCGCCACTGGGCGATGCGCGACGGACGCAGCCGCGTCCAGGCGGCGATCGAGGCCGTGGCCGAGGTTGGCAATCCGACCATTGTCGCCACCCTGACCGTCGTCGCGGCGCTCCTGCCGATGCTGTTCGTCTCCGGACTGATGGGCCCCTATATGGCGCCGATCCCGGTCAATGCCTCGGCGGCGATGATCTTTTCCTTCTTCGTTGCGATGGTGATCACGCCCTGGCTGATGAAGGTCATCGCCGGCGGCAAGCCCGACAAGCCTGGCGATGCCGAAGCCCATGCCCATGAGAGCGAAGGTGCGCTCGGCCGGCTCTACCGCCGCGTCGCCGGACCGGTGATCGCCAGCCGCACCAGCGCCTGGACGGTTCTGCTCGTCGTCGGGGTTTTCACCCTCGGCTCGATGTCGCTCTTCTTCACCCGCACGGTGACGGTCAAGCTGCTGCCCTTCGACAACAAGTCCGAATTCCAGGTCGTGATCGATTTGCCCGAGGGCGCGACCCTGGAGCGGACCGAACGCGTGCTGACCGAGGCGGCCGACCGTCTGGCAGCCCTGCCGGAAGCGACCTCGATCCAGCTCTATAGCGGCACGGCGGCACCGTTCAATTTCAACGGTCTGGTGCGTCACTATTACCTGCGCAGCCAGCCGGAACTGGGCGATCTCCAGGTCAATCTGGCGCCGAAAACCGAGCGTGACCGCTCTTCGCACGAGATCGCCCTGGAAGCGCGCCAGCTTCTGGCCGACCTCGACATGCCCGAAGGCACGGTCGTGCGCGTCGCCGAAATCCCGCCGGGCCCGCCTGTGATGGCGACCCTGCTGGCCGAGATCTACGGTCCCGACGCCGAGACCCGCCGGGCGGTGGCGACGGAAGTGCGCGCGGCCTTCGAGTCGGTGCCCTATATCGTCGATATCGATGACAGTTTCGGTACGCCACGTCCGCGTCTGCGCATCGCCATCGACCAGGACAGTCTGGAGTTCTTCCAGGTCCAGCAAAGCGATGTCTATGACACCATCGCGGCGCTGATCGGCGGCACCTCCGTGGGCTATTCGCATCGCGGCGAGGGCCGCAATCCGATCGATATCTCGGTCGCGCTGCCGCGCGGTGAGCGCAGCTGGAATGAACGCCTCGCCTCAACGCCGGTGCCGGCCAATGCCCTGCCGGGTGCGCGCGGCGTCGTCGAGCTGGGCGATGTCGTCTCGGTGACCGAAGAACCCGGCTCCTATCCGATCTATCGCCGCGATGGCCGCTATGCCGAAATGGTGTTGGGCGAGCTGGCCGGGGCCTATGAAGCGCCGATCTATGGCATGGGCGCCGTCGCAGACGCGCTCGACGACCGGCCCTGGAGCGAGGCTGTGCCGCAGCCGGTGATTCGCCTGCATGGCCAGCCGGCCAGCGATGCCACGCCGACCCTGCTCTGGGATGGCGAGTGGGAGATCACCTATGTCACCTTCCGCGACATGGGCGCCGCCTTCATGGTCGCCCTGCTGGGTGTCTATGTGCTGGTGGTGGCCCAGTTCGGCTCCTTCCGGGTGCCGCTGATCGTGCTCACCCCGGTGCCTCTGACCTTTATCGGCATCATGCTGGGTCACTGGATGTTCGGCGCCGCCTTCACCGCGACCTCGATGATCGGCTTCATCGCCCTGGCCGGCATCATCGTGCGCAACTCGATCCTGCTGGTCGATTTCATCCGCCATGGCGCGGTCGAGGGCGAGTCGCTGCGTGAAACCCTGCTGCGCGCCGGCGCGATCCGCTTCAAGCCGATCCTGCTGACCGCGCTGGCGGCGATGATCGGTGCAGTGGTGATCCTCGGCGATCCGATCTTCCAGGGCCTGGCGATCTCGCTGCTGTTCGGCCTCGCCTCCTCGACCCTCCTGACGGTCCTGGTGATCCCGGCCATTTATGTGATTTTCAAGGATCCGGACGTGCCTTACGTGCCGGTGACCGGCGATGAAGATGCGCCGGTCCAAACTCAAGGGAGTGCATCATGACTGTTGGACGCGGCGTAACCCTGCTCGCGGGCAGTTTCGTTCTGATTTCCATCCTTCTCGCCTGGCTGGTTCATCCCTGGTGGATCTTCCTCGCGGTTTTCGTCGGGCTCAACCTGGTCCAGTCGAGCTTCACCGGCTTCTGTCCGGCGGCAAATATCCTGCGGGCGCTGGGTCTTCGCGGCGAAATGTGAGGGCCCGCCGGCCGTTCCGTCCGGGGCGGGCCTGATTTGCCGGTTGATCGCGGGGCTGGTTATGCGGTCTGATTGGCGGGACAATAATCCCGCCAATACCCTGCTGAAAGCCGACCGATCATGAGCCAGACCACAAGCCTGCCACCCCATGTCGTCATCATCGGTGCCGGTCATGCAGGTGGCACCGCTGCGGCGCAATTGCGTCAGAGCGGTTTTGCCGGCGCGATCAGCCTGATCGGCGAAGAACCTGTCGTTCCCTATCAGCGACCGCCGCTTTCGAAGGCCTGGCTGGCCGGCACCAGCGGTCTCGACCATGTCGTCCTGCGGCCGGCGGAGTGGTATCGCGACAATGACGTCGATCTGCGTCTCGATACCCGGGTGGCTGGAATTGACCGCGCTGCGCGGCGCGTCAGCCTCGAGGGCGGCGCCACGATTGGCTACCAGTCACTGGTGATTGCCACCGGTGCCCGGCCGCGTCATCTCGGCCTGCCGGGTGAGGATCTCGACGGCGTGCTGGCCCTGCGCACCCTGGCCGATGCCGAGGCGTTGAAAGCCGGCATGCTTGCCGGCAAGACCCTTGTCCTGGTGGGCGCCGGCTATATTGGCCTTGAGGTCGCGGCCTCGGCCCGCAAAGCGGGAATGAAGGCGATCATCGTCGAGCGCGAAGCCCGCAGCGCCGCGCGCGTCGCCAGTGAGACCATGTCGGCCTTCCTGGAAAAATATCATGGTGATCACGGGGTCGAATTCATTTTCAACGCCGGGGTCAAGGGTTTTGCCGGCAGCGCCAAGGTGGCGGCGGTCGAACTCGCCGACGGCCGTTCTCTGACCTGCGATCTGGTGCTGGTCGGGGCCGGTGTCGTGCCCAATGACGAGCTGGCTCGTGCGGCCGGGCTTGAATGCGGCAATGGCATCATCGTCGACGCCGAGGCCCGCACCAGCGATCCGGCGATCTTCGCGATCGGTGATGTCTCCTGTCGGCCGCTCGACCTCTACAACACACAATTCCGGCTCGAGAGCGTGCCCAATGCGCTGGAGCAGGCGCGTTGTGTGGCGCATGTGCTGACCGGCACGCCGGTGCCGGCGCCGGAAGTGCCCTGGTTCTGGTCGGACCAGTATGACCTCAAGATACAGCTCGCCGGTCTGCCGCTCGACGCCACCAGCCAGATCGTGCGCGGCGATCCCGCCAGTGGAAAATTCGCCGTCTTTCACATGAAGGGCGATGCCGTGCGCGCCGTCGAGGCCGTCAACGCGCCGCCGGAATTCATGTTCGGACGGAAGCTGATCGGGCTGGGCACGCCGGTCGATCCGGGTCGGCTTGCCGACATTTCAGTATCGATGAAGCAGGTTACGGCCTGATCCATGCAAATTTGTTGCGCTGCACAATAGGCGTTGACGGCAGGCGTCCGGACCGCGAATTTCGGTCAGGCCCATCGCGCCGACAGGAAGGACCTGGCCATGCCCGCAAACGAGACCGCCCCGACCCGCAAGACGCCCGCCGAGCTGATCGAGGGCCTGGAGCGCCTGCTCCAGGTCGAGGAGCTCGATACCGACCTCTATCGCGGTCTGCGCAATCCGGGCGGCCAGGGCCGTGTCTTTGGCGGCCAGGTTATTGCCCAGGCCCTGATGTCGGCCGCCGCATCGGTTGATCCGGAGCGTGTGGTGCATTCGCTGCACGCCTATTTCATGCGTCCGGGCGATGAAAACCTGCCGATCATCTGCCGTGTCGAGCGCGATTTCGACGGGCGCAGCTTCTCCACCCGGCGCGTGGTCGCGATGCAGCGCGGCAAGCCGATCCTCAATCTGGCGGCCTCCTTCCAGGTGCCTGAAGAGGGGTTTGCCCACCAGGCCGAAATGCCCGACGTGCCGCAGCCGGAAGACCTGTTCAGCGAAGCCGAGCTGATCGAACGACAGCGCGATGAATTGCCGGAAGCCTTTGTGACCGCGATGACACGGCCGCGTCCGATCGAGATGCGCGCGGTTCAGCCCTGGTCCCTGGTGCGGCCGGAAAAGCGCGAGCCGGCGCGCCAGGTGTGGATGCGGGCCGCCGCGCCGGTGGCCGGCGACCAGGTCATGCACCGCGCCATTCTCGCCTACGCCTCCGACATGGCCTTGCTGAGCACCAGCATGCAGCCTCACGGGGTGAGCTGGATCAGTCCGGGCATGCAATCGGCCAGTCTCGATCACGCGATCTGGATGCATGGCGATGTGCGCGCGGATGAGTGGATGCTCTACGTCACCGACAGTCCCTGGGCCGGCGGTGGTCGCGGCTTCAACCGTGGCAAGATCTTCGCCCGCGACGGACGCCTGATCGCCAGCACGGCGCAGGAAGGCCTGATCCGGCAACGGCGTAGCTAGCTACCGGCGAACAATCCGTGCGCGACAGTTGAGCCATAGAGGTCAATGGCTGTGCCGGGTGGCAGCGGCGCGACCCAGCCGCGCAGATCATAGGCCGAATTGAGCGCGCCCATCACGATCTGGCTGGCGATCAGCGGATCGATCGTGCGCACCGTGCCCTCGGAAATCCCGTCAATCATCATGCCGGCGAAGCGCCGCGCCAGACGGGTCGAGCGTTCCAGCATGTCGGTGCGCCATTCGCTGGGCAGGACTTGCAGCGCCGTGGTGCGCAGGAGCGGGAACTCGCTGCATAATTGCACGTCCAGCAAGGTGCCGATCGCGGCAGCGAGCTGGTCCAGCTGGCTGCCGCCCGCATCGATCGCGGCGCGCTGGATCAGCCAGATGCGCTCATGACTGCGCCGGAAGCATTCCAGCACCAGCTCGTCCTTGGCCTCGAGATGGTGATAGAAACTGCCCTTGGTGACGTTGAGTTCGGACGCGATCTGCTCGACCGAGGCGCCGCGATAGCCCTTCTCATTGATGAGGCAGGTGGCGGCGCGGGCGAAATTCTCCGGCATGCCCTCGCTCTCATGCGTCTCGGTCTGGGCTGATACCTTCAGTAATTGCGGCGACCAGTCGGCACCGGCCGGGGCGATGCCGTGCTCGAGCACCTCGATCATGCGACGGCTGATGCGCGGATAATCGCTGACCGAATACAGCGGCAGCCAGCCGGGCAGCCAGAACATGTTCTGCACCAGGATATGCGCCCGGATGGTGCGCAGGATCTTGTCGCGGTCGCTGCGCGGTGGCTCGAAGAATTCACGCACCTTGCGCAGGGCGCTGACATAGCGTGCCGTCAGTTCGCTGCGGAAGGGTTCGCCCAGCGCCCGGATGTCCGACAGGACCGTGATCGGCCGCGCCTGCTTGAGCTCGATGCGGGCATGCAGTTCCAGGTGCGCCTCGACATAGCGGGCCATGCGCGCGCGCGGTGTCGGCCGGGCGGCAGCATCGCGGATCAGCACCTCGAGCCGGTCGATCGTGCGGTCGAGCACGGCGGCGGCGAGCAATTCCTTGCGCTTGAAATAATAGGTGACGCTGGTGGTGTTGAGCTCGACCATTTCGGCGACATCGACAAAGGTCATGCCCTTGACGCCATGGCGGTTGATCAGCCGTGTCGCGGCATCGAGGATGCGTTCACGCTTCTGTTGAAAGCGCTGCGTGGTGGCGTCATCGCCTGGCTCCGGTCGGGCATCCATATCATCGCCTTAGCAGAGTTTCCCGCGAGCGTCACCGAGGGCAACAGGTGGTGCAAATCCGGTTTTCATGCCTTGCCCGGCGTTCGGGCTTGGGGTCAAATCGGCCCAGCCCGGCCCTTGCGGCGAAGAGCGCGCGCATTCAACCGGCCAAGACAGGAGCGTCACATGTCTGTGATCACCACCCAACGCGTCGGGGATATCCTCGTCATCATCTCCGACAATCCGCCCGTCAACGCGCTCGGCCACGCCGTTCGCGCCGGGCTGGCCGCGGCGATCAGCGAAGCGGCTGGTGATGACGGCATCAAGGCCGTGGTGATCCGCTGTGACGGCCGCACTTTCTTCGCCGGCGCCGATATTACCGAATTCGGCAAGCCGCCGCTTGCCCCCTCGCTGCCGGACGTCGTCGATGCGATCGAGCAATGCCCCAAACCGGTTGTCGCCGCGATCCACGGCACGGCGCTGGGCGGCGGGCTGGAAGTGGCGCTGGGCTGCCACTACCGGATCGTCGTGCCTTCGGCCAGGCTCGGCCTGCCGGAGGTGAAGCTGGGCCTGTTGCCCGGCGCCGGCGGTACCCAGCGCCTGCCGCGCGTCGCCGGTGTTGCCGATGCCCTGTCGATGATCGTCACCGGCGATCCGGTTGACGCCGCACGGGCAATGGAAATCGGCCTGGTCGACCGGCTCGCCGGCGCCGACACGCTGGCCGAGGATGCCATCGCGTTTGCGCGCGACGTCGCGGCCCGGGCCGGCCATCCGGTGTCGAGCCTGCGCACCGACCGGATCGCCGAAGCGGCGAACCACCCGCAGGTGTTCGACAAGTTCATCGCCGAAAATGCGCGCCGTCTGAAAGGCTTCGATGCGCCCAAGGCCTGTGTCGAGGCGGTCCGCGCTGCTGTTGACCGGCCGTTTGACGAGGGCATCAGGCTGGAGCGCGAACTGTTCATGAAGCTGGTCTCCGGCACCCAGTCCAAGGCGATGCGGCATCTCTTCTTCGCCGAACGCCAGGCCGCCAAAATCGATGGCATTCCCGCCGACACGCCAATGATCGACATCGCCCGCGTCGGGATTCTCGGGGCCGGCACAATGGGCGGCGGCATTGCGATGAATTTCCTCTCCGCCGGCCTGCCGGTCACCCTGGTCGAGCGCGAGCAGGCGGCGCTGGATCGCGGTGTCGCGACGATCCGCAAGAATTACGAGCGCACGGCCGCGCGCGGCCGCATGACGGCCGAACAGGTCGAGGCGGCGATGGTGCTGCTGACCCCGACGCTGGCCTATGAGGATCTCGCCGATTGCGATCTGGTGATCGAGGCCGTGTTCGAGCTGATGGAGATCAAGAAGGAGGTGTTCCGCCGCCTTGATGCCATCGTCAAACCCGGCGCGATCCTGGCCTCCAACACCAGCTATCTCGATATCGACGAGATGGCGGCCGAGACGAAACGTCCCGAGGCGGTGGTCGGTCTGCATTTCTTCTCGCCGGCCAATATCATGCGCCTGCTCGAGGTGGTGCGCGGTGCCAGGACCTCGCCGTCAGTGCTCAAGACGGTGATGGCGCTGGCCAAGAAGATCGGCAAGATCGCGGTCGTTTCCGGTGTCTGTCCCGGCTTTATCGGCAATCGCATGCTCAGGCCGCGCCAGACCGAAGCGCAAAAGCTCCTGCTCGAAGGCGCCAGCCCGTGGGAGGTCGATGTCGCCCTGACCGAATTCGGCTTCCCGATGGGCCCGTTTCAGATGGCCGACCTTGCCGGTCTGGATCTGGGCTGGACGGCGGAGGGGTCGACCAGCTCGACCATTCGCGAAGTGCTGTGCGAACGCGGCCGGCGGGGCCAGAAGACTGGCAGCGGGTTTTACGATTACGACGACAACCGCCGCGGTTCGCCCTCGCCGGAGACCGAGGCAATCATTGCCGAGTTTGCCGCGAAGAGCGGAGCGCCGCAGCGCAAATTCTCGACCGATGAAATCCGTGAGCGCCTGCTCTATCCGATGATCAATGAGGGCGCGAAAATCCTCGAGGAGGGCATGGCCCAGCGCGCTTCCGATATCGATATCGTCTGGCTCAATGGCTATGGCTGGCCGGCCTTTACCGGCGGGCCGATGTTCTGGGCCGATACGATCGGGCTGAAAACCGTGCTCGACGGGCTTGAACGCCAGGCCGATGCGCTGGGGCCGGACTTCACCGTGTCTGCCCTGTTGCGACGCAAGGCGGATGCCGGCGAAAACTTCAACTGAACATGAAAACGGCCGGCGGGATTGTCCCGCCGGCCGTCATTTCAGGTCTGCAGCCCGACGCTATTTCGGCGCGATGACGCCGGTACGCATGGCTTCCTTCATGGTGTCGAAGTCATCCGTCAGCGCGCTGGTGGGCGTGCGGGTCATGAAGCCGACAATCAGGGTGACGATCAGGCTGAGGGCAAAGCCCGGCACCATTTCATACATCACATCGGACGGGTGCATGCCGTTGATCTGGAACGGAGCATAGATCCAGATCAGCACGGTCGCGGCACCGGTGACCATGCCGGCCAGGGCGGCATTGCGGGTCATGCCGCGCCAGAACAGGCTCAGCAGGATCAGTGGACCGAAGGCGGCGCCAAAGCCGGCCCAGGCATTGGAGACCAGCGACAGGATGGTGCTGGACC
Organism: Maricaulis sp.; assembly: GCF_048269565.1. Lineage (GTDB taxonomy): Bacteria > Pseudomonadota > Alphaproteobacteria > Caulobacterales > Maricaulaceae > Maricaulis. The sequence continues at coordinate 72,951 of NZ_JBLXIK010000002.1, read as the reverse complement.
GGTCGAAGGCCAGCGCAATCGCCACCAGCGACACCACCAGGACCGAGATGCGGCCGACCAGGACGAGTTCCTTCTGGCTGGCGCCCTTGCGCACGAAATGCTTGTAGAAATCCTCGGTCAGCGAGCTGGAGGAGACCAGCAGCTGCGACGAGATCGTGCTCATGATGGCCGCCAGGATGGCCGCCAGCAGGAAGCCGCCGACCAGCGGGTGGAACAGGACCTGCGACAGCAGGATGAAGATGGTTTCCGGATCGGTCGGCTGAGTGTTGGTCAAGGTGGCATAGGCGAGGCCGAGAATACCGGTGGCGACGGCGCCGATCAGAGTGACCAGCATCCAGCTCATGCCGATCAGGCGCGCGGCGCGGACTTCCTTCAGCGTCGCGATGGCCATGAAGCGGACGATGATGTGTGGCTGTCCGAAATAACCCAGCCCCCAGGCCATGCTGGAAATCACGCCCAGCACGGTGACGCCCGTCGTCATCTGCAGCAGGGTCGGATCGATCGTGTTGAGTTCGGTCAGGATCGGCTCGGTGCCGCCGAGCACCATGAAGGTGACGACCGGAACCGTGACCAGGGCGACGAACATGATGCAGCCCTGCACAAAATCGGTCAGCGAGACGGCAAGGAAACCGCCAAACAATGTGTAGGCGACGACGACGCCGGCGGTGAGGAAGAGGCCGAGCTCATAGCTCAGCCCGAAGGAGGCTTCGAACAGCTTGCCGCCCGCGACGACGCCGGCCGAAGTGTAGAGGGTGAAGAAGACGACAATCACCAGCGAGGAGATCACCCGCAGCAGGCGCGAATTGTCCTTGAAGCGTTTCTCGAAATAATCCGGGATGGTGATCGCGTCATTGGCGATCTCGGTATAGGCGCGCAGGCGTGGCGCCACGAGCTTGTAGTTGAGATAGGCCCCGATCAGCAGACCGACCGCGATCCAGGCGCTGCTCATCCCCGAGACATAAATCGCGCCGGGCAGACCCATCAGCATCCAGCCGCTCATGTCCGAGGCGCCGGCCGAGAGTGCCGCCACCGCCGGGTGCAATTGCCGGCCGCCGAGCATGTACTCGGCGACATTGCCGGTTGATTTTTTGTAGGCGTAATAGCCGATCGCCATCATCAGGATGAAATAGAGGGCGAGGGAAATCAGGGCTTCAACTTGCATGTCACGCTCACGATCATGGATTGGAAGTTGTCTGGGCGGCGAAGGAGATCCTTAGGGCCGGGTCTGGCCGTCGCCGAGGACGAGATATTTGTAGATGGTCAATTGCTCGAGCCCGACCGGCCCGCGCGCATGCATCTTGCCGGTGGCAATGCCGATCTCCGCCCCCATGCCGAACTCACCCCCGTCGGAAAACTGGGTCGAAGCATTATGCATCACCACGGCCGAGTCGATAGTGCGGAGGAAGGCCGCGGCGGCGTCGGTATTCTCGGTGATGATGGCATCGGTATGGTGCGAGGAATGGGCCTCGACAAACTCCATCGCCTCGGCGGCATCATCGACCAGCTTCACCGACAGGATGGCGTCGAGATACTCGGTGTCCCAGTCCTCGGCCGAGGCCGGCTTGATGCGGGCGTCGATGGCGATGGCTTCCGCCTCGCCGCGCACTTCGCAGGCGCCCAGCGCATCGAGCAGGCCCGGCAGAAAGGCCGGCGCGACCGCGCGGTCGACAACCAGGCTCTCCGTCGCGCCGCAAACGCCGGTGCGGCGCAGCTTGGCATTGACGACGATGCGCGTCGCCTTATCCAGACCGGCGTCGCTATGGATATAGGTGTGCACATTGCCGTCGAGATGCAGCAGGGTCGGCACTTGTGCCTCGCGCTGGACCAGCGAGACCAGGCCCTTGCCGCCGCGCGGGATCACCAGGTCAACATAATCGACGCAATGCAGCAGGAATTTCACCGCTTCGCGATCGGTGGTGTCGACCAGTTGCACCGCATCTTCCGGCAGGCCGGCCGCTTTGAGGCCGGCAGCGAGGCAGGCGACGATCTGGCGCGTTGAATTGAGGCTTTCGGAACCGCCGCGCAGGATGATGGCATTGCCTGATTTCAGGCACAGCGCGCCGGCATCGGCGCCGACATTGGGGCGCGATTCATAGACCATGGCGATAACGCCGATCGGTACGGCAACGCGCTCGACCACCAGGCCGTTGGGGCGTTCAAAGCGGGCCAGCTTGCGCCCGACCGGGTCGGGCAGGTCGGCGATCTGTTCCAGCGCCGAGGCCATTGCCTCGATCCGGGTCTCATCAAGCACGAGGCGGTCGATGAAGGCAGCATTCTTGCCCTTGCCGGCGACGCTTTCGACATCCTTGCGATTGGCGTCGAGCAGGGCGGGCGCGGTGTCGCGCAGCGCCGTGGCGGTGGCGCGCAGGGCGGTATTCTTCTGTTCGGTCGTGGCGCCGGCGAGGGCATGGGCGGCGCGCCGGGCCTTGCGGCCCAGCTCATTGACATATTTTTGGACGGTCTCGGACATTCGTTTCCTTGTGGGCGGTTTGGTGTGGTGGGGCGCGAACGGGTGCGATTATCGCAGTTCGATGGCCCGCGCGTAAGCGGCTTTCGTGGTGTTCAGCAATAAAGTGTCGAGCGTGCCGTCCTGCATCAGGGCTTCAAGCCCGGCCTGGGTCGTGCCGTTCTTGCTGGTGACATCATTGCGCAGGGTTTCCAGCGGCTGGTCCGACCGGCGTGCCATCTCGATGGCGCCGGCCAAGGTGTCGAGCACCAGGGTGCGCGCCGTCGCGGTGTCGAAGCCCAGGGCTTCGGCGGCGGCGACATAGCTGCGGGCGATCTCGAACACATAGCCCGAACCACTGCCGGCGACGGCGGTGATGCGGTCGATCTGGTCTTCATCCTCGACCCAGATCGCCGAGCCGGTCGCCCGGGCGAGGGCGGTGGCGGCCTCACGGTGCGTCTCTGTGCAAAGCGCATTGGCGTAGAGCCCGTTGACGCCCTGGCCGATCATGGCCGGCAGGTTTGGCATCAGGCGGATGACCGGTCTTTCGCCAGCCAGCGCCGCGATCCGGGTGCTGGAATAGCCGGCCGCGATCGAGACCAGGCAGCCCTCCGGCGCCAGATGCGCCAGATAGGGTGGCAGCGCGGCATCGATCATTTGCGGTTTGACGGCAATCAGGATGATGTCGAAGCGCCGCTCGCCCAGTTCGGCCGGGGAGCGCACATGCGGCACGCCGGCCGGAACCGATCCGCCATTGGGCGATGCGACGGTGAATTGGGCGATGTCCGCTTCGGTCCAGCGGCGCAGCATGGCCCCGCCCATCTTGCCGCAGCCGATCAATAATACCTGCATTCGTCTTCCTCTGCGATGACACGCCGGAGGCCGTGAAGGGTCGTTGGCGTGGCGGTTCCGGTGCTCAAGTTGTTGTGGGTAGTAACTTATAAGCACACCCAATTCAAACTCTGTGAGCATTGCAGAACTAAGTAAAGTTCGATGTGAAGAGCAGAAATAAGAGACAGAGCAAAGGCAGTGTGTGAATTTAAATTATGAGCGCGATTACATGTGCAGCTCCGTTGAATCTCGGGGCTTGATCGTATATGTACACGGATATTCACAAATTGACCCCCCTGATTTCGAACGGAGACCTGTTTTGAGTGCGCGCAAGAGAATTGTTGTCAAGATTGGCTCGAGCCTTCTGGCCAACAGCAAACGACTGACCCTGAGATATGCCTTTATGCACGGGCTCTTGAGCGATATCGCGGATCTGCGCGAGCAGGGTTATGACGTCGTTCTGACATCCTCCGGCGCCGTCGCGCTTGGCCTCAATGCCGTGGACAAATCCCCCGAGGAAGCCGATGTGCTCGACAAGCAGGCTGCCGCCGCTTGCGGCCAGCCGCTTCTGCTCAATGCCTATGGCCAGGTCGCCGCCGAACACGGCTTCATTATCGGCCAGGTCCTGGTGACCCTGGGCGATATCGAGGAACGCCGCAGTTTCCTCAATATCCGCAATACGATCCAGCGCCTGTTCGAGCACGGCGTCATGCCGGTCGTGAACGAGAACGACACGGTCACCACCCAGGAGATCCGGGTTGGTGATAATGACCGTCTCGCAGCCAAGGTGGCGCACATGATCCAGGCCGATCATCTGATCATCCTGACCAGTGTCGATGGCCTCTATGACCGCGACCCGTCAGAGTCGGGCGCTCAGTTCATTGAAACCATTGATGATGTCAGCTCCTACCTGGCGGTGACCGACAGCACGAGCGCGCTGGGCAGCGGCGGCATGCTGACCAAGATGCACGCGGCCAACATGGCCCAGGATGCCGGCTGCGAGACGCTGATCGCCCGCGGCATTATCGAGCGTCCGATCTCTTCTATCCTGGCCAAGGAACGCCGCCACACGCGCTGCGTCGCCAAGGGCACGCCGGCCTCCTCCTGGGCGGTCTGGCTGACCAATCGCCTGCAAATGGCCGGCAGCCTGGTGCTCAAGCAGGAGCGGATCGATGCCATGCTCGCCGGTGATCTCGGCGTTGACCGCGATGACATCGTCTCGATTCACGGTGATTTCCAGAAGGGTGATGTGCTGCACATTTATAACGAGGCCGACGAGGAATGCGCCCGCGGCCTGACCAATTTCTCGTCCAACGAGACCCTGTTGCTGGCCCGACATCTCGACCAGCCGATCTCCGAACTGCTCGGCTATCAGGGCGGCAGCCGCGTCATCAGCCCGGAAAACCTGGTCATGCTCCAGAACCACCACCTGCCCTGGGACGTCCCCACCGAGCAGGTCACCCTGGTCGCCTCCTGAGGCGGTAAACCGGCGCCTCGCCTGACCCCGGTTGCAAGTTTTTGGTTGTAAAGCACTCCCTGTGATGTCCTTATAGGCGAACAGCGGGAGGGCTGTATGGTTTCGGAAGACGAGCAGCAAACCACCGCGAAGCGCGGCTGGTTTGGTCTGGGCAGGCGTGCGCTGGCAGGCGCCGCCCTCGTCATCCTGCTCTTGATTCTCGGCTTTCTCGGCGTCCGGTTTCTGGCCGATCGGCCGCCGCCGGACCTCTGGCAGCCGGCGACAGCGCAATTCGATCCGGACTGCGCCGAGGAGTGCCGCGTCGTGCTCTCCGAGCGGCCCACCGGTCATGGCGGCACCGGTGAGGCGACAATGGTGATGATCACCGACCCCCGTCTCGACGACGCGATCGCGCAATGGGGGCAATGCCTCGACACGGTCTATGCCTGTCTGGCGGTGGATGAGCCGGAAGGCGATGGCGCGCGGGCGACGCATCTGCGCCAGTGCGTGGCGGCTTCCGACTGCCCGACGCCTTGCCGCGAGCGCTATGCCCGCCGCGCCGCCGGTGATCTCGACGCCGCCGTCGCGGCCTTCACGACACTTTTCCTGGAGGAGGACAGCTGGTGCGCACCGGGACCGTGAGACGCTGGATCGGCCGGGCCGGGCTGGCTGCGCTGACGGGCGCGGTGGTGATCGGCGTGCTGGCCTGGGATACCAAGGATCATCCGGTGCGCCCCGCCGGGGCTGCAACCGGACGCCACCAGGCCGATAGTGATCACGCCAAATGGGCGGCGCTTTACAATTGTCATCAGACCTCGACCTCCGCCTGCCGGGAGAATGAGCATGCCTGGTTGGCCCAGCTGGCGCTCGATCGGGCCGCGCCAGGCTCCCCCTGGGGGCTGACGCCGGATACCGAACTGACCGTCTATGATCTCAATGGCGGCTATTTCCGGCGCGAGATTGGCGATATCGAGGGCGCCTGGCCCGACCCGGCTGCGGTGATGGGGCTGCCGCGCCGGACCCTTCCGGGCGCAGCCAATTTCGCCGGCGTGCCTGATTTCAGCTATTCGATCTATGACTGGATCAACAAGAATGAACTCTGTCCGCCCGTTCCCGGCGGACAAATGCCGGCCGGCACCTATGGCGATTGCCACAATTACATGGTCTGGCAGGGCGGCGCCTTCAACGCCTCGCATTTTGGCTCGCAAGCGACGCGCTCCTATCAGCGCCTGCATGCCACCGCGCTCGACCTGGCCCGGCGGGCCGCCGCGATGCGGTCCCGGGCGACCAGTCCGGCAGATCTGGAACTGCATGGTGATGCCATCCGCGAAGCCGAGCTGATGGCGCTGGCCTATGAAGGCTATGCCCAGCATTTCCTGCAGGACCGCTGGGCGATGGGCCATATGTTCGAGCGCTGGGGCGCGCCGGAATACAATGCCAATGCGGCAGCCCTCAACCCGCTCAAGGCGATCCTGACCGGCGGCTTTACCGGCATTATTCACGGGCACCAGTCGACCACGGGCGTGCCCGACGCCCTGTCCTCGCCGGAAGTCGGCCTGGTCGATACCACAGTCCAGCTGGCCTCGCGCGCGCTGCGCGGGCTGTATCTTGCCGTCGGCCTCGATATCGATGCCGAGCCGCCGCCCTCGGCGATCTCGATTCCGGTCTGGCGCCATGAGGGCGAGAGCTCGACCTATCCCGGCGTCGGCGATTACCGCGCCTGGGACATGACGCGCGAGCGCTACACCGCCCGTGCTCACGGCGTCACCTATAATGCCGAAGTGGGGCTGCCTGTATCGCAGCAGCGCGAGGAAATGCTGGCCTGCAGCAGCGCCGGTTTCCGAGCCGTGATCGAGAATTTCGGCAGCAGCGAATATGGCGGCTATGGCATCGATTCCGTGGCACTCTCTTCGGCAGCGCCTGCCGGTCCGGGCCCGGAATGTTTCGACATCTGGGCCACCAACAGCTCCATGCTCGCCGGGTTCGGCGCCGAGTTCATTGGTGTCGGCCGTATTGCGGACCTGGCCCGCTCGACGATCCGTTTTGCCTTGCCGGCTGGCGACTTGCTGGAGGCAACCGATGCGCTTGGCCTGACCGATATCCAGGGTGCGTCGGGCGGAGTGATCACGACATCAAGGACCGATGCGGCCGAGATGACGCGGATCGTTGGCCGGGTGGCCTTGAGCGCCTATGCCGACAGCGACGGGACCGATGTCGCGCGCGGCGGACTGGGCACCATGCTCGGGGTCGCGACCGGCGATCGCTTCCCGATCGCCAGCTATCTCGAGCCGGCCAGTCTGACGACCTTGCCGCCGATCGATAGCCGCGGCCGCGATGCCCATACCGTGTTCGGCTTCTTCAATCGCGCCGGCGCCGATTATTTTTGCGCCCGTTCGGAAGACATCCTGCCCGGTCTGCGTCGTTCGCCAGAGGATTTCGAACGCGCCACCTGCCGCATCCTGGCCCAGCGTCTCTATCGCGGGGTCCACGAGCAGAGCGCGCTGGTGGATGAATACCTCTCCGCAATTGTCGACGGCGAACGCGAGGCCGCCACGCCATTGTGCGAGGTCGCCAGCGCGAGCTGGAGTTCGCCCGATTTCGACGGCGACGGGCTTGGCGCGCTGCATCCCGGCTATGTCGCCTGGGATTTCCGCGCTGACCGGAGCGGCGCGTTCGAGATGGATGAGGAGGGCCTGTCCTATCGTTCGGTCGCCAATTGGTGCGATGAAACGCCGGTGGTGGATTTCTCCGATGACGCGGTCGAGGCCGAAGCCGGTCTCGTCGCGGTACTCGAGGACACGCGTGACACGCTGACGCTGAATGGCCGGCATTTCGGTGACACACGTGGTGAATTGCGGATCGGCCTGACGCCGGAATCCGCCATGGCCATCACCGATATCGAAAGCTGGAGCGACAACCGTATCCGTTTTTCGGTCGAGGAAATCTTCTCCGAAATCGAGTTCAATGACGCTCAGCAGGCCTTCCTCTTCGTCACCCGAACCGGCAGTGATGACGCGGATCCGGGACGCGCCAGTGTCGGTCGCTTCGCGCTGCAACGCGCCGTGCGTCCGCCGCAGATTGCCCGCATCGAAGTCTCGGGCCGTGAGCGCGATCTCTATTACAGCGACAGCCTGCCACCGGCCCCAGAACCCATTGCCGCCGCGGGCGGCGACGATATTTTCAATCAGCCGCCGCCACCGCCGCCGGTAGAGGATCAGGCCTTCTGGCCGGTCCCAGCCGGGGAGCGCCTGCAGATCGAGATCGAATTCGATACCGATATGGAGCGCGACGCCGAGGACGAAGCCTTCCTGTTTGCGGGGCAGCCCCTGGAGGGCCGCTGGCGCAATGCCCGGGTCTGGCGGGCCAGCACGGATATCCCCGAAGCGGATGCCTATGAAGCGATGCGCGGCGCGCAGCCGATTTCGGTCTTCGCGCGCTCGACGCGCGGAGCCTGGACTGACGGCCTGCCGCAAACGCCCGGCGAGGAGCCTGATACCTCCAACCAGATCCTGGTGGACCCATTGCCCGTCTATGCCGAGGCGATCGAGGTGCGCGGCGGTGGCCAGGTGGTCTATTCGGCCCAATGGCGCGGTGGTCCTGACTATGACGCCGAGTCCAGCCTGACGCGGGGCGCCTTGGGCGATCCGGAGCGTGTGCTCGACGTCGAGACCGCCCGCGACGCGCCCGCGACGGGCACCGGGCGCCTGCGCCTGACCCTGTCGGCGCCGGTGACCGAGCCGCCGCGCGTCCAGGTCGGCGGGGCGCAGGTAGAGATGACCGGCAGCGAGACACGCTGGCAGGGCGAGCTCGACTTTGAACAGGCCGCCACTGCCGAGGACGAGAATGGCGATCTCCAGGTCAGGATCGGCCTTGGTGGCGGTCGTCAGGATGCTGACCCGCGCACCGCCGCTGTGGTCAATGAACCGCAATTCTGGCCGCGCGGCCTGTTCTGGTCCGGGCTCGAATCCACGCGGGGTGGCGACACGACCGCCCGGGGCGGCGAGGATCTCTGGCACCGGATCGGTCCGGCGCCTTCGCTGTCGCTCCTGATCATTCTCGATGGCTCCGGTTCGATGGATGAGCAGAACCGCATGGTCAACGCCAAGTCCGGGATCGACTCGACCCTGGACGGGCTGCCGGACAGCCGTGAGGTCGAATTCGCCCTGGTCAGCTTCAGCGATTGCGGCTCCGTCAGTGCGCTCGATTTCACCCGCGACCGGGCCGTGGTCCGTGCCCGCATTGCCGCCGTGCGGCCGGCCGGCGGCACGCCGCTGGCGCAGGCACATGCGCGGGCCCGGCAGGTGTTCGCCGCCTCCGCCGATCCGCGCTCCGGCGAATGGCGCTATGCCACCTTCACCGATGGCGCCGAGACCTGTGACGGCAATGTCGTTGCGGCAACCCGCCAGCTCGACGCCCTGATCAATCGTCACCGCGCGCCCGAGCGCGATCCGCCCGAGCCGCCGGAGCAGGCGCCGCCGCCGGCACCGGTGGTCAATTGCGAGCTCGATACCTGGCGCGGCTATGAAGTGAATGTCGAGGATGGTGGCCGCCATCTCGATACCATCACCCTGGTCGAGCACAGCTATCTCGAGCGGGCCTTGCCCGATGGCCGCTGTATCGCCCAGTACCAGACCCGGTCCTACGGGATTTACTATGGCAGCAGCCGCAATCGCGATGGCAGCGATGTCCGCGCCAGCTGGGGCATCAATTCACAACCGTCTGACACCGGGACCGAGTTCGGCACCAGCCGCCTGGGCGAAGCCGATCTGCTGCGCGTCCGCAATGCGGCCCGGAACGAGCGGTCGAACCTGCTGAGCCTGGATCGCGCCCGCGCCCGTATTGCCTCGGCCGTCGAAGCGGCCCAGCCGGAGAGCGGATGATGTGGCGGCTCGTTATTCTTTCTGCGCTGGCTCTGGCTCTGGCGCTGACGCCGGACGCCGCTGCCCAGCGCCCGCAAACCGTGGAGCCGGGCCGGTTCGAGACGATCCGGCTCGATGGCGAGGGCCGCGCCGTCCTGCGCTTTGACGCCCGTGCTGCGGGCCTGCCGGTTTTCGATCTGATGGCCGCGCCCGACGGGCTGGATGCGGTCACACTCAGCGCGCCGGCGCGTGATGAGAAAGCTGCATCGACGGCGCTGGTCGTGCTGCCGAGCGGTCGCCATGAGCTGGTCTTGCAGGGCCAGGCCCGGGCCGACGGCCAGCCGATGGAAATCCAGGGCCGGCTTCGCCTCGATCCGCCCTTTGACGCTTTCGAGCCGAATGACCATCGCGACCAGGCGCTGCCGATCGATCTGCCCTTCTATCAGGTGATCCGTCTGGCCGAGGGTGATGAGGACTGGTTCCGCGTCGAGGCCGAGCGCGGCGGCGTCATCGGCATCCATCTTCACCACGGTTCCGGCGGATATGATGGTCCGCAAATGACCGTCATGGAGGCGGATGGCACGGTGATTTTCCAGACTGATATCAATGCCTATTCCTGGCGCAGCATGCGCTATGTCCGCTCCGGGGGGCGGCCGATCCTGATCCGGCTGACCGACAGCCGTGCCTGGAGGGACAATCAGGCGGGCGCCTTCAAGGCGCTGGAAATTGTCCGCTACGCGCCCGATGCGCCGGTCAATGGCACGCTGGTCACGCTCGGTGTCGAAAGCGAGGATCCGTCTTTCTACCAACTCGCCCTGGTTGGCGAAGCTGTAGGCACCGAGGTGCGCGGCGCCGATGAGGCCGCGGCGGTGGCGTCGGAACTGACGCGCGCCGTCGAGGCCCGCAACGCGCCGGTCTGGCCCAACTGGCTTGGCGGCCTCCTGCTCGCGCTCGCTCTTGCCGGCGGCGGATACTGGTATCTGCGCCGGCGCGGCGCGGCGAGCTAGTCCCAGAGATTTTTCCGGATTGTCTCTCCATGCTCGTCGAGGCCCGGGGAGCGCTCGCCCGAGCCGACCTCGCTGCCTGACAGGCGGATCGGATTGCGGATGCCGGGAATGCCGTCGGCTTCGGTCGCCAGGCCGCGATGGCGGGCCTGGACATCGTTGAAGGCCTGCTCGACCGTATTGATCGGGCCGGCCGGAATGCCTTCCTTTTCGAGTGCCGCAAGCAGGTCATCGCGGGTGAAGCGCGCCATCGCCGCCGCGATCTGGGCCACAAGCCCCGTCCGGTTGGCAGCGCGTTCGGCATTGGTGCGATTGGCGGCGAGCACGTCCGGCGGGAATTCCAGCAGGGCGCACAGGCGCTCGAACTGGCCGTCATTGCCGCAGGCGAGGATGATATGGCCATCGCTGGCGGCGAATTCCTGATAGGGCACGATATTGGGGTGTGAATTGCCGATCCGGTGCGGCGCCACGCCGGTGACGAGATAATTCATCGCCTGATTGCCGAGCACCCCGACCATGGTGTCGAACAGCGCCATGTCGACATGCTGGCCGAGCCCGGTCTTCTCGCGCTGGGCCAGCGCTGCCTGGATGCCGATCACGCCATACACCCCGGTGAAGATGTCGGCGAAGGCCACGCCGAGCCGCTGCGGCGGCCCGTCGGGCTCGCCGGTCAGATCCATGATGCCGCTCATCGCCTGGATCATCAGGTCATAGCCGGCCCGGTGGGCATAAGGCCCCGTCTGGCCGAAGCCGGTGACCGAACAATAGACCAGCCGCGGATTGCGTTGCTTCAGCGTGTCATAGTCGAGCCCGTATTTGGCGAGGCCATCGACCTTGAAATTCTCTACCAGCACATCGGCACCATCGACCAGTTTGAGCACGGTCTCGCGGTCGTCCGCCTGTCTGAAATCGAGCGCGATCGAGCGCTTGCCGCGATTGCAGGAATGGTAATAGGCCGCCGCCCGGCCGCTCTCATGCTCGACCCAGGGCGGTCCCCAATGGCGGGTATCATCGCCGCGCGGCGCCTCGACCTTGATCACGTCGGCGCCGAGATCGGCCAGCGTCTGGCCAATCCAGGGCCCGGCGAGCACGCGCGCCAGTTCCAGCACTTTGAGGCCGGCGAGGGGTTTGTCGGATGCGGCCTGGGTCATGGAGAATCCTCGGTTGGTGACGGGTTCGTCTCTGCTCATACGCTGTCGGGACATGGTGGCAAAGCCGCAGGCGGGCGGCTGCGGCGATTAGCCCGCGCCGCGGTCGAAACTGGCGCTCTTGACCAGGGCATAGACCGCCTGGCCCTCCGACAGCTGCAGCGCTTCCACCGAGGCGCGCGTCAGCCGGGCTTTCAGCTGGCCGCTGCCGACCGAGAGCAGCAGGTCGGCATAGGGCGAATTATCGGCGGCGGCGATGCTGACGATGCGGGCATCGAGGACATTGCGGATGCTGATCTCCTGCGGTCGCAGGGTGGCGATGGCGACATCGCGGGCGCGGATCCGCAGCCTGACGGTGTCTCCCGGCTGCAGCGCCGCCGGCATCGGCAGTTCAAGCATCTGGCCGCCGAGATCAATGCGGCTCAATTGCAGGCGCTCATCATGATCGACCAGCCGGCCGGCCAGGATGGCGCCGGCCTCGAAATCGCGCTCCAGCGGCGCAATATCGAGCCCGTCGAGCACGTCTTCCGCCGGCCCCATCGCGACGACGTGGCCTTGCGACAGCGCCAGCACACGGTCGGCGAGACGCACCACTTCCTCGACGGAATGGCTGACATAGAGCGCCGGAATGCCCAATTGCCGCAATGTCGTGTCGAGATAGGGCAAGAGCTCGGCCTTGCGGGCATGATCGAGCCCGGCCATCGGTTCGTCCAGCAGCAAGAGGCGCGGCTGGCTCAACAGCGCCCGCGCCAGCGCCACACGCTGGGCCTCGCCGCCCGAGAGCGAGGCGGGACGGCGCTCCAGCAGCGGTGCCAGATCAAGGGTTTCGATGATCGTTTCGGCGGCGAAACGGGTCTCGGCCGCGCCGGCGCGGCGTTCGGCATAGGCGAGATTGCCGGCGACACTGAGATGGCCGAACAGGCGCGCATCCTGGAACACCAGCGCCGCCGGGCGCCTGTGCGCCGGGACGAAAATGCCGCGATCACTCCAGACATCCTGGCCCAGCGCGATGCGGCCCTGATCGGGCCGGTCGAGACCGGCGACCAGGCGCAGAAGGCTGGTCTTGCCGGAACCGCTGGGGCCGAACACGGCGGTGATGCCGGCGAGCGAAATCTCCGCCTCGACTTCGAGCCGGAATTCGCCGCGCCGGGAGCGTAGCTGCAGGGAGAGGGTCTCATCCGACATGGAGGCGGAACCGGCGATTGAGGCTGTAGACGATCAGCAGGGTGATGAAGGAAAAGGCGATCAGCCCGCCCGAGAGGATATGCGCGTCGTGATATTGCAGGCTCTCGACCTGTTCGAAGATCGCGATTGAGATCACCCGAGTCTGGCCGGGAATACTGCCGCCGACCATCAATACGACGCCGAACTCGCCGATCGTATGGGCAAAGCTCAGGATCGAGGCGGTGAGAAAGCCGCGGATCGAGAGCGGTGCGGCGACGCTGAAGAAGGCGTCCAGCGGCGAGGCGCCGAGACTGGCCGCCGCCTCCATCGGGCCGCGCCCGACGCTCTCGAAGGCGCTTTGCAGCGGCTGCACCATGAAGGGCAGGGAATAGATCACCGAGGCGACCACCAGGCCGGCAAAGGAAAAAGTCAGCGTGGTGCCGGTCAGGGAGAGCCAGAAACTGCCGATCGGCGAGGTCGGGTTGAGCAGGATGAGCAGGTAGAAGCCGATCACCGTCGGCGGCAGGATCAGTGGCAGGGCGGTGAGCGCTTCGAGCACCGGTTTCAGCGGTGAGCGCGTGCGCGCCAGCCACCAGGCCAGCGGTGTGCCGAGTGCCAGCAGGATCAGCGTCGTGATCGCCGCCAGCGCCAGGCTGAGCCAGAGGGGGCCGAGATCGGGCATCACTCTGCCACCCCATAACCATGGGCGCGGATGATGTCCTGCGCCGGTGCGCTCGCCAGAAACGCCAGCCAGGCCCGCGCCGCGGCATTGTTCTCGCCATGCACGGTCAGCACGATGTCCTGGCGGATCGGTGGATAGAGGTCGGTCGGGATCTCCCAGTATTGCACCGCGTCCGGCAGATGCGAGCCGGCGAACTGCGCCACCGGGACGAAGCCGAGATCGGCATTGCCGGTCGCCAGCATCGCCTGCACGGCGGCAATGCTCTCGCCGGTGACGAGCCGGTCCTGCGCCTGTGGCCACAAATCCATCGCCTCAAGCGCGGCGCGTCCGGCAGCGCCATAGGGGGCAAGCGCCGGGTTGGCGATGGCGATATTGCGGTAATCGCCCTGGCGCAATCGGGTTTCGAGCGTCTCGTCCGGGTCCGGACGGCCCGCCGACCACAGGGCGATCCGTCCGATGGCATAGGTGAAACGGGTGCCGGCGACGGTGCTGCCCTCGGCTTCCAGCCTTTGCGGTGTTGCCGTGTCGGCGGCGAGGAAGACGTCAAACGGGGCGCCATGGCGGATCTGGGCGTAGAGGCGGCCGGTCGAGCCGGAGGTGAGGATGAGGGTGTGTTCGCCCGATTGCTCGAACCGGGCCTGCAGCGCCCGCGCCGTTTCGGTGAAATTGGCGGCAACCGCGACCAGCGCCTGTTCGGCCAGGGCAGGTCCGGCCGGAACCAGACAGGCGAGCGCCAGCAGGCCGGCGCGCCAGACTGTCCGCATGCGCTGTGCTGTCCTGCAAGCCAAGGCCGGCAACTCCCGCTGTGTGCTCGATGCGTTGATCGCCATTTGACGGCGGATCGGCAGCGCGGTCCAGAGGCGTGAGTCAGGCGCAGCGATCAGGCCGCAGGCGGTTTGCGATAGACGAATTGTCCGACATCGCAGCGGCCCGAGCGGAACCCGGCCTCGCAATAGGCGAGGTAATAGCGCCAGATCCGCGCGAAGCGCTCGTCAAAGCCGAGCTCGCCGATCTGTGGCCAGGCGGCGTTGAAGCGCTGATGCCAGCGATGCAGGGTCTCGGCATAGTCCTCGCCGAACATGTCGGCGCCGAGATCCTCCAGTCCCGCGCGCCTGGCCTCGCGGGCCAGCGCAGAGGGGGGTGGCAACATGCCGCCGGGGAAGACGTATTTCTGGATGAAATCCACCGTGTTGCGGTAGTCGTCGAAATCATCCTCGCGCAGGGTGATGATCTGTAGCGCAGCGCGACCGCCCGGTTTGAGGCAATGGGCGAGCCGGTCGAAATAGACCGGCCAATGCGCCTCGCCGACCGCCTCGAACATCTCGATCGAGACGATGGCATCAAACTGTTCATCGACATCGCGGTAGTCCCGCAATTGCAGCGCGACCTGATCCGCCAGCCCGGCCTTGCTGATCCGTTCGCGCGCGTAGGCGAGTTGCTCGGCCGAGAGTGTGACGCCGGTGACGCGGCAGCCGAAATCGCGCGCCGCAACCTCGGCGAACCCGCCCCAGCCACAGCCGATCTCGAGCACATGATCGCCCGGCTTGAGCCCGGCCGCGACACAGATGCGGCGGTATTTCTCGGCCTGGGCCGCCTCGAGGGTCTGGTCCGGTGCTGTGAAACAGGCGGAGGAATAGGTCATGCTCTCATCGAGCCACAGCGCGTAGAAGGCGTTGCCGAGGTCATAGTGGAAGGCGATATTGCGGCGGCTACCCTGGCGGGTATTGGCGTTGAGCCAGTGCTGGACCTGGCCGAAGATGCGGCTCGGTCCGCTGCGCGCCCGGGCCAGATCGATCCGGTCGAAGGCGCGCGCCAGCACGTCGAGCAGGGCCCGCAGATCGGGCGTCTCCCATTCCGCATTCACATAACCTTCGGCAAAGCCGAGCGCGCCGCTGGCGCCGAGGCGCAGGACGGCATTCCAGCGTTCCACCCGCCACTCGGCCACTTGGCTTGCGTTCGGATTGCCGCAGGAGACGCGGTAGCCGGAGGGGAGTTGGATCATGAGGTGGGCGTCATCAAGCCCGGCCAGCGCGCGGCGCAGGCGGCTGGCGACGAAACGGTCCAGCGCGCCGGGCGGTTTCGGCTGGCCGGATCGATCAGCGTGGTCCGAATAGGTAGCCATCAATGCCTCCAAGGTCTGGTGTCGATGGAGCCGTGCCGGGGAGTATACATCTTCAGCCCCTTCAGGCGAAGACGTGCGGCCTCGAACAATATGGCGCCGACGATTTTCGGGGTGTTGAGGGCCAGCGACAGCGGCGTTGCCAGCAGGCCGACGGTGTCGAGCGGCCGGATTGCGCATTTCTGGACCGCGCCGAGCACGCAGGCGCCGTCGCGCCAGAGCTGGATGCCCAGGCGCAGGCTGTCGGCGTCACGGTCGAGACGGAAACGGTATTCGCCGTCGGTGTCGTTGAAGGGGGAGACGAAGAAGCGCTTGCGGCAGGAAAACCGCAGCGTTTCCCCTGCGGTCTCCGGCGGCAGCACGAAAGTGTAGGCGCAGCGCCCGCCATGGAAATTGCTGACCTGGAAGATGACGGCACGCAGCACCGCCGCGCGGTCATGGCAGAACAGCACCGTCACCGGATTGAAGACCAGGCCGAGCACGCGCGGCGCGGTCAGGATCTGGACCCGGCCCAACCCGAAATCCGCGCCTTCGGCCGCCAGTTGATCCTCGACCCAGGGCCGCAGGGCCGCGTCGCCGCGGCCATGGTCGCGCGGATGATAGCTGACGAGATTCAAGCGGTTGACCGAAAACAGCGGCGAGCGGATCGCCGCCAGCTCCGGCCCGTCGATATCGAGCAGGACAGACTGCATGCCATAGCGCAGCACATGCCGTTTCGGGGTCAGGCGGGTATGACCGATGTCGCCGGCCAGGAGGGAGGCGGGTAGCGGGGTCATCCGGCAGCGACACGCCCGGCGCCATGGTGGTCCGGCCAGTGGATGCGTCCCGTCATGCCCTTCAGACCCCAGGGACGCAGCGGTGCGTCGAGGGCCTCGGCGACAGCGAGCCCGGATTGCAGCCCGTCCTCATGAAAGCCCGAGCCCAGCCAGGCGCCGCAAAACCAGCTGCGATTGGCGCCCTGGATCTCATGGATCCGGCGCTGTGCCGCAATCGCCTGCGCGTCAAAAACCGGGTGCGCATAATGGTCGGTGTGCAGCACCAGCCCGGGCGCCGGCTCGACGGCCGGGTTGAGCGTGACCAGCAGGGGTTTTTGCGTCCGCAGGGGCTGCAGCCGGTTCATCCAGTAGGTCAGGCTGATGCTGTCCTCGCCTTCATTCACCGAGGAGTCGAGATAGTTCCAGCTCGCCCAGGCCGATTTCCGGCGTGGCATCAACCGTGTATCGGTGTGTAGCACGGCGAGGTTATCGCGATAGCGCACCGCTCCGAGCAGGCTGGCCTCTTGCGGTGAGGCGTCGGCGAGAAGCTTCAGGGCCTGGTCGCTATGGCAGGCGAAAATGACCTCGTCAAAGCGGGCCGTCTCGCCGCTCTCAAGCTTCAGGATGGCCGCCTCGCGGGTGCGGCGCACGGAGCGAACCGGCGTCGACAGGCGCAGATTGCCGATGAACAGCTCGGTGAGCGCCTCGACATGGTGGCGGCTGCCGCCGGTCACGGTGCGCCAGGCTGGCTGGTCGATCACCTGCAGCAGGCCGTGATTGCGGAAGAACTCGAAGAAGGCGCGCGCCGGATAGTCCCGCATCTGCGAGACCGGGGATGACCAGATCGCGGCACACATGGGCAGGATATGGTCGTCGCGGAAGGCGCGCGAATAGCCCTCATCGCGCAGGAATTCATCAAGGCTGCGACGTTCCGATGTCGCATCGAAGACGCGAGACTGCGCGTGCAGGCGCAAGAGATCGCCGAGCATCTGCCACATGCGCGGGCGCAAGAGATTGCGCTTCTGGGCGAACAGGCCGCCGGGCCGCGAGGAATATTCGAACCCGTGTCCGTCCATCGATGCCGCAAAGGACATGTCGCTGGGGGCGGTCTCGACGCCGAGCAGGTCCAGCATGGCAGTGAAATTGGGATAATTGGCCGGGTTGAAGACGATGAAACCGGTGTCGACAGCAATGCTTCGGCCGTCGATTGCGACATCAACCGTATGGGCGTGCCCGCCGGGGCGCGGCGCCGCTTCGAACAGGGTGACGTTGTGGACCAGGGCCAGCCGCCAGGCGGCCGCGAGGCCGGCGATACCCGAACCGATGACGGCAATGTTGCGGCCCCGGCGGCTTGATTGCGCGCTGTGCGTCTGATCTTGCGTTTCCATACCGGGTCTACGCCAGCGCGAGGGCTGCGGATCACTGGCCGTGTCTGTGATCCGGTGACGGGCTGACATCGTAGGCAAAGCATGTACGCTATTGCTCACATACAAGGCTGTGATTGGCTGTCCGCTCCGGGCAGCCTGGCAAAGGGGCGAATCGGGATGGCCGCGGCGACGCAGGCAGGGACGCTGGATGGCGCCGCGCTGGCGTCACTCGTCGCGCGGGTGGCGGCTGATCGCGACCGCGCAGCCTTCAAGATCCTGTTCGACCATTTTGCGCCGCGCTTGCGTGGCTTCCTGATGCGGCGAAGCCTGCCGCCGGCCCTGTGCGATGATCTCGCCCAGGAGGCGTTGCTGGCGATCTGGCGCCGGGCCGAGAGCTATGACGCCGCCAAGTCTGCCGTGTCGACCTGGGTCTATACGATCGCGCGAAACCTGCACATTGATCACTTTCGCAAACAGGCCCGTGCGGCGCGCGCCGACCTGACCGATCCCTCATTGCAGCCCGGTGAAACCCATGCCGCTGACACACTCTATGGCCGGACGCAGGATGTTGCTGCGGTCAACCAGGCGCTGACCGGTCTGCCGGAGGATCAGCGCCGCGTGCTTGAGCTGGCCTTCATGGAGGGCCTGTCGCATCGCGAGGTCGCAGACCGTCTCGGCCTGCCACTCGGCACCGTCAAATCACGTATCCGGCTTGCCATGGACAAGCTGAAGACCAGCCTGGGAGAGTTCCAATGAGCCAGCGCGGCTATGCCCTGGATGATGGATGGTATCTCGACCATGCCGCCGGTGCGGCGATGACGCCCGGTCAGGATGTGTTGTTGCAGGCCCATCTCGAACTCTCGCCCGCTGCCCGTGAGCAGGCGGCAGCGATCACGCGCATCGGCGGCGCCATGCTCGAGAGCATTGATGCGCCGACCGGGGGCGATCTGTCGTTCGACATCGACGACATTTTCGCCCGCGATGCCGACGATACGGCAGTCGCCGAGGCGGCGACACCGGAGGCCGACAGCGCGGCCCTGCCTGACTATTTGCCTGACGCGGTGCGCGCCTTCATGGCCGAAGGCGATCTGCGCCTGCGCTGGGAATTTCTCGGGCCCGGCCTGGAGAAAGCGATGCTGTGGCGGGGCGGCGACGACGAACGCCTCTGGCTTTTGCGGGCCCGTCCCGGCGTCGCGATCCCGCATCACGGTCATCGTGGCTCCGAGCTCACCCTGGTGCTCAAGGGCAGTTTCTATGATGGCGAGCAGCGCTATCAGCGCGGTGATGTCGAGGAGGCCGATCCCGGCGTCGAACACGATATCCGGATTGGCGATGAGGGCGAGTGCGTCTGCCTGGCGCTGACCGAGGGCAAGCTGCGCTTCCAGGATCCGCTCTTGCGATTGTTCCAGGTCTTCACCGGCCTGTAGCCGGCCCGGTCAGCCTCCGACCGCCGCCCCTCGCGCTGCCGGTTCGGTGTCAGGCGTGCCCTGTTGTGCCCGGGCTGCGGCCGTGGCCGGGCGGCCGAAATACCAACCCTGCATATAATTGAAGCCGAGCAGGCGCAGCAGCGAGGCCTGGGCCTCGGTCTCGACGCCCTCGGCGACGGTTTCCAGCTGCATGGCGTCGCTCATCAGGGAGATCGCCTGCAACATCTTGTTGGCGTTTTCGCTCTTGCCGACCAGATCGACGAAGCTCTTGTCGACCTTGATCTTGCTGAAGGGCAGGGTGTGCAGATAGCTGACGCTGGCAAAGCCGGTGCCGAAATCATCGAGATTGAAGCGGAAACCCGCCTGGCTCAATTCGTCCATCCGGGCCTTGGTGCGTTCGAAATCCTCGATCACCACGGATTCGGTCAGTTCGAGCTCGATCCGGGCCGGCGTCAGCCCATGCTCTTTCAGGCGCGCGAGGAAACGACTGCACAGATCGGGGTCGTTGAGCTGGGTCGGCGACAGATTGATCGACACGGTGACGCCGGGCGCGTGGTCGAATTCGCGGCAGACCGTATCGAGGACGAGACCGCCCAGCCGGTGGATCAGCTTGGAATGCTCGGCGGCAGGGATGAAAATATCAGGCGAGACTTCGCCGCGGACCGGGTGTTGCCAGCGCAGCAGCGCTTCCAGGGATACCGTCTCGCCGGTCCTGGCGTTGACGATGGGCTGATAGACGACATGGAATTCGTCCCGCTCCAGCCCGGCTTCCATATCGGCATCGAGGGCGCGGCGCTCCCCGTCCATCACGGCGAACTCGCTGTCGTAATAGAGCGGATGGTCCAGCCCGTCGGATTTGGCGCGATACATCGCCAGATCCGCCTCGTCGATCATGGTCGCGAAATCCTTCACCGCGTCCGGACGGGATTCGGAAATGCCGACCGCCGCGCCGAGCTCGAACGAGCGCCCGTCACAGATGACCGGCGCATGCAGCGAGAACAGCAGGGTGCGTGCGATCTCCAGGGTGGGCATGCCGGCCTCATCGCCAAGCAGGATGCAGGCGAATTCGTCGCCGCCCATGCGCGCCAGATAGGCATCGGATGGCAGGGCGGCCCGGAAACGCCGCGCCGTCTCGATGATCGCCAGGTCGCCGGTCTGGTGTCCGGCCTTGTCATTGATCGCCTTGAACCCGTTCAGATCGATATAGATGGCAGCGGCCTGGCCGTTCCGGGCAGCCTCGATCGCGATGTCCGAACTGATGAACTGCGCGAAGCCATGCCGGTTTGGCAGACCGCTGAGGTTGTCGGTCGCGGCGGCCTGGTGGGCCCTTTGCTCATTGGCCTCGGCCTGGCGCGCCAGCCGGCGGGCGCGCAGGCCGATCAGTTGCGAGGCGATCAGAAAAATGAGCGAATAGGCGATCAGGGGCAGAAAAACGACACGCAGCGTATTGAACCCGGGCAGGGAAGGCTCCCAGACGAGTTGGCCGACCTGGTGTCCGTGCGCATCCCGTACCGGCTCGGCTCCGTCGATCGCGGGCGCATCCGCCGGCATGAAGCGGATGCCATTGACCAGATAGTGCTGCTCGATCGAGGCGAAGAAGGCCGCATTCATCTCCTTGCCGATGATCAGCAGGGCGTCGGCTGCCGGATCGGTGTCGGCACGGTCCTCATATTCGCCCAGCACCGTCGCCGAGGCGATATAGGTGCGATCGCCGATCTGCAGGAAGTGGGAGGCGAGAAAGTTTCCGGCTGCATATTGTTCGGCGAGGTCTTCACGGATGGCTGCCAGGCCGGCCGGTTCGATGATGTCGTCACGGACCGTCATTCCCGTGGCACGGTCCTAGCCATAGACGCGTTGTTGCGGCTCCTGCGCCAGGATCACGAAATCAAATCCGGCATGATCCTGGATCGGGGCGGCCATGCTGGCGGCCAGCGCGTCGGTATCGCCGTCATTGAAATAGTCCAGCGCCACGGACCACCAGCCGTAGTCTGCGGCCCAGAACTCGTTTTGCTCGGCGGCGGCAACAAGGCTCTGGGCCAGAAGTTGCCGATCGGTCTGGCGGGCATTGGCATTGAGGCTGCCGACGAAGAAATAGATCGCCAGGATTGTCGCAATCAGGCTTACCAATGCGGCCAGGTTGACGTAGAGGCCGAGTTTCTTGTCGAGAGGTTTGCCCATGAGCGGCTTTCCTTGGCATGCACGGAGTGCGGCTGGTCTGCTGGAGTTATCGCGAAAAGAAGTAAATGAAGCGGTTTTGGCGGCTGCATGAAATATGCGCGCCTCTGACCGGGGCTGTTCCTCCGGTCTGGTTTCGACATGCGACAGGCGGTATGAGTTCCGGCAAGAGCGGTGGTGAATTGACGGCATGGGGGCAGAGGTTATGGCGGGGCAGATTCAGGACTGGCGTCAGCAGACGGTGATCGACACGGCGACAATCGACGCGCTGGTTGCGGCCGTCGGGCCCGAAGTCTTTGACCAGTTGAAGGCCCAGTTTGCCGCAGACCTGAGATCACTGACCGCCGCGTGCCATGACGCCGGCTGCGCGGGCAATCAGGCCCTGGTGCGTGAAAAGGCGCATGCCCTGCGCGGGGCCGCACTCAATATCGGTCTGTCGCGGCTTGGCCATCTGGCGGGCGCCCTGGAGCGCGGCGAAACCGCCGATGCGGCCGAACTCCAGCCTGTTCTTGACGGCGCATTGTCGGCGCTACTCGCGGCCGGCCGGCCCTGAAACCGGATTATTTTGCGAAATTCGGTCCGAAAAGACCTTTATTCAGCTAGGGTTCACTAAAGAAACCTCGTAGTATGCCCATCAGGCATTTGCCGGGCCGGCTTGCACGGGGTGGGTCAGGCCTCCGGCTATCTGAAAGGGGAAATTACAATGAAAACGTTTTTGCTGGCGACTGCGTCGGTTGCATTGATGGCGGGCAGCGCGCTCGCCCAGGATTTCTCGGCACCGCCAAGCTATGGCAGCGTCAACCTCAATGCCGGCTTCACGCCGGATCCATACCGGGTGAACATCACCTCCGGCGGCAGCATCCGGGCGAGCAATGTGTCCTCGCAGTGCCGGGGCTGGGTTGCCAACGCACCGGATTATTCGGTCAATTACAATGCCGGCGGCTATGACCTGACGATCGGCTCGACCTCGAACTCCGACACGACGCTGCTGGTCAATGGACCCAATGGCGAGTGGTATTGCGACGATGATAGCGGTGAAGGCCTCAATCCCCTGATCCAGCTGAATAATCCGCGCTCCGGCCGTTATGACGTCTGGATCGGCTCCTATAGCGAGGGCGATTACGCCGCCGCCGTTCTCTCGGTCTCCGAAGTCGGCCTGACCCAGGGCGGGTCCGGTGCGCCGAACACCAATGCCCCGGCGACCTTCGGCAGCGTCAATCTGAGCGCCGGCTTCACGCCTGATCCCTATACCGTCAACCTCACCTCCGGCGGCGCCCGCAGCGCGTCCGCGTTGAGCAGTTCCTGCCGCGGGTGGATTGCCAACGCCCCGGATTTCTCGGTCAATTACAGCGCTGGCGGCTTTGATACGCTGACCATCGGTGCCGTCTCCAGCTCGGACACGACGCTGGTCGTCAATGACGCCTATGGCAACTGGTATTGCGACGATGACAGCGGCAATGGCCTCAACCCGCTCGTCACGCTGACCAATCTCGCCTCCGGCCGCTATGACATCTGGGTCGGTTCCTACTCCCAGGGCAATTATGCCGACGCGACGCTGTCCATCTCCGAGATCGGCCAGGTCGCGGGCCAACAGCCCCGTCCACAACCCCGGCCACAGCCGCGTTCCGGCATCAACATGTCGGCTCCGGCCGCCTATGGCTCGGTCTCGCTGCGGGCCGGCTTCCAGCCTGATCCCTACCGCGTCAGCATCACCTCGGGTGGTGGCTATCGGGCCGACAGCGTCCGCTCCGGCTGCGCCGGCTGGGTCGCTTCGGCACCGGATTTCGAGCTGACCTATTCGGCCGGCTCCCTGCCGCTCATCATCTCGGCCGCGTCCAGTTCGGACACGACCCTGTTGATCAATGATCCGAACGGCAACTGGTTCTGCGATGATGATGGCGGCAATGCCGGCCTGAACCCGGCCCTGCGCTTCAACAATGCCGCATCCGGAGTCTATGACATCTGGATCGGCTCCTACAGCCAGGGCAATAACGCCTCGGCGACACTGTCAATCTCCGAGCTCTACAGCGAATAGAACTGACAGTCTGAAATGATCGGGAGGGCCGTCCGGGAGACCGGGCGGCCCTCTTGTTTGTCTCCCTTTTGCTTGCAAGACCGGCGCGCTGTGGCACTCTCGCGGTCAAACAGATCCGGGGAAGAAAATGCGTATTGTTCTGATAGTGGCGGGCGCGCTTCTGATGGCAGCGGCCATTGGCATATTCGGCATCCTTCCGGCAAAGCTCGACCACGACATGAATGTCGTCACCGCCCACGAGCCCTATGTCATCTCCGCCGAGGCGACTGCCCTGCACGACAGCCTGCGCGTCGCCGATCTGCATTCCGACATGCTGCTCTGGATGCGCGACCCCAATCGCTGGAACCGCCGCGGTCATACCGATCTGCCGCGCCTGCGCGCCGGTCATGTCGCGCTGCAGGTCTTCTCCAGCGTCACCAAGACGCCGGCCGACATGAATTACGACAGCAATACCGCCGACAGTGACAACATCACCCCGCTCGCCATCGTCCAGCTCTGGCCGCTCGACAGCTGGACCTCGATCTATGCCCGCGCCCGCTTCCATGCCCGCCGCCTCAACCGGCTGGCCGATGGCTCGGACGGTGAATTTGTCGTCGCCCGCACGCGCGGCGACCTCACCGCTGCCCTGGAACGCCGCGCCGGGGATCCCGATGTGCTGGTCGGCATTCTCGCCACCGAGGGCGGTCATCCCTTCGAGGGCGATCTGGCCAATATCGACGGCCTGTATGATGAAGGCTATCGCATGATCGGCCTGCAGCATTTCTTCGACAATGAGCTCGGCGGCTCGCTGCACGGTGTCTCCGACACGGGCCTGACCGATTTCGGCCGCGCCGCCGTCGCCCGCATCGTCGAGCGCGGCATGATCATCGACCTCGCCCACTCCTCCCAGGCCGTGGTCCGCGATGTCCTCGACATGACCGATGTCCCGCTGGTCATCTCCCACACCGGCATTCACGGCCATTGCGAAGCCCGGCGCAACATCCCCGACGATCTGATGCTGGAGGTCGCCCGGCGCGGCGGCGTCATCGGCATCGGTTTCTGGGAAGACGTCACCTGTGACGACACCCCTCAAGGCGTCGCCGCGACGATCATGGCCGCGATTGATCTGCTCGGCGTCGAGCATGTCGCGCTGGGTTCGGACTATGACGGCACCATCACCGCGACCTTTGACGCTTCGGAATACGCCGTGCTGACGGATCGCCTGCTGGCCGCTGGCCTGAGCGAGGCGGATATCCGCGCCGTGATGGGCGAGAACACGATCCGCTTCTTTCTGGAGAACTTGCCGGCGGGGTGAGACCGGTCTTCGGGCCACTATTTCACTCATAAATTCAAAAATTTTGTCATCCCGGACGGATGCCCCGCGACGGCGGGGCGTAGATCCGGGACCTACCCGTGCGGCCAACTGGAACAGCGGGTAGGTCCCGGATCTGCGCCCGGATCGCTGACGCGTCCGGGCATCCGTCCGGGATGACAAGGTATTGATTTTGGAGATGAGGCGGTGGGCGAGATTGCGCCCACTTATCCCCGCCCTCCGCAAATTATCCCACGTCATCCTGACGCAAGTCAGGACCTCGACGTGACAGGGTCGGAGCCCGTGATATCGAGGTCCCGGCCTGCGCCGGGATGACGAAAAATCATCAAACTTATCCCCACCCCCTGCACCCTGGCGCATAATCTCCCTGTTCCGGTCGCACGGGAGGCGTGAGCTCAGTCATTCGCGGCGGTCGGGAGCGTGGAGCTCGTCCGGGCTGAGGTATGACACCCTTAAGCCCCGGCGTGGCCACCGGAGAGGAAAGGCGGCACAAAGCTCGACCGCACAGTCCATTCCGGTTTCGAGACGGGGGCCGTAAGGCGTCCGAGCAAATCTCCACGTGCGGGACGTTTCGAATGTCTCACTTACTTATTGCGCTAAACGGCATTCGCCGCGTCCCGCACACCTCCCAA
>NZ_JBLXIK010000002.1:0-47529 GCF_048269565.1 Maricaulis sp. | reverse complement strand
TCTCCACGTGCGGGACGTTTCGAATGTCTCACTTATCTATTGCGCTAAACGGCATTCGCCGCGTCCCGCACACCTCCTATCCCTCCAGCGGCGAGCCGCGTGGAGATTTTGGCGCGCGCATAAAGCAAACAGCCCATCCCGCTTGGCCGCACGGTCAGTCAATGCTACCTCCCGGCCCCATGAGCACTGACCAATCCCTGATCCGCAATTTCTCCATCGTGGCCCATATCGACCACGGCAAATCCACCCTGGCCGACCGCCTGATCCAGTACACGGGCGGGCTGACCAATCGTGAGATGAAGGAGCAGGTGCTCGACAATATGGAGCTCGAGCGCGAGCGGGGCATTACCATCAAGGCCCAGACCGTGCGCCTCGACTATCCGGCCAAGGACGGCAAGACCTATATCCTCAATCTGATCGACACGCCCGGCCATGTCGATTTCGCCTATGAGGTCAATCGCTCGCTCGCCGCCTGCGAAGGCTCGCTGCTGGTGGTCGACGCCTCCCAGGGTGTCGAGGCGCAGACGCTGGCCAATGTCTACCAGGCGATCGAGGTCGATCACGAGATCGTCCCGGTGCTCAACAAGATCGATCTGCCCGCCGCCGATGTTCCGCGCGTCAAGGAACAGATCGAAGACGTGATCGGCATCGACGCCTCCGAGGCGGTCGAGATTTCCGCCAAGACCGGTTTCGGCATTGAGGACGTGCTCGAAGCCGTGGTGAAGCGCCTGCCGCCGCCGGTTGCGGGTGATCCGAATGCGCCGCTCAAGGCGATGCTGGTCGATAGCTGGTATGATGCCTATCTCGGCGTCATCTGTCTGGTGCGCATCGTCGAGGGCACGCTGAAAAAGGGCATGAAGGTCCGCCTGATGCGCTCCGGCGGCGCCTATCCCGTCGATGGTGTCGGCGTCTTCCGCCCCAAGAAGGAAGCGATCGACAGCCTCGGCCCCGGTGAGCTGGGTTATCTCAACGCCTCGATCAAACAGGTCCGCGATGCCCGCGTCGGTGACACCATCACCGATGACCGCCGCCCGTGCGACCAGGCCCTGAAGGGCTTCAAACCGGCCCAGCCGGTGGTGTTCTGTGGCCTCTTCCCGGTCGACAGTGCCGAATTCGAGGATCTGCGCCAGGCAATCGAACGCCTCGCTCTCAATGATGCCAGCTTCTCCTTTGAAATGGAGACCTCGGCGGCGCTTGGCTTCGGCTTCCGCTGCGGCTTCCTCGGCCTGCTGCACCTGGAAGTCATCCGTGAACGTCTCGAGCGCGAATACGATATCGAACTGATCACCACGGCGCCGTCCGTGGTCTACAAGATCGACATGACCGACGGCACCCAGATCGACCTGCACAATCCGGCTGACATGCCTGATGTGATGAAAATCAACTCGATTGCCGAACCCTGGATCAAGGCCACCATCCTGGTGCCCGACGAATATCTCGGCGGCGTGCTCAAGCTGTGCCAGGACCGCCGCGGCAACCAGCTCGAGCTGACCTATGCCGGCAGCCGCGCCATGCTGGTCTATGAATTGCCGCTCAATGAAGTCGTGTTCGATTTCTATGACCGGCTGAAATCCATCTCCAAGGGCTATGCCAGCTTCGATTACCACTGGGTCGACAATCGCGAGGGCGATCTCGTGCGCATGTCGATCCTGGTCAATGACGAGCCGGTCGATGCGCTTTCCATGGTGGTCCATCGCGGCCGCGCCGAACAGCGTGGCCGGGCCATGTGCGAAAAGCTCAAGGACCTGATCCCGCGCCACATGTTCAAGATCCCGATCCAGGCCGCGATCGGTGGCCGCATTGTCGCCCGCGAGACCCTCTCGGCGATGCGCAAGGATGTGACCGCGAAATGCTATGGCGGCGACGCTACCCGCAAGCGCAAGCTTTTGGACAAGCAGAAGGCCGGCAAGAAGAAGATGCGCCAGTTCGGCAAGGTCGATATCCCGCAGGAAGCCTTCATCGCCGCGCTGAAGATGGATGACAACTAGGCCGGTCCGCTCACCTTTTGGTGAGCGAGCCGCCTGATTGACCGCGCGGCCTTGCAAATTATCCGGCAGGGCGCATTTATGCGCTAGACTATATCCCCATCGACCTCTGGAGTTTGCCATGCGCCATATTCTTGCCAGCCTCGCCGCCACCGCCTGTCTTGCCGCGCCGGCCTTTGCTGCGCCCGAAGTCGGCGATGCCGCGCCGCTGTTCGAGGCCGATGGTTTTCTCGGCGGCGAAGCCTTCCATTTCGACCTCGGCGAGGCGCTCTCGAACGGTCCGGTGGTGATGTATTTCTTCCCCGCCGCCTTTACCGGCGGCTGCAATGTCGAGGCGGCACTGTTTGCCGAATCTGCGGCTGAATTCAGCGCTGCCGGGGCCACGCTGATCGGCGTCACCGCCGGCAATACCGATCGCCTGTCCGAGTTTTCCGAGGCCCATTGCGCCAGCGCCTTCCCGGTCGCCGCCGTCGATCGCGAGACGGTCTCGGCCTATGGCGTCGGACTGATGATGCGCCCGGGCTGGACCAGCCGCACCTCCTATGTGATCGCGCAAGATGGCGAAATCGCCTTCAAGCATTCGGAAATGAACCCGAATGAGCACGTCACCCTGACCCTTTCGGCCCTGCATGCGCTCGACGCGGACGCGTCTGCGGCTAGCGAATAGGGTTTTCCCGGCTGTCGTGAATGACTAGCCTGACCGCTGATCAAGGGCCCGATGCCTGATCAAGAGGAGGGGATTACATGGCCACGCCTGAAGAGATGATGCAGAGCATGATCGCCAACATGCCGGAGAAGACCGGCCGTGCGCTCGAGGACTGGCTGGTCCTGGCCGGTCAGGCTCCCGAACGCAAACATGGCAAGATCGTCGCCTGGCTCAAGGGCGAGCATGGCCTCACCCACGGCTATGCCAATCTGGTGGCGACAGCCAGCCTCAATCCCGAACGCCTCGCGCCGTCCTCGGCGTCGGGCGATGCCGATCTGGTCGCGGCGCAATATGCCGGCAAGGACGCGCTGCGCCCGATCCATGACCGGCTGATGGAAATCGCCCGCGGCCTCGGCGATGATGTCGAGCTGGCACCGAAGAAAACCTATGTCGCGCTGCGCCGCTCGAAACAATTCGCCATCGTTCAGCCCTCGACCAAGACCCGCCTCGATCTCGGTCTCAATCTCGGATCCGTGCCGGCGGACGGGCGGCTGGAAGCGTCGGGCTCGTTCAATTCAATGGTCAGCCACCGCATCCGGCTCGAGAGCCTGGAGGCGGTCGATGACGCCGTGACCGGATGGCTGCGCGCCGCCTATGAGGCCAGTTAAAGCGCATAATGTTGCGCGCTGGATCTTTTCGCGCATGATTTTCGTGACGAGCTGCGAAAACCATCCGGGTTCATGGAAAAATCCTGTGGTGGATGTTGCGACGCAGCGAAATCGTCCTAGTCTGGCGCCGATTCATGGGAGCGCCAGATGACCGAAACCGCCGTCCTGTTCGAAAACCTCCACCCGGTGGCCGATGCGCCGCTGCTCGCGGCCGGGCTGCGCATTGAACGTCATGCCTCGGCACTCGAGCCGGCAGAGCTGCACGCCGCCCTTGCCGGCGCCCGTGTCGCCGGGATCCGCTCGCGCACCCGGATGACCGCCGCCGCCTTCGACGCCGCGCCGAAACTGCTGGCGCTGGGCTGTTTCTGCATCGGTACCAACCAGGTCGATCTCGACGCCGCCTCCGCCAAGGGCATTCCGGTCTTCAACGGCCCGTTCGGCAATACCCGCTCGGTCGCCGAACTGACCTTGGCCTCGGTGATCATGCTGATGCGCGGCGTGCCGCTGCGCTCGGCTGCGGCGATGCGTGGCGAATGGCTCAAATCGGCGACCAATTCGCACGAGGTGCGTGGCAAGAAGCTCGGCATTGTCGGCTATGGCAATATCGGCTCGCAATTGAGCGTGCTCGCCAGCGGGCTGGGCATGCACGTCTATTTCTACGATGTCGAACCCAAGCTGGCCCACGGCAATGCCCGTTCGGTCGCCAGCCTCGATGAGCTGCTGGAAATGAGCGACGTCGTCACGCTGCACGTGCCGTCCCTGCCGGAAACCCGCAACATGATGAGTGCCGCCGCGATTGCGCGGATGAAGCCCGGTTCGATCCTGATCAACCAGGCGCGCGGTGATCTGGTCGATATCGACGCCCTCGCCGCCGCGCTGGAAAGCGGCCATCTGCTCGGTGCCGCTGTCGATGTTTTCCCCAAGGAGCCGGCCTCGAAGGATGAACGCTTCGAGACGCCGCTGCAGAAATTCGAGAACATCATCCTCACCCCGCATGTCGGCGGCTCGACGCTGGAAGCCCAGGAAGCGATCGGCGATGATGTCGCGGCCAAGCTGGCGCGCTTTCTCAGCCATGGCTCGACCAAGGGCTCGGTCAATGTGCCGGAGATCGAGCCGGGATCGATCAAGGCCGGACGGGTCCGCCTGCTCAGCTTCCACGGCAATGCGCCGGGCTATCTCTCCCGCCTCAATGACGCGGTCAGCGCCGCCGGCGCCAATATCGCGGCGCAGCAGCTGGAAACGCGCGGCGAGCTCGGCTATGTCGCCGCCGATCTCGAGGGCGATCTGCCCGCGGATTTCCTCGATCGCGTCAAGGCGATGGACGGCACGATCCGGGCAAGGCTTGTGGCGGGCTAGCGCTTCAGCGCACCGGCCAGGGCGTTGACGCTGCGGACATAGCTCTGGCCCGACCATTCCGCTGCCGCCAGCACGACCTCGCGCTGGGCGATGGCGCCGAAGCCGATGAAACGGTCGGCGGCGCCCTGTTCGAAGGCCTCGAAATCGGTCATGCCGTCGCCGACGATGATGGTGGTATCGGCATGGGTGGAAATGCGGTTGAGAATCTCCGCCTTGCCGCCATTGCGCGATAGCGGGCAGTCCGGATCGAGCCCGCTGACGAGATCGCCGTCGAAGAGGAAGCGATTGGCGTGGATCTCGCTGCGGCCGAAACCCAGATCGCCAAGCACCGGCTCCAGCAGATCGGCAAACCCGCCCGAGATCGCATGCACGTCATCGCCCTGCTCGCGCAATTGCCGCAACAGCGCCGGCATGCCGGGCGTGACGCGCTTGCGCAGCGCCTCGGCCATGGCAATGACCGAGCCGCGGTCGAGCGCGGCCAGTTTCAGGCGGGCTTCCAGCGAGTCGCGCAGGGCGATACGGCCGGTCATGCCGCCATTGGTGAAGTCATGCAGGCGCTTGCGGGCCTCTGTCGCATCAGGCAGACGCGACAGCGCCGCCTCGATGGCGGTGTCCAGTGACTCCACCCGCAACAGGGTCGAATCGATATCGAAGGCGATCAGGCGTTTCAAGCGAAGGCTCCTCACCGGCTCCGGCGCGCCTTGCGGCACCGCATGCGGCCATTCTGTGTCATTTCCGGCGATGCGGCGAGGGCCGCACCGGCAGGCTTTCAGCTCGCCGTGGCGCCGAGTCCGATCGGGCAGACCACACCCGTGCCGTCCAGTCCGCAATAGCCATCGGGATTCTTGGCCAGGTATTGCTGGTGATAATCCTCGGCGAGATAGAAGGGGCCGGCCCCGTTGATCTCGGTCGTGATCATGCCGCGGCCTTGCGCCGCCAGGGCGGCCTGGTAGCGCGCACGGCTGGCCTCGGCCTCGCGAAGCTGGTCGGGCGAAGTGACATGGATCACCGAGCGGTACTGGCTGCCGCGATCATTGCCCTGGCGCATGCCCTGGGTCGGGTCATGCCCTTCCCAGAAGACTTTCAGCAGATCGGCAAGGGCGAGCTGTTGCGGGTCGAACACCACCCGGGCGATCTCGGCATGGCCGGTGGCGCCGGAGCAGACTTCCTCATAGGTCGGGTTCGGCGTGTGGCCGCCGGCATAGCCGACCGCCGTGTGCCAGACGCCGAAGGTCTGCCAGAACAGCCGCTCGACCCCCCAGAAACAGCCCATGCCGAAAAAGACTTCTTCCATCCCTTCGGGCACCGCCACATCGATCGGCCGCCCGGTGACGAAATGGGTTGCGGTGGTGGCAAGTGGAGCTGCCCGTCCGGGCAGGGCCTGGTCGGCGGAAATGATGCCGGAGCGGGGCAGGTCTGGGGTCAGGCGAGGCTCGGTCATGGCGCGTTCCTGCGATGGGTTTCCGAACGAATTCTGCACTCAAAATAAGCACTCCCGGCGCGAATGCCAGAGCGCCAACTGCCCGACCCCGCAAACCCGGCCCTCACGGGCCTGCCGCCAATGCCCCGACAGCTGATCGAGGTCTCTTGCCCCAGCCCCTGTGATGCGTATAGTCCGCCCTCCTCGCGGTGAGGTGGCCGAGTGGTCGAAGGCGCACGCCTGGAAAGTGTGTAGGCGGGGAACCGTCTCGTGGGTTCGAATCCCACCCTCACCGCCACTAACCCCCGACACCGGTCTCTGCCTTCGGGCCTGCCCAGCCAAGGCGCGGTAACAGGGCGGGTTTTCACACCACCATCCCTATCTGGCCCCTGATCTGACGCCGTGTTGCGGGCCTGTTTCGGCGCGCTGGGACGGCCGGTCTCTGCGCGTTGCCGATATGGGTGAGTTTGCCTGTTATGGGCAATTAACAGGGAAATTTCTCAATTTTCGGGCCCAAAACAGGGCTTTCGCGGACATTGCCGTCGCAGCCATCACGATTTCCAGCGCCAAATCAGCACCTTGCCAGCGCAAAACCCGTGGTCCTGTTATTGCGCAAAACAGGCCATTTCAAGCGCATAACAGGGCCCGACTTACCCCGTAGCAGGGTGCGTGAACCGCAATAACAGGGTGAGGCTCGGGCCGGCGATTCGCTATGATTTTGGGGCGTTTGTCGCCAGCGCCTGGATCATCGCGCGTTGGGCTGGCCAGCTGGGCGGAAGGTCACAGCCGATGAGCTGGGTGACGGTCAGGCCGTGGGGCTGGCGGCCGTCCAGTATCTGCTTCTGGAGATCAGGCGCCAGTAAGGCGAGCCGGATCAGCTTGCGGCGATAGGGGCCGGCCGGGGCGCTGAGCAATATCGGCAGACCACGAGCATCTCGTGTCATCACCGCATGGGCCTGGCGCAATGCGCCGACGAGGGCGGGGTCAGGCTGTCGTGGCTGATCGGGCGCGCCCTCGATCCAGCTGCGCCCGCTCTGCAGCTTAAGTCGCATCGGGATGATCAACTGCCGGCAGGTGCGGTCACCTTCTACTCGACCAACGGTCTCACCCTCTCCTAGGCGCTCGCCGACGCTTGTCAGGCGATTTGCCGGTAGGCGAATCCGAACATGATCAGCATGGACCTCGACCCGTCGGATCAGGGCCAGTGGTGCGGCATGCTCCTCCCCGGTCAGCCGGTTGACCACATCGGCCAGCCGGGCTTCGGTTTGCGTTGCCGCCACCCGGCGCACGCCGGTATCCGCTGCCGGTCGCGGCCGACCCTGCTGTAGCGGCGCCGAGACGTAGTAGCGGTAGAGCTTGCCCTTGGAGCCGCGTGCGGTGGTCGGCGACATAGGATTGCCATCGACGTCGAAGATGCGCCCAGTCAGCGCGAGCCGGGCCCGAGTCTGGGCGGCCGCGCTGGTGCGCCGGGCATTGGCGCTGAGGCAAGCCTGCACCGCCTCGAACAGCTCCGGCTCGATGATCGCCGGATGCTGGCCGGGATGGGTTTTGTCCCTGTGCACGATGAGGCCGAGATAGGTCTTGTTGCGCAGGAGATGAAACAGCGCCCCGCGGCTGAAGGCCTTGCCGCCAATGGCGCGTCCCTTGGCGGTGATGCGCTGCTTGGAGCGGATGCCGGCCTGGGCCAGCTCGGCCTCCAGCTTGTGGACCGAGCCCAGCGCCAGATACCGCTCGAAGATCTCGCGCACTTGGCGCGCCTCGGCCTCATTGACCCGCAAGGCCCGCGAAGGGGCAGCGGGCAGGTCATAGCCGAGCGGCACAGCCCCTCCCATCCACATGCCCTTGGCCTTGGAGGCGGCGATCTTGTCGCGGATGCGCTCGCCCGTGACCTCTCGCTCAAACTGGGCAAAGGAGAGCAGGACGTTGAGGGTAAGCCGCCCCATGCTGGAGGTGGTGTTGAAGGCCTGGGTGACCGAGACAAAGCTCACCTCATGGGCATCGAACACCTCTACCATCCGGGCAAAGTCCGCCAGCGAGCGCGTCAGACGGTCAATCTTGTAGACGACCACGACATCAATCTGGCCGCTGCGGATCTCGGCGAGCAGGTTTTGCAGGCCGGGCCGCTCCATGGTGGCACCGGAGATGCCACCATCATCATAGAGTCCGGGCATGGCCCGCCAGCCTTCACCGGCCTGGCTCTGGATGTAGGCGGCGCAGGCCTCACGCTGGGCATCCAGACTGTTGAAGGCCTGATCGAGGCCTTCTTCGGAGCTTTTGCGGGTGTAGATCGCGCAGCGCTTGACCGCAGGCCGGGTCATGACGCCCGCGCCGCTGGCCGAAGCCCGAAGAAGCGCGGCCCGTTCCAGCGCGTTCCGGCGATGGCGGTCGCAGCGGCAGACAAGCTGGCATAACTCTGCCCCTCCCACCGAAACCCGTCCTCTTCGACGAGGACTTCGACGACACGTCCCTTCCACTCCCGGCGCAGGACCGCACCGACCCCGATATCGAGGCCCTCCGCCTTAACCGGGCCGCTGCGCTTGAGGACCGCCCGGGTGCCCGCATCCAGCCCGCCCTGCTGGCCGGCCTGGATGCGCCAGGCGAGCAGAAGCGCCAGCAGCTCCACCGAGCGCAGCGGCGGCGGCTCGCCGAAGCGAAGCCGCCAGGCGGAGCGCAGTCCCTCCAGATCGAGGTCGCCGAGCGCAGCGGCCTCATCACCCGCTTCGGCCGCGCTCATGCGGGCACCGCGATCCGGTAGCGGCGCACGCCGTCATCGACGGTCGAGGTAATGATGTGCCCCTTCTTGCGCAGGGCTCCGGCCAGGGCGCCGCGCACCGAGTGTGCTTGCCAGCCAGTCGCGGGTGTTGTCAGATTAAAACGCCTTAAGTGCGGGAACGTGGTTCCCTAGCCTCACCGGATGCGTAATCCGTTCAAATATTTCAAGACTTCACCTGAGATCATCCGCTTGGCTGTGATGATGTATATCCGGTTCCCGCTGTCGCTGCGCAATGTCGAGGACCTGCTTCACGAGCGCGGGATCGATATCACGCACGAGACCGTGCGGTTCTGGTGGAATCGCTTCGGGCCGATGTTCGCAGCGCAGATCCGCAAGAAACGATCTGCCTCAATGCGAGCCCACACCCGATGGCGGTGGCATCTCGACGAGGTTTTCGTGAAAATCAACGGTGACCTTCATTAACTGTGGCGGGCCGTCGATCATGAGGGTGAAGGGCGTTGTCAGAGCAACTTTGTCTTGAGCGCGGGACGGTAGTTCCCTAGCCTCTCCGGATGCGTAATCCGTTCAAATATTTCAAGACTTCGCCGGAGATCATCCGCCTGGCGGTGATGATGTACATCCGCTATCCGCTCTCGCTGCGAAACGTCGAGGACCTGCTCCATGAGCGAGGGATCGATATCACGCACGAAACGGTGCGGTTCTGGTGGAACCGGTTCGGGCCAATGTTCGCGGCGCAGATCCGCAAGAAACGATCCGCCTCAATGCGAGCCCATACCCAATGGCAGTGGCATCTCGACGAGGTTTTCGTAAAGATAAACGGCGAGCTTCACTATCTCTGGCGCGCCGTCGATCACGAGGGTGAAGTGCTTGAGGCCTATGTAACCAGGCGCCGGGATCGCAAGGCAGCGCTGAGATTCTTGCGCAGAACGATGAAGCTGTATGGCAATCCGCTGGTCGTAGTGACCGACCGGCTACGCTCCTATCGGGCGGCAATGAACGTGATCGGTAATGCCGGCCGCCAGGAGACGGGGCGCTGGCTCAACAACCGGGCCGAAAACTCCCACCTTCCCTTTAGGCGAAAGGAACGCGCCATGGGCAAGTTTCGCAGCTTCGAGACCTTGCAGAAATTCGTTTCAGCCCAATCATCCGTCCACAATCACTTCAGCCACGAGCGTCACTTAAACCGCAGAGAAACATTCAAGCAAAACCGATCCGCTGCCCTGGCCGAATGGCGCCAACTCGCCGCCTGAGTTAGGGTAGACGGTCGATTTCGGAGACCGGTTCGCGTTTGTCTGACAGCACCGTCTGGAGCAATCCTCGCGGGACCGGACGTCCAGCTTCGAAAACCTCGGGGTTGATAGCGGCTCGACCCGCTTCAGCGGCGGCTTTCAGCAGCCACTGGGCCATGACTGGTCGGTGGCGCTCGCGATCGCCTACGAGCAGATCAATGAAACCCTGATCGATGGCGGTCGTGCCAAGTCTGATGGTCAGGGCTTCACGGCCGGGATCGGCCTGGAGCGGCACAATGCCGACGGCCATTATTACGGCGCTTCGGTGTCCGGTGGCTGGTCCTGGCTTGAAACGGCGCGTTCGGTCAGCGTGTTCGAGCCGGGCCTTGGCCTGTCGGAACCGCAGACCGGCCATGTCCGCCTCGACGCACATGTCGGCAATGTCTTTCGCACCGGTTCAGTGTTCGCCAACCCGTCAGTGGGGCTGGGCCTGACGGCTCTGCGCCACGACGGTCTGCGTGAAACCGGTCTGGACGGGCTGGGCGTGCAAGTGATCCGCGATACCCAGTTGATCGCTTCGCTCAACCCGGTCCTGCGCGTCGGGCATGTGTTCCATGAGGGTGAAACCGGGCAGGGTACCGTCTCGCTCACCATGGGTGCCCGGATCAGCTCCAGGGACCAGATGGTGCTGCCGATCCGCTTCACCGGCGCCAATCCGGCGGCTGACCCGGCGATTATCGGCACCGTGCTTGACCAGGTCGTCTACCAGCTCGGTGCCGATTTCAACATCGTGGGGAATGACCGGATCAGCGTCAATTTCGGCTATGGCGCTGAGTTTGGTGAGGAAACCGAGCATCACCGCGCAGGGTTTGAACTCCGGATGCGATTCTAGGCAGCCGCACCATCCGCCGGCCCCCCGGGAGGGGCTGGCGGGTGGTCGGTGTCAGGAAGTCTGGGCGCAGCGAGGCCCACGCCCGTTTGCCACGTATCTTCGCTGTGGCCACAGAGCGTCAGCCCGCTGCCGGAGCGGGATCGATTTCGCCGGTTTCGAGGATGGGCGAGGCGTCCAGATCCTCGGCGTCCATCATTTCCGCGATGCGTTGCAGCGAAGCGATCAGCATGCTGGCCTCCCAGTCCTGCAGCTTGCGGAATTCGCGCAGAAAGCCTGATTGCAGCAGCTCGGGCGCTGCCGCTGCGGCTTCGGCTCCCTTGTCCGTTAGCCTGGCCAGGATAATGCGCTTGTCGGTGCCGGAGCGTTCGCGCAACACATAGTCGCGCTTTACAAGCCGGTCGAGAATACTGGTGATGGTCGCCTGGCTGAGCGAAACGGTTTTGGCGATCGCGGACGGGGACATCTGGCCCTCGCGCCGCAGGGCCTGCATGATCACGAGCTGCGGCGCCGTCAGGCCCGTCGTCTTCATCAGCTTCTTGGACTGAAGGTCGATCGCGCGCGTGATGCGGCGCAGGGCAATCAGGATGTCGTCGTGATCGGTCATGAGCGTCTGGCCATTGCGGGAGCTGTCTCATACGCGAAGGCGAGGGTGCGGCCAACTCCCAATGGCGAAGCGCTTTGCGGTCTACGGGATTTGCGCGACAATGCGGCGTCATGAATTTGTTGTAAATCGAACACATTAGCCATGATCAAGTTGTTTTTTCTACCCAAAATGGTCGCGAAGCACGCCCGGCCTGGCGGCTGGAGATTTAATTCGACCTCTTAGTATCCTAGCCAAAGCGCGCTGAGTGTCTTAGACCGCCTGCATCATTCGTACTCAAAGGGGTCTGGCGTTACTCATGTTGAAGAAAACCGCACTATCATCGACCATCCTGACGGCCATTGCCGTTTCCACCCTCGGTGCTGGAGCCGCGCTCGCACAGGGGATCGAAACCATCACCGTGACCGCGACGAAACGCGAGCAAAGCGCCCAGGACATTCCTGTCGCCGTCAACGCAATGCCCGCCGCGACGCTGGAAGAGCTTCGTGTTGATGTCTTCACCGACTATCTGCAACAGCTTCCGGGTGTGACGGCTGGCGGCTCCGGTCCTGGCCAGAGCACGATCTATATTCGCGGCCTCGCCTCGACGACGCCGAACCTGACCACAGCCGGTGTCGCCGGTCTGGCGCCGAATGTCGCCTTCTATCTCGACGAGCAGCCGCTCGCCCAGCCGGGGCGCAATCTCGACGTCTATGCCGCTGACCTGCAGCGCATCGAAGTCCTGCCCGGGCCACAAGGCACGCTCTATGGCGCGAGCTCGCAAGCGGGCACCGTGCGCCTGATCACCAACCGGCCGCAAATCGGCGAATTCTCGGCCTCGACCAATTTCGGCGTTTCCTTCACGGAAAACGGTGAAATGAGCAATAAGGTCGAAGCCGTCATCAACCTGCCGGTGAGCGATAATTTCGCCGTGCGCGGTGTCGTCTATTCCGACAATCAGGGCGGCTATATCGATAATGTCGCCGGCACGGTCAATGTTTCGGAATCGGCGCGTTTCCGGGCTGCCGGCACGGTTCGTGACAATGGCGTGCCGGTCAATGCCTTCCGCGCCGGCTTCCAGTCGACGGCGGATTTGTCCGGCGTCACCTTCCTTGATGCGGACAATACCGCCCTCGTTGAAGATGATTTCAACGACACCAGCTATAACGGCTTCCGCCTCAGCGGTCTCTACGACTTCAATGCCGACTGGAGCCTGCTGGTCAGCTTCACCAGCCAGCAAATGGAATCCGAGGGCGTCTTCTTCCAGGATCCGGACCTCAACGAGCTCGAGATCCAGCGCTATGCCGATGACAATATCGAGGACGAATTCACCAATGTTAGCTGGACGCTCGAAGGCCGCATCGCGGCGCTCGATGTCGTCTACACCGGTGCCTATACCGACCGCGAGACGACCCAGCGCGTCGATTATACCGACTACCTCTTCGTCGGGCAGTATCTGCCATACTATATCTGTGACGGCTCGGTGAGCTATCCGGGTGGCGCAAACCCGTCGGGCACCTGCCAGGCTCCCAACCTCTATGTCGACAGTCTGACCGAGGCCAAGGCCGAGACGCACGAACTGCGCTTCAATACGCCGGATGATCGCCGTGTCCGCGCGACCTTCGGTGGTTTCTACTCCAGCCTCGAACTCGCCGAGCGCAATGACTTCACCTATCCCGGTTCGGTCAATGCGGTTCTGTTCGGCCAGACCGGCTTCTCGCCGAACTACCCGTTCACGACCGGCTATATCTCCGATCCGGGCCCGTTCCCGGCCGGTGTGATCTTCCGCAATGATGTCCTGCGCACCGACGACCAACAGGCCGTTTTTGGCGAGGTCAGCTTTGACATCACCGATCAGTTCGAACTGACGCTGGGTGCGCGCTGGTATGATATCGAGGTCGACCTGGAAGGCAGCGCCAACGCCTCCTTCTGCAACGGCTTCCAGTCGGACGCGAATGCCTACGGTACGGATATCTCCGACCTGTATAATGGCGATGGCGCGGTCACCTTCCACGGTTCCTGCAACACCGCCAACCACATCACCTATACCGATCCGAACACGCCGGGTATTCCGGCCTCGGTGGCTGCCGCGCTCCTGGCGCCAGACGCCGCGCGGACGGACGGTGTGATCACACGCGTGACCGGCACCTGGCGTCCGACCGATACGACGCTGTTTTACGGCACCTATTCGGAAGGCTTCCGCCCGGGTCTGCTCAATCGTCCCGGCGGTGCTTCCGGGCCGGGTGGCTATACCGTGCCCTTCGCGCTCGATACCGATGATGTGACCAATTACGAGTTCGGCTGGAAGACCGAGCTGTTCGACAACACCTTGCGCTTCAATGGCTCGGCCTTCTATGTCGAGATCGAACGCCTGCAGACGACGATTTTCGATCCGAGCATCGTCAACCTCTTCTTCTCGGACAATGCTGCGAACGCGGAAATCCGTGGTGTTGAAAGTGACTTCATCTGGGCTCCTGCCGAGATGGAGGGGCTGACCGTGACCGGCGCCGTCTCGATCCTCGATACCGAGATCACCGAAGTCCTGATCCCGACCAATGACGTCCTTGTCGGATCGGATCTGGCCTTTGCGCCGTCCTTCCAGGCCAATCTGCGGGCCCGCTATGAGTGGCAGCTCGACAATGGCTGGACCGCGCATGTGATGCCGCAGATCATCCATTCGGCCGACAGCGTTTCAGACGTGGTCGAGATCAACAAGGCGACCATTGACGGCTATACAATGGCGAGCTTCTCGACCGGCGTTACCACCGATCAGTGGCGTGTCGAGCTCTTCGTTGACAATCTGACCGACGAGCGGGCGCAGATGGCCAACAACTTCGTCTACGATCGCGAGCGGGTGACCGTCTCGCGTCCGCGGACCTGGGGCGTGCGCGTCGGGGTCGACTTCTAGACCTGACCCGTCAGGTGCTTACCATGGCAGGGGAAGTGCGCCGGACGGTGCGCTTCCCTTCGCCGTCTCTGGAGCGCGTATTGACTTCATCCCCGGACGCCCAAGCCGCTGCCGTGAAACAGGCCCAGCAAGCGCTGATGGCCGGCGATTTCAATGCGGCGGCGCGCCAGCTGGACGGAGTGCTTGCGGCCGAGCCCGGCCATGTTGATGCCCGCTATGCTGCGGCCGTATGCGCGCGCTATCGCAAGGATTACCCGGCAGCACAGGCCCATCTCGCAGCGTTGCAGCGCGTCGCGCCGGAACATGGACGGGCTTGGCAGGAGGCGGGGCATCTCCTGCGTGAACAGGGCGAACCGGACGCCGCCCTGGCCGCCTATCAAGGGGCCTGCCGCTTCAATCCCGCCCTGATCGCCAGCTGGCGCGCCCAGGTCGAATTGCTCGCCGCAGCGGGCGACGTCCCGGCGGCGGCGCTGGCCGGGGCGCAGGTCGATCGCCTGTCCGCCCTGCCCAAGGATGTCGTCGCGGTCACCGACCTGCTCGCTGACGGCAAGGTCCTGAAGGCCGAACACCTCTGCCGTGCCTTCCTGCAGAAACATCCCCGTCATGTCGAGGCGATGCGTCTTCTGGCCGATATCGGGGTGCGGCTGGGCGTGCTCGACGATGCCGATTTTCTGCTCGAAAGCGCTGTCGAGTTCGAGCCCGACAATATCCAGGTCCGGCTCGACTACATCCAGGTCCTGCGCAAACGGCAGAAGTTCGCGGCGGCGCTCGCCCAGGCCCAATCGCTGTATGAGCGCGATCCGGAGAACCCTGTCTTCCTGTCGCATCTGGCGATCGAGCTGATGCAGACGGGCGATTATGACCGTGCCCTCGAGCTGTTCGACCGTGTGCTGGCCATCCTGCCCGATGATCCGCTGGTGCTCACCTCGCGCGGTCATGCGCTCAAGACCATGGGGCGGCAGGACGAGGCTGTCGCGTCCTATCGCGCCGCCCTCGACAGAAAGCCAGATCATGGCGATGCCTGGTATGCGCTGGCCAATCTGAAGACTTATCGGTTCAGCGCCGAGGATCGCTCGGCGATGGAGGCCCTGCAGCAGGCGCCCGGCCTGCCGCATCAGGATCAAATCCATATCGGCTTCGCACTCGGCAAGGCGCTGGAAGATGCGGGCGACTACGGGGGGGCCTTCGAGGCCTATGCGCGCGGCAATGAACTCAAACGCCTGCAGACGCGCTATACGTCCGACCAGATGGCCGAGGAGTTCGAGGCCCAGAAAAGCGTCTGCACCCCGGCCCTGTTCGCCAGCAAGGCGGGTATGGGAGCTGCGGCGCCGGACCCGATTTTCATTGTCGGCCTGCCGCGCGCCGGCTCGACCCTGCTGGAGCAGATCCTCGCGTCGCACAGCCAGGTCGATGGCACGCTGGAACTGCCCGACATTCTCTCTTTGGCTCACCGGCTGCGCGGCCGCAACAAGTTCACCGATCGCTCGCGCTATCCGCGCATTCTAGAGGAATTGAGCGGTGACCAGCTGCGCCAGATGGGCGAGGCCTATATCGAGAACACCCGTATCCATCGGGCCGGCGCTCCCTTTTTCACCGACAAGATGCCCAATAATTTCCGCCATATCGGGTTGATCAAGCTGATCCTGCCGAATGCGAAGATCATTGATGCGCGGCGCGAGCCGATGGCCTGTTGCTTCTCCGGCTTCAAACAATTGTTCGCCGAGGGCCAGGAATTTACCTACGGGCTCGAGGAAGTCGGCCACTATTATCGCGGCTATGTCGAGCTGATGCGCCATTGGGACGCCGTCCTGCCGGGCGAGATCCTGCGCGTTCAATACGAGGATGTCGTGACCGATCTGGAGACCCAGGTCCGCCGTATTCTCGACTTCTGCGGTCTGGCCTTCGAGCCGGCCTGCCTGGATTTTCACAAAACGGACCGGGCTGTGCGGACGGCGAGCTCGGAACAGGTGCGCCAACCGATCAATCGCGCCGGTATCGAACAATGGCGCCATTTCGACGCCCATCTCAACCCGCTGCGCGAGGCCCTGGGGCCGGCGCTGACAGGATACAGGGACTGAACATGCCCAAAAGATTCTACAAGACGACCCACAAGACCGGCGAAAACAATGTCTCGCTCCTCGGGCTGGATGTCCACAACCCGGTCTTCTTCGTCGCTGCAGTCCTTGTGCTTGGATTTATCGGTCTGGCGCTGGGCGCACCCGAGACCGTGGGCGCCGCCCTGTTCGCCGCGCGGGACTGGGTCCTGGCGACCTTCGACTGGCTGTTTGTATCCACGGTCAATCTCGTATTTGTTTTCTGTCTGGCGCTCATCGTGTCACCGATGGGCCGCTTGCGCATCGGCGGCAGCGAGGCCCGGCCGGAATTCTCGACCCTGTCCTGGTTTGCCATGCTGTTCTCTGCCGGGATCGGGATCGGGCTGATGTTCTGGGGCGCCGCTGAACCGCTGGCCTACTATACCGGTTGGTCAGGAACGCCGCTCGGTGTCGAGGCGCGTACCCCGGAAGCCCGCGACCTGGCGCTCAGCGCCACCATGTTCCATTGGGGCCTGAATGCCTGGGCGATCTATGCGGTGATCGGTCTGGCGCTGGCCTATTTCACTTTCTCCAAGGGGCTTCCCTTGACCATGCGCTCGGCCTTCTACCCCCTCCTGGGCGAGCGGGTCTGGGGTTGGCCCGGACATGTCATCGATATTCTCGCCGTGGTCGCGACCCTGTTCGGGCTGGCGACGAGTCTCGGTCTGGGCGCGCAGCAGATCGCGAGCGGTCTGCATTTCCTGTTTGAGATTGATCCGGGCTTGCTGACACAGATCCTCATTATCGCCTTCATAACCTCGATTGCGATCATCTCTGTCGTGCGCGGTCTCGACGGCGGGGTCAAAGTCCTCTCCAACATCAATATGGTGATGGCGGCCCTCTTCCTCGCTTTTGTCTTCATTGTCGGCCCGACCGTGTTGATCGCCACCGGCTTCATGGACAATGCGCTCAACTATGTTCGCGATTTCGTGCCGCTATCGAACTGGATCGGGCGCGAGGACACCGACTGGTTCCATGGCTGGACGGTGTTCTACTGGGCCTGGTGGATATCCTGGTCGCCATTCGTTGGCATGTTCATCGCCCGCATTTCCAAGGGCCGCACGGTGCGCGAATTCCTGCTCTCGGTGATCTTCGTGCCGCTGGTCGTGACCATTATCTGGTTCACCACATTCGGCGAGACGGCGCTGTTCCAGGCCGAGGGTGGCATTGGCACGCTGCAGGCGGGTATCGGCGAGGTCTCGCTGGTGTTGTTCCACATGCTGGAGAACCTGCCCTTCACGCAGATCGCCTCCGGCTTTGCCGTGGTGCTGATCCTCATTTTCTTCGTCACCTCGTCGGATAGCGGCTCGCTGGTGATCGACAGCATCACCGCAGGCGGCAAGCTGCATGCACCCGTCCCGCAGCGCATCTTCTGGGCGACGCTGGAAGGAGGCGTTGCGGCGATCCTGCTCTATGGCGGCGGTGCCCAGGCCCTGCAGGCGCTGCAGGCGGGCGCCATTTCGGCGGCCTTGCCGTTCACGGTCGTTCTGCTGGTGTGTTGCGTCAGCCTCTGGAAAGGCCTGCTCAACGACCACAATGCGCTGAAGCGGCTGAGCGCCGCCGAGTCGCACTGAACCCTGTGCGCGGATGCGTCTGACACACGGCTTGGTCTCGCTCGGGAGCATGGGCTAGGGTCTTGGTGATGGACCGGGGTTTCGGGGCGCAGGCCTTGTCACGATCGGTCTGTCGTCTTGTCTTGGATCCGGTGAGGCTTGCAGCAGGATGATTTCGAGCCGACGCGTCGCCTTGGTCGATGACCACCGGATGTTTTCTGACGGGTTCAGTGCCCTGCTGACCGGTTTGCGCGAGGGATACGCGGTCGAGGTTTTCAGCGATCCGGTCGATTTCCTGAAGGGGTTTGTCCCGTCGACCGCCTATGACCTGGTGATTCTCGACCTGGTGATGCGGTCAATGAACGGGCTGGCCCTGTTGGCCGCGATCCGCGAGCGCAGTCCGCGCATGCCGGTGATGATGCTCTCGGGTATCGGCGCCGAGCCACCGCTGGTCGAAATGAAGAAACTCGGAGCGCGCGGTTTTGTGCACAAATCCGCCGACACCGCGGTTCTGCTCAACGCCGTTGATGCCATCCTGGCCGGGGGCAGTTGGTTCGAGGGCGCGCCGGGCGATGCGGTGACCGCAAATGGCGCCGACGGGGAGATGTGGCAGTCACAGGCCGAACGGCAATTGCCGCGCCTGGGGCCGCGCCAGCTGGAAATTCTCGATTTGATCGGACGCGGCGAGACCAACAAGAATATCGCCGCCCGGCTCAATATCAGCGAAAATACCGTGAAGTCCCATATGCGCTCGATCTTCGAGGCGCTTGAGGCCCATACGCGAACAGCCTGTGTCCGCAAGGCGCAGGCGCTGGGCCTGATCTAGGCCCGGGGCCGTTCAAGGGCCTCACGCAGGAGGGAATGGAGCTGGGTCGGGTCGGCGGGCTTGGGCAGGACGGTGATCCGCTCCATCCCGGTCACGGCCTCGAACTGATAGATATCGCCGGTGAGCAGCACGGCGGGAATCTCGGCCACCACTTCGCTGCGCACCGCCTGAATGGTGTCCAGCCCGTCCTCGCCGCCGGCCAGTCGCTTGTCGACGATCAACAGGTTTGGCTCCGCATCCGCCCAGGACAGGAGTTCCATTGCTTCAGCGCCGGAGCCGGCCGCGATGACGCGGCAGCCCCAATCCGTCAGCAGTATAGTCAGTCCTTCGCGCACTGCCGGCTCGTCCTCGACCAGCAGGACCAGCGGGCTGCCGTCAATCGCGTCCGGCCGCGCGCCGCCCTGCGGGGCGGGCGCCGCGTCGGCGAGCGGCAAGACTATGCCGGCGCGTGTGCCTTCGCCCGGCGTCGAGGCAAAGCGAAGTTCGACATTCAGCTTGCGGGCCAGCTGATGCACGATCGTCAGGCCGAGCCCCAGTCCACGTTCATTGCCGGCCTGGCCCGGCTGCAG
This sequence comes from Maricaulis sp., assembly GCF_048269565.1. GTDB lineage: Bacteria > Pseudomonadota > Alphaproteobacteria > Caulobacterales > Maricaulaceae > Maricaulis. The sequence goes on along the minus strand of NZ_JBLXIK010000002.1, from coordinate 28,070 downwards.
CTGCACATATTCCTCGAAAATACGCTCGCGTTCGGCCGCCGTCACGCCGGGTCCGTCATCGCTGACTTCGACCAGCAGGCCGTCGTCGGACCGCGTGCAGTGCAGTTCGACCTGGCCGCCAGGCGGGGTGAATTTGATGGCGTTCGAGAGCAGGTTGCGCAGGATCCGTGTGACCAGAAGCGCGTCGCTGTTCACGGCGATGGTTGTGCGCGCGACGATCAGCTCGATCGATTTGGCGTGGGCCAGATCGGCGAACTCGGCCCGCAGGCCCTGCAGCACTTCATCGAGCGCGAAGGGGCGGATGCGGGCAATGATCGCGCCGCTGTCCAGCCGGGCGGTCTCGACCAGCGCCTGCAGCAATTGTTGCTGGCTGCGCCAGGCAGCCTCGATCTTGTCGAGCAGTTCGACCTGGTCCGGCCGGTCGAGCGTGCGCCGGATCGCACGAATGAAGAACCCCTGCGCCTGTAGCGGTTGCGACATGTCATGGCTGGTTGCAGCGAGAAAACGCGACTTGCTGGCGCTGGCCCGTTCGATGATCCGGTTCTTTTCCTGCAGGCGCTGGGTCAGCTTTCGCGTGCGCTCGGCGGCGAGGCTGGCGATGGTCTGTACCTCGGCCTGGGCGCTGACCAGCAGGCCGAAGGCGTAATAGATGAGCAATCCGATCCCGATCAACCGCAGCGGACCTTCCACGCTCAACAGCCAATAGCCGGAGAAGGGCAGCAGCGTGGCCGTTGCCAGGCTGACAAAGGTCGGGCGGTATTCGGCGCTCGGCATCACGCCACCGACGGTGATGGAGAAGACCATATTGACGGCGATGAACATGTTGAGCACGGAGTCGGGATCAAGGAAGGCGCTCGCCAGTCCGGCCCAGACCAGACCGGTGAGCGCCGAGATCACCGTGTGCCCGGTCAGATAGCGACGGTAATTGCCGGCATTGATGCCATCGGGTGCCATCAGGCGTGCATAGGCATAGACGACGGCGATCATCGTCCCCGTTGCCGCCAGCCAGATCGCGGCGAAAGGCAGATCGCCGGTCAGCCCGATCAGCGCCGCAAGATAGAGGGTCACTCCCGAGACAATCAGGCAGGACTGACCGGTGCGGGCGTGCAGCAATCGCGCCTGGCCGAGATGAACCTCGTGCAGCTCGGCACCCGGTTCCCAGGCGGGAAGCTCATGGGCTTTCTGCTCCTGGGCGGTCTCGCTCATCTCGGGCCTTTCAGGTATCGCTGGCCGAGCGCCGACGCCCGTGCAAGAGCTCACATTGCCACTCGCTTTCCTCGCGCTCAACCGCCCGAACGGGTGGCGTGTCCGGCGGGCTCATCTTGCTCGGCGAGTTGCGCAATGATTTCGCGATGCCGCCTCCGGTCGATCGGATAGCCCCAGACCACGCCGGCGATAATGACCATGCAGATGGCCGGCAACCAGGAGATCATGGTGATGATCGCGGATTGCGCCGCCGGTGTCTGCGCTGCGTCGGGCGAATAGCCTGCCCAGCCCAGCAGGCCTCCGATGATCAGGGCCGTGACCCCGGCAGCGCTTTTCTGCACGAAGGTCGTGAGGCCGAAGGTGCGGGCCTCCACACGCCGACCTGTCCGCAATTGACCATAGTCGATCACGTCGGGGACCATTGACCAGAACATCACCGGCAGCGCCGCGCTGCCGACACCGACGAGCCCGACACTGGTGAGGGTGAGCGCGGCGTCTGCTGCAGGCGCGAGGCCGAGGAGCAGATAGCCGGTCGTCGCGGTACCCAGACCGGCCAGCATCGCGAGGCGCTTCGAGCTGCGCGCGGCCAGCACCATCCACAGCGGAGCGGTGACGATCATCGCCAGGGCCGGGCTCGCCAGCACCGGCAGGGTCAGTTCTGGCCGCGCCAGAACATGGGTGAGAAAATACAGCATGTTCTGGGTGAACAGGCCGAATCCGACGGTCGCCAGCAACATCATCGCCAACAGGCGTTGCAAGGGTCCGTTGCGCCGCAGGCTGGGCCATAGCGCGCCGAGATCGCCCAGATAGCCGGTGGCCGTCGGCGCAGCTGTGAGGGTGCGGGGTTCGCGAATGCCGAGGCTGGAGAGCAGCAGCACGGCCGCCGCGACGCCGCCGGTGGCGGCCGCTGCCAGGTGGTAGGCGCCCGCTTCCCCTGACCCGGCCGCGCCTTGCACGAGGAGCGGTGTGACTATGGCCACGGTCAGCCCGCCGATGGCGGCGCCAACCACACGAAGGGCAGCCAGGCTTGTGCGCGCGTCGCTGTCGCGGGTCAGCTTTGCGGGCAGCGCATTGTAGGGCATGCCGGCACAGGTGAAGGCGGTGCGGAACACCAGATGACTGAGCAGGGCGCCTATAGCTGTCGACAGGCCGCCATCGGCAGGGATTGAGAACATCCAGACATAGCTGAGACCGACGGGCAGCGCCGACCAGGCGATGATCGGGCCATAGCGCCCGGTACGGGCGGCGCGGCGCTCGGCCCAGGTCGCGACCAGCGGATCGGACACGGCATCCCAGATCATGCCGGCCAGATAGATCGCGCCGGCCGTCCAGGGCGGCAAGTGCAGAATGTCGGTATAGAAATAGAGCAGGAAGAGCGCGGCTCCCTGCCATACCAGCACGAAGCCGATATCGCCGGCGCCATAGCTCGCCCGCTGCCCAATCCCGAGCCTGGTTGCGGGGAAGTTTTCCGGTTGAGGCGCAGAATCAGGATCGGACATGGGCGGCTTTCGCGTGGACGGATTTCACAGAAAAGGCGGCCAGAACCACCCATATGGGTGATTGATGCTGGTCTTAAAACATTGCCCAATCAAGTTGAAATCCAACCCTTATTTGCGCTCAACCTCTAGGTGGGCGTGGGAACTGGGGGGGAGGCGCGCTGTGCGATGTCCGCAGGGCATTGCGCAAGGTGGATGGCGGCTTCGGGGGAAGTCGCCATCCGCCGCGCGCCGCAGTTAAGGGGAGTAAGCTCATGTTTGGTTTTGGCTCAGCTGCATGGGGCGGCCTTGCCCGCGCGTGCCGGGGTATCGGTGCGAAAACGCCCGGTCTTGTGGTGGCCATGCTCGGCGCAGCCCTCGTCGCTGGTGCCGGCCTGACCCCCGGTGCCGAATCGCGAATTCCCGCGCCTGCTGCGCCACGCCTCGAGTCCACGAGCGGGCCGACCTACACCAATGCCGATTCGATCAGTATCCGGCTCAGTTTCGACATCGACGTGCGCAATGTCGATGCGACCGATTTTGAAGTTATCGGCACGACGGCCACCATCACCGGATGGAGCGCCGGCAATGCCAGCAGCTACCTGGCGACACTCTCTGGCGGAGATCTGGCGGATCTGAACGGGCAGGTCACGATCCGTCTCGTCGCCGGTCAGGATATCGAGAGCCTTGACGGGGTGCCGCTCACCAATCTGGACACCGAGTACGAAGAGCTTGTCACCGTCAACAACACCGCGCCGAACTGTGCCTTTGCATCGGCAGCCTCGGCACCGGTCACCGATGTGTTCACCGTCACCGTGGCGTGTACGCCGCAGGACGGCTTTGCCGACTATATTGTCGCCTTCGCCGAGTCCGACCTCGTGGTCGGCAATGCCACGGTGGAGAGCTTCTCATTCCCGGGGCCCTATACGGGCAGCTTCACCCTGCGCCCGTCCTCGACGGGCACTGTGACGGTCGATCTCCCCGCTGGCAGCCTGTACGATGACTCCAGCAATGAGAACACGGCCTCGACCCGGTTCTCGATCGCGGCGGATATGAGCCCGCCGACCATACTCTCGATCGAGCGCACCGACCCTTTGAGCGAAAAGACAAACGAGGATTACCTCTGGTGGCTTGTTACGTTTTCCAAGCCTGTGACCGGAGTGGATGAGACTGATTTCAGCGTGACCGGCAGCACTGCCACGGTTCTCAACGCACAGTCGGCCGGCGGAAATGCCTGGCATGTCCGGATAGGCGGCGGCGACCTTGCCGGGCTGGACGGGATCGTGTCCCTCGGCGTCTCTGCTTCACAGGATATCGAAGACACCGACGGCCGCGCCTTGGTCGATGCGACCCCGTCAGGGACCAATGAAAACTATTTCGATGTTTCGAATACCGCGCCGGTTCTGGCCCATATTCGCCGAGTGACTTCGACATCGGAGCTGACAAACGCAACGGAATTGACGTGGGATTTCCAGTTCTCGAGCATTTCGTCTGGCTACAGCCTCCCACCTGAAGCCTTCAGTGTGCGGAATGTGAATGTGGGGACGATCGAGGTGGAGCGTTATTCGGTCGGCTTCTATGTCACGGCATCCGGCGGCGATCTGCCGACGCATGAGGGCTACGTCTATATCAATTTTGGTGAGGGTGGCCCCTATCCCGACGAGTATGGCAACAACCCGGGGAGCTATGTTGCGACCGGCACCAAGGAAATTGGCTATACGCTTGATCGCACAGCACCCGTCGTGGAGTTCATCATCGACGCGGATATGGTTGAGGACACGGGTCAGCTTACGCTCGTCGTGTTGTCCGGCGAGAGATTGACCGGGCTTGAGCTGGATGAATTCATTGTCGGAAATGGCACGGCGTCAGACCTCAGGACCTTCGGGAACGGGTATCTCGTCACGATTACGCCGGCCGGCGACGGACTGGTGACGGTTGATCTCGCCGCGGGCGCGGCGACCGATATCGCGGGCAATGGCCATGCGGCGCCGGAGCAGGCCTCCTACCTGTATGACTTTACGCCACCCAGCGTGACGGTCGTGGAATTCGTCACCACCGGTGGCTCTCCGACCCATTCCGACACATTGACCTGGGCCGTCATGTTTTCGGAAGAGCTCGACAATGTCTCGGAAGACGATTTCCGCCTGGTCAACACCACCGCGACCATCACGTCGGTGACGCAGCCACAGCCGACTGTGTATGTCGTGGAAGCCTCAGGTGGCGACCTCGCCTCGCTCGATGGATCGGTCGAGCTCCAGCTGGGCTATTACACCGATGCCGTTGATGCCGGCGGGTTCAGGCTCCAAAGCCTCGCGCCGACCGGCGGGACGGATGAGCGGGTCGTCACGGTCGACAACACGGCCCCGACGCCGCAACTCGAGCTGGATAGCCCCGGTGACACGACGACCGGCGATTTTGTAGTGAACGTCAGTTTTGACGAGGTGGTCATCGGTTTCACAGCGGCTGATCTGACCCTCTCCAATGCGACGGCGGCCCTGCTGGCGCAGGACGGCGAGTTCTTCTCCTTCACGATCACTCCACTGGCCGAAGGCACGGTGATGATCAGTGTCGCCGCGGATGTGATGACCGACATGGCGGGGAACAGTAATCTGGCCGGCGGTCAGACGCTGAGCGTGACCAATGATGAGACCGCGCCACTGCTCGTCTCGATCGAACGCGCCAGCTGGCTCGCCGAGACAACGGATTCCGACAGTCTGACGTGGGTGGTGACCTTCTCCGAACCCGTGTCCAATCTGGATCGTTCGGACTTCGCGCTTGATGGCACGACGGCGCAGATCTCCGTGAGATCTGCCGGCGGCGGCCTGAATGAGCCCGCTGCCGGGACTGCCAGCTCCGGATCGGCGGCCCCCGATGTCTATAATGTTTCGGCCTATAGTGGCGATCTGCCATCGCTGAACGGCGTGGTGACCCTGTCACTCGCGGCGGGCAATGATGTCGCCGACTATTCCGGGCAAGCTCTGGTCAGTCTGACGCCGTCCGGTGCGAATGAGACGACATTCACGCTCGTCAACGACGTGGTCGCGCCGAGTGTGGTGCTGTCCTCCGTGGACGCCGGTCCGGTCGCGGGCGCCTTCACGCTCGACATTGTCTTCTCTGAAGCCGTGACCGGCCTCGCCCTCGAGGACATCGTCGTTGGCAATGGCACGGCTTCAGATTTCTCCGGCTCGGCTCCGCCTGCGGGTAACGCGGCCCACGGTGGTGAGTCGGCCTCGCGCTCCAGCCGGGGCGAGGCTGAATATACGGTCACGATCACACCGTCGGCCGATGGCGATGTGACGGTGGATCTTGCTGCCGGTGCCGCCCAGGACGAGAGCGCCAACGCCAGCCTCGCTGCGACGCAATTCACCATCGCGGCGGACGTGACCGCGCCAGAGGTGACGCTCTCCACGGCCTCGACGGATCCGGTCTCCGGCGCCTTCGAGCTGGCGATCACCTTCTCCGAAGGTGTTACCGGCTTTACCCTCGAAGACCTGACGGTCGGCAATGGTGCGGCGTCTGACCTCACGGGCTCTGGCTCTGACTATTCTGTGACGATCACGCCGGCTGCCGATGGTGATGTCACCGTCGATCTCGCCGCCGGTGCGGCCGAAGATGTGGCGGGCAATGCAAACCTGGCCGCGACGCAATTCACGATCGGTACGGATGGCACTGCGCCGACGGTGGTGCTGAGCAGCGATGCCGCCGAGCCGGCGATCGGGGCCTTCACGCTGACGGTGACCTTCTCCGAGGACGTGACCGATCTGGCGCTCGAGGATTTTGTGGCCGTCAATGCCGATCTCTCTGATCTGAGCGGCAGCGGTAGCGAATACGAGCTGATCGTGACGCCGACGGCCGGAAGCCCGGTGACGGTGGACCTGCCCGCTGAAACCGTGATCGACGCGGCCGGCAATGCCAATCTGGCGGCGGAGCAATTCTCCATCATCACCGACAATACCGCGCCCGTTCTGACCATTGCCCTGCCCGGCACCGAGACCGAAGGGCCCTTCACGGCCAGCTTCACCTTTTCCGAGGATGTCACCGGTTTCGAGCTCGATGACATTCGCGCCTCCAATGCCGATCTGTCCGCATTCACGGCCGCCAGCGCGAGCGAATACACCGTCCTGGTGACGCCGCAGACGATCGGCAGCATCGAGATCAGCGTTGCCGCCGAGGTCGCGGAAGATGCGGCGGGCAATGGCAATGAAGCTGAGTCCGCTTCGATCGAAGCCGTGGCGCAGCCCATCGAGGTTGAAGTTATTCTGGGCAGCGATGTCGAGGACCCGACGGATGTCACGGCGACTGCCACGGTCACTAATCCCGGCAGCCAGCCGGTCCAGTTCCGGGTCGAAGCCGATGTCGACTGGCTCGATGTCGATCCCCTGAGCGGCACTCTCCCGGCTTTTGGCGGCGTGGATCTGACGATCACCGTCAATGAACTCGCCAATGCGCTGCCAGCCGGCACCTATACCGGCACGGTGACCGTGATCAATCTCAGCGGCGGCGGTGCTGCTGCCAAGGGGCCCAATGCCGAGACGCGCGCCAGCGGTGACACCATCGTTGTCGCCATCCCGCTTACCGTTTCGATCGCGGAGCGTCGTGGCTCGATACAGCTGGTTTCGACCACGCCGGGCGGTGTCCAGCGTGACGAGACCTTCGTCTTCACCTCCAGCGACAGCGATCTGGATGCCCTCAGCCTGACCACCCAGGCCGGCTATGCGGCGAGCACACCAGTGCGCAAACTGCTGGGCACGTATGATGTGGCGCAATCGGTCCCGGCAGGCTGGCGTCTCGATACGATCAGCTGCGTCGGCGACACGGATGGCGGCAGCGTCATCGATCTCGCCGCTGGCCGGGTCGATATCGATCTGGATGCCAATGAGGACATTGTCTGCACCTTCGCCAATACCCGTGATGAGGCAGAGGTCCAACTGGCTACCCAGCGTGCTATCCGCAATTTCATGGTCCGTCGCGGTGACCGCATTCTCCAGGCCGCACCGGATCTGACCCGGCGTGTCCAGGATCGCGACACCCGTTCACCCGGTCAGTTTGCTGCCGATATCAATGGCGGTACGCGCAATGTCTCGATGGGCGCCAGCCTGTCCGGCATGCGCCGCGCCGCCCATGATTCCGCGCCGCAGATGGAGGGCGAGGCAGCCGATGTTGAGGTGGATGAGAACGGGCTCGATGTCTGGTTCTCTGCCAACTATTCGTCGGTCTCTGATGACCGGGCCGGCGACGCAGCCGACAGTGCCTTTGGCCTGGTCCAGCTTGGGGCCGACTGGATGCTGGGGCAGCAGACGATTGTCGGCGTGATGTTCCAGCATGACTGGATGGACGAGACGGCCGACGATATCGCCGAACGTGCGGGCGCCATTCGCGGCGCCCGGATTGAAGGCAGTGGCTGGCTCGCCGGCCCCTACCTGGTCCGGGAAATTGGCGACGGCCTCTGGTTCGATGCCACCGCCATGTATGGCGAATCCGACAATACGGTCGATCCGCTCGGTCTCTATGAGGATGAGTTCACCACCACGCGTTATCTGGTCCGGATGAACCTGACCGGCGAATGGCGTTCGGGCAATTGGCGCATCCGTCCAACCGCCGGCCTCGCCCATTTCGAGGAGAGCCAGGCCGCCTATGTCGACAGCCTCGGCATCGATATTCCGGAGCAGACCATCGCGATCGGACGCTTCCAGGCCGGTCCGCAGATCGCCTATCGCTTCGATACGCCTTCGGGCGGCTGGTGGGAGCCGAGCCTGGATATCACCGGTGTCTGGGATTATGACGCGGCGCAATTGATGGACGAGAATGGCGGCCTGGTCGGTACAGGCGGTGTCCGCGCTGACGCGAAGTTCGGTCTGCGTGGTCAGATTTCGCCGGGCGCCAGCCTCGCCATCGAGACCAGCTTTGCCGGCCTCGGCGATGGTGATTTCTCGGCCAACGGGGCCCGCATGGAAATCCGTATAGGCTTTTAGGTCCAGGCATTGATCCGGTGCCCGTCTCCTGGTGATCCGGGGGCGGGCCGGTTTGTGGCGCCGGTTCTGCGAGGTCAGACTGATCGGGCGTGCACAGCGCCGGGGGCTTGTCCAAGATGGGCATCGAAACGGGCCGCGACGGTGCGGGCGAGCATGCGGAAATGCTCGGGCACGCGCAATAAACGTCCGTCCTCACAAACGACTCCGTCCTCATAGAGGTCGTCGAGAAAAGCGTCCGGAAAGCTACCTTCAAAGCTGCGTGTCACAGCATCGCGATCAACGCGCAGGTCGCACATCAGGCGTTCAATGATGTCTGCGCGCAGGCGGTCTTCGGCCGAGAGCGCAAAGCCGCGAATCGTTGCCGCCTCGCCGGCCTGGATTCGGCGGGTCCAGTCGGGGACGGAGCTGGCATTCTGGACATAGCCCTGCGGCAGCTTGCCGATGGAGGAGGCGCCGAGGCCGATCAGGAAATCGGCCTGGTCGGTGGTGTAGCCCTGGAAATTGCGTCGCAGCGTGCCGCTTTGAGCCTGGGTCGACATGCGGTCGCCGGCGCGCGCGAAATGATCCAGCCCGATCGGGGTATAGCCTGCCGCGTTCAAGGCCTCGGCGATCGCCATGGCATGCCTGACGCGCGCATCCGGCCCCGGCAGGTCGGCATCGGCAATCAGTCGCTGGTGTGATTTCAGATGTGGCAGATGGGCGTAGCCGAATACGGAGAAACGGTCCGGCTCCAGCTCGAGCGCGGCCGCGACCGTCTCCTGACAGCTGGTCACTGTCTCGCCGGGGAGGCCATAGAGTAGGTCGAGGCTGATCGCGTCGATCCCGACGGACCGCAGTCGCTCGACGCAGGCGGTCACGGTTTCCCGACTCTGGATGCGATTGATCTTCGCCTGGATTTCCGGGTCGAAGGTCTGCACGCCGAGGCTGGCCCGGTTGAAGCCTAGCGAGGCCAGGGTCTCCACCAGCGATTGACTGCACTGGCGCGGATCGATTTCGACCGCGATCTCGGCCGTTTCCGAGATTTCGAAGCCCTGGCGCAGGGCCGCCATGATTTCGGCCAGCCTGGCCGGCTCGACGAGGGTGGGTGTGCCGCCGCCGAAGTGGATGTGGTCGATGCGGGGGCGTGTGCGGAGCCGCGCCGCCGTCTGGGCGATCTCCTGCAGCAGGACATCAACATAGGTATCCACCGGCGCAGCCCGGCGGGTCGCCTTGGTCGAACAACCGCAATACCAGCACATCTCCCGGCAATAGGGGATGTGAAGATAAATCGACCCGGTCATTGCCCCGTCGATCTCCTCCAGCCATTGCGCATACACGTCCTGCCCGACCCCGGCATGAAAATGCGGCGCCGTCGGGTAGCTGGTGTAGCGCGGTGTGTTGAGGGCGGCGTATTTCAGGATGGTGCTGCTGGGCATTTTCGGGCGAGCCTTGGAAGCGGACAGATTTCAGGATTGACGATTATCAATCCTGACGATCTGCAACAGGCGACATGGCGACGCATGGCACCGGGTAGGCTCAAGCCTCGGTCAGGCACCCCACTTGCGGGCGTGAAAGCGCCAGGCATCGGCGATGATCTGATCGATCGATGACGCCTCGGGTACAAAACCCAGCTCTGTCCTCGCCAATTCGGTGTCGGCCAGCAAGACAGCCGCATCGCCCGCCCTTCGCGGTTGGATATCATAGGGGACCGGGGATCCCGTCACGCGCTCCACGGCCTGCAGGACTTCCAGCACCGTGGCGCCCCGCCCGGTGCCGAGATTGCAGCACAACCCACTGGAGCCAGCCATGACGCGGTCCAGCGCCGCCAGATGGGCGGCGGCCAGGTCGACGACATGGACATAGTCGCGCAGGCAGGTGCCGTCATGGGTGTCATAATCGGACCCGAAGACCTCAAGCCGAGCGGGTCCGACCCCGGCCGCGGCCTTCAGTGCATTGGGAATAAGGTGGGTTTCGGGCTCGTGTTCCTCACCGATCTCGGCGTCCGGGCTGGCCCCGGCCGCGTTGAAATAGCGAAGGGCCGCGAACCGGATATCATCGCTGAGCGCCAGGTCGGCAAGCAGCATTTCAACTGCCAGCTTGGTCTGGCCGTAGACGCTGACCGGGGTGCGCGGTTCGCTCTCGCGAATGGGGACACGCTCCGGCTCGCCATAGACGGCACAGGATGACGAGAACACGATCGGCTTGACGCCGGCCCGGACCATTGCGCCCATCAGGTTGATGGCGCCGCCGACATTATTCTCCCAAAACGGGAAGGGGTGTTTCTGGCCTTCATTGATTTCGATGCTTGCTGCGCAGTGCATGACAGCCTTGGGTTTGAATTCGCGGAACGCGTCATCGAGCTGTGCGGGTGAGCGGATATCGCCGCAGACGAGCGGGCCCCATTGCACGGCATGGGCATGGCCACCGGACAGATTGTCGAAGGAGATCGGCAGGTCGCCTCGGGCCGCAAGGGCGCGGCAAACATGGGCGCCGATATATCCCGCCCCGCCTGTAACAAGAATGCGTGCCATGCTCGCGCCCCCGCCCGAATGAACCCACTTCCGGTAGCATAGTCTGGAAAGCTGAACGAATTGTACCGGCTAACGGCATGTGCCGCACGGTTTCGCCGCGGTTATCGGCTAGAACAGCGAGTAATCGAAACCGTAGCTGTCCACCACTTCCGGCGACAACCAGTCCAGGTCGGTGATTTCCGCTGCGGATGGAATCTCGGCCGGATGATGATCGGCCAGTGATGCGAGATCTGTTGTGCCGGGGTGTTGGTTGGCCTCTTCCAGCAACAGCGCCAGTTGGACCGCATAGGCATTTTCCGGGATCGCCTCAATTGCGCCTGCGGCGAGTGCCTCGAGGCCGTCAGCCCGGCCAAGAGTTGCGATCCACTGATCAGAAAGCTCAAGATAGCCATCAAAATTGAACGGCGACTCGCCACCGGCCAGACCGCTCATGGACTCGATAATTCCCGGCTCCGCGCCTGGCGATCTGCCGTTGGTGTCAGGAAGTCTGGCGTCGTTCTGGCCGAACCCGTCCTCGATATGCTCCAGCAGGAAGGATAGCGGCACGGTGATACCGTTCGTGTCCGTGACGGTGGCCCCATCGCCAGCCGGCAGTTCCAGTTCAGCGATGCGACTGAGCACATCGACATGCCGGTCATGGCGTTCCAGATAGGCGCTGAAATCGAACAGGGGGGAATTGTCGGCCAACCCGCTCAGCCCCTCATCAAGGCTTATGGTTTCGATCAAATCCACATGGCTCGCGGAGCCCCGAAGGTCCATTTCCGGCGGCGACGGATTCCAATCCTGCGAAAACAGGTCGTGCTGAACCAACTGGGTTGAGTGGTCGTGACGTGCGGATTGTTCGGTGGGCCGGGGCATGTTTGCAGCGCGTCCGCCCATGCCCGCGCGCAGGATATCGGCGGCGACGAATTCCATACCGATCGGCTGCGAGCCGCTTGATCCACGGTCCAGCTCTTCTATGAAATCCAGCTGAAACACACCATCCCCATCTTGACCGACGCTCGCCCTGCGACCCCCGCCACTGGCGGGCTGCCGGTGCCAGGCGGGTCATGCCGGGCGTATTGGGCAAGTTAAGGAAACCTTAAGCACATCGGGGCTGTGACACAACCGGAATCAACGTTAACGTCGTTACAATGTTATTGCTGCTCAGTGGGATGACGCATAACACACGCTATGGGGGCAGAGCGGTCGACGCACTTCGCCCCAGGCGCGAGATCGGCGCTGAAAGCGAAGGGCCAGCCTGAAATGTCCAGCAAATCGGCACCGTCAGCGGCGCCCGGAGACCGAACAGAAATCCGGGATAATGAGATCGTCAAGAGCGCCCTGAGCGCTGCCCGCGGCAGTATTGTGAATCTCACGATTTTTTCGTTCGGCATCAATCTGCTGGTCCTTACCGGGCCGATCTACATGCTGCAGGTGTATGATCGTGTCCTCGCATCGCAATCTATAGACACCCTGATAGCGGTCTCGCTGCTCGCCGCGGTGATGTATATTGCCTATGGCGGTCTTGAGTTTGTCCGTTCGGCGCTTTTCAGTCGTATCGCAACCGCTGCCGAACGGAAAATGGGACCCCGACTAATCGACGCGGTCATGCGCGCCAACCTCGCTGCCGGTAGCCGTTCCAACCAGGCGCTGCAGGATATGCGTACCTTGCGGAACTTCATTTCGAGCCCGGCTCCGGGTGTGATTTTTGACCTGCCATGGTCGCCGCTTTTCATTGTGGTCATGGCGTTGATCCATCCGGTCCTCGGGGTGTTTTGTGTCGGTTCCATCATCCTGTTGGGTGCACTTGCGCTCGGCAATCAGGCTCGCTCGCGCGGCCAGTTGAAAGATGCCGGACAGGCTTCTGCCGCGGCTGATCTGACGGCCGATGCCGCCTTCTCCAGCCTTGAATCACTCGAAGCAATGGGCATGCGTAGCGAACTCGAGCGGCGTTGGCTCGAACGCAACGAGAAGTCACTCGATCTGAACGGTGAAGCCAGCGAGAGCATCGCCCACTACAGCTCGACGACCAAGGCGCTCCGTGTCGGACTCCAGTCAGCGGTCCTCGGTCTGGGGGCCTGGCTGGCAGTACAGGGTGACATTACCCCCGGGATGATGATCGCCGGCTCGATCCTGCTTGGCCGGGCCCTGGCCCCGATCGAACAGGGAATCGGGCAGTGGCGGCCCGCGATGATGGCGCTCCAGTCCTACCGGCGGCTGAGCGATCTGCTCTCGCTGGCGAAGCCTCCGCAGCAAAAAATGTCACTCCCGCCTGCAACGGGCGTCCTCAGCGTGGAAAAAGTGTTCGCCACGCCGCCGGCCGGCAAGATCCATATTCTCAAGGGTGTCAGCCTCAGACTGGAGCCAGGCGACGGGCTTGGTGTGATCGGGCCTTCGGGCGGCGGCAAGTCGACTCTCGCCAAGGTGCTGCTGGGTTTGTGGACGCCGGTCAGTGGAGCTGTCCGTCTCGACGGCGCGTCGCTCGAGGACTGGCGCCGTGACGAGCTCGGTCCGCAGCTGGGATATCTGTCGCAGACCGTCGATCTGTTGCCGGGCACGGTTGCCGACAATATCAGCCGTTTCCGGCCGGGTGCCGACTCCGAGTCGATTGTCGAGGCCGCACGGAAGGCCGGTGCCCACGATCTGATACTTCGGCTGGCCGATGGATATGACACCAATGTCGGGGAGGGGGGACGCAATCTATCGGCCGGCCAGCGTCAACGCGTCGGCCTGGCCAGGGCACTCTATGGCAATCCGGTTCTGGTTGTGCTCGACGAGCCGAACTCCAACCTCGACAAGGAGGGCGAGGATGCGCTCCTCAAGGCGATGCTGGATCTCCGGGCCAGCCAGGTGACGACAATTGTGATCGCGCACCGGCCAAGCATTCTCGGGTCCTGCAACAAGGTTCTGGTGCTGGCCGATGGCCAGGTTCGTGGCTTTGGCCCACGCGATGAAGTGCTTGCCGGCCTGGCAGAAGCGAGCAAGGAAAAGAAGCATGGGTGACGGGGCTGCAGCGAAGGGCGGGACGGACAGCGATGCGCGTATCCGCAATGCGAACCGGCTTGGCTACGCCATTATTCTCAGCGTTTTCGGCGGACTGATCGCATGGTCCGTCCTGGCACCTATCTCCAGCGCCGTGATCGCGCCGGGCGAAATTCGTGGCCAGACGGAGGTGCAGTCCATCCAGCACCTTGAAGGCGGCATTATTTCCGAAATTCTGGTCAGCGAAGGCGACCGGGTCGCGGAGGGGGACATCCTGATCCGCCTCGATGATACCGGGCCGCGTGCCGAAATGGCGCAGATCGAATCCCGCCTCACCGAACTGACCGCCCGCCGTGCGCGCCTGGCAGCCGAGCGTGAGGGCCTCGATGAGATCGACTTTGAGCGCTATTTCAGCAGCATAACGGTGTCCGATGACAGCGAGAACATTATCGCGGCGCAACGGGCTGTCTTCACGACGCGGCGTGACACGCGACAGACCGAGATTGAGGTGATGCGTAATCGCATCAGCCAGTACCATGAGCGGATTACCGGCCTGCAGGCGCAATATGACTCCGAAACCCGCCAGCTCGCCCTCATCGAGGAGGAGCTGGTCGGATTGCGATCGCTGTTCGAGCGCGGACTGACGCCCCGTACCCGTGTTCTCGCGCTTGAGCGCGACGCGGAGGCGCTGCGTGGCTCTCGCGGCTCCCGGATTGCCGATATTGCCGGAACCCAGTCGGCGATTGGCCAGACCGAGGTGGAAATCGCGCAACTCTATAATTCCTTCATTGAGGAAGTTGCCGCCGATGAAGCCGATGTCGGGGCCCAGATCGCCGAGCTGCGGGAGCGGCGCGTTGCCGTTGCCGATGCACTTGAGCGAACGGAAGTAACTTCGCCGCGTTCGGGCTATGTCTTCGGACTCGACGTGCACACGCTTGGCGGCGTGGTCCGGCCCGGGGTGCCATTGATGCAGGTGTCGCCGGAAAACCAGCCTCTGGTGATCTCCGCGAAAATCCCGCCGACCCAGATTGATCGTATAGCGCCGGGGGCGCCGGCACGCATCCGGTTCTCGACCTTTCAGGGCCGGCAGACTCCTGAATGGCCCGGCTCTGTATTGACGATTTCTGCTGACAGACTCGTCGAGGCGGAAACAGGGATGCCCTATTACCTGGCACTCATTGCCATGGAAGGGGACGGCCCGGACATCGAGCTTGTGCCGGGCATGCCGGTTGAGGTCTTCATCACGTCCGGTTCGCGCTCGGCGATCGACTATCTCTTGAGGCCCATCACCGACCGGCTGGCCCGTTCATTCCGTGAGGAATAATTCAGGTCCCGGGGATGCTGTCAGGCAGAACCCTGACCGGTGAGGACTACCCAGCCGGTACGGACCAGGATCGACATGTCGAGGGCCAGGGAGCGAGTTTCGACATACTCCCGATCCAGGGCGACGCGACGGGAATAACTGGTCTTGCTGCGCCCGGAGACTTGCCACAACCCGGTCACGCCCGGCCGTACAGCGTGGTAGTAGGCAATATCCGAACCATAACGTTCGACCTCGGGCTCGATAATCGGGCGCGGTCCGACCAGCGACATGTCCCCCCGCAGCACATTCAGCAGCTGCGGCAGCTCATCTAGACTGGTCTTGCGCAGGAACCGGCCGATCGGGGTGACGCGCGGGTCGTTGCTGAGCTTCTGGTGCTCACGCCACTCCTGCGCTGCGACCGGGTCATCAGCCAGAATTTGTTCCAGCAGCTCGTCCGCATCAATCCGCATCGTGCGGATCTTGAGGCACTGGAACGGGAGGCCCCAGCGCCCGACACGGGTCTGGACGTAAAACACGGGTTGGCGGTCAAAGACCAGGACAATCAGCGCGATCATGCCCAGGACCAGGCCGACCGGTATCACCAGCAGTACCGACAGTAAAATGTCAGCGAACCGCTTAACCTTTGAGCTTGCCTCCGAGCCCCCGATCACCGTCGCCTTGGGCGGTGTCTCCACGTCGGAGAAGCTCCGCTCATACCGGGTGTCAAACAACATACCATCCCCCAAGCCCTTGCAGGCATTCACTATCCGTCTGCCCGCTTCAATTCAGGACAATTTACGGTAGTTCCGCAAATTGGGGGCCATAATCGCGCCCGGGGCAAGCCCTAAAAGTTAATTTGTATAATATTTCTGATATGACCCGTAATACGTGTAGTACGCGCCATACCCATACCTGGCCTGTCGATTGATATCGACGCCGTTAAGAACGACGCCCACAATATTGCCCTTGGCGCGGGTGAGGGCATCGATCGAAAGCCTGGCAGCTCCCACGGGACTGCGGCCCCATTCCACCGAGAAGATCATCCCGTCGGCGAGACTTGCGATCGCACGGGTGTCCGCGACCGCCATCACCGGCGCGGTGTCCAGCAGGATAAGGTCATACTGGCCGCGCACCCGCTCCAGAAACGTCTTGAAAGCTTCCGACCGGAACAGGTCCTTGGGTGAGAAGGAGCTGACGGTGAGAGGCAGGACATGCAGGCCGGATGGTTCGTCAACAACAATGGCATCCGCAAGACTGGACTCTCCGGCCAGAACCTCGAGCATGCCCGTCGGGGCATCCGGGGCCAGGCCCATGCTGAGTCCGCGCCGTCGCAAATCGCAATCAATGGCGAGCACCCGGTCGGCCGCCTGGCTCGCGATGCGGCCGAGCGCGATTGTGGTCGTGGTCTTGCCTTCGCCGGGAAGCGCCGAGGTTACGGCAATGACTGTGAGAGGCTTGTCGAGCCCGGCGACTTTGAGGCCGGACCTCAGCGTGCGATAGCTCTCCGCGATGCTCGAAAGCGGCTTGTTGAGGACGTACTGTCCCGGCTCTGTCCGCTTGCCGCGCAGGCCCTCGAAAAAGCCTGCCTTCAATTTTGGTACGGACGCGATATGGGGCACCCCAAGCTTGCGCTCGACTTCCGCCTCCGTTCTCAGGCCGGATTCCAGGACCTCGCGCATCAGGGCGACCAGAACGGCTCCCAGACCGGCGAGCGCCAGGCCAAGCGCAAAATTCAGTAGGAGCCGCGGTGAGCTTGCGTCGAGCGGCAAGGTGGCATTGGCGACAATGCGCGCGTCTGCCTCATTGAACTGGTCGGCTTCATCAGTCTGGCGAAAGCGATTGAGGAAGGATTCAAACATCGCCCGGCTGGCATTGGCCTCGCGCTCCAGTGCTCGTAGATTCACGAGCGCGGCATTGTTGCTGCCCAACTCACTGCGCAAGTCCTGGAGGCTGGCGGCAAGAGAATTGGCCCGCTCGGCGGCGATATTCACCTCGCTCTCGAGATTGCTCACGATGCGATTGACTTCCTGGTCGATCTGAACGCGGATATCGGCCAGTTCGCGCTCGACGGTCTGGATCTCCGGGTGGCGCGCTCCGTAGCGCGACATCAATTCCCCGCGCTGGCGGCTCACCATGGCTTCCTGTGAACGCAGTTCGCGAACGACCTCGGAATTGAGGACTTCTGCAATCGATTCCGGCCCGACACCCTGGTCCAGCCGCGAACGGACATTGCGCAGGCGCGCCCGGGCCTCCGTCAATTCCGCACGCTGGACAATAAGTTGGGCGTTGGTATCGGAAATCTGTTGTTCCGTCAGCGTCGCGCCCTCGGCATCCAGCAATCCGTGCTCATCGCGATATCGCGCAACCGCCTGTTCGGCTGCCTGAACCTCTTCGCGCAGTGCCGCAACGCGTTCGAACAACCATTCATTGGCGCGTTCGGTTGCGTTGAACTTGGCCTCTAATTGGGCCAGCAGGTATTCCTCGGCATAGGCATTGGCCATGTCCTGGGCGAGCTCGGGGCTCTGCGATGTGGCCGAGACTTCAATGACGAATGTGCTGCCGAGGCGGCGGGCAGAACTATGTTCGAGCAGCTCCTCTGCCACCCGGTCCATCACCATTTCCGGTGTTTCACCGCCATTGACCTCATGACTGCGGTTCGCGATGACGGTCCCGCCCAGGGCCGCCAGCTGGCGCAGCAACCGGTCGCGCCAGTTCTCCTCCTGAAGTGCGGTATTGAACTCCGGAATGGTTGTCAGGCCAGTCCGTCTGACCACGGCCTGAGCCAGTGACCGGCTGCGCAGCACCTCGACTTCGGTGTCGATCGCTGCCGAGTTGGGCGGCAGGCCTGACAGCACGGCTTCGAAGTCTACCACGCGCGATTCCCGCGTGTCGATCAGCAGGCGGGCGCTCGCCGTGTAGAGGGGCGTTTGTTGAAGGGTGTATAGTGTGACCGCGCTGAAGATCAGCACTGCAACAAATAGCATGCTCCACATTCGCCGGCGCAGAATGACGAGAACGAGCCGAAGGTCGGCGACGTCATTGCCGGGTGTTTCCGGGTTGTGACGGTCGAACTCTTCAATTTCCAGTCTTGCCATGTGGCACCTTCGTCATGTGCGGGTTTTGTAATTTCACATGCACGAATGAGGCCATTCGTTGAGGAACTACATGCGCAGGCTGACAGAAATCCGGACAATATTATTGTCGAAATCCCCACGCGCCGCCGCACCTGTCGACTCCACATCGAGGTGGGTGAAGGATGCCTGCAGGCCAACCCGTCGGTTCATCAGCCAAGAGGCCGAGGCCATCGCCTCGAAGCGCTCATCGGTGCGGTCGATGTCGGAATACTCGTCATCGCCAAATGAGGCCCGTGCCGACAGGATCAGATTGCGCAACAGCTCATGATCCACCCGACCCGAAATCTGGGTTTCAGTATAGCCAGCGCTGGTGGTGATGGCGGACTCGCGTGGTGCGCGGGTCGCGGAGAGCTCAATCGTTGTCAGCTCGGTCGGGAACCATTCGACCAGGGCGTTGACACTTGTGCCATCGATGTCGGCGAAGGTCGCGTCGTCATAGGATTGTTTGAGCACCCCTGCGGCAACGGTGCCGCGCGCAGTGCCGCCGATGTCGAAATCAACGCCCAATTCCACGACATAACCGTCAGAGTCGCGATTGGGGTTGCCGGCGGCAGGGGCATCGTAATCCCGCTGGTTCTTGGAGGCGCGCGCGAAGACCGCCACAGCGGGGCTTGCGGCCGCATCAATCCGGGCGCTGATCGCCGTTTCAGTGTAATCGCGGAAGTCCTGATCCGCGATGCCGCCGGTCGTGAGGCTGGCGTCATCGAAGTCATAACTCTCGGCGCTGACGGCAGCGTTCATTCTCACGCGTCCCGTGGTGTAGGTCGCGCCACCGGACACTTGGGCGGTGTCATATTCGATCGGTTCGGCGGCCAGGAGTGCGGCGCCGGCGCTCGAACGGTTCTCGGTCAACATCGCCATCGAGGCGTCGCCGTCAAGGAAGACGCCACGCTGAATATCAACACGGCCTGCAACGCCAACCTCGGCGTTCCAGACACTTTCCGATGTGAAATCGAGATACTGGCGGCGGACCGCAGAGGCACTGGCTGACATCGCGTGGCGTGACCAGGTGCTTTCCGCTTCAAAAGAGGGCTGGAATGATGCCACGACATCGGATTCGGTATTGGTCGTGGTCGCATAGATATTGTTGTCGACGGCGACGCCGAGCTCGGCTTCAGCCTTTACGAAAAAGGCGCCATGCTGGGCAGGAGGCGCGATGAATTCGTTACGCGGCCGCTCCAGAACCGACGTATTCCGGTCGCGCTGGAAGTACTCGCCCTGGTTTTGCCCCCAGGCGGCACCGCCAGCCAACGTCGGCAGAATGGCCAGCGCCGCTATCAGGATTGGTGTTCCCCGCATGTCGTCCCCCACCTGCCGGCACTGGTGCCGTGCAATTGTCTCTTAGTAGTCCGAGCCGCCGCCGCGCGTTTCAGGCGGGGTCCCCGGCAGGACCAGCTCACCGACGCCAGCCGGCAGACCGCCTGTGAATTCTGCGGTCGCCACAAAGCCCACCTCTGTATCAGGCAGGCGTGCCAGCACAGCATCCGCAGCGGCGCGAAAGGTGTCATTTCCGGTTTCGGCACTCACGAGGCGCAGGGCCTCCGCCTCAATGTCCGCGTTCTGGTCCGCGGAAATCAAGGCGTTGATCAATGCAACCTCAAGGGCTGTCGCATCAGCATCCGCTCCGGTTGCCGCCAGGACGGCGAGCAGTTGATCCGCCAATGCCCGTGCTTCAGGTGATGGTGCGGTCACTTCGCCGCTCGCGATTGTATCTTGCAGCCATGCCTGGGCTGGAGCGCCGAGAAGGGCACCGGCCAAGACGGTTACAGCAAACACAGAACGTAATTTTCTCACGGAACCCGAGCCCCCACTCATCCTAGGTGCAAGTTACAGCACGACCCCATTGGAGTAAAGCAAACGCGCTGTCTGAACTAATGCAAGCTTAGGGAGTTGACGTTGCAGAGTCGAGGTGGAATCGACGTCAATCGCTGGAGAGACCGATGCAGGCCGGGCTTTCGCCGAGTTCGCAGGCGTGAGTCTGGGCCAGCCAGGGCCCGCGCCATTCCGGACGCACCTGCCGCAGCTCGTGAAGGGCTGCGGTGCGCTCCCGCTCTGGCAGCCGGTTCCAGAGCGCCGCAGCCAGATCAAGCCGCCAGGTACGGAAATCGGGATGGGCATAGGGCCAGAGCTGATAGCTCCGGCCAAGATGGCTCGCTGCGGCCCGACTTTCGCCGGACAGGAGCAGCGCGTAAGCGAGCCGCGCTTCGGCCCGGCCATCACGAGGCTCCAGGTTGAGCGCCCGCTCAAGTGCCTCGCGTGCATGTTGTGGATGGGCCGGGGTGGAGCGCAGCGCGAGATCCGAATGCGCCCGCGCCACGGGAAGGCTGGCATGTTCGGGGACGGGGGCCGCCAGGATCGCCTGAGCGGTAGCGCCGGAGGCGGTGCGCACACTTGTGGCCGTCAGCATGTCCTTCAGGCCAAGCAGGGCCCACCCCGCCAGCAATATCATTCCGCTGGCAACGGCAATCCGGACCAGGCGGGTGCCGGACCCGGCCCGAACCGGGGACAGGCCGCAGGCCAGACCGGTCAGCCAGGCGACCAACCAGGCCATGGCGGGGATTTCCAGTCCATAATCAACGAGGCTGTGGGCGAACACGAAGAGGCCGACGCACACCAGCGCCCTGATGAACCAGCGTGACTGACCGGCCCGGCGCAGGCCATTTGACACCCTGCGACCCGTCCCGATCCAGAAGCAGCCCAGACCGGCCAGGCCCACCAGGCCGGTCTGGACCAGCCATTGCAGCACGACATTGTGCGCGGCGCGCTGGAACACGAGAGTCGACGCATTGCGGGCATCGGCTGAAATCGCGTTTACATATTCAAACCCTCCCGGCCCGGCCCCGAACCAGAGCTGGTCGCGAATGGCGCCGGCATAGGCGGTCCACAATTCGGTTCGCGTCTCGATACCATCGACGCCATCGCCAAGGCGGCCTCCGAGTGTTTCGCCGGAGATCAGGGCAATATAGCCGGCCGCGGCGGCCAGTCCGAGGCCGGCGCCGGCCAGCATCCAGAGCGATTGACGCTCCCCGCGCCGGAAGCGATGCACCAGCTCCCAGCAGAGCAGCGCCGCCGACGCGCCGCCGGCCAGCAATATCCCGGCTCGCGAAGCTGTCAGAACCAGACAGGTGAGGCAAAGAAGCAAGGTCACAATCGGCAGGATCAGGCGCCTCGACTTGTTTTCGCCGGCATAGCGAGTCGAGACCCGGATGATCCTGCCAATGGTCAGGATGACACCGATCCCGAAGAAGCTGGCGGCAGTATTCGCGGACAGGAAGGGCGAGGACAGCCGGCCGAGATGAAACGGTCGCTCGAACACGAATATGCGGTCCGGCGCCCAGACATGATCCAGGAAGGACACCGTCGCGGCCAGCAGGAAGAACCACAGCAGGAGTGTCGAAATATGGGAGGGGTTTGGCTGGCGCCGGGCGAAGGCCCGTGCGCTGAGAAAAACGCCAATACAGGCGCCGAGCACGATGAATTCTGGCGCACCGCTGGACCAGCGTCCCTGTATCACCGCGATGCCCACGAACAGCGCAAACAGGGCGAGCAGGGCGACCGCGCCGGTGCCGATCTCACGATCACGCCAGCCAATCCAGGCGCCAATCAGCAGCAGCGGTGCGCCAAACAGATAGCTCGCCATTTCGCCATCGGCGCCCAGCGCGGCAAAGGCGGCCAGCCAGATCAGGCCGAGGGAGAAATAGGCAGACAGCAGGATGACCACATCCCCTCGACCGGATCGCCTAGAAGAAGCGCTCGCCGATACGGATCGTATCGCCGGGTTGCACCTCGGTAACGGCGAGAAGCGGGACTTCGATCTCCCGGTCGCTGCCAGCGCGGCGGATGAAGACGACCCGGCGATTGGCGCGATAGGTGAAGCCGCCGGCCGTCGCCACGGCATTCATCACGGTCAGCCCGTCAGAAAACGGATACTCGCCTGCGGCCTCGACCTCGCCCAGAATGTAATAGGGGCGGAAATTGATCACTTCGACGCTGACCCGCGGATCGTTCAGATAGCCATTGCGAAGCTCATCCGCGAAGGCCTGCTGGAATTCACGCGCGGTCAAGCCTCCCGCATCGATTTCCCCGATCAGGGGCAGGGAAACCGTCCCGCGGCCATCGACGACAAACTCGCCCGACAGGTCCTCTTCGCCGAACACGATGATGCGAAGCTGGTCGCCAGCACCGAGGCGGTATTCGACGGAGTCGATCATGCTCTCGGCGGTGTCACCGGAGATCGGCCCTGCGGACGTTGAGGCGCAGGCGCAGATGACCAGGACACTGAGGACAGAAATCAAGCGGAATAGAGATGTCAGTTGCATTTCTGCGTCTCCCGAAATGGCACGTTGGTGCCGCCTAGTATCTCGTTTGGCTAGCACACACGATCCAGACTCTCCAGCACGCCCGCCCGGGCGGCCACAGATAGTTCGCGGGCACGCTGTCTCATTTCGGCGCGCCGTTTCAACCCGTCCTGCAAACTTGCGACCGCCTGAGCCGGGTCCGGGCAGGCCGAGGTCTGCAACAGACCAGCCTCGTCGATGAGATCGAAAAAGCCACGCATCTTGGCATCCCACGCCAGACCGACCGGTACGCCACCCAGCGCGAAGGAGAGAATATTCGCATGCAGCCGATGCGCAAT
This sequence comes from Maricaulis sp., assembly GCF_048269565.1. Classification (GTDB taxonomy): domain Bacteria; phylum Pseudomonadota; class Alphaproteobacteria; order Caulobacterales; family Maricaulaceae; genus Maricaulis. The sequence continues at coordinate 4,870 of NZ_JBLXIK010000002.1, read as the reverse complement.
CACGCCGTCGAAACCGGCAATCAGACGGGCCAGTCCAGCTGGCGAGGATGCGCGCGGCGCGACCTCAACCCCCGATTTGAAGGCTGCGAACGTTTTTGATGCGACGAGTCTCGCCAAAAAGGCTTCATCCTCAAAGGCGCCATTTGTGAACAGGACCGGGCGGAACCCGTTTGCAGTGAGATTGGAAGCAAGTGCCGCGACGTTGCTGATGGCATTATGTCCTGACGGCGCGGCGCCTTCCCCGTGGGCCTGCAGCGCGGACGGGTGCGTGATACCGAGCCCGATGCGCCCGGTTGCCGCGTCGGATATCTGGAGGTCAAAGGCATCCGGGGCCAGCAAGGCCGGGTCCGGCGCAATGCGTAGGTCCAGCCGCCCGCGCGGCGCGAATTCATCGCCGGCATGACGCAAAAGGTTTTCGTGCGAGGCCCGATCACGAACACAGACCGAGACCAGTTTCCGGTTGCCAAGCAGTTTAAGAAACAATGCGGTGGCGCGCGGGTGCCAAGTCTCGGTCACGCCGACACCATGGATCACTACCGGAATGTCCCATTGCGCCGCCCCGGTGCCCAGGGCAGCGAGTTTGACAGGGAAATTCATATGCACATCAGACAGTAGCTGACCGCCACCCAGCATGAGTGCGCTGGTTGAGGGCAAGGTCCGGGCGAGAAGCGGTTCCAGCCGTGACCGGGCCTGATGGCGGATTATCTGCTCGCCAATCAGTTGATCGACTGGCGATGGCAGACTTGCCATCAGCGTTATGGCCGCCTGTCTGCCCTTCGAGGGCTGCCGGGGAAATTCCGTTCGTCCGGCGAGATCGAGCCAGCCGGGTTTGACGCCGGGAAGTTGCTGGCGGATTGCATGGTCGATACAGGCTGCGATCGCGCCATCGCCAAGATTGGGGCTGTACATCACAGCGGCGATTACGGGATGAAACGGGGTGTCTGCCACCATAGCCTGTCGCTTCCGCCCCCTTCGCATGCGCTGACCCCTGACGAGGACACGGTCTAATCGGCCCGTGTAAATTACCCATTAAGTCTATCTCGGCACATGACGGCTGGCCTCGTCACTCCCGCACCGGTCCGGGGGCTCAGCGGCCCGATCGGCATCGGGCGAGCCTTGGGATCGTGAAGCTGGGTCATTCGCATCCAGCGATCATGTGTGTCGGGGACGCGATTTACTGAACCTGTGAGGTTGGCAGCTGGTCCAGGATCTCGCGCCAATCCGACAGATCCAGACCGCAGGCGTCCTCCAGTCCGAAAGACTGTTCGTGAAACCGCTGCACCAATTCTGCCATCTGTGGTGTCGATCCAGCATCCTGGGGCGAACTGCGTGCGGTCTGACGCTGGAACAGGGCCCGGTTTACCAACGGATTGGACTTGACCGAGCTCACGAGATTCTGGAGGCCGAGTTCACGCAAGCGCCAGCCGGCAGCGCGCAAGACGCGAACGACCTGGCCGGATCGCGCTGAGCTGCCCTCCAGCACCCGTTCGGCATAGGGAAGCTCCGGTTCGAACCCTATACCCAAGGCGTCGGAAAGCTGCCGGCCAAACCCGCTCGGGTCGCTGGCGAGATCCTCGTATTTCAAGAACCGGATCCGCTCACGACCCAGCAGCTTGATGGCTTGCCGGACCGGTTGAAGATAGAGGCTGTGGGCGGTGAGCCCGGCGTGGCTGTCGATCGCGCCGTCGAGCGGTAGGGCGGTCTTTCCGATCCGCTGCAGATAGCGGTGATGCGAGATCATTCGCACCCAGGGGTTTCGCAGCACGATCAGAAACACCGCATCGTCGTCGAAAAAATCGGCAATACGCTCGAGGGCTGGCGGGCTGTAGAGATAGTCATGGCAGATCTCCCCCACCCGCGGTGCCGCCAACCCGTCGAACTGGCGCATGTACCAGTCCGTGCCGCGCTGAAAGTAACGGTCAAAGAAGAAAAGTTCCTTGGATCCGGGCAACGCCACATCCGGATGCAGGGACAGAATCCGGTGCAGCCAGGTCGAACCGCACTTGTCACCGCCGAGATAGAGAAAGTTGGGCTTCATTGTCTCATCCGGTCAGATCATCCCCACGCGAATGCCATGCCGTCGCCAGATTCGGATATAGGCCGCGAGATTCCAGAACACGCTGTGCAGTGAGACGGCCGTGGCGACGCCGATGACACCGAAGGCGTGTCCGAGGCTGAATATCAACAATGTCGAGAGCAGCGCAGAAGCTGTCAGAATGACAAACAGCATGCGCTCATCGTGGAGGGATTCCATCATCTGCGCCGTCGGCCCGCACAGCGCATTCACCGCAAAGCCCAGCGCAAGGATCAGCAGGATCGGGCCGGAGTCAGCATGTCCTGCTCCGAAAATGGACATGACCCATCCGCCAGCCAGCGCGAACACCAGCAAGAGCGCGAACAGAGGAAATGCCGCCAGCAGCGTGATCAGGCGGCTCTCCTTTTGAAGGCGCCCCAGCTCATTCTCGGCCTTCAGGCGTGAAATGGACGGCGCGATGACAAGGTTTGCGGCCATCTGGAAAATTTGCAGCAGCATGGCGGTGCGCAAAGCCGCGAAGAAGCGGCCAGCCGTATCGACATCAAGGATGAGCCCCGCCGCAAGAACAGACAGGTTGGGGATCAGGGCTTGCACGATGGCGACGCCCCACAATCCCGATGACGCGGCGAGCCAGGCGCGGTTGCGGTCCTCGGCCTCAAGGGGCGCGAAGCGGGGCTGCAGCGGCGTGAGCAGTGCCAGTTGCAGCAAGAGCAGGCCAGCCAGTGATACCACCAGAGCGGCAAACAGGTTGTTGACCGACATCCAGGGTGCGCCGGCTCCTGCGGCCGCAAAGGCGATCACCATCATCCGCCAGATGATATCCCGCGGTGTCAGGGCGCGAAAAAAGACTCCGGCCGATCGCGCGGCGCTCTGCTGATAATCGGCGAGCGCGAACAGGCCGGCCGCGCCGGTGACCCACAGCCACAGGCTTGTTGACGGCGCGATGGCATCAATTGTTGTGACGAGAGGACCGAGGCCCGCCATTGCCAGCGTCAGCACGGCAAAAACCACCAGTGCGCGCAGGTTCAGGGCCGCGACGGCAGCGGGCTTGTGTGCCGCCAGCAAGACCGGCGCGCGTCGCAATATGTAGGCTTTCTGGCCAAATCCGATGACGACAGCGCCCAGTGTTGCGGTGGAAAATGCCACGCCGAAAACACCGAATGCTCCGGCGTCCAGTGACCGGGCAATCGCGACGAACATGACGTAGGAAAGGGCCGCAGCGCCCAGCTTGATGAGGAGCACAAGCACGGTTCGCCCGACCAGCACCGGTTGGGCGCGAATGCGGGCGAGCACAGATCTTGAACCATGTAGCAACATTATTGCCAATCAACTCCGTGCGGCAATGGCATGGCTTTGATCAATGACCACATCTCCCGGGCGAACCGCTCTTCGGAAAAGTCGGCCGCGGCCCGGGTGAAGACATCGCTGCCGCACGTGGCGAGATCACTGTTTTCAAACCGCGACACGGCTGCATTCAGGCCCTCAACGGTTGCTTCATCGTAGAGAATGCCGGTGCGGCCGTCGGAGATCGTGTCGCGGATTCCGCCGCGATTGAATCCGATCACGGGCCTCCCGGATGCCAGGGCTTCGACAGGGACGATGCCAAAATCCTCCTCACCTGGAAAAATCAGGGCCTTGCAGCGTGCCAGATGGTGTTTGAGGGTATCGAAATCCGTTTTGCCGAGAAACTCGACATTGCTCCCCGCAGTCTTTTCCAACCGGGAGACCGATTTGTCAGGGCCACCGATCAGTTTGAGGGGCCGCCCTGATCGGGTGAAGGCTTCGACGGCGAGGTCGGGCCGCTTGTAGGGCGTCAGCTCGCCCAGCCAGAGATAGTAATCGCCACGTTCATCCGGCGTTACCGGAGCGAAGTCCGCAACCCCGACGGGCGGGTGGACGACCGCCGCCTCGCGGCGCCAGTATTTTTGTACCCGGTTGGCAACATGTTCTGAATTGGCAACGAATTGATCGACGCGCGCGGCGCTTGTCACGTCCCACTGGCGCAGGCGATGGGCGATGTAGGGCATTGCCAGTCTCGCAAATACGCCCGCTGATGCCTTGTAGGTGTGATACTGGTCCCAGATATAACGCATCGGTGAGTGGCAGTAGCACAAATGAGGCGTGTCCGGCGGTACTATAACCCCTTTGGCCGGACCGGATTCACTTGAAATGACAAGGTCATACGCTGCCAGATCACAGGCCTCGAGCGCCTGTGGCATTAAGGGCAGATAGCTCTGGTAAAGCTGCTTTGACCAAGGCAGTTGGTTGATCGAGGTCGTCAGGATCCGGTGTTGATTCAGACGAGGTGACAGGCTGTCGTGATCAATGACATGGGTGAGGATGTCCGCGCCCGGAAACATCCGGCAAAGGGCTTCGAGTACTTTCTCGCCGCCACGCATTCCGACAAGCCAATAGTGAACCAGCAGAACACGGGGCGGTCGGGTCGCGGCAGCCATTGAAATCATATCCCCCATACATGGCGCCGCTCGCTGGCCGGTTGCGGCCAGACAAGCGAACGGCGGGTGCCCGAAGGCCCCGCCGCACTTAAGTCCAGTTTGAAGCAGGCGTCCAGACCGGGATATTGCCCGTGTCTGGACGCCTTATTCATCAGAACGCGTCGTAATCGATCCGGTCGAAGTCGAAGAGGCCGGCATCCCAACCGGTCAGTTCGGCCGGGGTGTTGTGCAGGTTCGGCACGAAGTCGGTTCCGATTCCGGAGGTCACGTCGAAGGTCAGCTCCGGAGAGACGATGTTGGCGAGTTTGAGCTCCGCAGCAGCGGCCGGAGCAAAGATGAACTCTGATCCGTCCATTTCGAGGGCATAATTCCAGCCATT
>NZ_JBLXIK010000001.1:0-701920 GCF_048269565.1 Maricaulis sp. | reverse complement strand
ACCCCTCTGCCCGGACGAGCTCCACGCTCCCGATCGCCGCAAGTGACTGAGCTCACGCCTCCCGTGCAACCGGAACGAGGCGATTATGCGCCAAGCGCGAGGGGGTGGGGATAACATCAGCAAAAATTCGTCATCCTGACGCAAGTCAGGACCTCGATATCACGGGCTCCGCGCCTGCCATGTCGAGGTCCCGGCCTTCGCCGGGATGACGTGGGCTAGTTGTGAGACGTGGGGGATAAGTCGGCGATTGCGCGCCACCCCAACACAAAACACACCACTTCCCCCGGAGGAGCGTAGCGAATTCCGGGGTCTGCCTGCGGTTGGGAGACTGGCTGGATTCCCCTCCGGCAGGCCCCGGAATAAATCCGGGGGAAGACGTTCTGTATTCGTTGGGCCGGCGCTCCACAAAACCTCGCAACCTTGACGCAGCCGCCCGCCACAGGCTCCATCGCGCCCAAGGAGATCCGCCATGTATGAAACCCTCTATTTCGCCCTCCACCTGATCATCTTCCCGGCCTGGGCCCTGCTGCTGTTCGCGCCGCGCTGGAGCTGGACGCAGCGCCTGGTTCACACCGCCTTCTTGCCGCTCCTGCTCGGCGCGATTTATCTGAGCTTCCTCTCCGCCGGCATCGTCTTCGGCCAGGCCAGCGACGGCGCCGGCTTTTCCACCCTCGCCGGCGTGATGGCCCTCTTCGCCCACCCGGTCGGCGCCCTGACCGGCTGGACCCATTATCTCGTCTTCGACCTCTTCATCGGCGCCTGGATCGCCCGCGACACGCTGCGCCGCGACGTGCCCTACTGGCTGATGGCCCCGAGCCTGTTCTTCACGCTGATGTTCGGGCCTGTGGGGCTGGCGATCTATCTCGTCGGCCGCAAGCTGACGGGGAAGGGGGGCTGGGGGCTGGCGGAGGACTAGCTGATCTGGAATTTGCGGCGCAGGGCCAGGGCAGAAAGGAAGAGCATCACGATCGAGAAAAAGGACTGGATAGAGGCGACAATGCGCACCCAGTTCCAGCCGGCCGGTCCGGTATTGGCTTTGAAATCCATCGCCCAACCCGCTTCCGATCCGGGAAAGCCGGGCAACCAGACGCCGAACGGGCGGAGGAGATTTTGCAGGGCAAATTCCGAGGCCGCCGCAAAGCGGCCATCGGACAGGCTCTGCGGGATGAACTGCCAGAGCGTGCCATCGCGCACGGACGGCCATAGCGAAGCGATATCGACCGGATCGCCCGACACGCCGCGAGCCCAGACTGAGAAGATGGCAGCAAAGACCAGCGATGCTGCCGCCGCCACGAAGAGCGGCCGCGCAATCGACGCGCCATAGCCGGCCGTCAGTCCATAGATCCAGGACAACCCTTTCTCGAAAATCGAAACCGGTGAATCGCCATCCCAGAACACTTTGTTGGAGGGCCGTTTGCGGCGTGCGATCAGCTCATAGCGGTAGAATTGCTGCTCCCGCTGGGAATCGCCGGCCGCTTTCATCGCTTGCTTCAACACACGGCAACCGCCCTCGAGCGCGCCATAGAAGTCATGCCATTCGCTTCGGTTCTGCCCGGGCAGCCAGCGGCGCAACTGGTCTTGCCAGAACAGGGCGCGCATTTTCGCATTCAAGGCCAAGCGGACGTCGCGCAGGGACCGCCGAAACTCGCTCTCGCGCGGGGCTTCCGCCGTCAGCACGATGCCTTTTTCCAGCAGGGCATCGTCAAAGGCGGAAAAGGGGAGATGCTCTACTTTCGCGAACATAACCGGCTCCTTGAACCGGACACCGACGAAAGCGCGATTTCTGTCTGCCGAGCCTGCCGGAAAGCGGCTGCGAGAAAAGTTCGCCACATTGTGGAAGACCGCGGTTCGAAAGCTGACGGCATGTTCGAACTGCGCGTTATGGAAGTCGCCGTGCCCGCCGGAGAACTGCGCGTCGGTGAAGTCGGCGTTCCCGCCGGAGAACTGCAGGTGGATAAAGTAGGCGGTACCGCCGGAGAACTGCGCCTTTCTGAAGTCGGCGTCCCCGCCGGAGAACTGCGCGTCTTTGAAGTCGGCGTACCCGCCGGAGAACTGCGCGTTAATGAAGTTGGCGTGTCCGCCGGAGAACTGCGCGTTTCCGAAGTCGGCGTCCCCGCCGGAGAACTGCGCCTTTCTGAAGTCGGCGTCCCCGCCGGAGAACTGCGCGTCTTGGAAGTTGGTGTTACCGCCGGAGAATTGCGCGCTGGAAAAATCTGCGGGAGAACCAAAAACTGCTCCTTGGCCATCCAGATGGGCCAGCCAGCGGGTTCGTGTCGCGTTGAGATGCCAGGCGCCCGACTGGCCGGGGCGCTGTGCCTCGTCGCTTTCCGGCCCGATTTCGAGAGTTTGAGGCGGCGAGGCGGGTGGGCGGGGCAGATTTCGCAGCTGGGCCCCTGCGAGCTGGGTCCGGCGATCCGCGCCCTCTATCCCGCCCTTTCCAGGCCCATCGGCAATAACATCACAAGGGCGGGCGGCTTGGATGAGCGCCAGCAATTCTGTCTCCACACTTGCCCAGCGATCATCGGTTGCGTCCGTTTTCCAGCTCTCCGATCCATCCTGCCAGCGTTCCGGCACGTGCAGGATGTGAAAGCGTGGTTGGCCCGGTGTGTCGTCCAGCAGTTTCGCGGTCGCCATTGCCTTGTCGCCGCGCAGGCGTTTGGTGGTCCAGTCCCAGCGGTAATAGTCCTGCAGGCTCGCTTGGCGGGAGCCGTCAGGCGCATCGACGGTTTCGACCAGTTTTTTCTCCGGCGTCACGGACCAGCCCTGCCAGTCATGCTTCGCCAGACCCTCCCAGGAGAAATCCGCCGCCCACCAGCCCTTCCACCACTGTTCGTCAGCGGCCTTGATCGCGGCGGTGCGTTCGGCGTTGCTGTTTGTGGCTGACATATCGCTGTCCCATTCCCCGTGGGTGATGTTAGCCGCCATGTCTGGTTGCGGGGAAGGGGCGATCTGGTTTGATCGGGGATTATTGGCGGCGCGCGCCTCCCCCACGCCCGCGCCGCTTGACGCCCACGCCCGCACAGCCTACCTCGGCGGCTTCACACCCTGTCAGCGAAAGCCACCCCCATGTCCACCGCGCAACTTGCCCAAAATGCCAAAGCCTGGCCGTTCGAACAGGCGCGCCTGCTTTTGAAGCGGATCGAGCAGCACGGGCTGGGCGATAAACCGGTGGTGTTCGAGACGGGGTATGGACCGTCGGGGCTGCCGCATATGGGCACGTTTGGCGAAGTGGTGCGCACGACGATGGTGCGCCATGCCTTCGAGGCGCTGACCGGGGGCAAGTATCAAACGCGGATGATCTGCGTCTCCGATGATATGGACGGGATGCGCAAGGTTCCGGACAATCTGCCCAATCAGGAGATGCTGGCGCAGTATCTGCAAATGCCGCTGACCGTGGTGCCCGATCCGTTCGGCACCCATGACAGCTATGGCGCCCACATGAATGCGCGCCTGCGCGCCTTTCTCGACAGTTTCGGCTTTCACTATGAGTTCGAATCCGCGACCGCGCTCTACAAGTCCGGCGCCTATGATGCCATGCTGGTGCGGGCGCTGGAGCGCTATGACGACATCATGAAAGTGATGCTGCCGACCCTGGGCGCCGAGCGCCAGGCGACCTATTCGCCTTTCCTGCCGATCTCGCCCAAGTCTGGCCGTGTGCTCTATGTGCCGATGAAGTCGATCGACGCTGTGGCCGGCACGATCACCTTTGACGATGAGGACGGCACCGAGACGACGCTCTCGGTCAAGGGCGGGGCGGTGAAGCTGCAATGGAAGCCCGATTTCGGCATGCGCTGGGCGGCGCTGGGCGTTGATTTCGAGATGTTCGGCAAGGATCACCAGACCAATGCGCCGGTCTATTCGCGCATCTGCCGCATCCTCGGTGCCGAGCCGCCGACGCAATTTGTCTATGAGCTGTTTCTCGACCAGGCCGGCGAGAAGATTTCCAAGTCGAAGGGCAATGGGCTCTCCGTCGAGGATTGGCTGAAATATGCGCCGCAGGAGAGCCTGACCTATTATAATTTCGTCAAGCCGAAGACGGCCAAGCGCCTGTTTTTTGACGTCATTCCCAAGGCGGTCGACGAGTATATGCAGCACCTCGCGGCCTATCCCGGGCAGACGCCGGCGCAGCAGCTGGAAAACCCGGTCTGGCATATCCATAACGGCAATCCGCCGGCCGATACGCTGCCGATCAGCTTTGCCCTGATGCTCAACCTGGCGTCGGCGGCGAGTGCGCATAATACCGATGTGATGTGGGGCTTTATCGGCCGCTATTGCGACGGGGCCTCGCCGGCTACGCATCCGATGCTCGACCAGCTGGCCGGGTTTGCGGTGAAGTATTTCCAGGATTTCGTCGAGCCGACCAAGTCCTTCCGCGCCGCCGATGACCGCGAATGCGCGGCGATGCAGGATCTAATCGAACGGCTCGAGGCGCTGGGGCCTGATTGCCGCGATGGCGAAGTGATCCAGAACGAGGTCTATGCGGCGGGCAAGGACGCGGGCTTCGAAAACCTGCGTGACTGGTTCAAGGCCCTGTATGAAGTCCTGCTCGGCCAGTCGCAGGGACCGCGCTTTGGCAGTTTCGTCGCGATCTACGGCGTCACCGAAACGGTGACCCTGCTCGAGAAAGCACTGGCGGGCGAGCTGCTTCGTTAAAACCCGCCCGCCAGTCTCAGTCGCAGTTGTCGGATGTGAAGCGCCCAGGGGGGGGCATGAATGACGCTTCCAGTCCCGTCTTCTGTCAGACGTGAGACACAGGCCCGCAATGGCAGCGAGGCTTCGGGGGTCGCGGCCGTCCCGGGGCAGGAGCAGGGCCCGTGTCTCCCTTCACCAACGCGCCGGGCCGGAAAACCCGTCGCGGCTTGTGCAGTTTTTTTGGACCCGGCCGGGGCGGCGCGGGGGCACAGGCTTGAAGGGGAAGTGAGAAGCGGCACCTGCACGGCCGTGCGGGTTCAAAGGGGCGCAGCCAGTGTTGGGTCTCGCAGGGCCGCTTCTCCCATCCTCAACGTCGCAGCACGCATAATCCGTCGCTGGCGCGTGCAGCCGGTTTTTGCCCCGGTTTCGGGGCCTCGCCGCCATGGGGGCGCCGCGCTCATATCTCGTCAACCAATCGGCGCTAGCCTGCCGGCGTTCAAAGGAATGCGCAGTCGCCCAGTTGGCAGTTCGTGACGTCCGGTAACGGCATCATGCGCTGCAGCAAGGAGCGACAGAATGATGAATGAAGTCCAGTCCATGTCGATGCAGGGTCTGCAAGGCATGCAGGGGATGCGGGGCGCACCGCCACCACCCCCGCCACCCGAGGAAATGATCGACAGCCTTGAAGCTGCGATCGAGGCGGGTGAAATCGATCTCGAAGAGCTTGACGCGAAACTGGCCGAAAAATTCGGCGCCGAGGCCGCCAGTATTGTCTCGGACGCGGGCGAGGTCGATTACGAGGCCCTGTCCCAATTGCTGGTCGAAGACCGCAATGAAAAGATGCAGGCCGGTCTCACCGAACGCTTCGGCGAAGCGGCGGCGGGCCTGGTCGGTGCCAATGGCGAAGTTGACCAGGCCGCTCTGGCCGAGCTCATCGCCGAAAAGGGCGAGGGCGGTCCACCGCCGCCACCGCCCAATGGCGGCCCCGGCGGCGGCACCAGTGCCACCTATGGCGGCTTTGGCCAGGGTCTTGCCGGCTTTCTCGGTCTGTCCGAAAGCTCGGAAAACCTCGTCAGCCTCGTCGCCTGATACGCATTGAAAACCAGGTGTATAGCGGCCCGGCCTGTTGAAACAGGCCGGGCCGTTTGCTTGATGGTCGCCGCGATCATGTAAATTAAATTGTGCATTATACCGTTTGCAAACCCATGACTCGCCTGCCGTTGTTACTCAGGGTAGTATCTGAGTCGGAGACAATGGAGATTGCAGATGTCCGACTTTATGGCGCCACGAATGCCGCAAATCCCAGAAATGAAGAACTATCAACTGGAAGAACTCAGAGCGATTTCTTCCAAATTGGACACCCTCAAGAAGGAGTCCGACTGGAACGCCGCAGCGGCCCTTGCTGGCGGCATGATCGCGACAGCGGGGCGGGCACACTCAATTGATGAGGTGTGCGATCTGTACAACGCGGTGTATTTCGAAATTTTCGCCGACAAATCCAGCGTCAAATACAAACAATGGGCGCTGAACAACAAGGTGGACCGGTTTGAGCCGCATACCTAGCCATCGCTCTGCTTAACGCGGTCTGGTGTTTCGCCGAGCGCAAAGCGGTGGATGAAGGACGCTGTTTGCTCGAACAGCTCGGGGGCGAAAAAGTCGCGCCCGGCTGACGGGTTGCTTGTAAGCACCGCGTGCGCGGCTAGAGCGCGGGACAGTTCCTGCAGGGTCAGCCCTGCCGGGTCACTTCTTTTCGCCATCGACCTTCTCTGCCGGTGGAGGGGCCGTGGCAACCCGCTTTAGAGCGTCGTCAAACGCTTCCTCGCTCTCGTCGCATTCCAATTCGCGGGCGAGGGCTTTGAATTTCTCTGATTGTACCGTACTTGCGATTGTTCCTGATTCTTTACTCATTTGAGGGGCACTCCCGTGGCCAACAAGTATCTATTCGCGGATGAAACCGGATGCTTCAAATTCTCTCGTGAGCCAAATGTTAGTCGCTACTTTATTCTTTGCACGGTGACCGCTCCCAGCCTCGATGCAGGACGCGCTCTAGAGGAGCTTCGGCATCAACTCGTTTGGGACGGTATCATGCTGGACGATTATTTTCACGCGACAACCGACAAGCAAGCCGTGAGGGACCGTGTGTACGCAACAATCCTGCGCCACGACTTTCAGATCCAAGCCACAGTCTGCGAAAAGTCAAAAGCGCAGCCACAGGTAAGGCGGGATAAAGCGACTTTCTACAAGTACCCTTGGTACTATCATTTCAAACACGGGGCCACACGCCAGTTGAGGCGCGATGACAAACTCCTCGTGACAGCCGCTTCGCTCGGCTCCAAAAAGGAGCGCGCCACATTCACCAAGGCGCTTGAGGATGTGGTTGCACAGACGATGCGCCGGGACTCCTGCGCAGTGGACTTCCGCCCCGCCCAAACATGTTTCAATCTTCAGGTTGCCGACTATTGCGCGTGGGCAATCCAGCGCAAATGGGAGCGAGGAGACCGCAGGTCCTACGATCCTTTAGCGGACCGCATCACCTATGAGTACGACCTCTGGAGCCGCGGAACGACACATTATTTTTAAAACTGCGGCCCGCCATATCGGCAATCTTGGCTATCATTCGAAGTGCCCAGGGGCTCTTATCACCAAGCAAGGACCGCAAAGTCACTGTACAGCTTTTCGGGGACTTTTACACCCTAAAAGTTGCGTCATTTTGACTCAGGCTTGCGCGTCAGGCCCCCGATATGTGAGGCGCTTGCCAGAGATACCCAGCAACGCGACATCGGTACGCTCACGGTCATTCACACCAAGGCGTTCACGCTGGTTATAGCGGAAATCGAACTCCGCCAGATAGCGGTGCAGATGCTGCTTGGCACAGTGCTGGTAGGTGCCCTTCATGCCGCGCTTGAACGTGCTGAAATAGCTCTCAACCGTGTTCGTGGTCACGTCGCCCCGCGCGTACTCCTTGACGCTGTGGTCTACTTTTTCATGCGAACCGAACGCCTTACCGATGGTGAAATAGTGGCGCGCTTGATCCGTCATAAGGCGGGCTTCGCGGGCGATATTCTCGTTCAGGATCGGGGCCAGGGTGGCAGGCTTCAAGTCATTCACCACAACCGAGCGAACCTGCATGGTGTCGCGGTCCACAAGGCTGAGAACCTTCATCTTGTGATGAAAGGAGGGGCGCTTAACCGCGCCTGGCTCGGTGCCGATGAAAGTCTCGTCAACCTCAACCGCACCACCACCGGAACCGAACGGGCCAAGAGCGCCAGTGCGCATGGCTTCGCGGATACGATGAGCCATGAACCACGCCGTCTTGTACGTGACCTCCAGCGTGCGCTCCAGTTGCTTGGAGCTGCAACCCTTCTTGCTGGAACACATCAGGTAGACGGCCTGCAAGAATTTGTGGAGCGGCACGCGGCCATGCTCGAACACCGTGCCGACCTTGACCGTGAACTGCTTGCGACAAGCACCGCACTTTTTCAGACCGAGACGGACACGCTTTGCCGCATTCGCCTTGATCGCATAGACCTTGGCGTCGCTTCCACAGTGAGGGCACACCGGGCCATTAGGCCAGATGACGCTTTCCAGTTTGGCGAAAGCGGCTTCTTCATTGTGAAAGTGCGGGGCGGACAGAACGGACATCGGGTATCTCCTTTATGGAGATTTTATACCCTAATCAGACTGGGTTTGCAAACGGTATAATGCACATTAAATTTGACATCATGTCGGCCCTTTCATACACCTTGCGATGTCGAAAATTATCGACATGGAGTTATGGAGAGTAGACATGTCATTTCGTGAGAAGAGCAATGCGCTGATGCTGGGCGCCATGGTTTTGATTTTCGGCAGCTATTTCGGTGATCTGGCGATGCAGGCGCAGGCCGGGCCGGTCGAGCTGAATATCGGCATGCTGGCTGCGGCGTCCTTCGCGCTGGTGTTTATCGGTATCGCCGGACATATCGCCATCGCCGCATTCGCGCCGGCGGAAGCCGATGAGGGCAGCGATGAACGCGACCGCAGTATCGAGACGCATGGCAGCGCCTTTGGCGGCCGGGTCCTGGCCGTCTTCGCCCTGGCCGCCCTGACGCTGGCTGTCCTGGGTTACCCGGTGGTCTGGGTCGCCAATGCGGTGCTGGCCGGGCTGGTGGCCAGTGAGATTGCCAAGGGCGTATCGGTGCTGATCGCCTATCGGCGGGGCTAGGCGATGACCAAATCCACCGCCATCACCAATACGATCCGCACCCTGCGCTTTCACGCCAACGAGATGACCCAGGCCGATCTGGCCAAGGCGGTCGGCGTGACGCGGCAGACCATACTGGCCATCGAGCAGGGCAAGTATTCCCCCTCGCTCGAGGTCGCCTTCAAGATCGCGGCAGCGTTCAAGGTGCCGCTTGACCAGGTGTTCCAGTATCCCGGCGAGTGACGCGCATCGGCACCTCGATATCCGGCTGCAGCGTGATGCGCATCACCGGGACGGGGTGGCGTGTGCCGGTGAAGTCGAAGCGCAGTTTGCGCAGCAGGCTGGCCAGCACGATCACCATTTCCATCATCGCGAAACGCGCACCGATACACACGCGCGGGCCCAGCCCGAAGGGCAGCCAGGCATGGCGCGGGATGTTGGCCGCGGCGGCGCCGAAGAAGCGTTCGGGCTGAAATGTGTCCGCCTGCGGCCAGAAATCGCGCTGGCGGTGCAATAACCAGGTCGAGACCAGGATATCGGTGTCCGGTGCGACCTGCAGGCCGGCGACCGTGTCGGCGGCGATCGAGGTGCGTGTGAGCATCGGCGCGGAAGGATAGAGGCGCAGGCTTTCCTTGATGACGGCGGTCGTCCAGGGCAGGGCGTCCATCCAGGCCGCCGGATCGGTGTCGTCGAGCGGCGCCGCATCGATTTCGGCTTCCAGCCGCGCCAGCACATCGGGGGCCTGGGACAGCAGGTAGAGCGTCCAGGTCAGCGAGCGCGCCGTGGTCTCGTGACCGGCGGCGAGGAAGGTGAGCAGATTGTCGACGATGGCGGTTTCGTCGAGGCCGGCGCCGAGCAGCAGGTCGAGGAAATCCGGCGTGCGGCCTTCGCTCTGGGCATCGGGCCGGGCACGGCGGGCGGCGGCGACGTCGGCGACCTGGCGGCGCAGATCGGCAATCACCCGCCGCGAGGCGCCATGGCCGACCCGCGGAATCCAGCCGGGCAGACCCAGCAGATCAAAGACATGCGGAATGCCGGTGATCTCGATCAGGCGGCAGATCCGGTCCGAGAACAGGGTCTTGTCGAGTGCTTCGTCGCCGGAAAACAGCGTCTCGATCAACACATCCAGCGTCAGATCGACCATCGCATCGGACAGGGATATCTCGCGTCCCTCGACGGCGAGGAAGGCCTCGCTCGCCTCGTCGCACACCGTGCGGATCTTCGGCGCGAAGGCGCTGACATGGCGCGGGGTGAAGACGGGGGCGACGGCGTGGCGCGCCTTTTTCCAGACCTCGCCCTCCGCCGTCAGCAGCCCGTCGCGCAGGAAGGGCTTGAGCACCGCCTGGCGTACCGGGTTCATGCGGTAATTGCGGGCATTGGTGACGAAGCAGTGATGGATGGCTTCGGGATCATTGATCAATACGCTGTCGCGGCCGAGGAAGCGGAAGGGCGCCACCAGGAACTCGAAATGATGCTCGCTCCAGATCTCCAGCGGGTTTCGGCTCATGGCCCGGAAATAGGTCCAGTAGTCGGCCGGTGTCAGCCGCCCGACCTGGCTGTAGCGCGCATAGGGCGGCATGGGTGGCTGGAAGGCATCGCTGCCGGTCATCATCTCACTCCACACAGGGCCCCGCCTGGAGGTGAAGCTTGCCGGGCTTTGCGGTTGCGGCCAAGGCGCAAATGGTCGCGGCATGGCTGTCCCGCACCGCGCCCGCCCGGCCGGCCCGGCCCGGTCCAGTGCGCGCTTCATTTCATCGCACAACTGATCTAGGCTGGTGCCATGCGATATCTTGCGGCCCTGGCCAGTCTCCTTTTGCTCACCACCACCGGTGCCCGCGCCGATATGGACGAGGCCCGCCAGGCCTTTGCCGGCGGTCACTGGCAGGAAGCGGCGAGCCAGGCGCAGCGGGCCGGCGGCGCCGAGGGCTATGCCTATGCGGCGCAGGCTCTGGTGACGCAGCTGATGCTGGAGCCCGACTATCCCGATCGCCGCGCCCTGACGCGCCAGGCCGTCGAGCTGGCCGAAACCGCGTTTCGCGAGGACAGCGACAGTGCCGAGGCGCGGCTGCGGCTGGCGATCTCGCTGGGCTATAACGGCCGCTACACCAATTCGATGCGCGCCTATCTGATGCGCATGCCGCAACGCGGGCGGGCCTTGCTGGAATCGGTGGTGGCGGACGATCCCGGCAATGTCTGGGCCCTGGGGACGCTGGGGGCCTGGCATCTCGAAGTCGCCCGGCGGGGCGGGGCGCGTGGCATGCAGATGCTGGACGCCTCGGTCGAGGCCGGCACCGGCCATTACCGCCAGGCGATTGCGCTCGATCCGGACAATCCGGCGCTGCGCTATTTCTTCGCCCTTGGGCTGATCGCGCTCGACGAGGCCGGGCAGGATGACATGGCGTGGCAACAGCTCGAGGCCGCGCTGGCGCTGGAGCCGCGCGATGCTTTCGAGGCCGGTGTTCGCGACGAGGCGGCACAATTGCTCGCCCTGCGCAGTGATCGCGATGCCGCCACCGCCTGGGCCACCGACCGCATGACGCGCTAGGTCTGGCCCTGGCCTATTGGCTGGCCCAGACGATGCGGGCAATCCAGGCGATATCGGCCAGTTTGACGATCCGTTCCGGCCCGGACGGATTGAGCGGTTTCAGCGTCACATCCTGAACCGTGTGGCGGCCGAGCTCCCAGCCGGAAATCCCGCCATCGCGGGTTTTCACCATCACCCGGTCGCCCGGGCGCGGCCGCTCGTCGGGCGCAATGATCAGGCGGTCACCGGGCCGGTAGAGCGGCAGCATCGCCGCGCCCTCGACGGTGAGGGCATAGGCCGTCCGGTCGCCGAGATCGGGAAAGGGGACGCGGTGCCAGCCCGCCCCGGTCGGCAGTCCGATCGCGTCGAAGGCGCCGGCCCGGTCGCCATCGGCCAGGTCGAGCGCCGGCAGCGAGCGGGTCTGGCTTTCCCCGGAGACGAGGGCGGCGAAGTCGGCGAAGCCGAGATTGGCGGCGCTCAGGGCCTTGGTCAGGCTTTCTGTCGAGGGCCAGCGCAGCTTGCGGCCATCGGCCGAGACGCGTTTGGAGGGGTTGAAGGTGGTCGAATCCAGCCCGGCGCGCCGCGCCAGCCCGGAGGGGCTGGTCTGCGCATGGGCGGCGAGACGGTCGATCCCGCGCCAGATTTGCTCGTGTGTGAACATGGCGATGCGTCCTTGGAGGCGCAAAAACTATCGGAAAATACCTCCGGTCACCAGACGGGCTTGCGCGGGTCTCGCCCGCGGGCTAACCCCAAACGCATGAGCGACACGATTGCATACCGATTGGCGACCCCAGAAGGCTGGGCCGCTGTGATGATGGCCGGCGTGTTTCACGGCGAGCCGCATGATCTCGCCGATGGATTCATTCATCTTTCCGCCGCCGGCCAGGTCGAGGGCACGCTGCTCAAACACTATAATGACCATCCGCGCCTGATCCTGGCCGAGATTGATCTTGAGGCGCTGGGCGACAGCGTCAAATGGGAAACATCTCGCGGGGGTGCGCTCTTCCCGCACGTCTATGGCGATATCCCGGCCAGTGCCGTGCGCGGCGTGCGCCATGTGCGCCGCAATGAGGAGGGCGACTGGGTGTTGCCGGACCAGTTGGGAGGCCAGTGGTGATTCACGATCTGGCGGCGCGCGCGCTGCATGTGTTCGAGCCGGAGACGGCCCACCGAGTCGGCCTGATGGCCCTGAAGTTCGGCCTCGGTCCGCGCCAGATGCGCCGCGATGATCCGATGCTGGCGACCCGCGTCGCCGGGCTCGACCTGCCCAATCCGGTCGGTCTCGCCGCCGGTTTCGACAAGAATGCCGAGGCGCCCGATGCGTTGCTCGCCGCCGGTTTCGGCTTTGTCGAGCTCGGCGCTGTCACACCGCGCGCGCAGGGCGGCAAGCCGAAACCGCGGATTTTCCGGCTGTCCGAGGACCGCTCGGTGATCAACCGCATGGGCTTTCCCAATCAGGGGCTGGATGCGTTTGAGGCGCGGTTGCGCCGGCGGCAGGGACGCGGCGGCATTGTCGGCGTCAATCTCGGCGCCAATCTCGATAGCGAGGACCGCACCGCCGACTATGTCGCCTGTCTCGATCGGCTCAAGGACCTGGCGCAATTCTTCACCGTCAATGTCTCCTCGCCCAACACGCCCGGCCTGCGCAATCTGCAGGCCCATGGTGCGCTCGATGATCTGCTCGGCGCGGTGGCGCAGGTGCGCGGCAAGGCGCCGGTCTTCCTCAAGATTGCGCCCGATATCGACGATGGTGAAGTGCCCGGCATGATCGACGCGATCGGCCGCCACGGGCTCGACGGGATCATTGTCTCCAACACCACCATCCTGAGGCCCGACAGCCTGACCAGCCCGCTGATGGGCGAGGGTGGCGGTCTGTCCGGCCCGCCGGTTTTCGAGCGTTCGACCGAGCTGGTGCGGCAGTTCCGCGCCGCTGCCGGGCCTGATCTGGCGATTATCGGCGTTGGCGGCATCGACAGTGCGGATGCGGCCTATGCCAAGATCCGCGCCGGTGCCAATGCGATCCAGCTCTATACCGGCCTGGTCTATGAGGGCCCCGGCCTGGTGCAGCGCATCAAGTCCGGCCTGGTCAAGCGGCTTCAGGCTGACGGTTTTGCATCGGTCGCCGAAGCGGTTGGTGTCGATGCGATCCGTCGTTCCAGCGACGGATAGGCGACCAGCAGCGTGCCGGCGCGGGCGACATAATACAGCATGAAAGCCATCCAGACGCCGTGATTGCCGAAGGCGGGTGCGAGGATGGCGTCGGCGATGAGATAGATCACTACCGTCGCCAGCCCGGCATTGCGCAGGATCCTGCCGCTGGTCGTGCCAATGAAGATCCCGTCCATCAGCCAGGCGCCGGCCCCGAGGAAGGGCACGAGGGCGCACCAGGGCAGATAGCGGATCGCCGCGGCGCGCGCTTCGGCATCCTCGATCAGGATGCCCAAGACTTGAGCTCCGAAGATCCAGGTCAGCACGGCGAATATCGCGCCCGCGGCAAACATCGGCTCGCCCGTCAGGCGCACGGCGCGGCGCAGGCCTGCACGCGAGCGCCGGCCATAGGCGCGACCCGCCTCGGTCTCGGCCACAAAGGCGAAGGCGTCGAGCACGAAGGCCCACAACGTGATCACTTGTAGCAGAACGTGATTGCCGGCCAGGATGGCCGTGCCCTGGCGTGCGCCGGCATTGGCGAACCAGGTGAAGCCGAGCACCAGGCTCCAGGTGCGGATCATCAGATTGAGATTGACGTTGAACATTTGTGCGATGGCGCCCGGATCGAGCAGGCTGGCGCGATTGAGCACGGCGCCGGCCCAGCCTCCCTGTCGTATCAGCGTGTGGGCGACGAAACCCAGTCCGACAAGAAGTCCGGCCCATTCGGCAATCGCGGTGGCAGCGCCAACCCCGCCCGGACCATAGCCAAGGCCGAGCACGAACCAGAGGTCGAGCCCGATATTGATGGCGCTGAATGCGGCATAGATGGCCATGGTGGCGCTATTGCGGCCCAGTCCGATCAGCCAGCCGGTCAGGGCGAAGGTCGCCAGTGCCGCCGGCGCGCCCCAGGCGCGCGCCAGCAGATAGTCCGCGCCCTTGGCCTCGACGCCGGCCGCGCCCTGCAAGACCGCAAAGCCGGCCCAGGCGATCGCATCGCGCAACAGCCAGACGGCAAGGCCCAGCGAAACCGCAATCGCGGCAGCGCGCAACAGGATGCGCTGGGTCTCCGCGCGATCATGGGCCCCGTCGGCCTGGGCGGTCAGCCCGGTCGTGCCCATGCGCAGGAAATAGAAGCTCCAGTAGAAGACCGAGAAGATCGCGCCGCCCAGCGCCACCCCGCCCAGATCGCTCTTGTCGCCCGACAGGCCGAGCACAAAGGTGTCGACAACGCCGGCCAGCGGCACGGTGGCATTGGCGACAACCAGCGGCAGGGCGCGCTTGATAACCTCGATACGGGTGAGTTCGGGATGGCTCGGCGACATGGACCGCCACTAGCGCGGCCCGGGGCGGCTGGCAAGCCGGGCATCAAGCCCGCTGCAGAGGCTCGCTGCTAGACCTTGCACACCCCGTCGCGGCAACCATCGCGCGGGCGCATCGGCGCAAGCCAGCGATAGAGCGCATCCAGGGGGATGCGGATCGGGGCGGGGCGTGTCAGCCAGGCGAGCAGGCCCCAGCCGGGCACGCGTTCCCAGATCGCAATGAAAGCCGGCCAGCCATCGACCAGCTGCCCGTCGGGCAGGCGGACATGCAGCGAGGCCAGCGCCGCATCGCGGTCGACATCATCGGGCAGATCGCCGTTGGCGTCGTGCAGGCGGATGATGTGGTCACCATGGCGGACAAAGCGCGCCATCTCGTGGCGGCAGATCGGGCATTGCGCGTCGTAATAGGCGATGAGCGGGCCGGTGGTGTCCATGGATTGATCCTGCACCTGCAAGCGCCGCCGGCATAGCTGCCAAACCGTCGCACGCCGACCTCAGACGCCGGCGTCCGAGGCGCTGGGGGTAATCAGGAAATGGCCGTGCAGGGTTGCCACCGGCGCGCCGCTGCGGCCCTGCCAGGCTTCGGCGCGGACATTGGCGACGCGGCGGCCGCTGCGGTTGATGATGGCGCGGGCATAGACATCGGCAGCCCGGCCGGGTCGCAGGTAATCGATCGCGACATCGATCGGTCGCGGCAGACGCTCGAGCGACTGGCCGGCCAGCAGCGAGGCCGAGGCGACGATCTCGAGAAAGGCACCGATGGCGCCGCCATGCAGGGCCGGGATCAGCGGATTGCCGACGAGGACGTCCGCATAGGGCAGGATGCCGGTCAGCTCGTCGCCCTTCTGTTCCAGGCGAACCCCGAAGCGGGCGACATAGGGCGCCGCCAGCAGGGTCTCGATCAGGGCGCTGCTCATGAGACCTGCCCCGCCTGGAAGGCCTGCATCGCGCGCTCCTGGGCGGCTTTCGAGGCGCCGGTGACCATGAAGGCGGCCTGGGCGGTCGCGACCGGGTCATTGATGTCGCCATCATGGGCGGTGGCGCGCACGAAGGCGACGAGGCCGTGGGACTTGAGGCAGACCGCCTCGGCGATGACATCCAGGCCCGGCTGGGCCGGGCGCATATAGTCAAGCCGCAGGTCGAGCGTCGCCGGTGTGTCCTGGCCGCCGAAACCGCTGAAGGCGGCGAGGCCGCAGACATGGTCGAGCAGGGCGGTGATGACGCCGCCATGCAGGATTCCGCTTTCCGGATCGCCGACCAGGTCGGGTGAATAGGGTGCGCGCATCACCGCCACGCCCGGCTTCAGCGATACCAGGGTGAGGCCGAGTGCGACAGCGTGGGGCGAGCCATCGACCAGCAGTGGCGCCAGCTCGTCGAGCAGGCTTTGCAGATCGGCAGGGGATTGTTCATCTTGCATGGCCTGATTCTAGTTCAGACCCTTGCCGGTCGCCAGACGCATTTCACCGCGATTTGAGGCGTCTCTCGACGATCTGTTCCAGCCCGGAGACGACCGCGTCGCGCAGGGGATCGCCATCGCCGGTCATCCGCGCCAGCTGCGCCAGGGCGGCGCGGTGCATTTCGGCCACTTCTTCCTCGACGGCGGTATAGCTGTCCTGTTCGGCGATGAAGCGTTGCAGCGACCGCCCGATGCGGATGGCGAGCGGGTCGCCGCTCCTGCGGGTCTCGAGCGCCAGGGCCTGGGCAGCCGAGCGGGCCGCGGCCATGGGATTGGTCAGCCCCGCCTCGACATCGGCCATGCGCTTGAAGCTGGGGCCGCGTTCGCGGCGGATCCGGCGGCGCCGGTCCGGGCCGACAAAGCGCGAGGCGTCCACGAAGTCGCGCGGATCATTCTTCAGCGCCTTGAGGCGGTTGATCATGGTGATCGGGGCCAGCGGCGTGACCAGGTATTCGCTGGCACCGGCATCGCGGGCGCGTTCGACATCCGAGCGCGGGCGCGGCGAGGACAGCAGGATGACCGGCGTATCACGGCAGGCACTGCCCTCGGCGGTGCGGATGCGTTGCAGCAGGCGGACCCGGTCCTCGTCGGGGTCCTTCTGGTCGGTCCAGTCGGCCACGACCAGGGCCGGCGCGCATTCGTGCATTGCATGGATGGCGCGGCTGGCATGGGATTCGAGAATGATGTCGCGCACGCCGGCCTCGCGCAGCACATTGACCAGCAGGGTGCGCATGAAACTGTTGGCGTTGAGCACAAGCGTCGGCCGTCCGTCCCAGCTGCGCGGAACCGGTGTTCGCGGGGCCGGTTGCACCGCAGGGACAATGAGTTGTTGAGCGCTCATGCCCGCGAAACTAGCGGACGGAGGTTTCGATCCTGCCAATAGAAATGGTTAACCGGATGCCAATTCGCACCCGGCCGGCCGCCTCAGTCGCGGCGCAGGGCGCGGATCACACGCACGACGATCCAGATCGGCACCACCAGCACGGCGCCGAGCAGGAGATAATCCACCGCCCACAGCGCGCTGTCGCTGATGAAGCCGATGAAACGGCTCCAGGATTCCGCCAGCGTGCCGAAGAAATCGACCCAGAGCCGGCGCGGATTGACGTGGAAGGCGGCGAGGAAGAAACCCGCCAGCACGCACAGGAAAGCCAGCCGGATCAGGTCCGAGGGGGCGAATTTCAGCAGGCGCTGCACGAAGCTGCGCGGTGCTGCCGGGGCCGCTTCGGGCCGGTTTTCTTGGCGTTCGGTCATGACGTCACTTTACCTCAAAATGCGGCGCAATCGGGGCCGAAGCCCCGATGGCCGTCCGGGCTCACGCCTTGCGGGCGATATTGACCTGGTGCGGGTAGGGAATCGAGATGCCGTTCTGGTCGAAGGCCTCCTTGACGGCCTTCATCGCGTCGAAATAGACGCCCCAGTAATCGCCGGTCGCACACCAGGCGCGGACCACGAGATCGACCGAGGAGGCGCCGTGCGCCTGCACCGCGGTGAAGACGGCCGGATCCTTCAGCACGCGGGCATCGGCCTCGAGCACGGTCTTGATGACGCCCATCGCCTTGTCGATATCGTCGCCGTAATCGATCGAGAAGCCGAGATCGACGCGGCGGGTCTCATTGGCGGAATAATTGGTGATCACCGCGCCCCAGGTCTGGCCATTGGGTACGATCACCTTCCTGTTGTCGCCGGTCGCGAGCACGGTGGTGAAGAGATTGATGTCCTTCACCGCGCCCGATTGACCGGCCACCTCGACCCAGTCGCCCAGCCCGTAGGGGCGGAACAGCACGATCATCACGCCGGCCGCGAGATTGGACAGGGTGCCCTGCAGCGCCAGCCCGATCGCCAGCGTCGCCGCGCCGAGGGTTGCCACCAGCGAGGTGGTCTCGACCCCGAAGCGCGCCAGCACCGCGATCAACACCACGATCATCACGCCCCAATAGGCGAGCGAGGCGAAGAAGCTGCCGAGCGTGTCGTCGATCCGCTCGCTCTTGAACACCGCATTGACGATCGCCTTGCGCACGATGCCGGCGACAATCAGGCCGGCAATCAGGATCAGCGCCGCGAGAACCAGATTGGTCCCCGCATCAAGCGCCCGCTGCATCAGCACGGCAAGGGTTTCGGGATTGAGCAATTCTTCGGGATTCATGGGAGCTGTCCTGTCTGGCGGTTATGGCCGGACGGGTAGCAAAGTTTGTGGGGGATGGGAAGCGCGCCTCCCCCCCTACCCCCCAGCCCCCACAGCCACCACACCCGCCCCGGCCGTCACAGCCGTGACCATCGCCGCCTGTGCCGCCAAAATCGCCGCGAGATCGCCGGCGGCGGCGATGGGGCGGGCCAGTCCGGCCTGGGCCTGGGCGAGGCGCAGGGCGAGGCGGGCGGCGGTCTGGGTATTGGGTTTGGGCTTGAGTTCGCCGACGGCTTCGAAGGCGTCGACCAGCGCGTCGGCCATGGCAGGGCCATTGCCGCTGGCGGCGAGGATGGCGAGACCGGTCTTGCCGGTACCGTGGCGCAGGGCGGCGCGGCCGCGCACGGCGATATTGAGTGTGGTCCAGGCGCCGGCCAGCGCCGCCGGGTCCATGCGTGTGGTGGCGACTTCATAGGCGGCGATCTCGGCATGGCGGCGCGGCACGCCGGCGGTGAGGAGGGCGTCGCGGGCGTGGATCAGATGGGTGATGGCGTCTTCCGGAGTCTCGCCCATGCCGGTGAAGGCCGCCGCGAGCACTTCCTCGCGGGCGGCATCGCGCTGCCACCAGGGCGCGGCGATGGCATCGAGCACATCAAAGAACTGGTCCGCCTGCCAGCCATGACCGCCCGAGGTGACCAGCGACAGCGCGGCACAGGACCCGCCATGGGCGAGGTTGCGGGCACCGCGTGCCTTGCCCTGCGCCGCCAGGGCGCGGCGGGCTTCGAGGAATTGCCGCGCGGTGCGGCCGCCGGCGACCAGCGCCGTGGCGAAGACCAGCCGCATCGGCCGGTTGGGCGATCGCCAGGGGCCGAGACCGGCATTGAGATCGTCACGGGTCTCGAAGCTTTTCTCGATCAGCGTTTCGATATCGTGCGGCGCATTGAGCGCGGCCAGCGCCGCGAAGCGGGCGTGCAGGCGTTCGCCACGCGGCGCGCGCGCGTGAAATGCGGCGTCCAGGGCCTTGAAGCGCGCTGTGATCGCGTGTGCCATGCCGGAAAATCCCTCAATTCATCCATTCAAGCGCCCTCTATGCCGCAGCCGCTGCGTGCCGGGCAGAGGGACGGTTTTCTGCTTTGTCCCCCCTTCATGGGCGCGCTAAGTCAAAGGCATGGATCTCGCCGATACGCCCACCCTGCTGCCGCCCGCCTTCCAGGCCTGGTTTGCGGCGCGTGGCTGGGCTGCGCGGCCGCACCAGCTGGCGATGATCGCGGCAGCGGCGCGCGGCGAGGATGCGCTGCTGATCGCGCCGACCGGGGGCGGCAAGACGCTGGGCGGTTTCCTGCCCAGCCTGATCGAGCTCGCAGCACTGGCTGAAGCCAGCCCGAAACAGCGCCCGCACCGTCTGCACACCCTTTACATCTCGCCGCTGAAAGCGCTCTCGGTCGATGTCGCGCGCAATCTCACCACGCCCGTCACCGAGATGGGCCTCGATCTGCGCATCGAGACCCGCACCGGCGACACCTCACCGTCGAAACGCCAGCGCCAGCGCGCCTCACCGCCGGATATCCTGCTGACGACGCCGGAACAGCTCGCCCTGTTCTGCGCCTCGCCAAATGTCAGCGCCTTCTTCGCCGATCTCAGACATATCGTGATCGACGAGATCCACGCCTTGGCACCGCAAAAGCGCGGCGATCTGCTGAGCCTGGCGCTGTCGGCGATCACGCGCTGGGCGCCGCAGGCGCGGCGGGTCGGTCTGTCGGCGACGATCAAGGATGAGCGTGAGCTGGCGCGCTGGCTGGCAGCGCAGACACCGGGCGAGGGCGAGCGGCAGGCGGCGATCATCCGCGGTGCGCCCGGTGCGCGGCCGCAGGTCGAGATCCTTGATCCGGCCGAGCGCATCCCCTGGGCCGGGCATTCGGCGCGCCATGCGCTGGGCGATGTCTATCAACGCATCAAGGCGGCGCGTCTGGCGCTGGTCTTCGTCAATACGCGCTCCCAGGCCGAGTTCACCTTCCAGGAGCTGTGGCGGCTCAATGAGGACAAGCTCGCGATCGCCCTGCACCACGGCTCGCTGTCGCCGGAGCAGCGCCGCAAGGTCGAGGCGGCGATGGCGGCGGGCAGGCTCGATGCGGTGGTATGTACCTCGACGCTCGATCTCGGGATTGACTGGGGCGATGTCGATCTGGTGATCCAGATGGGCGCCCCGAAAGGCTCCTCGCGCCTGATCCAGCGGCTCGGCCGTTCCAATCACCAGCTCGACACGCCCTCGCGCGCCCTGCTGGCGCCGTCCAATCGTTTCGAGCATCTGGAATGCGAGGCCGCGCGCGAGGCCGTTGCCGCCAATGCGCTCGATGGCGAACCGCTGCAGGCCGGCGCGCTCGACGTGCTGGCGCAACACATCATGGGCCGCGCCTGCGGTGAGCCCTTTGCGGCTGACGCCCTCTATGACGAGATCCGCACCGCCACCCCCTATGCCGCGCTCGACCGCGAGACCTTCGACCGCGTGCTCGATTTCGCCGCGACCGGTGGCTATGCGCTCAATTCATATGAGCGCTTCCGCCGCATGGTGAAGGGCAAGACCGGTCTGTGGGCCGCGCGCACGCCGCAGATCGCCCAGCGCCACCGGCTCAATGTCGGCACGATTGTCGAGGCACCGATGCTGGAAGTGGTGGTCTCCGCGCGTGGCCGCGGCGGTCAGCGGCTGGGGCAGGTGGAAGAGTATTTCATCGAGCAATTGGCGCCGGGCGATACCTTCCTGTTCGCCGGCCAGGTCTTGCGCTTTGAAGCCATCGAGGAGATGACGGCGCGGGTGACGCGGTCGACCGATACGACGCCGAAAATCCCCGCCTATAATGGCGGCAAATTCCCGCTCTCCACCTATCTCGCGGCACGGGTGCGCGAGATCGTGCAGGACCCGGCGCATTGGGCCCGCCTGCCGGATCAGGTTCGCGACTGGCTGCAGATCCAGCGCCTGCGCTCGGAATTGCCCAAGGCCGACGGCCTGCTGGTCGAGACCTTCCCGCGCGCGGCGCATTTCTATCTTGTCTGCTACCCGTTCGAGGGCCGGCTGGCGCACCAGACGCTGGGCATGCTGCTGACCCGGCGGCTGGAACGTCTGCGGATGCGGCCGATGGGCTTTGTCGCCAATGAATATGCGCTCGCCGTGTGGGGGCTGCGCGACATGTCGGGGCTCGATCTTGAGGCGCTGTTTGCCGAAGACATGCTCGGCGATGATCTGGAAGCCTGGCTCGCCGAGAGCGATTTGATGAAGCGGACCTTCCGCAATTGCGCCATCATCGCCGGCCTGATCGAGCGCCGCTTTCCCGGCCAGGAGAAGTCCGGCCGCCAGATCACCTTCTCGACCGACCTGATCTATAACGTGTTGCGCGAGCACGAGCCCGACCACATCCTGCTGCGCGCCGCCTGGAATGATGCCGGCACCGGCCTGCTGGATATTCACCGCCTGGGCGAGGCGCTGGCGCGCGTGCAGGGCCATATCACGCACCAGGCGCTGGACCGCATCTCGCCGCTGGCGGTGCCGGTGATGCTGGAAATCGGCCGCGAATCCGTGCGCGGTGAGGGGCAGGAGAGCATTCTGGTGGATGCCGCCGATGACCTGATCGCGGAGGCGACACGCCTTGACTGACCGTCCCCAATCACACGATTTCCACATCCATGGCCTTGCTGCACGCGCTGATGCCGCCGGCGTGCTCGTCCTGCCCGCCAGCGCGACCCTGATCGTGTCCGATCTGCATTTCGAGAAGGGCTCGGCTTATGCCGCGCGCGGCCAGCTCATCCCGCCCTATGACACCCGCTCGACCCTGCGGCGGCTGGGTGAAGCCATCGCCCGCCATCGCCCGGACCGGGTGATTGCGCTCGGCGACAGCTTCCATGATCTCGGGGCTGACGGCCGCATGGACGAGACGGATGCGGCGGCGCTGCAGGCGCTGGTCGCCTCGGTGGCGGACTGGGTCTGGATCGAGGGCAATCATGATCCGGCACCGCCACCACGCTTTGGTGGCACCATCCTGCACGAGCTGGCGATTGGACCGCTGACCCTGCGGCATCTGCCGTTTGAAGGTCCCGCGCCGGGCGAGATTGCCGGGCATCTGCATCCCTGTGCCAGGGTGCGCGGCAAGGGCCGCTCCGTGCGCGCCCGCTGTTTCGCCACAGACGGGGCACGTCTGGTGATGCCGGCTTTCGGGGCGTTTGCCGGCGGGCTGAATGTGTGTGACGGCGCCTTCGGGCGCTGTTTCGGCGCCACGCCGGACGTCCTGATGATGGGGGTCGAGGCCGTCTATCCCGTCAGGGCCGCGAAACTGGTCCCGGACCGCTATCAGTCGCGGCCGAATATCACCGCGGCGAGATAGCCGGCCAGCATCGCCAGGGCGACGCAGAACAGGCCGTAAATCATCGGCGCATTATGGGCGAACTCATAGACCAGACGCTCGAATCCGGCCTTTTCGACGCGCAGGCTGGTGGTGCGGCTGGCGACGGGGCGGCCGTCGCGGAACAGATAGACCTCGGCATTGTAATTGCCGACCGGCGTGCGCGGCGGCATTTTCAGCACGGCGCGGAACAGGCCGCCATCGAGCACATCAACCCCGCCCGGGGTCTCGGCATAGAGGGCGTCGCGGCTACCGGCACGGGCGACGGCGGCGCGGTAGGTTTCCAGTTCATCCTCGCCGGGCATGGCGCGATCATCATCGCCGGCGCCGGGCTGCAGGAAGCTGGCCAGTCCGATACCGTTGCGGGCCAGTGCTTCGGGGGGCGCGATCACATCAAGCGGCAGCGAGCTGGCAATCGCGTAATAGGTCGGCACAGCTTCAAACTCGACCGGTGCCGCATTGACCCAGATGCCGAAACTGCGGCGCTTGCGCATGACGCGCAGGTCTTGCTCCGGTCCGCGCAGCACGACGACGATCTCGTCGCGCAGGGTCAGGCCGCGCGTTGCGCCATAGAGCACCAGCGAAGTGCCGGCGAAGTTCTCGCGGATCTCCACGGTTTCCTGGGTCAGCGCCGCCATGATGCCGGGCGCTTCATTGATCACCGGTTGCTGCAGGGTGAGGGCGAGGCCGAGGGCGAGTGCGATCATTGTGTCGCCCCGTTCTGGATCACCACAAACAGGTCGGATGGCGTCACCACCAGGTCGAGGCCGAGCTTGATACAGACGCCGACGACCATGATCGCCAGCAGGGCGCGCAATTCCTCGGCCTTGACCTTGCGCCCGGCGCGGGCCCCGAACTGGGCCCCGATGACGCCGCCGACGGTGAGCATCATCGCCAGCACGACATCGACGGTCTGGTTCTGGGCCGCCTGCAGGAAAGTGGTCAGCGCGGTGACGAACAGGATCTGGAACAGCGAGGTGCCGACGACGACATTGGTCGGCATGCGCAGGATATAGATCATCGCCGGCACGATGACGAAGCCGCCGCCAACCCCCATGATGGCCGACAGGGCGCCGACGAAAAAGCCGATCACGACCGGCGGGATGACGGAGATGTAGAGGCCGGAGCGCGGGAAGCGCATCTTGAAGGGCAGGGTGTCGATCCAGCCGCGCTTGGAGCGTCCGAGCCCGCCTTCACGCCGCGGTGCCGGCCGGTCGCGCCGCAGGATGGAGCGGACGCTCTCGACAAACATCAGCGTGCCGATCGTGCCCAGGAAGCCGACATAGCTCAGCGAAATGATCAGGTCGATCTGGCCCAGCTGGCGCATGGCGGTGAATATCTGGACGCCGACGAAGGAGCCGGCGAAGCCGCCGGCCAGCAGCAGGCCGCCCATTTTCGGGTCGAGGGTCTGGCGGCGCCAGTGGGCGAGGGCCCCCGAGGCCGAGGAGGCGACGATCTGGTTGGCCTGGCTGGAGACGGCGACGGCTGGCGGGATGCCGATAAAGAACAGCAGCGGTGTCAGCAGGAAACCGCCCCCGACCCCGAACATGCCCGACAGGAAACCCACGCCGGTGCCCAATCCCAACAGCAAGAAGATGTTTACCGAAATCTCGGCGATCGGGAGGTATATTTGCACCGCCCGCTACCCCGCTGCAGCGCGTTCGAGCCGGTCGAGCAGACCGGAGTCGATACGCCCTGTCTGCGGCAGGCCGTGATCGGCTTCGAAGGCCATCACGGCCTCATGGGTCTGGGCGCCGATCATGCCGTCGATCGGTCCGGGCGAATAACCCAGGGCGGCCAGGAAACCCTGGGCGCGGTAGACCGTTCCGGAGTCGGCGACCGGTGTCTGCTCCCAGGGCAGGTCGCGATACAGCCCGTTGGCTTCCGCATCGATCGGTCGCGGCTGGAAGGTCGCGGCAATGCCGCGTGCCTCGGTGAGGGCGGCCGGTTCGATCATCTCCTCGAGCCCGGCAGCGCGCTGGGAGGCGGTCGGGTCGGCGTCGCTGGCGGCAATGCTGTACCAGGTGAAGGCGTCGGGCAGGCTCAGCGGCACGCCCTGGCCGCTCTCGAACAGCAGGGCGAGATTGAACTGGGAATCGCGCAGGCCCAGCAGCGCGGCCTCCTGGAACCACCGCGCCGCCTCGTCAAAATTCACCGGCGTGCCGGTGCCATAATAATTCATCACCGCCAGATTATGCATCGCCCGGCGATGTCCGGCATTGGCCGCGCGCTCGGTCCAGCGGCGCGCCGCTTCGAGGTCGATCGCCACGCCTTCGCCTGTCTCGAGCAATTTGCCATAGCGGTATTGCGCAGCGGGAATGCCCTGTTCGGCCGCGCGGCGCAGCAGGATGGCGGCGGTGTCAGTATCGCCGGCCTCGAGGCTGCGCATGCCGAGCATATAGCGCGCCACCGGATTGCCGTCAGCGGCGGCGCTTTCCAGCGTCATCGCGCCGGAATTGGCCGTGCTGCGTTGCGGCGCGGCGCGGGCGGGTTCCGGCGGTGTCGGGTCGAGGGCCGGCAGGCTGGTGCCGGCGGCATCGGCGACGGCATTGGCCGGTGCCGTGTCGCGAGCCGCAGTCTCGACAGCGGGCGTTGCGGCCTCTGGTGCCGGCGTGGAGTCGATGGTGTCGGCGGGCGCTTCTGTTGCAGCGCTGGCGGCCCCGGCGGGGGCCTCGGTGGCAAAACCGGCCTCGACGGATGCCACGAAACTGCGTTCCTGGACGGCATTGGCCGCCTGGCTGTCGGCATCACCGCGAATGGCTTCCCAGACCAGTATGGCGCCGGCACCGCCGAGCATTACCAGTGCGACAACCGGCAGGGCGACGAGCAGGGTGCGGCCAAGCCGCGAGGGCTGGCTGCCACGATCATAGTCGGCCGACTGGTTTTGCACGCGGGTGCGGTCACGCGCGGCGGCGAGGAAATCGGCATCGGCCGTCGCGCCGATACGCTGGGCCGGGGCCGGACGCGGCGCAGCTTGTGGCGCCGGCTGGGGTGCAGCTTGCGGCGCCGCTTGCGGTGCCGGTTGCAGAACGGGCTGGGGCGTTGGCGCGGCTGCCGGGTGCACGGGTTGCGACAGGGTTGCGGGCTGTTCCGCCATGGCGGCTGCTGCCGGACGTGGCTGCGGCGCTGGCCGGGCGGCCGGTGCTGCAACCGGCTCGGGCGCACGCAAGACAGGCGCTGCCAGGGGTGCATCGGCGCTGCGGGCGGGAGGTTCGGCTGCGGCGGGCGCGGCCGGCTCCGGCGTCAGGAAAGGGTCATCGTCCTCGGGCGCATATTGGCTGCGCGGCGTTTCCGCCTGCGGCGGCGGCGCCAATGGGGTGTCGAAATCAATCACCTCGACAGGCGCTGCCGTATCGTCTGTGGCCTCGACCGCGCTGTCGCTCCCAGTCTCGTCATCCGCCTCGTCCTCGACCTCGACCTTGCGGGCCTCGATCGCCTCGAGGCGGTCGGCGAGGGCCGACATGGCGCGTTGCACCGGCGAGAGCACTTCCTCGGTATCGGCCCGCACGGTGGCAAGGCGATCCTTGACGCCGGTCATGGCGTCCTCGATGCGCTGGGCGGTGCGCTCTTCCGATTGCCGCATCCGGTCGGCAAGCGCCTCGTCGGAGGCCGCTTTCTGTTCGTCGAGCCGGGCGATGACCTCGGCCATGCGGTCGGTCGCAGCGGCGACGGCGGTGGAGGATTGCGCCTCGGCATGGGCGATGCGGTCGGCCAGCGCCTTGCCCATCCGCGTCACTTCATCGCCCATGCGGCGCAGGGATTCCTTGCCCTCCTGGCGGACATCGTCGAGGCGGCGATCCAGATTCTGTTCCGAACGCGTATCGCGCAGCGCATCCTGGGTGCGGCGCTCATTCTCGGTCAGGCGGCGTTCGATGGCGCCGGCCAGCTTGGTCAGCTCATTGCCGAGCTTGTGCATGCCATTGCCCTGGCGGCGTTCGGCATCGTCAATCCGGCCCAGCGCCTGGGTGAGGGCCGTCTCCAGCCGGTCGACGCGCGGCTCGGCGGCAACATTGGTCAGGGCGCTGGCGAGCTGGGAGCGGGTCTCGGCGATCATGCTGGCGACTTCGCTGGAGAGGCGATCAAAGCGCCGTTCCAGTTCGACATTGTCGCCGGAATTGCGTGATTCCAACGTCTTTAGCCGATCTTCCAGCCGGGACACGGTCTGGTCCAGCGTGCGGGCGGCGTCATTGGTCTGGCGCTCGGCGCCCTCGACGCGCAGGCGCAGGCTGTCGGTGGCGCGGTGCAGGCCGCTGATCGCTTCGCTGGCGCGTTCGTCGCGGCGCTTGGCCTGGTCGGCCAGGTCGGCGGCGCGGTGTTCGGCCCGTTCCAGCTTGAGGGCCAGCGATTCGGCGGCCTTGCGCGAGGCCTCGCCCTGGTCCTTCACCTGCTGGCTGGTGTCATGCATCCGCGCCGCGATGTCATTCTCATGTTCATAGAGCCGGCGCGCCAGCTTCATGATCGTGGTTTCGATCGCCTTGCCGGCTTCGGGATTTCCGGTGGCATGTCCGGACTCGATCTGGGCGATGCGGCTGGCCAGGTCGTCCTGGCCCTGGCGGACGCGGCCGAGATCCTCGCGCGTCTCCTCGAGCTGTTCCGACTGGCGTTCGCTGCTGCGGCCGACCTTGTCGACCAGCTGGTTGATCGCCTTGTCGAGGCTGCTGAGTGTTTGTGAGGACTGGTGTTCGGCCGCTTCGATCCGCTCGGTGAGACGGTTGACCATGGCGCGCAGCAGGCGGTCCTCGCCCGGGTCAGCGCCCGCGGGCGCGCCGCCGCCGAAGCCGGGGAAGCCTTCGAGCGCATCATCCCAGCGCGGATTGGCCGGATCGGAATCGTCGAGAATCACCCGGTTGAGCCACTCGCCCAGGGTGACCCCGTCATGGCGCGCCGCCGTCTTGGCACGCGCCCGAGCGCGGGGATCGATTCCCTTGACGCTCCAAGGACCTGCAGACGACATGCGAATCGCTCACCTAATTGCCCAGGCTCAAGCTACCGGGCGGTTAATATTGTGTAAACCAAGGCAGGGAACGCTATATGTAGTGTTTCCACACCCAATCGAGAAAATCGGCGCCGAAACGCCAAAATTCCGAGTCTGAACAAGGCTCCGACTCGGTTAACGCGCCGTAAAACCTGTGGACAGATTGAGTCAGTCGTTGCCGTTCAGCGCTTCATCCCCGGCATCGACCGGTCCTTCCGCGGCGTCGTCATCGGTACCGGCATCGCTATCGGCATCGGATTCAGCTTCGGTCTCGAGACCGGCATCGCCTGCGTCATCCATGCCGGCGTCGGCATCGGTATCAGCGTCGGTGTCGGAACCGGGATCGGCCGTGTCATCCGCGCCGGCACTGGCATCGGATTCAGCTTCGGTCTCGAGACCGGTATCGCCCGCGTCATCCGAGCCGGCGTCGGCATCGGTTTCAGCGTCGGTGTCGGAACCGGGATCGGCCGTGTCATCGGCATCCGCATCCGCATCCGCATCGGCTTCAGCTTCAGCCTCGGTACCGAGAGCGGTGTCGTCCCCGTTATCAGCGGCGGGACTGGCATCGGTATCGGCATCGGTATCGGCATCGGCATCGGCGTCCGTTCCGGCTTCGGCGTCAGGCGCTGTCGCGGGTGCGTTGAAATAGTTCGGGGCGATGTCCTGCAATTGCGCGTTCATCACCGCGGCCTCGCGGACCGGCAGTGTGGTGGCGGACGCCGGGAGGGTGACGGCGATGTCGAACAGCATCCAGGCCGACTCGACATCCGCCTGGCTGGCTGCATAGCGGCCGGCATGCCAGTAGGTCAGCGAACAATAGGGATCGGCCAGGGCGCTGGCGGTGAAGAGCGCCAGCGGATCGAGGTCCGGCGCCACCGCGGTGTCGACCGTGCGCAGGGTGGCGAGGGTTTCTGCGGCCAGAAGATTGGCGGCCGCGCCGGCCAGATCGGTCCGGTCGAGATAGGGGCGCAGTCCCTCAAGCGCGGCAAGGCGATCACTCTGGAGTGCGGCCAGGCTTGCCATCAATTGCTCGAACTCGGCATCGCCGAGACCGGCGGCAACCAGTTGGGATATCCGCATGCAGAGCGGGTCGGCCGAGCGCGTCGGGCAGGCGCCGACATGATGCGAGGCCTGGTAGAGCGCCAGCAGGGCGCCGGCCTTGTCGCCTTCGCTTGCCAAGGTGTTCGCGGCGTCGAGAAAGGCCTGCTCACCGGGACTGGCCGCGGGCAGATCGGCGGCGTCAAAACCCGCCTGGACGAGGGGCGCGACCGCCGGGTCCTGCCATGCATAGTCGGCCGCCATCGCGGCCTCGAGGTTTTCCGGCCAGGGGAAGCGGGCCGTGCTTTCGCCGGCGCTCAGCCGTGTCCACACCTCGCGCCGTCCGTCGGGACTGCTGGGACTGAAGACGATGAAGCCGAAGCGCGCGGGAATGCCGTTCAGCGTGGTCATGACATTCAGCGCATCGGGGTGGATCGGCGTGGTATGGCGCAGCCAGCGCCGGAACAGGTCGACATCGGCGGCGTTGCCGTCAACGCCCGGGGTGAGGCCGAGGATGACGGCGCCATCGGCATTGCGGCGCACTTCCGTCGCGCCGTCGTCGGTCGCGGTGATCACCATCGGCACATCGGCCAGGCGCACGCCCATTGCGGCCTCGATCCAGAAGCGTTCGAACCGGCTGCCATCGGGCCCGGTCACTTCATCGAGCTCGCCATTGTGGGTGTAGAAGGAAAACGTATCCATCTGCCGGTGGACATGACCGATGACCGGCTGGTTTCGCATCACGGGTCCGGTCAGGGTTGCGACGCGGGTCAGGATGCGGGCCTGCCGGAAATCAATCACGGCGGCGCCCGGGTCGGTGGCTTCGGTGACATAGCCGTCGCCGATGACGATCTCGCGGGTCTCGCCTGATTGCTCGGTTCCGTCGAGGCCGAAGCGTTCGATGCGCCAGCGCGTGCGCAACACGCGGTCATCGATCTCGCCGCGCGCGGCCAGATATTCGGCCCGGCTCATAAAGGCGCCGGCAGGCGCGTAGACCGGTATCTCCACCACCTCAGCGGCAGTCCCGGCCGGGCTTTGGCGGACGACGGAAAACGGGTCGTCAGCGGGTTGCAGGGCAAGCGCGGGAGCGCAAAACGAGGCGCCCGCGACGGCAAGGGCGGCGAGGCGGCGAAGGCAGGTTGATCGGGTCATGGCGCAACATTGCCGCGCGGCGATCCTCGAGGAAAGGGGGGAAGGAAAAAACATCTGCGCAAGACGGCGATTTTGCAGAATGACGTTGACGTTCGCGTCAAGATATGACCATAGATGCGCCATGATTAAACCGGTCGCACCTGATTCCGAATTCACCATTCGCGAGCTGTCGCAGGAATTCGATGTGACGCCGCGAACCCTGCGCTTTTACGAGCAGAAGGGCATGATCCATCCGGTCCGGCGCGGCGCCAGCCGCATCTATTCGGCGATCGACCATGCCCGGATTGAACTGATCCTGCGCGGCAAGCGCGTCGGCTTTGCCCTCGACGAAATCAAGGAAATCCTCGATCTCGAGCCGATCTACCGCGGCGGTCGCGAACGGATCGAGCCGGCGATCGAGCGCTTCGAGGCGCGCATCAAGGTGCTCAAGCAACAGCGCGAGGATGTCGATCACGCCATTGCCGAATTGCAGGCCGGTCTCGACTGGATGCGTGACCGGCTCGCCGACCGCGTCCCGACTGACGAAGTCCGGCGCCGTGCCCGTGCCTTCGAGGCGCTGGCTGCGGCCCGTCTCGACCCCTGGTCAAGCCTGAACGCGGAATAGCCTCAACACACACAACCCTTTTGCCCTTTACGCCCCATCGGAGATACCAACATGACAACCCCTTATCGCGCCCCGGTTCGTGACCAGCGTTTTGTTCTCCATGATGTGCTCAATATCGCCCAATACGGCGACCTGCCCGGCTTCGCCGACGCCGATACCGACACGATCGACGCCATCCTCGAAGAGGGCGGCAAATTCTGTGAGGGCGTGCTCGCTCCGCTTTCCCATGTCGGCGATGTCGAAGGCTGCGTCCGCGACGCCGACGGCAATGTCAAAACCCCGACCGGTTTCAAGGAAGCGTTCAAGCAGATGGGCGAGGCGGGCTGGACCGCGCTTTCCGGTGATCCGGAATATGGCGGCCAGGGCCTGCCGCACGTGCTCAATCTGGCGGTCAATGAAATGGTTTCCGCGGCCAATATGGCCTTCGGCATGTATCCGGGTCTCACCCTGGGTGCCGCAGCGGCGCTCCACACCGGTGGCAGCGACGAGCAGAAGCGCCTCTATCTGCCCAAGATGATTGCCTGCCAGTGGGGCGGCACCATGAACCTGACCGAGCCGCAGTGCGGCACCGATCTGGGCATGTTGCGTACCAAGGCCGTGCCGCAGGCTGACGGCACCTACAAGATCACCGGCCAGAAGATCTGGATCTCCTCGGGCGAACACGACATGGCGGAGAATATCATCCACCTCGTCCTGGCCCGCATCGAAGGCGCGCCGGAAGGCGTGAAGGGCATCTCGCTGTTCGTGGTGCCGAAATTCCTGCCCGACGCCGACGGCAATCCGGGCACCCGCAACACGCTCAAATGTGGCGGCCTGGAAGAGAAGATGGGCATTCACGGCAATGCCACCTGCGTGATGGATTATGACGAGGCGACCGGCTGGCTGGTCGGCGAGGAAAACAAGGGCCTCAAGATCATGTTCGTCATGATGAATGAAGCCCGCCTCGGCGTTGGCCTGCAGGGCTATGCCCTCGCCGAAGCCGCCTATCAGCAATCGCTTGGCTTCGCCCTCGACCGCCTGCAGGGCCGTTCCCTGACCGGTGCGAAGAATCCCGATGGCCCGGCCGATCCGATCATTGTTCATCCCGATGTCCGCCGCATGCTGATGGACCAGAAGTCCTTCGTGGAGGCGGCGCGCTGTTTCGGGCTCTGGACCGCGCTGCAGGGCGATCTCGAAGAGAAGGCCTCCGATCCGAAAGTGCGCGAGAAGGCCGGCGACTACATGGCGCTACTCACCCCGGTGGTGAAGGGCTATCTGACCGGCAAGGGCTTCGACATGGTCTCCAACGGGTTGCAGATCCATGGCGGATCGGGCTTCACCGAGGAGTGGGGCGCCTCGCAATTGCTGCGCGATGCCCGCATTACCCTGATCTATGAAGGCACGAATGGCATCCAGGCGCTCGACCTGGTTGGCCGCAAGCTGGCGATGAACGGCATGCGTCCGATCATGAGCTTCTTCGCCGAGCTCGACGCCTTTGTTGCCGCCGGTGGCGGCGAGAGCGAGCAGCCCTTCATCGCGGCGGTTGCCGACTGCAAGGCCAAGCTCGAGGAAGCCACCAACTGGCTGGTCGAGAACGGGTTGAAGGATTTCAACAATGCCGGTGCTGCCTCGCACGACTATCTGCAGCTCTTCGGCCTGACCTGCCTGACCTATATGTGGGCGAAAATGGTCAAGGTCTCCGCGGCGAAGATTGCCGCCGGCGACAGCGACCCGATCTATGCCAACAAGATCAAGACCGGCCAGTATTTCATCGAGCGCTGGCTGCCTGAGGGCGCGATGCATCTCGCCAAGGTCAAGACCGGCGCCGATGCGATGATGGCCCTGGCTGCCGAGGAGTTCTAGGGCCGGGCCGGATGCGTGCCGCGAGTACCACAAGAAGCAAAACACACTGGGGAGTGGGTGATATGCAGGATCCGTTGAACGTGCCCAAGCCGGCCTGGCTTGACCGCGAGGACGTTAATATCTTTTCCGAAGCGATCGCCGGCTTCCTCGACAGGGAATGCGCACCCAATGCCGAGCGCTGGGAAGCGGCCGGCATTGTTGATCGCGAGCTCTGGTACAAGGGCGGCGAGGCCGGGCTTCTGGTGCCGTCCTGTCCGGAAGAATATGGCGGCGCGGGCGGCGACTGGCGCCATGACTATGTCTTCCACATGCAGGCCTCGATGCGTGGCACCGGTGGCTGGGGCGCCTCGCTGCACAATTCCATCATCGGGCCCTATATCTGGCATTACGGCTCGGAAGAGCAAAAACATCGCATCCTGCCGCAAATGGTTTCCGGCGAACTGGTCGGTGCCATCGCGATGAGCGAGCCGGGCGCCGGTTCCGACCTGCAGGCGATCAAGACCACCGCCGTCAAGGACGGCAATGGCTATCGCATCAATGGCGCCAAGACCTTCATCACCAATGGCGGCACCGCCAATCTGATCATCGTCGTCGCCAAGACCGATGCGTCGAAAGGCTATGACGGCACCTCGCTTTTCCTCGTCGAGACCGACGGGCTGGAAGGCTTCCGCCGCGGCAAGCTGCTGGACAAGGTTGGCCTCAAATCCCAGGACACCGCCGAGCTCTTCTTCGACAATGTCTGGGTTCCCGCCAGCGCCCTGCTCGGCCCGGAAGAGGGCCAGGGCTTCATCCAGCTGATGCAGCAATTGCCGCAGGAACGCCTGCAGATCGCCGTCCAGGGTGTCGGCGTCATGAAGCGCGCCCTGATCGAGACGATTGCTTACGTCAAGGAACGCGAAGCCTTCGGCCGCCCGATCATCAAGTTCCAGAACACCCAGTTCAAGCTCGCCGAGTGCAAGACCAAGGCGACCCTGGCCGAGGTCTTCGTGCACCATTGTTCCGAACGCCTGCTCAACGGCACGCTCGATGTCTCGACCGCCTCGATGGCGAAATACTGGGTCTCCGATGTCCAGAATGAGGTCGTCGATGAATGCGTTCAATTGCATGGCGGCTACGGCTTCATGAACGAATACCCGATCGCCAAGATGTGGCGCGACAGCCGCGTCCAGCGTATCTATGGCGGTACGAATGAGATCATGAAACTGCTGATCGCCAGGTCGCTCTAGGGCATATTGGACGCGAACCATGTACACGCCAAAACACTTCCGCATCAACGAGCAGGCCTCGCTTTCAGCCTTGATGCGGGCCTATGATTTCGCCATCGTGCTGGTGCCCGGTGAGCCGGATCTGGCGGCGACGCATATTCCGCTCAAGCTCGATGATGGGCGCCAGATGCTGATCGGTCATGTCGCCCAGGCCAATCCGATTGCCCAGGCGATCCGTGAGGGCAAGGAGGCGATTGCGATCTTCTCCGGACCGCACGCCTATGTCTCGCCGACCTGGTATTCGGACCCCGACAATAATGTGCCGACGTGGAATTACATGGCCGTGCACGCCTTCGGCCATTTCATCCCGCTCGAGGGCGAGGCGGCGGAGCGGTCGCTTTCGGCCCAGATCGCCGATTTCGAGTCCGACTGGCGCATCACCAATATCGAGCTTGGCCAGCGTGTCCGGCTCGAATCTGCCATCCAGGCCTTCGAGTTCAAGATTGTCCGCCTGGAGGGCAAGGCCAAGCTGTCGCAGAACAAGCCGGCCAAGGAACGCCTGCTGATCGCCAAGGCACTGGAAGCCCGCGGCGAACAGGCCGTCGCCCATCACATGACCGAGGTGGGGGCGGAGGAATGATCGCCGCCGCACTCATCGCCCGATCGGCCCGGACTGCGTCCGCGCCACTTCCCCGGCAAGCCGGGAAGACAACAACCAAGTCGATAAAGCCACTAACCCGAAAACGGGAAAGGACGTAACATGACCGAAGCTTACATCTATGATGCCGTTCGCACGCCGCGCGGCAAAAAGAAGAACGGGGCGCTCAATGCCGTCACCGCGCTTCAGCTGGCGACCCAGCAGCTGGCCGCGATCCGCGACCGCAACGGGCTCGACACATCCCTCGTTGACGATGTCATCATGGGCTGCGTCTCGCCGGTTGGCGAGCAGGGTTCGGACATTGCGCGTTCGGCCGTGATCAATGCCGGCTATGCCGAAACCACCGCCGGCTATCAGATCAACCGTTTTTGTGCCTCGGGCCTGGAAGCGGTCAATGTCGCCGCTGCCAAGGTGATGTGCGGCGAAGCCGATTTCGCGATCGGTTCCGGCGTTGAATCCATGAGCCGCGTGCCGATGGGCAGTGATGGCGGTGCCATGGGCGTCGATCCGGAAATCAGC
Organism: Maricaulis sp.; assembly: GCF_048269565.1. Lineage (GTDB taxonomy): Bacteria > Pseudomonadota > Alphaproteobacteria > Caulobacterales > Maricaulaceae > Maricaulis. The sequence goes on along the minus strand of NZ_JBLXIK010000001.1, from coordinate 667,158 downwards.
TTCGACCATTATATCGTGCCGCAGGGCATCTCCGCCGATCTGATTGCCACCAAGCACGGCTTCAGCCGCGATGATGTCGACGCCTATGCGATGGAAAGCCAGCGCCGTTCGGCCCAGGCCTGGAAAGAGGGCCGCTTCAAGAAATCCATCGTGCCCGTCAAGGACCAGCTCGGCCTGACCATTCTCGACCATGACGAACACATGCGTCCGGGCACCGACATGCAGGCGCTCGGCAGCCTGAAATCGGCGTTCAAGGACATGTCCGATTTCGTCGGTTTTGAAGCCGTGGCGCTGCAGCGCTATCCCGAGATCGAATATCTCAACTGGGTCCACACCGGCGGCAATTCCTCCGGCATCGTCGATGGCTCCTCGGCCATCCTCGTCGGTTCGAAAGAAGCGGGCATCAAGGCCGGCCTCAAGCCACGCGCCCGCATCCGCTCGATGGCCTCGATCGGCTCGGAACCGACCATCATGCTGACCGGCCCGGTCACCGTCACCGCGAAGGCGCTGAAGAAGGCCGGCATGTCGTCCACGGATATCGATCTGTGGGAGCTCAACGAGGCGTTCGCCGCCGTCGTGCTGCGCCTGATGCAGGCCTATGACATTCCGCACGATGTGATGAACGTCAATGGCGGCGCCATCGCCATGGGCCACCCGCTCGGTGCCACCGGTGCGATGATCCTCGGCACGCTGCTCGACGAGCTTGAGCGCACCGACAAGGAAACCGGTCTCGCCACGCTCTGCGTCGGCGGCGGCATGGGCACTGCGACCATTATTGAACGCGTCTAATCGGATCGATCAGGAGATAACACGATGAAAAACTTCACATTCGAGATCGATAGCGACGGCATCGCCCTCGTCACCTTCGACAGCCCCGGCAAGTCGATGAATGTCATTTCCGCCGACGTGATGACGGATTTCGACACGCTCACCGCCAAGATCGCCTCTGATGACAAGGTCAAGGGTGCGGTCATCACCTCCGGCAAGGATGCTTTTTGCGCCGGTGCCGATCTGTCCGAACTGGGCGGGTCTGCCGCCGAGCTCGCCAAGCTTCCCGAAGACGAGATGAAGGCCAAGCTGTTCGAGCAATGCTTCCGTCTCAACAAGACCTTCCGGGCACTGGAAACCTGCGGCAAGCCCGTCGCGGCCGCGATCAACGGCCTCGCCCTCGGCGGTGGCTTTGAAATCGCGCTCGCCTGTCACTACCGCGTCATGCCGTCGGATAATTCCAAGGCCAAGCTCGGCCTGCCGGAAGCCATGGTCGGTGTTCTGCCCGGCGGTGGCGGCACCCAGCGCCTGCCGCGCCTGGTCGGTCTGATGAATGCGGCACCGATCCTGCTGCAAGGCAAGCAGATCGACGCCAATACGGCTCTGGCCCAGGGCATTGTCCACGCTGTCGTGCCGATGGCCGAGCTGGTCGCCAAGGCCAAGGAACTGGTCACGGAAAACAAGCTCGAGTCGAAACAGCCCTGGGATGCCGACAAGTTCCGCTTCCCCGGTGGTGGCCCCTACCATCCGGCCGGTGCGCAAATGTTTGGCGCGGCCAGCCCGATGCTGCGCAAGACCACCTATGGCAATTACCCGGCCCAGCGTTACATCCTGTCCTGCGTCTATGAAGGCGCCCAGGTCTCGATGGATGATGCGATCAAGATCGAGAGCCGCTATTTCACCAAGCTGATGCTGCGGCCTGAAAGCCGCAACATGATCCGCTCGATCTTCCTGTCCAAGCAGGCGCTCGACAAGGGTGGCCGCCGTCCGGCCAGCCAGAAGAAGGGCGAGATCAAGAAGGTCGGCGTCATTGGTGCTGGCTTCATGGGTGCCGGCATTGCCACGGTGTCGGTCCAGGCCGGGATCGAGATCGTCCTGATCGACGCCACGCAAGAGGGCGCCGAAAAGGGCAAGCAGCACGCGATGGATTACTTTGCCGGCGGCGTGAAGCGCGGCAAGGTTTCCCAGGAAAAGGCCGACAAGCTGGCCACCATGATCACCCCGACCACCGATTACGCCCTGTTGAAGGATGTCGATCTGGTCGTCGAGGCCGTGTTCGAGAATTCCGAACTCAAGCACAAGATCACCAAGATGGCCGAGGATGTCATTCCTGAAGGCGCCGTGTTTGGCTCCAACACCTCCTCGATCCCGATCACCTCGCTGGCCACCGCCTCCAAGCGTCCTGACCAGTATATCGGCATCCACTTCTTCTCGCCGGTCGAGAAGATGAACCTGGTCGAGATCATCATGGGCGAGAAAACCGGCGATTATGCCCTTTCGCGCGCGATCGATTTCGTCACCAAGATCAAGAAGACCCCGATCGTCGTCGCCGATACGCGTGGCTTCTACGCCAATCGTTGCGTGATGCGCTTCATCGGCGAGGGCATGAACATGCTCGCCGAAGGCATCAAGCCGGCCCTGATCGAGAATGCGACCAAAATGGCCGGCATGCCGGTCGGTCCGCTTTCCCTGCAGGACGAGGTTGCCCTCGATCTTGGCGTGAAGCTGATCAAGCAGACGAAGGCCGATCTCGGTGCCGACTACAAGCCGTCGCCGACCGAGCCGATCTTGTTCAAAATGGTCGAGGAATACGAGCGTTTCGGCCGCAAGAATGGCAAGGGCTTCTATGATTACCCGGCCGAAAAAGGCCAGCCCAAGCGTCTCTGGCCCGAGCTGGAGCAGTTTGCTCCGGGTGGCAAATACGCGGAAGATCAGCCCTCGGCCGACGAGATCAAGGACCGCATCCTCTACACCCAGGCGCTCGAAGCGGCGCGCTGCATGGAAGAGGGTATTGTCCAGGATCCACGCGAAGCCGATGTCGGCTCCATCCTCGGCTGGGGTTTCGCACCCTATACCGGCGGGGCGCTGAGCTTCATCGACACGGTGGGGGCTGCCGCCTTCGTCAAGCGTGCCGACGAGCTGGCAAAGGCCTATGGCGAGCAGTTCGCCGTTCCGGCCCTGCTGCGCGAAATGGCGACGAAGGGTGAAACCTTCTACGGCCGCTTCGGCGGCGAGGCTGCCGCTGCCTGATTGGCTGCGACACGCTGACTAAAGAGGCCGGTCCGGGATATCCGGGCCGGCCTTTTTGCGTGTCCGGGCCCGGATGGTCGCGGGCGCATAAACTTATCATTAATCAATTATGACGGGCGCGAGGTCGCAGAATGTAGACACTGCAGGTCCTGACTGATGTGAGTCCCTGAACTGGATGCCCGCATGATCCGCACTGATCGCATGACCTGGCAACGCTCAGCCCGTTATGTGGCACTGGCCTCCTGGGCGCTGGCCGCCGCCCTGACCGTTGGCATGGGCTGGCAGGCCTGGACGGCGGTCCAGGACACGAGCGGTCCCAGCCGCTATGACGGACGTCGGGTCGATTCCTCCACCACGCCGACGACGCTGCAATCTGCGGCCCGCATTGTTGCCGACAAGAATCGGAATGGACGCCAGCCGGCGGCGCGGTCCTAGCACACCAGCCGCACACCGGTGCTTGTGCCGCGCGCTGCAAGCGTACAGACTCCTGATAACACAAGGGAGTCCCCCATGAGCTATACGCTGATCGGCACCGCCGTTTCGCTCTATACCGGCAAGGCACGCGGCTATCTGCGCTGGAAGAATGTGCCCTTCCGCGAACAGCTCTCGACGGCCCGGACCTATAAATCCGTCATCCTGCCGCGGGTCGGCTGGCCGGTGGTGCCGGTGCTGCTGCATGATGACGGCAGCGAGCACGGCGCCGTCGTCCAGGACACGACCGAGATTATCGATTATGTCGAGGCGCACGAGCCGGGCCCCTCCGTCTATCCGGCCGGTCCGGTGCAGAAACTGGCCGCCCTGATCCTGGAACTGTTTGGCGATGAGTGGCTGGTCATTCCCGCGATGCACTATCGATGGGCCTATAACCGCGACTTCGCCCAGGGCGAGTTTGGCGCCACATCCTTCCCCGACCTGCCGCCGGAGGAGCAACGTGCGGCGGTACAGAAATCGGTGGACTTCTTCTCGGGCGCGCTGCCTGTACTCGGCATCTGCCCGGAGAGTGTTCCGGCCGTCGAGGCGGCCTTCGAGGCATTCCTCGCGGCTTTCGAGGCGCATCTCGAGCAATATGACTTCCTGTTCGGGACGCGGCCCTCGATCGGCGATTACGGTTTTCTCGGCCCGCTCTATGCGCATTTGCTGCGCGACCCGGCCTCGGGCGAAATCATGGAACGTCTGGCGCCGCGCGTCGCCGACTGGGCCCGCCGCACCCACGCGCCGCAGCATGCGCTGACCGGCGACTTTCTCGAAAACGACGAAATCCCGCCGACGCTGATGCCGATTCTCGAAATGTTTGCTGCGCAGCAATTGCCGGTCCTGTTCGACACCGCCGCGGCGCTGGGAGAGTGGGGCGAAGCCAATCCGGATGCGCAGGAATTGCCGCGCATACTCGGATTCAACAAGGCCGTGATCGGGCATGGCGACAATCGCGTCGAGACCGACCGCGCCATCATCCCTTATCCACTGTGGATGCTGCAGCGCGTGACCGATCACCTCGCCTCGCTACGTGGTGTTGACCGTGAACAGGCCAATGAATTGCTGCGCAGCATTGGTGCAGCAAAACTGATCGATTTCCAGTCGCCCCTGCGGCTCGCACGGGAGAAGTTCAAACTCGTGCGGGGGTAGGCTCGCTTGATCGGCTTGGGCGAATGCCGCATGAATTCGGCCCGCTTTATCGCTTGAGGACATCATGGACCGGATCGACGCCTTGCGGCTTTTCTCCTCTGTCGCCGAGCTGGGCAGTTTCACCCAGGCGGCCGAGCGCGAGGGCATTACGCCCGGCGCAGCCTCGAAGCAGATCACGGCGCTGGAAACCCGGCTGCAGGCGCGCCTGTTCGAGCGCACGACGCGCTCGGTCCGTCTGACCGAGGCCGGCGGCGCCCTGCTCGACCGGGTCCGGCCCTGGCTGGGTGAATATGATGCGCTGGAAGAGGGTGTCGCCGATGCCCGTTCCGCTCCGGCCGGCCTGCTGCGGGTCACCGCCTCGGTCGATTTCGGTGCGCGCCAGCTGATGCAGCCGATCGCTGACTTCATGGCGACCTGGCCGGGCGTCGAGGTGCGGCTGTCGCTGGTCGACCGCATGGTCGATCTGGTCGAGGAGGGTTTTGATGTCGGGGTGCGGATCGGCAATCTCGATGACAGCGCCCTGATCGCCCGCCGTCTGGCCCCGGCCTGCATGGCACTGGTTGCCTCGCCGGCCTATCTCGCGGCGCGCGGTACGCCGCAGCACCCCTCCGATCTCGCCACCCATGACGTCATCATCGACCGTAACAAGCCGGCGCCGCAACAGCTCAAATTCACCCGCGGTGGCGAAGAGACCGAGGTCCGCGTCACCGGCCGGCTTACCCTCAATGGCGCCAGCGCCGCGATCGAGGCGGCCGCAGCCGGCGTCGGCATTGCCTGCTCGCCGCGCTATGCCGCAGAAGCTGCACTGGCCGATGGCCGCGTCGTGCCGCTGCTGCCCGACTGGCAGCCCGAGCACCGCAATCTCTGGGCTGTCTTCCCCTCGAGCCGCTATCTCACCCACCGGGTACGCCTGTTTGTGGATCACCTCGCCGGGCACTTTACCGACAGCATCTGAGGCTGTGGGAAAAGGCGTGGAAAAGCTGTGCAGGGTCTGTGGGCAAACCTGTGGGCAAGCATGCTGGCTGGGCAGGCAGAGCCGTTTCGTCACCGCGCTCGGGCGGGGAAGGTGTGGCGGGATGGCCGCAAGGCCAGCTTGTCTCCGACCTGCCCCGATTTCCCGATTCTGCCCTGTACCGCATCATGGTATAAGGCCCGCAGAAGCAGCATAGAATTCCGGGGGAAATGATGAAAAAGCTGATGGTAATCGCGCTGGCCTGCGCCGGGCTGACGGCCTGTGCCACCACCGATGCCGGGCCGGGCGTGGGCGGCGGGCTCGCCAGCAGCGCCTTTGACTATGCGCCGTCGCGGGCCAATCGATCCACCGACACGCGCTTTGGCTACCGTCTCGCCGGCGAGGGCTGGAGCGGACGGATGGTGTTTGAATCGGTTGGCGGCGAAGCGCGGGTCGATTTCAGCCTGGATGGGGTCGGCGCCGGTCCGGCCCGGGCCGAGCTTCTGATCGCGATGCCGTATCTGGATGGCGGCGTGCGCCGCTATGACGGCGTGACCAGCGAGGGCCGCGATGTCTTCGTCGAACTCCAGGCCGGGCCCTGCCACAATCCCGACGGCGGCACCGACCCCTATTTCGCGACCGTGCGGATGGGCGCCACTGCCCTGAGCGGCTGTGCGTTGGAAACCGCGCCGGTCGACCGCTGGTCGAACTATCTCGCCGCCTATCTGCCGGCGATCGATGCCTGCCTGGCGGAGATGGCAGGCGATGCCGATCATGTCTCGCTCGCCTATACCCTGTCGGGTGGTGCGACCGGCATCCGCCTGGTCGATCATGACGGCGGCAGCTGGGAGTGCGCCACGCGCGAGAATGGCAACCGGGTCAATACGCTGCGTCCCATCGATGCCGCCGACGCGGTCCTCGGCGAGGGCGACCCGATCTTCGTTCGATCCTTGATGCCGTCCGCCGGGCTGAGCTGCTATATCTTTGAATCCGTTCGCGATGCGGAGGGCCGGCTGATCGGTGCCCTGGGCTATGACAGCTGTGATGGCGGCCCCGCCGGGAGTATTGGCTGACCCGATCGGGCCGCTGCGACCATTGCACTTAACCCGGCCTTAACGCGAAGCGGTCGAGGGCTGGGATATGCGCGCTCTGATCTATCTCTGCCTTGCCGTTTTGACCGCCTCTCCGGCCCAGGCCGAACTGCGCGATTTGCGTGCCCGCCTGAGCGGGCAGGAGGGTCTGGTCTGGATTGCCTTTGACGGGCAGCCGACGCTGCTGCGACGCGAGGAGACGGACCATGGCGTCGATCTTGTCGTCGAGGGGATCAGCCTGGAAGCGCGCCGGATCACCCCGCGGCATCGCGAGCTGGTGACTGCCATCGTGGTCGAGCCGACCGAGGGCGGTGCCCGCATCCAGCTGCAGGGCGAGCAGGCCTGGGCCGCCAGCGAGGCCGAATTGCGCCAGGGCGGTGTGCTGGTACGGGTGCATCTGGCCGAAGCCTCCGCGACGATCACGCCCGCCATGCCGGCCGCGGCCTATCCGGCCCCCACTCCAGACTGGCGCCCGACCGTGACGTCAGGACCGGACCGGGTAGCGGCCCCGGCACCAGCATCGATCCCGCTCCCGGCAACGCCCGCACCTGACCGGCCAGAGCCCCGCGCGCCAGCTGCCTTGACCGCGCCGACCGCAGCGTCTGCCCCCGCTGCGGCATCACCCAGGTCTGCCGCGCCGGCGCGCGCAAGCGCGATGCCGGCCCAGGCCGGGGCGGCGGCCGCTGCCGCACTGCCGGCTGAATTGAGCGCTTGCGCTGCCGCTGCTGCCGCCGTCGAGGCCAATCCATGGGATGACGGGCCGCTGATGCAGCATGCCGGCTGCCTCGGCCGCGCCGGCGATCCTGTCGCGGCGATCCGGATTTACGAACAGATCCTCGCCTTCGAGCCCGAGAATGTCACCGCAGCGCTGGCGCTCGCTGATCTGCGCCTGCAGCAGGGCGATCGCGACGCAGCACGGGCGCTCTATCTGCGCGCGGCCGATCATGCGACCAGCGATTCCGAAGCGATGCGGGCGCGTAGCCAGGCGGCAGCACTGCCGCGGGACTGACGCGCCGAACAGGGAAATATCCATGACCGATCTCGAACATGCCGGCCGCGTCCTGGTGATTGCCGGATCCGATAGCGGCGGCGGTGCCGGCATCCAGGCCGACATCAAGGCGGTTGCCGCGATGGGTGGCTATGCCACGACCGCGATCACCGCCATCACCGCCCAGAACACGCTCGGCGTTGCCGCCGTGCATCCGGTCCCCGTCGAAATGGTCGTCGCCCAGATGACCGCCGTGCTCGACGATATCGGCACCGATGCGATCAAGACCGGCATGCTGGTCAATGAGGCCATCGTCCTCGCCGTGGCCGAACTGATCGAACAACGCGCGCCCGGCATGCCCTTCGTGCTCGACCCGGTGATGGTCGCAACCTCCGGCGATGCCCTGCTCGATGCCGGCGCCGAGGCTGCGATCCGCGACCGGCTGCTGCCGCTCGCCCTGCTCGTGACCCCCAATATCGCCGAGGCCGAGCGTCTGGCCGGCGGCAAGATCGAGGATATCGACGGCCAGATCGGGGCCGCCGAAGCGCTGATCGAAATGGGCGCGCGTGCAGCCCTGGTCAAAGGCGGGCATGTGCCCGGCAGTGTCGCGCGCGACGTGCTGGTCTCCTCGCGCGGCATGGAAATCATCGAGCGCCCGCGCATCGACACCCGCCACACCCATGGCACCGGCTGCACCCTGGCCTCGGCCATCGCGGCCCTGCTGGCGCGCGGCTTTTCGCTCTCCGACGCGGTCAGGCATGCAGGCGATTATCTCTTTGAAGCGATCTCGCGCGCGCCGGGTTTTGGTGCCGGCCATGGCCCCGTCGATCATATGTGGATGATCCGCGAATAGGGCTGCGCTCACACGGGTGGCGGCACGGCTTTCTTGCGCGCGATCCAGACGCCGGCGAGGATGATCACCAACGCCAGCAACGCGTTCCAGCCCAGGGTTTCGCCGATCAGCAGGCCGGTTGCGACGGCGGCGACCGGGGTCAAGTAATTGACCGTCGCCAGGAAGCTTGGCCCGGCCGTGCGCGCAATCTGCATCAGCAGGACCGAGGCCAGCGCCGTCGGCCCGATCGCCAGCCAGAACACGCTCAGCCAGGCTGAAACCGGTGCGGCCGGCATCCGGGTCAGGTCCCACAGCCCGAAGGGCAGGCAGAGCAGTGCGCCCATGATCAGCATGCCGGCGCCCGAGAGCGAGGGCGGTGTGTCGGGCAGGAGGCGGGCCAGCACGGCATTGATCCCGTAACAGATCGCCGCGCACAAAATCCCGATCTGGGCCAGCAGCCCCGACCCGCCCAGCCCCTGCAGGGCGACCGGTCCGAGCAGGATAACCACGCCGCCGAAACCGATCAGGAAACCGGCCAGGCGGCGGGCATTCATCCGTTCGCCGGGCACGAAAACATGCGCCAGCGCGATGGTGGTGAGCGGCATGGTGGCGATCAGGATTCCGGTCAGCGAGCTGTCGATGGTCTGTTGGCCCCAGCTGATCAGGAAGAAGGGCGCGGTATTGCCGAACAGGCCCAGCGCGCCAAACCAGAGCCAGCGCCTGTCATTGAGCGGCGGCAGGCGGTGGCCGCGGGCATAGGTCCAGCCGGTCAGTAGAATGGCTGCGCCGCCAATGCGCACCAGGATCAGCGCAGAGGGCGAGAAACTGATCACTGCGTGCTTGATGAAGGCATAGGCCGAGCCCCAGAGCAGGGTCAGCACGAGCAGCATGGCCCAGTCGCGCAGGGACGGGTGGTGAGGCGTGTGGGTCAATTCAGAGCTCGGCTTTCAGCGCGGCGACCAGCCGGGTCAGGTCGGCCTGGTCGTTATAGAGATGCGGCGTCACCCGCAGCCGGTCGCCGCGTTGCGAGACGAAGACCTGGTGTGCGGCCAGACGTTTGACCAGATCGACCGGGGCGCCGCCGGGCAAAGCGAGGCAGAGATAGTGCGGCGCGCGTTGCGGTGTCGCATCGCGCAGACCCAGCGGAGCGACGGTTTCGGCGATTTCGGCGGTGCGCATGGCCAGCGTCGCGGAAATTTCCTCCGGACCCCAATCGAGCAAATGTTGCAGGCAGACATTCGCGGCGGGCACCAGCTGGAAGCCGGAGCGCTCGCCCATGTCGAAACGGCGCGCACCGGGGGCGTATTCATCGGCATAATCGACCAGGCGGGCGAAATCCTCGGCCCGGTCGCGCACGATCCAGTTCTCCTCAAGCGGTTCGCCGCTCTGGTGTTGCGGTGCGACATAAAGCGCACCGATCGAATAGGGACCAAGCATCCATTTATAGCAGGCGGCGACAGCGAAATCGGGCTGGATCGCCGCCATATCGAAGGGCAGGACGCCGAGTGACTGGGTCAAATCGAGCACCAGGGCCGCGCCCTGGCGCCGGGCCGCATCGCTGATCGTGGCCAGGTCGAGCCGGCCGCCATCGGCCCAGTGCACTTGCGGGCAGGCGACGATCGAGGTCGCGGGGCCGATCGCGGCGAGCATGGCATCGGTCCAGCTCTGGTCCTCACGCCGCGAAACGGTGCGGATGCGCGCGCCATACTGTTTCGCCAGGCCTTGCCAGACATAGATATTCGACGGGAATTGCGCGTCGAGGACCAGAATTTCCGACCGGGCATCCGGGGCCAGATTGCGCGCGGCTGTGGCGAGGCCATAGGAGGCGGCCGGCACGATGGCGATATCGTTGCGGCTGGCCGCGAACAGGGTTGCAGCGCGGGTGCGGAAAGCTTCCGGCGCGTCGAAGAAGTCGGCCCGGATATCCAGCGTCCAGGGCTGCGTCTTGCGCGCATAGCTGATGGCGCCGGCGCCCGATGCCGCAATCGGCATCGGACCCATATAGGCGGCGTTGAAATAGGCGACCTCGCGCGGCAGGTCGAACAGGGCGCGCTGTGATGCGATCATGCAAAGCCTCTTGCCCCGCTGCGCGCGGGGCGTCAACGTGTCGGAAACTTCCCCGCCGCCTTATGATCCGGAGATACAAGTGGCCGATTCCATGACAGCAGCCGTCGACACCCCCAATTCCAAACCCATGATCCGTCCGGCCGATCCGCGCTTTTCCTGTGGACCGGTGAAAAAGCATCCGGGCTGGACCTGGGAAGGCCTGTCCGAGGCGCCGCTCTCGCGCACCCACCGTGCCGGCCAGGCCGTGGCCCGGATTCGCGAATCGATTGATCGCACGCATGCGCTGCTGGAACTGCCTGAAGGCTACAAGGTCGGCATCCTGCCCGGCTCCGACACGGGCGCGATGGAAGCGGCGATGTGGTCGCTGCTCGGCCAGCGCGGCGTTGATGTGTTTGGCTGGGACGTGTTCGGCAAGCGCTGGATTCTCGATGCCCGCGACGAGCTGCCGCTTGAGGATTTACGCATTTTCGAGACCCCGGCCGGGCAATTGCCGGATCTGGCGCAGTATGACGGCAAGCGCGATACGGTCTTCACCATGAATGGCACGGCGGCCGGCGTCTGGGTGCCCGATCTCGACTGGATCGATCCGGATCGCGAGGGGCTGACCCTGTGCGACGCGACCTCGGCGGCGTTTGCAGCCGAGATCGACTGGTCGAAGATCGACGTCCTGACTTTCTCCTGGCAGAAGTGCCTCGGCGGCGAGGCCCAGCACGGCATGCTGGTGATGAGCCCGCGCGCGATCGAACGCCTCAACAGCTACAAGCCCTCCTGGCCAATCCCGGGCCTGCTGCAACTGCATTCCGGCGACAAGGCGAATATGGCCGTTTATGAGGGTTCGACCCTCAACACGCCGTCGCTGATGTGTGTCGAGGATTATGTCTCCTCGCTGAAATGGGCCTCGCGCATTGGCGGCCTGCCCGAGCTGATCCGCCGGCGCGAAGCGAATTTCGCGGCGCTGGACGCCTGGGTGCGCCAGTCCGACTGGCTCGGCTATCTGTGCGAGGACGAGGCCGCGCGTTCACCGGTCTCGGTGACGCTGAAATACACCGATCCGCGCGCCGCAGCCCTTGATACCGAGGCGCAATGGGACCTGACCAAGCGGATTTGCAGCCTGCTCGAGCGCGAGAATGCGGCGCTCGACATCTCGATGCACCGCCAGTCCGTGCCCGGTATCCGCATCTGGTGCGGCCCGACGGTGGAGCGTGATGATATGGCCGCACTCGGTCCCTGGCTCGACTGGGCCTGGCGCGAGGCGCTGGACGCGGCGTAGCGGGCGCGCTATCGGTTGGCCAACAGGGGGTCTGTAGCAGGCCACAGCTCAAAGGGGTGATCATGACACGTTGGATGATGGCGGCTGCCGCCACTGCATTGCTGGCCGGGGCCGCCCAGGCCGAAGATCGCGGCATGGAGTTCCGCCTCGGCGTGACCGCCCATGATCTGGCCGACCATGTCGAGGACGGGCCGAATGTGACGGCGGAACTCCTGTTCGCCTCACCGGACTTCCTGTCGGGCATCTGGTCGCCGCGGCCCTATATCTACGGCTCTTTCAACACCAACGGGCTGACGAATTTCGGCGCTGCCGGCCTGGCCTGGAATATCCCGCTCTCGGATCGCTGGCATCTCGAGATCAAGGAAGGCCTGTCCTATAATGACGGCGTGGTTGATATCGACCAGAATTCGGCGCCAAGCGATCCGAACCGGATCCGTCTGGCGACGACGCGGGCGCTGATGGGCAGCCACTATCTCTTCCACACCACCCTCGGCCTTGATTACGACATCAATGACCGCTGGGCCGTCGGTGCCTATTACGAGCACATCTCCCACGGCCAGATCCTGGCTTCGGGCCGTAACCAGGCACTCGACAATGCCGGTGTCCGCCTGAGCTATCGCTTCGGAGGCTAGGCCATGCCTCGCTCGCCGGTGATACGATTCGTGATCGTCGTCGCCGGCGTGCTGGCCATCCTGCTGGCGGCCGCCTGGCTCTGGCTCGACGCCCAGTTTGACGAGCCCGGCGCGCGGCGCGTGCCCTCGATCGCGGGCGAGCTCGGTGCCCGTTCGGTGCTGGCGGTCTTCGCACATCCCGATGACGAGCAATCAATTACCGGCCTGCTGATCCGGGCGAACCAGCGCGACGATGCGGTGACGCGGATGATCACGGCAACGCGCGGCGAGGCGGGCACGCCCTTGCCCCAGGTCAGCCGTCCCGGCGAGCTGGGCATTATCCGCCACGCCGAAGTGCTCAAGAATGGCTGGGCGCTGGGGCTCGAGGAACAGGCGGTCTGGGATTATCCCGATGGCGGACTGTCGGATGCGGACTACGAGGTCTATGTCGGGCGCCTGATGGAGCGGATGCAGGCCTGGCAGCCGGATCTGATCGTCACCTTCTGGCCGGAGAGCGGCCTGTCCTGGCACCCCGATCACCGCACCGCCGGACGTGCCGCGACCGAGGCCGTGCAGCGTTTGCGCGAACTTGATCCCGACACGGCGCCGCGCGCCATCGCCTATATCCTGGCGCCGAGCCGCATGATGGGCCGTTTCGGCGGCGAGCGTGGCCAGCATGTCGTCGCCAACCAGCCCGAGCCCAATCTGCAAATGCCGGGCGAGGGCTGGGCCAAGGTGCGCGGCTGGCAGATCCATGCCTCGCAACGCGATTATCTGCGCCACGCCTACGGTCTCCCCGCCGAGCTGCTCTATGCCCTCTACGACATGGAACACTACTACGTCGTCGAGTTCTGAGCCGCCTTGCCTATTCGCCGCGGGCTGCGGCCGCCTCGGCTGCGCGTGGGTCGGTCTCCTGGCGCACATAGATGCCGACAAACCAGTCAGACCAGCTGCCATCACTGCCCTGTTGCTGGAAATGCTGCCGGACGGAACCATCGTCCTGCAGCGTCCAGACACCGCGGAAGGGCGCGCGAACGCCATTGCCGGTATTGTGGATTTCGCCGGTTAATTCCATGGCGCCATCGGCATTGAGCCCGCCGGTATAGTCGATGAAATTGCCCGGGCTGACCCAGACCTGGCGCCAGGCGCCGACGAGGGGGTCGTAGAAATTCATGCTCTCGCCGGTACTGCCACTGGCGCCGCGCCAGCGTTCGGTAATCAGGCAACCACCCTGGGCCCTGGTGATCGAGTTGTGGCCCTGATAGGGGCCGTCATCGGGCGCATAGACATTCCATTCGCCGACCCAGAAATCGAAATCATCATGCATGGTGTCGTTGCATCCTTGTGGCGCCGATTGCCAAGCGCTGGCGTTCGGCGTCATGGCAAAGGCGAGCAATGCCGAGGCGAGAAGTGTTCGTGCTGAAATCATCATGGTCTCCGCATGAAACTGCCGATGGAGGATTTTCCGGGCACGATGTTGTCGGCATCGCCGGATGAATGCAAATTGATCTGGTCCGGGTCACGGCTTCGTGACAAAAACCCGCGACAGGACAGGAGTCAGACATGGCGAACGTAACCGTGGTGGGCGCCCAGTGGGGCGATGAGGGCAAGGGCAAGCTGGTCGACTGGCTCAGCCATCGCGCCGATGTCGTCGCGCGCTTCCAGGGCGGGCATAATGCCGGCCATACGCTGGTCGTCGGCGAGAAGGTCTACAAGCTGTCGCTGCTGCCCTCCGGTGTCGTGCGCGGCAAGCTGTCGGTGATCGGCAATGGCGTCGTCGTCGATCCCTGGGCCTTCATCGCCGAAGCCGAGCGCATCAGCGCCCAGGGCGTGGATATCAATCCCGACGTCGTCAAGATTTCCGAGACCGCGGCCCTGATCCTGCCGATCCACCGCGAACTCGATGCCTTCCGCGAAAACCGCGATGATGGCGAAGCCATCGGCACGACGCGCCGCGGTATCGGTCCGGCCTATGAAGACAAGGTCGGGCGCCGCGCCATCCGCGTCATCGATCTGATGGACGAGACCGCGCTGAAGGCACGCGTCGCCGATATCCTGCACCATCACAATGCCCTGCGCCGCGGGCTCGGCCATCCGGAATACCCGGCCGCTCAACTGCTCGCGGAAATCCTCGAGATCGCGCCAAAAATCATCCCCTATGCCGCGCCGGTCTGGCGGGTGCTGGCGGACGCGATCCGCGCCGACCAGAAAGTCCTGTTCGAGGGCGCCCAGGGCGCGCTGCTCGATGTCGATCACGGCACCTACCCCTTCGTCACCTCGTCCAACACCGTCTCCGGCCAGGCCTCGGCCGGTACCGGCGTTGGCCCGAAGGATGTCGGCTATGTGCTCGGCATCGCCAAGGCCTATATGACGCGCGTCGGCGCCGGTCCGTTTCCCAGCGAGCTGCACGATGATGACGGCCAGCAGCTCGGCGAGCGCGGCCATGAATTCGGCACCGTCACAGGGCGCAAGCGCCGCTGCGGCTGGTTCGATGCGGTGATCACGCGCCAGACCCTGCAGGTCGGCGGTGTGTCGGGGGTTGCCCTGACCAAGCTCGACGTGCTCGACGGTTTCAAGACGCTGAAAGTCTGCGTCGCCTATGAGCTCGACGGCGAGCGGCTCGATTATCTGCCCGCCGGCAAGGAAGCCCAGGCCCGGGTCACCCCGGTCTATGAGGAGCTTGAAGGCTGGCAGGGCTCGACCGCCGGTGCGCGCTCCTGGGCCGATCTCCCGGCCGAAGCGGTCAAATATGTCCGCCGCGTCGAGGAATTGATCAATTGCCCGATCGCCCTGGTCTCGACCAGTCCGGAACGCGAGGACGTGATCCTGATGCAGGATCCTTTCCGGGCGTAATGACCGGGCGGGGAGGGGCGTGAGGACATGGCTGTTACAAAGGCCCTGATCCTCGCCGTCGCCCTGCTGACCGGGATATTGCTGTCGCTGCCGCGTATCGCCGGCAACCGGCTCTGGCGCGCGACGATCACGCCGCTGGCCTCGATCATCGGCAGCGGTTTTCTCGTCCTCGGGCCGGTGCTGGAAACCTCCTATGGCTATCTTGCACCGCTGGTGATGGCAGGCTTGTGCGCCGGCGCCTGGCTGTTCGGCGCCGCGATTCGCGCCAATATCCATCAGCTTGACCAGGCCACCAGCCCGCGCAGCGCGCTGGAAACCCGGATCGAGACGGCCGCCTCCTGGGTGCTGGCCTTCGCCTACATCATTTCGGTCGCCTATTATCTCAACCTGTTGGGCGCCTTTGGCGTCAGCCTGACCGAGGTTGATGACCGTTTCCATGCCCGGCTGCTGGCCAGCGCCGTGCTGGTGTTGATCCTGGTGGTCGGCTGGACGCGCGGTTTCCATGCGCTGGAACGGCTGGAACAGGTCTCGGTCGGCATCAAGCTGGCGATCATTGCCGGGCTGATTTTCGGACTGATCCTGTTCAATGCCGAACATTTGCGCGCCGGCGATCTGCAAGTCACCGCGCCGGAACTGACCGGCTGGCCGGCCATCACCCTGGCCTTCGGCCTGATCGTCACCATCCAGGGCTTCGAGACCTCGCGCTATCTCAAGGCCAGCTATGACGCTGCCACCCGTATCCGCTCGATGCGCCGCGCCCAACTGATCTCGACCGCGATCTACATCGTCTATATCGCGCTGATTGCTTACGTCTTCACGCCCAGCGAACTGCCCTTCAGCGAGACCGCGATCATCGACATGATGCGGATCGTCGCGCCCATCCTGCCGGTGCTGCTGGTCGCCGCCGCGCTCAGCGCCCAGTTCAGCGCCGCCGTCGCCGATACCGGCGGATCGGGTGGTCTGATGGTGGAGCTGAGCGGTGGCCGCATCAAGCTGCGCCAGGCCTATGCCGTGCTGGTCGGGACCGGGCTGGTACTGACTTGGACGGCCAACCTGTTCGAGATCATCGCCTACGCCTCGCGCGCCTTCGCGCTCTACTACGCCCTGCAGGCGGCGCTCGCGGCGCTCGGAGCACGCCGGGCCGGCGGGCAGAACCTGCGGATGGTGGGCTATGCCGGTCTGTGCCTGCTGGGATTGGCGATCACTGCGTTCGGGACGCCGGTCGAGAGCTAGGGGCTACTCCGCCGCGACCATGCGTGGCTGACGCATCCGGTTCAGCAGGCGGGGCTTCATGGCCAGCGCCGGTTTTTCGACCGTCACCCGCAGCAGCCAGCCGGCGGCAATGGCGCTGACGGTCATGATCGCGAACAGGGCGTTGGCGCCGATGCCCGGGATCAGGGCGAAGGCCATCATGCCCAGCGGCCAGTGCAGGATATAGACGCCGTAGGAGACATCCTCGACCTCGCGCAGCGCCTTGCCGATGCGGCCGGGCACGTCGAGGAAACCAACCCAGAGATAAAGCCAGGCCAGCGCGATCTGCAGCATCACCGGACCCAGCGCCGTGCCCTGGCTGGCGATGGCGGCGAGCAGGGCCAGGCCGACATAGCCGGCCGAGAGCGGCAGCTGGTCGCGGGCGGCATAGAATCCGGCACCGATCATGAAGGCGGGACCAAAGCGGGCCATCGAGCCGATCGTACCCTCGCCAATGCCGCTATAGCCAAAGATCTGGTAGAGGGCGCCGAAGCTGACGGCGAGACCGGCCCAGATCAGGATCACGGTGCGCGAGCGATACAGGCCGACTGCGGCCAGCAGGCCGACGCCGAGATAGGCGAGCAACTCATAGCGGATCGTCCACAGCGCACCATTCATGGTGCCGCCGATCGGTGAGGCGTTGAACACTTCCGGCAGGCCGGCCAGCGGATCGGCCTGGGAGATCACCATCAGCGGGAATTGCAGGGTCTGGGCATGGCTCCAGTATTCGCCGAGCGACAGCTCGGTGAAGAGCGGACCAACCACGAGCCACATCAGCAGCACGGCCGCAATCAGCCCCGGGAAGATGCGCAGCACCCGCGATGCGGTGAAGGAGAGCATGTCCCGGTTATTGAGCAGGCTGGCGGTGATCATATAGCCGGAGAGGATGAAAAACCCGTCGAGCGCCAGCTGTACCGTCGCATCGACAAATTCCGGCCACACCCCGTGATAGGGCAGCCCCATCGGGATCAGCACCGCATGGGCATAGACAACGACAATCGCGAAGACGATCCGCATGGCGGTGAATGTGTTCGACTTGTCTTCGAGCCGGCCATGGCCGGAATGAAAGATCGCCCGCATGATTTCGTCCTCATTTGACCGTTTGTCTTAGGGAATGAGCAATAATTGGGCCGCGATCCGTCAAATGCGGGCCGCGCGGTAAATCTCTTGTTATTGAATTGAATTTGTTGAAAAAACCGGCGCCCAACTTGGCCCGGGCTTAAACCGGATCGCCCAGACTTTCTCCCGTATTGGGAAAAGGGAGGGGCCGATGTCCCGTTTTTGGTTGCGCAATTCACTCGCCCTGGCGGCTGGCCTGGGGCTGGTGGCCGGGTTTGGCGCCCCGGCCCTCGCCGATGATTGCGCGCGCTTCGCGGCCGCGCGGGACAATTATCTCGGCCAGACGGGCGATGGCATGAGGCAGGCGCTGGAACAGATGGCGCGCCAGCGCCAGGTCCCGGTCGAGGCGGCAGCCTTTTATTGGGGCGGCACCCTGCTGCAGGCCGATGACCGTGCCAGCCTCGCCAGTCTGGCGCAATTGACGCTCGCCACCTATCAGTGGGCGGGCAATTCGGACCGCGCCGAACACGCCATGACCCGCATCGCCGACGAGCATGGCAGCCGTGTCGCGGCCCTGTATGCCGGTCTGATGTTCTCCGATGACCGCGGCGCGCGCGATCCCTACCGGGCCCGGGCCTATCTCGCCGAGGCGGCCGATGGCGGCAATCGCGATGCCGACGCCTTCCTGCCCATGCATGATGCCTGTTTCGGGCAGAGGATGGCGCAGAACTGATGGCGCGCGGCGGCGCGTCCGGTTTCTGAACAGGATTTCATCATCCAAATCGCGATGCCGGTGCATCATGGTGACGGCCCGGAATTTCGCCGCGCCGGGAGATTGATGATGCAACACGCGCAGCTCTTTGCAGGCGGCGGGACCTGCGCCCGGCTCAGCTATTATGCCCGGGGCGGGTCGATGCCGGCGCACCATCATGGCGTCCACCAGTTTTCCTGCCTGCTGGCGGGCGAGTTTCTCGAAGCGCATGCCGGGCGTGAGCGGGAAATCGGACAGCCCAGTGTCGGCGTCAAACCCGCCGGTCTCGAGCATCACAATCAATACGGGCCCAACGGGGCCCTGATCCTCTCGATCAATCTGGAGCCGGACCGGCTGGACGAGTATCTGCCGGGGCGTTCAATCGACTGGCGCTGGCAGGCGGGTGTCATGACCGGGCGCGACCGGCGTTCGGCAATGACGCTCGCCGCGCTCCCGCACGGATCGGACGCCGAGGCGGAGGCGATCATTTGCGATCTGCTGGCCGTCATGACGCCGCAGCGCGATCAGCGCAGTGGCGCATCGCCTGGTCCGGCAGTGCCCGGCTGGCTCGTCCGCGCACGCGATGCGCTGCGCGACAGTACGGCCGCTCCCGACCTGAAACGCATCGCCGATGAAGCCGGCGTTCATCGCGTGCACCTGTCGCGAGCCTTCCGTGACCGGTTTGGCGTGCCGCCCAGCCTGTATCGCCGCCGTTGCCGGCTGGCGGGGGCGATCGCCGACATGCTGCAGGGGGCGTCGCTCGCCGACGCGGCCCATGGCGCCGGCTTTGCCGACCAGAGCCATTTCACGCGTCTGGCCAGGAGCGAAACCGGCTATTCGCCGCATCGGCTCAAAACCCTGCTCGCCGCTGCCTGAGACGGCGATGTTACACCCGTTCAATACCGGCCCTGTGTGCCTCTGCTTGACTGGGTCTTGAAATGCTCCCGAGCGGGGAGCGCATAAATGGAGCACCAGGCATGTTACGTCACACTCTCGCGGCCATCAGCGCCCTTCTTCTGACCGGCACCGCGACACTGGCCGAGACGCCCCGGGGCGCAGCCGCGCAGCTGGACGAATTTCTCGACCGCTTTCCCGATCTCGGTCCCGGCTTTGCCGTCGTTGTGGTGACGCCCGACGATATCATCATGAACCGCACCCAGGGGCAGCGCCGCGCCGTGACCGGGGCACCGATGACGTCTGAGACGCCGATCTATATCGCCTCGCAGACCAAGGCCTATATGGGCCTGCTGGCGGCGTATCTCGACCAGGAGGGCATTCTCGATCTCGACAGCGCCATCACGGATCACTGGCCCGACCTGCAATTTCCCGAAGGCGTCGATCCGGCCGACTGGACCCTGCGCGATCTGATCTCGCACCAGGTGCCGATCGAGGCCGACATGATCGTCGTGCTGGAAGCCTATGTGCTGCAGGTGCAGGCGCGTGATTATCCGGGCCTGATCGCCAATTACGCCAGCGTCCGCGAGCCGGGCTTCCAATATGACAATCTCGGCTACAATATTTACGGTGCCATCCTCGAGACGGCGACCGGACGCTCCTGGCAGGACTGGCTTGACCAGGTGATCTTCGATCCGCTTGGCATGGAGCACACCTCGGCGCGCACCTCCGATTTCCCGCTCGACGACCTCTCCTGGGGGCATATCTGGCAGGGCGAGGATGCGGGCTGGTACGAGGTCCGGCCCAAGACCGATGCCATCATGCAATCGGCGGGCGGGCTGGTGACCTCGACCGGGGATATGGCCCAGTGGCTGCAGCTGCAATTGCGCGGTGCCGGGCCTGAGGGCAGCGGTATTAGCGCTGCCATGTTGAGCGATGCCCAGGCCGTTGCGGCGCAGACGCATAGGGATGATCGCCGCAATGCGATCGAACTGCCCTGTTCCGGCTATGCGCTGGGCTGGAATATCTGCGATTTCGAGGGCCATGCGCTCTATGTCCATGGCGGCGGCTATACCGGTATCCGCACCATGATGGCTTTCGCGCCCGATCTCGGTGTCGGTATCGCCACCTTCTCCAATTCCGACAATATGACCGGCTGGGTCACCTCGCGCACCGTGATCCAGTATCTGCAATTCCTCACCGGGCATGAGGATGCCGAGAGCTGGTCCGAGGCCCGGCCGCGCCTCTATCCGGAACGCGCCGCCTGGCTGCTCGACCGGCGCCAGGATAGCCTGGCCGAGGCCCGTGCCGAAGAGCGCTGGGGCGGCTGGAGCTGGCAGCCTTCGGTGACAGAACTCGCCGCCTATGAAGGCCGCTGGAGCACCGGCGATCCCTATCTCGATTTCGACATTGCGCTGGAAGATGGCCAGCTCGTCGCGCGCTGGGGGGATTACGCGGTCACCATGATGCCCGCCACGCCTGACCTGTTTGGTGGTCAGACACACCCGCTCGCCGAACTGGAGGGTTTTGGCTTCAGCCGCGATGCGGCCGGCGCGCTGAACGGTGTCGTCTGGGACGACCGGCACTATACGCGCATTCCCGGCCATTAGGGCTGGCAAGACCGGTCAGGGCGAGCCTGTGTGCCCGGTCGCCATGCTGCCGGGCACATGCGCTTGCCAGAATCACCGGCGGGCGGCATGCTCCGTTCAAGATTTCCGAGGGGCGTCCTGGCAGGTGTCAGGTCTGAGAAGCACCCTTAGAACCGGATCCGGGTCATGCCGGCGTCGGGACGGAGCGGACCATGGACGAAGCCGAATTCAACGCCTTCTGCGGCACGCTGCCCGCCACCAGCACAGTCGTGCAGTGGGGTGAGGCGCATGTCTGGAAAGTCGGCGGCAAGGTGTTTGCCGTTGGCGGCTGGGCGAAGGATGTTGAAGGCTTCGCCATCTCGTTCAAATGCTCGCCCCTGACCTTCGAGATCTACAAGGACGAGCCGGGCATGCGCCCCGCCCCCTATCTCGCCTCGCGCGGCATGAGCTGGCTGCAATGGACCGGCCCGGAAACGCTCGATACCGACACGCTGCGCGACTATCTCGGCGAAAGCCACCGGATCGTCGCCGCCGGCCTGAGCAAGAAGGCCCGCGCCGAGCTCGGCCTGCCCACCGAATAACCCCTTTTCACGCCCCGCCAGGATTTCCCCCAATGAACAAGCCCACCACGCAAGCCAGTTTCGAGACACCCAAGGTCACCACCGGGCCGCTGCCGGGATCGCGCCGCATCTGGACGTCTCCGGTCACCGCGCCGGGCCTGAAGGTTCCGCACCGCGAGATCGATCTGCATCCGACGGCGAATGAGCCGCCGGTGCGCGTCTATGACACGTCGGGGCCTTACAGCGATCCGGATGCGACGATCGATGTCGAGCATGGCCTGCCGCGCATCCGGCTGGCCTCGATCAAAAAGCGTGGCGGCGTTGAGGAGTATGAGGGGCGTCCGGTGACGCCGCTCGATAATGGCGGCGCTTCGGGCAAATATCTGGCGCGCGAATTTCCCGGGCTGCACAAGCCCATGCGTGGCCTCGCTGATGCCCCGGTGACCCAGTATGAATTCGCCCGCGCCGGCATCATCACCGACGAGATGATCTATGTCGCCGAGCGCGAAAATCTCGGCCGCAAGACGCCCATGGCCGGCTTCAAGGAGCGCATGGCCGATGGCGAAAGCTTCGGCGCTTCGATCCCGGAATTCGTGACGCCGGAATTCGTCCGCTCCGAGATCGCCCGTGGCCGCGCCATTATCCCGTGCAATATCAATCACACCGAGCTGGAGCCGATGATTATCGGCCGCAATTTCCTCACCAAGATCAATGCCAATATCGGCAATTCCGCGGTCACCTCCTCGGTCGAGGAAGAGGTCGACAAGATGGTGTGGGCGATCCGCTGGGGCGGCGATACCGTGATGGATCTCTCCACCGGCAAGAATATCCACAACACCCGCGAATGGATATTGCGCAATTCGCCCGTCCCGATCGGTACCGTGCCGATCTACCAGGCGCTGGAAAAGGTGAATGGCGTCGCCGAGGACCTGACCTGGGAGGTGTTCCGCGACACGCTGATCGAGCAGGCCGAGCAGGGGGTGGATTATTTCACCATCCATGCCGGCGTCCGCCTCGCCTATGTGCCGATGACCGCCGACCGCGTCACCGGCATCGTCTCGCGCGGCGGCTCGATCATGGCCAAATGGTGCCTGGCGCATCATCAGGAGAGCTTCCTCTACACCCGCTTCGAGGAAATCTGCGACATCATGCGCGCCTATGATGTCTCCTTCTCGCTCGGCGATGGCCTGCGTCCCGGCTCGATTGCCGACGCCAATGACAAGGCCCAGTTTGCCGAGCTGGAAACCCTGGGCGAGCTCACCAAGATCGCCTGGGCCAAAGGCTGCCAGGTGATGATCGAGGGGCCGGGCCATGTCGCTATGCACAAGATCAAGGAGAATATGGACAAGCAGCTCGAGTGTTGCCACGAGGCCCCCTTCTACACGCTCGGCCCCCTGACCACGGATATCGCGCCCGGCTATGACCACATCACCAGCGGTATCGGCGCCGCCATGATCGGCTGGTTTGGCTGTGCCATGCTCTGCTATGTCACCCCGAAAGAGCATCTCGGCCTGCCCGACCGCAATGACGTCAAGACCGGCGTCATCACCTACAAGATCGCCGCCCATGCCGGCGACCTCGCCAAGGGCCACCCGGCCTCGAAAATCCGCGATGATGCATTGAGCCGCGCCAGGTTCGAATTCCGCTGGGAAGACCAGTTCAACCTCGCCCTCGACCCGGAAACCGCCCGCGATTTCCACGACAAGACCCTGCCCAAGGACGCCCACAAGGTCGCCCACTTCTGCTCCATGTGCGGACCGAAATTCTGCTCGATGGAGATTACGCGGGAGATCCGGGACCGGTTTGGCTCTGCGCGGGCGCCGAATGCGGTCGAGGCTTCCGAGGCCGAGGCCGGGATGGCGGAGAAGGCGGCGGAGTTCAAGGCGCTGGGGTCGGAGATTTATCTCAGCGAGGACGGGAGTGTGAGGGAGGCGATTGATTAGTGGCTTTCGGTATGGCTCGATCAAACGAGCTTGCTCCATCCAAGCCCTTGTTCGGTATTTCAATAGCGCTTGCAGTTTGCGGCTAAACCGATAGAGGTGTTCGCAACTGCTACTACTGAGGGTGTGAGAAGGGGAGATCAAAAATGGATGAATCTGCCGGTGACGTTGAGTTTGACGACGAGCAAGATACGCCATTAGAGGTCGCTTCCGTTGATCGATTTTCACAAGCGGTCTTGTATTCAACCGATTGGACTGTGGAGACCATCGTCTCGCAGCTGACGCGCGGCAACATCGATTTGAACCCTCGGTTTCAGCGTCGCGATGCCTGGTCGCCGCGCAACAAAAGTCGCTTTATTGAATCGGCCATTCTCGGGTTGCCCATACCTCAGATAGTGTTGGCGGAGAAACCGGGAGAGCGTGGCAAATTCGTCGTCCTAGATGGTAAGCAACGTCTTCTTACCCTGCTGCAATATACAGGCAATTCGACAGGTCCAAGAAATGAATTTGGCTTGTCGGGCCTTGAGGCACGAACCGATTTGGCGCGTAAAAAGTATTCTCATTTGAACGCTCAGCCTAATCTGGTTTCTGACCTAAACGCATTTTTGAACCATACGATTCGAACCGTCGTAATTCGAAATTGGCCTGACACGGATTTTTTGCACTTAGTTTTTCGACGTTTGAATACCGGTAGTGTGAAGCTGTCGTCTCACGAACTTAGGCAGGCAGTCGTTGCGGGACCGTTCTTGGATTATGTCGACGATGAGACCCAAGATATGCCCAGCCTTTGGGCTCTTCTAGGCAAGCAAGAACCAGACGCACGAATGCGGGATGTGGAGTTATTGGTTCGAGCTTTGGCATTTCAACTGTATTTGCCGGAATACGGCGGTCGGATGAAAGACTTCTTGGACTTGGTTTGCGGACGCATGAATGATGACTGGGACGCGTCGCTTCCCAGAGCGCAAGCGTTGGTGTCCAATTTCCGAGATGGTTTAACTGTGCTGGTTCAAATATTCGGTGAGAGTGGAATCGCTAGGAAGCCGGGTTCGAACTCGTTCAACCGGGCAATTTTTGACGCCCTCATATTCTACTGTTTCTCAGCCCCGGTGCGGCAAGCAATGGCAGCTCGTCCCCAAGCTGTTCGCGACGCATACCACGGCATTTGGGAGCGGGACCAATTTGCGGAGGCCGTCGAGAGCGACACCGCCGGAATTCCCAACACCGCATCCCGGATGGGCTTATGGGGAGCGCAGCTGGCGCACGCCTTGGGAATTCACATTCCAGTGCCCACTGAGAACCGGGACGGTGATCGTTCGCGCTTGGAATACCGCGGTGTTGAGTGAGTGATGCCATCTTCTCGATTCCGCAAAATGAAGGCATCGGTGGGCGAGTTGCGCCGCCATCTGCTTCCCAAGACCATTGAACCCACTGGGTCCTATGCGTGGCAGGACAAGGTGGAGCGACGGGCTGAGGCGTTCAGGATGCTCGTTCACGCAGAAATTGAGGCGTACCTAGAGGATCGCGCGGAAGAGATCGCCAGCAGCGCTTGGAACGCTTGGTGTGCTGAGCGCAAAGTCTCCGTTGTTACGGTTCATCTATTGGGCTTTAGCGGACGCGAAATGTACGGGCCTGTTAAGACGATTGATGCCCCTACAGATAATAAGAAAAAGGCGTGGCCAGAGAAAAAGTACCTCGATGATCGGTTGAGCCGATCTGTCACGGGATTCATACATTTCCTCCGAACCGAAAATCACGGAATCCGAGAGGCAAATCTATTAAGTATCGTTATTCCTCTCGGTATTGAGGTTGACAAGATTGACGGCGATCTGATTTTCGGTCTCGAGGAGCTTGGGCAACTGCGAGGTCGCGTAGCGCATACTAGCCTGATCGCTCGCGCTTCCGACGGAGTGGATCCGAAGGGGGAATTGGATCGCATTCGATTGTTATTGGGGAAGGTCTCCGTTCTCGATGTTCAGCTCGATTCGTTGCTTGACGAGGCGAAGTGTTAGCGCTTCGTCAGCGGCGCCCGCAGGCATGCTTTTGCTGGGAAACGCAGCCAGTAACACCTGCAACAGCCGAACCTGAAATAACCAAAGGCGACGCGCGCGAGATGGAGTGATTGATTGAAGACGTGTTGTGATCCAATTTGCTTTTGGCGATCATCGACATCGTGACCTGTAAGGGGGGGGGCATGAATCAGCTTGTTGATAACGCATTTTTTCAACAATTGGCTCTATTGGCCTCTGGGCTCATCGGGGGGTGGGCGGTTAGCGAAATTACGCATTACCGAAGAGGTGGCGAGGAAAGGAAGAAAAGGCTTAGTAGGGCATTGGCATATGTCTTGTTTGAACTTCGCCTCTCATATCAAACAATTAATCTGATCGAGTTGTTTAAGGGGAAAGCGGGATCTTGGGCGGACTTCGAGAAGTATCGACAGCGTGTCATTAAGAAAAGGTCATTGACAATCGCAATGGCGCGTCTTGACGGAAGGGATTTAGTAGACGTATGCGCTGACTATTTCCCTTTTGATGTTTCGGAAGCTGTTCTCTTTTCAAACAATTTTGATGAACTTGAGGCAATAAGTTTGAGCCAAGCATCTGTTTTGAGTGATGATGTATACGTCACTATGCTTTCAACGGTCGAAGTAGCTATGGATGGTTCAAATATGATTGGGGAACGTCTGGCAAGGCGTCTCAGTTTAGCTATTGGACTCCTCGAGAGGCGTCGGGCCGGCAAGGCGCTTGATTCAATAAAGCGGCCAACAAAGACCCAGCAGGTAAATCAAGAATTTTTGGGGAATCTAATCGGGGAGTTGTCCTCAAAAATACGGGAAGTGAGAGAGGCGAAATCGCCTCCAAGTTAATCGAACGTCGCGGGAAAAATCGGTGACACACACCTTTTCCCGTCCTGAAAACGGGTGCCCACCCACCCCCCACCTTAAACCCCATGTCGAGAGTCCGCCTCAGGGGACAGGCGCGGTCAAGGGCGCCGGAGGCGCCGCTTCGCGGTTTCACCCTTGACCGCGCCTGTCCCCTGAGGCCCTTTGGCTGGCAAGGGATTTATGGCTTGGCCTCGCCCGGGCGGGCGGGCTTCTGACTCAACGCTTTCCTTCCCGGCTTGCCGGGGAGGGGGACCGTCCGTAGCCTTGGCGTAGGATGGTGGAGGGGCCGGCGCGCGCAGCGCGGCGGTGTCTGGCACCAGCGTTTCACCGCAGCCTGCGGCTGCGGCCCCATCGGCCCCTGCTTCGCCAAGGCTACGCAGGGCCCACTTCCCCGCCCGAGGCGGGGAAGAAAGCGGTTTCGCTGATCAACACGCACAACGCTTTCCTTCTCCGTGAGGAGAAGGTGCCCCGGACTTGATCCGGGGCGGATGAGGCGGGCAATGTTCCCGTCTGCGAGCTTGGCGCTGCCACCCTCACCCGCCCCTGCGGGGCCCCCTCACCCCAGGGAGAGGGAAGGGGAAACTCCGTCGTCCGCCATCGCCTTATCCCCGCCCCACACCGCCCGCAAACCCCCGTCAACAAAGCCAAACCCGAAAAATCGCCTCGACTTATCCCCGCCCCCTCGACCCGCGCGCATAATCTTCAGCGGTTCCCGGGGTGGGAGGCGCAGGCCACGTCACTGATGCCCGGGAGCGCGCGGAGCCTGTCCGGGCGATCGGTGTGACGATCGAAAGCGCTGGCAGGGCGTCCTCTCTTCACGTCCGAGGGCACTAAACGACCGACCCGAGTACGTGTGAGGATTGGAAACGGGGTGGAGACGCCACGGGAAAACTCCGCAAGCGGGATGTCACGATGTCACGCGCTATTCTTCTACCGGTTACCGGCATCGCCGGCATCCCGCTTGCCTCCCATCACTTCGGCGAACGCCGCGCGAAGCGCGCACCCCTGTGCGGGCGCGGCCACAAGACAAGGGATTTCACCATGACACGACGCATTCAATCCGCCACTCCGGCAGAGCCGCCCCTCGACGCGCTGGTCGCGATGTATGAGCACGAGGCATTGCGACTGATGCTGCGCTGCCTCTACCGGCAATTCCTCAATGAGGAGAATGCCGCCGCGGTGCGCACCGCCGCCACCCTGCTCAAATCCCTGCCGCCGGCGCGCCGCGGCCATGAATGGATCGAGGCGCTGGAAGCGGTTGATCGCGACTTCCCCGACGAGGACCCCGAGCTCTATGACGAAATCCAGCGCGAATTTGCCCGCCTGGAGCCGGAGGAGATGGACGCGGAAATCCTGGCGGGGATGGGTGTCGTTGCGGAGGTTGAGGCCGGCGCTGAGGTGGAGGTCGGGGCGGATTGAAGGCGCCTTCCTTCTCCGTGAGGAGAAGGTGCCCCGGACTTGATCCGGGGCGGATGAGGCGGGCCATGCTTCCGTCTGCGAGCGCGGCGCTGCCACCCTCACCCGCCCTTCGGGCACCCTCTCCCTGAGGGAGAGGGAAGGCTTGCCGCCCAACGCACAAAACTACGCCGCTGGCACCGCGCGCACCTTCTCCCCCATCACGCCATTGGCCCTTATCGCCTTTTGGCATTCGAAACTGCCCGGCCGGAAGGCGCGGCAGGCTTCGGGGCGGTGGTCGTAGACGGCGCACAGCGCCTGGCCGGTGTCAGTGCGTAGATGGGTGCAGTGGCCGCAGCTGAAGTCGACGAAAGAACGGCCGCCGTCTTCAAACAGGCTGTCAGGGGGCAGGGCGTCGGGAGCGATGCGGGCCTGGTCTTGCGGCAGGAGGACGAGATAGCGCGGGTGGCGGCTGAAACAGCAGGCTCCGCAGGCGACGCAGTCAAACGCCATATCCGACATGTGAGGTGACGAACCCGCCGCGCGAAGGCGGCCTTCCGCCCCGGCCCGCAGCGCGCGGGATTTACGCCAGTCGGAGGGGATTTGCATCCGGAAAATGCGGCGGCTCTCATCCTCCGTTAATCCCGGGCGTGCTTGGTTTGCGGTTTACCAGAATGGGGGATATCCGATGCGTGCATTTACCCGGCCCGGCCATATCGCCGCGGCTGCCGCCCTTGCCGCGGCGCTGTTGCCGCTCGCCATGCCGGCCGCCAGCGCGCAGGCGTTCGCCTCGCCATCGGGTCAGGTCTATCAGACCCGGATCGAGAATCTGACATCCTTGAAGCTGGCGATCGCCTTCGGCAGCGGCGAGAGCGGCGGCACGGTGACCATTACCCAGCTCGACACCGGCTGGGCCCCGCCGCCGCCCGGCCTGCAAGTCGGCACGCTGGGGGAATGGAGCCAGGCGGCGGACGGTTCGGTGACGATCAGCGGCGATGCGCTCTATTTCCTGCCCGATGGCGGTCCGGCGACCTGCCAGAGCTGGGCGGCGGATTATTCCGGCCAGGAGGAGACCTGCTGGTTCAACAATAACGGGGTCAGCGATAGCGAGCTCCACCTGCAATAGGACCGGACCGGCCGGGCGGGCCGACCGCAATCTCTTCTCGATTGCCCCGACGGCTGAAATTTTACGCGCGCATCAAGCGTCCTCCTCAATCCCGTGCGCCAGACCGGTGCCGAAGCCGAAACGCTCCAGCCAGAAAACGGAAAATCTCATGAAAACCATGCTCATGGCCAGCCTCGCCCTGATTCTTGCCGCCCCCGTCGCGCTGGCCGATGACGGTCCGGCGGGACAGGAATTCACCGCCGTCGCGACCCGCAATACGGATTACGCGCGCATCGGCCAGACGGCGACCATCCGTTTCGAGAGCGGCGGCAATATCACCGTGTCCGGCGTCATGGATGGGATGGGGTCCGACCCGTGGTCGACCGAATGGAATGAGGACGCCAATGGTGAAATCACCAATGGGGCCGATATTTTCTGGATGGATCCCTGGGGCGAGCCTCCGATCTGCCGCAGCTGGCCGGACTATCCGGTCGGCGCCGATGTGGAATCGGTCGGCGGCGACTGGGAGGCGACCGGCGTCTGCTGGCTCGGCCCCGATGGCGGCAGTCTGGACTGGCGCATCACGCGCACCGAATAGGTTTTGCGCGGCGCATCCGGAAACTCGCAGCCCCAGGGGATCAACATGCTGAAATCACTCGCGGCTGTCACCGCTGCCGGGCTCGCATCGAGCATCATGCTCACGGCGTCTGTGGCAGCCGAACTGCCGCAAGCCTATCAGGCGCTGCTGG
This sequence comes from Maricaulis sp., assembly GCF_048269565.1. Taxonomy (GTDB): domain Bacteria; phylum Pseudomonadota; class Alphaproteobacteria; order Caulobacterales; family Maricaulaceae; genus Maricaulis. The sequence continues at coordinate 637,679 of NZ_JBLXIK010000001.1, read as the reverse complement.
CCGAGGCCGCCGAACGCCAGGATGATGATGCGCGTTTCCTCGAGACCGCCGACATGGTCGCCGTGCTGGTCGAGGGCGGCCGCGCCGCCGTCCATGCCGATATTCTCGCGCATCTGCCGCACCGTGCCAGCGCCGTCGCCGGCTGGCCGCTGCCGGCTGTAACTGACGCGGCGCCAGCCGGCCCGGCATCGCCGCCGGCCGAGCACGCGGAACATCGCAGTCTGGGCGGTGCACCGATCGCCCTGGGCGGCGCGCCCGAGGGTTCCGGCGGCTGGCTGGCCGGATCGATCCGCATGATGCGGCCGGACAGCTGGGCCGGCCATGTCCGCGCCGGTATCCAGCTGGAACGCGGCAATTCCGAGCTCACCGATTTCACCTTCGCCGTCGAGCTCGACCGCGAGCTGGAGCAGGGCTGGCGCATTGACAGCCAGTTCGAATATTTCCTCTCGGAGAGCGCCACCCATACCACGCGCGACAACTGGCTGGTCGAGCTCCGCACCACGCGCGAACTCGATAGCGGTATCGGCTATTATGGCGGCGGCTCCTATGAGCGCGACCTGATCGGGATTTACGAGCGTTCGGCTTTCGTCACAGCGGGCGGGATCTGGCATGCGCTGGACGGGCCGAAGCTGGACTGGGTGCTGCGCGGCGGTGCCGGCCAGCGTTTCCGCGAGGACCGCCTCAATGGCGAGACCCTGACCGACTGGGTCGCCGAGGCCGGATCGAGCCTGCACTACCAGATTTCCGAAACCGCCCGCTTCAGCTCCGAGACGACCGCCTTCCTCGGCGGCGGCTCGCGCGTCGACCAGCGCTTCAGCCTGACCAACCGCCTGTTCGGCAATTGGGCCGTCCAGACCGGCCTGCGTATCGAGCACGAGTTCGAGACGCGTGCCGGCTATGAGCCGACCGATACCCGGCTGGATATCTCCCTGCTCTACGCTTTCGACTGATCCGCACTGGCGTCCGCGCCCCTGCGACCATGGGGCACTGGTATCGGCGCGCGATCCACGGCAATCTCCCGCATCGGCTCGGCGGGAGTGCCGGCATGGGGGATAACCGGTGAGCGAAGCTTTGCAGCCGAAAGGGGCCTGGATCTGGGTGGGCGCACGGCTCCTGCTCGTCTTTGTCGGGCTCGTCCTGCTGGCCGGCCTGTTCTACGCCCTCGGCGGAACCGATGCCGGGGCGGGTCTTTCGGGCGGATTTACCGCCCTGTTTGGTCTGCCCTTCTGTCTTGGCGCCATCATCCAGTTTGGCATCAGTCCGGCAGGACGGATGGATGCGAGCTGGACCGCGGCCCTGGCGGGTTTCCTCCTGCTGGCGGCAATGGTGATTGTCGGCGTCTTCTTCCGCGAGGGCCTGATCTGCATGGTGATACTGGCCGTGCCGTGGTGGATCAGTGCCTGGCTCGGCGCGCTGGCCGTCAGCGGGCTGCACGCGCGTTTCCGCCAGCGCGCCGTGCTCCACAGTGCCGGCCTGATCGTGCTGCCCTTCGCCTTGTTGTTGCTGGGGCCGCTGGCCGCCAATCCGACGCATCATTTCGAGGTCCGGCGCTCGATGGTGATCGAGGCAGTTCCCGATCAGGTCTGGCCGCATCTTCTGAGCCTCGACGGTCTGTCCGACGAGGAGGGCGTGTGGACGATTGCCCAGGACGTGCTGCGCATCCCGCGGCCACGCTCGGCCCTGGTCGTGGGCGAGGGCGTCGGTGCCGTGCGGCTGGCACGCTGGGGCGAGCAGATCGGTTTCGAGGAACATGTGACGGGCTGGTCGCCAAACAGCCATCTGGCCTGGCGCTTCGTCTTTCCCGACGATTCAATCGCGCGTCATACCGATGCGCATATCGGCCCCGACAGTGAGTTTCTCGGTATCGAGACCGGCAGCTACACCCTGATCCCGCTCGCCGATGGCCGCACCCGGCTGACCCTGACGACGCGCTACCGCGCCAGCAGTCCGGCCAATCATTACAGCGCCGTGTGGGGCGAGATCATTCTCGGCGGCATCCAGCGCAATATCCTCACCGTGATCGCAGACCGCAGTGAGGCGGAGACGGGCTAGCGATAACGCGGCGTTGCCTGGTGCCAGACAGGGGGCAGGTGCCGGTCGCCCGGCAGCCCGCCCCCTCACAGAGTGGTTATTTCTTGCCCGGCGGCACAACCGTGCCCTTGGTGGAAGGCGCGGCGGCGATGGTTTTCTTCTTCTCCGCTTTGGGCTTCTTGACTTCCTTGTTGGATTTTTGCTGACCCTTGGCCATGTCATGCTCCTTTGAGCGAGGTCCGGCGGACCGCGTGGTGTGATATTACGCCGCTCCGTGATGGCGCGATAGCATTTTCGCAATCCGGGACCGGGGCGGGGCAGGGGCAGACGCCAATCACAGCTCCTGAAAATCTGAGCCATGTCACGCACCGAAGCTTAATGGTTTCAGGGCTATAACCGGCGCTACCAACAAGGCCGGGCAGCTGGCCGCAAAACCGGAGCGCTTCATTTTGAAAACCCTGATCACGCTGGCCTTCGCCGCCACCGCCCTGTCCGCAACCGTCATCGCCGCCCCGGCGCTGGCCCAGGATAGCGCCCGCACCCCTGCCGGCCAGAGTTTCAGCCTGCGCTCGACAGACCGCGTGCCCAACCTGCCCGCGGCGGGATATTCCGGCACGATCCGCTTTGAAGGCGGCGGCTATGAGGGTGGCAGCTGGACCGTGAGCGGTTTCCCCGACGCGATGGGCGAGGACCCGTTCAGCGGTGAGTGGTCGATGGAGGCCAATGGCGAGATCATTGTCAGCAATGACATGATCTGGAACGATCCTTATGCAGCCGGCGATGACCGCCCGTCCTGCCGCGAATGGCCGGATTATCCGATCGGCACGCCGATCGAGGATGTCGGCGGCGAATGGGGTTCGAGTGGCGTTTGCTGGGTGGCGTTCGACGGCGAAACGCCGGACTGGGAAATCATCCGCATCGAATAGCGCTGCGGGCCGGACAATGGCCGATTGAGCCGTTCGGCGTGACGGCTGCCGCCCGGGCTCACCCTCAGGTGCAGGCCTGGCAGATCGCGGCGATATGCCGGTCATCCGTGCCGCAACAGCCGCCCAGCAGGGTCAGGCCGGGATGCTTGGCGCGCAGATCGCGGTAGAGCGCTGCGAGTTCTTCGGCATCTCCGGGATCGAGTTCGCTGGCATTGTCCAGCTCTGCATGGCTCTTGCGCGAGGCATTGGCGCGCAGCCCGGTGATGCGCCGCGTCCAGGCCTCGCCGCCCGCAAGGACGGCGCTGAAATGATCCGGATGGGCGCAATTGATCATGAAACCGGCGGCCGCTGACCCGGTCGCCGCATCGACCGCCATGATCGCCTCGTCGAGCGCCTCGCCGCCCGGCAAACGCCCGTTGGTCTCTGTGGTGAAGCTGATGCTGACGGGCAGGCCCGCTGCCTGTGCCGCGCGGACAATGCCGATCGCCTCGCTGGAATGGGTGACGGTCATGGCGGTGGCGCTATCGGCTCCGGCGGCCACGAAGCTGGCGATCTGGGGTGCGTGATAGGCCTCGGCCTCATCGGCGCTCATCACGGTGTCCGGATGATAGGCATCGAAGCGCGGTCCGATACTGCCCTGGACCGGCATCAGACTGGTCCCGGTCTGGTGGGCATCGCGCAGGGCCTGCATGAAGCCGATCGCCTCGCGATTGATGCGGTCGAGCGCGGCGGCGTCATAGCCCAGCTTGGCGCCCCAGTCGGCATTGGCGCGCCAGGTCGGGGCGCCGAGGATGAAGTCGAGCCGGTGTCTGAGCGCGATGGCGATATGGCGCTGCCAATAGTCGGTCAGCCAAGCGCGTCCCGCCGCAGTCTCCAGCAACGGGAAGGCGGCGAAGTACGGCAGGTCCATGCCGCAATCGAACACCAGCCAGGTCTCCAGCCCGCTATCGGTGAGGCGGATCTTGCTGCCGGGACGGGCAGGGGCGGTCTGGTTCATGGTCGCAATTCCCTCACACTCGCCCTGTCTAGAGTTCGCGGGCCGAGAAGGTATCGCAGGACGAGACATCCGGATTGTTGAAGCCACGCATGAACCAGCGCTGGCGCTGGGCGGCGGAGCCGTGGGTGAAGCTGTCGGGCACGACGCTGCGGCCGGCGCGGCGCTGGATGGTGTCGTCACCGACGGCCTCGGCGGCGGCCAGGCCTTCCTCGATATCGCCGGGCTCGAGCAGGTTGAAGCGCTGGTCGGCGCGCGCCGCCCACAGGCCGGCAAAGCAATCGGCCATCAGCTCGACGCGTACCTGCATCAGATTGGCCGCCGCGCCGCCACCACGCCGGCCCTCGGCATCGGCGCGATCGAGAATGCCGAGCATGTTCTCGACATGGTGGCCGACCTCGTGCGCCAGCACATAGGCCTGGGCGAAATCACCATTGCCGGCGCCCATTTGCGCCAGCTCGTCATAGAAGCGGACATCGATATAAACGCGCTCGTCGGCGGGGCAGTAAAACGGTCCCATGGCCGATTGCGCAAAGCCGCAGCCCGAGGACACGGCGTCGGAGAACAGCACCAGTTTCGGCTCGCGATATTGCTGGCCGGCCTCGGCGAAGACCTCGGTCCAGACCTCTTCGGTATCGGCCAGCATGACGGCGGCGAAGCGCGCCGCCTCTTCCGTGCCGGCCGGGATCTCGCCTTCGACCGTGGTCGGCTGCGATGTGCCGCCGGTGAGATTATTGAGGGCGCTGTCGATGCCGCCGCTGAACAGGCCGAAACCGCCCACGACGATGACGGCGAGCACGACGCCCTTCCAGCCGAAAATGCGCAACAACAAGGGCAGCAGGGCCAGCAATCCGCCGCCACCACCGCCGCCGCTATAACGGGTGCCGCGCTGGTCGATCACATTGCGGCTTTCGCGCCGTCCGCGCCATTGCACCATGAACCCGTCTCCTGAAAACTGGCCTTGCCGCGTGCGGCAGCCCTGTGCTGTCCGTCCGGCGAGGGCAGGATAGGGGAGAAGCCGCTTCAGGCACAGGGCCGGTTTCACAGCGCCACCACAGCGCAGTCCGCTCAGCCGACTGGCACTTTATCCCCGCCTGGCCCGGACGGGGCTATGCTGGTGCACGTCCCGGGCGAAGCTCTGTACCCGGAACGCGAAGCAGTTGTATAAGAACCTGAAATGTTCTGGGGAGGGCACATGTCGGATCAAGTTATCGCGCGAGCACGCACCAATGCCCGGGTCAATATCCGGATCGGGGCGCCGGCGCTGGCCGCACCGGTCCGGGAAATACTGGACCCGGGCACCGAGATTTTCATCACCGCGGCAGTGACCGGCGACGATGTTCACGGCAATGACCAATGGTATGCCTGCCGCGGCGATGTCTTCGTCTGGAGCGGCGCCTGCGAGAATTATCACGAGGAGCCGGCGCCGCCCGGTGATGACGAGAATGAGGGCGAACGCCCGTCCCGCGTTGAACTCGGTGAGGTGATGCAGCCGGAGTTCGAGACCCTGCCGGGCGTGTTTCACAAGGTGCGCGGCTATCGTCCGGGCGGGCTGGAGGGGCTGATCGTTCATTTCGACGCGGCCCGGACCCTGCCCGACAGTGACCGCTCGACCAGGGAAGTGATGCGCTATGGCGCCGAGCAGGGCTATCACTATGGCGCGATCAGCCGCTCGGGACGGATATTCCTGCCGCAGGGCTTCAACTGGGAAGCCTGGGGCTATCATGCCGGCACCAGCGAATGCCCGGCGACTGGCCGCAAGGGCGTGTCGCAATACTATGTCGGCTTCGAGCTCAATAATCCGGGCCTGCTCTATCCGGCACAACAGACCGGTGTCTTCTGCCCCTGGTTCAATGCCGAGCGTGACGAGAAGGGCCGGGTGATCCTCGACGCCGATGGCCGCTGTACCCGCCGCGACGAACATGACGAATGGTATCGCGATTACGAGGTACGTCTGTGCGAAGGCGGCAATATCACCAAGGGCTGGTATCTGCCCTATAGCGCCGAGCAATTCGCGGCCCTGACCCGGATCTGCATCTGGCTGTCGCGCCGCTTCCCCGACAGTTTCAGCCTGGAACGGGTGTTTGGCCATGACGAGGTTTCGCCCGGGCGAAAATCCGATCCCGGCGGGGCAATGGGCACGCCAACCGAAATGATGACCATGGCCGAGTTTCGCGCCTCGCTGATGCAACTGGCGCGTTAGAGGCTCCGTTAACACGTCTGTGGCAGGCTAGAGCCCTGTTTGCCTGTCAGAGGTGAGGCATGAGCAAGTCCGTGACGTCGAGTTTCCGGCGCGTTTCTGACCATTTCGAACCCGATCTGGTGCAGGACCCGGCCGAGCAGCGCAAGCTGCGCGGCCATCTCGAACAGATTGACTACACGGTATCGGCTGCCAACCAGGCCGTGATCCAGAAGGAAATCCATCACGTTTCCGTCGATGATTTCCGCAATCTCGCCCTGACCGCCGCCCGGGCCCGCACCGCCTGGGTGAGCACCGCGGTCGAGCTGGCCAAGGCGCACAAACCCCTCGACCCGGCCGAGCTGGCCCGGCTGTCGCATCTGCGCGGTGTCTATGACGAATTGTCGGAAGCCTATGAAGCCATGCGCCGCATGGTCGAGCGCGGCTATCTGAGCTACCACAAGGGCCTGCCGGACAAGGGTTGATCCAGCCGGGCCGAGCCCGCACGCGAACGCGGTATTGAACCCTTTTCGCCCGGCCATGCACCTATAGTCTGAACGGGGCCGCCTGACCGGCCCTGCAGACGGGGTGAGCGGATCCATGCAACGCGACAGCAAACGGGTACTCGGCGAATACCTCGTCATGATGGCCCAGGCCGGTGACCGCGCCGCCTGTGGCCAGCTTGCCCGGCTGTGGCAGCCGGCGCTGTTGCGTCATGCCCTGCGCCTGACCGGTGATGCCGAACTGGCCCGCGACACGCTGCAGGAGGCCTGGATCGATATTTTCCGCGGCGTCGGCGGGCTTGCCGATGCCGCAGCTTTCCCCGCCTGGGCCTATCGCATCGTCACCCGCAAAAGCGCCGCCACGGTTCGCGGTCTGCAACGCCGCCGTCAGACCGGTGAGGCGCTGGCCGCCGAGCCTGTCGCCCCGGATCGCTGGGAGGCCGACGCCGAAGCGCTGGCCGATCGCGGACCGCTGGCGCGGGCCCTGGCCGGTCTGCCGGCAGCGCAACGGCACGCGATGGCGCTGTTCTATATCGACGATTTCACCGCGGCGGAGATTGCCGTCGCGCTGTCCGTTCCGGTGGGCACGATCAAGACCCGCCTGATGCATGGTCGCCGCAAGATGCGCGCGGCACTGGATTCAACAACTTCACAACCCACGAACCAGGGAGGTTCAAATGACGGGATCTGACAAGGAACTCGACGCCATGATCGCCGAGGCCCTCGATGCCGAGGACCGGGAATTGCTCGACCAGTTCGGCGAGGAGCCGGGCTATTTTGACCAGGCAATCGGCCTGTTTGGCGGCCGGCTCGGCTGGGTGACCTGGACGGTCTATATCGTCAATATCGCCGCTGCCGGGCTGGCGATCTGGGCGGGCTGGCACGTATTCATGGCGGCCACGCCATTGCAGGCCATTCGCTGGGGTGTCGCAGCCCTGGCCGCGATGCAGGTCGGCCTGTTCATGAAGGGCTTCATGGGCGATCAATTGCTCAACAACCGGGTAATCCGCGAAGTGAAGCGGCTGGAATTACAGCTGGTTCGCAGCCAGGCGCGCCAGGGCGTCTAGCTTGACGGGCCGGCTTGGCAATCGGGTGCGTTTGGGTCAGACAGAGACCCGACGCACCCATTGGCCGGAGATTTTCGATGCGCCTGAAACCCTTTGCCCGACTTCTCGGCCTCGCTGCGGCAGCCCTCACTCTGGCCGCCTGTCAGCCAGACGCCGCGCCGGAGCCGGGGACGCAAACCCCGATCATCGTTGGAGAGGAAATCGTCCTGGATTCCGGGATCTATGACGGCAACCGCACCATCACGGTTTCCCTGCCCTGGAGCTATGGCGACGGCACGCGCAGCTATCCGGTGCTCTATCTCGTCGATGGCGGCGCGCAGCAGGACTTCATCCCGATGGCCGGGTTGGCGGCGCTGGGCAGCCTGTCGATGCAATACCGGGAATTCATCCTGGTCGGGGTGCAGACCGAGAACCGCTATGTCGAGCTCACGGCGCCGTCCGATCTGGCCGAGGACTTGCGCTGGCTGCCGGAGAATGGCGGCGCCGCCGATTTCCGCAGCCACCTGCTTGATGAGGTCAGACCCTGGATCGAGGCGCGTTACCGCACCTCTGGCGAGGACGCGATCATCGGCGAGAGCATGGCCGGCCTCTTCATCACCGAGACCTTCCTGCGCGCGCCGGACAGTTTCGATCATTATATCGCCGTCAGCCCCTCGCTCTGGTGGCGCTCCGAAGGCCTGAGCCATGAGGCCGCCGACCTGCTGGCTGCGGGCGGTTTCGGCGGTCACTCACTCTTCCTGACCATCGCCGATGAAGGCGAGGACATGCAGACCGGCATGGATCGTCTCGTCGCCGCGCTTGACACCGGTGCACCGGACGATCTCACTTGGTGGTATCAGCCGATGCATGATGAGCATCACCACACCATCTATAATCCGGCTGCCCTGCAGGCCCTGCGGCTGGTCTTCGCGCCGGAGGAGGACGGGTAGGCCAGAGTCCGCCTCATCCGTGAATACCCGCCATGCGCGTCAATATGCCCATCAATGGCGGTCACAGGGTTGTGATACACTCGCAATCGCATGTCCGGCTCCCTAGATAGGGTTCGGACCGGGGAAAGGGCGCCTTGTACAAGGGTGCCGTTTTCCCAGCAGGGATAGGGAAAATCATGGCCAATGCACTGTCAATCTCGCTGTCTCCCGAACAGGGGCTGTCGCGCTATCTCGCCGAGATTCGCCGCTTCCCCATGCTCGAGAAGGATGAGGAATTCATGCTCGGCAAGCGCTGGCGCGAGCATGAAGATGCCGGCGCCGCGGAAAAGCTCGTCACCTCGCATTTGCGTCTCGTGGCCAAGATCGCCATGGGCTATCGCGGCTATGGCCTGCCGATTGCCGAAGTGATCTCCGAAGGCAATGTCGGCCTGATGCAGGCCGTCAAGAAATTCGACCCGGAAAAGGGCTTCCGCCTCGCCACCTATGCGATGTGGTGGATCCGTGCCTCCATCCAGGAATACGTGTTGCGCTCCTGGTCGCTGGTCAAGATGGGCACGACCGCGGCCCAGAAGAAGCTGTTCTTCAACCTGCGCCGGATGAAAAGCCAGATGCAGGCGATCGACGAGAATGATCTCAATCCGGAACAGGCGCAGGCGATCGCGACCAAGCTTGGAGTCACCACCGATGAGGTGATGTCGATGAATGGCCGCATGTCCGGCCCCGATGCCTCGCTCAACGCGCCGCTGCGCGGCACCGAGGGCGAGGGCCAGTGGCAGGACTGGCTCGCCGACGACAATGCCGAGAGCCAGGAAGACGAGCTGGTCGAGAGCGACGAGTTCGACACCCGTATGCAATTGCTGCAATCGGCGATGGGCGAGCTCAATGAGCGCGAACAGCACATCCTGCAGAAGCGCCGTCTGTCGGAAGAGCCGGAGACGCTGGAAGAACTGGCGGCGCATTTCGGCGTCAGCCGCGAGCGCATCCGGCAGATCGAGGTCCGTGCCTTCGAGAAGCTGCAAAAGGCGATGAAGGAAATGGCGGCCGAACAGGGTCTGATGGCCGACGCCTGATCACAGTCTTGCGAAGCAGCGTCCGGATCAGCTCCGGGCGCTGTCTTCGGGATGGCTCAGGCCCAGGGCGATACAGGCCTGGCCACCGAAATAGCACACCCAGACCACGGGTCCGGCCCAGTCGAGCATGCCGGCAAACATGCGCCAGGCCAGCACCGCATCCGAGACCAGGAATAACAGCGCCCCGATCACGGCCAGCTTGGGCGCCCGGCCGATCAGGGCCAGCGCCACCATCACCAGGATAATGCCGTTATAGATACTGGCCGCCACGCGCAGCTCGCCGAAATGCGGCTGCAGCGCCACCAGCATCACCACCCCGAACACCACCATGATGCCGGTCGCCAGATAGCCGGGCAGGCCGCGATTGCCCTCGCGGCGCAGCTGGTCGGCGAACAGACCGATATAGATCAGATGACCGATCCCGAAGGCGAGAATGCCGAGCGCCTGCTGGGTCGGCTGCAGCGCCAGAAAGGCATCGCCGGCGGATCCGGCGAGCAGGCCGAGCCCGAGCCAGAGCCGGCCCTGTTTCAGGGCATAAATCCCGAGCAGGACCACGCCGCCGGCCTTGACGACGACATTGACCGGATAGGGAGTGCCTAGACCGAAATCATCGAACAGATAGATCGCGCCCAGCAACAGGGCGACGAGCAGGATCAGCCGCGAGACGCGGTCGCTGGCGATGGTGATCGGTGTGGCAGCCATGGTCTTCCCCCCTGATTGCGTCGCAGGCTAGACTGTGGGCCGAAACCGGCAAAGGGGTAAATTCATGACGGCAATGCCGGTTCTGCTCGCCCTGGTGCTGGCCACCGCCGCAGCGGATGACGCGCCGGCCACGGGCGCTGCCGTCAGTCTCGCCGAGATCGAGACGCTGCTGACGGTCCAGCCCGGTGCCGTTGAACAGGCCTGGACGCAGCTGAGCCGTAGCGGCCTGCCGCGCATCGAGCCGATCGCCGGCGATGCGGCGCGTTCGCGGGTCACCTTTCTCTACAAGGCCGGTGGTGATGTCACCGAGGTGAGGCTCAACAGCGTCATCAATGCGGTGCGCGTCGACTGGCCGGTCGAGGATTTCAATCGCGACTTCGCCCTGCCGATGCAGCGCATCGCCGATAGCCGGATCTGGCGTCTGACGCTGGATGTGCCGCGCGATGTGCAGGCCAGCTACAGCTTTCTGGTCACCGGGCCGAACGGCACCGGGCGCGTCACCGATCCGGGCAATCGGCGGCGTCTGCGCGGCGGCGCGGCCGAGGCCTTGCTGACCCTGGACCGGGTCGGCGATCTGTCGCCCTTGCTGCCGGTATCGCCAGGACGGCTGGGCGACCATCAGGTCCGGATGATCGACAGCGAAGCGCTGGCGCGGCCGGTCACGCTGGATATCCAGCCCGCCGCGGCGGGTGATGCCAATGCACCGGTGCTGATCCTGTATGATGCCTTCAACTGGGGCGAACGGGCGCCGGCGCGGGAGATCGTGCACAATCTCGTCGCGGCCGGCCGCATCCCGCCGATGCATGTCGTGCTGATCGACCAGCTCGATACAAGCAGCGGACAGGCCCGCTATGCCGACCAAGCCCGCTTCATCGCCGATGAGCTCTTGCCCTGGCTGCGGGCCGAGTTCGGCTGGCGTCTGGCGCGCGAGGATGTGCTGATTGGCGGGGCGTCGCGGCGCGGGCTGTCGGCAGCGATCACGGGTCTGACGCGGCCGGACGCGATTGGTGCCGTGGTGTCGCTGTCGGGGTCATTCTACTGGGCGCCGCCGGATGAAGCGCCGGAATGGCTGGCGCGCCAGCTGGCCGGGGCACCGGAGCAGGCGCCGCGCTTCCTGCTCGCTGCCGGCTCGCTGGAACATGTCGTCACCTCGACCAACCAGGGCCATGTCATGCTTGATGCCAACCGCAATATGGCCGAAGCGCTCGGCGCGGCGGGCTATCCGACCACCTACCGCATCTATCCCGGCGGCCACGATATTGCCGCCTGGCGGCTGGCCCTGGCCGAGGCGCTGGCAGAGCTTTATGCGCCAGAGCCGTGATTGCCGGGTTTTCTGATTACTTGACCGGCTTGCCGATCGGCTGCGCACTGGTGCCGCCCGTGCCGATCCGGCCGGCGACGAAATCGTCGTAATACTGCAGCCAGGCTTCCGAACGCACCGCGATATAGATCATCGGTCCGCCCGGATTGGAGCGGAAATTCGAGTCGGTGCCGACGACGAAATACTGATTGCCCTCGCGCACCATGAAGGGGGAGCCGCTATCGCCGCGGGTCGTGTCGCAATTATGCGCCATGGTGTTGTCGTTGAAGACCTCGGTCATGTGGCAGCCGATATTGCCCGACAGATGCGCGCCGGTATCCCAGCTATAACCCGCCTGGTAGAGATCAGCGCGCATGGCGCCGCGATGGCCTTCATTCTGGACCAGGCCGCGAACCCCGACATGGCCAAGCTCGGCGCCGAGCGGACGGTCGATGCGCAGCAGGGCCCAGTCGGTACCATCGAGATCATTGCCATTGCTGAAGCGTTCCTCGTCCCAGCGCGGATCAATCAGATAGCCGGTGACGCGCGCTTCCAGAGGGCCGCCGCGGCGTCCATAGGCGGTGCGGAAGACGGCACTGGCATCGGTGACGCCGTCCTCATTGATGCAATGCGAGGCGGTGATCAGGACATCGTCGGCGATCAGTGTTGCCGTGCAGGCGCCGCCGCTGTCGAGATCAATCTGGCCGACGACATTCCAGGGGGTGGCGGTGGTGTCCATGAAGACGCGGTCGTCACGCCCGAAATAGTGATCATTGATCGTCAGGGGGCGCTCGCGGCCATAGCAGTCAGCGCGGTCGGTGCGCGCGTCGCATCGGCCATCGCCGGTGCCCGGCTCGTTGCAGACGCCGTCGAAGGCGGTGTCGCAGCTGTCATTGCGGAAGCGAAGATTGATGATGGCGCCGCAATCGGAAAGGTCGGTGGCCTGGGTGCAGGCGCCGGTGCCGAAACCGGGCTCATCGCATTCGCCGTCATTGGCCCACTGGCAGCTGTCATCCTCGACGCCGTCGGCAATGCGCCAGCAGTCGGAATAATCCGTGCCCTGGTCACAGGCGCCGGTGCCGATGCCCGGATCGTCGCATTCGCCATCATTGGCCCAGCGGCAGGTGTCGGTGCCGCGATAGCTGGAGGTGGAGACATCGCCAGGGCGTTGCGGCTTCTGGATCCGGTGCAGCCAGCGCGAAATCTCGCGACTGGACAGGGTTTCGGCGGGACCACCGGCGAGGGCCGGTTCATCGGCCTGGCCGGCAGAGACACACAAAATGGCGGCCAGTGCCGCGATCAGACCTGTACGCATCAAATCAAACTCCCGTCCCCATTGCCTGGCCGCTTATCGCGCAATTCCCCGTCCGCACCAAGCCTGAGCCAGCATTCTATCGTTCATCGAGATGACTGGCAGCTGAACGGCGCATTCAAGGACGTTTCAGCCGGGCTTTGGTGCAATGGGCGCTCAGAAGAGTTTGCAGCTACAGGAAAGCGCCATGAAAGCCCGTATCAAGATCGCCGCCGCCGCCATCCTCGCCTTCGCCGGCATGGCCGCCCTGCCGGGCGTCGCCAGTGCCGGCACTTGGCATGTCAATGCCGCGTCCTGCCCGGATCTGCGTGAGGATCGTGCCGATGCCCGCCGCAATACCGGTCGCGGCGATGTGCGTGAAGACTATCGCGACCGCCAGGTCATCAGCTGTCCGGCGCATGCCTGGCGCTATGCCCCCGATCGCTATGAGCGCATTGCCCTGCATCGTGTCGCGCCGCCGCTGACGGTCTATCGCGATCGCTCCGGCGGCTATTATGCCCGCAACCGCCATGGCGCGGCCTACCGCGTTGATGTCGTGATCGACTATCCACGCGGCACAGCACGCTCACGCAATCATCGCGACTCTTATCGCGGCCATCCGCGGCGCCACTAGAGGGTGACCCGGCCCTCCGGATAGCGCGGCGCGTGGCCATACAGGGCTACGCGCCCGCACCCGGGTGCCGGTCGTATCGCCGTTGGCCACAACTACCAGCGGGCGCTCTCATGCGGTTGAAAGTCGAGATGGAGGTCGGGGTTCTGATGGTCGAACACCGCGACGGTCTCGCCCGAGACCGGTCCGTCGCCGGCCAGTTCGGTCAGGGCGTCGGTCACCATTGAGCGGGCTGAAGTGCGCAGTTGCGCCACCTGGCGCGGCAGGTGGCGGCGCCATTCATCAATCTCTTCAGCGCGGGCGGTAAAATCCTCCGGCCGCTCGTCCGCAGGCCGGGCTCGCCAGCGGCCATCATCGAGATAGGCCCGGGCCAGACGCGCTCCTTCCTCTTCCTCGAACAGGTCGATCTCGATCATCATCGCCTGGTAGACCAGGGAGGATTCGACCACGCCGCCGGCGACGGGAATATCGCCGGCCCAGCGCGCGAAATAGGCACGGGCTCGGTCAACCGGGGTCGAGGCGGCGCTGCCCCAGGCTTCGCGTTCATCGCGATTGAGCAGGGTCTCGTCGGCGGGATCGATAATCATCACCATTGGCGTGGCATAGAGCGCTGCGACGCCGAAGCGGCGGATCACGTCCTGGTTCTGGTCGCGCCAGCCGACATCGATGAAGCGCGTCACATAATGATCGCGCAGGGTTGCGGCCAGCTCCGGGTCCTGGAAATGCCCGACCAAGCCGCGGCTGTCATGACACCAGTTGGCCCCGAACACGAGCAGCAGGCGCCTGTCCTGCGCCAGCGCCTCTTCTAGGGCGGCATCGACCTCGGCCATCGCCGAATAATTCTGGTCGAAGGCGGCAGGCGCGTGGTCTTCGGCGAAGACCGGCGGCGCGATCAGGAGCAGGGCAAGCAGGCTGGCAAGTAGACGCATAATGACCTCGAAACAATTGTCGGCACGAGACAAGCACGCCGCGCCCCTCAGCGCCAGTCAAGCTGGTGTGAAGCGCGCGGCGTTCCGTCTTGTCCCGCGACCGGTCCTATCCCGCTGCCAGTGAGGCGAGGCGCGCATAGGTGCCATCATCCCGGCTGGCCAGTTCGTCATGGCTGCCCTGTTCGACAATGCGGCCCTGGTCGAACACCAGTATGCGGTCGGCATCGCGGATGGTCGAGAGCCGGTGGGCGATGATGATCGTGGTGCGATCCTGCATCACCGCTTCCATCGCCAGCTTCACATCGCGTTCGGTCTCATTGTCGAGACTGGAGGTGGCCTCGTCGAGAATCAGGATCGGCGCATCGGCGAGGATGGCGCGGGCGATCGCAACGCGCTGGCGCTCGCCGCCCGACAGCTTGACCCCGCGCTCGCCGACCAGGGTCTGATAGCCCATCGGCAACCGTTCGATGAAGGCGTGGGCATGCGCAGCCTTTGCTGCGGCGATAATCTCCGCCTCGCTGGCGCCGGGGCAGCCGAAGGCGATATTCTCGGCGATCGTACGGTGGAACAGCGCCGGGTCCTGCGGCACCAGGGCCACATTCTGGCGCAGGCTGGCCTGGGCCACATCGCGCACATCCTGGCCGTCAATCTCGACGGCGCCTTCATTGACGTCGTACAGGCGCTGCACCAGCTTGACGAAGGTCGACTTGCCCGAGCCGGTCGCCCCGACCAGCGCCACCTTCTCGCCCGGCTCGATGGCGAGCGAGAAGTCGCGGTAAAGCGGACGGGTCTGGCCCTCATAGGTGAAGCCGACCCGGTCAAAACGGATCGCGCCGGCACCGGGCCGGAAGTCGCGCGCATCGGGCGCATCCTTGACCGTGCGTTCCTGCAGGTCGAACACGGCGAGATCCTGCAACTCGTCCATCGAGCGCTGGATCGCCTGCACCTGCTCGCCAAAGCGGCGCATATAGCCGGACACCAGCATGTAGGAGGCCAGCGCCGCGACGACATCGCCGGCCGTCGCCGCACCGCGCGACCATTGCCAGACCAGCAGGCCGACCAGTCCGGCCTGCATCGACAGGTCGGTGGCGATATTGACCAGCCAGGAATTGACGAAGCGCAGCCAGGTCTTTTTGGTCTCGTTGCGCCAACGCCAGGTCAGTTCGTGAAAGCGCGCATCCTCGCGCGTCTCGGCGCCGAAGCTCTTGACGGTCGCAATGCCGCCGACCGCATCGGCGAGGGCGCCGCCGATCTGGGAATCGAGCGCGTTGGAGCGCATGTTCTGCGGCCGGATATAATAGCGGCTCAGCATCAGGGATGAGGCGATGAAGATCGCCATCACCACCAGCACGACACCGCCGACCAAGGGCCAGCGCACCGCCATCACCCCGGCGACGCCGAGCATGACGCCGAGCGAGGGGGCGATGCCGAGAAAGATGTTCACGGTGATGGTGTCATAGGCCCACATTCCGCGCGTGATCTTGCGCACGACCGAGCCGGCAAAGGTGTTGGCGTGCCAGTCGAGCGAGAAGCGCTGCACCCTGGCAAAGGCATCTGTTGTCAGATCCGCCATGTTCGCCGACGAGAAGGGCACCTCGCAGCGCGAGGCCATCTGGCGCACGAAATAATAGGTCACGGCGGTGCCGAGATAGAGCGCAAAGGCGGGCCAGGGCTGGCCGGTTTCCGGACCGGCGGCGAGCGCGTCGATCAGATGGCCGGCGGCCACCGGGATATAGACCTCGGCAACCGTCGCCAGCACCATGAAGACAATCATGCCGGACAGCAGCCAGGGCCGCCGCATCCATTGGCGGCGCAAATAGGCCAGCACCTGCAGATTGCTCAACGTGCGATCGGTGGGAGTTTCGGTATCGGCAATGGACATGGCAGCTCGGACCGGGCGGTCCGTCCTCATGAAAGCAATTCATCAAACCTGTGGCGGGTGAACGTCAGCGAATCCGCGCGGGCCGGGCCTGGATGCAGGCGCGGGGTGGTCGCACGGGAAGGGGGCACGTTCTGCCGCCTTCTATGGTCAGATGGATGTGCTCATGGGTCTGCTCCAATGTGCCGATTGGTCCGTGGCGGGGTGGTTACACCGGGCCTGCCGCGGCGGGCAAGGTGCGGAGAGAGGATTTGTCGCTTCTACACCACGAGTGTGTCGAAATTGACACGACGCCTCAGGGCTCAAGACCGGCAATGCAGGCCGCGTCCAGGTCCGGACGAAGTCCGGGCGCCAGGTCGAGAATCTTGCGCGCCTCGAGATCCATCGGTGCGGCGATGCCTTCCATGGTCCACCAGGGCCGGCCGCTTGCCGGATCGAGGACCCAGTGCACGATATTGCGCACTTTCGGCCCGAAGGATGTCAGGCCCGAGCGCACGACATAGCCGTCGCCGGCTCGCGGCCAGCGCCGGGGCAGGATGCGGCATTCCAGCAGGGCGGACCCGATCTCGCCCTCGGCCTGTCCCTGGTGGAAGGCCCACTCTTCGGGGAAGGCCTGTTTGAAATTCACCACCGAGTTGGAAATGCGCCCGAGCAGGACTTCGGTGCGCATGCGACCGAAGACATCGACTTCATCCGGGGTGATGCGGCCGAGCCCGACATGGGCCAGCCCGAGGGCGTCGGCGCGCCCGAGGCTGGCGGTCTTCGTGCCGGGCGCGGCCCCGGAGAGGCCGCGCGGCCGGGCGAAGTCGGGCACGGTCACGCTGTGGGCCCGGAGCCGGTCGGGGAAATGGCTCGGCCAGGAGAAGGCGCGGCCATCGCGCGGCGAGACATGATCGAGATCGATGCGAAAACTCGCGGCCGGCTTGCCGGTTCCGCCATGGCGCATGACCAGTACGGCCGAGCATCCGGTCTCGCTGATGCCCGTCCAGCCGCCTTCGATCAGCAGCGGCGCACCCGGGCGCGCTTCGGCGAGAAAACGGACATGAATGGATGTGGGCAGCAGGGTCGCGTTGGCGTCGGCGCGGTGGATGTTCTTCAGGCCGGTCTGCGCCGCAAGGCCGCCAAGCGCCTCGCTGGCCTTGGCCAGATAGAATTTCACATTCATATGCCCGAGTTCGTCGCACTCCCAGGCATTGGCATTGCCGCGCCAGATCTCAATCATCGAGCGATCCTGTCAGTGCTGGCATTTGCTGCAATGCCCGAAATGCTCGATCACCGAACGTTCGATCGTGAACCCCGCCGGCCGGTTGGTGCTGACCGGGGCGCCATGGCGTTCCTCGACCGCGCCGCAATGGCTGCAGATAAACAGCTCGGCGCAACCATCGGGATGGGTGTGAATCGTGGTGCAGCCGACAAAGGCGTTCAAGGCCTCGACCTTGTGCACCAGACCCAGGCCCATCAGGAAATCGAGCGCGCGATAGACGGTCGGTGGTTTGGCAGAGCCGGCGCCGGGCTTCAGTGCCTCAAGCAAATCATAGGCTTTCACCGGGCCATCGGCTGTCAGCACCAGTTCCAGCACGCGTCGGCGCATCGGTGTCAGCCGTTCGCCGCGCTGGGAACAGAGCGTTTCGGCGGCCTCAAGGGCGGTGAGCGTGGAATCAGCGTGCATGGTCAGGCTATCTAAACCCAGTTCGGGACAAAACACACCCGCCAGTTACGCCGGATCGGTCATGACCGGCAGTATGGCGCAGATCGCCTTGTGTTTTGCCCGGTGCGACAGGCTGACGCGCGGCGAAACGCACACTGCCCGAAGGCCGTCACATCATCGATAAAGGCCATACATTTTTTATGGATGAAGGGGCTCCCTCATGAAACACCTTATGCTTTGCGCGACCATTCTCGGGTCACTGGCTGTCACCGCAGCTCCGGCCCATGCCGAAAGCGGCGACTGGCTGATCCGCGTGCGCGCCATCGACGTGATGCCGAATGAAAGCGCCACGATCGACACGGTCGGCGGCGATGTCGATATCTCCGACCAGATCGTGCCGGAATTGGACATCACCTATTTCGTCCAGGACAACTGGGCCGTTGAACTCATCCTCGGTGTGACACCGCATGATGTTCAGGCCGTCGGCACCATCGCCGGTGATATCGATCTCGGCGATGTCACCCTGCTGCCACCGACACTGACGCTGCAATACCATTTCAACCCGGACGGCCAGATGCGGCCCTATCTCGGTGCCGGCGTCAATTACACGCATTTCTTCAACGAGGACCTGCCCGGTGGCTCGGCACTGACCAGCATCAGTTATGATGACAGCTTTGGTTTTGCCGCCCAGGCCGGGATCGACTTCGCACTGCAGGATGACTGGTTTTTCAACGTCGACGTCAAATATGTCGACATCAATACCGACGTGCTGATCGATGGCGCTATCGGAGCGGATGTCGATATCGACCCGGTGATTCTCGGCATCGGCTTCGGTCGCCGCTTCTAGACCATTCGCCCTCCGAGTGGGCATGCCGGATCCCGGTTGCGGGGTCCGGCATTTTTTTTGCAAACCCTTCCGGTTCCAGTCCCTGCGTGGCCGCGTTGCCGCCATCGGGCATATCCGCTATCTAGCGCCGAAAGCAATGAAGGGTTTCTACAATGGCCGACGCACCAACCACCGAGGCACGCCTCACAGGTACGGTCCCGCTCTACAAGACTGTGGAGCCGCTCAACCGTACAAAACACAAGACCTATGGCGTGAAATCGATCGCACAGCCCTTCAGCTTCTTGAAGGATTGGCACTTCGTTCCCGCCATCGCCGGCGAGTTCACCGTTGCCAGCGGCAGCTATCCGATCATCTTCCTGGGCGACAAGAAAATGCCGGTCCTGGTGATGGGCCTGCGTCAGGGCACCAACGTCTTCGTCAACGCGGACGGCCAGTTTGATACTGATCACTACGTGCCGGCCTATGTACGCCGCTATCCGTTCGTGAGCGCTTCCAATCCGATGGATCAGCCTTCGACCGTCTGCGTCGATGTCGATGCGCCATTCGTCGTCAAGAAAGACCCGGACGTGCCCTTCTTCAACGAAGAGGGCGAGCCGACCGAGTACACCAGCAAGGCGGTTGAATTCGTCTCGGCGTTCGAGAATGACGCCAAGATCACCGAAAGCTTTGTCGAGCGTCTCACCGCGCTCGACCTGTTCGAGCAGAAAAACGTGCGCGTGGCCGATCCGAACAATCCGGACAACACGATCACGGTCGCGGAATACTGGGGTGTTTCTGACGAGAAATTCGCCAACCTGCCGACGGAAAAGCTCGTCGAGATGCACAAGAATGGCGATCTGCTCGCGATTTCTGCCCACCTGATCTCGCTGCAACGCTGGGAGCGCATCATGCGCCGCGTCTCCGTGCAGCAACAGGCAGCTGCCGCTCCGGCCGCCAAGGCCTAGGCTCTGCACATATCATTGTGATGGCTGCGGCCGCGCTGAAAGGCGCGGCCGTTTGCTTGTGTGCGATCACCATTGCGCGAGCGGGCTTCGACCTTGGACAAATCATGGCTATATGGCACGGGTGTTTCCTGCTTCCATTCCTGTCCCGAGGTCTGTTCATGCGTCTCCTAGCCGGTCTTGCCACGCTCTTCGCACTTCTTGCCGGGCAGACACCGGGAGCGCTGGCGCAACCGGGCTGGGCCAATAACGAACCGATCGTCGATGCCAGCCTGGTGTCGGACCGGGCGGCCGTGGCTCCGGGCGAGAGTTTTCATATCGGTCTGCGTCAGGTCATGCCCGAGGGCTGGCACACCTATTGGCGCAATCCCGGAGATAACGGCCTGCCGACCGAGGTCCGCTGGGATGTTCCGGCCGGTGTGAGCATCGGTGAGATCGAATGGCCGGCGCCGGAAGAAATGCCGCTGGCCGAGACCATCATGGATTACGGCTATCACGGCGAAGTGGTGCTGCCCTTTCCCGTTGAGCTTGATGCCGGCTTTGCGGCCGGCGAGCTGGTGGTCACCGGCCATGCCAGCTGGCTGGTGTGTGAAATCATCTGCGTGCCGGAAGAGCGCACCCTGTCGCTGACCCTGCCGGTCGCGGCGCAGTCACAACGCGATACCGACGGCTATTGGTATATCCAGGCTGCACTCGATGCGGTGCCGCAGCCGGTCGAGGGGCTGGAGGCGCGGATCGGATTTGGCGCCAACGCCATTGTGCTGGAACTGGAAGGCGGCGATTTTTCCGCCGCTGAGCCGGACTGGCACGATCTGACCTTCTTTCCCCATGACGGCGCGCTGATCCAGCATGCGGCCGGGCAGCGCAGCGAGCGCGAGGCCGGGCTGGCCCGGCTGATCCTGGCACCGGGTTTCAATCCGCAGCCGCAGAGCGGGACCCTGCGCGGCGGTGTGCTGCGCTACACGCTCGGCAGCGGCGCCGGCGCGCGCGAAGTCTCGGTCGAAATCCAGGCCCGTCCTGACCCGGCGATGACGCTTGCCGCTGCAGCTGCAGCTGCCGGTGCAGGCACTGGCACCGTTCCGGCTCCGTCGGTTCAGCCCGTGGCGCCCGGCCTGATCGGCCTGCTCCTGCTCGCCTTTGGCGGCGGGCTGATCCTCAATCTCATGCCGTGCGTGTTTCCGATCCTGTCGATCAAGGTGCTGCAATTCGTCGAGGGCGCGCATGATCATCCACACCGGACGCGGCGCCATGCGCTGTTCTTCCTTGCCGGGGTGATACTGAGCTTTGTCGCGCTGGCGGCCGTGCTGGTCGGACTGCGCGAATTCGGACTGCCGGTCGGCTGGGGCTTCCAGCTGCAAGTGCCCGTCGTTGTGGCGGCGCTGACGCTGCTGCTGTTCGCGATCGGCCTCAACCTGCTGGGCGTGTTCGAGATCGGCACCAGCCTGCAGGGCGTTGGCAGCGGGCTGAGCCAGCAGCCGGGCGCGCGCGGCGCCTTCTTCACCGGTGTACTCGCCGTCATCGTCGCCGCGCCCTGCGTCGGGCCGCTGGCGGCCGGAGCGCTGGGGCTGGCACTGACCCAGCCGGCAATCATCGTCCTGCTGGTCTCGGCCGCGATGGGGGCCGGTTTGGCCGCGCCCTTCGTGCTGGTCAGTTTCGTGCCGGCGCTGCAGGCCTTCATGCCCAAGCCGGGCCGCTGGATGGAACAGTTCAAGCAATTCCTCGCCTTCCCGATGTTCGCCTCGGTGATCTGGTTGAGCTGGGTGCTGGTGATCCAGTCCGGTTCGACCGGCCTGCTGCTGCTGGGTATCGCCCTGCTGGCGCTGTCGCTGGCGATCTGGGCGCGCAAACAGAAGCATCTCGCCTGGACCTTGGTGGCGATAATCGCCTTGCTCACCGGACTGGCCGCGACCCTGGCGATTGCCCGCCTGCCGGCCGCCACCAATGCGCCGACCCTGTCGGGCGGCGAGGAGGCGTGGTCACGCGAGCGCGTCGCCGAATTGCGGGCCGAGGGGCGCCCGGTCTTCATTGATGTCACCGCCGCCTGGTGCGTCACCTGCCAGGTCAACAAGCTCGGCGCGCTCAGCGATCCGGCCGTGCGCGATGCCTTCGAGCAATACGGTGTGGTGGAGATGCGCGCCGACTGGACCAATCGCAATGACGAGATCGCGGCCCTGATCGCCGAGCACGGCCAGGCCGGTGTTCCGCTCTATCTGGTGTTTCCCGCTGATGGCGGGCCGGCGCGGGTGCTGCCCTCGGTGCTGACGCGCGACATCGTCGTCACGGCCCTGGCCGAAGCGGCGGGCTAGCCCGGTTCAGTCGCGCGAGGCCGGGCAGCTGGCTGGCGGGCCGAGCGTGGCGGGCAGAGCCTCGCCATCGGCCGCCGGAGCGATCTCGGCGGCATCATGCATCAGGGCCGAAATCTCGCGATAGGCGCGGGCCTGGTCGGCGGCGGTCTCGGCGGCATTGAGGGCCTCGAGCCGGCTGGCGGCATCGCCGGACATGCCGCGGAAAATGCAACGCAGATCGATCGGCCCACCGGCCTCGTCGATGGCGCGGCTCAGCCGCATCGCATCGGCGGAGAACTGGTCGAGATCATATTGCAGCGGATCATCAAGATCGATCGGGCTCGCCGGTGCGCCGGGCCGCGCGGCGGCATAGTCAGCACGTTCCCGGGCCTGGCTGGCGATATTGCGCGCGCTGTCGGCGAGGTCGGACCCGGGCCCGGCGAGGGCGGCGGAACTGGCCAGCAAAGCGCAGGCGAGGGCAGGCAGGAGATGGCGCATGACGCGGCTTCCGGTGGCGAACGATGAGGCGCCAGCTTGGCAGAAAGAGTTTTACTGCCGGTGAATCGCCGCGCAGTTCAGCTGCGAACTGGTGAAAAAACTGGTCCGCAGGGGCTGGTCCGATATTGAAGACCGCTGACACGCGGCCGATTGCCTGCTTTACAGGGGCCGGTTGCCGATTGATCAAGCCGGAGACGTCCATGAGCGCGAAGAAACCCTTTCGTCCCAAGGCCCGCCGCCCGCGCGGTTTCGAAGACCGCAGCGGATCGGTTCTGCGCGCCGAACGGCATCTGATCGAGACCGCCAGCCGCGTCTATGACGATTGGGGTTTTGAACCCTTGCAGACGCCGGCCTTCGAATTCGCCGACGCGCTCGGCAAATTCCTCCCCGACGAGGAACGCCCCAATGAGGGCGTGTTCGCGCTCGAGGATGATGACGGCCAGTGGCTGTCGCTGCGCTATGACCACACCGCGCCGCTGGCGCGTTTTGTCGCCGAGAATTTCCAGGATCTGAACAAGCCCTATCGCCGCTATCAGGCCGGCGATGTCTGGCGCAATGAGAAACCCGGCCCGGGCCGTTTCCGCCAGTTTGTCCAGTGCGATGCCGATACGGTCGGCGCCCCGGGACCGGCGGCTGACGCGGAAATGATCGCCCTGGCAGCCGAGGTGATGCGCGCTGTCGGCCTCGATGACGGCGAATACCTCATCCGCGTCAATGACCGGCGCATTCTCGATGGCGTGCTGGAAACGATCGGAGCCGCCGAACCGGAGCGCCGCATGCGTGTGCTGCGTGCCGCCGACAAGCTCGACCGGCTTGGCCGCGACGGGGTTTGCGATCTGCTCGGCGCCGGCCGCAAGGATGAATCCGGCGACTTCACCGAAGGGGCCGGCCTCGACACCAAGGGGATTGAAACCATCCTCGCCTTCCTCGATTCCGGTGGCGGCAGCCGCGGTGAGGTGATTGGCCGGCTCGAACCGCTGGTCGGGCAATCGCAGGCGGGGCGTCTCGGTCTGGCAGCGCTGGGCGAGATTGACGCGGTCCTGTCCGCGATCGGTGTCGGCGACAGCCGCGCCGTGTTTGATCCGTCCGTCGTGCGCGGCCTGGGCTATTACACCGGGCCTGTCTATGAGGCCGAATTGCTGGCGACGGCGCATTATGATGATGGCAAGCCGATCCAGTTTGGCTCTGTCGGCGGCGGTGGCCGTTATGATGACCTGGTCTCGCGCTTCACCGGCCAGGCTGTGCCGGCGACCGGATTCTCCTTCGGGGTCAGCCGTTTTGCCGCCGCGCTCTCGGCGCTGGGCCGGGTGGGTGCCGGGCAGGAGCGTCCGCTCGTGATCGTGATTGCGGCCGAGAAGGACCGGTCAGCGCATTATCTGGCGATGGCGGCCGAGCTGCGCGCAGCGGGTTTTCGCGCCGAGGCCTTTGCCGGTGGCGGCAATATGGGCAAGCAGATGAAATATGCCGACCGGCGCGGCGCTGTTGCAGCCGTCATTGTCGGTTCGGACGAGCGCGAGCAGGGGCTGGTGACGATCAAGGATCTCAAGCTCGGCGCCCGGCTGGCGGCTGAAATCAGCGATAATCGCGAATGGCGCGAGGAGCAGCCGGCCCAGATTACGGTCGCTTCGGACGCCTGGGTCGAAGCGGTCCGGACTGTGGCAAGACGCGACGGAAATAGCGTCTGAACTGTTGATAAGTATCAGGGGCGTGGCAAAACGTGGTGACTGGACTTGACCTCACATGACGTCTACGTCAACCTCGCATCTGGACCGGGCCTGACCGTCTAGTCCTTGGCGTTTCGGGGAGAAACGTCCTTTATCGACCAACCGCAAATTTCGGGGCTGGCTTTGGCCAGCCCCGCCTTTTTGGGCGATTTCCGGCCTGGCGCAGACGGAAAGGCCGGCTTGCGCCGGCCTTGTCACAAATCAAAATGCGAGCGGCTGACGGCCTACTTCTCGTCATCAAGCTCGTCAGTCTCGAACTCGAATTCGAACACGCGGCGGGCGCCGTCATCATCATCACTGCGCAGGACAATCACCTGCCGCCCGGTCAGATCGACCTCGTCGCTGCTGCCGTCATCACGGTCGAAGCGCACGATGCGCCGTTCGCGGTGGCGGTCGGCGGGACCGCCGGCGAGCCGCTCGGCCTCGATCCGGTTGAGCCAGTCAACGAGGCTGTCGCCGGTCTGCTCCTCGCCATTAACCCAGACCTGGCGCCGTCCGTCATCATTGCGCTCGATGCGGACGCTTTGCTCCTGGTACCCATCACCATCGCCGGTCGTTTCCCAGCGCATCACATTGTGCCGCGCGATGCGGGCCTCGTTGCGCGCTTCGCGGGCCAGTTCGCGCGCTTCATCGCGCGCCGCCCGGATCTCGTCGCGGACGGCCCGCTCCGCATCGCGTTCGGCACGGGCCTGGTCACGGTGGCTGCGCACTTCATCGCGCTCGGCGCGGGCTTCATCGCGACGGGCTTCGTGCATCATCTCGACGCGAACCCGGCGCCCTTCGTCGCGAGCCTCGCGGAGTTCGACTTGCACTTCACGCATGGCCTCGCGAATTTCCGCGCGCGCATCCTCGAGGGCGGCGCGGACTTCCTGGCGTTCGGCCTCAGACATATCGTCCCAGTCGCTCGAATTGCCGTCGCGGAAGGTCTCTGAATCCAGCCCCGCGAGCGCGGCAGTGAGTGAGTCGAGGACCTCGGTGCGCATCCCCTCGGAGTCAAATTCAAAGTGGAAATCATGCATGCCTTCGGCCATGCGCGCGGTGTGCTCGGCCCGCTCGGCCATGTGACGGGTAAATCGGCCATCGAAGCGATTGAAATCGCCATCGCGCAGGACCTGAATCTCGTCGCCCTCGACGATGATGACGCCGGCACCCTCGGTCTCGACCCGCTGGCCATCGATCATGACGCTGTTGCCATCGATTTCCACGGTCTGGCCGTTGACGGTCAGGCGGGTCGCGGGGGCATCGCCCTGGATGTGGATGGTGCGTTCGCCATCCTCGCCGCGGATTTCAATCATGGTCCCGGGGGCGTCGGCGGCCCTGTCGCCAGTAACGCGCAGGCGGGTGTGGCGGTTGTCGTCGTCAATCGCCCAAGCAGCTGTTCCGGCCAGGGTGATCGCCGCAGTGGCAAGCAGGATCGTCTTCATGAAATGTCCCTTTCATCGAATCTCGTATTCACACTGCGCCGCGCTGTGTTACCGCGCCTTGGCTCCGGGCTGAACTTTTGGAAAGGCGGCGCGCCCGGTACGAAAGAGGGCGCAACACCGGTCAGGTGCCGCGCCCAGTTACTAAAGGGGCCGTTGATCGTGAAAAGAACGGCTGAGACAAGACTGCCCGACCCCGTCCGGCTCCAGCCTTGCTGCCGTGTGACCTTTTCGCAATGCAGGCGTGATGCCCGCTTGCGCGAGCGGCCCTGGCTTTGCATGGTGCCAGCAGACCTGTTTGGCTCTGGAGAGACTGATGACGCACCCCCTTGGCGGCCCGGACCGCCGCAGCGTCCTGCGCTGGGCGGCCGCCACGGCCGGCATGAGCCTGTTGCCGGCATCCTTCGCGATGGCCGACGAGATGAGCCTGGACCAGCGGATCGGCCAGATGCTGTTGCTCGGCTTTATCGGTTCGACGGTGGACACCGAAGGCGCTGACCAGATCGCCGATCATCTGGGCGAGGGCCGGATCGGTGGCGTGCTTTTCCTGCGCCATAATGTGCGCACGCGTGAGGGGGTGGAAGGTCTGACGGCGCGTTTCAGGGCGATCGCGCCCGATGCCTGGATGGCCGTCGACCAGGAGGGCGGGGTGGTGCAGCGCCTGTCGCGCGATCTCGGCTATACCGCCATTCCGCGTGCCCGGCTGGTCGCCGAGGCCGGCGATGCCGACGCGGCACGTGTCGTCTACGCCGCCGCCGCGCAGGAATTCCGGGCCGCCGGCTTCAACATGAATCTGGCGCCTGTTGCCGATCTGAACGATCCCGAGAATGCCGTCATCGGCCGTCATGGCCGCGCCTATGGCGATGATGGCGCCACCGTTGCCGCCTATGCCAGCGCCTTCATCGACGCCTATCGCGAGGCCGGTGCGGTCTGCGCCATCAAGCATTTCCCCGGTCACGGCCATTCACGCGGCGACAGCCATGCCGGATTTGTCGACATCACCGAGACCTGGAGCGATGCCGAGCTCGACCCCTTCCGCCGCCTGATCGAGGCCGGCGAGGCGCGGCTCATCATGGGCGGGCATCTGACCCAGCGCGGGCTCGACCCGGCCGATGTGCCGGTGACCTTCTCCGCGCCGGTGATCGAGGGCCTGTTGCGGGGCCAGCTCGGCTATACCGGCGCCGTCATGACGGATGATCTCGACATGGCCGCGATCCGCGAGAATTACAGCCAGCGCGAAGCCGTGCTGCGCTCGATCGAGGCCGGCAATGATATCATCATGCTGTCCAACTCGGCCGCCCCCGATCCGGAGCTGCCGCAGCGCATTGTCGACTGGGTGATCGAGGCGATTGTCGAGGGCCGCTTCACCGAAGCGCGCATCGACCAGTCGGTGGCGCGGATTGCGGCATTGCGCCAGCCGGTCTGACGCCTACGGGCGGCCCGGAGGCCGCCCGCCTGTCGCGTCTTAATCTGCCTATTCGCCTTCCCCGCGCAAATACGTATCCAGGAAGCTGAGATAGGCCTCCGACGCCGTGATGCGGTTGTCGCGGCCGCGGAAGCCGTGGCCTTCATCGGGGAAGAGGACGTATTCGACCGGCACACCATTGGCGCGCACGGCGGCGACCATTTCATCGCTCTCCACCTGCAGCACGCGCGGATCATTGGCGCCCTGGATGACCATCAGCGGTTTGGTGATCGTCTCGGCATGGAAGAGCGGCGAGATGGCGCGGTGGCGTTCGGCATCGGTGGCCGGATCGCCCATCTCGTCATACAGCGACTCGCGGAAGCTCTCCCACCAGGGCGGGATGGAGGCGAGGGTGCGCTCCCAATTGGTGACGCCGAAAATATCGATCCCGACCTCGAAGGCGTCCGGGTGGAAGGCGAGGGCCGCAACGGTCATGAAGCCGCCATAGGAACCGCCGATGACGCCGACCTGGTCATCGCGCACCCAGTCGAGCGAGCGCAAGTAATCGCCGGCCGCGACGATGTCATTGAGGTCTTCCTCGCCATGACGGCGGTCATCCATGTGGAAGAAGGTTTTGCCATAGCCCGAGGAGCCGCGGTTGTTGGCGGCGTAGACGGCATAGCCGTGATTGACGAGGTGCTGGATCATCGCCGAATAGCCGATCCGGCTCTGTCCGCCAGGTCCGCCATGAACCATGACGAGGGCGGGGACCGGATTGTCGGCGCTGGCACCATGCGGGCGATACATGATGCCCGGGATTTCCACGCCATCGAAACTGGCAAAGCGCACCACTTCGGCATCGACCATGTCGGCTTCGCTGATCGCCGGATTGAGGGCATTGGTCAGCTGGGCGTGTGCCTGTGTGGCCAGGTCGACGAGATGGACATTTGACGGCGAGGTGGCGGCATTGATCGTGAAGGCGATCGAGCCTTCATCGCGCGAGAAGCGGACCGCGCCGAGATCGCCGGCCGGCAGGTCAGGCAGGGCGAGCGCTTCGCCGGTCTCCAGATCGGTGATGCTCACTTCGGTGCGGGCATCGGCATTGATGCCGGTCACCAGAAAGCGGCCCGAGGGCGAATAGGTGACGAACTGGACATCCCAGTCCGCGGTCACGACCGGTGCGCGCTCACCGGTGGCGAGATCATGCGACCAGGCCTGGGAGAATTCGCCGAACTCGTCGGTGGCATAAATCAGGGCGCTGCTGTCAGGGGTGAAGGTATAGGCGCTGTAGGCGATATTGCCGTCGTGCGGTGTGATCAGCACCGGCTCGCGATCATCCGCGGCCAGATCGACCAGCAGGATATCGCTGTCGGCCGAGGTGCGGCTGCGCACCAGGGCGAGCCAGCGGCCATCCGGGCTGACGGCATTGATGGCCAGTGTGTCGGCGTTCTCGAACAGGACGCTGCTCTCATAGCTCAGCGTGTCGTATTGGTAGACATCGAAGGCGGCGGCGTCCCGCGCATTGGTCGCAATCCAGATATCGCTGCCATCGGGCGAGAAGCCGATGAATTGGGCTTTGACGTTTTCGCCCGGCGTCAGATCGCTCAAACGGCCATCGAGTTCGCGGACATAGACATGGCTGAGCTCATCGCCGCCGCCATCGGCGGTGACCAGGGCGCGGTCATCATTGGGGAACCAGCTGACGGCATAGGTGGCGCTGGTGGTCGATGAGGTCAGCGCCTCGCGGTCGCCCGAGACCGGATCGACAGCATAGGCGTTGAAGACACCGGTTTCGTCCGAGGAGATCAGGATGCGGCCGTCGGAGGCCGCAAAGGCATGCCCGCTGCTGTCGGCCATGCCGAAGCTGGTGGTCATGAAGAAGGTGGCGGCATCGTATTGCGTGACCGCCGGCGCGCTTGCTTCGTCGGTGGCGGGAGCCGCCTGGTCAGCGGGCTGGCAGGCCGCCAGCCCGAACGCCGCCACGAATGCCGCGCCGATTGCGAAATACTTCATGCTGATCTCCCCAAAATGTCTGTTGCGCGCATCATAGCGCAGACCGTGACGAGAGACAGCAAGGAAAAGGGCGGTTCCGGAGGGGGCTAGCCTTCGCCCTCCGCTGCCACCATGAAGAGCATGTCCCGCGCCAATGTTCCGGCCAGCTGCGGTTCGCTGCAATTGAGGTGCACGATGACGGTGATGTCGGGCGACAGCACGCGCACGACCGTTGTGACATAGCCATCGATATAGCCGCTATGGGTCACGAGGTTCAGGCCGGACTCGTGTTCGACATAGGTCGGGCCGAGGGCACGATAGCGGCCATTGCCGCGGTCAAACTTGTCTGAGAGCATGGAGCGGCCGATATCGGCCAGCGCGCCGTCGCTGGAGAAAAGCGCGTCCAGGAAAATCGCCGCATCGCTCGCTGTTGCCAGCACGCCGCCATCGGCACCGTTATTGTCCTGCAGGGTGAAGGTGTCGAAATCCGCATCATCGCCGCGGCCATAGCCGTGAATGCGGTCATGCGGATCGCCATACACATTATAGCCGGTCGCCTGCAGCTGCAGCGGCGCGAAGATAATGCTGTCCATCAGATCTCCGAGCGGCTGCCCGGTCACCGCCTCGGCGACCAGACCCAGCAGCTGATAATTGCTGTTGGAATAGCCAGAGTCTTCGCCCGGCGCGAAATCCGCCTCACGGCCCCGGATATGGTCGAGTGTCGTATCAGCGGTGTTTCTCGCTACGGTGCTGACCTGTGCCTCCCACGCGTCGTCATAATAGTCGGGGACGCCGGAGGTGTGGTTGAGCAATTGCCGGATGGTGGCGATGTCCGCATTCGCGATGCCGTCGATGCGGGCGGGTTCGACATAATCGGCCGCCGTGCGGTCGAGATCGATCCGGCCATCGAGGAGCAGGCGGTGGATGACGGTCGCCGTGTAGAGCTTGCCAACGCTGGCCATGCGCAGCCGGTTATCGTCCGCCATGGCTTCGCCCGTTGCCCGATCGGCGAGACCGCGGCTGAACACCTGGCGCTCGCCGTTCATCTCCAGCAGCACAATGGCGCCGGCCACGCCTTCGGCGAGGGTTTCGTCAATGCGCGCCGCGATGCGGCTGTTCAGGGACGCATCGTCCGGGGCGACGGTCTGGGCCGTGCAGGCGCCTGTCAGCGAGGCGAGGGCGGTGGCTGCGGCGATCAGAAAACGCGGGGCGGAAAACATGGCGACTCGTAGCTTGTTTGAGAGGAGGTGTGAGACTAGACGTAATCGCCCGCCGGGAATGGGCGAATTTCGTGCGTTAAACGGCGAAATTCGCCGATCTGCGCGCCGATGCAACAAGGATACGCCATGCTGGACGCATTCGACCAAGCCATTCTCGCCGTCGTCCAGGCGGATAATCGTCTGCCGAACCGGGAGATCGCCCACCGGGTCAATCTGTCGGAGACGGCGGTGCGGCGGCGGCTCGACCGGCTGCGCAATGAGGGCGTTATCTGCGGCGATGTTGCGTTGCTGGACCGCGACGCGTTGGGGCAGACCATGGTCGTCTCGGTGATCTTCGCCGAGGACAGCGTTGGGGCCTATGCGCGTTTCCGGGAGGAGATGGTTGCGAGCGATCGGGTGACGCAATGCTATTCCATTGCCGGCGAGGTCGACTTCATCCTCATCGTTCACGCCCCCGATCTGCGCGAATTCGAGGCCTGGGCGCAGACGACCCTGCTCGGCGACCCGGTCGTGAAGCGCTATGAGACCTCGGTGGTGTTCACGACCCACAAATTCTCCACGGCCGTCCCGCTCGGCTGAGGGCGCGCGGCATACCGTGCAGGTCAAAGAAAAAGGCCGCCCCCTGTGGGAGCGGCCTTGTCCTTGTGCGTTCAGCGTGAGCCGAACGGCATGATTACATCATGCCGCCCATGCCACCCCCGCCGTCCGGTTCCCGGACGGCTCACCTTTCGATGATGGGCGGACTCATGGGCATCATGATTACATCATGCCGCCCATTCCGCCCATGCCACCCATGCCGCCCATGTCAGGCATGCCGCCACCAGCGGACTCGTCCTTTGGTGTGTCGGCAACGGCGGCTTCCGTGGTGATCAGCAGGGAGGCAACCGAAGCGGCATCCTGCAGAGCGGTACGGACAACCTTGGCCGGGTCGATGACACCGAAGGCGAGCATGTCGCCATACTCTTCCGTCTGGGCATTGAAACCGAAGGTGAGGGATGCGTTTTCCATCACCTTGCCGACCACGATCGAGCCTTCGACGCCGGAATTTTCGGCGATCTGGCGGATCGGGGACTGCAGCGCGCGCGAGATGATCGCGATGCCCTGGGTCTGGTCAGGATTGTCGCCCTTCATGCCGGCCAGCTTCAGCGAAGCTTTCAGCAGCGCAACGCCGCCGCCTGGCACGATGCCTTCTTCAACGGCCGCACGGGTCGCATTGAGGGCGTCGTCGACGCGGTCTTTCTTTTCTTTCACTTCCATTTCGGTCGCGCCGCCGACCTTGATCACGGCCACACCGCCGGCCAGCTTGGCCAGACGTTCCTGCAGCTTTTCACGGTCGTAATCGGAGGTGGTTTCCTCGACCTGGCGACGGATCTGGGTGACCCGGGCCTCGATCGCAGCGGCTTCGCCGGCACCGTCGACGATGGTGGTATCGTCCTTGGTGATGCCAACGCGCTTGGCGGTGCCGAGCATGTCGAGAGTGACGGTCTCAAGCTTGATGCCGAGATCTTCGGAGATGACCTGGCCACCGGTCAGGATGGCGATGTCTTCCAGCATCGACTTGCGGCGATCGCCGAAGCCGGGTGCCTTGACGGCGGCGATCTTCAGGCCGCCACGCAGCTTGTTGACCACGAGGGTCGCCAGCGCTTCGCCTTCGACGTCTTCCGCGATGATCAGCAGCGGACGGCCCGACTGAACGACGGTTTCCAGGATCGGCAGCATCGGCTGAAGCGAGGTCAGCTTCTTCTCGTGCAGCAGGATGTAGGGCTCTTCGAGCTCGACCGTCATCTTCTCGGCATTGGTGATGAAGTAAGGCGACAGGTAACCGCGGTCGAACTGCATGCCTTCAACGACGTCGAGTTCGGTGTCGAGGGATTTGGCTTCTTCAACCGTGATGACGCCTTCATTGCCGACCTTTTCCATGGCCTTGGCAATCATTTCACCGATTTCCGATGCGCCATTGGCGGAGATGGTGCCAACCTGGGCGACTTCAGCGGTGCCCTTGATCGGGGTGGCGGAGGCCTTGATTTCGGCGACGACGAGGGCAACGGCCTTGTCGATGCCGCGCTTCAGGTCCATCGGGTTCATGCCGGCAGCCACCGACTTCATGCCTTCGCGGACGATGGACTGGGCCAGGACCGTGGCGGTCGTGGTGCCGTCGCCGGCTTCGTCATTGGTCTTCGAGGCGACTTCGCGCAGCATTTGTGCGCCCATGTTCTCGAATTTGTCGGTGAGCTGGATTTCCTTGGCGACCGAAACGCCGTCCTTCGTGGTGCGCGGGGCACCAAAGGATTTTTCAAGCACGACATTCCGGCCTTTCGGGCCGAGGGTCACCTTGACGGCGTTGGCAAGGATATCGACACCGCGCAGCATGCGCTCACGGGCGTCGGAACCGAAGAGTACGTCTTTAGCAGCCATGGGATTTTTTCCGTTTGCTAGAGTTTGTCAGAAGGGATCGCGGCGGCCGCTCAGGCGCCAACAATGCCCAGGATGTCGGATTCTTTCATGATGATCAGCTCGGCGCCGTCGAGGGTGACCTCGGTGCCGGACCATTTGCCGAACAGGATGCGATCGCCGGCCTTGACGTCGAGGGGACGGACCGAGCCGTCATCCTTGATGGCGCCGTTGCCGACGGCGACGATTTCGCCTTCCTGGGGCTTTTCCTTGGCGGTGTCGGGGATGATGATCCCGCCTTTGGTGGTGGATTGTTCTTCGAGGCGCTTCACAAGGACGCGGTCGTGCAGAGGACGAAAGCTCATCTTGGTGTATCTCCAACAAGAGGACAGAAATCAAAAAACAGCCTGGCGGAGAAGTTTGGCACTCACGACCGCCGACTGCTAACAGGGGGCAGATAAGCAGTCGCCATCACGGCGTCAAGGGCGCCGATGTGCACTGTGACGGGGAATCGTGCGGCGGTGTTTCCTGCCGGTCATTTTGCGTTCATCGCGTGATTGATATCGCTCGTACGCAATGCCTGTGATAATGAATGCCCTGACGGTCCACGCGACCGATGAGCTAAGAGGTCGAACCCATGAAAATCCGTACTGCCCTGATGACGAGCCTGGCTGCCTTGGCGATGACGGCCTGCACCACAACCGACCCCTATACCGGCGAAGTCCGTCCGAACTACACCGGACGTGGCGCGCTGATCGGCGCTGCCGCCGGCGCTGCGCTGGGCTATCTCACCAATACGTCCGATAGCCAGGAAGGCCGCACCAACGCCCTGATCGGCGCCGGTATCGGCGGTCTCGCCGGGGCCGGGATCGGCAATTACATGGATCGCCAGGAAACGGCGATGCGCGAAGCCATGTCCGACAGCGGCGTCGGCGTGCGCCGCCAGGGCAATGATCTGCTCCTGATCATGCCGGGCGATGTCACCTTCGACACCAACTCCTCCTCGATCAAGCCGGACTTCTACCGCATCCTCAATGATGCTGCCCAGGTCCTCAATCGCTATCCCGCCACCTATGTCGATGTCATCGGCCATGCCGATTCGACCGGCGCCGATGCCTATAACCAGACCCTGTCTGAGCAGCGGGCATCCTCGGTGGGCAGCTATTTGATCTCCCAGGGCGTGCTGCGTGACCGTTTCTACATCGCCGGCATGGGCGAGCGTTCGCCGATCGCCAGCAATGACACGGCCGATGGCCGCGCCCGCAACCGGCGCGTGGAAATCCTGATCCGGCCGCACACGACGTCCTGATCCGGGCAGGCCGTTGAAATGAAGAAGGCGGTCCATCAATGATGGGCCGCTTTTTCTTTGGGGAAAAGCGGGGCGCCGGGGCGGTTTACCTTCGTTAACCAAACGACAACCGGTAGGGGATCAGCCTAGCATCTCGCATTGCCACCGATTCGTTTTCGGCATTGCCGGTTCAACAAGGCTGCCCATGCCCCGCGCATCAGACATTCTCATTCTGCTCACCTATGTGATGGTCGCGGTGGTCGCCGCGGTCGGGTTCGAGTTCTTTGGCCTGATGTCGACGGCGACGGCCTGGATGATGGGCGCGATCGTGTTCATCGTCGCCGGCATGGCCCATTCCGCCGCCTCGCATGCGGCGGAACGCAAGGCGACGGAAGAGGAAATCCGCGGTCTCAAATCGGCCAATCTGGCCCTGGCCGAGGAATTCGAGGCGGCGCAGCGCCGGCTCGATGAGATCACCGATGAGCTGCGCTGCGAGGCCGTCGAGCGCGACAATGCCTTCGTGCATGAGGTCAAGGTGCTCGAGGATCTGGTACGCCGGGTCGGAGAGCCGCTTCCGGAGCGGTCGGGCCAGGCGGTCGAGTCGAGCAGCAAGGCGGTCAATATCGATATTGTCCGCGAGGCCCTGCAGGCCAATCGCGTCGATCTCTATCTGCAGCCCATCGTCACCCTGCCGCAGCGGCGGATCATGTTCTATGAGAGCTTCACCCGTTTGCGCGACGCCGCCGGTCGCCTGCTGGCGCCGGGTGTCTTCATCGAGGCCGCCGAACGCGCCGGGCTGATGACCGAGGTCGACAATCTGCTGCTGTTCCGCTGCGTCCAGATCCTGCGCCGGCTGACGCAGCAGGATCGCCGCGTCGGGATATTCTGCAATGTCTCGCCCCACTCGCTGGCCGATGAGAGCTTCTTCCCGTCCTTCCTCGACTTTATCCGCCAGAACAATGATCTCGCCGGTGCGCTGATTTTCGAAATCCCGCAGCGGGCCTTCATCGAACGCAATGCCATCGCGGCGCGCAACATGTCGCGCATGGTCGATTTCGGTTTCCGCTTCTCCATCGACCAGGTCACCGATGTCGATCTCGATCTGGGCGAGATGCAGCGGGCCGGTGTGCGCTTCGTCAAGATTGCCGGCCAGCGCCTGCTCGATGCAGTCAATAATCTCGAATCGATTGCCGGGCTGGAAGCGGGCTCCATCGCTCATGAAGACATGGCCGGCGTGTTCGCCCGCCACGGCATCGACCTGATTGTCGACAAGATCGAATCCGAATCGACCGTGGTCGAGGTGCTCGAGCTCGATGTCGCCTTCGGTCAGGGTCATCTGTTCGGCGAGCCGCGCCCGGTGCGTGACGAAGTGCTCGACGAAACGGGCAATGTCGTGCGCATGGCCAGCTAGCATCCAGCCAGCGGCGCAGGATTGACCTGGCGCGGCGGCGCTGCTTCAACCCGGTCATGATCCAGCCCGCAACCCTGTCCGAACTTCGTGACCGCTATGACGTCCTGTATTGCGATGTCTGGGGCGTGATCCGCGATGGCCGCCGGCTCTTGCCCGCCGCTATCGATGCGCTGATCCGCTTTCGCCAGTCTGGCGGATTTGTCTGTCTTGTCTCCAATTCGCCGCAACGCGCGCGCGGTCTGGCCGCCCACCTCGACCAGATGGGCATGCCCGGCGGCAGCGTCGATGCGATCGTCACCTCGGGCGATGCGATTCATGAGGAGCTGGCCAAGCGCATGCCCGGCCGCGCCCTGCGGATCGGGCCGGATGATGATGATGCGCTCTATGAGGGCCTCGACATCCGCTTCACCGGCCTTGCCGAGGCGGATTTCATCAGCTGTACCGGGCCGGATGACTATTGGAACGGCAAGCCGGAAGACTATCGCAGCGTGCTGGAGGCGGCGCTCGAACGTGATCTCGATCTGGTCTGTGCCAATCCCGACATTGTCGTGCAGTCCGGTGACCGGCTGGTGTATTGCGCCGGCGCCATCGCGCGGCTGTACACACAGATGGGCGGGCGAAGCATTGTCGCCGGCAAGCCGCACCGGCCGATCTACGAGCTGGCGCGGGCCAAGGTCGAAGCGGCAGGGCGGGTGTGCGATCCCGGGCGTGTGCTCGCGATCGGCGACGGACCGGAGACCGATATTGCCGGCGCCCTGCGTATCGGCGTCGACGCCCTGTTCATCGCCGACGGCATTCACGCCGCAGACCTGAACAGCGACAGCCTCGATTCCGAAACTGTCGCTGACATGTTGGGTGGCTATGGGGTGCAGGCGCGCTGGTGGGCGTCGGCACTCGCCTGGTCAGCCTAGTCGAACAGCGAGTCGATCGAGCCCTGGTCGAGATCATTGACCGGTGGCGCATCCATCGCGGCAAACATGGCGTCGATATCGTCCTGGCTGGTTTCAGGACCGCCCATGGCCGGGCCGTTGAGCAATTGCTCGCGGGCGCGTTTTTCCTCGGGCGTTTCTTCCTGTGGCGTCATGTCGGCATCGCGGACACCCATAACATCGGCGAAGCGGGCGACGCGATCTTCCACATGGCGCAGGCTGTTGACCACCTTGGAAACCCGCTGGCCGGCGAGATCCTGGAAGCTGCAGGCTTCGATGATGGTCATCATCTGCGCTTCGACATTCGCCCGGTAGGCGGCGAAATCGTCAGTGTCATCGCACAGGACATCCTCGGCCGCCGACATGATCGTTTCGGTGGCCTTCTCGGTATCCCCTACCACGGCTTCCAGTTCGGCGCCGGCGGTGGGAATGCGCTGGGTCTTGATATCATTGGGGCGCAGGGCGGCAATTTCGTCCCGTGTCCGTGAGATATACTCTGCGATATAATTGAATTCCTGGCAGATCGACTGGTCGAGGGAGCTGAAGAACAGCTTCATCGTATCCGTCAGCTGGTGGGCCAGCTTCAGGACTTCCATGATCTGCGCACCTTGCAGATCGCCGGCCTTCAGGGAGGCGAGCGATGTGCGGACTTGCGCGGCGACATTGGCGGCGGGCATGGGGCCCTCCTTGCTCAGCAGGTTCAAACGGGGTGTCATTCAGGCCAGAGCCTAGAAATCACCCAGAACAGCAGACATCTTGGACTTCAAGGTGCCGGCATTGAACGGCTTCACGATATAGTTGTTCACGCCGGCTCGTTTCGCCGCGACAACGTTCTCGGTCTTGGACTCTGCGGTCACCATGATGAAGGGCGTGGCTTTCATGCCCTCATCAGCGCGAACCTTCTGCAGCAGCTCGTAGCCGGTCATCGGTTCCATGTTCCAGTCGGAAATGACCAGCCCATACTTGTTTTCCTGCATCTTCGCGAATGCTTCCTGCCCGTCAGAGGCATCATCGACATTCTCGAAGCCAATCTGCTTGAGCAGGTTGCGTATGATTCTGATCATGGTTTTGTAGTCGTCCACAACCAGGATCGACATTGTCATATCGACAGCCATGCTAAGTCTCCATCCACTCGGCGTGTTACCTGAGACAGCTTGTTCCGCTGTCTTCATCTAGGACCCTAGACAACTGCGGATAAAAATCGGTTAAAGCGGGCGAAGAGACGGAGAGAGTCATGGCGGAAATCGAAGCAATTGCCTTGGAAGACATGCGAATCGGCCAATCTGCGGAAGCAGTGCG
Organism: Maricaulis sp.; assembly: GCF_048269565.1. Taxonomy (GTDB): domain Bacteria; phylum Pseudomonadota; class Alphaproteobacteria; order Caulobacterales; family Maricaulaceae; genus Maricaulis. Next base: position 599,949 of record NZ_JBLXIK010000001.1, on the reverse strand, counting down.
AGTCGTTGTCGAGGAGGATCTGGACCAGTTTGCCAAGGTGTCAGGCGACTATAATCCGGTGCATATGGACGAGGCCTATGCCCGCACGACGCCGTTCCGCGGCCGCATCGTGCACGGGGCGCTGGTGGCCTCCCACATCTCCGGTGTGCTCGGCAACCAGCTGCCCGGACCGGGCGCGATCTTCCTGGCGCTGAACATGCGCTTCTTCCAGCCGGTGCGCATCGGCGATGAAGTGCTGACGCGGGTCACGGTGAAGGAAATCGACATCAAGGCGCGCCGCCTGGTCATGGATTGTGTCTGCACGGTCGAGGGCAAGGTGGCGATGCAGGCCGAGGCGGAAGTCATGGTCCGCAAACGGCGCCGGAAGCCGGCTGAGTAATCATTGATGCAGACGCTTCACGGATATGACGGGATTGATGCGGGGCATCGCGGTGCGGTGATCGCGCTGGGCAATTTCGACGGCGTGCATCTGGGCCATCGCGCCGTGCTCGATGTGGCGCGCAAGCTGGCGGATACTGCCGGAGCCAAGCTCGGCGTTGCCCTGTTCGAACCCCATCCGCGGCGCTATTTCGCGCCCGATGCGCGGGCTTTTCGCCTGATGAGCCCGGCGCGTCGCGATGCCCTGCTGGCGGCGCTCGGCGTGGCGCAACTGCATGTGCTCGAATTTGACGCCGTGATGGCGCAGATGACGCCCGAGGCCTTCGTACAGCGTGTGCTGGCCGACGGTCTCGGGATCAGCGGCATCGTCACCGGTGCCGATTTCCGCTTCGGTGCCGGCCGTGCCGGATCGACGGTCGAGCTGGCGCAATTGTGCGCGGCACGCAATATCCGCTCGGACTTTGCCGAGCTGGAGGGCAATGGCTCCGACAAGGTCTCCTCGACCCGGATCCGCCAGGCCATTCATGACGGCAATATGCAGGCCGCGGCCGAACTGCTTGGCGTGCGCTGGACGGTGGACGGCATTGTCGTGCACGGCAATCAGCGTGGCCGCACCATCGGCTTTCCGACCGCCAATATCGATCTGGGCGATTATGTCCGCCCCGCCTATGGCGTTTACGCGGTGATGGTCGGGATTGATGGCGAGGCGGCGACGCGTCCGGCCGTGGCCAATATCGGCAAGCGCCCCACCGTTGATGGCACCACAGAACTGCTCGAGGTGCACCTGCTCGACTTTGACGGCGATCTCTATGGCTGTGAGCTGGCGGTTGAGTTCCATGACCATTTGCGCCCCGAACGGCGCTTTGACGGTCTCGACGCCCTCAAGGCGCAGATCGCGCTGGATGCGGCCAGTGCCCGCGACGTGCTGACGCGCGTGGCTGGACCGGCCTGACGCGCTCGGATATACGCGGGAGCATGGTTTGTTCCCGATTGATGATATGCGATGCGGAGCCGTCTCCGGCATCCCTTGCCCGGCGAATTAGCGGCCCGGGCCGCCGGGTTTGATCCCGTGCGGTTCCGGGAGACTGCCTCTCCTTCAGAACCCTCAACGATACTGACCGCAAGGACCTGATCCGATGACGGATAAGCCCGCCGATACCGCCAGCGAAACCGCCGAAAACCGCGATTATCGCCAGACCCTGTTTCTGCCCAAGACCGATTTCCCGATGCGCGCCGGCCTGCCGAAGCAGGAACCGCTCTGGCTCGAGCGCTGGGAAAAGCTGGACATCTACCGCCGCCTGCGCGAGCAGGGCGAGAAGCGGACCCGCTTCGTGCTGCATGATGGCCCGCCCTATGCCAATGGCCACATCCATATCGGCACCGGCATGAACAAGATTCTGAAGGATTTCGTCGTGCGTTCGCGCCAGATGGCCGGCTTCGACGCGCCCTATCGCCCGGGCTGGGATTGCCATGGCCTGCCGATCGAATGGAAGGTCGAGCAGTTCTACCGCTCCAAGGGCCGCAACAAGAATGATGTTCCGACCAAGGAATTCCGCGCCGAATGCCGCTCCTATGCGGCCGGCTGGATCGATATCCAGCGCGAGGAATTCAAGCGTCTCGGCGGTGTCGGGAACTGGGATGATCCCTACACGACCATGGCCTATGAATCCGAATCGGCGATCGTGCGCGAATTCCTCAGCTTCGTGAAACAGGGCCTGGTCTATTGCGGCTCGGCACCGGTGATGTGGTCGCCGGTCGAGCAGACTGCGCTGGCTGAAGCGGAAGTCGAATATCACGACAAGGTCTCGACCACGATCCATGTCCGCTTCCCGCTGCGCGGCCTGCGCAAGGACGGCTCCGCGATCCCGTCGCCCTGTATCGGTGCGCATGTGGTGATCTGGACCACGACGCCGTGGACGATCCCGGCCAATCGCGCCATCTGCTACTCGCCCGACATCACCTATGGCCTCTACGAGGTCACGGCAGTGGGCGAGAGCGAGTTCAAGCCCTGGGCGATGCCTGGCGACCGGCTGATCATCGCCGACAATCTGTGGGAAGAGACCGCCGCGGCAGCCAAGATCACCCGCGCTGACCGGATCATGAGCGTCGATCCGGAAGGCTTGGTCTGTGCCCACCCGCTCACCGATGCCGACAAATACTGGAGCTATGGCGTACCATTGCTGGCCGGCGATCACGTCACCGACGAGACCGGGACCGGCTTTGTCCACACCGCGCCGGGCCATGGTGCGGAAGACTATGTCGCCTGGATGGCGCATCCCGAATGGCATGACCGCAATATGGCCGTGCCACAGACCGTCGGCGAGGACGGGGCCTTCTACGACAATATCCCGCTGTTTGGCGGTCTGCACATCATCCGTGTCGACGGCAAGAAGCAGGGCCAGGACGGTCCGGCCAACAAGGCGGTGATCGATGCCCTCATCGCCCATGGCCGATTGCTGGCACGCGGACGCCTCGAGCACTCCTATCCGCATTCCTGGCGCTCCAAGGCGCCGGTCATCTTCCGCAATACGCCGCAATGGTTCGTCGCCATCGACCGGCCGATGCAGGATGGCCGCTCCCTGCGCGAGGCCGCGCTCAAGGCGATCGGCGACACCGCGTGGACGCCGAAAGTGGCGGAAAACCGCATCCGGGCCATGGTCGAGGGCCGGCCGGACTGGCTGGTCTCGCGCCAGCGCGCCTGGGGCGTGCCGCTGACCCTGTTCGTCGAGGCCGGCACCAAGCGCGTGCTCAATGATCCCAAGGTGCATGCCCGCATCATCAAGGCGGTCGAAGAGGACGGGGCCGATGCCTGGTTCGAGCGTCCGGCCTCGGAATTCCTCGGTGATGAATACAATGCCGATGAGTGGGAAAAGGTCACCGATATTCTTGATGTCTGGTTTGACAGCGGTTGCACCCATGCCTTCGCGCTCGAGCCGCGCCCGGACCTGAAATGGCCGGCCGATCTCTATCTGGAGGGCTCCGACCAGCACCGCGGCTGGTTCCAGTCCTCCCTGCTCGAAAGCTGCGGCACGCGTGGCCGTGCGCCCTATGACGCCGTGCTGACCCATGGTTTCGTGATGGCGGGCGATGGCCGCAAGATGTCCAAATCGCTGGGCAATGTCGTCGCGCCGGAAGATGTCGCCAAGAAATACGGCGTCGAGATCCTGCGTCTGTGGGCCGCCGGCCAGGACTATACCGACGATCTGCGCATCTCCGACGAGATCCTCCAGACCAGCGTCGATGCCTATCGCAAGCTGCGCAATACGATGCGCTATGTCCTGGGCGCCCTCGACGGTTTCGAGGATTCGGAGACCGTGGCGCACCACCAGATGCCATCGCTGGAACGCTGGGTGCTGCACCGCCTGCACGAGCTCGACGGTATCGTGCGCGAGGGCTATGCGGCCTGTGACTTCAAGAAGGTCTATTCGGCGCTGTTCAATTTCTGCGTCGTCGACCTGTCGGCCTTCTATCTCGATGTCCGCAAGGACGCGCTGTATTGTGATCGTCCCGACGCGCTGCGCCGGCGTGCGGCGCGCACGGTGATGCATGAGGTCATCGACCGGTTGACTGCCTGGCTGGCGCCCATCATGCCCTTCACCATGGAAGAGGTCTGGCTCGGCCTGCACCCGTCCGACACCGACAGTGTCCACCTGCGCACTTTCCCGTCGACCCCGGCCGACTGGCATGATGGCAGCCGCGCCGAGCGCTGGCAGACCATTCGCCGCCTGCGCCGGGTCGTGAACGGGGCGCTGGAAGTGGAACGCCGTGAAAAGCGTATCGGCTCCAGCCTCGAGGCCGCACCGCAGGTCTATGTCGCCGATCCGGCCTACCGGGCGGCGCTGGCGCAGGAAGCCGATGGCGATATCGAGGACTATCTGGCCGAGATCGCGATCACCAGCCAGGCCAGCCTGCATGACGAGCCGGCTCCGGACGGGGCCTTCCGGCTCGATGATGTCGCCGATATCGCGGTCATTCCCGGCCGGGCCGTGGGCCGCAAGTGCGCACGCTCGTGGAAATATTCTACCGAGGTCGGCAGCGACAGCCGCTATCCCGATCTCACCCCGCGCGACGCCGAAGCGGTCGCCCACTGGGACGCGATGAATGCTTGAGCCGCTGCGCGCGATCCGGATGACGGCCGAGGCCCGCCTGGGCCTGATCCTTGCCGGGTCCGTGCTGGTGCTGGACCAGTTGAGCAAATGGTGGGTGCTTGACTGGCTCGCCTTTTCGCCGCCGGGCTGTCTGGAGTTCCAGCGCGCCGATGCGGTGGCTCGCGCCAGCATGGTCAATAATTGCGGCCATATCGAAGTCTCGCCGTTTTTCGATCTGACCATGGTCTGGAACAAGGGCGTCAGCTTCGGCCTGCTCGGCGCCGATGGCCCGCTCGGCCGTTTTCTGTTGGTCGGGTTTTCGGTCGCGGTGGCCCTGGCCCTGGTCGCCGGCCTGCTGTCGCTGGGACCGTTCAAGGTCACCCGGCGCTGGCAGGCGATCGCTTTCGGCCTGATTATCGGCGGTGCCCTGGGCAATGCCATTGACCGGGCGCTGTACGGCGCGGTCGCCGACTTCCTGAATTTTTCCGGCCTGATGTTCCCCTGGGTGTTCAATATCGCCGATGTCGGGATCAATCTCGGCGTCGCCGCCATTATCCTGGATGTGTTTATTCTCGACCGCGATAAGCGTGAGACGAAGATGTAATGGTCTGAGGGCTGGAGATCGACGAGACTCTTCGCTACATATGATCTGAAGAATGACTGGAGCTAGTCGACATGCGTTTGCCATCCGTACTCATCGCCGCTGCTGCGGCCAGTTTCGCCCTGACGGGGTGTGCCGCAGTCGAGCGGGGTTTCGGTGGCGGCAAGGTCACGCCGGACGAATTCCGCACGGTTACCATCGCGCCACTGAGCGTGCCGCCTGAGTTCAATCTGCGTCCGCCGGAGCCCGGTGCACCGCGCCCCGAGGAAATCTATCCCGACCAGATGGCCCGTGCGGCCCTGCTCGGTGCCCAGGGTCAGTTCCAGGGTAGCGATGCGGAAGCCCTGCTCGTCGCCCACGCCGGTGGCGGTGCCGCCGATCCGTTCATCCGCTCGATCATTGATGGCGAAACCGCCGGTGTCGTGCACAAGACCCGCAGCTTCGCCGACCAGGTTCTGTTCTGGCGCAATGGCGAATATGTCCCGCCCGTCGATGCGACGCCGCTCGATTCCGAGGCCGAGGCCCTGCGTCAGGAGCAGATTCTCAACTCGACCGGTGGCGGCAATGTCGAGATCGAACGTGATCGCCGGCTATTGCCAAAACTGCCGGGCCTTTGATCGCGATCCCGTCGCGGACTTGACCGACTCAGGGCCAGCCGAAAGGTTGGCCCTATGTCTTTGACCATGACCCAGCCCATTATCCGCCGCCTGCCCGCGCAGACCGTCAATCGCATCGCCGCCGGCGAGGTGGTCGAACGGCCGGCATCCGTGGTCAAGGAACTGGTGGAGAACGCGCTCGATGCCGGCGCCACCCGGATCGATATCGTCGCCGACAGTGGCGGACTGACGCGCCTGCTGATCGAGGATAATGGCAAGGGCATGAGCGCGGCGGAGCTGGCGCTGTGCATCGAGCGCCACGCGACCTCCAAACTGCCCCTGGACGATGACGGCCAGGACGATCTGCTCAACATCGCAACCATGGGCTTTCGCGGCGAGGCGCTGCCGTCGATCGGCTCGATCGCGCGCTTGTCGATCATCAGCCAGGCGCGCGGCATGGGCGATGCCTGGTCGGTCAGCGTCGAGGGCGGACAGGCCAGCGAGGTTGCCCCCGTCGCGCCATTGGGGCGCCCGGGCACGCGGATCGAGGTGCGCGACCTGTTCTATGCGACGCCGGCGCGGCTGAAGTTTCTCAAAAGCGAACGTGCGGAAAACCTCGGCATTTCCGATGTCGTCAAACGACTGGCGATGTCGCGGCCCGATGTCGGTTTCTTCCTGGTGCAGGACGGACGCAAGCGCCTGTCGATTGCCGCCGAGCGCGGTGATGATACCGAAGCCCGCAAGGCGCGGATGACGGCGGTGATCGGCGCGGATTTTGGCGCCAATGCGCTGGAGGTTGACCAGGTGCGCGAAGGCGTGCGTGTGACCGGTTTTGCCAGCCTGCCGACCTATTCCCGCGGCAATGCGATGCACCAGTATCTGTTCGTCAATGGCCGGCCCGTGCGCGACAAGCTGCTCGGCGGTGCCGTGCGCGGTGCCTATCAGGACTTCCTTGCCCGTGACCGCCATCCGGTCGTCGCCCTCAATGTCGAACTCCCCACCAGCCAGGTCGACGTCAATGTCCACCCGGCCAAGGCCGAGGTGCGGTTTCGTGATGCCGGCCTGGTGCGCGGACTGATCGTCGGGGCGCTGCGACATGCGCTTGCCGGCGCCGGCCACCGGGCCTCCACTACCGTTGCCGGCCATGCCCTTGGTGCGGTGCGCCCGGAAGGCTATCGGCCGCTGCAGGGCGTCCAGTATCAGGCAGCTCAGCATTCCCCGCTCTGGGGCCGCATGCCCGAACCGCATCAGCCGGGCGTGTTCGAGCCGGGCATGTCGGCGCGGATCGAACGTGATGACAGCCCGGACTATGCGCCGGACCAGCCGCAGGCCCCGGCGCCGGACTGGCCGCTGGGCATTGCGCGCGCGCAATTGCACGAGACCTATGTCATCGCCCAGACGGCCGACGGCATCGTTATTGTCGACCAGCACGCGGCGCATGAACGTCTGGTCTATGAGCGCATGAAAGCGATGATCGCCGAGACCGGTGTGCAGCGCCAGCGCCTGCTGGTGCCGGAAATCGTCGATCTGGAAGAGGCCGAGGCCCAGCGCCTGCTCGACCGCAGCCATGAACTGGCCGAGCTGGGACTGGTGATCGAGAGCTTTGGCGCCGGTTCGATCGCCGTACGTGAGACCCCGGCCTTGCTCAAGAAGTTGAATGTCCAGGGCCTGATCCGTGATCTCGCCGATGATCTGGCTGAATACGACCAGGCCCTGTCCCTGAAGGAAAAACTCGAGGATGTTGTGGGCACCATGGCCTGCCATGGCTCGGTGCGCGCCGGGCGCCGCCTCAATGGCGAGGAGATGAATGCCCTGCTGCGCGAGATGGAGGCTACGCCCCATTCCGGCCAGTGCAATCATGGCCGCCCGACCTATGTCGAGCTGAAACTGGCGGATATCGAGCGCCTGTTCGGACGGCGCTAGGCTGAGGCCTGCCGGTCGGTTGCCTTGTCGAAGCTGAGGTCGAGAGAGTGGGCCAGCTCGCCGATGAGCTCATTGGCAATGTCGACATCAATCCGTTCGCCGGCATCCTTGCCCTGCCGGTAATTCCAGAAATCGCAGGCATGCGAAATCTCGCCGATTGCCCGCCCGATTTCGGAGAAGGACTGGCTGGCACCTCGCAGGAAGGTCTGGAAGGGCAGCGGGTCATTCTGGTCGATCAGCGACTGGAAGACGGTGTCATAATTGACGAGGTGGACTTTGACCGAGGCGAAATTCTCGTCCAGACGCTGGAGTATCCGCCGCACCAGCCCATAGATGAAGACCTTGTCTTCCTGGCTGGCCCGATGAAGGCGCATGCTGGCCATGCGGGTCGCGACCGCCGGGAAACCCTGCAACAGGCGCGCATAACACCACTTGTAATACAGCACGCCCTTCCAGCCCTTCAGCGAGCGTTCGAAATCATCGATGCCGAAACGCAGGGCGTGGCGCAGGGGCGCCAGCGCCGGGTTGGCGGGATCCTCCATCATCAGATGGGTGAGCCGGTCGGCGGTGAGATCGATATCGAGACCGACCGCGCCGCCGGCCCGATCGACCAGGGCGCGCATGTCCCGGCGCAGGAAGGAGCGCACGGCGCGGATATCCTGTGATGAGATGTCGAAATAACAATCGGCGACCTGCCGGCCGAGGCCTTGTGTCACATCGCGCAGCAGATAGGGATCCAGCGAGGGCAGCCGGGCAATCTCCCGCAACAATTCCAGATCGCGGCTGATGGATTCGTTCGGCGTGTTCGGCCCCACGGCCTCGCGGAATGCCGCGTCCAGATTGGCCTGTTCGACGAAGAGGGCATAGCCGCCCAGCTTGAGGTCCGACTTGCTGAACGGGAAAACGATCTTTGTCGCGGTGGCGCGATGCGTGTGGACATAGGGCCGGTCCTGCGCCCGCAAGGCGTGCTTGAGCAGGATGGCGTCATTCAGGCGCCGGCAACTGAACAAGGGCTCGGCGGCGTGCGCCTGGTTTGCCGCATTGAGGCGCGCAATCTCGTGCAGGTTCAGCACGCGTGCCGATGCAGCGGTCCTGGCCAGTCGATTCAGGCTTCTAAGTTGATGCGTGCCTGTCATGTCCGCCCCGGTCGCGTGTGCATCCTGCTGCACGCTCTCTGCGGGAGAATTGCGGAAAAACTCGAACTTACGGTTAATTCCCGTGTCCATGATGCGCGACCAGGCGGGGAGGCGTGGCAGCGGGTTGCGGCTCAGTTGTCGCGTTCGAGGAACATCACCTTGGCGGCGCCGTATTCGCGTTCATTGGCGCAGATCCAGCCGGGGGTCACCGGTTTCTCCTCGATCCCGACTTCCAGCATGGCGACGGCGTCTTCGGCGACCCATTTCCCGGTCAGCAATTTGCCCAGTGCCTTTTCGCCGAGCCCGCTGCCATAGGGCGGGTCGAGGAAGACCAGATCGAAGGGCTCGGCCATTGCGGCCGGCTTCGAGCCCATCGCGGTGGCGTCCTTTCGGTGCAGGCCGGTCTGGGAGAAGAGCTTGAACGTCTGGATATTGTCGTGGATCGCGGTGCGGGCCCCGGCTTCATTGTCGACGAACAGGCAATAGGCGGCGCCGCGCGACAGGGCTTCCAGCCCAAGGGCGCCGGAACCGGCAAACAGGTCCAGCACCCGGCTGCCGACCAGGGGTGGCGCCCATTCGGCATGTTCGAGCACATTGAAGATCGCTTCACGGGCCCGGTCCGAGGTCGGGCGTGTGGTGCGGCCCTTCGGGGCGACCAGGGTGCGGCCCTTGTATAATCCACCGACAATTCTCATGGCCTAGCTGCGCCCTCTTGGCTTGCGGTCGCTGCCGGGCCTGGTGGCGGGCTTGCGGCCTTTTCCAGCGGGCTGGAAGCCGGCTTTCGGCTTGCCGTCATCCGCCTTGGCGGCGGGTGGCTTGCCCGGGAATTTGCGACCGTCGGCCCGTTTGGTGTCGACCGTCTCGGCCGATGCCGCGCGTGGATCGGACCGTTTCGGCCCGCCACGTTTGGGATCGGTGCGCTTGGGATCGCCACGTTTGGGGTCGGCGCGCTTGGAATCAGGGCGGGCCCGCGGACCGCGCGAACGGGAGTCCTCGAGATATTGCACCTGTTTCGGAAAGCCGGGCTGGCCGGCGCCGCCCATGGTGCGTTTGGCCGGACGTTTGGCGGGGCGGCTGCCGGCGGCGGCCAGCTCCTCGAACACATGCCCGTCTTCCATCAGATGCCCGCACTGGTCCTTGAGGACGCGCGAGGCGACGGATTTGACCTCGCCGCGATCAATCTGGCCGAGCTGGAACGGGCCATAGGCGATCCGGATCAGGCGGTTGACCCGCAGGCCGACGGCATCGAGGGCGCGGCGCACCTCACGGTTCTTGCCTTCCTTGATGCCGATTGTCAGCCAGATATTGGAGCCGGTCTCGCGCTCGACTTCCACTTCCATCGGCCCGTATTTGATACCTTCAACCGTGATGCCGGCCTGCAGCTTGGCGATGGCGGCATTGTCGATCGTCCCGAAGGCGCGGGCGCGATAGCGCCGCGTCCAGCCGGTGGATGGCAGTTCCAGGGCGCGGGCGAGGGCGCCGTCATTGGTCAGCAGCAACAGGCCTTCCGAGGTCAGATCAAGGCGGCCGATCGAGATCACGCGGCCGATCTCCTTCGGCAACCGGTCGAATACGGTCTCGCGCCCCTCCGGGTCGCTATGGGTCGTCACCAGCCCGGCGGGCTTGTGATACAGCCACAGCCGTGTCGCTTCCGGTGTTTCCACCAGCACACCATCGACGACGATCGTCTCGCGGCCGGTCACCTTGAAGGCCGGCGTGTCGAGCGTCTTGCCGTCGACTTTCACCCGGCCACCCTCGATCATGCGTTCGACCTCACGCCGCGAGGCGACGCCGGCCCGGGCCAGGTATTTGGCGATGCGTTCGCCGGTCTCTGCTGCGTCGGTCAAACTTGACCCTTTCCCATCGGCGCTCTACGCCGCCAATATGACAACGTCGCGAGATACCGGGTTTATGGAGGCGGCACTACGCCTGGCGCAAGCGGCAGCGGAAGCTGGCGAGACGCCAATCGGTGCAATCATCGTCGATCCGGCCACGGACGAGATCATCGCGAGCGCGCATAATAGCCCGATTGCCGGTCATGATCCAACCGGGCACGCAGAAATACTCGCCCTGCGCGCCGCGGCCGCGAAGCTGGGCAATTATCGTCTGCCCGGGCTGGAGCTTTTTGTGACACTGGAACCGTGCGCCATGTGCGCCGGCGCCATCTCTCACGCGCGCATCGGCCGGCTTGTTTATGGTGCCGAAGACGCCAAGGGCGGCGCCGTGGCCCACGGTCCGCGTTTCTTCGAACAGCCGACCTGTCATTCACGGCCGCGCGTCACCTCCGGCATCCTCGCCGAAGAAAGTGCGCAGCTTCTGCGCGGCTTTTTCCGGGCGCGCCGCAAGGGTAAGAGCGACGGCAGTCGGTCCTCATAGGGTGCGGGGTCCGAAAATCGCGTCGGTCGCGCGCGGGGCCGCCTCGTGCCTAACAAGATGTTTGCCGATCTCCCCGGTCATCAAACAATGGCATCCAGGCTGTGGGCTCATGGGCTGCGGCGTGCCATTAGATCGCCCGCCGCAGGGCGCGCAGGAAGCTGCGCCGCCATCTTTGCTGGTGGTGCTGCACATTTAGCCGGCCTATTCGTGCCACCACTGCTCTGTGAGTGTCCTCGGCAAGTTCGGCCTCCAGCCTCCGATTAACCTCAGCCGCAACCCGATCGATATTCCGGGCCGCGTCCGGGCCTAAGTCCGAACTGGCTAGCTCAGACAGGTTCTGGAGCTTCGTTCCATCAGCAGGGCGCCCGGGGAAGGGCTCTGCGGGACCTTCGAGGGAGCTCTGGATCGCGTTTGGGGCAATCGGTTCGAGAACGTTGTGGATTGGGTTCGAAACGAGCGTGTTCCACCGAACACTAACGAGGTCCTCTGCCGTTGCCACCATCCGCTCCGCTGTTGCATCGATCATTGCGCTAACTAGTAAATCCCAAAAACCCTCGGCAGAGATTCCTGATGATTGGGCCAGCATCGATGAGGAAAGGTTGCGCAATGCATTCGCGGCGTGGTGGGTCCTTTGAACCTCTGACCGGCGTTCGGTCAGCGCCTCAAAAGCTTCACCAAAGTTGAGACCGTGCAAGTGCCGCCACCTGTTCAGCCAGTCTGCATCGCCCTCACTCATTCCCCATTCACGGGCGCTCTCCAGCATTGGAACGGGATCCGCATTGGGTCGCCAGTCAGACCATCCGCGCATGACTGCTCTGCCGAGCAGAAAGTTTGCGCCGCGCAACGGACAATAATCCGGGTTGGTCGCGGTCGCCAACGAACGTTGGTGCATCGACAACTGTCTGCCGCGCCAAGAGTGGTAATTTCCATTCTCCTGATGCTCGATGGCCATCAAGTCGCGCGCAAGTTGATCCTGCGACCAAGTTTCGCGCGTGGCTAGAAAATCTTCGCGGGCACCGGTGCAGGCCTCCCGAACGCGCGTAACGATGATTCCCAAGTCCCGAGCATAGCGCCGCCGATTCTCGATCTGCCAGATTTCTTGAGCCAGCCAGCCCGCGGCAGACAATTGGCGCCGTGCATTCACTAATTCAAGTTCTGTTCGCCGGAAGGCCGCAGCCAAGTGCTGGCGCTCTGAGTCGGCCGCGACCGCATTTGAGGCGTATGTGACGAAGGTGAAGCTACATGCCGCTCCAAGGGCTGTCGCCGCGATCCCGATGGCCTTGTAAACATTCCCGATCCAAATCAAAGGATTGGCTTTGAGCGTGATCAACCAAACAATCACACCCAACATAAGGAGGCAAAACGTAATTTCCAAGCTGAGTATAGACGACACTATTTCGCGAATTTCGAATACTTTTCTCTCCCAACTTGCTATACGTGATACATCTATATCCAGCCCTCTATTTAAAAGAAATTGTGCGTATAACAGGGTAGCCAGCCCGCCAGCTGAATAAAGTAAGCTTAGTTGAGCGCTATCCGAGGCTGATCGTATGGCTTGGAGAACATTGGCATTGATCCATGGTTTTCCCCAATCGATACGGGCCAGCTTCTTTTTGATCGACTGGCCCGCCGCCGCTCTGGTTTGAATGATTATGTTTCGGACCAAAAGTGCTCCAAACAACCACACCCCGAGTGAAATCCCAAAATAATATGCGACACCCATGATCGGGATTGGCCACGTTATCCGACCAAAGATTTCGATCTGTTCTCTTGCCTTCAAGAGTCCCCCCTCTCTCAGCTCAGGTGGCCTGATAGCTTTATGCTCTGGTGACTATAGGTTCGTTTGTTGGCCATGAGAAGCTTGTAAGATCGACATCGGGGTCCGCAGGCGATGAGCGAAATGAATTTAAAGAAAGTGGATGTAGTGGAAGGCAAAGAAAACAAAGAGCATTATTGATTGCCAGCCGTGAATTTCGTGGGTGGTAAGTTTCATTATACCCAAAATTTGTGTTGCTTCTGGAGTTGCTCGTTCAGCGGTGTCACTGGCGGTCGAATATGCTCGAGCTGGAGTCCGCGAAGGCTTGAAGCTGGCGCTACCTTTCGTGACGACTCGATGAGGGTTTAGCTTGCGGCCGCAAGGCGTGCCTCGAGCCCCGCCAGGGCTGCCGGCCACTCATCCCTGAGCATCGAGAAGTAGACCGAATCCCGCCACTCGCCGGTCCAGCACAGCAGGTGATGGCGCAGCGTGCCTTCCTTCGTCGCGCCCATTTTCAGCATCGCATTCTGTGAGCGCAGGTTTTTGTGATGCGTCTTTAGCTCGACCCGCTCGGCACCGGCATCGAAGGCATTGCCGAGCAGAAGATGTTTGCAGGCCGGATTGACCTTGCCGCCGCGCGCTTCGGCGCAATACCAGGTCCAGCCGACCTCAAGGCGCCTGTGGTCCGGTGTGATCCCCAGATAGGCGCTATGGCCGATCGCGGCGCCGTCGGATTGCCGCCGCACCAGATGCGAGATCTGGTCGCCGCGGGCCTGGCCGGCCAGCATCAGACCGAACCAGGCATCGAAATGGGGGCCGTCGCCACGGATCGAGGTCAAGGCCCACAGCTCGGTTTCCGCCGCCAGCCGCCGCAATGCCTCGCGATGTGCCTCGGTCAGCGGTTCCAGCCGCACAATGTCATTTTCCAATATACGCGCGTTGATCTGCACCACTCAGCTCCCGGTCAGCAAGAGTGCTCCGCGTATCACATAGATGGCGCCAATTCCTGACACGATCCATTTCGTCCAGTTACGGAATTGCACATCGCTCATCACCTCGAGCAGGCGCGCGCCCAGCGTGGTGCCGATGATGGCGAGCGGGCCGGCGATCAGCAGCCAGTGGGTCTGCGGCAGCGCGCCCGCCGCGATGGCCGGGGCGATATAATAGGCGACCTTCACCAGGTGCGAGACGACCTGGGTTGCCGCCTTGGTGGCAACGATGATGCGCCGGTCGCGCGGCGCGGCCACGAAAAAGACATCGACCAGCGGACCGGAGACCCCGGCGACGGTATTGAGCCCGGTGACGAGGAAGCCGCAGGCTGCGGCCTGCACCGGATTGCCGGCATCAAGCGCGAGCCATCGGCGCGGGATCCAGATCACCGCCGGCACCAGGCCGAGCACAATGAAGAGCCAGGGCTTGGGCAGTTCGATGGCGGCGAGGAACAGCGCCGCCGCGGCCGTCGCTGAGCCGGTCAGATAGATGCCCAGTATGCGCCAGTCGATCCATTTGCCGAGCAATATGGCGCGCCAGCCATTGGAGACGGTCTGGACCACGCCATGCACCACCATCGCGGCGGAGACCGGCAGGATCATCGCCAGCACCCCCATCAGGATCAGCCCGCCCGCCATGCCGAAAACCCCGGAGATGAAGGCGGTGACGAAGACCGAAATGATGAGGATGAGAATGCTCACCGCGTCAGGACCGGAATGGGGGCGGACGTCGATCGACCTTGCGGAACACAACGGGAACGTGTAAGATGGGGGTTATGTGGTCCTTGCTGCTTCAAGGCTTGATGCAACTTGCCGCCTGGACGGGCCTGGTGGCGGCACGCATTGCGCTTCCGCTGCGCCAACCGACTGTCTCGGTCTGGCGGAATTGGGAGGTGGTATGCCGGACGGGCGGTCTGGGTGCGATCGGATTGTCGGTGCTCGCGGAGGGCGGGCAGGTCCAGCCAGGTAGCATCCTTGCAGGTATCATTGTGCTGATCGCGAGCACATACTGTGCTCATCGTGCGGGTGAAATGGAGGCAAAGAATGATCGGATCGATTGAAATCAGTCTATGGCCCCTGATTGTGTTCACCGTGTTCATGATCGCCGTCATTGCCATCGCCAGTTACAACGAATCGCGCGCGCAGCGGAACAATAACGCCGAGGACGACGCCCCCTAGGCGCCCGCCTTCTTCGCAAATCCCCATGCGCCCTCGGCCAGCGGCTTGACGGCCTGGCCGATTTCCAGCGCCTTGGCGTTGGAGGCATTGCCCTGCAGCGCCCGGGCATAGACGCCTTGGCAGATCGAGCCGAGCCGGAACAGATTGTAGGCGAAGTAGAAATCGAGCTCCGGAATGTCCTTGCGGCCCGTGCGGGCGCAATAGGCCTTGGTGTAGGCGGCCACATCGGGAATGCCGAGCGCGGCCAGGTCGACGCCAAGGAAACCATTGCGGATCGTCGGCGGCACCATCCAGCCCATCAGCTGATAGGTGAAGTCGGCCATCGGATCGCCCAGGGTCGACAATTCCCAGTCGAGCACGGCGATGACGCGCGGTTCGGTCGGGTGGAAGACCATGTTGTCGAGCCGGTAATCGCCATGCACGACGCTGGTGCGGTCCTGCTCCGGCGCCGCGGTCGGCAGCCAGTCGATCAGCCGGTCCATCGCCTCGATCTTGTCAGTCTCGGCGGCACGGTATTGCTTGGACCAACGCCCGATCTGGCGCTGGAAATAATCGCCCGGCTTGCCATAATCCGACAGGCCCGCCGCCTCTATATCGATGCTGTGCAGATGCGCCAGGGTCGCATTGCAGGCATCATACAGCGCGGCGCGCTCGGCCGGTTCCATGCCCGGCAGCAGCGGATCCCAGAAGATCCGGCCCTCGACGAATTCCATGACGTAGAATTCGGTGCCGATGACATCGCGGTCCATGCACAGGCCATACATGACCGGGCAGGGGAAGCCGGCCTCGCCGAGCGCTTTCATGACGCGGAATTCGCGGTCGACCGCATGGGCCGAGGGCAGAAGCTTGCCTGGCGGTTTGCGCCGCAGCACATAGCTGCGCGAGGGTGTTTCCAGCTTGTAGGTCGGGTTGGACTGCCCGCCCTTGAACTGGCTCACGCCCAACGGTCCGGCAAAACCGGCTACGTGCTGCGCCATCCAGGCCGCCAGGGCGGCCTCGTCAAAGGCCAGCGCATCGGCAACATCCTTGGTGCCGGAAAAACTCTCATCAACCGTGCTCATTCGCTTTTATACACCGTTCCGCCTTGCATAACAAAACCAACATCCATCAAGGCGTCGATATTCTCAAGCGGATCACTGTCAACGGCGATGATATCGGCATATTTGCCGACCTCGATCGTGCCGATCTCGTCATCCATCTGCAGATGGCGCGAGGCGTTGACCGTGGCGGTGGTGATCGCCTCCATCGGTGTCAGACCCGCTTCAACCAGCAGCGAGAATTCCCGCGCATTGATACCATGGCGCGAGACACCGCTATCGGTGCCAAAGGCGATCATCACGCCGCCTTCATGGGCGCTGCGGGCCATTTCGAGCATCACTGGGCCGACCGAGAGCGACTTCTCGCGTATGGCGGGGGTCATCCAGTCGGCGGTCTCGGCGATTTCGGCGACGGTGGCGCCAGCCAGCAGGGTCGGGATCAGATAGGCATTGCGGCTGCGGAACAGCCGGATCGAGTCGCGGTCGAGATAGGTGCCGTGCTCGATCGAATCGCCGCCGGCCTCGAGGAAGGAATTAATGCCGGTGACGCCGTGCGAGTGGGCGGTCACCTGGCGGCCCATCATGTGGGCAGCGCCGACAATGGACTCCAGCTCGTCATCAAAGAATTGCTGTTCGACACCCGCCGCGGTGTTGGACAGGACGCCGCCGGTGCCGGTGATCTTGATGACATCGACGCCGGCGCGGACCAGTTCGCGCACGGCGCGGCGGCAATCGGCCGGACCATCGCAGGCCGCGCGGCTGGTCAGGGCATCCATCACCGCCGTCGAGAAGCCGTTGACATCGCCATGACCGCCGGTCGGGGTCACGGCCGGTCCGGAAACGCGCATGCGCGGCCCGACAATATCGCCGGCACGGATCGCATCGCGCAGGCCGGTCGAGGCTTCCAGATCACCGCCCACATCCTGCACCGTGGTGAAGCCGGCCATCAGGGTCGTGCGGGCGTGGCGCGCGCCGTCAAGCGCGAGATCGGCGCTGTTGAGCGTCACTTCCAGCAGCCGGCCCTGCGGGCTCAGCTCGCCTTGCAGATGCACATGGCTGTCGATCAGGCCGGGCAGCACGAACCGGTCCGACAGGTCGACAATGGTCGCGCCCTCGGGCGTGACGAAACCGGCTTCGACCGCCTCGATGCGGCCGTCGCGGATCAGGATGGATTGATTGGATGTCGGGGCATTGCCCGGCACGGCCAGCAGATGACCGGCATGGATGACCGTAAGGCCGGCACCTGCCGCATCCGTCTGCGCCAGGGCCGAACCGCCGGTTGCCATCAGCGCGATGGCCGCGACCATTGAACGAAACATGTTTGTCTCCCCGCCTTTTGATTTCTTGGCGCAAACATGCCCCGGCTGGCCGGGAAGTCAATTCACCTGTGAAGAACGCGCCGCCCTAATGGGTCTTGAGCGCTCGCCAGGCGATGTCGCGGCGACAGAAACCTTGAGGCCAGTCGATCGCGTCAATCGCTGTATACGCCCTGTCCGCGGCGTAATGCAAGTTTTCTCCGGTCGCGGTGACGTTGAGCACACGCCCGCCCGCGGCGATGCGCCGGCCCTCGCCGTCGCGCGCCGTGCCGGCCTCGAACACGTGCACTCCGTCCATCGCATTGGCGTCATCGACGCCTTCGATAACCGAACCCTTTGCGTAGTCGCCGGGATAGCCCTTCGCCGCCATCACCACCGTGATCGCCGGTTCCGGCGACCAGTCGACCGGCAGCATCTGGTCGAGATGGCCTGTGGCCGCCGCCTTGAGATAGGGCAGGATATCATTGGCGATCCGCGGCATCAGCACCTGGCATTCCGGGTCGCCGAAGCGGATATTGAACTCGACCGTCTTCGGCCCGTCCGGCGTCACCATGATCCCGGCGAACAGCACGCCCTGGAAGGGCGCCCCTTCGGCCGCGAGGCCGGCGGCGGTGGGTTCGATGATGGTCTTCATCACCGTCTCGATCAGTGCCGGGGTCGCGATCGGGGCCGGGGAATAGGCGCCCATGCCGCCGGTATTGGGGCCGCTATCGCCTTCACCGACGCGTTTGTGGTCCTGGGCGGCGCCGCAATACAGCACTGATCTGCCGTCGCTCAGCGCGAAGATCGAGACTTCCTCCCCGCGCATGAATTCCTCGATCACCAGCGTGCGCGAGGCGTCGCCGAACTTGCCCGACAGGAAGGCGTCGATCTCGGCCTCGGCCTCGGCGCGGGTCTCGGGAATCACCACGCCCTTGCCGGCCGCCAGCCCGTCGGCTTTCAGCACATAGGGGGGCGAGAACTCATCGAGAAAGGCCTTGGCCTTGGCGGCATCGTCGAACACGCCATAGCGCGCGGTCGGGACATTGTGGCGGGCGTAGAAATCCTTGGCGAAGGCCTTGGAGGTCTCCAGCATCGCGGCGGCTTTCGAGGGACCGAACACCGCGATACCAATGGCGCGCAGCTTGTCGGCGAGGCCATCGCAGAGCGGGATTTCCGGGCCGACCACCACCAGATCCACCGCCCGGGTCCGCGCCAGTTCGACCAGCCCGTCGAGATCGGAGACGGGGATGTCGACGCAGTCCGCCAGCGTGCCGATTGCGGCACTGCCGGGGGCGGCGATCAATTCAGTGAGAAGCGGACTTTGAGCGATTTTCCAGACCAGGGCGTGTTCGCGCCCGCCGGATCCGATAACCAGAACCTTCATCTCAACCTCATGCCTAATTCGAGCTCGCCCTAACCTAAACCATGGCGCGCCGCGAGTCCCTCGCGCCGTTGCCGCAGCGGCGATTTCACCGTACCAATCGGCACATGGACACTCCGAGCGGCAATATCCACGAATTCTCCGTTTCCGAACTCGCCGGCTCGCTCAAGCGCACCGTTGAGGACGCCTTCGGCCATGTCCGCGTCCGCGGCGAGCTGGGCCGCGTCGTCGTCGCCAAGTCGGGCCATGTCTATTTCGACCTCAAGGACGAGAAATCCGTCATCACCTCGATTGCCTGGAAGGGCACGGCGGCGCATTTCCGCTTCAAGCCGGAAGAGGGGCTCGAGGTTATTATCGAAGGCCGGATGTCGACCTATCCCGGCCGCTCGCAATACCAGCTGATCGTCGAATCGATGGAGCCGGCCGGCGCCGGCGCCCTGATGGCGCTGCTCGACGAGCGCCGGAAAAAGCTCGCCGCCGAGGGCCTGTTCGACACGGATCACAAGCAGGCCATCCCCTTCCTGCCGCGCACGATTGGCGTCGTTACCTCGCCGACCGGCGCCGTCATCCGCGATATCCTGCACCGGCTGCGCGACCGTTTCCCCTGCCATGTCCTGCTCTGGCCGGTGCTGGTCCAGGGCGAGGCCGCCGCTGGTCAGATCGCCGGGGCGATCAAGGGGTTCAATGCGCTCGAGGCCGGCGCTGCCGTGCCGCGCCCGGATGTGATCATCGTTGCGCGCGGTGGTGGCTCGATCGAGGATCTCTGGGCCTTCAACGAGGAAATCGTCGTCCGCGCCGCCTTTGAGTCGCAAATCCCGCTGATCTCCGCCGTCGGCCACGAGACCGACACCACCCTGATCGACTACGCCTCCGACCGCCGCGCGCCGACGCCGACCGGTGCCGCCGAGATCGCCGTGCCGGTCCGCGCCGAGCTCAAGGCCAGTCTCGACACGCTCGGCGGCCGCCTCGTCGCCGGCCTGTCGCGCCTGATCGAACGCCGCCGCACCGAGCTGCGCTCGGCGGCGCGCGCCCTGCCGCGCCCGACCTCGCTGCTGGAACTGAAACGCCAGCGCTTCGACATGGTCGTCGACAAGCTCGACGGCGCCCTGCTCGCCGGTGCCGGAGAAAAGCGCTCGCGCCTGCTCGTCCTCACCGCCCGCCTGCGCCCGCTCACCCTGCGCCGCGACATCCAGCAAAAGCGCGAACGGCTCACAGATCGCAGCGCGCGCCTGGCCCCGGCCGCCACCCGCATTCTGCGCGACCAGCGCCGCATGCTCGACAACTGGGCCGCCCGCCTGGAAGGCCTGAGCCACACTTCGACGCTGAAGCGCGGTTTCGTGCTGGTGCGCGATGGCGATGGCAAACTGGTACGGATCGGCGCGAGCCTGGCGTCCGGTGCCGGTATCGAGCTGGAATTTGCCGATGCCCGCCGTGGCGCCGTGATTGATGGCGAGCCGGGCAAGGGCGCACCGGTCGCCCGGCCGAAAGCGAAACCCCTGCCGAAGGGAAAACCGCCAGCGGCCGGGCAGGGGACCTTGTTTTAGGGGCGATCCGGCAAATCCGCGATTGAGTTGATCCGGCCTGCGTGGGGGCTCGTCTGTCCTGGAATGGAATCGCCATGCCGCCACCAGTTCCGCCCCGGACCAAAGTCCGGCGCACCTCTTCCATCAAGGAAGAGGAGGGCGTTTGATCTCACCCGCTTCGATGATCTCCCTCCTCTTCTCTTCCTTGATGGAAGAGGTGGCCGCGAAGCGGTCGGAGCTGGTGAGGATGGCAGGCGCGGCGGTCGGCAGATGGCGACTTATCCCCCACCAAACGCCCAAATCAGCGTCATTCCAGCGCAGGCTGGAACCCAGATTCACGCACCGCCGCGGATCAAGATAGCGCAACCCCATCAAGCCTTTGCGCTCTATGAACTGGGTTCCAGCCTGCGCTGGAATGACGATCTGTGGCGGATTGTGGGGTGAAACTTATCCCCACCCCCTGCACCCTGGCGCATAATCTCCCTGTTCCGGTTGCACGGGAGGCGTGAGCTCAGTCACTGGCGGCGATCGGGAGCGTGGAGCTCGTCCGGGCGGAGGTTTGACAACCCGAGCGCTGGCGTGGCCACCGGAGAGGAAGGCGGCACAAAGCTCGACCGCACAGTCCATTCCGGTTTCGAGACGGGGGCCGCAAGGCGTCCGAGCAAATCTCCACGTGCGGGACGTTTCGAATGTCTCACTTATCTATTGCGCTAAACGGCATTCGCCGCGTCCCGCACACCTCCCAATCCGGGGGGAACCACTCAAACCTCCAGCGGCGAGCCGCGTGGAGATTTTCGTGCAGGCGCCAACAAAAAAACGCCCCCGGCACCGGGCCGGGAGCGCTTGTCGATCCGGTATCTGGCTTGCGCCTAGTAGCGGTAATGATCGGCCTTGAACGGGCCGGTCTTGGGCAGTTCGAGATATTCGGATTGCTCGGTCGAGAGCTTGGTCAGCTTGGCACCGAGCTTGGGCAGGTGCAGGGCGGCGACCTTTTCGTCGAGATGCTTGGGCAGGATATAGACATTGTTCTCGTACTGCTCGCCCTTGGTCCAGAGCTCGATCTGGGCCAGGGTCTGATTGGTGAAGCTGGCGGACATCACGAAGCTCGGGTGGCCCGTGGCATTGCCGAGATTGACCAGACGGCCTTCCGACAAGAGCACGATGCGATTGCCTTCGGGGAAGTTCACGATGTCGACCTGGGGCTTCACATTGGTCCACTGGAAATTCTGCAGCGCCTCGACCTGAATCTCATTGTCGAAATGGCCGATATTGCAGACGATCGCCATGTCCTTCATCGCCCGCATATTGTCGAGGGTGATGATGTCCTTGTTGCCGGTCGCGGTGACGAAGATGTCCATCTCGCCGATCACGTCCTCGATGGTGACGACGGTGAAGCCGTCCATGCAGGCCTGCAGGGCGCAGATCGGGTCGATCTCGGTGACGAAGACGCGGGCACCGGCGCCGCGCAGGGATTCAGCGGACCCCTTGCCGACATCGCCATAGCCGCAGACGAGGGCGGTCTTGCCGGCCATCATCACATCGGTGCCGCGACGGATCGCGTCGACCAGGCTTTCGCGGCAGCCATAACGATTGTCGAATTTCGACTTGGTGACGCTGTCATTGACGTTGATGGCGGGGAAGGGAAGCTCGCCGCGCTTGTGCATCTGGTACAGGCGCATGACGCCGGTGGTGGTCTCTTCCGAGACGCCCTGGATGGCGGCCTTGGCCTTGGCGAACCAGCCCGGGGTGGCGGCGATACGCTTGCGGATCTGGGCGAAGAGGGCAGTTTCCTCTTCCGACTTCGGATGGTCGAGCACGGACGGCTCGGCTTCGGCCTTCTCGCCGAGGATCAGATACATGGTGGCATCGCCGCCATCATCGAGGATCATGTTGGCGGTCTCGCCATTGCCCCAATGGAAGATCGCGTCGGCATAATCCCAGTATTCCGCCAGCGTCTCGCCCTTGGTGGCGAAGACCGGCACGCCGCTTTCGGCGATGGCGGCGGCGGCATGGTCCTGCGTCGAGAAAATATTGCACGAAGCCCAGCGCACTTCAGCGCCGAGGGCTGTGAGGGTCTCGATCAGGATCGCGGTCTGGATCGTCATGTGCAGCGAGCCGGCGATGCGGGCGCCCTTGAGGGGCTGTGCCTTGCCGAACTCGGCGCGCAGGGCCATCAGGCCCGGCATTTCGATCTCGGCCATGTCCATTTCGGTCCGGCCCCATTTGGCCAGCGACATGTCTTTTACGAGATAGGGTTTGTCCGCAGCAAATTGCGTCATGACCATCAGGTCCTTCCATTGGGTCTGTGTGTTTTGAAACAGTCGGGCAAACGGGCCGGTTTTGCCGGCCCGCTTGTATCAGACTTACGCCAGTTTGCGCAGCTCATCGGCCAGGTCGGTCTTCTCCCAGGAGAAGCCGCCCTCGGTATCCGGATTGCGTCCGAAATGGCCATAGGCCGCAGTGCGCGCATAGATCGGGCGATTGAGTTGCAGCCGGGTGCGAATGCCGCGCGGCGACAGATCGGCCATCTGGCGCAATGCGTCCTCGAGCCGGGCCTCGTCGATCTGGCCGGTGCCGTGCAGGTCGACATAGAGCGAGAGCGGCTTGGAGACGCCGATCGCATAGGAGACCTGGATGGTGCAGCGCTCCGACAGGCCGGCGGCGACGACATTCTTGGCCAGCCAGCGGCAGGCATAGGCGGCGGAACGGTCGACCTTGGTCGGGTCCTTGCCCGAGAAGGCCCCGCCACCATGCGGCGCGGCGCCTCCATAGGTGTCGACGATGATCTTGCGTCCGGTCAGGCCGGCATCGCCATCGGGTCCGCCGATCACGAAAGTGCCGGTCGGATTGACGTAGAATTCGGCTTCCGGCGGGAACCAGCCCTCGGGCAGGACTTCGGCGACGATCGGGCGCACCAGTTCGCGGATCTGCTCCTGGCTGACGCCATCCTTGTGCTGGGTCGAGACCACGACGGATTCGACACCGGCAGGCTGGCCATTGACATAGCGCAGTGTCACCTGGGACTTGGCGTCGGGCTCGAATTCGGGCCGCTGGCCGGACTTGCGCAGGATCGCCATGCGCTTGAGGATCTGGTGCGAATACTGGATCGGAGCCGGCATCAGCTCGGGCGTTTCATTGGTGGCATAGCCAAACATGATGCCCTGGTCGCCGGCGCCCTCATCCTTGTTCTCGCCGGAATCGACGCCCTGGGCGATGTGTTCCGACTGGCCGTGCAGGAAATTCTGGAAATTGGAATTCTTCCAGTGGAAGCCGTCCTGTTCATAGCCGATATCGCGAACGGCTTCGCGTGCCGCGGCCTCGATCTCTTCCGGCTCGACATCGACGGCACAGCGAATTTCGCCGGCCAGGATGATCTGATTGGTGGTGGTGAGGGTTTCGCAGGCGACGCGCGCCTCGGAATCCTTGGCAAGAAGGAGGTCGACGACGGTGTCGGAAATCCGGTCGCAGACCTTGTCGGGATGGCCTTCCGACACGCTCTCGCTGGTGAAAATGTAGGATGAGCGGCTCAAGGACGACTCCTCATATAACGATTGCCTTATGTGGTTTGGACACAAGCAGATTAGTGGTTGTAGCGCAAGCCAGCTGCGCTGCCGCGGCACGACCGCTTTGGCAGGGTCCGGTTCGGTTTGCGATCAGGGGTGATCGCTGCAAGAAACAGCTAGCATCTTTGCTCATATAAAGATATGTTTATGTCTTAGTATGTGTGTAAATGACCGCGGCAGGGGCGCAACACGCCCCGCATGCCCGGTCGATCAAGGTGCGAAATCATGAGTGCAGGCACGGCTTCCAGCGACGGGCTCTCCGTCTCCTTCGAATTCTTTCCGCCCAAGACGGAAGCGATGGAAGCGACGCTGTGGGAGTCGATCCGGCGTCTGGAACCGCTTGATCCGGCCTTTGTCTCGGTCACCTATGGTGCCGGTGGCTCGACCCGCGAGCGCACGCACCGCACCGTGCACCGCATCGTCGACGAGACCGCGATCCGGCCGGCGGCGCATCTGACCTGCGTTTCGGCCAGCCGGTCCGAGGTTGATGATGTGATCCGCGATTACGGGGCAGCCGGTGTGCGCCATATCGTGGCGCTGCGCGGTGATCCGCCGCAGGGGCTGGGCGAGGCCTATGTCCCGACCGCAGACGGCTATGCCAATGCGGCCGAACTGGCAGCCGGCATCCGCGCCATCGGCGATTTCGAGATCTCGGTCGGCTGCTATCCCGAGCAACATCCGGAAAGTCCCAGCCTCGAACATGATCTCGACCTGCTCAAGGCCAAGATCGATGCCGGCGCAACGCGGGCCATCACGCAATTCTTCTTCGAGCCGGACACCTTCCTGCGCTTCCGCGACCGCGCCGTGCAGGCCGGGATCGAAATTCCGATCGTGCCGGGCATCATGCTGCAGCCCAATTTCAAGGGGCTGACCCGCATCGCTGCGCTGTGCAACACCCATATCCCGCAACAAATGCACCAGCATTTCGAGGGGCTCGATGATGACGCCGCGACGCGGCAATTGGTGACCGCGCACCTGGCGGCGCAATTGTGCTCGGACCTGCGCGAGGCCGGGGTCGAGGACTTCCACTTCTACACCCTCAATCGCGCCGAACTGGCGCTGTCGACCTGCCATCTGCTCGGCGTCAAGCCGCGGCCGGCGCTGACGGAAGCGGCGGCATGAGCGCGCGCAGCGACCGGCTCGCCGCCCTGGAGGCAATCGCCCGCGAGCGCATCCTGATCCTTGACGGTGCCATGGGTACCCAGATCCAGGACCTCAAGCTCGACGAGGCCGGTTATCGCGGTGAGCGCTTCGCCGACTGGCCGGTGCTGATCAAGGGCAATAACGACATCCTCAACCTCACCGCCCCGGCGGCGGTGAAGGCGATCCATCATGCCTATTTCGAGGCCGGGGCTGACATCGCCGAGACCAATACCTTCTCCTCCACCACGATCGCCCAGGCCGACTATCAAATGCAGGACCTGGCCGCGGAAATTGCCCGCGAGGGTGCCCGGCTGGCGCGCGAGTCTGCCGACGAGCAGGAGACGCTGACCGGGGCGCCGAAAGCCGTCGCCGGCGCCATCGGGCCGACCAACAAGACTCTGTCGATCTCGCCCCGGGTCAATGATCCCGGCTTCCGCGAAGTCGATTTCGACCAGGTGCGAACAAGCTATGCCGAGCAGGCCCGGGCCATGGCCGAGCATGTCGATTTCTTCCTGGTCGAGACCATTTTCGACACGCTCAACGCCAAGGCGGCGATCAAGGCGCTGATCGACTTGTGTACCGAAGAGGGCATTGATCGCCCGATCATGTTGTCGGGCACGATCACCGACAAGTCCGGGCGCACGCTGTCGGGTCAGACCGCGAGCGCCTTCTGGTACTCGGTCCGCCACGCCAGGCCCTGGGCCGTCGGGCTCAATTGCGCTCTCGGCGCCGATGAGCTGCGGCCCTATATCGCCGAGCTGTCGCGCATCGCCGATACGCGCATCCTTGCCTATCCCAATGCCGGTCTGCCCAATGATATGGGCGAGTATGACGAGACGCCGGACCAGACCGCCGCGCATCTGGGCGAATGGGCCCGATCTGGCCTCGTGAATATCCTCGGTGGCTGTTGCGGTACGACGCCGGCCCATATCCGCGCCATCGCTGCGGCCGCCCGGGGCGCCACGCCGCACCGGCCTGTCTCGGCGGAGCGCGCCATGCATCTCGCCGGCCTCGAGCCGTTCGAACTGTCAGCCTGAGAACCTTTCCCCATGACCACACCTGTCTCCACCTTCGTCAATGTCGGCGAACGCACCAATGTGACCGGCTCGGCAGTGTTCCGCCGCCTGATCACCGAGGGCGACTACGCGTCGGCCGTGGCGGTGGCGCGGCAGCAGGTCGAGAATGGCGCCCAGATCATCGACATCAATATGGATGAAGGCCTGCTCGACAGTGTCGAGGCGATGACGACCTTCATGCGCCTGATCGCGGTCGAGCCTGATGTGGCGCGGGTGCCGGTGATGATCGACAGCTCCAAATGGGAGGTGATCGAGGCAGGGCTCAAAAACACGCAAGGCAAGCCGATCGTCAATTCGATCAGCCTGAAGGAGGGCGAGCAGCCCTTCCTCAGGCAGGCACGTCTGTGCCAGGCCTATGGCGCCGCCGTGGTTGTCATGGCCTTTGACGAGGCCGGTCAGGCCGATACCGCCGACCGCAAGGTCGCGATCTGCAAGCGCGCCTATGACCTGCTGGTCGATACGGTCGGCTTCGCGCCGGAAGACATTATCTTCGATCCCAATATCTTCGCTGTCGCCACCGGGATCGAGGAGCATAATGACTATGCCGTGGCCTTCATCGAGGCGACGCGGCGAATCCGTCAGGAATTGCCCGGCTGTCATGTCT
Organism: Maricaulis sp.; assembly: GCF_048269565.1. Taxonomy (GTDB): domain Bacteria; phylum Pseudomonadota; class Alphaproteobacteria; order Caulobacterales; family Maricaulaceae; genus Maricaulis. The sequence goes on along the minus strand of NZ_JBLXIK010000001.1, from coordinate 573,302 downwards.
CCGGCGGGCTCTCGAACGTGTCGTTTTCCTTTCGTGGCAATGAGCCGGTGCGCCGGGCCATGCACACCGTTTTCCTCTATCACGCCATCCATGCCGGCATGGATATGGGCATCGTCAATGCCGGCCAGCTCGACATTTATGACGATATCGAACCGAAGCTGCGCGATCTGGTCGAGGATGTGATTCTCAATCGTCGCGAGGATGCCACTGACCGTCTGCTCACCGAGGCCGAGAACTGGCGAGACAGCGGTGGCTCCAGGGCGAAGGAGCGCGATCTCGCCTGGCGCGAGGCGCCGGTCAATGAGCGCATCAAGCACGCCCTGGTCCACGGCCTCAATGAGTTCATCGTCGAGGATGCCGAGGAAGCACGCCAGCTCGCCGAACGGCCCTTGCATGTGATTGAAGGCCCGTTGATGGACGGCATGAATGTCGTCGGCGACCTGTTCGGCGATGGCCGCATGTTCCTGCCGCAGGTTGTGAAATCGGCGCGGGTGATGAAACAGGCCGTCGCACATCTCATTCCGTTCATGGAAGCCGAGAAGGAAGCGGCCGGCGAGGCGCAATCCTCGGCCGGCAAGATCGTGATGGCGACGGTGAAGGGCGATGTCCACGATATCGGCAAGAATATCGTCGGCGTGGTGCTGCAATGTAATGGCTATGAGGTGATCGACCTCGGCGTGATGGTGCCTGCCGAGAAAATCCTCGAGACAGCCCTGCGCGAAAAAGCGGACGTCATCGGCCTGTCGGGCCTGATTACGCCGTCGCTGGACGAGATGGTCTTCGTCGCGTCTGAAATGGAGCGGCGCAATATCACACTGCCGCTGATGATTGGCGGTGCCACCACCAGCCCGGCCCATACCGCCGTCAAGATCGATCCGGCGATCTCGGTCGCACCGGTGATCCATGTCCTTGATGCCAGCCGCGCGGTTGGCGTCGTCTCCAAACTGCTGGGCGATGATCGCGCTGCCTATGCGGCGGAGGTCCGCGAAGACCTGGCCAAGATCCGCGAGCGCCGTCTTGCGGCACGCTCGAAGAAGGCGCGGCTGCCACTGGAAAAAGCCCGGGCCAATGCCTGGGATTGCGACTGGTCGGCCTATAGTCCGCCCAAACCGGCCTTTACCGGCACCCGGAGCTTTTCGCCCTCGATCGAGACCCTGATCGATTATATCGACTGGACGCCCTTCTTCTTCACTTGGGAGCTCAAGGGCAGCTATCCGGCGATTTTCGACGATCCCAAGCGTGGGACTGTTGCGCGCGACCTGTTCAATGATGCCCAGGCGATGCTCAAGCGCATCGTTGACGAGAAATTGCTGGCGCCGAAGGCGGTGTGCGGCTTCTGGCCGGCCAATCGCGTGGGCGATGACGCCGAAATCTACACCGACGAGACCCGCGCGACGCGGCTGCAGACCTTCCACGGTCTGCGTCAGCAGGCAGCCAAGGATAATGACCGGCCGCACCTGTCGCAATTCGACTTCATCGCCCCGCGCGGTCATGCCGACTATATCGGCGGCTTCGTCGTCACCGCCGGTGAGAACGAGGCCTTCCATGCCCGCCTCGCGGCGGAAAAGGATGATTACTCCTCGATCATGTTCAAGGCGCTGTCGGACCGGCTCGCCGAAGCTTGCGCTGAATGGCTGCACGAGCAGGTGCGCCGTGAGCACTGGGGCTATGCGCCGGACGAGGCCCTGTCGCGTCAGGATCTGATCGCCGAGACCTATGCCGGCATCCGTCCGGCCCCGGGCTATCCCTCACAGCCCGACCATTCGGAAAAGCGCACCCTGTTCGCCCTGCTCAATGCGACCGAAGCGACGGGTGTCAGCCTGACCAATTCCTTCGCCATGACGCCGGCCTCGTCGGTTTCCGGCCTGTATCTCTCGCATCCGGACAGCTGCTATTTCGCCGTTGGCCGTATCCTGCGTGACCAGGTCGAGGACTATGCCGCCCGCAAGGGCTGGCCGCTGGAGGACGCCGAGCGGGCGCTGGGGCCGATTTTGGATTATGTCCCGGCCGCGCCGCTCCCGGCCTGACGCGGTTGCAGCGATCATCAGCGATGATTTGGACTTTGCGCCCGATATGCGCCATATCCCGCGGCCTGCCCTGTCCTGCGGACTGATCGCGTCTGGAGCCCACGCATGCGTTTCGCTTTTTTCGGTGACATTGTCGGCAAGACCGGACGCCGGGCGCTGGAAGCGCATCTGCCGGATCTGCGCCAGGACCTCGCGCTCGACTTCGTCGTCGTCAATGCCGAGAACGCGGCGGCCGGTTTCGGCGTCACCGAGAAGATCTGCGAAGGCCTGTTCGATCTCGGCGTCGATGCGCTCACGCTGGGCAATCATGCCTGGGACCAGCGCGAGACCCTGACCTATATCGATCGCGAACCGCGCCTGCTCAGGCCCGCGAACTACCCGGCCGGATCGACCCCGGGCAAGGGCGCCAATCTGATCGAGGCGGCCAATGGCTCGCGTGTCCTGGTCGTCAATCTGATGGGGGCCCTGTTCATGGAAACCCTCGATGACCCCTTCGCGACCATCGAGCGTGAACTTGCGGCGGCACCGCTGGGGATGGTCGCGGATGCGATCATCATCGATTTTCACGCCGAGGCGACCAGTGAAAAAATGGGCATGGGCGTCAATTGCGATGGCCGGGCCAGCCTCGTTGTCGGCACCCACACCCATGTCCCGACCGCCGATGCGCGCATCCTGCCCGGCGGCACGGCCTATCAGACCGATGCCGGCATGTGTGGCGATTACGACTCGGTGATCGGCATGGACAAGGAAGAGCCACTGCGCCGCTTTACGACCCGGATGCGCACCGGCCGTTTTGAACCCGCGACCGGCGAGGCCACGGTTTGCGGCGTGTTTGTCGAAACTGACGACGCCACGGGCCTGGCTCTGCGGTGTGAGCCGATCCGGATCGGCGGCCAGCTGAGCGAGATGATTCCGCAGCGCTGACTAAACTATTTTCAGTTGTGCATTCCAGAGCCTGCAAGCGCTTTGAGGCCCGGGCTGACTCTTGCCCCTTGAAAAATTACGCATATGTCATGATCCTGATCACGGGAGACATGCCGCAGTATTTGCCAGAGTGGCAGAGCAGGCGCTGGCATGATCGAGGGCAGCAAGTCGTGGCCGAGACGAGCCGGACATCTGCCAGGCGCACTGAACGGGGAAACCGCCCGCCCGACTCGCATATGGGGAGCCGGTGCTTCGTTCGATACTGCGCGTGTGGTATGCATCGACTATCGGGGGACGGTATGTTCAAGCAGACGATCCGGTTCGAAAAAGCGCAGGATGCCCTTGTTTTTGATCAGTATCTGGTCGATTTCCTGAGAACTTGCGAGGAAGATGGCACCGATAACCAGGCCTGTGTGTTCACCACCAGCCTGCAGGAGTCCGAGTCCTATATTCGCGTTGTCCAGACTGACAGTGCGAGCATGCTGGGCCAGTTTCTCAATTTTCTCACCATTCGCAATTTCCCGCCCGCGACGGGCGCGGCGAGTGGCAGCAAGGTCGCCAATCTCTGATCCGCGCGGCGGCGCGGCGGGGCTTCCCGGCGATTGCTCGTCGATCGGATGCGCGTCGTGCTGCACTTGCGCTTGTGTGAAACAGTCGGTCCCATCCCCGCTCAGCGCGCCAATCCACCAACGGCCATCGGGCATGATTGTCGCGATTTCCCAACCTGTCCCGGTTCGGCGCGACGCTGCGGCCCGAACGGTTGCAGAACAGGATTAACCTGCGGGCCGGCCTGTGCATTGGCGGCGTGCAATTGTAGAGTTGCACCCAGGCGAGGCTGACCGGCAACGGGCAACCGAATGAGGGCGGGCGAATGGTAGTGCGTATTGTTCCAGTGATCATGTCGGGCGGATCAGGGACACGCCTGTGGCCGCTTTCCCGCGCTGCCCATCCCAAGCAATTGCATCCACTCGTGACCGAGCTCAGCATGGTGCAGGAAACGGCGCGCCGCGTTGCGGCGACCTCGAAGGATTTCGAGTTCGAGCCGCCGATCATTGTCCTCAATGAGTGCCAGTATGATCGTGCCCGGGAGCAGCTCGATGAGCTCGGCTGTGCCCCCTCCTGCTATGTCGTCGAGCCGGTCGGCCGCAATACGGCCCCCGTCGCTGCCGTGGCGGCCGAGCTGGTGCGGCGCGATCTGGGTGATGATGTGCTCATTCTGTTGCTGCCCGCCGATCATCATATTCGCGACATTGACGGCTTCCACCAGGCGATCGCCCACGGCGCGGCCCTGGCGGCGCAGGGGCAGCTGGTCACCTTCGGGATCGAACCGGACGCACCGGAGACCGGCTATGGCTATATCCGCCGTGGCGCACCGGTCCTGTCTGGCTTTCACGTCCGCACCTTCACCGAAAAGCCTGACGCCGAGACCGCGGCAGACTTCCTTGCCAGTGGCGAATACTACTGGAATGCCGGGATATTCCTGTTCGGCGCCGGTGCGCTGATCCGGGAACTGGACGCCCATTGCGCCGACGTCGCGCACTGCAGCCGGGCCGCCGTTGAGGACGCTACGATCACCGGGACCAAGCTGACGCTCGACGCGGCGGCCTTCGGGGCCTGCCCGTCGATTTCCTTCGACTACGCCGTGATGGAAAAAACCGACCAGGCAGTCGTCGTGCCCGCAGACATCGGCTGGTCGGATGTCGGGTCCTGGGATGCGCTGTGGTCGATTTCCGAGAAGGATGAGAACGGCAATGCCGCGCGCGGCAATGTCAGTATCCACGCCAGCGAAAACTCCTTCGTCATCTCCAATGGCGCCAAGGTGGCCATTCATGGCGTCAAGGATCTGATTATCGTGGCCACCGGCGACGCGGTTCTGGTTGTTCATCGCGACGATGCCCAGAGCGTCAAGAAAATCGTCGATGCGCTCAAGGATGGCGGGCACCACGACCTCTTGTGATCTGCCACATCGGTATGTGGCGAACCGAGTGGCCTTTCACGGTCATTCTGGGTAAGGAAAAAACCTCGAATTTGCAGGCATAGGGAAGCCAAACATGGCCGGACATTCCAAATGGGCGAACATCCAGCACCGCAAGGGGCGGCAGGACAAGCTTCGCTCCAAGCTGTTCTCCAAACTGTCCAAGGACATCACGATCGCTGCCAAGCTGGGCGGCGGTGATATCGATGCCAATCCACGGCTGCGTCTGGCGGTCTCGATCGCCAAGGGCCAGTCGGTACCCAAGGACAATATCCAGCGCGCGATCGACAAGGCCGCGGGCGGCGATGCCGACAGCTATGAAGACATCCGCTATGAGGGCTTCGGTCCCGGTGGGGTCGGCGTGATCGTCGAGGTCTCGACCGATAACCGCAACCGTGCCGCGGCCGATGTCCGCACCGCCTTCGCCAAGAATGGCGGCAATATGGGCGAGACCGGTTCGGTCGCCTTCATGTTCGACAATGTTGGTGAAATCCGCTTTCCACTCAGCGTCGCGGATGAGGACACGATGATGGAAGCCGCCATCGAGGCCGGTGCCGAGGATGTCGCGTCCGAAGCCGGCGATGATGACAATGAAGGCCAACACATCATCTACACGGCGCGCGAAGACCTGATGGACGTGGTCGCGGCACTGGGCGAGAAATTCGGTGACCCGGTCTCCGCCTCGCTGATCTGGAAACCGCAGAATCTGATCCCGGTGCCCAGCGACAAGGTTCCCGGCCTGATGAAGATGATGGACGCGCTCGACGACAGCGATGACGTCCAGAATGTGTACGCCAATTTCGATATCTCCGATGAGGACATGGCCGCGCTGGCTTGATAGATTGCCGTAAGCCACTTGATCGGGGTTCCGCGTGGACGGGGTAGGCAGAATTGCACAATGGGGGTTGCAGACGGCGCTGCCCTTCTGGGCCGCACACGGCTGGGACGATGTGCATGGCGGGTTCCGGGAATCGGTAGCACTGGATGGCTCCGCGATTGCCGGCGAGCGTCGGCGGGTGCGAGTGCAGGCGCGTCAGATCTATGTCTATGCCCGGGCCCATCATGAGGGCTGGTTCGATGGTCTCGGGCTGGCCGAGGAAGCGGCGACCCTGCTGCGTCAGCGCGCCTGGCAGGTCGATGGCGCCCCCGGCTGGGTGCATCAGCTTACAGAGACAGGGGATGTCGCCAGCCCGGTCCGTGACCTCTATGACCACGCCTTCATCCTGCTCGCCCTGGCCTGGCTCGGGCGCGCCAGTGGCGATGCGGGCTGGTACGATCTCGCCGACGAGACGCTGGCCTTCCTGGACACCGAGCTTGCCGACCCGGCCGGTGGCTATCGTGAATCGATGGCCGGTCAGCAATGGCCGCGGCGGCAAAACCCGCACATGCACCTGTTTGAAGCCCTGATGGCGCTGCACGAGGCGAGCGGAAGTGCGCAGGCGCTCGCGGGCGTTCATGCGATCAAGGATTTGTTCGACCGGGTCTTCTACGACTCGAAGACTGCCATGGTGCATGAGTTTTTCAATGCAGATTGGGGGCGGGCCGCCGGCGATCTGGGCCTGGTGGTCGAGCCGGGGCATTTGTGTGAATGGGCCTGGTTGCTGCACGAATACCAGCGCATTGGCGGCGAGCCGCTCGATCCAGCCGCCATCGCCCTGTTCGAGACCGCGATGCGCGTTGGCATCAATCCGCGGACCGGTCTTTTGAACGCAGCCATCAATCCGCGCGGGGAGGTGCTGGACAGTTCTTCGAGGACCTGGATGCAGACCGAGTGGCTGCGCACGGCAGTGATGCTGTGTCAGACCGGCAGCCCCGAAACCAGCGCGCATGCCGAACGGGCAGGGGCGGGCCTGCTGGGCTATCATCTCCATGAGACGGTCGCCGGCGGCTGGATCGACCAGTTTGACGGCAATGGCTGTCCGCGCTCGGACCGGATACCGGCCAGCACGCTCTATCATGCCTTTGGCGGTGTCGCCGAATGTGTCCGGCTCGGACCGGGGGCGGACCGCGCGTCCGGCATGGCGCAATGAGCCCGCGACACGGCGCGGCGCTACCGGGCATTTCCTTGTGTTCCGGCGCGGCGGGTTCTAGTTTTTCCGGGCCGACATTGAGTAGGACGAGATCGTGCTTCCTCCAGAACTGACCACGCATGGCGCGCGTCTCGGCGAGGCCCGTCTCAGGGCGTTGATGGCGGCCGATCCCGGGCGCGCAGCCTCTCTGCTCATGGCTCATGCCGGCATCGAGCTGGATTGCTCCAAACAGCGGCTTGATCGCGCAAGCCTGGTGGCGCTTGTCGCCCATCTTGAAGGATTGGGATTCGCTGCCCGGCGCGACGCCCTGCTCTCGGGCGGGATCGTCAATGCCAGCGAAGGCCGGCCGGCGCTGCACATGGCCTATCGTCATGGAGCGCGGGTTGAGGGGTCAGACGCGGAACGTCTCGTCGACCAGACCCAGGCCCAGACCCGGGCCTTCGCCGAACGGGTGCGGGCCGGGGATTTCCGGCCCGGGGGCAAGCCGGTCAGTCGGGTGATCAATATCGGGATCGGCGGATCCGATCTTGGGCCGCGCCTGGTTGCGGACGCGCTGACTCACCATGCCGAGGGCGGGCCCGAGCTGCGGTTCGTCGCCAGCCTTGATCCTTCCGACCTGCAACACGCGGTCGCCGGCGCCGACCCGGAAACGCTTCTCTTCGTTATTGCCTCCAAGTCCTTCTCGACCCAGGAAACCCTGATGAACGGGCAGGCGGCGCGCGAATGGCTGGCCGGCCATGTCGGTGAAGCGCAGGCGGGACGGCACTTCGCAGCCGCATCGGCCGCGCGAGACAAGGCTGTTGCCTTCGGGATTGACCCGGCAAATGTCTTTGATTTCCCCGATTGGGTCGGTGGGCGCTATTCGGTCTGGAGCGCGGTCGGGCTGAGCCTGGAAACCGGTCTCGGGCCGGACGTGTTTGCCGCCTTCCGGGATGGTGCCCGCTCGATGGACGAGCACTTCGCCACCGCGCCGCTGGAGCGAAACCTGCCTGTGGTCAAGGCGCTGGTGGATTTCTGGAACCGCGCAGTGCTGGGCCATCCGGCTCGCTGCGTCGCACCCTATTCGGCTCGCCTGGCTCTGTTGCCAGGCTATCTGCAGCAGCTCGAGATGGAATCGCTTGGCAAGTCAATCACCCCCGGGGGCGAGCCGGCCTCCCTGCCGGGCGGCGCCCTCGTCTGGGGCGGTAGCGGTACCGAGGTCCAGCACTCCTTCTTCCAGTGGCTGCACCAGGGAAGCGATGTGACACCGGTCGATTTCATCGGTATCGCGCGCCATTTCACCAGTGATGACCCGCGCGAGCGCGTCCTGGCTGCGAATATGGTCGCGCAGGGCGCAGCCTTGCTTGACGGTGTACAGCTTCCCGCCGGCGATGATCCGGCGCTGGCGGCGCAACGCTCCATGCCGGGTGGGCGCGTTTCGTCGGTTCTGCTGCTCGAAGCGCTCACCCCTGCGACGCTCGGCGCCCTGCTGGCGCTGCACGAACACAAGGTTTTCGTCGAGAGTGTGCTTTACGGCATCAATCCGTTTGACCAATGGGGCGTCGAACTGGGTAAGGTGCTGACGAAGGGTATTCTGGACGGTGAATTAAGCGGCTATGACGCCTCGACCCGGGCAATGCTTGCCAGGACAGGTTTTGTATCGGATTGACAAGCGGTCTGGCTCGGGCGATCCGAGCCTGACCATGACGCCAAGAGAGAGACAGACATGAACGCATTTTCCCGGACCCGTCTCGCTCAAATGGCCAATGCCATCCGGGCTCTCTCCATGGATGCGGTACAGGCCGCCAATTCGGGCCATCCCGGCATGCCGATGGGCATGGCCGACGTCGCCACCGTGTTGTGGGCCAAGCATATGAAATTCGATCCGGCTGCGCCGGGCTGGGCCGACCGTGATCGCTTCATCCTCTCGGCCGGCCACGGCTCGATGCTGCTGTATTCGCTGCTGCACCTGACCGGGTTCGAGGACATGACGCTGGACCAGATCAAGCAGTTCCGCCAGCTCGACTCGCTGACACCCGGTCACCCCGAATACGGGCACACCGTTGGCGTCGAGGCGACGACGGGGCCGCTGGGGCAGGGCATCTCGATGTCGGTCGGCTTCGCACTGGCCGAGCGCATGCTCAATGCGCGTTATGGCGATGCGGTGGTTGATCATCGTACCTGGGTGATCGCCTCTGACGGTGATCTGCAGGAGGGTATCAGCCACGAGGCCATCTCGCTGGCGGGGCATCTGAAGCTCAATCGCCTGTGCGTGCTGTGGGACGATAATGAAATCTCGATCGACGGTCCGACCAGCCTCTCGGAGTCGACCGATACGCTGAAGCGTTTTGAAGCCGCCGGCTGGGCGACCAGCCGCGTCGATGGCCATGATATCGATGCAGTCGATGCGGCGATCGAGGCGGCGAAGGCCAGCGACCGGCCGGTCCTGATCGCCTGTCGCACAACGATCGGTTTCGGTGCACCGACCAAGGCCGGCACGGCCGGCAGCCATGGTGCGCCATTGGGTGCCGAGGAGATTGCCGGTACCCGCAAGGCGCTGAACTGGCCTTATGGACCGTTCGAGATTCCCGAGGACATCTACGCCGATTGGCGGGCCACGGCTTCGGGCGATGCCCACGCCGCCTGGTGTGACCGTCTGTCAGCGTCCGAGCTGGCTGGCGAGTTTGTGTCGCAAATCTCCGGAGATGCCGGCGAGGCCGAACGCGCGGCATTGACGGCCTGGCGCCTCAAGGTCGCCGAAGATCGACCCGACCTGGCTTCGCGCGTTGCGTCCAGCAAGGCACTTGACGCCTTCATCGGCGACTGGCCCAGCCTGGTCGGCGGTTCGGCGGATCTGACCGGGTCCAACCTGACCAAGGCCCCCGGCATGGATGTGGTTTCCGCGGAATCCTATGCCGGCCAGTACATCCATTTCGGCATTCGCGAACATGGCATGGCGGCCTGCGCCAATGGCATTACCCTGCATGGCGGTTTCCGCGCCCATGTCGCGACCTTCCTGGTGTTTGCCGACTATTGCCGCCCTGCGATGCGCCTGTCCTCGCTGATGCAACAGCCGGTCATCTATGTGCTGACCCATGATTCAATCGGGCTCGGCGAAGACGGTCCGACGCACCAGCCGGTCGAGACGCTCGCCTCGCTGCGCGCCATTCCGAACATGCATGTCTACCGTCCGGCCGATGCGCTGGAGACGGCAGAGGCCTGGGAGCTGGCCTTGTTGCGGCTCGAGGGGCCGAGCGTGTTGGCGCTGTCGCGTCAGACGCTGCCCTTCCTGCGCGATGATGATGGCGAGGAAAACCGCTCGGCGCGCGGGGCCTATATCCTGCGCGACACCGCGGGCGAGCCTGACATCATCCTGGTTGCGACCGGATCGGAGGTTGCTCTTGCCGTCGACGCCGCCACGCAGCTGGCCGGGACGGGCATCGCCGCACGGGTGGTTTCGGCCCCGTGCATTGATCTCTTCCTCGACCAGGGCCGGCGCTATCGTGACGAGATCCTGCCGCCAGGCGTGCCCTGCATCGGGATCGAGGCAGCACTGCGCTATGGCTGGGATGCCCTGATCGGGTCTGACGGGGACTTCGTCGGCATGACCGGGTTCGGTGCCAGCGCGCCGGCCGGTCAGCTCTACAAGCTGTTCGGCATTACGGTCGAGGCGATTGTCGAGAAGGCCCGTACGCGTCTGGACCGTTAATCGGGCAAGACTGAGTGTCCCGGGAATGCAGGTCAGGGTGCGGCTGGATGCTCCGGTGGCTCTGGCGGCGCGAAGCGGCCGATGACGCCACCGAATGCCGAGCCGAACCACAGCACGCCGCCCGGGTCGACCGTGATGCCTGAGAGGTAATTGATCGCACTGTCCGGGTCGTGGAAGCTGTCGCCGATCCGGCCACTGGCCTCATTGAGGCGCAGGATGAAACCTTGCGGTCTCGGTTCGCTTGGACGCAGCCATTGCGGCAACTTGATCAGGACGCGCGTCAGTCCCGGATGGCGGTGTACAGCTGTCAGCAGGCGCGAGCGTCCGGTGGCCATGGCCACGATCACATTACCCTCGCCATCCAGCGTAATGCCCGTCGGGATGCCGGGCAGGTTCTTGGCAAACACCTCGACCTCGCCCCGGCGCGGTCCGGCGATCCATATCCGTCTGATCATGTAGCGGAAGGACTCGCTGACCAGCAGCGACTGGCCGTCAGATGCGATGGCAATGCCATTGGGAAAGTAAAGCCGGTCGCGGACCAGCGCAGACTCGCCCGTCTGCGGATCCCAGGCGTAGACCGCGCCATTCGGCCGGTTCTCCAGCATGTCGTAGTAATAGCCTGGTCGCGGTGAGGCATGATCCCAACGCGCCGAGGAATCGGTGAAGTAGATGGTGCCATTACCTGCGACGGCAATCTGGGTCAGATTGCCGAAGGGTGCGGTGGTATTGCCTGCGCTGAGTGCGGTGATCGTCCCGCTCGTCAAATTCAGTGAAAAAAGCCGGGCGGGCGTCGCGATCGCCAGCGTGGACTCATCGATCCAGGCGAGGCCGAAAATGGGAGCGTCGGCGATGTGGGCGATATGTTCCGGCCTGACGCGGTCGTCGGCGATGCCGGCCCTCAAACGCATGATGTCTCCGGACGGGGTGCCGAAATAGACCATGCCGTCGGCCGAGATGGTGATGCCGCGCGCGGCACCGGCGCCGCCGACCGGGTAGATGGTCGCAGCGCGCAGGGCGCCATTGGGCGCTGTCGCCTCGGTCGGCGCGGGCGCGGGCGGCTCATCCCAGCGGACAGGGTCGATCGGTGACGGCCACATCAGCCAAAGAATGAGAAAAGTGGCGAGTATGCCCAGGGGGATGGCGAGATATCTGAAAATCATGAGCGGTCAGTTTTCCCCACGCCATCAGGGCCCCATGGCCCGGTCGTGCATTATCCAGCCGCCACAGGGCGGTTGCGCGACTGAATAATGCATCGGTGAGGGTAGCCAAATACTTACCGCAATCAGCCGACCGGAGTGCTGAGACCGTAGGCGAAGAGTTTTTTCAGCGTGTCTTGCACTTGATCCGCTGCCAGGTCGGGGAAGCTGCCGTCCGAGATGTCGCCGCCATCGAGCAGAATCTGGATTCCGGCTTCGGCCGCGGCCGGGAAACGGACTTCGCCGCCGGCGGTGATGATCACGATCTCGTCGCCATCCTCGGCCAGACGCCAGGGCACAAGTGGCCGCAGTCGATAACGTTGTCCCGCCTTGGCCGGTGTATCAAAATTCACGATGGTGCCCTGGGTGTTCGGGGTCCGGGACCGGATGAAGTTGTCGACGAACATGTCGAAGGACGAATCGAGATCGGCCTCGCTGGCGAGGGCAGCGACGAGACTCTTGAACTGGGCCTCTGCATTGCTGCGATCAAATTCGGGCTGTGCGAACCCGACGGGCAGGGCGCGCCGGAATTCCGGGCGTCGCAGGGCGACCTCGGAGACGACCTCAAGCATCAGGTCGGCCCAGGTCTTGACGATCAGTCCGACCGTGATGTGCAGCGAGACATCGTGGCCGTGGGTCGAGGCATCATGCATCAGTCCGCGCGGTACGTAGGCGCATTCGCCGGCCCGCAAGACGAATTCCTGCACCGGCTCGCCCACTTCATGAGTGCCGGCCTGGAAACCTTCGCCGCGATAGGGGTTTGCGACTGGCGTGTCGTAGAAGCGCCAGGATTTCGACCCTTCCACCTGCAGGACGAATACATCGTGGTCGTCATAGTGGGTCCTGAAGCCCTGGGCGTCTGGCGGTGTCAGGTAGATATTGGTCTGGACGTGACAGGACAGCAGTGACTCGATCGAGCGGGTGAAGCCGGCGAGAGTCGGGTCGACCTGATGCAGTTGCGGCAGAATGATGGTGGCGCCCTGCTGGAAATTCCGGGCGACGGCACCGCGGTCGATCATGCCGCTGTCGAAGCTGTAGTCGGCACGCGCGATCGGCGGATCCGAGCGCGCCATATCCAGCGTGCCGGACTGGAAATCCATCCCCGAGATCAAGTCATCAATGCGTTGGATCGAGAGCAATGGACGGTAGCGTGCGGGCTCGTCGCGGTGTGCGATGAAGGCCTTCTTTTCGTGATAGTCGGCGAAAAACTCTTCCGGCTTCATTGGGTCGAGCAGGTATCCGAGTACATCCTGCATCCATTGTTGGTCGCTCATTGGTCCCCGCTTGTTTCCGATCACGCCTAGCATCGGAATTCTACATGATTCTGGTTGCCCCGCACGCACTTGCGGTGACTGTGCAGGCTATGACGGCAGGCTGAACGGGCAGGGCATTGCTGCCCTGCCCGCGCATTGTCCTGGCCGGATGGATCAGTTCCCGCGGCCGCGCCCGACCGGGTCGGCATAGGCGCCGGTATCGCTGTCGGTGACATTGCGGCCCTGGCCGCCACGTCCACGTCCCTGACCGACCGGGTCAGCATAGCTGCCGCTGTCATTGTCGGTGACGCCGCCACCGCGCCCGCGCCCGGCGGGATCGGCATAGGCGCCGGTATCGCTGTCCGTGACGCCGCTATTGCCACCGCGGCCGCGCCCCGGCGGGTCTGCGTAGCGGCCTGAATCGCTGTCGGTAATCCGGCTTCCGCCACCGCTGCCGCCGCGTCCGCGGCCGACCGGATCGGCATAATTGCCGGTGTCATTGTCGGTGATTCCGCTGCTGCCGCGCCCGCGTCCGACCGGGTCGGCATAATTGCCGGTATCGCTGTCGGTCACGCCGCCGCCACGGCCCCGTCCGACCGGGTCGGCATAGCTGCCGGTATCGGAGTCGGTGACGCCGCCGCCGCGACCATAGCCGACCTGGTCCGCATAGCGGCCGGTGTCGCTGTCGGTGATCCCGCGGCCACCATAACCGCCGCCACCGCCGCCGACCGGATCATAGGGGTCGGCATCGGTGTAGCCCGTCGTCGCGCAGGCTGAAACAACGCCGGTTGCGCCAACCGCGAGCGAAGCTCCGGCGACACGGCTCAGGAATGAACGTCTGCTCAGTTTGCCACGTTTGGCCATTGCATGATCTCCCTCACAAGAAGGCTGGGCGTAAAGAAAGTTGGGCGGGCCGCATGGTGCGGCCCGCCCGCAAATTCAGTCGCGAGCAATGGGCTCAATAGCCCGGGCGGCCCCGGCCACCGGGATCCGCGCATCGGCCTGAATCGCTGTCAGACGTGCCCTGGCGGACCGGGCCGCGGCCACGCCCGCCGGGGTCGGCACAACTGCCGCTGTCGCTGTCAGTGAAGCCGCGCTGTCCGCGACCATTGCCGACCGGATCGTTTGGATCGGAATCGGTGATGCCGGTGGTATTGTTCGGACGACCGCGTCCACGGCCAACGGGGTCGGCATAACTGCCGCTATCGCCGTCGGTGACGCCGGTGCGTCCGCCGCGACCGCGATTGGCCGGGTCGGCATAGGCGCCAGAGTCGCTGTCGGTGACGCCGGTCGTGCCACGTCCGCGACCGGCCGGGTCAGCATAACTGCCGGTGTCGCTGTCGGTATAACCCGTACTGCCGCGGCCATAGCCGCCACGATCCGCATTCGAACCGCTGTCACTGTCGGTCATACCGGTGCGTCCGTAACCGGCGCGATCGGCGTGGCTGCCGGTGTCGCTGTCGGTGCGGCCAGTATAACGTTGCGCTTCAGAACCGCCGGTAACGACGGCTGCTGCGCCGGTTGCGACTGCCGCACCCGCTACGCTCGTCAGAAACGAGCGGCGGCTCAGCTTTCCCTTTTTTGCCATGGCAAAATTCCTTTGAGATCAAGTCCGGCGCCTCCCCAGGGGCCGGCATGCCATCCCTCGCATGAAGGACGGGTCCGGACGCGCAGGCGCCCGGACCCGGAAATAGCTGGCTTAGCCGCCGCGACCGCGACCACCCGGATCGGAGCAGCTTCCGCTGTCGCTATCCGTATAGCCGGAGTTCCCGCGGCCGTGACCGCCGGTGTCGGCGCAGGCGCCGCTGTCGCTGTCGGTGATGCCGGTGGCGCCAGTGCCGTGACCAGCCTGGTCAGCATAGCTGCCCGAATCGCTGTCGGTGATGCCGGTGCGTGCATTGCCCGCGGAATCAGACGGATCCGCATCGGAGCTGCGCTGCAGCATCGTCGCGCCCGCGACTGTCGCGACGGCGCCGACGGCAACCGTGCCGCCTGCAACCCGCGTCAGAAATGAGCGACGGCTCATCTTGCCTTTTTTAGCCATTTAGAATTCCCCTTTAATACCAACGAACCCTGCGTTCGTAATGGTCCATACTCCCCATTACTGTAGCCGTGAGGCCCGATAGCGGTCAAATGATACTGCGTATAATAAAAATGCCTGTTTTCAATTGCTTACAAAGTTTTCTTGCGACCAATTCGCATCAATTGTGAGACTGCGAAGCGCTTGCAGAAAATCCGCGCCGCGCCGGGCCGTTATGGCGGACATTTCAGATGAGCAATTTTGCGTTCACCTCTTGTTCTTCTCTTTGCGCAAATGCTAAACCCTTGATCAAAGGCGGGCCCTGTTGTGAGCATGATTCGAATTCTGGGAATTGACCCTGGTCTCCGCCGGATGGGGTGGGGGGTAATCACAGTCGATGGCAACCGTCTGGCGGCCATCGCTCACGGCGTTGTGACGCCGCCGACCGATGCGCCGCTCGCAATGCGTCTCAATCACATCTTTGATGCCGTGACCGAACTGGTTCGCCTGCACCAGCCCGACGAGTCGGCGATCGAGGAGGCCTTCATGGCCAACAACGCGTCATCTGCCCTCAAGCTGGGTCATGCTCGCGCTGCAGCCTTGCTGGCCCCGGCCCAGGCCGGCCTGCCGGTGGCCGAATACGCAGCGCGGTTGGTGAAAAAATCGGTGGTTGGGACCGGTGCTGCCGACAAGACCCAGATCGCGGCCATGGTCTCGATCCTGCTGCCTGGCACCAAGGCGACCGCCGATGCAGCCGATGCGCTGGCCATTGCCATCTGTCACGCCCATCATCGCCGGGCACGAAGCATCGGGAGCGTCGCATGATCGGCATGTTGAAGGGGGTCGTCGAGGCAATAGGGGCCGAGGAAGCGGTCATCGATGTCCACGGCGTCGGCTATCTGGTCGGGGCCGGCACGCGGACGCTGTCGCGGCTTGAGCCGGGGCAGGCGGTGGTGCTGCATATCGAGACCCATGTCCGCGAAGACGCCTTCAAGCTTTATGGCTTCACGGATGATCTCGACCGCGCCTGGTTTGTCCGGCTGCAGGAAATCCAGGGCGTTGGCGCCAAGGCGGCGCTGTCGATCCTCGATGTGTTGCCGCCGCACGAACTCGCCAATGCCACCGCGCTCGGTGACAAGGCCGCCTTCGCCCGCGCCAAGGGCGTGGGTCCCAAGCTGGCGACGCGCATCGCGACCGAACTCAAGGACAAGGCACCGCCGCTCGGGCGCAGTTTCTCTATCGGCCTGCCGGTTCATGGTGACGCCACTGCGGTCCCGGACACTGCACCACAAACGCCGATGCCGCCGTCAGCCGGTGCCGCGCGCGATGATGCGGTCTCGGCCCTGCTCAATCTGGGCTATCCGGAGAGCATTGCCCGCCAGGCGGTCGCGACCGTGATGCGCGATGCCGGCAGCGATGCGCCGATCTCCGATCTGATCCGTCTTTCCCTGCGCGTGCTGGCGCCATGAGGGTCGCGCAGCCGGTCATTGCTGCCCGTGGCCGGTTCAGGCTAAACCCGGTGCATCATGACTGACGCCTTTCCGGACCCCACTGCCGACCGTCTCGTCGACCATGCGCCGCAAGCGGGTGACAGTCGCGACAAGGCCCTGCGCCCGCTCTCCTTCGATGATTTCGTCGGCCAAAAAGCCTCGATCGCCAATCTGCAGGTGTTTGTCGATGCTGCCCGCCGCCGCGAGGAAGCGCTCGACCATGTCCTGCTGTCCGGCCCGCCGGGCCTGGGCAAGACGACGCTGGCCCAGATCGTCGCGCGCGAAATGGGTGTCGGTTTCCGGGCCACATCCGGTCCGGTGATTGCGAAGGCCGGCGATCTCGCCGCCATCCTGACCAATCTCGAGCCGCGCGATGTTCTCTTCATTGACGAGATCCACCGCCTGCCGCCCGTCGTCGAGGAAATCCTCTATCCGGCGATGGAGGATTACTGCCTCGATCTGGTGATCGGCGAGGGGCCTTCGGCGCGGACGGTTCGGATCGAATTGCCGCCCTTCACCCTGGTCGGCGCCACCACCCGCGCCGGCCTGCTGGCCAATCCGCTGCGCGACCGGTTCGGTGTGCCGGTAAGGCTGGAATTCTATGACGAGGCCGAGCTCGGCCTGATCGTCAGCCGTGCCGCCAGCAAGCTCGGCATCAATGCCAGCCCCGACGGTGCCCGCGAGATCGCCCGCCGCGCCCGCGGCACGCCGCGCGTCGCCGGACGGCTCTTGCGCCGGGTGCGCGATTTCGTCGAGGCCGATGGCAGCAATGAAATCACGGCCGATACGGCCGACAAGGCCCTGCGGCGGCTCGAAGTGGACGGGCTCGGGCTCGACAGTCTCGACCGGCGTTATCTCAAGGCGCTGATGGTGAGCTTTGCCGGCGGCCCGGTCGGGGTCGAAACCCTTGCCGCCGCGCTGGCCGAGGCCCGCGATGCGCTGGAAGATGTTGTCGAACCCTTCCTGATCCAGCAGGGCTTTCTGCAACGCACCCCGCGTGGCCGCGTCGCAACGGCGCGCGCCTGGGATCATCTCGGTCTGACGCCACCGGTCGCGCCGGCAACGGGGCCGGCCAGCCTGTTCGGGAAATGAGGCCCTGATGACTGATCCACTCCTCCCCACCTCCGGCGCCTTCGGTGCCGACCGCATCCATCGCCTGCCGGTGCGCGTGTATTATGAAGACACGGATTTTTCCGGCGTCGTTTATCACGCGCGCTATCTGCATTTCTTCGAGCGTGGCCGCACCGACAGCCTGCGCTGCCTCGGCATCAGCCATACCGAGCTGGCGACCCAGGCCGATCCGCTGGCCCTCGCCGTGCGGCGGATGAATGTTGAATTTGTCCGGGCCGCGAGAGTGGATGATGCGCTGGTGGTCGAGACGATCTACCGGCCGCAGCAGGGCGCGCGCATGATGATGGACCAGGTCTTGCGCCGCGGTGACGAGATCATCGCAACCGCCGCTGTGCAGGCGGTCTGCATGGATCCGTCAGGGCGCGCCAAACGGCCGCCCAAATCCATGGCGCAAGCCTGGATGCCCTACGTGATTTCCGAAGCCTGACGCTACCGGCTGCAGAAATAAATCAGCAAATTATCAAATTGCAGCCCGCGAAGGCTTGAATTGGCGGCGATCTGCGTTGAGGGTCTGCGACGAATTTGCTGGCAGGGCCGCCGGATCATCTGAAATTTGCCGCAATCGGGCGCCATAGCGCTTGGCGAGCATCAGATGCCCCACGCGTCTCATGGCCTGCAATGTGAATATACGTGCGAAAGCCAATCGTCCGGCGTGTCGTGCCGGGACGCAAGTCGAGGAAAAATTCATGGATGCAACTGTTGTAGACGTGGCTCAGGCGGTCGAGGGCTTCAGCTTCCTCGCCCTGTTCCTGCGCGCCGACTGGGTCGTCAAAGGTGTGATGTGCGTCCTGGCCTTCATGTCGGTCTGGTCTTGGGCGATCGCCATCGACAAGTCGCTGCAACTGCGCAGCCTGCATGCCAAGGCGCGGGTGTTTGAGCGTGAATTCTGGTCGGGCCGCTCGCTCGATGCGCTTGCTGACCAGTTCGCCAAGAATGCCCGCGAGCCGTTCAGCCGCGTCTTCGCGGCCGGGCTGCGCGAATGGAAGGGCGCCAATCCGGGCGGCCGCGTTGCCAAGGCCGCCGGCGCCGAAGCCGGACGCCAGCTGACCGATACCGAAAGCGGTCTCGGTGTTCTCGCCACCATCGCGTCATCGGCGCCCTTCGTCGGCCTGTTCGGAACGGTCTGGGGCATCATGAATGCCTTCCGCGCCATCGCTGCCTCGCAGGACACCAATCTCGCCGTCGTCGCCCCGGGCATTGCCGAGGCACTGTTTGCCACCGCGCTGGGCCTGCTGGCCGCCATCCCGGCCGTGATCTTCTTCAACGTTCTGTCGGCCAATGTGGCCAAATATGCATCGCGCCTTGATGGCTATGTCGACGAATTGTCGGCGCTGGCTGACCGCGACGAGCATTGAGCGATGGCTGCCTCTCTTGATAATGGCCGTTCCGGCCGCGGCCGCGCCAAGTGGAAGCCGAAGGCCGAGATCAACGTCACGCCTTTCGTCGATGTCATGCTGGTGCTGCTGATCGTCTTCATGATCACCGCCCCGCTGCTGACCGTCGGTGTGCCGGTCGATCTGCCGCGTACCGAAGCGCGCAATCTGCCCGCTGGCGAGGAACCGCTGACGATCTCGATCACGACTGATGGCGAAATCTACCTGCAGGAAACCGTCGTGACGCTTGAGGAACTGGCGCCGCGCCTGACGGCGATCGCAGGCACCGGTTATGCCAGCCGGATTTTCATCCGTGCCGATGACGGTGCGGCCTATGGCGATGTGGCCCGGGTGATGGCGCGGGTCAACGCGGCCGGCTTCACCAATCTGGGTCTCGTCACGGACCCGATAGAGCGATAGCGGCCGGCGCGTGCGTGGTTTTGTCCTCTCCCTCTTTGTCCATCTCGGCATCATCGCCGCAGGGCTGATCTATCTGCCCCGTGCGGCGCAGATGTTCGATGCCGCGCCGATCATTCCGATCGATATCGTGACGCTGGGCGAGATGACGAGTGTGCGTGCCCGCGCGCCCGACCCTGTGCCGGAACCGGAAGAGGCCCTCGAAGAGGCCACGATCGAGGACGAGATCGCGGCACCGTCCCCGGCGCCGGAACCGGAGCCTGAGCCGGAACAGGCCGCCGAAGTCATCGATGTCGAGCCGGAAAGCGTGCCCGAGCCGGTCACCCCCGAGCCTGAGCCCGAGCCTGAACCGGAAGAGCCGTCGCCACCGGTGCGCCAGCCGCCACAGCGTATCGTGCAGCCGCCGGAGACCCGCCCGTCCGAGCCCTCCCTGGCGGATCTGCTGGGCGATCTTGAACGCCAGGTCGCCGATGCCCGCCAGGATGCCGGTGCGCCCGATCAGGGCGCTGAGCGCAGCGCCGTCGGCACCGGCGCCAGCAACACCGCTGATCTGGCAACCCTGATCCGCTCGCAGACCTATCGCTGCTGGCGGACCGTTGCCGACATGCCGAATCCGGAAACTCTCGGTGTCGTCGTCGAGGTGCGTCTCAATCGCGACGGCAGCCTGTCCGGGCCGCCGCGCGTGAAGGATCTGGGCCGCATCCAGGCCTCGGGCAATTCATTCTGGCTCACTGCCGCAGAGCGGGCACAGACCGCCGTACTCGATTGCGCGCCCTACAGCCTGCCCGCCGATCGCTATTCGCAGTGGCGCCTTATAGAAGTCAATTTTCACGTCGATCTTGCGGCCGGTTAGTCCGCAGTCCTGGAGTTTGAGATCATGACCCGAATTTTCCGAGCCATTTCCGTTCTCCTCGTGAGCCTCGTGTTTGCGACGGCAGCCACCGCGCAGGAGCCGCTACGCGTCGATGTCACGCAGGGCAATCTTGATCCCTTGCCGGTGGCGCTGCCCGATTTCATCGGTGCCAGCGACGAGGCCGCGACGCGCGGCGCCGACATTACCCGAGTGGTGACCAATGATCTGGCCAGTTCCGGTCTGTTCGCGCCGGTCGATCCGGCGGCCTATATCGAAGAAATCGAGAATATCGACCTGCGCCCGCGTTTTTCCGACTGGCGGGTGATCAATGCCTCGGCCCTGTTGGCCGGCCGTGTCACCATCCAGGATGATGGCCGTCTCCTTGTCGCTTTCCGGCTCTGGGATACGCGTCTCGAGGACCAGCTGCTGGGGCTGCAATTTGTCACCGCACCGGAAAACTGGCGCCGTGTCGCCCACAAGGTTGCTGATGCCGTCTATCAGCGGCTGACCGGTGAGGCCGGCTATTTCGATACCCGCATCGTCTACGTCTCCGAAGGCCGCGGCAGCGAGGACGAGCCGGTGCGCCAGCTGGCAATGATGGACCAGGACGGTGCCAATCCGTCCTTCCTGACTGATCGTTCCTACATGGCCCTGTTGCCCAACTACTCGCCCAATACGCAGGAGATCACCTATGTCTCCTTCATCGAGGGCCAGGCGACGACCTATCTCTACGACCTGCAGACCGGCCGGCAGGAAGCCCTGTTCGCCTCCGGCGGACGCGGCGCCGCCTCCCAGGTCAATCCGGACGGTCAAAGCCTGTCGGCGCGGTTTTCGCCGGATGGTTCCCAGCTCGCCGTTTCGATCGAGACCCGCGGCGGGCACGATATCCATCTGTTCGATCTGCGGACCCGCAACCTGGTGCGCCTGACCGATCACCCGGCTGATGATGTCGAGCCGTCTTTTTCTCCCGACGGTCAACAGATCGTCTTCTCCTCGGCGCGTGGTGGCGGTTCGCAATTATATGTGATGAACGCTGATGGCACCGATGTGCATCGGGTCAGTTTTGGCGAAGGTCGCTATACGGCACCGGTCTGGTCGCCGCGCGGCGATCTGATTGCGTTCACCAAGCAGAGCGGCAACCAGTTTTCGCTTGGCGTGGTGCGGGCCGACGGCTCGGGCATCGAGCGTATTCTCTATGAGGGGTATTATGTCGATACGCCGGCCTGGTCGCCGAATGGCCGGGTGTTGTTGTTCACGCGCGGCGAAGCCCGGACCAATGGCACGCGCTATGAAATCTGGAGTATCGATCTTGCGGGATTCAATCTCCGGAGGTTGGCCACGGGCGGAATGGCGTCAGATCCGGCGTGGTCACCCTTGATTGAATAGCAGATATCTGCGTAACGTTTCGGCCGCAGCCTGGCGCCAAGGGGATTTCATCCTGATTGCGACGTGTTGTGTGTGCAGGGGAGAACACCAAGTGCCATACCGGGCTTGGTCGGATGAAGGTGTACCGTCATGAGAATGAAATTGTTTGCCATTGCCGGGCTCGGCGCATTTGCCACCGCCTGCGCCTCGACGCCGCCGGTGCAGCAGGAAACTGTGCCGATCGCGCAGCCGCAGACGCAGCCGCAGACCGAGCCATACCAGCCCACCGGTCCGATTGCCGGTTCGGTCCAGGACTTTGTCCAGAACGCCGGCGACCGTGTGTTTTACGGCTATGACCGTCACGATCTGACGCCCGAGGCTCGCGAGACCCTGCGCCGCCAGGCCGCCTGGCTGGCCAGCTATAGCGGCACGCGAATCCTCGTCTCCGGCAATTGCGATGAGCGCGGAACACGTGAGTACAATCTGGCTCTCGGCGCCCGCCGGGCCAATGCCGCTCGCGATTACCTGATCAGCCAGGGTGTTGATCCTTCGCGGATTTCCACTGTCTCCTACGGCAAGGAACGTCCGACTTGCCGCGAGTCCGGTGAGGCCTGCTGGGCTGTGAACCGGAATGCGACCACGACGATCACCGGTGGCTACACCAACTGATCGTGAGTCAGGTCCCGGAATAAAGAGGCGCCCGTGACCATCATGTCACGGGCGTTTTCCTTTGATACGTGGCAAGCCCGGAAGACGGGCGAACGCCGCAATTCTGCCGTCCTCTTGCATTAGGTCCGCATCATGATCCGTTCTCTTTGTCTCTCCGTCCTTGCCGCCACATTGCTTGTGGCCGCTCCCGCTCACGCCCAGTCCCGCCGCGAAATGACCGAGCGCATCGATGCCACCGAAGTGCGCATCGGCCGGCTTGAAGACAGTTTCCTCGCCGGAGATCCGGTCGCCGACACCCTGATGCAACGCCTCGACGCCCTCGACTACCAGGTACGCGAGATGACCGGCGAGATTGAACGCCTCTCCTTCGAGAACCGGCAGCTGCGCCAGCAGGTCGAACAGCTCCAGCGTCAGCCACGGGCTGTGGAACCGGCAGCCGTGACGGTTGATGGCGCCGCGCCCGATGACGAGGCGTCCGCCTGGATGCAGGACGGTCTTGATTCCGCGGTCGACCGCGACGGTCCGGCCGGCCTGGCCGTGGTCAATCCTGACGACCCCTTCGCCGAAGAGCGCGCCGCGGCGACCGGCGTGCTCGGTAGTGCGCCGGGAGCAGCGCCCCTGCCCGCCGTCGACCCGGCCGTGATCTATGACGATGCCCGGGCGCGTCTGCTCGATGGCGATTTCGACGGTGCCCAGGCGGGTTTCGAGGCTTTCGTGACCGATCATGGCGATGATCCACGCGCCGGTGAGGCTTGGTACTGGCTGGGCGAAACCTTCTTCGTCCGCAATGATTTTACCCAGTCTGCAGACGCCTATATCGCCGCTTTGCGCGCCGATCCGGAAGGCGTACGTGCGCCCGACGCGCTGGTGCGGCTGGCAGCGTCGCTGCACGGGCTTGGCCGCACCGAGGATGCCTGCAGCACGCTGGCCCGCTTTGGCCGTCAATTCCCCAATGCCTCGGCCGCATCGCGTGACCGGGCGAGCCGGGAATCGGTTCGTGCCGGCTGCCAGTGACGGCCGACACGGAACTTGTAACGCGTCTGCACGCCTGGCTTGATCGCGTGCATCCCCACACGGGACCGATCGCCCTGGCCTATTCGGGCGGCGGCGATTCTCATGCTCTGCTCAGCATCACCGCCCTCTGGGCACGGGCGCGCGGTATTGCCCTGCATGCGCTGACGGTCGATCACGCGCTGCGCCCGGAGAGCCGGGCCGAGGCTGATCAGGCCCTGGAGTCGGCGCGCAGGCTGGAGGCCGAGCCCGTGCTGTTGCGCTGGACCGGCGACAAGCCCGCAACCGGTCTCCAGGCGGCGGCGCGCCAGGCGCGTCATGTCCTGCTGGCCGAAGCCTGCCGGGCCCGCAAGATCGATCAATTGCTGCTGGCCCACACGCTGGATGACCAGGCCGAGACCGTCTGGATGCGATTGCAGGCCGGTGGCGGCTGGCGGGGCTGTGCCGCGATGGCTGAACGGGCCGCATCGCCGGTCTGGCCGCAGGGCCGCGGCCTCGAGCTTCTGCGACCGTTGCTCGATGTACGGCGTGAGGCGCTGCGGACCCATCTCGCCGCGGCTGATGAAGGCTGGATCGAGGATCCATCCAATACCAACCCGCGCTATACAAGGGTTCGCGTGCGCGAGAGTCTGGCAAGGCTGGAGCAGGCGGGCCTGTCGGTGGACCGACTCGCCCGGTGGGCACACGAAATCGGCGCCATCGAACGCAGTGAACGCAGAGCCGCGGCGGCGCTGGCGCAAGACGCTGTGCGCTTGCACCCCTGGGGCGGGGCGGAACTGGATGTGGAGCGGCTCGCCGCCGCCGCCCCGGTGATCCGGCGGCGCCTGGTGGACGCCGTTACCCTCGCGATCTCGGGCCGTGCCGATACGCCGCGCCGGTCCGCGCTGGACGGGCTGGTCGATAGCCTGTTGCGGCGCCGTGCCGGCAGCGCAGCTGGCGTGCAGACCCTGCCATGGCGCGGCGGCAGCTGGATCATTCGCGACCCCGGTGCCGTGCTCGGCCGTGTCGACCGCCCTTGCCGCAAATCCTTCCCGTTGCTGCAAAATTCTGCTCGGGTCTGGGACGGTCGTTACGAGATTGAAACCTCCGGCGTGAATATCATCGCCGAACCCTTGGGCAAGGGGTATAAGGGTGTTGGTGATCGCGCCGATCTGGAGGCCATTCCGGGCCTGGCGCGAAGCGGTTTGCTGACGCTGCGTTCCAGTGGCGAGGTGTTGGCGATTGCCGGTGTGCGGGATCATCCTCAACTGGGGATCGTGCCTCTGATGGCGCAGAGGTTTCACAGCCGTCTGCTCTATGACGCGCCACCAAAACAGGGTGTGGGCCAGCTGGCTCCGGCCTGACAGGGCTTGCGGGCTGCGCCTGTGACTCGCACTTCGCGCCCGGAGTGCCCATATCTGGTCCAAGGTGACCGCTAGATTGAACGGATGATCCGCATGCAAATGAGAAATATCCTGATTTGGGCCGTTGTGTTCGTGCTGCTTCTGGCACTGGTGCAGCTTGTCAGCCGCTCCGGAGAGACCGTGGCACCGACCAGCCAGGTGACCTATTCGGAATTTCTCGGGCGTGTCGAACGCCAGGAAGTCTCTTCGGTGACAATCCAGGGCGACATTATCCGTGCCCAGAGCGGTACCGGGCAGATGATCGAGGCGATGCTGCCGCCGCAGGACAATCAGACGGTCGAAATCCTGCGCGAAGCCGGCATCAATATCGATGTCGAGCCGGTCAACACCGACGGCAATTTCTTCGTCAACATCCTCATCAACTACTTCCCTTTCCTGCTGCTGATCGGGGTGTGGATTTTCTTCATGCGCCAGATGCAGGGCGGCGGACGCGGAGGCGCGATGGGCTTCGGCAAGTCCAAGGCGCGCCTGCTGACCGAAACCCATGGCCGCAAGACGTTTACGGATGTCGCCGGTGTCGATGAAGCCAAGGAAGAGCTGCAGGAAGTCGTCGATTTCCTCAAGGATCCGAGCAAGTTCCAGCGCCTCGGCGGCAAGATCCCGAAGGGCGTGCTGCTCGTCGGCCCTCCGGGGACCGGCAAGACCCTGCTGGCCCGCGCCGTTGCCGGCGAGGCCAATGTGCCCTTCTTCACGATTTCCGGTTCCGACTTCGTTGAAATGTTCGTCGGTGTCGGCGCCAGCCGCGTCCGCGACATGTTCGAACAGGCCAAGAAAAATGCGCCCTGCATCATCTTCATCGACGAAATCGATGCCGTTGGCCGCTCGCGCGGTGCCGGTATCGGTGGCGGCAATGACGAGCGCGAACAGACGCTGAACCAGCTGCTGGTCGAAATGGACGGGTTCGAGGCCAATGAAGGCGTCATCCTGATCGCCGCGACCAACCGTCCTGATGTGCTCGATCCGGCGCTGATGCGTCCGGGCCGTTTCGACCGCGAAGTCGTGGTCGGCAATCCCGACATTATCGGCCGCGAGAAGATCCTCAAGGTCCATATGCGCGACGTGCCGCTGGCGACCGATGTCGATCCGCGTGTCATTGCGCGCGGCACGCCGGGTTTCTCCGGTGCCGATCTCGCCAATCTGGTCAATGAGGCAGCCCTGCTGGCCGCGCGGCGCAACAAGCGCGTTGTCTCGATGGCCGAGTTCGAGGACGCCAAGGACAAGGTCATGATGGGCCCCGAGCGGCGCTCGATGGTGATGACCGATGCCGAGAAGAAACTCACCGCCTATCACGAGGCCGGTCACGCGCTTGTCGGTCTCAACATGCCGCAGCATGACCCTCTGCATAAGGTCACGATCATCCCGCGTGGCCGTGCCCTGGGCGTCACCTTCAACCTGCCGGAGTCCGACCGGTTGAGCTATACGCGCCAGTATTGCGTTTCCCGTCTGGCCTCGATGTTTGGCGGACGCGAAGCGGAAATCATCGCCTTCGGTCCGGAAAACGTCACCAATGGCGCCACCAGCGATATCCAGCAGGCAACCGGCATGGCCCGGGCCATGGTGATGGAATGGGGCATGTCCGAGAAGCTCGGCCGTGTGCGCTATCAGAACCAGTCCTATGAGGCGCCCAATATCTCGCCCGATACGGCTGAACTGATCGACAAGGAAGTGCGTTCCCTGATCGAGGATGCCGAGACCACCGCGCGCCGTATCCTGACGGAACACCGCGATCAGCTCGATCTGCTGGCCGAAGGCCTGCTGGAGTTCGAGGTCCTGTCGGGCGAGGAAGTCAAGGATTTGCTCGAAGGCAAGCGCCCGACACGCCCCGATGAGCCGGACGTGCCATCCTCGCCGCCGCCATCGAGCGCAGTGCCGACGACCGACGACGGCCCGGCGATCGATCCGGAGCCGCAGGGCGCCTGATCAGGCCACAGGCTGAAACATGAAAAGCCCCTGGTGTTTCGCATCAGGGGCTTTTATTTGCCGCCGAACCACTTCAGCTTGCGTCCTTCAATTGTTGAAAGTGGATTCCCATGCGTACGTCTGCTTTGATTGTCGCAGCCATCCTGTCACTGGGAGCGAGCGGCTGTGCCACGACCGCCGCTGATCACAGCCATCGCGACGCGGCGCAGGCGCCCGCGATGCAGCTGGGCGTCGATGCCCGGGCGCTTGTCCAATGGGCGGATGCCCGGCCGGGCCGGAACTATGTTCAGCGGCAGACCACCGCGATAGCGGTCGGCGGCGGCCAGACCCTGGTGCTCCACTTCCCCGGGCTTCCCGCGGAGGTCTTCAACCCGGCGGCGCTCGGCGGCGAGATGCTTGACTTGACGGTGACTGTACTCACGACGGTGCTCGACACGGGCGATGTCCACCACGCCGTCACCCTCGAGACTATGGGCACCGAAACCGGGAGCCTCGAAATCGTCGCGCAACCCAGTCTCGCAGTGGCAGAGGGCGAAACCGCCACGGTCCATATCGGCACTGATGCGCCCGGTCAGCTTGAAGCCGGTTTCACGATGGACCTGGTCGCGTCACGCATCGGGTAAGCTCTACGCTTGCCAAGCGCGAAGCTGCGGCATAGCAGAGGCTCCATGCGCAATATCCGATCCCGCCGCCAGTCCGGCATCCCCTTCATCATGGGCGTCCTCAACGTCACCCCCGACAGTTTCTCCGATGGCGGTGACTTCATCGACCAGCACGCCGCCGTCGCGCGCGGGCTGGAGATGTTGAAAAATGGCGCCGATGTCATCGATATTGGCGGCGAGTCGACACGGCCCGGCGCGGAGCCGGTGGACGCAGCCGAGGAAATGCGCCGCGTCATTCCGGTGATCAAGACGCTGCGCGAGCAGACTGCGGCGCGCATCTCGATCGACACGTTCAAGCCCGAGGTCGCGCGGGCGGCTGTCGCGGCAGGCGCCGATATCTGGAATGATGTCATGGCGCTGCGCGCAGATGGTGCCGTCGCAACGGCCGCCGAGCTCGGGGTGCCGGTGATCCTGATGCACATGGCCGGTACGCCAGCGACGATGCAGAGTGCGCCGCAATACCGCGATGTCGTCAGCGAAGTGTGCGAGTTTCTGACTGATCGCGCCGATATCGCCATGGCGGGCGGTGTTGATGCCGCCAGTATCTGGCTTGATCCCGGCATCGGTTTCGGCAAGTCGCTCGATCACAATCTGGCGCTGATGCACGATCTCGATCAGGTTATTGCCCTGGGTTACCCGGTCCTGTTCGGGGCCTCGCGCAAGCGTTTCATTGCCGCGATCGACGGCGGCGCCGACGAGACCGAACGTCTTGGTGGATCGCTCGCCGCGGCCCTGCGTGCGGCCCAGGCGGGCGCCGCCATGGTGCGCGTGCATGATATCCGGATGACGTTGCAGGCGCTCAAGGTCCAGGCCGCCATTCGCGAGGGCAAGGCATGAGTTACACGCTCTACGGCCAGCGCGGCTTCGGCTCGACCTGCGTCGAGGCGGCGCTGGAACTGCATGGTATCGCATACGATTTCGAGATCGCCGACCCGCTCGATGGCGCCGGCGGGCTGGCGCGGGTCAGGTCGATCAATCCGGTTGGCCAGGTGCCGGCGCTGATCCTGCCCAATGATGATGTGATGACCGAGAGTGCCGCCATCCTGATCTGGCTCGGCGATCTCGACGGCCAGTATCGCTGGGCCCCGCGGCCCGATGCGCCCGAGCGCGCCGAATATCTGCGTTGGATGATCTTCATGTCGTCCAGCTTCTATTCGACGCTGGCGATTTCCGACGGGCCGGCGCGTTTTCATCCCGATCCGGCGACCCACAAGACGCTGCTGCACCAGGCCAATGAACGGCGCAAGCAGATGTGGCGCATCATCGACAATGCGTTCAGGGGCGCGAGCCGGCCCTACCTGCTCGGCGAGAAAATGAGCCTCCTTGATGTCTATGTCGCGATGATGAGCCATTGGCCGCCACGCGGTGGCTGGTTCCTGGAACATTGCCCCAATCTGGCCGGTGCGGTGCGGGCGACTGAGAAACACCCCGTCATCCGCGAGGTCTGGCGCCGCAATTTCGATCTTGAGGTGGAGGCATGATCGCCTTTTTCACCGGCCCCTGGACCCTGCTGGTCATGGGCGGGATATTCGAGATGGCCTGGGCGCTGGGCTTCAAATATGTCGACCGCAATGCGCCGCTCTGGCAGCACGCCGCCGTGTTGGCGGCGCTGGCCGCCTCGATGGTATTGCTGTTCGCGGCGATGAAGCATCTGCCCGCCGGCACCGCCTATGCCGTGTGGACCGGGATCGGTACGCTGGGCGTCGCCACGATCGGCATACTGGTGTTCAAGGAGCCGGTGACGATCGCGCGCATTGTCTTCCTCACCCTGATCATGGTCGGGATTCTCGGCCTGCGGCTGAGCGGTGACAGCTCACACTAGCCGAACGGATCCTCGATCGATTTCGACGGCTGCGTGAACCAGCGCGGCCCGTCGGCGGTCATGTAGAAATGATCCTCCAGCCGGATACCGAACTCGCCGGGAACGCAGATCATCGGTTCGTTGGAAAAGCACATGCCAGCCTCGAGCGGAGTCTCGTCGCCGCCGACCAGATAGGGCGCTTCGTGAATATCGAGCCCGATGCCGTGGCCGGTGCGGTGCGGAATGCCCGGCAATTGATAGCCCGGCCCGAAGCCGCGCCTTTCCGCCTCGGCGCGCGCTGCCGCATCGACGCTGGCGCAGGTCCGGCCCGGTTGCGCCGCCGCGAAGGCAGCGAGCTGGCAGGCCTTCTCCGCATCCCAGACCTCGCGCTGGCGCGCCGTCGGCGCACCGAACACATAGGTGCGCGTGATGTCGGACTGATAGCCGTGGATGGCGCAGCCGGTATCGATCAGCACCACATCGCCTCGCTCCAGCGTCTTGGGATTGGCGACGCCGTGCGGAAATGCGGTGTCGGGACCGAACAGAACGATGCAGAAGGTCGAGCCGCCCGGCGCGCCGATCGCCTTGTGGGCGGCGTGGATGAATTCGGTCACTTCGCCGGCGGTGATCCCTTCGCGCAGGATGGCGGCGGCGGCCTTGTGAACCTCGATCGTGGCCGTCTTGGTCGCCTGCATCAGCGCCAGCTCGGCGGCGGATTTGCGCATCCGGCCCTGAAGGACGACAGCGCCGGCATCGTGGACACCCGTGCCCAATGCATCGCTCAGCCCGGTGACGGCGAAACAGGGCGCAGCCGGATCCACCCCCAGCTGCGCACCAGAGGGCAGCAGGCTGGCCACCAGCGCGTAGGGGTTCTCATGCTCCTCCCAGCCGCGCAAGGGCGCCTCGACGCCCATATAGAGCTTGAGCGTGCCGTCCTCGAAGGCAGGGCCGACATAGGTCAAGGTGCCATCGGCGGTGACCAGCGCGCCAACCAGGCGCTCCGAGGCCCGCCAGCTCATGCCGGTATAATAGGTGAGGTTCGTGCCCGCATTGAGCCAGACGGCATCCAGCCCGGCGGCGTTCATGCGCTGCGCCAGACCTGTCAGCCGCGTCCGGTGCTCGTCATGGCTGATCGGCTGGCAGCCGGTCAGCATGGGTTGGAGCCGGGCCAGCTCCGCGATCGCCGCTGAGCCGCCCACACCGCGGGTTGTCACGTCTGTCATCGGTGGTCTCCTCACTGAGGGAGCTGTTCCAGAACGGCTTCCAGCGCCTTCATATCGTCGGGCAGCTCGCTCTCGAAGCGCAGGTCGACTCCAGTGACGGGATGCTTGAAGCCGAGGATTGCGGCATGCAGCGCCTGACGGCGGAAATCGCGCAGGAAAGGATCGCAGATATCCGAGCCGAGCAGGCGGCCACGCTTGGAACCATAGACCGGATCACCAAGCAGGTGGCAGCCGATATGGGCCATGTGGACACGAATCTGGTGCGTGCGTCCGGTCTCGAGCCGGCATTCGATCTTGGCGGCGAGCCCGGCGCCGACCGAGGCGTGCGGGTCCTGGCCATAGCGTGCCATCGTCACATAATTGGTGATCGCATGCTTGCCGGCCGTGCTGTTCGGATCGTGTGGCACCTCAAATTTGGTGCGGTCGCGTGAGGAGCGCATCAATTGCGTCTCGATGCGGCCGTCCTTCGGGTTGGGCGAGTGGCGGGTGAAAGCGATATAGGCGCGCTCGACGGTGTGGCGCGAGAACTGGATCGTCATCCCCTTGTGCGCCGCATCCGACTTGGCCGCGACCATCACGCCCGATGTGTCCTTGTCGAGCCGGTGGACAATGCCCGGCCGCTCGACACCGCCAATGCCCGACAGCGAGCCGGCGCAATGGTGCAACAGGCCGTGCACCAGCGTGCCGGACCAGTTGCCCGGCGCCGGATGCACTGCGAGGCCGACCGGTTTGACCAGCACCACGAGGTCATCGTCCTCATACAGGATGTCGAGATCCATCTTTTCCGGCACCGGATCGGCGGCGACGGGCGGCGGCACGGTGAGGACATAGGTCGCATCGGCCATAACCTTGGCCGAGCAATCGCTCAGCACGACGCCATTGCAGGTCAGCTGGCCGCTATCGACCAGGGTCTTGAGCCGCGAGCGGGACAGGGTTTCGAACTGGGCGGTCAGCCAGCGGTCGACGCGCTGGCCGCGCGCCTCGTCATCCGCTGTCGCGGTGAGGATCTCTTCAGGTAGACTCATGGCGGGACAGTCCCTCAGGCGTAGCAGGAATGCAACGCACGCCTTTTTGCTGCGGTGCGTCAAATACCTGTCATTGCTTTGTCGGGGAAGTGTCACATCCAGCGCGTAGGCCGGGCGGGAACCAGATATGGCTGGCTATTCCGTACCGTGAACAGGGGACGTTCCATGACTTTCAAGGCCCATCTACTTTGCGCAGCTGCCGCGACCGCCGCGCTCGTTTTTGCTGCAGGCGCTCAGGCGCAAGAGTCCGAGGCCGCGGCCCCGGGCAGCAATGTCGAGATTATCCGCGTCACGACCCAGTTCCGCGAGCAATCCCTCGCCGATGTGCCCGTCAATGTCACCGCCTTTGATGCCGAATTGCTGGCCGCGCTTGATATCCAGGATTTCGAGGATCTCGCCGCCTTCACGCCCGGCCTGATCGTGCAGGAACAGAGCCCCAACAATACCGGCTATTCGATCCGTGGTATCACCACCGACAGTGGTGAAGCGACGTCGGAAACCCGCGTCGCGGTCTTCCAGGACGGTGTTTCCATCACCCGCTCGCGCGGCTCCTATATCGAATTGTTCGATATCGAACGCGTCGAAGTCGCCAAGGGCCCGCAGCCAACCCTGTTCGGTCGTGGCGCCCTGATCGGCGGGATCAACATCATCCAGAACAAGGCCGATGATGAATTCTCCGCCTCCGCGGAAATCGGCGCCGGCAATGACGGCCAGCGCGAAGTGCGCGGCCATGTCAATTTCCGCCTCGCCGAGGATTACGGCCTTCGCTTCGCCGTCGTCAGCCGCGAGCGTGACGGTTATATCGACAATGCCCTCGGTGGCCGCGCCCTGCAGGGTCGCGACACCTGGGCGGCACGTGCCGTGCTCTCGGGCCAGCCCAATGAGCGCTTCTCCTTTGACCTGATCGCCAATTACCAGGAAGACACGCCTCCAGGCACCTCCTTCAAATCGGGCACATTTCCGGTTCCCGGCGGCGATACCGATCCGTTCACGCCGGCGGCCCTGAACTCGATCGCCGGGTTTGAAGGCGACCGCGAACTCGGTCTCGAGCGGACGGTGCGCGGTGTTACGGCGCTGGCGACGCTCGATCTCAATGATGCCTGGACGCTATCCTCGATCACCGGCTGGCGCGATTTTGACTCGGTCGAGATCTTCGACCCCGAAGGCTCGGCCCTGCCCATGGTCGTGATCGGTGAAGACGCGACCGGCGAGCAGGCGAGCCAGGAATTCCGTTTCTCTTATGATAATGGTGGCCAGTGGACCGGTTCGGTTGGCGTGCTTGCCTTCCACGAAACCGGCACTCAGCGCATTCCGGTCGGGCTCAATGAAGCCCAGATCCAGGCCTTGCTGGCCCCGACACTGGCCGCCGGCTTCGGCGCCAGCGTGGCGCAGCTGGAAGGCCTGCTGGCGCTCAATGGCTTCCCGGGCGTGCAGCTGGCCAACCCCTATAACCCCTTCCCTTATTCCGTGGCGGCCCTGCTGGGTCAGGGCCAGCTGGTGCCGTTGCGCGACCTCTACGTCGAAGAGGGCTCCAACTCCGGCGAAACCACGTCCTATGACATCTTCGCCGATGCCTCCTATGAGGTGAATGATCGCCTGACGCTGACCGCCGGCCTGCGCTGGACCTATGAGGACAAGACCTCTTCGGGCTATGGCCGCAATATCGCCGGGCCGAATTTCGTCACCTTCGCCGATACGCTCATCTTGCCGGCCACGCCCGGCGGTGCGGAAGTGTCGCAATCGGGTGAGTTCGATGACTTCACCTGGCGTTTCGCCGCGTCCTACGCGCTCACCGACCAGATCAATACCTGGATCAGCTATGCCCGTGGACGCCGCCCCGATGTGATCTCGCTCGACAGCTCGTCGGCGAGCATGTTCTCGACCTCACCGGCGGAAATCGTCGACTCGGTCGAGGCCGGGGCTTTCTGGACCTTCGGCGCCGGTTCGGTGTCGGGCTCGATCTTCTATTCCGAATACGAGAATTTCCAGACCACCCGTTTCGACCCCAACCAGGTCAGCTTTGTTGTCGATAATGCCGGCAGCGCGACCCAGTATGGCCTTGAACTGCAGGGCGAATACGAATTTGGCGACCGGGTCAGCGCGTATGCGACCTATGCCTATAACTCGGCGACCTTCGATGACACCGATGATGCCGGCAATGCGCTGGAACTGGCGGGCAATACCTTCCGCTATGCGCCGGAACACTCCGCCTCGTTCGGACTGAATGTGAGCCTTGCCGAGGGCGATTGGGGCCGGGTGAGCTTCCTGCCGAGCTATAGCTGGCAGTCGCGCATCTATTTCGACAATGACAATGACCGCTTCGGCGGCATTCTCACCCAAAAGGCCTATGGTCTGCTCAATGCCCGCATCCGGTTTGAAACGGCCGATGAGCGCTATCATGCCGAAATCTATGGCTCCAACCTCACCGATGAGGCCTATCTGATCGATGCCGGCAATACCGGCGGTTCCTTCGGTATCCCGACCTTCATCGCCGGTTCGCCGCTGCTCTGGGGTGCGCGTATCGGCATGGACTTCTAGGCGCGCGCATTCAGGCGCCGATTACAGGGGAGGGCGCGCCACGCACAGGCCTGGCGCCGGCGCGCCCTTCCTTGCAACTTGCAAAGCGACTCGCCTTGCTGCCGTGATCACGCAACAATCCCGCCTCACGCGGGTATAGGCAGCGGGCAAACCGTCGGTAGGGGAGAATGAAATGAGCAAGATGAAGCTGACGCGGCGTGCCGCACTGATGGGCGCTGCAGGCACCTCCCTCGCCGCTGGGGCCTGTGCGCCGCGTATTGATGTCTTCCAGCCAGCCAGCACGGATGGCCCGTTCCGTCATGGTGTTGCCTCCGGCGATCCGGATCAGACGAGCATCATGCTGTGGACGGCCCTGACCAATGATGGCGGCGGCTATCGTGGCGTCGAGGTCGCGACCGATCCGGCGTTCGACAACATCGTATTCGAGAGTGGTGAGGACATCCGCTATGTCATGATGCAGCGGCTGGGGACGCTGAAGGTCCTGGCGACCGGGCTTGAGCCGGGCCGCGCCTATTTCTACCGTTTCCGTCTCGACGATACCTATTCGCCGGTCGGCACGACGCGCACCCTCCCGGCCGGTGCCGTCGACACCTATACGATCGGTGTGATGTCCTGTTCCAACTTCCCGGCCGGGCATTTCAATGTCTATCGTGAAGCGGCGGAGAATGGCGGCCTCGATCTCGTCCTCCACCTCGGCGATTATCTCTATGAGTACGCGATGGGCCAGTATGCGACCGGCAATGCCGAGGCGCTCAATCGTGTGCCCGATCCGGTGCATGAAATGGTCTCGGCGGCCGATTACGTCGCCCGCCACGCCCAGTACAAGACCGATCCGGACCTGCAGGCGCTGCACGCTGCTGCGCCGTGGATCATGACCTGGGATGACCACGAGACCGCCAATGACAGCCATCGCGATGGCGCCCAGAACCATAATGAGGGCGAAGGCAGTTGGGATGATCGCCGCACCGCCGCGCTGCGCGCTTGGTATGACTGGACCCCGACACGTGAGCCGGAAGGCGATAATCGCCAGCGCTATGGTGCCTATGAGATCGGTGATCTCGCCACGCTGGTGATGCTGGAATCCCGGCTGGTCGATCGCGATCCGCAAATCACGCTCGACAGTTTCCCGGTGCCTTCGGACGCCGATGACAGCGATCCGGAAGTCCTTGCTGCGGTCGCTGCCTGGAAGCGCGATGTCGTCGGTGAGGAGAGCCGCACCCTGCTTGGTGCCGAACAGATCGCCGGCATTCGTGACGCCTGTGCGGCCTCGGTTGCGGCCGGCAAGCCGTGGCGCATTCTCGGCAACCAGGTGATCATGGCGCGGGTCAATTTCCCCAATTTCGCCACCGAAATGCCGGCCTGGCTGCGCTGGTTTGTGACGCGGGACAGCGAGTTTGCGCGCAATTTCATCATGCGCACCCGGTTCGAAGTGCCGTTCAATCTCGATATGTGGGATGGCTATCCGGCCGAGCGCGAACGTCTTTATGCCGCGCTTGAAGAGGTCGGCGCTGATGTCATCACCGTCACCGGCGATGTCCATTCCTTCTGGGCCAATGACCTGCTCGATGCCAATGGCCGCCGTGTCGGCACCGAACTGGTCGGCTCCTCTGTCACCAGCCCGGCGCCCTTCTCCGGCTTTGAAGCGCCCGGCGTCGACTACGGCAAGATGCTGCGCGAGGCCAATAGCGATGTCGCCCGGTGCAATATGGTCGATCATGGTTATATCCGGCTGACCCTGACCCCGAACGAGGCGTTGGCCGATTTCGTTACTGTCGACACGATCGACAGCCGCGACTATCGCGCGGGCCTCGACAGCCAGTGGCGGATGCGCCCGGCGATGGGCGGCGAGGTGTCGATGGCCGAACGGGTCGGTTAGGGCGTCAGAACGTCAGTCTGAACCCGGCCCGGGCGCGCTGCGCGAGTCCGTCCGGGACTTCGGCCATCCGGGCGTGCGCCGGCCAGTTGTCTGCGGCCGCGAGGATCTCGCCGAGTATCCGCCTGAGCTTGGCCGGCTTGATGTCGGCATAGCGTGCGAAGCTCAGCAGGTCCTCAAGTTCAAAACCCCTAGTCTTGCCGGCCAGCGACATCTGGTGCTGATACGTCCACTGGCCATCGGGGTTGTGGGCGTAGACGACATCGAAGGCCGGCGCGAGCCGCCACTGGCCGGTCTTGTCCATCAGATAGGCGATATTCTTGACGTGGTCGTCCTGGTTGCGGATGACGATATTGAGCAAGGCGCGGCGTACCTGTTGCTCGATCGCCTCGGGGCCGAGGCCGAGCAGGCGGATGGTCTCGATTGCCTGTTCATAGGAATAGGCGCGCGGCAGGTTGAAATCGAAATGCCGCATCGCGCACAGCGACTGCATGTGCAGTTTTCCGCCGGTGTCGGTACGGTCAAAGCGCCGGGTCATGAAGTGGGCGCGGCCACCTTCCTCGTGCAGGCGCGAAGGGCTCATCTCGATACCGGCTTCAAGCGCCAGCAGGTGGCAGGCATATTCCAGCCGGCCATAGCCGAGCGGGTCGGCGATTTCCTTGTCGGCATTGCCGCTGACGCCATCGAATTTCACCAGCCAATGGGTGAAGCCGGATCCGGTTTCGACCTGGCCGGAGTGAAATTCGCCTGTCGTTTCGTTCCAGGCCAGCACCGCCTTGGCGCGGGCGCCGCCGGCCGAGGTGCCGACGCGCAGGATGTCGCGCAGGGCATCGTGATCGTTCACGCCATCAAACATGCCACCGAGGGTCTGGCGGTCGTGGATGACACGTGCGGCCAGTTCGACCAGTGGTGCAATATCGACCGCCCGCCCGGTCTGACCCGGCGCGCCGCGCGAGGGTTCGAATTCCAAGGCGCCCATGCCGCGCGTGCCGGTATAGCAGAGCCGCTCGACCGGGTTGAAACTGTCGGGCGTGCGGCCCTGCTCGGCGAGCCAGCGATTGATCAGAAGATTGCCGAACTTGTCCGGCAGGCTGTCGGCGAGCAGGCCGGGCAGGCCCTTGAAGGTTTCGCGGGGCAGGGCGGGGAAGTCATAGACGCCGCGCCGCAAGGGCATGGTCAGCGGCGCGACCTCGATGCGCGAGGCGGCAAATTCCGGTGTGTATTCGAACACGGCGACATCACGGGCCGCATCCCAGACGACGGCACCGATCATCCGGCCCCACAGATTGACCCTGGCGCGGGTGTTGGGTGTCTCGCTCATTGGTCGGGCCCGTCATCCCAGCTCCACGGCGCCGGGTCCGTCTTGCGCTCGCGGACGCGCTGGCGGCGCTGGCCGGTCTCGCTCATCGGGTCGAGCGGGCTGAGCGCGGCATCGGGGACGAGGTCGGCCAAGCGGTCGGTGAGGTCGAGCGCCTGCAGCACGCGGACCAGTGTGTCGATCGTGCCGCTGGTGCCAGCCTCAAGCCGCATCAGCGTCGAGCGGGAAATTCCGGCCTTGTCCGCGAGGTCGGCCTGTTTGATGCCACGCGATATCCGGTAGGCTTCGAGGCGGATGCCGAGAGACTCGATGATCCGGGATGTTGGCTGAGAACTCTTTTCGGAATGTTCCATGATTGCTACATTAACTCATCTTTGCGCGTTAATGTAGCAATTTCGCGACTTTTAAGCAATCTTATAAAGATTCATAATTGACGCATTATGGCGGTATTCGCCAACAATGCGTCAATCATGCTGCCTTCAATGGAGAGATTGGTCAGGCCTTTTCGGCGAGACGCATGAAACGGTCGCGCAGATTGGCGTCGGTCTTGAACTCGCCGGTGAAGGTCGAGGTGATGGTCGACACATTGGGATGGTGGACGCCGCGTGTGGTCATGCACTGGTGTTTGGCGTCGATGAAGACCGCGACGCCGCGCGGTTGCATCGCGTCGTTCAACGCACCGGCAATCTGCGCTGTCATGGTTTCCTGGGTCTGCATGCGCTTGGAGAAGATCTCGACGACGCGGGCAATCTTGGAAATGCCGACAACGGCGGCCGACGGCAGGTAGGCGACGTGCGCGACACCCATGATCGGCGCGAGGTGGTGTTCGCAATGGCTCTCGACATCGATATTGGTCAGCATGACCATGTCGTCATAGCCCTGCACATCCTCAAAGGTCTTGCCGAGTGCGCTGGCCGGGTCGGCACCATAGCCGGAGAACCATTCTTCCCAGGCTTTGGCGACACGTTTGGGGGTGTCGAGCAGGCCTTCGCGGGCCGGGTCATCGCCAGCCCAGGCGATCAGGGTGCGCACGGCTTCCTCGGCCTCGTGACGCGAGGGACGGGCAGGCGTGGTTGCGGGCATGCGTGCAGATTCAGGTGTCACAGCGTCCATCTCCATGGATCCTTTCGTTGTCGGGTCGGCTCTGCCTGTTGGATGCAGATTCCGTAGTGCCGGTTTCCGGATCGGGGATGGTCAGGTTGGTGCTTTCGCAGCCAAATCCGTATACCCACCGTGTCCACGCTTGCGCGCAGGGAAGCATTTAGGCCTTCCCTGCGGCAATTCCAATGATATGACCGCACCCGAGCATTACTTTTTTCAGCACCGACCCATCGAGCGAACGGAAAATCCCCATGGCATCCCTCACCCTTTTCGACACGATGGCCCGTCACAAGCGCCCGTTCGAACCGATCGATCCGGACCGGGTGACGATGTATGTCTGCGGCCCGACGGTTTATAACTACGCCCATATCGGCAATGCGCGTCCGGTCGTCGTCTTTGACGTCCTGTTTCGTATTCTACGTCGGGAATTCGGGGTGGATCACGTCGTCTATGCGCGCAATATCACCGATGTTGACGACAAGATCATCGCCGCGGCCAAGGATCTCGGCGAACCGATCTCCGAGATCACCGAAAAATTCGCAGCGATTTACAACGCCGACATGGCGGCGCTGGGGGCCTTGCCGCCGACCATAACGCCCAAGGCGACCGAGCATATTGGTCCGATGATCGGCATGATCCAGTCCCTGGTTTATGGCGGCCATGCCTATGAGGCGGACGGGCATGTCCTGTTCGATGTCGATTCCTATGAGAAATACGGCAAGCTCTCCAATCGCGATCTCGACGAGATGATCGCTGGCGCCCGCGTGGAGGTGGCCTCCTACAAGCGCAATCCGGCCGATTTCGTGCTGTGGAAGCCGGCCGCCGATGACGAGCCGGGCTGGGACAGCCAGTGGGGCCGCGGCCGTCCGGGCTGGCATCTGGAATGCTCGGCCATGACGGCGGCGCATCTCGGCGACACGATCGATATCCATGGCGGCGGCGTCGATCTCGTCTTCCCGCACCATGAGAACGAGATTGCCCAGTCGGTCTGCGCCCATGACGGTGCGCCGATGGCCAATTACTGGCTCCATAACGGCTTCCTCACCATGGGCACCGACAAGATGTCGAAATCGCTCGGCAATGTTCAGCTCGTTCATGACCTCACGGAGCGCTATTCCGGCGAGGTGCTGCGCTATGCGCTGCTGACGGCGCATTACCGCGCGCCGCTGACCTGGACCACCGACCTGCTGACCAAGACCCGCCGGGCACTGGATCGCATCTATGGCGTGCTGCGCCGGCTCGGCGATGTCGAAGCTGCCGAGACCGGGGCACCCGAAGCCTTCCTCGAGGCGCTTTATGATGACCTCAACACACCAAAGGCGCTGTCGGAACTGTTCCAGATCGCCGGCGAGGCCAACAAGGCCGAAACTGACGAGGCCAAGGCCAGCGCCAAGGGTGAGCTGCTTGCTGCCGGCGCACTGCTCGGTATCGGCCAGGGCGACCCGGATGAATGGTTCGGCCTCAATGAACTCGATGCCGCCGAACGCGCCGCGATCGATGATCTGATCGTCAAGCGCCAGATCGCCCGCGAGACCAAGGACTGGGCCGCAGCCGACGCCGTGCGCGCCGAGCTGACGGCGCTCAATGT
The DNA here is from genome assembly GCF_048269565.1 of Maricaulis sp. GTDB lineage: Bacteria > Pseudomonadota > Alphaproteobacteria > Caulobacterales > Maricaulaceae > Maricaulis. The sequence goes on along the minus strand of NZ_JBLXIK010000001.1, from coordinate 533,428 downwards.
CCAGGTCGATGACGGCCCGGAAGGTTCCACCTGGCGCAAGCTGGAGCAGGCCTGATGGCGCTGACCGGTTTCAACGTCCTGGTCCAGGTCGAGGATGCCGTCGGTGAGGGCTTCGTCACCTATGGTGTCGTCGCTGCCGACAAGGGCCAGGCCTGCCAGCTCGCCGCCGGCGCGGCCCAGGCCGAGGGTTTCTGGAATGTCGAGATCGACGAGGCCTGGTGTCCCGAGGACGTTGATCCGGCCGATCTGGGCGATATCCCCGAAGTGCTCGGCCGCACCGAGCCGACCTATCTCGACGAGGATGAGCTCGACGAAACCGATGAGCTGGCTGCGGATGATGATGAGGAATAGGGTCGCCACCTGATCGGTATCGTCGCACCCGCCGCGCACATCTGGCGCTGCAGCGCAAAAACGCCTACATTCACCGCGTGATGACAGACGATCTTTATTCCAACGCCGTTCTTCGGCTCGCTGCGGATATTCCGCGCATCGGACGCCTGGCGCGGCCGCAAGCCTCCGTGCGCAAGGTCTCGCGCCTGTGCGGCTCGGAGGTCGAGCTCGATGTCATCGTGCAGTCCGGCCATATCGCCGATCTCGCCCTGCGGGTGAAAGCCTGCGCGCTGGGGCAGGCCTCGGCCTCGATCCTGGCCCGTGCGGCGGTCGGCGCCTCGCTGCGCGAACTGGAACTGGCGCGCGACAGTCTCAAGACGATGCTGAAACAATCCGGCCCGGCCCCGCGTGGCCGTTTCGCCGAGCTGCAATTGCTGCAAAGCGCGCGCGCCTATCCGGCGCGGCACCAGTCGATCATGCTGGCCTTCGATGCCGCCGTCGAGGCGGTGACCCGTGCGACTGCGACCCGCCTCGCAACCCCGCTGACCGGCTAGGGTTGTTCGTACCTGCCCAGCCGGCAGGATGAAGCGGACAGCCCGGAAAAAGCAGACAAACCCAACCTCATTTCAATGCGGCCGGCCGCGCGCCTCTCATCTCGACAGTGGACAGGGCGCGGTGCGGCGTTAAAAGGCTTGAATCCAAATGCGTTCGAGCGACGGGATAAACAAGGCCAAGGGGCCGATGGGATGGCTGATGGTTGGCGCGATCCGCGTCTATCAATACAGCCTGTCACCGGTCTTCTACGCCTTTGGCGTGCGGTGCCGCCATGAGCCGACCTGTTCGGCCTATGGTATCGAGGCGATCCGCGCCCAGGGTGGCTGGCGCGGCTTCTGGCTGACCTTTGGTCGGCTTGGACGCTGCCGTCCGGGTGGGAGCCATGGCTTCGATCCGGCCCCGACTGTTCGCACGCAGGTGCCCTGGTGGGCGGTCTGGCGTTTCAGATCCCGCCCGATGCTCGACACTTCGGACCCGCTTCCGCCGGCAGGCCGCGCCGACGACAAGGACGTAGACCAATGATCAATATTACGCTTCCCGATGGCTCCAGCCGCGAATTGCCCGATGGCGCCACGCCGATGGATCTGGCCGAGGACATCTCGAAATCCCTCGCCAAGGTTGCGGTGATCGCCAAGGTGAATGGCGATGACTGGGATTTGATGCGGCCGCTGCCCGGCAGCTGCTCGGTTTCGCTGGTGACGCGAAAGGATGACGAAGCGCTCGAGGTTATCCGCCACGATACGGCGCATATTCTCGCCCAGGCGGTGCAGGAGCTCTTCCCCGGCACGCAAGTCACGATCGGTCCCTCGATCGAGGACGGCTTCTATTATGATTTCGCCCGCGACGAGCCTTTCTCGACCGAGGATTTCGCCGCGATCGAAAAGCGCATGGCCGAGATCGTCGATGCCGACCTGCCCTTCGAGCGCGAGGAGATGGAGCGCGATGCCGCCATCGCCCTGTTCGAGAAAATGGGTGAGACCTACAAGGCCGAGCTGATCCGCGATCTGCCCGAGAGCGAAACGATCACGATCTATCGCCAGGGCGAGTGGTTCGACCTGTGCCGCGGGCCGCACCTGCCCTCGACGGGCAAGATCGGCAAGGCCTTCAAGCTGATGAAGGTCGCCGGTGCCTATTGGCGCGGCGACCACCGCAATGCCATGCTGCAGCGCATCTACGGCACGGCCTGGGCCGATGACAAACAGCTCAAGGCGCATCTTTTCCGCCTGGAAGAGGCCGAGAAACGCGATCACCGCCGTCTCGGCCGCCAGATGGAATTGTTCCATTTCCAGGAAGAAGCCCAGGGCCAGGTCTTCTGGCACCCGGCCGGCTGGCGTCTCTATCGCACGGTGACGAGCTATATGCGCCGGCGCCTGGAAGCCTCCGGCTATCAGGAAATCCGCACGCCGCAGCTGATGGACCGGAAATTCTGGGAAGCCTCGGGCCATTGGGACAAGTATCGCGAGAACATGTTCATCTCCTCGATCGACCAGGAAGAGAAAATCCTGGCCGTGAAGCCGATGAATTGTCCCTGCCATGTCCAGGTCTTCAACCAGGGCCAGAAATCCTATCGCGACCTGCCGCTGCGCCTGGCCGAGTTCGGCTCCTGTCACCGCTATGAGCCATCCGGCTCGCTGCATGGACTGATGCGCGTGCGCGGCTTCGTTCAGGACGACGCCCATATTTTCTGCACCGTCGACCAGATTGTCGACGAGGTGAAGGCGTTCTGTGAATTGCTGAAGTCGGTCTATGCCGATTTCGGCTTCGAGGAACCGCGGGTCAAGTTTGCTGATCGTCCGGAGCAGCGCGTCGGCGCCGACGAGGTCTGGGACAAGGCCGAGGCGGCGCTGCGCACGGCAGCCGAGGCGTCCGGCCTCGATTTCGAATACAATCCCGGCGATGGCGCGTTTTATGGTCCCAAGCTGGATTTTGTCGTCAAGGATGCGATCGGCCGTGAATGGCAGACGGGCACGATCCAGTGCGATTTCAACCTGCCCGAACGCCTCGATGCCCACTTTATCGGCGACGATAATGACAAGCATCGTCCGGTGATGCTGCACCGTGCCGTGCTCGGCTCGCTGGAGCGTTTCCTCGGTGTGTTGCTGGAAAACTATGCCGGCAAGCTGCCCTTCTGGCTGGCGCCGCGCCAGGTCGTGATCGCGACGATCACCTCGGACGCCGATCCCTATGCCGAACAGGTTCTCGCCGCTATGAAAGCTGCAGGCCTGAATGCCGAGACCGATCTTCGCAATGAGAAGATCAACTACAAGGTTCGCGAACACTCGGTCGGCAAGATCCCGGTGATTGCCGTGATTGGCCGCAAGGAAGCGGAGGAGGGCACGCTCGCCCTGCGCTTCCTCGGCGAAGAGGGCAAGAAGCAGGAGGTCCTGCCGCTGGCCGAGGCGATCACGCGCCTGTGCGAGGATGCCCGCGCACCCGACCTGAAGCGCGGCTGATGTGAGGCAGGCGGCACCAATGATGGCGAAGGGGCAAGGCAGGGTCGGCTGGGTGGCGGTCCTTGCCTTCGTCCTTGCCTTGCCCTGGTCCATCGCCGGTGCCGGCCTGTTGCCGCCCTTTCTGGTGCTGCTGGCGATCATCGCCTTTCCCGTCGATCCCAGGTTCTGGCGGCCGCGCGCGGTGTCGATGTCGCTCGTCTTCGCCGGTCTCTTTCTGGCCTGGGTCGGGATCAGCTTTCTTTGGTCGCCCTATGACAATCCGGAACAACTGCCCAAGACGCTGATCGGCATCCCGCTCTATGTCCTGCTGGTCTTGCGGATCGGCGGCCTGCGCGGCCGCTGGCAGGTCCGCACCGAGGCATCGATTATCTTCCTGGTGATCGCGCTGGGCCTGTTCCTGCTCGCCGAGAGCCTGACCGGCGGCGCCATGACGCGTGCCTACAAGGTCGCGGTGGAGGGCTATGATGGGCTGCCGGAAGCGCATGTGATGAATTATGTCAATCGCGGTCTCGGCCACGCGACCGTGCCGCTCTTGCTGCTCGCCGGCCCGGCCGCCCTGATCGCATATCGCGCAGGCGGGCTGGTCGTGGGCGTGGCGGTGATGCTGTTAACCGCCGTGGCCGCCATTAGTTTCGGGACCGAGGTCAATGCGGTTGCTTTCGTGTCCGGCGGCATCGCTGCGGTCGTGACCGCATTCTGGCCCCGCCGCATGATTGCGGGTCTTTTCGGACTTGTTGCCGGCGGCGTCATGACCGTTCCCGTGGTGCTGCCGGGGCTGATTGCGGCGATCCCGCCGGCCTTGCGCGACTTCTTGCCGCTCTCGTGGGTCTGGCGCCTGGAGATCTGGACCTATGTCAATGAGCTCATCCGGGAAAAACCGCTGTTCGGATACGGGCTGGACGCATCGCGACCGCTGAACGGCGAGATGGAGCTGGCCGGTCTTCAGATTGAGAGGCTGCCACTTCACCCGCACAACGCCAGTCTGCAGGTCTGGTTAGAGACAGGCCTCATAGGCGCGGTGCTGTTGTCTTGTGCGCTGATCTTCCTCGGGGGGCGCATTGCGAGTGCGCCAAGATTGAGCCGGGACCAGGCAGTCGCAGCGGCCTGGGTGCTGGTCACCTATGTCTGCCTGGTTCTTTTCTCCTATGGTGCATGGCAAGAGTGGCATCAGGCCGCCGCCGCCCTGGCGGCGACTGCTGTTCTTTTTCTCGGTGCCCGGAAGCCCGCTCGATGAGCCAGACCCGTCTCAGTGTCGTCACCGTTTCCTGGATGACCGGCCCGCATCTCATGGAGGCGGTCACCGCTGTGCTGGCCGCGCCCGGTGTCGACGAGTTCGTGATGGTCAGCCACGAAAACCCGCCCGACGTGGTGCAGGGCCTGCGCGAGCTGGCGGCATCTCATCCCGAATTTGTCCTGATCGAAACGGATGCCAATCTCGGCTTCTCCAGGGGCTGCAATATCGGCGCCCGGGCCGCGAGCGGAGAGCTGGTCCTGTTTCTCAATCCCGATGCCATCCTCGCGCCGGGCTCGGCCCTTCAGCTCAAGCAGTCGGCGCTGGCGGCGACACAGCAGCCCTGGATCATCGGTGCGCGTATCCTCAACCAGGATGGCAGCGAACAGGCCGGTGGACGGCGCGGCGAGCTCACCCCGTACACGGCCGCTGTCAGCTTCCTGCGTCTCGACCGCCTGATACCCGGCCTGCAAAGCCTGCACTGGGAACGCCGGGAACTGCCGGAGACGATGGTGCGTGTACCGACCGTGTCGGGCGCCGCCCTGATGATGCGCAAGGCGGATTTCCTTGCCATTGGCGGTTTTGACGAGCGCTATTTCCTGCATGTCGAGGATATCGATATCTGCCGCACTGTTCGCGAGGCCGGCGGCGAGGTCTGGTTCGAGCCGCGCGTCGATATCCTGCATTTTGGTGGCACCAGCCGGTCCAGCCCGATGCGGGTCGAGACCCACAAGGCGGCGGGCTTCGTCAAATATTTCTGGAAATTCTATCCCGGTCCGCTGCAGCGGCTGGCGACGATTGTGGCCATCGTTCCGATCTATGGCGCGATCTGGGTGCGCGTCGTCTGGCTGTCGCTTCGCGGCCGGATGCGCGTTGCGCGCGGCGATGGCGACGATCAGGCCTGAGGTTTCGGAAATCCGCCGGCGCGCTTGAGGGCTGAGTCGACGGGGTGTTTCAGCGCTACATCCTCCAGCCATTTCGCCGTCGCGATCATGCGGTCAAGGTCGATCCCGGTCTCGAACCCGCCGCGTTCGAGCATGTAAACCACGTCTTCCGTCGCGACATTGCCCGTCGCCGCCGGCGCAAACGGACAGCCGCCAATCCCGCCGCACGAGGCATCGATTACATCGATGCCGGCATCGACCGCCGCGGCGATATTCGCCATCGCGGTGTTGCGCGTGTTGTGGAAATGCATCCGCAGCCGCATATCGCCGCTCTGCGCCCGCACGATATCGAGCGCCTTGCGCACGCTCCACGGATCGGCGACGCCAATCGTATCACCCAGCGCAAACTCGCAGGCGCCCGCCGCCCTGGCCCGCGCCGCCAGCTCGCCGAGGATCTTCGGATCGACCTCGCCATCGAAGGGATCACCGAACGCCACCGACACCGTCACCGAAACCGGCACGCCCTCGTCATGGGCGAGGATGGCGATCTTGTCGAACAGGTCGGCGGTCTGCTCCGGCGTGGCGTTCTGGTTCCTGAGGCCAAAGCCGGGCGAGGCGACCATGACATAATTGATCTCGTCGCAGCCGGCCTCGAGCGCCCGCCGCAGGCCGCGCTCATTGAGCGCCAGCCCGATATATTTCACCCCGTCGAGCCTTGGTGCCAGCGCCATCACCTCGGCACTGTCGGCCATCGCCGGCACCAGTTTGGGATGGACAAAGCTCGCCGCCTCCATCCGGTTGACCCCGGCATCGATCAGCCGCGAGATGAATTCGATTTTCAGCTCGGTCGAAAGCAGGACCGGATCATTCTGCAGGCCATCGCGTGGCCCGACTTCAACGATTTCAATCTTGCGGGTCATTGGGGAGCTCCGGCAGGCAGCGAGTGAAGAATATGGCCAACACTGTCTCGTCACCGCGGGAATAGTTGGTCCCGGAGGCGAGGCTCAAGTGGCACACTTGTAGCCGTTCAGTCCAACTCAGTCGGGCGCGTCTCTCGCGATCAGCGCTCGCCCAAGGTGGCTCAATCGGCGCCGCAGACGCGAATTCCGGTCTCCAGCTATTCTCAGTGATTTCCTCGGCAATCTCGAACGCGGTGCGGCCAGTGGCAAGGAGGTCGGCCTTGAGCTGGTCGTCCCGCGAAAGGTCGAGCACCAGCATCGTCGGGTCTTGACGGCCCTCCGCGAAGGCCAGCGCCTCCTCCGCCGAGCCCAGCATCGTGTCCGTGCCCAGCGAGAAGACCAAGCTCGGTTCGGTGTAGGACGACGCGGTGACGATATCGCCCGGCGCGATGCCGGCGATGGTCTGCGAATAGCTGCGTGCGGCGCGCACCTGATCGGCGAGACGGACTGCATAGGCGTTGGGGGCCGCAGCGCCGCGCGCCATCACCTGCCAGCCGAGACCGGCGGTGACGGCAAGGCACAGCATCAGCACCAGCGAGCGTCCACGCGCCGCCATAAGCGCCGCACCGCTCAGCCCGGCGAAGATCGCGGCCGTGAGGAAAACAATCGCTGCCGTCGCGGGATCAAGCCCGAGCTGGAAGCCGCCCTCAAACCCGCCCAGCGAAAGCCGCACCGCATCCCAGCTGGCATTATTGCCATAGACGACAAACAGCACCGGCATCACGATCGCGAACACCAGCCCGGCAAAGGCAAACAATCCCCAGCTGACCCATTTCTGCCAGGCGGCAGCCTTGGCGAGTTCCATCAATCCCCAGCCCGCAATCAGGGCGAGGGCGGGGTAGGCGGGCAGGACGTAGTGCGGCAGCTTGGTCGGCAGGATTTCGAACACCAGCCAGACCGGGACCGCCCAGGCGAGGAGGAAGCGTGCGGCGGCGGCAGCCTGATCGCTGTCCTTGCCGCGCAGGGCATTGGCGACGCGTCCGGCACCGGGGATCAGGAAGAGGATGGCGGGGAAGAAGAGCAGGGGCAGCAGAAGGAGGTGATAGCCGAACATGCCGCCATGGCGTTCCGCCGCGCCGACCAGTTTGGGGGCCATGTCATCGCCGATCGCCTGGCGCAGGAAACCCCCATCGGTGGCGATCTGGATCGAGATCAGCCAGGGCAGGACCATGGCAATAGCCAGAAGCGGGCCGGGCCAGAACAATAGCGGCTTCATCCAGCGCGCCTTGCGCTCCCAGATGAACAACACGATCAGCGCCAGCCCGGCGGCCATCGGCGTCACCGGCCCCTTGATCAGCGCGCCCAGGCCGATGGCGAACCAGAAGATGATCGCGGTCTTCCGGCCGCCCGCGCCAAAGCGCAAATTCGCCAACGCCGCCATCGCCAGCGTCGTGCAGCCCACCAGCATCGCGTCGGTCTTGGCGATGCCGCCTTCAATGCCCAGCAGGACAGTGACCGCAAACAGGGCCGCACCGGCAAAGGCCGCCTCGCGTCCGATCAGCCTCTGTCCGCCCCAGAAACAGGCCAGTGCCGCCAGGATCACGCCCAGTAGGGAGGGCAGGCGGTAGGCCCAGATCTCGCGCGCCTCGGCGCTGGAGAAGGCGGCGACGCTGGCGGCCTGCATCCAGTGAATGCCGACGGGCTTCTTGTTGCGTTCCTCGTCGAGAAAATTGATGCGGACGAAATCGCCGCTTTCGAGCATTTGCGCTGTCGCCTGGGCGAAGCGGCTTTCGTCGCGGTCGAGCGCCGGCATGGTGAAAATGCCGGCCAGCGCCGAGAGGGCTGCCAGCAAGCCGATGATGATATAGGCGCGAATTCCCTTCGCCAGCTCGGCCATGAAAGTCTCCAATGGTCGCGGGGCTGTGAAACCCCTCGCGTCATGTGCTAGACGCGTATGTAAAGCAGACCCCGTTTTCCGCAAGCGCAAGCAGAAATCCTTATGAGCCAAACCCCTGATATCTCCGTCGTTGTGCCCGCCTATAACGAGGCTGGCAATGTCGTGCCGCTGGCGCGTGAAATTGCCGAGGCGCTCGCGGGGCGCAATTTCGAGATCCTCTTCGTTGATGATTGCTCGACCGACGGAACGCGGGAAGAACTGATCGCGGCCAAAGGCGAATTGCCGATGTTGCGGGTGATCGGACATCGCCACAATGCCGGCCAGTCGCGCTCTGTTCGAACGGGCGTGATGCATGCCCGCGGCGCGATTGTCGCGACGCTGGACGGCGACGGCCAGAACCCGCCGGACGGACTGCCGATCGTGATTGATGCCCTGACCCGCGCCGATGCGCCGGAAAATCTGGCGCTTGTCGGGGGCGACCGGAGCCAGAACCGCCAGGATTCAGCCTGGAAGAAGTTCGCCTCGCGTTTCGGCAATGGCATCCGCAAGCGCATGCTCAACGATAATTGCAATGATACGGGCTGCGGTCTCAAGGCCTTCAAACGGCAGGCTTATCTGGAGCTTCCCTTCTTCGATCACCAGCATCGCTTCCTGCCGGCGCTGATGAATCGCGAGGGTTATCTGTGCGAATTCAGGCCGGTCAGCCATCGTCATCGCACCATCGGCGCGTCGAAATATACGAATTTTGGCCGTCTTTTCGCCTCTTTGACAGACATGATGGGAATGATGTGGTTAAATTCGCGTGCGCGGAATCCGCGCGGTTCAGACGAGTTATTGTGAGGATCTGATTATGTCAGGTGGCGGGGATAACGGTGTAATGTTGGGTATGATGGCTGCCAATCGCGCACAGCGAGGCGGTCCTGCCAAGGGGAAGAGTTCGATGTTCAATGTATTTCCACTGATGACCGTTCCGGTCATTGTCTATGTGATTATTGCCTTCACGCTCGGTGGCGCTGACCAGGCTTCAATGGTTACCGCCCTCAACGGGCCGGTTTTCCATATTCCGATGGCGTCAGGCCAGTGGGCACTGCCCCTGGGCGATCTGATCGTGATCCTTGGCATGCTGTGTCTGTTTGTCGAGCAGATCAAGGCGGCCGGGTCGGGCACAGCGACCATTATCAATCATGGTCTGTCCATGCTGGTTTTCGTTGTCGCGATGGCGCTTTTCCTGCTGGTCGGGAAGTTCGGCACATCGGCCTTCTTCCTGCTCACCCTGATGACGCTGATGGATACAGTTGGCGGCTTCGTGGTGACTGTGGTGGCCGCGCGGCGCGACCTTGCGGTCGGCGGCGAAGCCTAAAGCAGCACGAAGACCAGTGCGGCGCCAATCGCGGCGTCGCACCAGAAGCCCAGGCGGTGAAGGGTTTCACTGCTCAGCATCAGGCGCGTCGCTCCCACATCGGGGGCGGCGCGCTTTTTTGTGCCGCATCCTGGTAGGCGCGGCGATAGCGGGCCTGCTCGCTGGTCTCGGCCCGGATGCCGCGGCGCGGCGCTCCGGAGATGATCTGGACGATAAGCTCAGCCGGGGCGACCTGCGCCCGCACATGCGGCTGCGAGCGGGTCGCGGCAACGTGTGGGGTCGGGACAGGAGCTTGGGCGCGGTCCTGCCGCGGCTGACGATCATTCGACCCGCGAGCCGAACCGGCCGGCTCGATATGCCGGTTGGTCAGGGTCGGGACAGGATATGGGCTGCGGATCGTGATCATATCGATACCCTCGCAAGGGCGATGCCAGACTTTAAGACCTCATTAACCATGATTCTGGTCGCAAAGGCGAACCGGATGCTGTGTTTTCGCCCCGATCGGGGCCATCAGCGTCCGGCACTGGTCTGAAATGATACGAAAGTCTTAACGTGGCCCCGGGGGCCGATTGGCCCTGCCGCGGCACTTGCGGGTGAGACGCTGCCCGGCGCCCCGGATGAGCATCAGGTCGACCTCAAGGCCGGACCCAGCCCACCAGGCTGCCGCGCCAGAAGGGACGGCCGACCGCGATGAACGGGGCTTTTCCGGCCGCCAATGGCCTCACGCCAGTGCCCCGGTGGGCGGGGCGGCTACTTCTGCTTCTTGAGGAGCTGGTCGAGCTTGGCGCGCATGTCGTCGAGTTCCTCGCGCATCTGCGCCATGTCAGCCTCGCTCTCCGTACCGGCGACCGGATCGGCCGGAGCTTCGGCCGCTTCCGCTTCCGGCGTGGTCGCCGCCACGAAGGGGGTGAACATGCGCATGGTGTTGCCGAAGGCTTCCATATTGCGCCGCGTCTGTTCCTCGATCAGCGCCATGGTGGCTTGCGGCGACATCATCGCATCGCCGACCTTGGTGCGATATTCTTCCTGCTGTTGCGTGAAATTATTCATCGACATCTGCAGATAGCCCGGCACGACATTTTGCAGGCTGTCGCCATAGAAGCCGATCAGCTGCCGCAGGAAATCAACCGGCAACAGATTGGCGCCGCGGGATTCTTCTTCAAAAATGATTTGTGCCAGCACGCCATGGGTGAGGTCTTCGCCGCTCTTTGCATCGATCACCTCGAAATCCACGCCCTTTTTCACGAGATCGCGCAAGTGGTCGAGCGTTACATATTGGCTGGTCGAAGTGTCATAAAGGCGCCGATTGGCGTACTTCTTGATGACGATTTCGCCTTTGCCGCTTTTCGATTTGGTCACAGCGCATTCCTCGTGCTGGTGTAAAATGCGTAGTCCAATGTCGCAATTCGCTCGACATGGGCGCGCACCTATTTCATTACGGTTTACGCTCAGCAAGTGGTGTGCTGCAAGCGCGAAGACTTAAGATGCAATGCCAGATCAAGAAATTGGGGATTGGATATGACACGCACGGCACTGGTTACAGGCGGGACCCGGGGTATCGGGGCTGCCATCTGCGTTGAGCTCCAGGCTGCCGGCCATACGGTCATTGCCAATCATGCCGGCAATGAAGAAGCCGCCCGTGCCTTCAATGCCGAAACCGGGATTGCGACGGCCTGCTGGGATGTTGGCGATCATGAGTCCTGTGTCCGTGGTCTCGCCGAGGCCGAGGCCCTGGCCGGCGCCCCCTTCGATATCCTGGTCAATAATGCCGGTATCACCCGCGACAGCATGTTCCACAAAATGACACCCCAGCAGTGGAATGATGTCATCCGGGTTGATCTCAGCTCGATGTTCAACATGACCCATCCGGTCATCGAGGGCATGCGTGAACGCGGCTTTGGCCGCATCATCAATATCTCGTCGATCAATGGCCAGAAGGGCCAGATGGGCCAGGTCAATTATTCTGCTGCCAAGGCCGGGGTGATCGGGTTTACCAAGGCTCTGGCGCAGGAGACGGCGCGCAAGGGCATTACCGTCAACTGCATCGCGCCGGGCTATATCAATACCGACATGGTGGCGGCGGTGCCGGCGAATGTGTTGCAATCCATCATCGGCGCCATTCCGGTCAACCGGCTGGGTGAAGCCTCGGAAGTCGGTGCCCTGGTGGCCTATCTGGCCTCCGACGCTGCCGGTTTCATGACCGGTTCCGTCCTGACCATCAATGGCGGGCAGTACATGGCATGACGGTCTCGCGGGCCCTTGCCCAAAAAATGCCGTCTTGCCAGTGTCAATGCTGAGCTCAATGACCCGATTTCTTATCGTAATACTCACTGCGGCCCTGTGCGCCGGCGCTGCCATCGGGTTCCAGAACCCGTTGCGGGACCGTCTGCTGCGCAATGAACGCGCCGAGGAAACTGTCGGCTGGTACCAGCGCGCAGACACCGGCGAGTTCTTCCTGTTCGACCGCTCGGGCACAGTGGCCCTGCTGCGCGAGCGTGATGATCCGACCCGTGAGGTCCTGGTGCTGTTTGCCAACCGGGCACCCGGCGGCGGTACCGCCTATGTGACCGATACCGGCCGCGAGGTCATCCGGCTGACCGGTCTGGGTGGCGCAACCTATTTTCCCGCTGATGCCCCCAACGGGGTGATCGCCGATTTCGCCAGCGAAGCGCGCGGGCTCGCACCGGCACCGCGTTCGGCCGAGGAAGTCCGCTTGCAGGCCGAGGAACTCGTCAACGAGCTCTCGGCCGATCTGAACCGGAATATTTCAGTCGGCTATGCGCCGGCGCCGCGCGCCGGACTGGGCGTGCAGTATGACAGCCTGCAGATGATCGCCCTGGCTTTCCGGTCACTGCGCAATGACCGCCGCCGTCTGCGGGGCATTGAACGTGTCGATATCTCGATTGGCGATCAGCCGGCGGCCTACCGCCGCGACAATAGTCTGATCGTTGTCATTGCGCCGGAATACGGTTTTGCCGGCCGCTCCTCGTCGGCCTATATCGCCCGCGCCCTGATGACCGAGGACCAGGCGACCTGATCAGCTTGTGCCAATGCCACTACCTGCCGCCGGGCTCCAGCCCGGCGGGGCCATCTCGAAGCCGGAAAATTCAAAGCCCGGCGTCACCGTGCAGCCAACCAGAGTCCAGGCGCCGCGCGAACGCGCACTCTGCCACACGCCCGGCGGCACGATCTGCTGCGGACGCTGGCCGGCGGCGATATCCGGTCCCAGATCAAGCCGGCTCTGTTGCACCCCGTCTGCACTGATCCCGAGTTCCAGCGCCGCACCCCCATACCAGTGCCAGATCTCTGTCGCGTCGACCCGGTGCCAGTGTGAACGCTCGCCCGCCTCAAGCAGATAGTAGATCGCCGTTCCACGCGTGCGACCGTCCGGCCCCGGGCCATCGCGCCAGGTCTCGACATACCAGCCACCCTCGGGGTGGGGCTGCATGGCCAGAGCCTCGATGATGGCTGCAGCGCCGGGCATCAGAACGAATCCTTGCGGCGGCGGATCTCGGCGAACACCGCGACATCGCCGGCATCGGCCAGGCCGAGGCGGGCGCGGATCGCCGGGTCGGCGGCGCGCAGGAAGGGATTGGCCGCCTTTTCGGCGCCGATCGTCGTCGGCACGGTCGCCTCGCCGCGCGACCGCTTCGCGTCAACCCCGGCGGCGTAGGCCTGTAATTCGGCATTGTCCGGATCAACCGTCAGCGCGAAGCGGGCATTGGCCTGGGTGTATTCGTGGGCGCAATAGACCACGGTGTCGTCGGGCAGGGCCGCCAGGCGTGACAGGCTGTGCCACATCTGCTCCGGCGTGCCCTCGAACAGGCGGCCGCAGCCGAGCGCAAACAGGGTATCGCCGACAAAGGCGACATGCTCGCCGGGCAGGAGATAGACAATATGACCGCTGGTATGGCCCGGCATGAATGCCACCTTCGCCTCGACTCCGCCGAGCCGGACACTGTCGCCTTCGCTGACCGGCTGGTCGATGTCCGGGATGCGGTCGCTCTCATAGGCGGGCGCGACAATGCGCGCGCCGGTCGCTGCCTTGATCGCGGTATTGCCGCCGGCATGGTCGAAATGGTGATGCGTGTTCCAGATCTGGGTGATGGTCCAGCCGGCCGCCTTCGCCTCGGCGAGGATACGGTCGGGATCGGGCGTGTCGATCGTCGCGGTCTCGCCGCTGGCCGCATCATGGACCAGAAAGCCGTAATTGTCGGACAGGCAGGGAAATTGCCGGATGCTCAGTTCGCTCATTGTCGATTTCGCCGCTTTGGTTAGTGTTGCGCTGCAAGCCCCATGATCGGGCGAAACGAGGAGAGTGTGAAGGGTGCGTCGCGAAGCTCTCGAACTGGACCGCTTTTATCGCAGCCGCCAGGGCTTGGTGGCGCGCGAGATGATCGGCCGCCGGCTGACTGCAATCTGGCCTGACGCCAAGGATCTGGACCTGCTTGGTCTCGGCTTTGCCACCCCCTATCTCGAACCTTACCGGAGCAGTGCCCGGCGCAGCATCTGTTTCATGCCGGCGGCCCAGGGCGCGGTGGTCGCCACCGGCGCCTGTTCGGGCATTGCCCTGGGCGACGAGACGCATCTGCCCTTTCCCGAGGCCCTGTTTGACCGTGTCCTGCTGGTGCATGCGCTGGAGGAAGCGGATTCGCTGCAGGCGACACTGCGCGAGATCTGGCGTGTCCTGGCGCCGGAAGGGCGGGTAGTCATTGTCACTGCCGCGCGTTCGGGCATCTGGGCCTGGCTCGACTCAACTCCTTTCGGTCATGGCCGGCCCTTTTCACGCGCCCAGCTGTCGCAATTGCTTGATGATGCCCTGTTCGAGCCCACGGCCTGGTCGCGCGCGCTGTATACGCCGCCGTGGAAGTGGAGCACGCAGACGCGGATTGCGCGGATGTGGGAGGAGACCGGTGAACGCGTCTGGCCCGCGCTCGGCGGTGTCATCCTGGTCGAGGCCGTAAAACGTACCATGGCGCTGCGGCCGCGGCCCTCAACTGCGCCCGCCCGCCGCAAGCCCCTTGAAGCGCAAACCCGCCCCGCGCTATCCCGTCACGACAATCCTTCCGACCTTTCGGACAGCTGAGGTAATTACATGGCCATCGAACCGCGCGCCGGCATTCTCGACATCCAGCCCTACAAGCCGGGCGCCGCCGATGCGCCGGGTGTGGCCAATCCGGCCAAATTGTCGTCGAACGAGAATGCGCTCGGCTGCTCGCTCAAGGCCGTTGCGGCCTTTGAACAGGCCGGCGCGCGCCTGCATCGCTATCCCGATGGCGGCGCCGGCCTGCTGCGCGAGGCGATCGCCCGTGAAGAAGGGCTCGATGCCGACCATATCGTTTGCGGTACCGGTTCTGACGAAATCCTGCAATTATTGGGGCGCGCCTATCTCGATGCCGGCGACAAGGTGGTGCAGTCGGAATACGGCTTCCTGGTTTACCGTCTGGTGGCGATGCAGTGCGGCGCGCGCCTCGTCTCGGCACCGGAGCGCGGCTATACCACCGATGTGGACGCCGTGATTGCTGCGGCGGGCGAGGACACCAAAATCGTCTTCATCGCCAACCCGAACAATCCGACCGGCACTTATATCTCCGACGCCGAAGTGCGCCGTCTGCGCGACGCCCTGCCGCCGACGACCTTGCTGGTGCTCGATGCCGCCTATGCCGAATTCGTTGACGCCGGGGATTATGATCCCGGCATGGCGCTGGCGCGCGAGCGCGACGATGTCTTCGTCACCCGGACCTTCTCCAAGATCCATGGTCTGGCCGGGCTGCGCCTGGGCTGGGGTTATGGCGCGAAGACGATTGTCGATGTCCTCAACCGGGTGCGCGGCCCGTTCAACGTCAATCTGCCGGCGATCGAGGCCGGTGCGGCGGCGATTGCCGATCGTGAATTCATGCAACGCTCGGCACAGCATAATGCGATCTGGGTCGATTTCCTGCGTCAGCAACTTGGTGGACTCGGGCTGGAAGTGACGCCCAGCGTCTGCAATTTCGTGCTGGTGCATTTCCCGCAAACCGCCGGCAAGACCGCGGCCGATGCCGATGCCTACCTGACGCAGCGAGGCCTGATCGTGCGCGGCGTTGCGCCCTATGGCCTCAAGAATGCGCTGCGGATCACGGTGGGCAAGGAAGCGGAAAACCGGCGGGTCGTCGAAGCGCTTGCCGACTTCATGGGACGCTAGGCGTCAGTTCTCCAGATCGCCGAGCCTGACCGGGCCGAGATAGACACCGCCATCGCGAACCCGGAAGGGCAGGGCGACGCCATCGGGCCCGCGGGGCGCCATCATCGCCGCCAGGCGCAGGGCCTGCTCGTTCTCCGCCGGCACCAGTCGCGCCTGCACCAATGCGTCGGCAAGCGCGTCCGGGTCCGTGATGTGCAGCGACAGGCGACCGTCTGGCAGGGCCATACGGTCAAGGGTGAATTCTCCGACGCCGGACAGGTGGGCCGGTCCCCATTCCAGCACCGACTCGGCGATCTGCAACTGGCCGCCGGCCCGGCTCCACGCCCCGGCATCGGCATCACTGGCCAGGGTCGCCCATTCGGTCACAGTCAGGTCCATCCGCGCCAGGTCGGCGCCACGGCCGAATGTGCGCCCGACTTCCGGTGAAACTGCATCCTCGCTGATGGAAAGACCGGTCGCCTCCAGACGGATGCGCAGGGTGTTGTCCTCGGCAACCAGGCCGGAGAACAGGAGTTTCCCGACGGCTTCGATGCCAGGCGCATCGCCGGAGCGGGTCTCGATCAGGAGATCGTCGAATTCGGCGCCGATCCGGACCGTCTCGCCAACGCTATTGCTGACGAGGCTGACCAGGGCCAACGAGGCATCGATTTCCAGCGAGGTCGGCGTGCCGGCGTCGTAGTCGAGCCAGAGCGGTCCGTCGAACTCGATGATCCAGTGGCGGAAGTCATAGAACAGCGCGTGCGCCTTGAGCATGTCGAGCCGCGCGGTCCAGCCGCCATCGCTTTGCGGGGCCTGGAATTGCGGCGCGCTGACTTCGACCTGGAAGCGGTAGGGAAAGCCGGTGACGCGCAGGCGGTCCTGTTCGATGGTGTATCCGGCGCTTTCCTGGCGCGCGATCCAGACACCCACTTCACGTTCGATCGTGCTCTTCGCGTGCAGCCAATAGGCCGTATAGAGCACCAGCACGGCGAGAACGCCGAGTGCGGGAAACAGGAAACGCCTTGGAACTCTCACGCAATCTTCTCCCGGCTGGGCGCTTGGACGGGCTGTTCCAACAGGGCATCAGCCGCCGTATTGATCCGCTCATGCAGGGTTTGCATGAATTGGGCCTTGGGTAATCCCGGGGCGATCGGCTCGAGGAATTCGACGACGATCAGGCCGGGCTTTTTCAATCCGCAATAGGGATGCAAATGGACGCCGGAATTGAGCGCGACCGGCACACAAGGCAGGTTCATCGATCCGTACAGCCCGGCAATCCCGGGCTTGAAGTCCGGGTGCTCGCCGGGGTCAACGCGCGTGCCCTCCGGGAAAATCAACACCTGCCGGCCCTCGCTGCCGCGGGTGGCCGCATCGCGCAGCATCTTGCGCAGGGCTTTCGAGCCGGCCGTCCGGTCGACATTGATATTGCCGAGCTTGACCGCGAACCAGCCGAAGAAGGGCATGAAGATCAGCGAGCGTTTCAGGATGATCGCCGGATCGTCGAGGATGCCCCAGAAGGCCAGGGTCTCCCACATGCTCTGATGCTTGGAGGCGACAAGTGCGCCGCCTGCGGGCAGGTTTTCACGGCCACGCACCTCAAAGCGGACGCCGCAGATCCAGCGCAGGCCAAACCAGATGATGGCAAGATAGAGCCGCAGATAATTGCGCGCCCAGCGGCGCGGTCCGAGCAGCAGCGGCGTGCCCGCCAGTCCCATGATCGCCATCAGGCCGTACATGTAGATCTGGAAAATGATCGAACGTATGGCGTTCATGACACATCGCCTGCGGCCGGAAACAGCGCCCGGCCGATCCAGACCGTGGTGTATTTGGCGTATTCCTGGACCCAGAGCCGGGCCGCGCGCGGATTGCGCCAGGGCGGCGTCGTGCGCACGGGATAGGGAATGAATTCAATATCGGGCATCACCATGTCCATCTCGATCAGACTGCGCGGCAGATGATAGTCTGAGGTGACGATGATCAAGCGCTGATAACCGTTCGCGCGCACCCATTGTGCGGTTTCGCGGGCATTGCCGACCGTGTCGGTGGCCTGGCGGCCGAGTTCAACGCAGCAGGTGAATTGCGCATCGGACAGGCTGGTATGGGCCCGCAACTCCTCGGTCGTCACCGAGGGGTGGACGCCGGAGATCAGCAGATGCCCTGATCGCCCGTCCTGCAATAATTGCGCGCCGGCTGTCAGCCGCCCCTGGTCGCCGGTCAGCACCACAATGCCGTCAGCGCCCAGCGTGTCGTCGGGCAGGTCATAGCCCGTTACGGTTCCGGCATAGGCGGCGAAGCCGATAATGCTGGCTGCCACGGCTGAAAATGCCAATGCCCGCAAGATGCCGATGCCGTGTTTCATGCCTTCACTCGCCCTTGCGTGACGGCATGAGAGGTCATGCCCGGACCGGCGGCAATGCCGGAGCACCACTTATTGCTGCGATTGAGGCCGATTTTGGCCATTACCAGCGTCCCCGCAAGTCGGCAGCGACAGCGAGCCGGGCCGAGACGGCGGCGGTCACGCCGGCCAGCAGCGGGGCGAGCAGCAGCAGGGCGAGCTCAAACGGGTCCATCGCCCAGTGCGGCAGGAAGAAAGCCATGTCGGCCGGGCCCTGGCCAAGACTGGCGGCGATGGCGACCAGTCCGGCGCAGACGGCACCGGCAATGCCGGCTTTCAGTCCGAGCATGAAAAAGCGGCGCTCGAACAGGCCGGCGACGAAACGGTCCTCGGCGCCGCAGATGTGCAGGGCATCGATCACATTGATCCGGGCCGCCAGGCTGGCGCGGGCGGCGAAGGCGACCACGGCCGCCGCTGCACCGGCGAGCAAGAGCATCATCGACAGCCCGAGTGTCTGGGCGGTGCGAGCCGCGCGGCGCACGGCGCCGGCCCAGCGGCTGTTATCGTCGACCGTGGCGGTGAGGCCGGCGGCGTCGAGTGCGGCCTGCAGCCCTTCGCCGGGTGCCGGTTGGGCCGGGTCGAGCCGGACTTCGACCATCAGCGGCAGCGGCAGGTCGGCGGGCAGATTGCCGGTACCGAGCCAGGGCGCCAGCAGTGCTTCGGCATGGGCCCGGTCGTGCGCCGTCGCGGCGACAATGCCGGGCAGGGTCAGGGCGATGTTTGCGGCCTCATCGGCGTCGAGCTGGGCGTCGCGTCCCTCGACCGGCCGGATCTGGATGGTGATGCTGCTCTCGAGACCGGAGGTCCAGCGCTGGGCCTGCAACCAGGCGCCACGCGCACCGAGTGCGGCGATGCAGGCGAGAAAGACCAGGATGGCGGCGACGACGAAGAGCGGCCGGTCGCGGCCGGAATCCGGCGGCAGCAGGGCACCCGGGCCTCCGGGCGGTGGCGGCGGTACTCGGCTAGTCATGGCTGTCCGCCTCCGTGTCGTGGGTGTCGTGATCAGTCTCGGCCGCGTCGGCACTCGCCTGGGCCTGGCGCTGGCTGCGCGGGGCCCGGATATGCAGATGCCCGTTGGACAGCGACATCACGGGGGCATCGAGCATCCGGACCAGCGAGAGGTCATGGGTGGCGATGATGATGGTCGTGCCCAGCTTGTTGAGCTCGGCGAACAGGCGCAGCAGGCGCATGCCCATTTCCGGGTCAACATTGCCGGTCGGTTCGTCGGCGATGAGGATTTCCGGCTGGCCGACCACGGCGCGGGCGATGGCGACGCGCTGTTGCTCCCCGCCCGACAGTGTTGCCGGCACCACATCCATCTTCTCGCCCAGTCCGACCCAGGCCAGCAGTTCGGCAACATCCTCCGCATAGTCGGCGCGCCGCTTGCCGGCGATGCGCAGGGGCAGGGCGACATTGTCGAACACGCTGAGATGGTTGAGCAAACGAAATTCCTGGAACACGACCCCGATGCGTCGCCGCAGCAGGGGCATTTCCTCTCGCGTCAGGCCGGCGGCGTCGCGTCCGAAATAGGAGATTTGCCCGCTTGACGGCTTGGCGGCGAGATAGATCAGCCGCAGCAATGACGTCTTGCCGGCCCCGGATGGTCCGGTGAGGAATTGGAAAGAACCACGTGGTAAATCAAATGAGAGATCGCGCAGCACTTCGGGACCGTGCCCGTACCGCATTCCGACATTGTCGAAGCGGATGACCGGTTCTGCGGCGCTGTTGGGCGATTGGGCAAGACTCGGATCGATGGAATGTCTCCATGGGCGCGGGTGAAGCGGACAAGGCGTAAGCGACTCAGATGAGCATAGTACTCAGCTGCCCCTCATGTTCTACGCGCTATCGCGCCGATCCGCATGCGATTGGTTTGAATGGCCGCCGCGTGCGCTGCGCATCCTGTTCTCATGTCTGGACCGCTGAAGCCGAGGATCCCTCGGATCTGCCTGACCTGCAACCGGCTCCGCCAGAAGACGAGGCGGTGGCGGACAGCAAACCGCACACGGCATTCCGCGAGCGCCAGGCCAAGAAGCGCCGCACCCTGTCGGCCGCTGCCGCCGGCGGCGCCTGGGGTGGACTGGCGATCGCCTGCGCCCTGTTGCTGACGGCTTCCTGGATGTTCCGGGTTGATATCGTCACCCTGTGGCCACGCGCGTCCTCGGCCTATGCGGCGATGGGCGCTGAAGTGAATCCCTATGGCTTCACGGTCGGGGAGCTGACGGTGACGCGCGACAATGCCCACGGTGTTCCGCTGCTGGTCATCGAGGGCACGATCAGCAATCTCGATCGCCGCGCCCGCGCGGTGCCGGCCCTGCGCGCCATCCTGCGGGACGAAGGCAGTGAATCCCTGCTCGAATGGAGTGTCGGCCTTCAGGGGCCTGCGGTTCCGGCCGGGCAGGTGCGCGCCTTCCGTACCGTCGTCAGCGATCCGCCACCGGCTTCGGCTCAGGTCGAGGTGGTGCTGGTCGCCGATGCAGAACCGCTGCACGGCGTCACGTCGGAAGCGGCCGCTGATTCACATACGGCTGCGGCCGGCACTCATGCGGCTGGGCCCGACTCCGGACATCATTGATTTTTGAGGCGCGGCTGCTGCCGCTCTAGAACCGGTCGAGCAGGCGTTCGATATAGTCGAGCTCGTCCTGGGGACGTCCGGCCTCGGCGGCGCGCCGGCGCAGTTCTTCCAGAATGCTGCGTGCCCGCGCCCGCGCCATCTCGTCGGGGATTTCCACGCCGCTGCCATCGGCAAAGGCGCCTTCCGACGGACGTCCGAGCGGGTCACGTTCTTCCTGACCCTGGCCGGCCTCGCCCTGGGCATCCTGCATCCGCTCCAGCAGTTCCTGCGCCAATTGCTCGGCACCCGCGCGCAATCCCGCGAGGGCCTCTTCCTGTGCCTCCAGCGCCGCAGCGGCATCGCCTTCACCAAGCGCATCGGCGGCCGCGCGCATGGATTCCCCAGCCTGGGCGAGGGACTCGCTGCCGCCATCGGGCAGGGCCTGTTGCGCCTGGCCCAATTGCTGCGCCAGTTCGCCCTGCATGGCGCCGAGCGACTGGGCGCTGGCCCCGCCGCCATTCTGGTTCTCGGCCAGGCTCTGGGGCATATTGCCGTCCTGTTGGCCGGGCTGCCCGCCCGATTGCGGTGTTGATGGCCCGCTCGAGTCCTGCTCCTGGCCAAGCCCGAAGGTCTGGTCCTGCAGATCGCGCTGGCTGCCAATGACATCGCCGAGTTCCTCGAGCGCGTCCTGGATTGCCTGGTTGATCGGATCGTCCTGTTCGCCCTCACCGGAGCCCTGGCCCATCTGCATCTGCATATTGCGCAGTAATTCACTCAATTGCTGCAAGGCCTGGCGCGCATCGGCGGTATCGCCCAGCTCGGCAGCCTCACGCAGGGCATCGAGCATCGCCTGCAGCGACGAGGTGTCGAGCTCCTGCGCATTCGGGTCGGGGGTCTCGCCGCTGCGCGCGGCTTCGGCCGCCATCGCGGCCATGTAATTGTCCATCGCTTCCTGGAAAGCATCGAACAGGCCGGCCAGTTCGGTCTCGTCGGCGCCGCGGGCCAGCGCTTCCATCAGGGCGCGCTCGGCAGCACGCAAGGCGGCTTCGGCATCGGCCAGCGAGCCGAGCTCTGCGCGCAGCGCGATCTGCCACAAATCTTCCTGCAGGCCGTCCAGATCGTCCTGTTCGCGCGAGCGGCGCAGGCGCTGCACACTTGCCCGCAGGCCGAGATAGACAACGGCATCATCAAAGAAACGCGCCGGGGCGTCGGTGATGGCGTCCAGGGCGCGGGCGGCGATTTGCAGGCCTTCCGGCGCGCGCTCGATGCGGCGCTCGGGTTCATCGGCGAGATAGGCCATGCCTGGCGCGACATCCTCGGCATACAGGACCGGCCGCGCCGGCAGGGGTGCATAGGCCTGGCCGGCATTGAGGACAGTGCGGCGCTGTTCGGCGACGGCGCGTGCCAGGGCGTTGAGGAAAACGCGGTGCGGCAGGGTAATGCCGAGTTCGGGCGAGCGGCCGGTATTGCCGCCGGCATCCTCGACCGCGACCCGGATCGTCACCCGGCTTCCGGCCAGCGGATGGCGCGCGGTCTCGAGCAATGTGCGCACGCCGTTTTCAGTGTCGAGCGTGGTGATCCCGGCCGGTGTGATCTCGATGCGCTCCCAGGCGGCGTCGGGATCGGTCTCCGGGCGCAGTTCAAGCGCATAGGCGGTGGCGCCATAATCGTCGACGACGGAGAATTGCAGATCGAGCTCGCCGCTCGAATTGGCGTCCGGCACGGCGAGGAGCCGTACAACCGGTGCCCGGTCGGGAATCACATTCACCGTCCAGCTCTGCCGGGTTGAGCCTGCGGCGAGGCGGATATTGGCGTCGAGCGGCACGCTCAGCCGCGCATCCCAGACGCTGTCGCCGATCGTGCTGGCGGTGGCGCGTTCGGAACCGCTGGAATCGCGGCGCGTCAGGGCAGGCGGGCGGCGGCTGCCGGCAATGCGGGTGACGAAGGTCGATCCGGCAGGCACTTCCACCGTGCGGGTCTCGGCGCTGAGGAAGATCGGCGCGCGGCCGGTATAGGCGGGCGGGTCGATCCAGGCGTCAACGCTGACATCAAGCCCGCCGACCTGGATCGGGGTCAGGCTGAAAGCCTCGCCGAGACGGTCCTGCGCTGCGGGCCCGGCCATGAGCCAGGACACACACAGGGCCAGGGTCAGACTGCCGCGCAGGGCCCAGCGATCCTGCCGCGCCCAGGCGGCGCGGGGGCGGCGGGCATGGGCGCTTTCGAGCCGGCGCGCCATGCGGGCCTGGTGCTCATGCCAGACCTGCAATGCGACGGGGTCAGCCGTGGGCGGGGTGTCGAGCAGGGCTTCATGGGGCCGGGCAGCGATTCCGGAATCGTCTTCCACGCGCCGGGCGAGATCCTCGACCGTTGGCCAGGCAAAGCCGGCGAGTCCCTTGCGGGTGAGCCAGATCGCGGCTGCGAGGCTGGCGAGCGCATAGATCGCACGCCAGGGATCGCCGATGGTCTCCCACAGTCCCAGCAGGGCGAGCACGGCAAAGCTCGCTGCCCAGGCAAGGCCTGGCCAGACCACGGGCACAGCGCGCTCCCACATGAGAGCGCACCATGCGACGATCAGGGACCGACGGTGCATGGCGTAAATCTAGCACGCTGCGGCGCGCCGGATAGCGCGGCAAGCATTACGTTTTGTTGAAGTGAGGCGTCGGCGGCAATCGTGCTAGCGACCGGCACTGTCAGCCGCCGTGTCACCCGCTGCATCATCGGACTGCTCGGCGTCCTGCGGATGGCCCCACAGCGGTTCGGGACGTTCCAGATCGCCGCGCAGGCCGCAGGCCGACAGGCTGGCGGTGCCGAGGAGGATCAGGATCAGGCTGGACAGTCGTTTCATCAGGTTTTCCTTCATGCCGACAGGCGGGCTTTCCAGGCTTCGACCTGCTCGCGCACCCGCACGGGCGAGGTGCCGCCAAAGCTGGTGCGGCTTTGCATCGAGGCGCGGGCACTCAACACCGAATAGATGCGTTCGTCGAGGCCGGGCTCGACCGATTGCATGGTCTCCAGCGGCAATTGCGCCAGTGGCACGCCCGCCGCCTCGGCAAGGCGGACGATGGTGCCGGAGATATGGTGCGCGTCGCGGAAGGGCTTGCCCAGCTCGCGGACGACGAAATCGGCCAGGTCGGTGGCGTCGGAATAGGCTTCGCCGGCCGCTTCCTCCATCGCCTCGCCATAAAAGGTGAGATCGCCCGCCATGCCGGCCATCGCGGCGAGCGCCAGTTCCAGATCATCGACGGCCTGGAAGGCGGGTGCCTTGTCTTCCTGCAGGTCCTTGGAATAGGCCAGCGGCAGACCCTTCACCACGACGAGCAGTCCGGTCAGCGAACCGATAATGCGGCCCGGCTTGGCGCGCACCAGTTCAGCAGCGTCGGGATTGCGCTTTTGCGGCATGATCGAGGAGCCGGTCGACCAGGCGTCCGACAGGGTGGCAAAACCGAAACGGCGCGTGCACCACAGCACGATCTCCTCGGCGAAGCGCGACAGGTTGACGGCACAGATCGCCGCCGCCGCCATCACTTCCAGCGCGAAATCGCGCGCGGCAACACCGTCGAGCGAGTTGGCCATCGGGCGGTCAAAGCCGAGCGCCCTGGCGGTCATGTCACGGTCGATCGGAAATGCGGTGCCGGCGAGAGCGGCGCAGCCGAGCGGGCTTTCATTGAGGCGTTTGCGCGCATCGGCAAAGCGGCCGCGATCGCGCTGCGCCAGTTCGACATAGCTCAAGAGGTGATGCGCCAGCGAGACCGGCTGGGCGGTCTGCAAATGGGTAAAGCCGGGCATGACCTGGTCGATATGTTTTTCGGCCTGTTCGACAAGGGCGCGCTGATAGGCCTCGAGCCGGGCATCGATGCGGTCACAGGCGGCGCGCAGCCAGAGGCGGAAATCGGTCGCGACCTGGTCATTGCGCGAGCGCGCCGTGTGCAGGCGGCCGGCCGGTTCGCCGATAATGTCCTTCAGGCGGGATTCGACATTCATGTGCACGTCTTCAAGCGCGGCCGACCACGGGAAATCACCGGCGCGGATCTCTTCACGCACTTGTGTCAGCCCGCGCTTGATCTCGGCAGCATCGGCGCTTGAAATCACGCCGGTTGCGGCCAACATCTCGGCATGGGCAAGCGAGCCGGCGATATCTTCCTCGGCCATGCGCTGATCGATGTCGATCGAGGCATTGATCGCCTCCATCACAGCCGAAGGTCCGGCCGCGAAACGGCCGCCCCACATGGCGCTGGCACTGGAAGTTGGTGTCGTTTTGGTGTCGTCTGACATGGATGACCCGCCGATCAGGAGAATGAAATGCAAATAACGCCCATCAAAGCCGGTATCGCGACCATGCTCGTTATCGGACTGATCTGGCTTGTATACGTGTTCATCTCCGGCACGGGCAAGAGTGAAACCGGTACGCTGGACAGCTATGCACGCGGCGAGATGGGGGCTTTCGTCACGCTCGCCGATGCACCGGCACAACCGGCGATGGCCTATACCGACCCCGATGGTGGTGAGCATCATCTCTCCGATTATCGCGGCAAGGTGATCCTGCTCAATCTCTGGGCCACCTGGTGCGGTCCCTGTGTCGAGGAGATGCCGGCCCTCAACCGCCTGCAACAACAGTTCGGCGGCGAGGATTTCGATGTCGTGACCATCAGTTTCGACCGCGAGTTCGCACCGGTCACCGAATTCTTCGAGCGCGAGCAGATCGATAGCCTGCCGGCGCTGCGGGATGACAGCTTCACCAGCCACAATCTCGTCGGCGCGCTCGGCCTGCCGATGTCGATTCTCTATGATCGCCATGGCCGCGAGATCGGCCGCATGCCGGCTCCCGCCGACTGGGACAGCGAGGACGCGCACCGCCTGGTCCAGGCAGCGATCAATCGCGGCTAAAAAATTGGGCCGCCCCGAAGGACGGCCCAGTTCGTGTGTTTGGCGCGGAGGGATACCGGGCCGTGAGACTCATCCGGGGAGGAGAAGTTTCGCCGCTCTCACTAGGCGGCGGGCACGACGGATTGATGACAGCAGAGCGACGCTTTTGCGGCGTGTTCAGACAAAATGGGGCCCCGGTGGAAATCTCCGCCGGGGCCCCGTCATGTCAGGTCCGATGCGCCGGACTAGTAGGTGAAACGCACGCCGAACACCGTTGACCAGCCATATTCCTCAAGCTGTTCGAGGCGATCGATCCCGTCCGGCCGCGTCACGGCGCGATAGGGTTCGTCGGTGGCGTTCTTCAGGTCGGCGAAGATCTGCAGCGAGCCATTGAGATTGTACTTGGCTGACAGATCGAGCTGGGTGTGTTCCAGCACATAGCGGTCTTCGCCGGCATCGCCGCGGATTTCGTCGAGATATTCGCCGCGCGAGCTGAGCACGGCGCGCAGGTCCCAGGGACCGTGGTCATAGCCGAGCACCGCATTCCAGACCCAGTCGGACTGGTGTGGCAGCGGGATGACCCGGCCATCGGCCGTCGTCGCCTCGCTGTCCGTGCCGGTATAGTTGAAGCCGGCGATGAAGCCTTCGATCGGCAGGAAGTCCAGCGATTGCTGATAGTTGAACTCGAAGCCGCTGACATCGGCCGAGGGCAGGTTCACATAGGTCACTGCTTCATCGAAGAAGGTGCCATTGATCGTCGTGTCCTGGTACTGGATCTCGCCGATGAAATTGTCGAGGCTCTTCTGGAACACGCCGAAATAGACCACGGAGTCATTGTTCGGATACCATTCCAGCGACGCGTCGAAATTGTCGGCCTGGACCCGCTGGAGGTCCGGATTGCCGAACTCGCCTTCGACATCGTCATCATCATTCTGCTCGATATAGACGCGCGGAGCGTACTGGCCCGGATTGGGGCGCTGGATCGATTGGTAGAATGAGAAGCGGCCGATGATGTTCTCGCTCACTTCCCACCGCACCGAGACGCTTGGCAGCACATCGGTATAGTCGTCCGACGCCGTGGTCGGGGTGATGAAGAGCTCGTCATCCGCCAGCACCTGGCCATTCACGGTCGCGCCTTCCTCGGCGAAGAAGGTCTCATAACCGGCAGCCGAGGTTTCGGTCTGCTCGACGCGGACACCGCCGACAACGCGCAGGGCTCCGGCATCGATCCCGCCCATCAGATAGCCCGCCGTCACGTCTTCCTCGACGCGATAGCTGGCGCCGAGGCTGGCGATCAGGCTGTCGAATTCCTGATAGTCGAGGCTGGACCGGTTGGCGTCGAAAAAGTCACGCACGCCGGATGGCGAGGCAACCGGGCCAATTGCGGCCTGGCTATAATCGACCGTGTTGAGAACGTCGGCGAGGGTGAAATTGCCCTCGTCATAGATGTCGATATCCAGGGCGTATTTCTTGTCGCGGGTGCGGTAGCGGCCGCCGAACTGGAGATAGCTGGCATAACCGGCCAGCTGCAGGTCGCGACGGACATTGAAGGCGCCGGCATATTCGCGGTCCTGGGAGAGGCCTTCGGTGGCCTCAAAACCGTTATTCTCGTAATTGGCCGCATCGAACACCTGGGTCGTGGTCGCGCCGCCTTCATAGATCGGACGCGGGTGCAACGGATCGGAGATGTCGACGCCGAAGGCCTGTCCATCCTCGAACGTGTAGCGGAAATCGGTATCGAGACGGTTGGGCTCTGCTTCCTCGGCATAGACATAGGACAGCGACCAGTCGACGGTCGTATTGTCATTGAACCATTCGCCGCCAAAATCGGTGGCAAAGATCAGCTGGGTCTCGAGCCGGTCCTTGATGTCGCGGTCGATATCCATGTCCGAAGCGGTGAAAGCCGCCAGGTCGCCGCTGGAAACGGCGTCATTGTAATCGCCGTCCTCAAGCTTGATCTCGACGCGCGAGCGGTATTCCTGGTCGGAGAAGTCCGAGAAGGTCGTGCGCAGATAGAAGCTGAGATCATCGGCGTGTTGATAGTCCAGGTTCAGCGCGGCAGTGGTGCGTTCGCGGGTCACCTCGTAATTGCGCATCTCGATTTCGTTCGGGAAAGCGACGCTCTCGCCGGTTTCCCAGCCGCCATCGACTTCCAGGCTTTCCGAGCCGAAAACGCGTTGCTGGTAGGACAGCGAGGCGGCGACGCCGAGCCGGCCTTCCATGAAATTGTCGGCGAAATTCACCGAACCGCGCCAGCCGAACTCGTTTTCCAGATCGGAAAACAGGCCGGCGATGCGGCCCTGCAGCACCATGCTGTCGGTGTTGAGGCCGGATGTGGTCTCGATCTCGACATTGCCGCCAATGCTGTCGCCATCCATGTAGGGCAGGAGCGACTTGTTGATCACGACGCTG
This sequence comes from Maricaulis sp., assembly GCF_048269565.1. Lineage (GTDB taxonomy): Bacteria > Pseudomonadota > Alphaproteobacteria > Caulobacterales > Maricaulaceae > Maricaulis. The sequence continues at coordinate 505,435 of NZ_JBLXIK010000001.1, read as the reverse complement.
GAGAGCACGTCGGCGTCAATCACGTCGAGACCGACCTGGCGATCTTCCGCTTCCGGCGAGGTCAGGCGCACGCCATTGAGCGAGGTCGAGACCAGGTTCGGGTCGATGCCGCGGATCGAGACAAAGCGGCCTTCGCCCTGGTCGTTGAGTACGCTGACGCCGACGGCGCGGCGGGCGGCTTCGGCGACATTCTCGTCGGGGAACTGGCCGATGGCATCGGCGGAGAGCACGGTGACAAGCCCGTCATCGGCCCGCTGGCGCGACAGGGCGGAATTGATCGAGCCGCGCTGGCCCATGATCAGGATATTGTCGACATACGCGACATCATCGCCGAGCGTGATATTGCGCGAGGCTATTGCGTCGGCGCTGTCGAGACGGACGGTGAGTTCGCGCGCCTCGGTGCCGACATAGGCAATGCGAAGCGTGTATTCACCGGCGGCGAGGCCGGAGATCCGGTAGGTGCCGTCGCGGCCGACCGTGGCGGACTGCCCGGTTTCGACGACGCGGACGACGGCGCCGGCCAGACCAATGGTCTCGGAGGCGTCGGTGACGCGGCCGGCGATCGTGCCGGCCTGGGCTGCGCTGGCGGCAGCGAGTGCAAGCACGGAAACCGTGCCGAGCATGGCGATGGTGGTCTTCATGGGAGTTCCCCTCACATGGACTGACAACAGCCTTGCCCGGTCGGGCAAAGTGGCGGTTTCTATGCGTGGAGATCAGCAACATGGTGATGACGTTTCGGATTCACCTCCGTGTCGTTTCTGCGAGAATCTCGTGACAACGCGAAATATCGAAATGAATGTCACGGAAATGTCGCCCGGTGAGGGCTTGGCGACTTGTCTCTCGCGGGCTATCGCGCGGCGTCAGGGATGGGAGAGACACCGTGAAACACCTGTTGGGACTTCTGGTTGGCGCGAGCGCCCTGGCCGCTTGCAGCCCGGGCCTGCCGCCGATGGAGATCGAGGCTGCGCGCGAAACTGCCAGCGTCGCCGGGACCGGCGATGCCGCCGACGATCCGGCCGTCTGGGTCGCTGACAATCCCGCCGACAGCCTGATCTTCGGCACCGACAAGGATAATGGTGTCTATGTCTACACCATGACCGGCGAGGAGCATGCCTATCTGCCCGAAGGCCGGCTCAATAATGTTGATGTCCGTTACGGTTTTGACCTGGGCGACCGCGTGGTCGACATCGCGGCCGCCTCCGACCGGTCCAATGGCGGCATCGCCTTCTTCTTCATCGATCCGTCGACGCGCGACGTCTCCCATGTCGGGGCGGTGACGGTTGCAGATGTGACCGAGCCCTATGGTTTTTGCCTCTACCGGTCACCGCTCGACCAGGCGCTCTACGCCTTCCTCTCGGACAAGGAGCCGGGCACATTCGTCCAGTATGCGCTGGGCTGGGATGGCGCCATGGTCACCACGCAGGAAGTCCGCCGTGTCACGCTCGGTACGATCGCGGAAGGCTGCGTTGCCGATGACCGCACCGGCCTGCTCTACATGAATGAGGAAAATGTCGGCGTCTGGACCATGGGGGCCGAGCCTACGGATCCGGCCGAGCCGCAACAGATTGCGTCCACCGATGGCCGCGAGATCACGGCCGATGCGGAAGGCGCCGCCCTGCTGCCACAAGGCGAGACCGGCGGCTGGCTGGTCGTTTCAAGCCAGGGCGACAACACCTATGCCGTCTACGACCTGGAGAGCCATGCCTTTGTGACGCGCCTGCAGATTGTCGATGCGGCCATTGACGGGGTGACCCATACCGATGGTCTCGACATCTCCACCGCCAATCTCGGGCCGGACTTCCCGGCCGGTGTGCTGGTGGTTCAGGACGATGAGAATGATACGGGTGGGCAGAATTTCAAATTTGTTGATTTGCGGTCGGTGATGGCGGCGATTGAGGCGAGCGCCACCGCGGATTAGACAGTCGGGATGGCCCTGCTCGTCCCGATCGTCCTCGCCCTGATCCTGGTTTTCCTGGCCCTGCGCTATCGCTCGCGCGATGGCGGGCTGAAGGCCTGTCTGGGGCGTATCGAGCAATCCCTGGCCGATGCACAGGAGCACGGCGCCGCCAGGAAACTGGCCGGGGCCGATGCCGAAGCGCTGCGCGAGGCACCGGAGCATCTCTTTCGGCTGGTCATATCGGCGATGGAAGACGAGAGCCCCCGCACGCGCGTGCGCGCGCTCGCCGCGATCCGCGAATATCGCGAGTTCCGGGGCTGGAAAGTCTGATGGCCACCGATTGCCTTCGTTCCGGGGATAGCTAGTCTCGTCTCATGTCCCTGTTCGCTGTCAATCTGCTGCAATTCGCCTTGATCGGTGTCGCCGGTCTGGGAGTCGCGCTGACCGTGACCCGGCCGCGCCTGCGGGCGGTGTCGGCCTTGCTGGCCATGTCGGCGACCTGGATGGTTTTCAACTTCCTGGAAGAGACGTCGGGCTTTCGCGATATCTGGCTGGTGACCCCGGCCTTTCGCCTGGCCTATCCGCCCCTGGTCTATCTGGTCGTGCGCGGGGTGATGAGCGCCGGCCCGGCCCTGCGCTGGCGCGACTGGCCGCACGCCCTGCCATTCCTGGTCGCGCTGCCACTGACACCGCAGATCGAGCTGGTCGAACACGCGGCCCGGATCAGCCTGTTTGTCTATTCCGGCGCGGCGCTGCTGCTGGTCCGCCGCTTTCACCACGCGACCCGGGACATGCGCTCCGATGCGCACGCCATCCAGCTCAACTGGATGGTCGCGATGATTGCCTTTTATGTCATCGACGGCGTGTTCGACATCTTGCGGATGGATGCGCACTGGCTGCATGCCTACTGGCCCTGGCTGGGGACATCGTCGGCCTATGTCTTCCAGATCGCGGTGTCGCTGCTCTTCGTGTGTGTCCTGGTCGTGCTGGCCGTTCAGCATGCCCGCCTGTTTTCGGGCCTCGATGACCGGGTCCTGGAGGCCTGGGCCGAGGGGCGTGCCGCGTCGCGCCCATCCGATGACACCGCCCTGGCCAGCACGGCTGCGATCGCTGATTTCGAGCGTGTCGAGGCCGCTGTCCGCGATGAGGCGCTCTACACCGAACCCCGGCTGACACGGCAGGAGGTCGCGCTGGCCGCCGGCCTCACGGAACGCGCCGTGACCCTGGCCATCAAGTCGGCGACTGGGCGAAATTTCAACGACTATATCAACTCGCTCCGGATCGGGGATGTTTGCGCGATGATGCAGGCGGATGCCCGGACGGGGACGCGCCAGCGTGTGATCGATCTCGCCTTCACGGCCGGCTTCAGCTCCAAGTCCGTTTTCAACGCGGTGTTCAAGCGCGAGACCGGCCAGACACCATCCGCCTTCGCGGCCGCCATGGATGCCGCGCCGGCAGGTGCGAAATCCGGTCCGCCCGGCAGCTGACGCATTTGGCACGTCCGGAATCCGGATACTGGGCGACCCCACCCGGACGCCCGTGATCCTGTCATCCCGTCATCAATCGGGAGACAGACATGTTTCGGTTTTTCATGGCCCTCGGGCTTCTCGTCAGCGCCGTCGCCGCGATCCTCGTCGTTTGGGCGCACCAATTACCGGGGGTGATGCGCCCGGATCACGACGCGCCGCGATCCTATCTGATCACCAATGCAGGCCTGCTCGACCCCGCGACCGGCAGTGTGCAGGTGAATGGGCACGTCCTGGTCATCGACGGGCGGATTGCGCGCACCGGGACCGGTGCCTTGCCGGCCTGGCCCGACGGCGTCGAGACAATCGATGCGGGAGGGCGCGTCCTGATGCCGGGGCTGATTGATATGCATGTCCATGTCTTTGACGAGACGGATCTGGCGGCGGGCCTCGCCCGCGGCGTCACGACGGTGCGCAATATGGGCGGCTTTCCCTTCCACCTGCCGCTGGCTGCGCGCATCGAGCGGGGCGAGATCCTGGGGCCGCGCCTGTTGACCACCGGTCCGATCCTCAATGAGGTCGGCGGCCGCAATGGCAATCTCCTGCACGAGGCGGTCGAGGGGGCAGACGAGGCGCGGGCCAGCGTGCGCCGGCAGTATGCGGCCGGCTTTCGCGATCTCAAGCTCTACTCGAACCTGTCCCGGGAAAGCTTCGCCGCGATCCGCGACGAGGCGGCCGGTCTGGGCATGACGATGAGCGGGCACCCGGTCGAGGGCACCGAGGCCGACCCGGTCGATTTCGCGGTCTCGCTGGATGCCGGTTTCCGGACGCTCGAACACACCGAGTCGATCGTCTGGCATGCGTTGAATGATGAGACGGACCCGGAGGGGGTGCGCCAGCTTGCCCGGCAGATCGCCGCCTCCGGCATGTTGATCGACCCGACCCTGGTCGTGCACGAAAACCTGGCTCGGATCGTCGAGACCGGCGGGGCTCATATCAGCCGCCCCGCCATGGCGAGCTACAACCCGGTGGTTGCCGGGTTTGAGCAGGAGAATTTCGAGTTCTGGTCGCACTATCCGCATGATGACCGCTCGAGCATGCAGGCCTTCTATGTCGAGGTGACCGCCGCCCTGCACGCGGCCGGTGTCCGCCTGACGGTCGGGACGGATTCCGGGGTCATGGCGACGCCGCACGGCGTCTCGACCGTGCGTGAAATGGAGTTGCTGGTCGATGCCGGCCTGACGGCGTCCGAGGCGATCCGCGCCGCGACGCTGAACGGGGCCGAGGCGCTGGGGCTGGACGGGCAGATCGGTTGCCTGGCAGCGGGCTGCGCCGCCGACCTCATCCTGGTCGCTGGCGATCCGACGCAGGACATTGCCTGGCTCTACCAGGTCGATGCGGTGATGCGCGACGGGCGCTGGCTTGACCGCGACACGCTGGCGGGCCTCGAAGAGGCGGGCCATCATCCCTCATCGCTGCGCACCTGGTGGCGCCTGGGGCAGCACCTGCGGGCGATCGGCTGACGGCCATTCGCCACGAAAAAGGCCCGGCTGAACCAGCCGGGCCTTGTCCGTTTCGATGCGAAGCCGCTCTAGCCCAGTGCCGCGTCCAGTTCGGGCAGGGCCACGAACAGGTCTGCAACGAGGCCGTAATCGGCGACCTGGAAGATCGGGGCTTCCTCGTCCTTGTTGATGGCAACAATGACCTTGGAATCCTTCATGCCGGCGAGATGCTGGATGGCGCCGGAAATGCCGACCGCGATATAGAGGTCAGGCGCGACGATCTTGCCGGTCTGGCCGACCTGGTAATCATTCGGCACGAAGCCGGCATCGACCGCAGCGCGCGAGGCACCGACGGCGGCGCCGAGCTTGTCGGCGATCGAATCCAGCAGGTGGAAATTATCACCCGACTGCATGCCGCGGCCGCCGGAGATGACGATCTTGGCAGCGGTCAGTTCCGGGCGGTCCGACTTGGACATTTCTTCGGAAACGAATTCCGATTTGAACGGGCCCGACGAGGCGGCCATATTGTCCTGGGCCGCCGAACCACCATCGCCGGCCTTGGCGAAATTGGTCGGGCGCACGGTGATGACCTTCTTGGCGTCGGATGATTTGACCGTCATCAGCGCGTTGCCGGCATAGACCGGGCGCACGAAGGTGTCGGGGCTGACGACCTCGATGATTTCGGAAATCTGCATCACATCGAGATGGGCGGCGATGCGGGGCATGAAATTCTTGCCCGTCGTTGTCGCAGCCGCGAGCACGGCGTCATAATCGGCCATCATCGGTGTGATCAGCGCGTCCAGCGCCTCGGCGGTCGGCTTGGTGAAGACATCGGCCTCGGCGTGGATCACCTTGGCGACGCCATCGACCTTGGCCGCTTCATCAGCGACGGCCTGGGCGCCGGAACCGGCGACGAGGATATGGATATCCCCGCCCAGCGCCTTGGCGGCGGTGACAACGGCGCGGGTGGCGTCGTTGAGTTCTTTATTGTCGTGCTCGGCAAAAACGAGAACAGCCATATCAGATCACTCCCGCTTCGTTTTTCAGCTTGTCGACCAGTTGCGCGACGGATTCGACCTTGATGCCGGCCTCGCGCTTCTTTGGTTCGGTCACCTTGACCACAGCCAGGCGCGGCGCGAAATCGACGCCGTAATCGGCCGGGGTCTTCATGTCGATCGGCTTGCGCTTGGCCTTCATGATGTTCGGCAAGGATGCATAGCGCGGCTCGTTGAGGCGCAGATCGGTGGTGATGATCGCCGGCAATTGCAGCTTCACCGTCTGCAGGCCGCCATCGATCTCGCGCGTGACGCTGGCAGCGCCATCGGCGACGTCGACGACCGAGGCGAAGGTGCCTTGCGGCCAGTCGAGCAGGGCGGCGAGCATCTGGCCGGTCTGATTGCTGTCATCATCGATCGCCTGCTTGCCGAGGATCACCAGTTCTGGCGATTCTTCTGCGACGACGGCTTTCAGCGCCTTGGCGACGCCGAGCGGTTCGACGGTCTCGTCGGTCTGGATCAGGATGCCGCGATCAGCGCCCATGGCCAGCGCGGTGCGGATCGTTTCCTGCGCCTGGGTCGGTCCGACCGAGACAACGACGATTTCCGTCGCGATTCCCTTTTCCTTGAGACGGATCGCTTCTTCGACCGCAATCTCGCAGAACGGGTTCATGGACATTTTGACGTTGGCGAGGTCGACACCTGTTTGATCAGGCTTCACGCGGACCTTCACGTTGTAATCAACGACCCGTTTGATGGGGACGAGAATCTTCATGCCGGTGCTCCGAATTTGGACGCGCACGGGGGAGCGCGCACCTTGAAAGGACAGGCGCCGAACCTGCCTATGCCTGCGCTCTAAGTCAATGTGACACGCGGGCTGACGTGCGCGTCAAATGTCAGCAGGTCTCAATCCCTCATCCAGCGGGAGACCGGTCCGCCCGGCGCGACCGAAAAACGCCACAGGGCGTAGAGCAGGGCCGAGACGCAGGCGCAGAGCGTCAGCATGGCCGGGATGAACCAGCCGCCGAGCACTTCGGTGGCGCCTTCCTGCGCTCCGTAGGACAGGGACCAGTCGCCCTGGCCGTGGTGCCACAGGCCGACACCTTGCGGGGTGAACACCTCCATCACCGTCATGTGGAGAAAGACGAGCACAAATATCCCGGCAACCCCGAGCGCGAGGATGGAGCCATAGTGCAGCACGATCGCCACGGGCTGACGCCAGACCGGTGGTGCGGCGGGCAAATCGCCATAGCTGGCGATCGCTGCTTGCAGGCGCGTCAGCTCGTCGCCTTCGCTCAAGGCCTCCATCGCGTCGCGGATATGGGTAGCGGCTTCGGCGCTGATGTCAGCGCGGTCGGCGGCGTCGATCTCGCGATTGGCCCGGTCGAGACGGCGCTGGAAGTTCTGCCACAGGCGGCGGGCCTCAGGCGTGGAGAGTGTGAGAGCTCCGGTCATGACGTCACCTCCTGCGCATCCAGCGCTTCGCCCATTGCCGCCCAGATCGACTTCATGTCCTTGAGCACGTCGGCACCGAAGGGCGTTGTTGTGTAGTATTTGCGCGGCGCACCGCTGTCCTCGGCCACCCATTCGGCGGTGACCAGACCGTCATTCTTCATCCGCGTCAGCACCGGATAGACCGTGCCTTCGGCGAGGTTTTCGAAGCCGGGCACCTGCTTCAGGCTGGCGACGACCTGGTAGCCATAGGCGCGGCCGGCCTGCAGGCGGGCCAGCAGCAACATCTCGAAATATCCCTTGCGGGCCTGGGAAATCCAGCGTTCGAGCACGCCTGCCTTGTCAGTCTTGTCCGCCATGAATGTCTCGCCGTTTTGAAGCAGCCATTGGTATCCCTTGTATTATGTTATGGCAAGATATATAGCAATGCATAGTAGTTGCTATAGCCAAGGAATTTGCCGATGCGCACGCTCAACCTCGTCCGACTTGCCGCCGTCCTGGCGGCGCTGGGCTGGATGTCTTTCATTGCTGCAGACTGGCGCCCGTTCACCGGGATTGCTGCCGATGCGCCGCCGGAGGAAATGGCGGCCCGGCTCGACGATGTGCTTGACCGGGCGATGCAGCGCTATTCGATCGCCGGTGTTGCCGCCGGTGCGCTGCGTGATGGCGAGGTGATCTGGTCGGCACGGCGCGGCGAGGCGCAGGCCAATGGTTCACCCGTCACCGGCGAGACCGCCTTCAATCTCGGCTCGATCTCGAAGCCCGTCACGGTCTGGGCCGTGCTGGCCCTGGCCCGAGATGGCCGCATTGATCTGGACGCGCCAATCCAGCCCTATCTGGCCCGCTTCTCCCTGCCCGAGAGCGAATTCGACGTCAGCGGTGTCACCGTGCGCCGCCTGCTGCAGCATGTCGCCGGCATCAATGTCCACGGCTATGGCGGCTACAGCCCGGAAGAGGACCAGCCGGCCGATATCGTCGAACTGTCACAGACCTATGAGCCGCTCCAGCTGGTGCGCGAACCGGGCACGGATCCCAGCTATTCCGGCGGCGGCTATGTCTTGTTGCAGATGATGGTCGAGGATGTGACCGGGCAGACATTCGACGCCTATGTGCGCGACCAGGTCTTCGCCCCGCTGGGCATGGATCATAGCGGCTTCGTTGAGGCCGAGCTTCCGACCCGTTCGGCAGCGTTCAATTACTATCGCCGCGAGATCACCGATCTGCGCGATGTCGCGCTGGCGGCGGCCGGCGTCTATATGTCAGGCGATGACATGGAGGCTTTCCTGCGCGCGCATCTTGATGGCGGCGGTGTGCTGCCAATGTCCTGGCTCGACCAGGCCTTCGCACCGTCCGAGGGTACGCCGGGCATCGGCATGAGCTATACGCGCCTGGAGACACCACGCGGCCTGCTGATCGGGCATGGCGGCAATAATTCCAGCTGGAATGCCCGGATCTATATCCGTCCGGAAACCGGGGACGGCTTCTATTTCATGACCAATGCAACCTCGGGCGCCCAGCTCGATTTCGATCTCAGCTGCGCCTGGCTGTCGGCCGCACGCGAGATGCCGGTCGAGCAGGTCTGCGATGAGGCCTATGAACTGACGCACCAGATCAGTCTGGCCGCGGGACTCGCCGGTCTGCTGGCAATCCTGGCCGCCTACTGGTTGTTTGCAGGTCTTGCGGCGGGGCGGCGTCGCTTCGCCTGCCCGCCTCGGGCGCGTGGCCCGATTGTGCTGACGGTGCGGCTATTGCTGTGCGTGGTGTCCGCGATAGGAGCCGGTATTGCGGTCTGGATTTTTTACACCAATTCGGTGATGTGGCGCACCGAGGTGATCCTGATCGACGAGATGCCGGTCGATGAATTCGAGCAGCTCCTGCCGGCGGTCCTCGCCGTGCTCATCCTTCTGGCCCTGAGCCTGTGGTCGAGCCCGCCGAAGCGGGCCGTCAGGCCGGCGCCAGCGGTGGCGCAACAGGTCTAGTATCGAACCGATGCTGCAGGTTGCCCCTGCAGCATCGGTCTCGAGGGCCTATTCGGCCGCGGCCGGCTCGGTCACTTCTGTCGATATGAAGAGCTGGATCTCATCGGAGACGTAAGGCACGGCAAAACCCATATCCCAGTCCGAGCGGAGCAATGAACCGGTGGCGGTGAAGCCGAGCTTGGAGCGCCCGTCCTGGGTCTCGCCGGACTTGTTCAGGGTCACGTCGAGGGAGACTGGATGCGTCTGGCCATTCATCGTCAGATTGCCGGTCATCACGCCGGTCTCGCCATCTTCGGTCTCAAAGCTTGTGCCGACGAAATGCGCGGTCGGGGTGACGGCGGTGTCGAAGAAGTCACCGGAATTGAGGTGGGTGATGAAGCGCTCGTGATGCGCGCCGACCCACATGCCGCTGACCAGGTTGAAGGTGATGTCGACTGTGGAATTGGCAGGGGTTTCCAGATCCAGATCCAGCGTCCCTGCGAAATCGGTGAATTGCAGCGATTGCCGCGAATAACCCTGGTGCTCCCAGCTGGCGCTGACCTCGGTATGGGTGAGGTCGAACTCATAGGCGACGGGCTCGGCCATGGCGCTGGAAAAGGCCAGCAGGACGGCAGGGGCGGCGGCAAGGAAAGGGCGGATCATGGGGGTCAACTCCGGGATGACTTGAAAACGGTTCGCAATAAATAGGGCATCGGGCGGGGAAATCGAGTCCGCTCGCAGGAAGTTGATGTTTCCGCGCCGGAAAGAATGGCGCGCGTCAGCGCTCGCCGCCGGGGACCCAGAGCACATCGCTGCGCCCTTCATCATTGGCGATGCGCGCCATGACGAAAACCAGGTCCGACAGGCGGTTGAGATATTTCAGGGCCGCCGGATTGATGCGGGCGTCGCCGGCAATCAGGGCCGAGACCTTGCGTTCGGCACGGCGGCAGATCGTGCGCGACAGGTGCAGCCGAGCGGCCGCCTCGCTGCCGCCGGGCAGGATGAAGGAATTGAGCGGGGTGAGGCGGGCATTGAGGGCGTCGATCTCGGTTTCCAGCCGCGTCACCTGGCCGTCAGTGATGCGCAGGGGTTCAAAGCCGAGCGGTTCATCGCTCTCGGGCACACACAGATCGGCGCCGAGGTCGAACATGTCATTCTGGACCCTTTTCAGGATCGCATCGAGTTCATGGCCACCGCCGAGTGCGGCGCGCGCCAGTCCCAGGGAGGAATTGGCCTCGTCAATATCCCCGTAGGCATCGACCCTGGGGTCGTGTTTGACTGTGAGCGACATATCGCCGAGGCGGGTTTTCCCGCCATCGCCGGTGCGCGTGTAGATTTTGTTGAGTTTGACCATGAGTGTTGTTTAGCGCTTCGGCGCGCGCGGCGCGAGCCTCGCATCATGCCCCATGGTCACAGCTTGAGACAGGGAAGACGAGATCATGATCCGTAGTTTCACACTGGCCCTGGCCGTGCTGACGGCCCCGGCTGTCCAGGCGCAGCCCGCCAGCAATGATGCGCAGCTCGCCGCGCTGGCCGAGACCGCACGCGAGGCCAGCGGTTCGCCCGCTGCCGCCGTGATGCTGTGGCAGAATGGCGAGGCCCGCATCGGCGTTACCGGTGTGCGCGCGACAGGCAGCGATATCGCCGTCACGCCGGACGATCTCTGGCACCTCGGCTCCGACACCAAGGCGATGACCGCCACCCTGGCCGCACGGCTGGTCGAACGCGGGGTGATCGCCTGGGATGATACGATCGGCGAACGTCTTGGCGGCGCGATCGAGGAGATCGATCCGGCCTATTCAGGCCTCACCTTCCGCCACCTGTTCAGCCATCGCGCCGGTCTGCCGGCCAATATCGGCATGGTCGACATGGTCCGCTTCCAGATGGAAGGCACCGGCGGTCGGCCGATGCCCGAGCAGCGCTTGGACTATGCCGCGCGCATCTTGCGCACCGGGCCGGCGGCCGAGGCTGAAACCGAATTTCTCTATTCCAATGCCGGCTATGTCATTGCCGGTGCAATGATCGAACAGGCGACGGGTGAGAGCTGGGAGACATTGATGGTCCGCGAGGTTTTCGAGCCGCTGGGGATGGCCTCGGCCGGCTTCGGGCCTCCGGGCAGTGCGGATGAAATCGACCAGCCACGCGGCCATCGCTCCGGCCTGCTCGGCGGCCTGACCGCTGTCCCGCCGGGACCGCGCGCCGACAATCCGCCCGTGCTCGGGCCGGCCGGCACCGTGCATGTCTCACTGGCGGATCTGGGGCGTTATCTGCAGGCCCATATCGCGGGTGAGCGCGGCGAGGGTGGCGATTATCTGACTGCGGAGAGCTGGCATACCCTGCACACCGCGCCGTTCGGCGGCGATTATGCGTTTGGCTGGGGGCTGCAGAATGGCCGTCTGCTGCATGCCGGATCGAACACGATGTGGTTCGTGCAGATCGTGATGGACCCGCAAAATGACCGCGCCGTGGTCATCGCCTTCAATGACGGCCGCACCGATCGCGTCGCGCCGACGATGGCGCCCATCTTCCAGGCCCTGCTGGCGACGCCGGACTAGGCGCCCGGCTCAGCCGCCCCAGTGTTGCTTGGCGAAATAGATCAGCACGATCAGCACAATCGCGGAGAATTGCAGCACGATGCGCAGACGCATCAGCTTGTTGGAGCGCGAGCGCGCCTCGTCGCCGGAGCGGTAGAGGGTGAAAATGCCGAAGCCGAGCACGATCACCACGGCGAGCATGGCGACATAAAGCAGTCCGGTTAGCAGATCGACGGCCATCAGCTTCTCCATCTCAGGGTGGCGGGTTTGACAGGATTGACGAAGGGCTCGCCGGTTTCGCGATGCTTCGCCCAGGCGCGTTTGAGCGCGAAATACCATTTCGCCTGCACATCGCTATCATGGATCAGCATCAGGTCGGGATCATAGGCGAGCCCGATCTGCTGCGCATTCACCGCCTCGCGGTCCTGGCCGACGAAAATCTCGATCCCCTTGCGGATCAGGAAATTCGGCATGATGTGCAACAGCGGATGATCCCAGTACACGACGATGGTGATCGCGGTGGAGTTCTCGTTCGTCGGCGTCACCGCGGTGAAACCGGTGAAATGCTTGCCGCCTGCCTTGACGTATTCGGTACGCAGGCCCGGGATCTCGAAGCGGATCTCCGTCTGGGGCTCGCCGAGCAGGGCGTAGAGATAGGAATTCTTCGACGGCACGTGCGGCAGCATCGAAAAACCGCGCCCGACCGGTCCGAACTGCTTCGCCTTGTCATGCACCGACTTGCCGGATCGCCACCACCATTGCCGGTGGATGAAGGGGATGTGCGCCGGGTCCATCAGGCCGATCACGGCATGATCGACATGGCAGTTGAAGACGTCATGGATCACCATGCGGGGGCGTTCGCCCTCGGGTAGATCCAGCTTCGGCGGTGCGATGGCCGGCTCGGGATTGTCCTCCGAACCATAATAGATCCAGACCAGGCCCTGATCCTCATGCAGCGGGAAGGTGCGGGTGCGGATTTTGGTGAGGTCCATCGCCTCGGCCTGGTCGGCGGTCAGCGAGGGAATGGCGGCGCAGGAGCCGTCGGTGCGGAAACGCCAGCCATGATAGGGGCATTCAACCTGGCTCTCGCCGTCATGGCATTGCATCTTGCCGCCGGAGAGGAGAATGCCGCGGTGCGGGCAGACATCCTTCATCGCGAAGGCGCGCCCCTCATGGTCGCGGCCGAACAGGATCGCCTGGCCCAGCAGCTCGCGGTGGAGATGCTGGCCCGGTTTGAGCTCGCTCGAAAGCGCCCCGAAATACCAAAGATCGCGCAAAAACATGTCCGCGTGATAGCGGCTCGCGCGGCGCTTGCCTAGTTCGAGCGCCTGATACTGGCTGCGACATGATCGCGGGGCGCGCCCTGGCGCCGGTTTTCAGCGCAAAAAGAGCGCGCGCAGCCCTTCCGACGTCTCGCCGCTCTCGCGCATCGCCTGCAGTGTCGCCGCCTGGTCACGCTTGGCGAAGCGCTTGCCGTTTTCGTCGAGCAGCAAGCGGTGATGGCGATAGACGGGTGTCGGCAGGCCGAGCAGGGTCTGCAGCAGCACGTGCAGCGGTGTCAGCTCGAACAAATCCTCGCCGCGGATGACATGGCTGATGCCCTGCAGCGCGTCATCATGGACCACCGCGATATGATAGCTGGTGCCGACATCCTTGCGCGCCAGCACGACATCGCCGAGCGGGGCCGGATCGGCCACCACTTCGCGCGCGCCCTGGCCCTTCGTCACGCCGGCGCCTTCCTCGACAAAACGCAACGCACCAAAGCGGTCACCAAGATGATCGCGGCAGCGATCCAGCGACAGCCGCCAGGCATAGGCCTCGCCCGCTGCCAGCCGCGCGGCTTCCTCATCCGCCGGCATCGGCGCCAAGGGCCCGCGATAGACCTCGCCAACCCCGTGCGGCGCCCGCGCGATATCCTCGAGGATTTCCGTGCGCGTCTTGAAGCAGCGATAGACGAGCCCCGTCGCCCGGAGCCGCTCCAGCACGGCAGCATAGTCATCAAAATGCTCGCTCTGGCGCCGCACCGGCTCTTCCCAGTCGAGCCCGAGCCAGATCAGATCGTCAAACAGCGGCGCCTCGAATTCGCGTTTGCAGCGCGTGGTGTCGATATCCTCCAGCCGCAGCAGGAAACGCCCGTCATTGTCGCAGGCCGCACGCCAGGCAGTCCAGGCCGAGAAGGCATGGCCCAGATGCAGATAACCCGAAGGCGAGGGGGCAAAACGTGTGACGAAATTCATGGTCCGGTTTCAATCAGCTTGAAGCGGAAGCAAGCGTTGATCCGTTCCAATGTCAAAACCTTCTAGCGCCATGGCGCGGCCAGGGGCCCGGGTTCGCACTGGCCCATGCCGATGATCGCATCCTGACTGGCGACGATAAAGCCGACGCTTGTGCGAATGCCGATCAGCCCGTCGCCCATCGGTGCGGCCCAGTGCGGCACGCCCGGCAGGCTTGAAATTTCTGTGACATCCCAGCCCGTTCCCTCGGAGCTCACCCGATAGAGGGTGCCCTCATCGATACCGAGGTGCGCGAGCCCGGTCGCGGCGAGAAATGTTCGGTCGTCCAGCGGAATCAGGGCCCTGATGTTGTCCGCAATGAGGCGTTGATCGACGCCGCCTTCGCGCCAAACCAGTTCGCCGCCGAACTCACCTTCGTCCGTATAGCGAAACTCACCGTTCAAGACTTCAAGCGAGGCTGGTTCCCGATAGGCCGGGCGCGCTGCCGCCTGGCGTGAGATGATCCTGTCGCGAAACCGGAACGCCTCCGACGGGCAGATATCCCATCTCGGTGTCGGTAGGCGGTAGAACCCCAGTTCCGGAAGCCGGCGCGCCAAACGCTCCTCTTGGGACGGGTTGTCGAGAGGAACGGAGCCTCGCTCGGAATCCGGGCTGGGATTGTATCGAAACCGGCTGGCGGCGGCCCATGCGCGAGCGCGAACTCCCGGCAGCCAATGGCTCGCGGCGAGTTCTGACAGGCGGGCAACGTCCTCAGCACCTCCCAGCAGAGCGATGGCATCAATCGCTGCCAGCGCTTCAAACCAATCGGAGGCGTCGAGATGCTCGCGCACTTCGGGCAAGCTTTCTGTATCGCCGAAATGACCCAAGACCCGAAGTGCTGTAGTTCGCGCGTGCAGATCCGGGTGATCAAGGAGCGGCCGGATCGCCGCTGCCGCGGCCTCGCCGTCCCACCCCAATGCGGCGAGCTCGTTCATGCAGCCCTGGAAGCTGTATAAAGCCAATAGCGCCTCCGGCTCGGGTTCACCCGCGACCAGGCTGGGCAATGGTTCCGCAAAATCGCTTAGATCGTCCACATGCTTCACGCATTCCTCCGCCCAGTGGAGCAGGGTCGGCGCATCGGCGGTTGATAGCTGCAAGTATGCGGCGGCGATCAGGCTCAGCATGTTCAGATCCTTCAGGTGAATGCGGCTTTGAAACGACTTAAGCGCGAGATAGCGCTGGTATCAAGCACGGCGTGGCCTTGGCGAGGATGCTGGAACGGGCTATCTCCGAGCTGACACCCCGCAGGAGACCCGCATGACCCCCATCGATGGCCCCCGTCTGGCCCCGCGTGACGGACAGCCGCCGCGCAAGCTGGTGATTTTCCTGCATGGCTATGGCTCCAATGGCGATGATCTGATCGGGCTCGGCCAGCATTGGGCGCCGGCCCTGCCGCATGTGCAATGGGTGTCGCCGAATGCGCCTGAAGCCGTGCCGGGGGCGCCGAATGGCTATCAATGGTTCCCGATTTCCAATCTGGACCCCGACCGCATCGAGGCCGGCGCCGCCACCGCCGGACCGATTATTGACCGTTTCATCGACCAGGAATTGGCGCGCTACCGTCTCACCGAGGCCGATCTGGTGCTGTGCGGTTTCTCGCAAGGCACCATGCTCTCGCTGCAGGCGGGTCTGCGCCGCGAGCGGCCGCTGGCGGGAATCCTCGGCTTTTCCGGTGCCTTGCCGGGCGGGCCGAAGTTGAAAGACGAGATGCGTTCCAAGCCGCCGGTGATGCTGATCCATGGCGACCAGGATCCGGTCCTGCCGCTCGGCTTCATGTTCGATGCGCTGGAAAACCTGGCCCAGGCCGGTCATGGCGCGCAATGGCATATCTCCCAGGGCCTGCCGCATTCGATCGGCCAGGACGGGCTGCAGCTTGGCGAGCATTTCCTCAAGGCGGCGCTCTCCGGCCGCTATCGCTGAACAGGCCGTCGCCAGCCCCTGCAGCGCCATGTCGCAGCCGCTGTGGCCGTGATGTCATAGGCGTGTCACCGAAAGGCGCGTAAACTCTCCCTCAAGGACACATGATCCGATTCGCCTTCGGGCGGGCGGTCAGTCCAAGGAGGTGCGTTTTCAGGACGACTGTCCGGGATACATCCTCCCCGCGCGGCTTCCGGGCCGGGTCACACAGGGGAGGCGGCCATGCAGGTGCTTGCTAAAGCCCCGCAGGGAATGCCCTGTCTGGTGCTGAATGCGGATTTCCAGCCGCTCAGCTATTGGCCGCTCTCGACCTGGCCGTGGCAGGAAGCGGTCAAGAATGTCTTCCTCGAACGCGTCGCCATCGTCTCCAATTACGAGGAGGTGGTCCACTCCCCCTCCTTCGAGATGCACATCCCCTCCGTCGTTGCCCTGCGCGACTACATCGCCCTCGACCGCACCCCCGCCTTCACCCGCTATAATGTCTGGCTGCGCGACGGCTTCAGATGCGCCTATTGCGGCGCCGGCGGTGGTGCAAATGGCGGCCCGGGCACCGAACGCCTCACCTTCGACCACGTCATCCCCCGCCGCGCCGGCGGCAGGACCTCCTGGGAAAACATCGTCGCCGCCTGCAGCCCCTGCAACCTGAAAAAAGGCGGCCGCAATCCCCGCGAGGCCCGCATGCCCCTCAAACGCCCGCCCCAACGCCCGACCATGTACGAACTCCAGGCCCAGGGCCGCAGATTTCCGCCGAAATTCCTGCATGAGAGCTGGCTGGATTATCTGTATTGGGATGTGGAGCTGGAGCGGTAGCGCCCGTCCATCGACCGTTTGAGCTGCCCGCCTCATCCGGCCTTCGGCCACCTTCTCCTCACGGAGAAGGAAAGTGCGCGCGTCTTCCCTCTCCGTGAGGAGAGGGTGCCCCGTAGGGGCGGGTGAGGCGGGCAGCTGCAACGCTGGCGGCCGTCGCAATGCGAGACCGGCGCCTCACCCCTCCCGCCGCAAAATCCGCACCACCCGGTCGTAAACCACTTCCGTCGCCGTCCAGCTATTCCCGCCGCTCGTATTCACGAACTGCACCACCACGGCGTCGATATCAGGGTGGTAGCGGGCGATGCTGGAATAGCCGGCGAGAAGGCCGGTATGGCCGTATTCGTAGATGGATGAATAGATCGCCTGTTCGGTATCTGTGAACAGGGTGCCGTCATTGAGGGCGCGCAGGAAGATGCCGGTATCCTCGGCGCTGGCGACCATGGTGCCGCCGGGGACATGGTGGACACGGGGGCGGAAATTCTCTTGAGGCCAGCCCGGATCATAGCCGCCGGGAATGCGCTCGATCTCGACATCATCCACCGAGGCGAAAGTGTTGCTCAGCCCGAGCGGGTCGAGGATTTCGGCGCGGATGAATTGCTGGTGCGGATAACCCAGGGCCTGGTCGAGGATATTGCCGATCAGCAGGTAATTGGTGTTGGAATATTGATAGCGCGTGCCGGGCTCGAATTCGGCCGGATCGTCAAACACCAACGCCAGATAATCATTCACTTCGCCCGACGTGATAGCCCAGCGGTCGGGATCCTCGACCCAGTTGGGAATGCCGCTCCTGTGCTGCAACAGCATGCGCAGCGTGATGCGCTCGGCATTGGCGAGCTGGCCGACAAGGTCGGGGAAGAAATCCGCGACCGTGTCATCGAGATCGAGCTGGCGATCGGCGACCAGCATCGCAGTCGCCGCGGCGATATAGAGTTTGGAAATGCTGGCAATCTTGAACAGGGCGTGCGGATTGGCGGGTATCCGCAGGTCGCGGTCATGCCAGCCGGCGGCGTAGAATTCCGGCGCATGACCGGCGCGGTCGACATAGACGATGATGCCGTCGAGGCCGTAATCCGTGGCGGCATCGACCTGCGCCTCGACCGTCGCCGGCAGCGGCATCAGATAGCCGATGGCGGCGCGCCAGGGGGCGAAGAGATAGAGGCTGCCGATCGTCAAGATGGCGGCGCCGAGTCTCAGGACCCAGATGATGGCGGTTGGTTTTTTCATGGCGGAATTTCCCGGTATCCAGGCCCGGCCGGTCCGGCAGACCGGCCGGGGTCAGGCGAAATTGTGCGGCGAGGCCAGGGGGCGTGTCTTGACACCGGCCCGGCGCTCGCTTGCAGGCAAGGTGCGGCAGCCAGGCCGCGCTCACGCGTCCATATAGCGGGTGATGAGCTCGATGACGATCACGGTCGCGGCATGCGACGCCAGGCCAACACCCCACCAGATCAGCGGCCATTTCATGATGAAACTGCCCACTGTCAGGCTGATGGCGATGAAGATAATGGTCCCGAGCCCGTAGGCAGCGAGATGGATCCATAATATCAGGCGCGCGCCGGCTCTCACCCGCTCATTCCGGCGCTGGACAATATCGCTCGCCTCGACCTCCGGGTCGATGACCAGCGCAATCGCCTCGACATTGAAGGCGGCGGCCAGGGCGGTCAGCGAGTCCCGCGAGGCCTGTTCACCATTCTCGATGCGCTGGATGGTGCGAAGGCCGATCCCGGCCAGTTCGGCGAGATGTTCCTGTGACCAGTGGCGTTCCTCGCGCCAGCGTTTGATCTTGTCTGCGTCTGTCTTGTAAGCCATGAATTACTCCTGCCTGGCATGGGTGATCAGATGGCCTCCCAAGACCACAAAAACCGCTCGCCGAACCACGCCATCCATGCGTCACGGCCACGTCATCAGTCCGCCATCAGCCCGCCATCGGCCCGCCACGCGCCTGCCAGCACGCCCGGTCTGCCTGATTAGCCCGGTCTTCCTGATTAGACGGTGCCGGGCGCGGCGGTTCAAACAAAAAAGCCCTCCTGCGCCGCTCAAACCGGCACCGGGGCCGGTTTTTCGTGGCGCCGCGCGCCGCCTCGCTATACCGTCCCGCCAGATCACAGGGGGAAGAGCATGGAATTCGGATCGGTCAGCGAGATTGTGACGGCGCTTGCGTCGGTGGTGATGGCGCTCAGTGTTATCGTTGCCGCGCTGCAATTGTCGGAAAGCCGGGCCAACTGGGTCGCCGAGAACAAGCGGCTGAAGAAACAGGCGGCCATCGATGCGGCCAAGATCTATATCGACAACAAGCGGCCCGAAACCGATCTGATGCTGCAATTCGTCAATAATGCCTGCCATCTCGACAGCCGCATCATCCAGGATATCGAGAAGTTCAACCTGCCCCGCTTGCCGGTCTCGCTGCTCGATGATGTGCGCGGCTGTGTTGAATTCTATGATCCCGCTGCGCTCGGCTCGCTGGCCGAGAAGGACGGTTTCATCACCGGCGTGACGGCGAAACACATCATCCAACTGCGCTGGCTGATGATCGATTATCTCAATACGCTCGAGACCGTGCTGACTTATTGGTGGCAGGGCACCGCCAATGAACGCCTGCTCGAGCTCGAATTCGCCTTCCTGCGGGCCCAGTCCGACAGCGCCCGCCCGGTCCGGCATCTGGTGGAATGCTATGGCGAAACCAATTTCCCGGCGATTGCGGCCTTTCTGCGGGCTGGTGCGGCGCGCCAGGCGCCGGAGCCGGATTTTCACTGAGGTGGCCGCGAAGCGGTCGGAGCCGGTGAGGATGCCGGGCGCGGTGCCATGCCACTAATTTCACACCTTTAATTCCAAACTCGCTGTCATCCCGGATGGATGCCCGGACGCGCCAGCGATCCGGGCGTAGATCCGGGACCTACCCGTCAGACCAGCTGGAACAGCGGGTAGGTCTCGGCGCTGCGCCCCGCCGGCGCGGGGCATCCGGCCGGGATGACAAATTTTGGGGTTTTTTGGCGTTGGGGGCGGCGTTGATGCCCACTTATCCCCGCCATCGAAAAATTATCTCACGTCATCCCGGAGGAGGCCGGGACCTAGACATAGCAGGCGCGGAGCCCGTGATATCGAGGTCCCGACTTGCGTCGGGATGACGAAAAATCATCAAACTTATCCCCACCCCCTCCCGCCTGGCGCATAATCTCCCTGTTCCGGTCGCACGGGAGGCGTGAGCTCAGTCATTCGCGGCGGTCGGGAGCGTGGAGCTCGTCCGGGCTGAGGTATGACACCCTTAAGCCCCGGCGTGGCCACCGGAGAGGAAAGGCGGCACAAAGCTCGACCGCACAGTCCATTCCGGTTTCGAGACGGGGGCCGTAAGGCGTCCGAGCAAATCTCCACGTGCGGGACGTTTCGAATGTCTCACTTACTTATTGCGCTAAACGGCATTCGCCGCGTCCCGCACACCTCCCAAATCGGGGAGGGCCACTCAAACCTCCAGCGGCTCGCCGCGTGGAGATTTTCGTGCAGGGTCGAAGGGTCTCAGCGCCCGGCCAGCCGGCGCAGGGCGGCTCGATCGAACCAGACCAGCAGCAGCGAGAGCAGGAAGAAGGGCAAGGCCATGGCGAACAGCATCGGACTGAAGACATAGCCGCCATCGGCCGCGAAGGCGACGGGGGCATTGATGCCCAGCCAGGGCGAGAGGTGGAAGACCAGCGCCCCGCCTGTCAGGCCCGCCGCCATCACCGCGCCGAGACCGCGCAGGCGCGCCATGAACAGGCCGGCCAGGATCAGGGCCGCGGCCAGGATTTCCCCGGCACCGACGGCAAGCCGGATCACCGGCTCGAACAATTCGATCCCCGACATCGCCGCGATATAGCTGAACACCGGATTGCCGGCGCCGAACTTCTGGACGCCCATGAAGACGAGGAATGCAGCCAGGAGGAGGCCGAGGCCCCTGTGAATATAGGTCATGACAATATGTCCCGCCGGGGGTTGAGGACTTGCGTCCGGAATGAGAAAACTTGCTTGCGACCAACATGTTGCTAGACAGAGCATGACGCCAGTCACATTCGTTCACGGCGGCAGTGATATATTCGTGATGATATTCAAACCTGGATCTGTGTAGCGCTCTTGCTGTTTTTTGGCCCCCTTGCCCGAAACCGGAAGCTCCGGCTCCCGCCCTTCGGCGCTTACCTCCTGCTCGTCGGATGCTGGTTCTTCAGCTTCGGACTGCAGACGACGCTGTTTCCCGGCGTCATCACTTTCACGCTCGGCGAAAGCCCGGAACGGCTGGGAATCGCCCAGGCGGCCCTGACCGCACCGATGATGCTGCTCCTGCCGCTGGCCGGCGTGCTGGCGGAACGGCGCGACCGGCGCGGGATCCTGTTCTATTTCTACATCTTCGCCGGGATCAGCGCCCTCGCCCTCGCCGCCCTGCTGCTGACCAACCGCCTGTCCTACGCCCTCATGGTCGCCTTCGCCCTGATGATCGGGGTTGCCGGCGGCTTCGTCATGCCGGCCCGCGACAGCGCCATCAATCCCATCGTCCGCATCGCCGGCCAGACCCGCCATGGCGGCATCGACCTGCAGCGCGCCGTCGTGCTGACCTCCAGCGTCCAGTTCGCTTCACAGCTCGCCGGCATGGGGGTTGGCTATTTTGCGTCCTGGACCGGACCGGGCGCCCTGTTCGCGCTGCAGGGGATCGGGCTGGTGATCGGCGGCATCGCCGCGACCTTCATCCCGCGGCTCGGCTCCAATCGCGGGCGCTCGACCGCCCACCCCCTCGCCGACCTGGTCGATGGCTGGCGCGCGGTGATCCACTCGCCGGTGCTGATGCCGATGACGGCGATCATGGTGGCGATCGGTTTCCTCGTGGTCGGCGGCGCCTTCCTGGTGCTGATCCCGCTGCTGATCCGCGAAGCCTATGGCGGCGGTTTCCAGGAGATCGCCAGCCTGATGGTCTGTTTCTGGCTCGGCGCCCTGGCCGCCAATCTCGCCCTCGCCCGCCTGCCGCAGATCGAACGTCCCGGCCGCGCCGTCATCCTGGCCCAGCTCGTCACCGTCGCTGCACTGGGCGCCTTCGCCATTCCGATGCCCTTGTGGACGCTTTACGGGCTGGTATTTTTCTGGGGGCTCGGCGCCGGTGTCGCCATCTCGCTGAGCCGGTCGGTGGTGCAGGAACAGGCACCGCCCGCCAAACTGGCGCGGGTGATGTCGGTCTACCAGCTCGGCCTGTTCGGCGGCATGCCGGCCGGGGCCATCATCATGGGTTTCGTCGTCGGCGCTACCGATCCGCGGATCGCGGCACTGATACCGATGGCGGGACTTGCACTGGTATTGTTGGTCATCAGCCTGGCAACACCCATATTGTCGATCGGGCGGGTCCATGGTGCCGTCCGCGACGCCACAGGCGAGGAGGCCGATCATGCCACGACTGAGTGAAGCCGAGATTGCGCGCCTGCGCGCCGCGCTCGACCCTGCAACCGACGCCATCGCCTTTGCCGAGGGCACCGAACCGCCCTTCTCGCACCCGCTCAACAACGAAAAGCGCAGCGGCACTTATCATTGCGCCGTCTGCGGCGAGCCGGCCTTTGCTGCGGCCAACAAGTATGAGTCCGGCTCCGGCTGGCCCTCCTTCTGGCAAGCGGTATCGGCAGACGCGATCGAGACCAGTACCGATTACAAGCTGCGCTATCCGCGCACCGAGATTCACTGCGCCAATTGCGGCGCCCATATGGGGCATGTCTTCACCGACGGCCCGCCGCCAACCGGCGAACGCTATTGTACCAATGGCGGTGTACTGGACTTTCGCCCCGCGACGGGCGAGGACTGATCATCAAGCGACCAACAGGGGGAAATGATGACATCACGAACCGCCCATAATCGGCTGATGTGGATCGGCGCCGGGCTCACAGCCCTGATCGCCGCCGCCTGCAGCCCGGAGACAAGCATGACCACTGAGACCACCGCCACCACCACCGAGTCCGCCCTGATCGCCCGCGCCCGCGGTATCGAGGCGCCGGTGGCGGAGCAACGCCCGGTCGAGATTGAACAGCTCGGCTTCACCCGGATCGACGAATACCAGTGGATCAAGGACGAAAACTGGCAGCAGGTGATGCGCGAACCGGAGGTGCTCGACCCCGATGTCCGCGCCCTGCTCGACGCCGAAAACAGCTATATCGATGCCGTGATGGAACCGACCGCAGCGCTGCAGGAACGGATTTTCCAGGAGATCCGCGGCCGCATCAAGGAAGACGACAGCTCGGTGCCCGAGCGCGACGGCAATTACGAGTATTTCAGCCGCTATCGCGAAGGCGGCCAATATCCGATCTATGCCCGGCGCCCGGTTGACCCGGTGACCGGTGAAGCCAATGGCGAGGAGGAAATCCTGATCGATGGCGATGCCGAAGCGGCCGATTTCGATTATCTCGATTTCGGCGAGGTCGAGCACAGCCCCGACCATCGCTATCTCGCCTATGCCGTCGATATCCGCGGCTCGGAATATTACGAGGTCCGCATCAAGGACATCGCCACCGGCGCCATCGTCTCGACCCTGACGGACGAATCCACCGGCGACTTCGTGTGGACCAATGACAGCGAGACGCTGTACTGGATCTGGCGCGACGACAATGGCCGCTCACGCCGGGTCTATCGCCAGCCGCGCGAGGGCGGTGTCAGCGAGCTGGTCTATGAAGAGCCCGATGCCGGCTTCTTCATCTCGATCGGCCTGTCGGACGGCAATAATTATGTCGTCATCAATGCCGGCGGTCACACCTCCAACGAGATGCGCCTGATCGACGCCAATGACGCCACGGCCGAGCCGGTGCTGATCGCGCCGCGTGAGGAGAATGTCGAATATTATCTGACCGAAGCGCCCGATCGCTTCTATTTCCGCACCAATCTCGACGGCGCCGTCGACTTCAAGGTCATGTCGGCACCGCTCGACAATCCGGGCCGTGAAAACTGGGTCGATGTCATCCCGCATCGTCCCGGCGTGCTGGTGCTCGACCTCGTCGGTTTCCAGGACTGGCAAGTGCGCATGGAGCGCGAGAACGCCCTGCCCCGCATCGTCGTGCGTGAGTACGCCACCGGCGCCGAACACCAGATCGATTTCGCCGAGGAAGCCTATTCGCTCGGCGTCTCGGCCGGCTATGAATATGCCGTCGACCAGATCCGCTTCACCTATGAAAGCCCGTCCACGCCGGAAGAGACCTACGACTACAATATGCGCACCCATGAGCGCATTCTGCTGAAGCGCCAGGAAGTACCGTCCGGCCATGATCCGGCCGATTATGTCGTGCGCCGCATCATGGCCCCGGCCGAGGACGGGGCCCAGATCCCGGTCACCATTCTCTATCATGCCGGCACGCCACTCGACGGCAGCGCGCCACTGATGCTGTATGGCTATGGTTCCTACGGCATCACCATCCCGGCCGGATTCCGCGTCACGCCGCTCTCGCTGGTCGACCGCGGCATGATCTATGCCGTCGCCCATATCCGCGGCGGCATGGCCGGTGGCTATCAGTGGTATCTCGACGGCAAGCTGGAGAACAAGGAAAACACCTTCTCCGATTTCGTCGCCGCCGGTGAGGCGCTGGCGCGCGAAGGCTATACCTCACGCGGCAATATCGTCGCCTATGGCGGTTCCGCCGGCGGTCTTCTGGTCGGCGCCGCGATCAATCTGGCACCCGACCTGTTTGCCGGCGCCATCGCGGCCGTGCCCTTCGTCGATGTCGTCAATACCATGTCGGATGCCGAATTGCCGCTCACCCCGCCGGAATGGCCCGAATGGGGCAATCCGATCGAGAGCGCCGAGGATTATCAGACGATGATCGCCTACAGCCCCTACGACCAGGTCGGCGAACACGCCTACCCGCACGTGCTGGCAACCGGCGGCCTGACCGATCCGCGCGTCACCTATTGGGAGCCGACCAAATGGGTCGCGCGCCTGCGGGATCGCCGCACCGATGACGGGCTAACACTGCTGCGCATGAATATGGGCGCCGGCCATGGCGGTGCCTCGGGCCGGTTTGACAGCCTGCGCGAGACCGCGATGAACTGGGCCTTCGCCCTGATGGCGGTCGGCCTCGCCGACGCCGAAGTCGAGGCGATCGCTGCCGAGCCCGCGGCGGCCGAATAGAAAAGGGCCGCTGCGACCGGGGTCGCAGCGGGCCGCTTCCGGTTGGACGGGGCCATCCGTGCCGGCCGGAAAGCTATTCGTCGAGGCGGAAGACCAGTTGTGTCGTGGCTCCCCGATACATGGTCGGCTCGCCCGCCTCGATTTGTGGACTATAGCGCCAGTTGGCAACCGCATTGACCGAGGCGCGCTCGAACAGCGAGCTGGTACAATCAAGCGCCCGCACATTGGTCGTCGTGCCTTGCGGGGTGATGTCGAACAGGACCGAGCACTGGCCTTCGAGCCGGCGTTCGGCGGCGCGCGGCGGATACATCGGCTGCACCCTGACCACCGCAACCGGCTCGCGCTGCGTGATGACGATGCTGCCCGGCCCGCTGATCTCCGAGCGTCCGACGGGTGCCACCACGTGCCCGCCCGAGCCGGGAAGGGCATCGACGGGACTGGTCGGCGCATCAGTCGCGGGACGCGCAGGCGGCGGTGCGACAGGCTCGACATGGATGATGTCCGGGCTGCGATCGATTTCCGCATCGATCGGTTCGAAGCGGATGACGACCGCCGGCGGTTCGACCTCGACGACGGGTTGCACAGGTCCGATATCGATCAATTGCCGCATCATCAGGAACAAGCCGACCGTGATGACGGCGGCCAGCGGCAAGATCAATGGTATTCTCAGTGACTGAAAAGTGGCTGTCATTGGACAGGCCTCCCCTTTGACAGTGTCTGCACGGCCCCGACAGCGTCTGTCACCCGACCCGCCGTTCGCCCGGTGGCGTCGATCGCCTGCCGGGATGACGGGTGCGACGCAGAGCCACAACACGGCCCCGCGCCACCATGAAATGATCAACCCGGGACGCGGCGAAACCGCGGCGGAAGAAGGAAGGATTGTGGCGATTACAGGGTCTTTTTCCGGGAGATCACCCGGTGCCACCGGTTCTGCATCGCGCCCGTTTCGGCGCACAAGCCCCGCCACGCAAAGAAAAACGCCCCGGCCAGAAAGCCGGGGCGTCATTCAGTTCATGTCTGCTGCCAGACGGCTGGCCTGGCGAGACCGTTTAGCCGGCGTCGTCAGCTGCTTCGGTGGTTTCGGCTGCAGTCGCTGCCGTCACCGAAGACAGCGCTTCACCATACTGGTTGTAGAGATCGGCACAGCGCGGCTGCACTTCGATAACCGTGCGACCGGTTTCGTCGATCGTACCCAGCAGGCGTGCGGTCTCAAGTGCATCCTCGACACCGAAGCGGCACTCATCCTGACGCACGCGTTCACGAATGCGGATGCGGTCGGCTTCGGCCCGGATCACACTGTTGATATAGGTGATATAGCCATTCGCAGTAGAGCGTGAGTATGGATAGCGGGCGCCCTCCTGGAAGGCCGCGAGCGCGGACTGACGACGGTCAAGATCGAGCCGGACATTGCCCAGCAGGGTCCAGGCCGTACCCGGACGGTCGAGACCGCCGCGGTTGAGAGCTTCCTGGAACGCCGACTCGGCCTCGGAGAGCTGCCGCTCCTGGTAGAGAGCCTCGGCCAGCTTCAGATAATCATTGCCGTCACTGGACAGTTGCGCCAGCTGACGCAGCACCGGAATGGCGCGTTCCCATTCGCGGGCCTGACGCCACATATTGGCCAGAAGGTTGAGATTGCGCTGGTTACGCTCCACAACACCGGCATTCATTTCGCGCTCGAGGATAACCGCGCCGCGATAGGGGTATTCGAAGAAGCTGTAATACTGGGCCAGCGCCTCGATCTCACGTCCCTCGGTGAACATGCCGTTGATGTACATGATCTTGTTGGCTTCGAACGCGTCTTCTTCGCGATCGACCTGGGCCAGCAGTGACGCATAGGAGCGCCAATTGCTCTTCTCGGCCGGCCAGCGCTGCACCATCTGTTCGACGATACCCATTTGCTGGGGAATCATTTCGAGTTGCTGATAGTAGAACAGCATCAGGCTGTAATCGCCGCGCTGACGGTCGGCGTCGGGGATCATCGCCCAGAAGCGATTGGCCCAAACAAGGCCTTCCCGGTAGCGCTCGGCCTGACCATAGGCCTGGGCCAGCATGCGGGCGAGCGGTGCGTTGACGATTTCGGTGCCGCCATCGGCGACAGCGCGCTCGAGCGAGGCGATGCCACGGGTATAATCATCGATCGTGATGTAGAGCTGACCGATATTGATCCGGTAGCTGTTCACTTCGCTCGGCAACATGGCGCCGGTCGCGATCGCCGCTTCCCAGTCCTGGATCGCCTGGGACACCCGGTCGGTGTCATAATAGGCGCGACCACGCAATTGCAGCGAAACGGCGCGCTCATACGGATTGATGCTCGACGAGCCCAGGGCCCGGTTCAGGGTCGTGATGGACGCGGCATACTGTTCCGCTTCCTGTTGCGCCAGGGCTTCCTGAACGATCTCGCCGATCGCTGCCGAGAAAACCCGGTCTGCAGCGTTCTGGTCGGATTGCTCGTCCGAACGGCGCTCGCGCCGCTGCGCATCTGCCGCCGTCGCGAAGACACCACCGGTCAACGACACGGCCATCGCGAGCATGGCAAGCTTGCGGGTTACCCCAGTCAGATCGAAACCGCTAATACGGATCATCGATGGCTCCTTCATACCAGTCCCGCTCCCCTGGACAGGCTTTCACAAACTGTCTGGGTGGCGCCCATGAGGCCCGCACCCGCTCCCGCAGTCGCCGATGGACAAGCGTGGTGGGCCACGCTCATCCATCGCCGTAGTCCTATTGCGAAATGCGGAACTCGAATTGCGTTTCCACATTCACACGCGCCACTGGCACGCCGTCCTGCACTTTCGGGCTGTAGCGCCACCGCTCGACCGCTCGCTCTGCGGCGCGCTCGAACAGTGAACTGTCACAGGCAATGATCCGGATATTGGTCGGCGTGCCATCGGCGGTCACGTCAAACCGGACATTACAGGTCCCCTCGGTGCCGCGTTCGAGGGCCCGCATTGGATATTGCGGCTCGATGCGGACCAGTGGCTGGGCGTCACGGTCAGAGACCGAGAAGCTGACACTGTCACTGTTCAGTTGGGGGGCAGCGAAATCCGGGATCTCGCCCATCACCGTTGCCAGGCCTTCAGTGGGCTGTTCGGCCCGCTGACGGTCAATCTGTGGCGGCGGTGGCGGCGGATCCACCTGCTGCACGTCCTCGATGGTCGTATCCCGCCGACGGGCCGCGATGTCCTGGACCTCGTCATTGATCGTGAAGGAGAGTTCCTCCTCGCTCTGCTCCGGTGGCGCGCCCTCGGTAAAGATCAGGCGGGTCATCAGCATGAAGAGTGCGACCGTCACAATGGCGGCAATCGGTATCCCGCCCATGAGGCGAATTATGCTACCCATAATCAGTCCTCCCTAACCTTGTAACGTCGAAATCTTGACTTCGACACCCATTTCCGTGAGCAGATCCTGCACGTCGAGGATAACGCCGATATTGGCGGACTCGTCGCCCTGGATCATGGCCTCACCCTTGGGGTTTTCAAGCAGAAGCTGCTCGATCACGCCCCGGAGCTCGGCCATCTCATAGGACCTGCGATTGACCCAGATCTCGTTGGTGGACGTGATGGCCACCAGCATGGACGGGGTCTCACGCTCTTCGGTCATGGCATCCGGACGGATCACCGACACGCCCGGCTCCTTGATGAAGACGGAGGTGACGATGAAGAAGATCAGCAGAATGAAAACAACGTCGAGCATCGGCGTCATGTTCAGTTCGACTTCTTCCTCTCCGGTACTTACGCGGCTAACACGGCGCGCCATATTGAACCTCCCCGGACCTAACCGTTTTCTTCGTTGCGCTGGAGCGAGACCGGAATGCCATTGGCACCCATCTCATCCCAGATCTGGACAATGATCCCATGATCGGCTTCGTCCTCGACATCGACGAGAACCGCGCTGCCCGGCTCTTCCGAGCGGAAGCGGTTCACGGCCGCGAGAACCCGGTCAACATCCGTCCGGACCCGATTGACGAAGATATTATTGTCGTCATCAACCTGGACCAGGATCGGTGGTGGTGCCGGCTCGTTGGTCTCCGGCGGGGTATCCGCAGGTGGCCGCATGTCGATCCCCTCTTCCGAGAGGAAGGTCGCCGTCACGATGAAGAAGATCAGCAGGATAAAAACGATATCCAGCATCGGGGTCATATTGACCTCGGCCTGGTCGTCCGTGTGCTTGTTGCGCCGCCTCATGACTGAGCTCCTTCACCGATTTCGAGCTTGTCGGCGAGGCGCGCTACACGGCGCTTGGCCAGAAGTTCGATCTGGGTTGCGAAAATCAGTCCGGACAGGGATGCCACCATCCCCGCCATGGTCGGGATCGTGGCCCGGGAAACACCGGCCGACATGGCCTGTGCGTCCGAAGACCCTGAAATCGCCATGACATCGAAAACCGAGACCATGCCGGTCACTGTTCCCAACAATCCGAATAGCGGGGCGACCGCGACGAGGGTTTTCACCAACTCGACATTCTGGTCGCAACGCTGCTTAACCTCCGAGATGAGCTGGTCGCGGATGGCATGGGCATACCAAGACTTTCGGTCTGCCCGTGCCGACCACTCCCGCATCGCCGCACTCTCTTGTCCGCCAAAGGCGAAGTAGAAGTAGGCGAAGCGCTCGAGGATGAAAGCCCACATTACAAAGGTCGTTATCATGATAACAACCAGAACGGGGCCTCCGCGCTCGAGGAACTCCTGAAGGCCGGTACTTACGGCCTGGAAATCCATAACGCTTCCTCCAATCAGCCCTGAGCGCGCTCTTCAGCGTGCCGCGCAACCATGCCAGCAGCCTGTTCTTCAAGCACTTGCTGCACACCGCGAGCGAAGCTCTGTGCGAAGCTGTGAATGAACAACAGCGGAATGGCGGCAATAAGACCAAGAACCGTGGTCATGAGCGCTTCGGAAATACCGCCGGCCATGATTCTCGGATCGCCCGTACCGAACAGCGTGATCTGGGTGAAGGTCTTGATCATCCCGGTCACGGTACCCAGCAGGCCCAGCAGTGGTGCAATACCGGCTGCCAGTTTCAGGAAGTTGAGGCCGAATTCGAGCTTCGGCGATTCCTGGAGAATGGCCTCGTCGAGCTTCAATTCCATCGTCTCGACGTCTTTGTCCTTGGCAGCTTCATAAGCCATCATGACACGGCCAAGCGGGTTGGACTTGGACGCTTTCGACTTGCGCTTCTGACCATTGACGGCCGCCTGCGTGCTCAGCAGGGCAAACATGCGGAACAGACCGAAGGCTGCCGAGATCGCCAGAAGACCGATGATCACCAGGCCAACCATGCCGGACTGATTGATGCGCTCTTCGAGATCCGGAACGTCCTTGTAGATGTCCAGCAGGGCACCACGCGACGGATCGACAACACCCATGACAATCTCGTTCGGATCGGCATTGAACAGGGTCGATGCGGCACCGATCAGATTGCCCGGAGGCTGGGTCGCAAGGTCAGACAGGGTCCACGCACCGGTGGTGGTGTCTTCCTTCCAACGCGCGAAACGCTGGTTGTTGTTGAAGTTTGTGAAGGCAATGAACGGTCCGACACGCGTTACAGGAACAGGCTGGCCATTGCCGATACCCGTCACCATCGAGTCGAAGGTCACAACACCTTGCTGGCCGATCATTTCATCGATCGCCCGGCGCCAGATGTAGTCCAGTTCCGCGCGGGTCGGAAGCGTACGGCCGGTTGCCAGGGATTCCAGCGCATCGGCACGGCCCGGGAACTGGGCAGACACCAGAGATGCGTTGATGATGGCGGCGAATTCACCAGCGGCCTGACGGGCTGCACCGAACAGCTCACCAAACGCACCCTGGCGCTGGCGAAGATCCGTTGCGAGAACGTCAATCTGGGTCTGGTTGTTTTCGAATTGCGTCGTCAGCGTTGCGGCCTGACGCTCCAGAGCGGCCATTTCGGCGCGCGCCTGGCTCAACAGGGCTTGCTGCTGGTTCGTGCTGTTCTGGAACTCACGCAGACGAGCCTGGTTTTCCTGGCTGGCCTCACGCGCATCGCTGCGCACGCGGTTCAGAAGTTCGCTGATTGATCCGGCCGGCTGCGTCTGTGCGCCAGCTCCGGCAGTGAGCGCCACACCCATCGAAACGGCGGCGGCGAGTATCTTAAAGGTGGTCTTCATCGCTTAACTCTCCGTTCCAATCCGTTACTGCGCAACCGTCGGCCCCGGGAGAGGCGCGAGGAAGACAGACGGGGTGGTGACTTCTTGAGCGATCCGGATTGCGCGGGTCACGTTGGCTTCATAGCTGCCCGGAAGAGCAACCCAATCGGTGCCATTGATATGACGCATGGTCATGCGGCCATCAGGGTATTTGCGGATCATGGCGATACGGCCGATCTGCAGCACGGTCACATTGACCGGAATGCCGTCCTCGAGAATTTCTTCTTCGTAGGAATTCAGCGAGCGACCGTAGGACGCCTCGATGTCATAGGCATTCAGGATCACGCGGTAACGCTCTGCCGGGGAAATTTCCGGGTCGTCGATCAGCTCGTAAAGACGCTCGATCCGGTGAAGCCGGCCATTTTCGCCCTCAAGGCGGAAAGGAAGGTCAAGATTCACGAATTGCTCGAGATTCTGGACCATTTCGCGCATCATCGGCGACAGGTCGCGCTGGATGTTTTCAACGCGGTCGATCTGCGCCTGCAGCGAACCCATCTCGTTCTCTTGCGAACGGATGAACACTTGTTGCTGCTCAACGAACAGACGCTGCGATTCGATCTGGTCGAGCAGGGCACGATATTCGAGTTCGATATCCGTGCGCTGGTCGTCCAGCTGGTCAATACGGGATTGCGTCTGCGCACCCTCGGTCGTTCCCTGACGTGCCGTTTGCAGCACGGGAGCGAGTTGCGCACTGGCAACTCCCCCGACGGCGCTCGCCGCAACCGCCGCCATGAGCGACGCGCGAACCATTTTCTTCAAGTCCACCATTTCTCGCCTCACAATGGTAATCGCAGGTCGCCAGTACGGCTCCCCGCCCACATTAACTTCGATGCTAAACCGGCAAAATGCCTGCCGGATTGGCCCCCTACCCTAAACTCAAGCGGCGCGCTGGCCGCCATCGGATAACCCGATTAGCGTTCAAATCTGCACGGATGGTTACCGTAGCTGTTGTTACAGACCACCCATAGACCGCGATGGTGAACCCATCGTCTCATTGACGCATGCGCGCCCTTGAAATCCGGCTGAACGCTAACACTAGCCAAGCCTTACGATCAATACATCATTATGGCTGGAATGCGACCAAACCAGCTCCGAAAGCAGCAGTTTTCGCCTGATGCGATTAATTGTTTGGCCAAGCTCGCCTGAGGGATGCAGTAAGGTCTTCGCGTCGCAAGGGATTACCGGCTGGCGGCAGCGGGGGGTGTCACGGAAACTTCACGTCTGCGTGACAGCGCCTGGCGGCGAGGCTGCAGCCTGCGGCACCCGGACTGCCGAATCATCGCACCGGCCGTGACCGGGATATCCCGGTGCCGGCAATGATTCGCGCTGAAGGATCAACTGAGTCGGTTGGCTGGGGCGCCAGGATTCGAACCTGGGAATGCCGATACCAAAAACCGGTGCCTTACCACTTGGCGACGCCCCAACCGGATCCGTCATCTGCGACGGAGCGGGCTAGATACCGAGTCGAGCCGACGGATGCAACGGCTCAATGCGGTGCCTGCCGGGCGGATTTGCAGCTGCTGTGCAGTGACAGGGCCCAAACCGTCGCCGCCAGGGGGCAACGGGCGCTTGGATCGACACGCAGAGCCGGGGCGGGCAAGCCTGCTATACAGGCGGCGCCGGGTGTTTTTGGCGCGTTGCACGGCTGCCGCGAGTTGGTTATAAGCGCCGCCTCGGTTCGGAGTATAGCTCAGCCTGGTAGAGCACCGTCTTCGGGAGGCGGGGGTCGCAAGTTCAAATCTTGCTACTCCGACCACCATGCCCCGCCCCGCCTGCGTCACCCTGGCATTCCCGCCCGCAGGGATATTGCCTCAGGCCGGGACGCCAGCACCGCCAATCCCTCGCGCCTGTCCCGCTCCGGCACTGTAGTCTTGGGTCTGGACAGGACTGCTTCTTGCACAGATTGTCCGGTCAGCCGCGCATCCGGTTTGGAAGGACCTTTGATGAAACAGTTCTGGATTACATTTTTTGGCTCGATTTTCGGCGTGATCGTCGGATCGGTTCTCGCCCTCATCCTCGTCGCCTTCCTGGTCGCAGGCATGCTGGCTTCGGCTGTCTCGGGCGCCCGGCCCGAACCTACCCTGCCTGGCAATGGCGCCGTGCTCGAACTCGACCTGCGGGCCGAGCGGCTCGATTCGCCGTCGCGCTCCCCCTTCGCTTTCGCAGAGCCGCTCTCGCTGGTCGAGATCGTGCAAACGCTGGAGCACGCCGAGACCGACCCCGCTGTTGCCGGTGTTTTCATCCGGGCCAATGAATTCGGACTGGCGCCCGGCATGGCCGAGGAAGTCCGCAATGCGATCACCGATTTCCGCGACTCCGGCAAATTCGTCATCACCCACGCCCAGGGCTTCGAAGGTACCTCGGTGACCGGCTATTTCGCGGTCTCCGGTTCCGATGAGCTCTGGCTGCAGGACACGGCCAACTTCACCCCGGCCGGCCTGGCATCGGAAGTGCTCTTCCTCGGCGGCATGTTCGAACATTTCAACGCCAACCCGCAATTCGAGCAGTTCTTCGAGTTCAAGAATGCGGCGAATGTCTACACCGAGACCGGTTTCACGGACGCGCATCGTGAAGCGACGCTGTCCTATATGAACTCCATCTTCGACACCGCAATTGCCGGCATTTCCGGTGATCGTGACATCACGCCGGAGACCCTGCGCGGCGTCTTTGAAACCGCGCCTCACTCCGCCGAGGACGCCCTCGAGCGCGGCCTGGTCGACCATCTCGGCCATGTGGTCGAGGCGCGCGAAGCCGCCCTTGCCCGCGCCGGCTCCGGTGCGGAAATTGTGACGATCGAGGCCTATCAGGCGATGCTCAATCCCTGGAGCCAGGGTCCCGCCATCGCCCTCATTGAGGGCCAGGGCGCAATCATGACCGGCACTGGCGACCAGAGCCCGTTCAGCAATGGCAGCGGCATCGGCAGCGACAGCATGGCCGAGGCCATTCTCGAGGCCGCCAATGACAGCAGCATTCGCGCCATCCTGATTCGGGTCGACTCACCGGGCGGGTCCGCGATTGCCTCGGACCAGGTCTGGAACGCGATCGGGCGGGCCCGTGAGGCTGGCAAGCCGGTGATCATCTCGATGGCCTCGATGGCCGCATCCGGCGGCTATTATCTCGCCGCACCGGCCGATTACATCCTGGCCCATGCAACGACGCTGACCGGTTCGATCGGCGTGCTCGGCGGCAAGGTGGCGCTGGAAGGCACGTTCGAAATGGTCGGCCTGCAATCGGAGTCGGTCCATGTCGGCGGCGAGTATGCCACTGCTTTCTCCGGGCAACAGAGCTGGACCGATACCCAGCGTGCCGCCTACCGCGCCCAGATGGCCGATACCTATGACGACTTCACCCGGCGCGTCGCCGATGGCCGTGACCTGCCGCTCGAACGGGTGCTGGAAATCGCCCGCGGCCGTGTCTGGACCGGAGCCCAGGCGCTCGATCTCGGCCTGGTCGATGAAATCGGCGGCTTCCGCGACGCGGTCGATGTGTCGCGGGAACTGGCTGGCCTCGCGCCTGAAGCCGATGTCCGCCTGGTCCGCTTCCCGCGTGAACAGACACCGCTGGAGGCCTTCTCGGCCCTGTTCGGCATGTCGGCAGAAACGGCGGAAACCGCAGCCCGGATGAATGCCCTGCTCGACCTGCCCGAAGTGCGCGCTGCGCTTGAGGCCCGGTCACAGATGGGCTCCGGCCAGGCGCAATTGCGCAGCACGGCGCCTGAGCCGAACTGACGCAAATCGCTATACCTGCAAGGGATCGGGGGCTGCAGCACACGCTGCAGCCCCCCTTTTTCTGTCCGGATCAGACCGAGAGAATGCCGATCAACAACAGGATCATCATCCCGACAAACAGGATGATGCCGTAGAGACAATCCAGGAACACCGTCCGCAGCAGGGATGAGAAGCGGCCATGGCGGTAGACGACGCGGTGCAGCCGGTAGAGGTAGTAATTCGCCCACACCACGAACGCCATTCCAGCGGGGGCCGAGCCGATAATCGCCCCCAGTCCCAGCACCAGGATGAAGCCGAAGAACAGCACCGAGTGGAAGTGCAGCGAGACGACGAGATGGTCGTAGAAGAAATAGCCCCGCTTGTAGAAATGCGTGATCGCCAGCAATAGCGCGTAGATCGGCAGCAGAACGAACATCAGCCTCGGCGCCCAGACCTGCATCGAGGTGGCAATCGAGGCGCCGCCATCGTCAATGATCCGGTCGGCCTGGTCGGCCAGGCGTTCGCGGACCTCGAGCGGCACATCGGCCAGTCCCTCGTCCACCGCATCGCCCACGGCATCCGAGTCGAGCGAGCCGGAGCCGTTTTCACCGGCATCGGCCCCTGACCCGGTGTCCCCCTGCGCAGTTCTGTCGCGCAGCAGGGCCTCACGGATTGCCTGTTTGAGCTCGTCAGCGCTGACCGCTTCGCGCGCCGCCCGTTCCTCGTCTGTCTCCTCGACACCGGCAACGACTTCGGAGCCCCGGCCCAGCTGCTCTGCGATTGCCGCCCGCTGCGCCTCTGGAATGCCCTGATCCGCGAGCTCCTGGTCGAGTTCATCAAGCGGGATTTCGGCAACCGCCGCATCCATCGCCGCGCGTGCATCCGGCGACAAGATCGCGGAATCGGGATTGTCCTGGAAGCTGTCGATCGCAAAGACAGCGAGAAAAAACAGAACACTGGCTGTCAGATAGAGCCGGAACGGCATGACATAGCGCGCCCGGGTCCCTGACAGATATCGGCGGGTCAGCTTGCCGGGCTGGAACATCAGCGGCGGCAGTGTCCGCCACAGACGGCCCTCAAGCCCGAACAGCCCGTCGAGGACGTCGAGCACCAGGTCCCAGATCGGTCGGTGAAAGGTTTCCGCAGTCTGGCCGCAGCTGTGGCACACAGGCCCGATCAGCTTGGTACCGCAATTGCTGCACTGGCCCGCCGGATAGGCTGGCTCGAAGGCCGAGTGCCGTTGCCGCTTCTTGCGACGCGACGCCTGGATCGCATCGCCCAGCTCGCCGCCGGCCGAATCGGCAATAATTGCGTCTGTAATATTGTCGCCACCTGACATGAGTGCCCCCCGAACCTGCCCGAATTCACCTCAAGCTAGGTCGGGAGGGCCTCATCTGACAAGCGTCTGTTATTCAGCCGGCGTTTCGCCACGATCCAGATCGGCGAAACACAGGTAACGCGTCCGGTGGATATCGGTCAGATTGTCGACCCAGCCGGTGACGCGCGGATTCACGAGGTTCTTGTTGACGTAGAAGACCAGCGGGATGATCGGCATGTCATCGACCAGCATCTGCTCGGCCTGCGCCAGCATGCTCGCCCGCAGCTCCAGATCCTGTTCACGATTGGCCTGCTCGACCATCGCGTCATAGTCCGGATTGTTGTAGCGGGCATAATTCATCGGCACCGAGCGGTACTCGCCGAGGAAGAGGAAGTTGTAGGGATCATTATAGTCGGCGACCCAGCCGCCATCAGCGATCTCGAAGTCGGAGGCGCGCAGATTGTCATAGTGAATCTGCGTATCGTTGACGATCAGCTCGGGCTGAACCCAGGATGCGATTGCCGACCAGTCATTCTGCACAACCGGCGCGACACGCGGATTATCACCCGTGGCGCGGTAGGTGTATTCGAACCGGAATGGATTGTCCGGGCCGTAGCCGGCCTCGATCAGCAGATCGCGCGCCATGACGCGGCGCTCTTCCACCGGGATGTCGGCCCAGCTTGCTTCAACACCGCTGACATAATTGTCGACCCCCGGCGGGACGAGTGAATAGGCAGGCAATTGGCCGGCGCGCAGGATTTCATTGGCGATGAATTCGCGATCAATCGCCATTCCCAATGCGTTGCGGACGGCCGGATCCGAGAACTGCTCCAGCGTCGTGTTGATGGAGAAATACACCGTGCCCATATAGGGGTGCACGCGCACATAATCGGGGATTTCCCGGCGCAGGAATTCCATCTGCTGACCGGGGAACTCCATGTTCAGGTCGAGTTCGCCATTGCGCACCCGGCGGCCGGCCGCACTATTGTCGACCGTGGGGTAGTAATAGACCTCATCGATGCAGAGATTGGCATCATCGAAGAAGAGCGGGTTGCGGCTGAGGTGGACGAAATTATTCGTCCGCCAGTCAATCAGCTTGTAGGGACCGTTGACCTCGATATTCTCGGGCCGGATCCACTCATCCCCGAATTGTTCCACCACGTGCTGCGGCAGCGGGAAGGTGGTGTAGTGGGTCAGGAGGCCCGGCAGGTAGGGCGCCGGGTTCTCGAGATGGATTTCCAGCGTCCGGTCATCAATCGCCATGACGCCAATCGCCTCCGGCGGCGCCTCGCCGCGACTGACAGCCGCCACTCCGACGATCGGATAGAGCAGCGAAACATACTGGGCTCCGGTCTCCGGGTTGGCGATTCGGCGCCAGGCATAGACAAAATCGCCCGCCGTCACCGGCACGCCGTCAGACCACTGGGCCGCGCGCAAATGGAAGGTCCAGACCAGGCCGTCATCGCTGACTTCCCAGCTTTCCGCCATGCCCGGAATCGGGTGCGCATCAGGATCTTCGGTAAAGAGCCCGACGAACATGTCACCGATAATGTTGTTTTCCCAGGTTCCGCTGGCCTTGTGCGGGTCCAGCGAAAGCGGCTCCGCATTATTTCCCCGGTGGATGACCACTTCGTCTGTGGGCGCAGGCCCCTCGCCGCCACAACTGGTCAGCGCCAGCGCTGATGCCGATGCAAGCATGGCGAACAAGATTTTATTGCGGGTCACGATTTCGGTCTCCCCTCCGAGATATCCAAGCGATTCATAGTCGCACTGTCTAGCGCAACATCATCTGCCGGTCGACACTTGCCGACGGGTCGCGCATAGTTCTGGTCCATCTGGTAGATATATGTGTGATCATGAACACTCGATTACTGCTTCTGGCCTTCGCCGCCACCTTGCCCTCACAAGCCATCGCCCAAACCCCCGGCTCACCGCTTGACGGGCTCTTCGCCTGTGAGGCTATCGCGGATGATACCGCGCGGCTGAGCTGCCTAGATGCCGCGGTCGCGGCCTTGCACGGAGAAACGGAGTCCGGCAGCGTCATCGCGGTCAACCGGACCGAGGTCGAGGCGGCAGAAGAAGCGACCTTCGGCCTCAACATTCCCGGCTTCAGCCTGCCGTCGCTGCCACGCCTGGGCCTGCCACGGGGCTCGGCCAGCGACCTTGCTGCAGCCGGCGACTCGGCCGCCTCGGGGAATCGCACCGTATCAAGGGACGCATCCGGCCAGATCGATCGCATCGATAATCTTGCCGTTGCCAGCATCACCTTCAACCACTCACGCCGCGCGGTGGTCACGCTTGAAAACGGTCAGGTCTGGCAACAGCTCGACTCTGACACGACCCATGTCGCCCGCAGCGTTGATGCCGGAGATGGCGCCACCATCCGCAGCGCCGCACTCGACTCCTATATGATGCGGATCGGCGAGAATGGCCGCTGGTTCAGGGCCCGGCGCCGGCAATAGGCCATCCCGCCACGGCCTTGGGCCGCCGGGGTTATCCGCGCGGAGAGCCGCGGCAACGGGTCAGCCGTCACCTGACAGCAAAAAGGGCCACCTGATCGGGTGGCCCTTTTCTGTTGCACAAACGCCCTGGCAGCACCGAGGGCAACACCGGGACCGTCAGCGATCCTTGGGATCGATCGCATCACGCAGGCCATCACCGATGAAGTTCAGGCAGAACAGCGTCACCATCATCGTCACAGCCGGCACGATCAGCGTCCAGGGAGCGACTTCCATGTCCTGGGCTCCCGCCGAGATCAGACGGCCCAGTGATGTCAGCGGCTCCTGCACCCCGAGGCCAAGGAAGCTCAGAAAGCTTTCCGCCAGGATGACGACCGGGATCATCAGCGTGACATAGACCACCACGGGCCCGAGCACGTTCGGGATGATGTGGCGCTGGATGATCTTCCATTGCGACACGCCGGCCGCTTCCGCCGCCTCGACGAATTCCATCCGCTTCAGGGCAATGGTCTGGCCGCGCACGATCCGCGCCATGGTCAGCCACTCCACCGCGCCGATAGCGACGAAGATCAGGATGATATTGCGACCGAACACCACCATCAGGATGATGACGAAGAAAATGAAGGGCAGCGAGTAGAGAATGTCGACGAAGCGCATCATCGCCTGGTCGACCCGGCCGCCGATAAAGCCGGCCGTCGCGCCCCAGGTCACGCCGATCACGAGCGAAACAATGGTCGCAACCACGCCGACCATCAGCGAAACGCCCAGACCCACAAGGGTTCGCGCCACCATGTCGCGTCCCTGGGCATCGGTACCGAACAGGTGCCAGTTCTCGAAGGTTGGCGGCACCCAGACTTCTTCGCGATAGATGGTGTCATAATCATGCACCCAAACACCGAGCTGGCCGAGAATGGCCAGCACGATCAGCGTGCCGAGAACGATGATGCTGGCGACGGCAGCCTTGTTGCGCATCAGGCGCGCGCGGGCATCCTCCCACAGCGAGCGGCCCTTGACCGCGGCCGTTTCAATCAGCTCAGCCTTTTCGCCAGGTGTTGCAAGCGTGGTCATTATTCGTACTTCACCTTCGGATTGAGGACGCCATAAAGCAGGTCCGCCACCAGATTGAGGATGATGATCAGGCTGGCGTAAATGATCACGACCCCCATCACCATCGTATAGTCACGCTGCAGGGCGGCGTCGACGAAATGCTTGCCGATACCGGGCAGCTGGAACACGACCTCGATCACCAGCGAACCGGAAATCAGGGCTGCCGATGCCGGGCCGAGATAGCTGACCAGCGGCAGGATGGCCGAACGCAGCGCGTGGCGAACGATTACGGCCGACGGGGACAGGCCCTTGGCCCGCGCCGTGCGGATATAGTTCGAGCGCAAGACCTCGATCATGCTCGCCCGCATCAATCGGGCAATGATGGCGATCTGCGGCAGCGCCAGTGTCACCACCGGCAGGATCAGCCGGTCCGGCGTCATGCCGAGCCGCGGATCGAGACCGCCGGTCGGCAACCAGCCGAGATACAGGCCGAAGAAGAGCGCCAGGATCGGCCCCATCACGAACGGAGGAATGGAAATGCCGACCATTGCGAAGGTCATGACGGCAAAATCGCCGCTGGTATTCTGACGCAGGGCCGCAACCGAACCGAGGAAGGATCCGAAGATCACGGCCAGGATCATCGAGCAGATGCCGATCGTCGCACTGACCGGGAAGCCCTCGGCGATGATTTCCGCAACATCCTTGTCGCGCACTTTCAGCGACGGCCCGAGATCGCCATGGAACAGATTGACCATGTAATCGAGATATTGCTTCCAGATCGGC
Organism: Maricaulis sp.; assembly: GCF_048269565.1. GTDB lineage: Bacteria > Pseudomonadota > Alphaproteobacteria > Caulobacterales > Maricaulaceae > Maricaulis. Next base: position 465,051 of record NZ_JBLXIK010000001.1, on the reverse strand, counting down.
TGATCCATGCCATAGCGGGCCATCAGGATCTGACGCGTCTCGTCCGGCATCGGGCGTTCGAGGTCGAACGGCCCGCCCGGCGCGGCATGCATCATGAAAAACGCGACCGCAATGATCACGAGAATCGTCGGGATGGCGATAAGAACTCGCCTGAAAATGAATCCAAACATGCTGTATAGAGCTCAATCCGGGTTTTGTTGCAGTTTCAGTCTGAGAGACACGATGTCAATGAAGGCTATGTCGCTGCAGCGCAACATTCTCGGCGGACAAGGGCGGAACAGCTGCAGTTCGCGAGGTTGGCGGCTGACCGGCCATCAATGCACCAGCCAGCTGTGCCGCTGCAAGCAGCAACAGCATCCAGCAGATGCGCACAAGGCGCTTGCCTAGAAACCGGGCGACGTTCAAATTCCCATCCTCGAAACGAACCACGATGTCGATCACGCAAATTTCGCGCCGCCCGTGAACGAGCGTGATTTGCGTGTGTTCGCGACGCGCCTAAAATGTGCAGGGTGAGAACCGGAAGGGCCATAACCATGCACCACGCGCTTTGGTGGAAGGATTTCGAGTTCCAGGATGGCGTGGTCACCGTCAAGAAGACGGGCGCGCGCCTGCGCCTCGAGCCCGGGCTGATCGGCGAGGTCCTGTCCTGGTTCCCCTTCTACTTCGTTGTCGAGGGCTGGCGCCTGCGCCGCTCGTCCCGATCTGGGCCAAAAATCTGGTTTGCGCCCGACCGGCCGCGCCCCTGGTATCTGATCTGGTCGGTCCTGCACGCCGCCGGAGCCCGGATCGCCAAATCGGAAAGCGAGGCCGACGCCGTCTTCTTCTTCGATGACTCGACCATATCCGGTGCCGTGGAATGGCCCTCGAGTGCCCGGGCGATCAATCGCCACTGCCAGAGCATCGCCAAGAGCCATGTCGGGACCGTGTTTGAACAGTGTTTCGGCTACCCGCTGAACGTCGACCCGGCGCATTTCAGCGGCGAACTGGTGCGCAAGTCGGAAGCCAACGGCGCCCATGACGGCCAGATCATCCAGGGCCCGTGTGTGGCCGAACCCGGTTTTGTCTACCAGAGACTGATCGACAATTCGATCGATGGCGCCCTGGTCGAGGATTTGCGCTGCCCCACCGTTGGCGGCCAGATCCCGCTTGTCATTCTGAAGCGGCGCCCGCGCGGTGACCGCTTCGCGAATTCGAACGCCTGCGTGAAAGTCGTCGAGACACACACCGTCCTGACCGCCGCGGAACAGGCACAACTGGCCGGTTTCGCCCGCGCGATGCAGCTCGACTGGGGCGGGCTCGACGTCTTGCGCGACAACAAGGATGGCCGCCTCTATGTCGTGGACGTCAACAAGACCGATATGGGCCCACCAATTGCCATGGCGATGGACGATAAGATACGGGTGACACAACGGCTGGCGACAGCCTTCCTCGACTTTCTGCGTCCCACAGCCGTGCTGGAACAGCGAACACGCCCATGACAAGCATCCCCTTCCTCCAGAAGACCGATGTCGAATACGGCGTCTGCGAGACAATCTCACCGTCTGTCCGGCGGGTAATTGCCCCCAATCCCGGCCCCTTCACCTATACCGGCACCGGCGTTTATATCATCGGTCATGGCGAGGTCGCGGTGATTGATCCCGGTCCGTTCGATCCGGTGCATGAGGCAGCCCTCGACAAGGCGCTGGCCGGTGAGCGCGTCACCCATGTTTTCGTCACCCATCACCATCTCGATCATTCCCCGCTCGCCCGCCCGCTCGCGGAAAAGCACGGGGCAAAGGTGTATGGCTTCGGCGCCCAGAGCGTTCTGCCGGCTGGCGGCGAGGTCCGGCTTGAGGCTGGCGATGATGTCGGGTTCCAGCCGGATATCGAACTGACCGATGGCGAACGCTTTACCGGTCCGGGCTGGACCCTCGAGGCGCTGCACACGCCTGGCCACACGTCCAACCATGTCTGTTACGCGCTGGAGGAGGAGAACATCCTGTTCAGCGGCGATCATGTCATGGCCTGGTCAACCAGCGTCATCAGCCCGCCCGACGGCCATATGGGCGATTATCTGAGGGAATTGGCGCGGGTGCGCGACCGCAATTTCACCCGGCTGTGGCCGACGCACGGCCCGGCGGTCGAGAACCCGGCCGAATTCGTTCAGGCCTATATCGACCACCGCCTGAAACGGGAACAGCAGATCATCGCGCACCTGGCGTCGGGCCCGCAGCGCGTGCCGGAACTCGTGGCCGCCATCTACACCCATGTCGACAAGCGCCTGCACCCGGCAGCCGCGCATTCCATCCTCGCCCACATGATCCACCTGGTCGAAACCGGCGCAGTTGCATGCGATGACGAGCCGAGCCTGACGGCCCGCTTCCGGCTGCGCGATCAGGGCTGAGGCGAGGCCAGCAGGACCAGAAAGTCCTGCACCCGATCCACATTCCGGCCGAGGTCATGCACCGGTTGACGCGCCAGCGAGCGCACGTCGACAAGGCTGCCGCCGGCCTCGTCGGGCCTGATCCGGACAACCATATCGTCCCGGAATCCGTACCAGAGGCTTTCCGCGCCGGCCTCGAACATGCCCGCCTGACGGGATGCCGTGCCGACACGCCAGCCCTGCACACGCGCCAGTTCGAGCGCGCGAGCGAAGGCAGTGTCGACCGGAAGGTCGAGATGCAGTGTCGCGATTTGCGGATAGCGTTCCGCCTGCAGGGCCGGCAGCGGCTGCCCGTCACCGGCGGTCTTGCCGGCATAGTCCAGGCTGGCATCCAGACTTGAGCGGCGTGAAATGAAGCCCGAAGAGAAGTTGGGCGGTTCCACAAGATCGGTTGTCACGTCGAGAATGGCCGGGCCGTCCGCCTTGAGCTTCTCGACATGCACAGCCCAGGACAGGCCGGCCACAGCGATCAGCGTCACGGCGACGGCGCTGGTCCAGTTGCCATAACCCTCGCGCGCCATGATCCGGTATACGAGCAGGCCAATCAGGGTCAGCACGCCCGCGACCAGTCCGGCGAGCAGGAGGTGCATGCCCCAGACATGGGTCATCGCATTGAGACCGGTCTGCCAGTCCCAGAATTCCCATTTGGTGCCAAACGCCGCCAGCGCGAACCAGAGCGGAATCGCCAGCACCAGCACCGCGCAAAGCGCGACCGTGATGTCGATCGCCGTTCGCAAGAGTTCGAGAATCCGTGCCATGTCAGCCCCTCCCGGTGGCTTCTCGCATCAAGGGTATAGCCGATTGGTCGTCCAGGGCGACGCCAAATCGGCGCGTGAGAACACCAGGCGGTCATGCAGCCGGAATGGACGGTCGCGCCAGAATTCCATCTGGACGGGGCGAAGGCGAAAGCCCGACCAGTGCGCGGGCCGCGGCACTTCACCCAGACCGAAGCGTGCAGCTTGCTGGGCCACCGCTTTTTCCAGCGCGAACCGGCTTTCCAGCGGCCGCGACTGGGTTGAGGCCCAGGCGCCGATGCGGCTGTTGCGGGCCCGCGAGGCGAAATACTCGTCGGCCTCTTCCGGCGTGACCGGCTCGACCGCGCCACGGACACGCACCTGCCGGCGCAAGGACTTCCAGTGAAAACACAGGGCAGCAGCCGGATGGGTCGCCAATTGCTGCCCCTTGGCGCTGCCCAGATTGGTGTAGAAGACAAACCCGCCGCGATCGACATCCTTGAGGAGCACCATGCGGACGTCCGGCAGGCCGTCCGCATCGACCGTCGCCAGGGCCATGGCATTGGGGTCGTTCAATTCTTTCTTGCGCGCGTCCGTCAGCCATTCGGAAAACAGCTCAAACGGCTCGTCGCGGTCGAAGATCTCGACAGCATTGGCCTCATTGGTGCGGGCATAGTCGGCCGCGTCGGGGCTTGGCGGTATCAGGCTTTTGTCGGTCATCGCGCGATCTCCCACGGCGTCACGCCTTCCTACGCCCGTCGCGGGCGGCGTCAACCTTTCAGGAATCTTCTTGCGCTATCGAAGCAGGATGACATCGCGCGTTTTGACAGTTTCTGCGGCCTATGCCGCGTTCGGCCTCGAGCCGGGCGCCGGGCTGACCGCGGCGAAATCCCGCTTCCGCGACGAGGTCAAGACGCTGCATCCCGACATGACCGAGCCAACACCGGAAGCGCTCACACGGCTCGCGTCCATCGTCGAGGCCATCCGCTTTCTCGAGCGGCACCTGCCCGCCTGCATGGAAGTGGAAATCAGCGCCGGCCAGGCCCGGCGCGGGCTCACCCGTTCCCTGCGCTCGGGCGAGCGGGCGATCCTGCTGCGCATTCCACCGGGTGTGACCGATGGCGCCAGCCTGCAGGCGGTCGGCGAGCCGGATATCATGGTCCAGGTGCGGGTTCTGGCAGCGGCACCACAAACTGCCACAACACCCTGCCCCGCTGACTTCGAGCCCCTGGACGATTTCATCGAGGCTTTCTCGCGCCCCTCGGCCAATGCCCGCTTCGCGCGCTGGATCCGCAAGGCACAGTCAGCAGCGTGACGCCGGGCCGCAGTCCGACTATGGTCACCAAAAGCGCGCGGATCGACCATGTCACACAACACATTCGGACATTTGTTCAGGGTTACGACCTGGGGTGAAAGCCACGGCCCCGCCATCGGCGCCATTGTCGATGGCTGCCCGGCGGGAATCCCGCTGAGCGAGGCTGATCTGCAGCCCTGGCTCGATCTGCGCCGCCCCGGCACCTCGCGTCATGTCACGCCGCGCCAGGAACCTGATCAGGTGCGCATTCTTTCGGGCACTTTCAGCGATGACCGCACCGGCGGGCCGGTCACCACCGGCACCCCGATCAGCCTGATGATCGAGAACCAGGATGCCCGCTCGAAGGATTATGGCGATATCCGCGACAAGTGGCGGCCCGGCCATGCCGACTATGTCTACGATATGAAATACGGCGTGCGCGATTATCGCGGCGGCGGCCGTTCCTCGGCGCGCGAGACGGCTTCGCGGGTCGCGGCCGGCGGCGTTGCGCGCAAGGTTCTCGGCGACGGCATCAGCATTCGCGCCGCACTGGTCCAGGTCGGTGCCCGCGCCATCGAGCGCGACCGCTGGGACTGGGCGGAAGTTGCGAACAACCCCTTCTTCTGCCCCGATGCTGCCACCGCCGAGCTATGGGCGGCCGACATGGACGCACTGCGCGCCGAGGGCTCCTCGACCGGGGCGATTGTCGAAGTCGTCGTCTCCGGCCTGCCGGCCGGTTGGGGCGCGCCGGTCTATGCCAAGCTCGACAGCGAGATCGCCGCGGCGATGATGACGATCAATGCCGTCAAGGGCGTCGAGATCGGTGCCGGTTTCGGCTCGGCCGCGATGCGCGGCGAAGACGCTGCCGATGAAATGCGGATGGGCGAAGACGGGCCCGTCTTCCTGTCCAACCATAATGGCGGCGTGCTGGGCGGCATCTCGACCGGACAGGACCTGGTGATCCGCTTTGCGGTCAAGCCAACCTCCTCGATCCGCATCGAACGCCAGACGCTTGATCGCGATTTTGCCGAGACAGTGATCGAAACACGGGGCCGCCATGACCCCTGTGTCGGCATCCGTGCCGTACCGGTCGGTGAAGCGATGGCAGCCATCGTGCTGGCCGATCAGAAGCTGCGCCATGCGGGCCAGTCCGCCTTCTGACTCATGAACATGAAGGGCGCGTTCATCCAGCGCTCATCAAGATTTGGTTAACCTGCTCCAGACTCGGGCGAGGATTCCCGGAAAGCTGTCATGAAGGAGCCTCCAACAATGACCAAATTCAGCCTGCTCACTGCCACCGCCGTCGCGCTGATCGTGCTGCCTGGCCTTGCATTTACGGATGCGGCCGAAGCGCAAGGTCGCCAGGAACGCAATGGGTCGGGCCGATCCGCATCCTCTGAGGATCAGTCGCCCCGGCGCTCGCGCAGTGATGGTGATCGCGGGCGTGGCAATCAGCAAGCCGACCGCGGCCAGCGTTCGCAACCCTCGTCCGCGCCACCGGCGCGCAGTTCGCGGACCGAACGTCCCGCCTCTCGCCCTTCATCGCGGAACAATCGCGGCGATACCCCGCCCCCTGCACGCTCCGGTCGGAGCGAGCCGAGGGGCGACCAGTGGCAGAATCGCGGTGGCACCTCGACCGGCCGCAGTGATCGCAGCGTACAACCGCCCGCCGTTCGCAGAGGTGATCGCCGCACAACCGGCACCAGCCGGCCGGCCACGCGCCCCGGCACCACTGGCGTCAACAATCCACGCGGCCACGGTTCGGGCTCCAGCCGGCCCGCCACTCGCCCGGGGCGTGATGTGGCCACGAACCCGCGCGGCCCGAGATCCGGCGTCGACCGGCCGGCGACGCGTCCAGGTCGTGATGGGGTTTACAATCCGCGCGACCGGAGAGCGGGGTCAAACCGACCGACCACACGGCCGTCGACACGTCCGTCGACACGGCCATCCACACGGCCCGGCCGCGACACCCGCTACAGCCCGCGTGACACGCGTCCGAACGCACACAATCCACGGCCGGCACCGCGCCATAATGGCTATCGCAATAACAGCCGCCGTTATGAATATGCCCAGCGGCGCCAGTCCTTCTACCGGACCGACCATCGCAACCACATTCGCTGGGTCCCGCATCTCAATGTCGGCTGGAACAATTCGCGCTATTACGGCCATTACGGCCCGTCGACGCGCTGGCGCTATAACTCGCGCTATTACGACCGCGGCTACAACTCCCGCCAGTTTGCCTATTATGACGGCGCCTGCCGTTATGACCGCAATGGCAACGGGGCGGCCGTCGGTGCCATCCTCGGCGCCATTCTTGGCGGCGCGGCAGCCGATGGCGACAATGTCGGCGCCGGCATCCTGCTCGGGGCCGGCTTCGGTGCCGTGCTGGGCTCTGCCGTCAGCCAGCTCGACGACTGCGACAGGGTCCAGTACCAGTACGCGATGAATTACGCCTTCGAGAACGGACAGCCCTATTACTGGGGCAATCCCTATTCCGGCGTCCGTGGCAGCATCGTGATCCGCGACAGCTATGCGTATGGCAATACGGAATGCCGTTGGGGCGACGCGGAAATCTACATGCCCGACGGGACGTATAACTACGACCAGGTCCGCATGTGCCGCGATGCCTATGGCGACTGGGAAGTGGCCCGGCAGCAATAGACCGGGCGAATTTCAGTCAGGATCAGGAGGCCGGGCCGGCAGGTCCGGCCTTCTTTCTGCGACGGATTGCGCCGGCCACGGCCCGGTGATTGCAAAAGCCTGAACATCGTTCATCCTCGGCTCATCGACGCCTGTCTATGGTATGTATGAAAGTCGGGCCAGAAATGGCCTGCCCACGCCAGGAGAATGACATGAAACTGCTGACAACCGCCCTGCTCGCCGCCTCAGCCTTCGCTGTCGTGACCCCTATGGCATCGGCGCAGTCGCATGGCTATCGCGAGTGCGAAGCCCAGCGCGGAGACCGTCAGGTCGCCGGCGCCATCATTGGCGGCATTCTCGGCGCCGTGATCGGCAATGAACTGGCCGATGATTCCAACAATCGACCCGATTACCGCCATGGCCGCCGCGGTCACTACGACCCGTATCGGGGCCGTGGACGCAATCGCGGCCATGACCGGGGCAATGCCGAGGAAGTCGGCACGATTGCCGGTGCCGGTGTCGGCGCCCTGATCGGCGCAGGCATTGCCGGCGGTGGCGATTGCGTGACCAGCAGCCGCTCAGGCTACAATGATTACGAAGCCTATCCCGGCAAGCCCGGCTATGCCGACAATGCCTACCAGGACCAGGGCTATCGCGGCTATCCGACCCAGGCCTATCGCGATGACGGCAGCGACTACGGCTATGTCGACGGCTATGATTCCTATTCCTCGACGCAGCTGCTCGGCGGCAGCGAGCCCGGCCCGGATGCGCGCATCTACGAGACCAATGCCCAGGACTGGAACTGCCAGTGGACCCCGACCCGCCGCATGGGCGAGTACGGCCAGACGGTCACGGAACAGGTCTATATGTGCCAGGGTGCCGACAATATCTGGCGGCCTTACGATACCTACACGCAGTAGATTTGATTCAGCATCACGCCGAAATCGAATCGACATTCCGGTGGGCGGCAATTAGGTATTCCTGATTGCCGTCACCACCTTTCACCGGACTCTCCATGACCTCGGACACGACAAAGCCTTCGAGGCCATCCAGCACGGCCCGCACCCCGGCGACTGCGCGCGCGCGCTCCTTTGCGCTCTTTACCAGACCGCCACGGCCAACGCCGGCCTTGCCGACTTCGAACTGGGGTTTGATCAGCGCGATCAGGTCGGCCTGGTTTGCCGCCAGGGACATCGGTCTGGGGATCACTTTCAGCAGGGAAATGAAGCTGGCGTCACAGACGATCAGCGACGGCGCCTGCACGAAGTCCGAGCCGGTCAACGACCGCGCATCGACCCCCTCCATCGACACCACCCGCGTGTCACTGCGCAAGCTCGGGTGAAGCTGGTCGCGTCCGACATCGACGGCATAGACCCGGCTCGCGCCGCGCTCGAGCAGGACCTGGGTAAAGCCCCCGGTCGATGACCCGACATCCAAGCAGGTGCGGCCCGCCGGATCGATGGCGAAGCGGTCGAGCGCGGCGACAAGCTTGAGCGCCGCCCGCGAGACCCAGGGATGGGCCGGACGGGCCACCACGGCGGCGCCCTCGGCGATCTTGTGGGACGCCTTGGTGATGGTTGCGCCATCGACACTGACCATGCCGGCCGCAATGGCTTCCTGGGCCTTGGCCCGGGTCTCGATCAGACCGTGCTGCACCAGATAGAGATCGGCCCGCATCATACCCTCACCCTGTAGCGGCATTTCTGCCGGATCCCGTGTTGATACATCACATGCCCGGCCGGAATATCGACGGTCTCCACCAGCACAGCACCGACTTTCTCGCAGACACGGCGCGAGGCCCGGTTTTCCGGATTGCAGGTGATCCAGACCTCATCATAGCCAAGCCCCTGCATCACCGCCAAACCCTGCCGGCAGGCCATGCTGGCATGGCCACGGCCGCGAAAGGCCGGCTGGACCTCATAGCCAATCTGGCCGAAATAGCGCCGGAGATCCGAGGTCTCACCGAGCCGGAGACGCAGCTCACCGACAGTCTGTCCCGCCACCTCGATCCGGTAGCGCAGGACCGGGACATCGATCGGGGGCCGGGGCTCGAAATATTCATCAAGGCAGAGCGTGACGCCGCCACGGCTCACACTTTCCGGCGGCATCATCGCCGGACCGCGCGCGCTATTCCGCCAGCATCGGTGCGACGGCGATCTTGGCGACATCCCGGTCACGACCGATCGCGCCAAGGGCCATCGCCGCGATATGCTTGGCATTGAGCTGCGCCGTGTCGTACATGGCGAAGGGGCTGTCATGATCCTGGAACACGTCAGGCAGGGTCATGGTGCGGATCTTCAATCCGTTGTCGAGCGCGCCGCGCTCTGCGAGAAGCTGCAGCACGAAGGCGCCGAAGCCACCGCGTGCCCCCTCCTCGATCGTCACCAGAACCTCATGTTCGCGCGCCAGACGCAGGATAAGATCCTCGTCGAGCGGTTTGGCAAACCGGGCATCGGCGACGGTAGTGGAATAACCCTGCGCGGCGAGCGTGTCGGCCGCCTTCAAGGCTTCCCCGAGCCGGGTCCCCAGCGCCAGCAGGGCGATACTCGTGCCCTCGCGGACAATCCGGCCCTTGCCGATCTCGAGCGGCTCGATCACGGCCGGCATTTCCAGCCCGAGCCCATTGCCACGCGGATAGCGGAAGGCCGAGGGGCCATCATCGATCTGAGCCGCCGTGGCGACCATGCGCGCCAGTTCAACCTCATCGGCTGCGGCCATCAGAACCATGCCGGGCAGCGCCCCGAGATAGCCGACATCGAAGGAGCCGGCATGGGTCGCTCCATCGGCACCGACCAGGCCGGCCCGGTCGATGGCAAAGCGCACCGGCAGGCCCTGGATCGCGACATCATGGACAACCTGGTCATAGCCACGCTGCAGGAAGGTCGAATAGAGGGCGGCAAACGGTTTCATGCCATCGGCGGCGAGCCCGGCGGCGAAGGTGACGGCATGCTGTTCGGCAATGCCGACATCGAAACAGCGGTCTGGGAAGCGCTCGGCGAACAGGTCGAGGCCCGTCCCCGCCGGCATCGCCGCCGTGATCCCGACGATGCGCTTGTCGGTCTCCGCTTCACGGATCAATTGCCGGGCAAAGACCTTGGTGTAGGAATCCGGGCCACCGGTGGGCTTTTGCTGCTCGCCGGTGACGACATTGAATTTGGCGACACCGTGATACTTGTCATCGGCCGCCTCGGCAGGGGCATAGCCCTTGCCCTTCTGGGTCACGACATGGATCAGGACCGGACCGTCATCACCGTCGCGGATATTGCGTAGCACCGGCACCAGCTGGTCAAGATCATGGCCGTCGATCGGGCCGACATAGCGAAAGCCCATCTCCTCGAACAGCGTCCCGCCCATCGCCATGCCGCGCATGTATTCCTCGGCCTTGCGCGCCGGACCTTCAACGCCGATCGCCTTGGCGACGCCCTTGCCGATCTTGCGCAGTGAGCGATAGCTGTTGGAGGAGACCAGCCGCGCGAAGTAATGGCTCATCGCCCCGACCGGCGGGGCGATCGACATGTCGTTATCGTTGAGGATCACGATCAGGCGCTTGTCGAGCCCGCCGGCATTGTTCATCGCCTCATAGGCCATGCCGGCCGACATCGAGCCATCGCCGATCACCGCAATGACATTATTGCTCTCGCCCTTGAGATCGCGCGCGACGGCAAAGCCGAGCGCGGCGGAAATCGAGGTCGAGGCATGGGCGGCGCCGAAGGGATCGTATTCGCTTTCCGAGCGCTTGGTAAAGCCTGACAGCCCGCCGCCCTGGCGCAGGGTGCGAATGCGGTCACGGCGGCCGGTAAGAATCTTGTGGGGATAGCACTGGTGCCCGACATCCCAGATCAGGATGTCCTTCGGGGTCTCGAACACGTGGTGCAGCGCCGTCGTCAACTCGACCACGCCGAGGCCCGCGCCGAGATGCCCGCCGGTGACGGACACCGCGTCGATGGTCTCGGCGCGCAACTCGTCCGCCACCGCCTGCAGCATATCGCGATCAAGATTTTTCAGATCGGCAGGGGTGGTGATCCGGTCGAGATTGGGCGTATTGGTGGTCATGCAAATACCGGCCTTTCAGGAGCGGCGCGCGAGAACGTAATCGACCGCTTCTCTAAGAATGTCTGCCCGTGCGCCAAACGGTTCGAGGTGATCCTTCGCCTGCGCAGCCAGGTGCTGCGAACGATCCAGCGCGCCCTCCACCCCCAGAATGGTGACAAAGGTGGCTTTTCCTTGACCGGCATCCTTGCGGACCGCCTTTCCAGTGTCGGCGGTGTCTCCGGTCGCGTCGAGCAAATCGTCCGTTATCTGATAAGCCAGGCCGAGATCATGGGCAAATCCTTCAAGCGCCCGGCGGATATGCGGTTCGACCTCGCGCAGGATAAAGGCCGTCTCTGCCGCATAGCTGATCAGCGCTCCGGTCTTCATGCGGTGCATGCGGGTGACGATGGAAATATCAAGCTCCTGGCGTTCGCCGAGGATATCGATCATCTGCCCGCCGACCATGCCATAGGGTCCACAGGCGCGCGACAGCCGCTCGACCAGACGGGCACGGACACTGCCGCGGTTATGGGTATCGGGATGGGCCAGGATCTCGAAGGCCACCGCCTGCAGCGCATCGCCCGCCAGCACGGCGGTTGCCTCGTCATAGGCCCGGTGCACGGTCGGGCGCCCGCGGCGCAAATCATCATCATCCATGCAGGGCAGATCGTCATGGATCAGCGAATAGGCGTGAATGCATTCCAGCGCCGAGGCGACACGCAACAGGCCGCGCTCATCGGCATTGACCAGACGCCCGCATTCCATCGCCAAGAAGGGGCGCAGGCGTTTGCCCGGACCGAGGGCCGCATAGCGCATAGCGGAATTGAGCTGGCTCTCCGGCCCTTCCGCCCGCGGAAGCAGTGCATCAAGCGCGACGGTAACCCGGTCAGCGGCCTCGTTCAGACGTTGCTCGAATGTGGTCATGGTCCTCGTCCGGTCTCACCGCGAACCCGGCAATACATGATGCCGCGGCGCAATGTGGCTTGTGCTTCCCTTGCCATCTCAAGGCCGCGATGTCAGCTCTTGAGACAGTATGGTTACAAACAGACGGGGAGATCATTTCACCGCCGTGAACGCGTATCGGCCGCTCTCAATCGAGCCCTGCCGGCTGCAGCGCCGGCTGGCCGTCCTCGCCGCGAACGATTTTCTCGACTTTCAGCTCGGCATCCTTGAGCTTGCCGTCGCAATGGGCACGCAGGGCGGCGCCGCGCTCATAAATGGCGATGGAGCGTTCGAGTTCGACGTCACCCGATTCAAGCTGTTTCACGATGGCTTCCAGCTCGGCAAGCGCCTGCTCGAAACTCATTTTCTCGATATCGGCATTGGGGGTGTCGGGCATCACAACTCTCCTGCAGGATTCGCAACATAGGCAGCCACCCGCCGGGCGGCAATTGCGCAATTTAGCGCGGCCGGTATTCGTACCGCCGCGAAGACCAGTAATTGTCGCCGCCATCGCGAACGCAGTGCCAGCCGAGCGCCCGCAAATGCGGCCGCATCATGCGGTTGAACCAGCCATGGGCGCACAGCAGGACCGGGCCGGATTGCGCCGCCTCCACCAGAGTGCGAGCCGCCAGGGCGGCCCGCTTTTCCGCATCCTTGCGGCTTTCGCGCCCACGCGAAAAGCCCAGCCACCAGGAACAGCGTGCGAATACGCCCCAGGTCTTGGCCATGAAGCGGCCCGGCATCGCCGGTGGCGGCAATTCGGCTTCGACAAAACAGGCGTCAATGATGAGTTCGCGGCCGGGCGCGGCCGTGCGCGCGGTCTCAATGGCCCGGCGCAGCGTGCTGGCGAAAATGGTGTGCGCATCGCCGGCCGCAGCGGTCAGGCAGGCCGGCACGGACTGGCCTTCGACCAGGCCGGCGGGCTGATAGACCCCGTCCCACCATGCCTCATAGCCGCGCCAGTCGAGCACGGTGGTGCGATCGGCATCGGGTTGGCCATGCCGGGCAATGGTGATCGGCCCCGGCCTGGACGGGGAAGGCTGGATTGCGGACTTGGACATGGATTGGCAGGAGGGCTCCGACACACTCAGCTGGTGCGCCCCGTCGCCACCGGCCTGACCAGTAATCATGCCTCGACCAGGGCCTGCACAAAGGCAGCAGCCGAGCGGCCGAGCGCGGGGCAGTCGTATCCGCCCTCCAGCACGGAAACAAGCCGCGAAGACGCAAATTCTGCCGCCAGCGCCGCGAGTTCGCCGGCCACCCAGGCAAAATCATCCTCGAGCAGGGCCAGCCCGCCAGCCGGATCGCGCTCATGGGCGTCGAATCCGGCGGAGACGAAAATCAGTTCGGGCCGGAAGTTCGCCACCGCCGGCCGCACCTGTTGTGTGAACGCTTGACGCCAGGCTTCGCCGCGCGTGCCTGCGGCCAGCGGCAGGTTGATGACATTACCGTTGAGCCCCGTCTCGGCCGCACTTCCGGTGCCCGGATAAAGCGGTGACTGATGCAGCGAGGCAAACATCACCCGTGCATCCGTTTCGGCCAGGCATTGCGAGCCATTGCCGTGATGCACATCGATATCGACGATTGCCACACGCTTCAGATCGTGGACCTCAAGCGCATGCAGGGCGGCGATCGCGATTGAATTGAGCAGGCAGAAACCCATCGCCCGCTCCGGCTCGGCATGATGGCCCGGCGGGCGGGCGAGGCAGAAAGCCGTGTCGGCCTCACCGGCCATGATGCGGTCGACGGCATCGAGCGAGGCCCCCGCTGTCGCCAGCGCCGCATCCCAGGATTCCCGGCAGACCTTGGTATCGAGGTCGAGCGAGACCCATTGCGCCGGCTCGGCCGTCAGACAGGCAGCGCGGATGCTCTCGACATAATCGGCGGTGTGAAAGCGCTCGACCGCCGCGGCATCGGCACGATTGGCCTCATGCCAGACGGGTGCCGTCAACTCCAGCAAGGCATCGCGTACCGCGACATAGCGGCCTTCGTGTTCGGGATGGCCCGGCGGTACGCGGTGCATGCGGCTGGCGGGGTTGTCGATGACCAGTGTTCTCATGGGGTCCGTTTGCTCTGGAGCTCACACCGCCGCGAACCGTAGAGGCAAAATGCCGAATGGCACAGGCCCGATTCGGGCCCGGCCGAGCGGCAGGCGGATGGCGCCGGGCCTCAATGCTGCAGCGACACATCCATGATCTTGACGCCGGGAGGCGCCGGCACGTCATCGGGGACAAAGAAATCAGGCAGCAGCTCGATGCCGGGCACATAGCTGTATTGCTCGAGATCGCGCTCGCCCTCATCCCACAGGAAGCTGTCATCGATCAGGAAATTGCCGGTAAAGCTGGCGGCCGGCTTGTTGAGGACCCGATAGGCGGTCTCGGCGAGAATCTCCGGCTTGCGGCAGGATTTCATCGCCGCGTCATTGGCGAGAACATTGGAGATCGCCGCCGTGGCGACAGCGGTGCGTGGCCAGATCGCATTGGCGGCAATCTTCCCCTTGAACTCCTCGCCCCAGCCGAGAATGCACAGGCTCATCTGGTATTTGGCGCTGGTATAGGCGACGTGCGGCCCGAACCACATCGGCCGCATATCGAGCGGCGGTGACAGGGCGATGATGTGGGGGTTTTCCGCCTTTTCCAGCCAGGGCAGGCATTTCTGCGTCACCATGAAAGTGCCGCGGCCATTGACCTGGTGCATCAGGTCATAACGCTTCATCGGCACATCGGCCGTGCCACGCGGGAAGATCGCCGAGGCATTGTTGATCACGGCATCGATGCCGCCAAAACGCTCGACCGCCGCGGCGACCGCGGCCTCGACCTGGGCCTCGTCACGGATATCGCACTTGACCGCCAGCGCCTGGCCGCCCGCCGCCTCGACCGCTTCGGCGGCCGAATGGATCGTGCCCTCCAGCTTGGCCTGTTCGGTGTCTGACTTGGCGGCGATGACGATATTGGCGCCGTCGCGCGCGCAACGCTCGGCGATTGCCAGGCCAATGCCACGGCTGGCGCCGGTGATGAATATCGTCTTGTCCTTGAGGCTCATGGCGCTCTCCCGATCTGGTTTTCTGACCGGAAGGTTAGGCCGGACTTACAGCCCGCGCCAGACCCGGCCTGACGGACAATACAGCCCCGGCTCCGCGCGGCAGCGCGCGAAGGTGAAGGGCACGGTCTCGGCGCGCCCGATCACATGCGACATCGGGACAAAACCCGGCCCGTCGGCGGCGCGGCTGTCAGTCGAGTTGTCGCGATTATCGCCCATCAGGAAGATGCGCCCGGCCGGCACAATGACCGGGCCGAATTCATCGAGATACTGGCGGTCATCGCGCTCATAGATGTCATGCGTCAGCCCACCCGGCAGGGTCTCGATATAGTGCGCGACCTCAACGATCTCCGGATAGCCATGGAATTGCCGGTAGGTGCGCACATCGACCAGCTCGCGCTCAACGGGGGCGCCATTGATATAGAGCCGCCCCTCGCGCACGGCGATTTCATCGCCCGGCACGCCGATGACGCGCTTGATCAGGGTGAGGTTCTGGCGCGTGTCACGCAGCACCACGACATCGCCGCGCTCCGGTTCGGCCCAGCCCAGCCGGCCGTCCCAGGCGTCGGGCAGACGGTCGCCCAGCCCCAGCGGCAGCGAGTGCCGCGAATAGCCATAGGCCCATTTAGACACCAGGATCCGGTCGCCGACCTCGAGCGTCGGCTGCATGCTTTCGGAAGGAATGTAGAAGAAAGCGAAGGCCACCGACGTCATCGCGAACCACAGGCCCGCAACGCCGGCGAAAAAGCGCACGGTATCGCGCGCCTCGCCGAGGCCATGTCGCGCCCAGCGCGGCAGACGCCGGGCAAACCCTTCCAGATCACCCATCCTACAAACCCTGCCAGACCCGGCCGCTCGGGCAGTAGAGCCCATCTTCGCGGCGGCAACGGGCGAAGGTAAACAACACCGTCTCGGCGCGCCCGACCACATTCTCCAGCGGGACCAGGCCAGGACCAGGTGTTGCGCGGCTGTCGCGTGACGCATCACGATTATCGCCCATCACGAACACCGTGCCCGGCAGCACTGTCACCGGGCCATAGGTATCGAGTTCATGCACGTCGTCGCGCTCATAGATCGGGTGCTCGCGTTCGCCCGGCAGGACTTCGGTGTAGTGGGTCACGGTCTGGACGCGCTGGGAGGGATGTTCGCGGTAATTGCGGATATCCTCGAACTCGCGCGGCGGCGCTTCGCCATTGAGATAGAGCCGGCCTTCGCGCACTTCGATGACATCACCGGCGATGCCGATGACGCGCTTGATCAGATTGCGCGGCGGCGACTGGCGCTCGTCCCGGAAAACAACCACATCACCACGGCGCGGCTCCGACCAGGCCAGGCGCGCATTCCAGTTGTCCGGCAGCATGTAGCCGATGCCGAGCGGCAGGGAGTGCCGCGAATAGCCATAGGCCCATTTCGAAACCAGCACGCGATCACCGACTTCCAGCGAGGGCTGCATGCTTTCCGAGGGAATGTGGAAAGCGGCAAAGCCGAAGGTCACAAGGCCAAGCCAGACGGCAGCGACACCAACCAGAAAGCGGGCGGTCTCGACGATTTCATCGGCGGCGCGGCCAGCCAGACGTTTCAGCAAAGGATTCATTTCAGTTTCACCGCAGTTCCATAGGCGAGAATTTCGGCCGTACCTTCCATCACCGTCGATGTCGCGAGGCGGAAGGTGATGATTGCGTCAGCGCCCAGTTCCTCGCCATGGCGCACCATGCGGTCGAGGGCCTGTTCGCGGGTTTCCGAGAGGAGCTTGGTGTATTCCGGCACTTCACCGCCCACCAGATTGCGCAGACCGGCGACGAAATCACGTCCGAAAAAGCGCGCCCGCACGACATTGCCGCGCGCCACGCCAACGACGCAGTCAATCTCGCGGCCCGGCACGGTGTCGGACATTGTTACGATCAGGCTCATATCATTCCCCTTCAACAGGACGGTCATCCGCGCCGTCTTCGCAGGTCTGCAGATACAGCAGGGCGACACCCGCTGCCGGGATCGCGACCAGAACGATCCAGAGCAGATTGTAAGGATAGGCCAAGCGCCACCCGACCAACAGGTCGAGCACCAGCAGGGCAACATATATCGCCATCCCGCCCGCCAGCAGGGCCAGCGCGCCGTGATCGCGCATCCAGATCTGCACTGCCTGAATCATGCCTGACGCTTCCTGAAACCGGTCCTGTCAGCCGCATACGCCGAAATCAGGGCGTAACCAAGGGCGCGAAACCCTGAGGCGAAGATTTGCGCCCGCGCGTGGCCTGACGGTCGCACCCTGCCCGCGCCCCGGCGCCATCGCCACAGGGACAGCTGCGGCCTCATTCCCCCTTGGCCTGCCGGCCCGCAACTGGGATTATGCCAGCCAAAGGAGTTTGACCCATGTCCCAGACGATTCTCGAACCTGAAACCGACCGCGCCGCCGATCGCGATGAGCGCCTGATGGCCGGGCTGGGCTATGTCCTGATCCTGCTGGGCAATATCATCGGCGTCACGACGCTGATCGCCGTCATCATCGCCTATGCGCGCAAGGACCGGGCGCCGGGCTGGATCTATTCCCATTATGTCTTCCAGATCCGCACCTTCTGGGTCGCGGTCTTTGGCATCATCGCCAGCACCGGCCTGATCATGACGCTGATCCTCTCGCCCTTCGGCTTTCTCGGCTTCGGCCTGGTCTGGCTCTGGATCCTGATCCGCTCCATCGTCGGCCTGATCCGCCTGGTCGATGGCCGCGGCAATGCCGACCCGGAAGGCTATTGGGTCTAGGGGCGAGAGGGCGCGCCGGCCTCCAGCGTGAGCCGGGGCATCGAAACAGAAGCCTGACACAACCGAATTGCTTTGCTTGTTCGGGCAACGCCCCGCACAATGAAGGCTTGAGGTGCGTCCGGGCCGCCCCGCGCCAAGACCCTGGCGCGGTTTCAAAGGCGGCCGCTCCAACCGGGATGGACCTCGCCCACCTGTTGAAAGGCCTGATCACATGACACTTACCGGATTACTCGTCTGGCTCGTTATCGGTGCCGTCGCCGGCTGGCTCGCCGGCCTCATCGTCAAGGGCTATGGCTTCGGCCTGCTCGGAAACATTGTCGTCGGCATTGTCGGCGCCTTTGTCGGCAGCTGGCTGTTCGGCCTGCTCGGCATTGCTGGCCTGCACGGCATTGTCGGCGCGATCATCGGCGCCACAGTCGGTGCGGTTGCCATCCTGCTTCTGCTCGGCCTGATACGGCGCGCCTGACGCGGCCGCCGGGCGCAGACGCGCTGCGAGACCCACGGGTCCGGCATCACTTGATCCCTCTTCCCACTGGCATATATTGCCAATGAGACTGCGGAGACCCTGATGCCGACACGAAACATCGTCCTGACCGAAGCCCAGTCGGAACTTGTCGATCGCCTCGTGGCGTCCGGCCGCTTCCAGAACGCATCCGAAGCCCTGCGGGCCGGGCTGCGTCTGCTCGAACGCGACGAGGCAGAGTTTGATGAAACCCGGGAGCGCCTGCGGCGGGGCGTCGAAGAGGCCCGTGCCGGATATCTGGCAGAGGGCAGCGGCGAAGACGCTCTGAGGCGTGCCTTCCAGGCCGCCCGCAACCAGGACTGATGCCCAGGAGCTGGCGCCTTGCCCGGCAGGCCGAGGCGGCCATGCTCGACATCGCGCGCTGGACCATTGGTCACTTCGGCCCGTTGCAGGCCGCCAGTTACGAACAGGATCTGATCGATCACTGCCGGGGCATCGCTGCGGGAACCACAGTTTCCCGCCCGTGCCGCGAACTCGTTGCCCCTGATCTGCCGGAAGACTTGCGTTTCACGCGCTGCGGTCAGCATTTCCTCGTCTTCATCGATGCAGAAGACATGGTGGTGATCGTCGATGTTCTACATGTGCGTAGCGACTTGCCCGGACATCTGGCCAAGCTGGCGAATGCTTCCCGGACGACCAGTCGCCTCTGACAATTCTGCGTCGGGCTTGAACAGGGGCCTGCTCCCCCTACTCCAGCCCGAATCCGACATCGCTGATCATCTCGACACCCATCGTGATGTCGTCGACCCGGGCATGGGCCAAGGTGAGCACGGATTCGCAGTAGAAGCCGGCCAGTGCGATGCGCTGGGCGGCGAAGACCGGGTCGCCGAGCTTGTCTTTCTGGCGGCGACGGGCGGAGACGGCGCCGATGCAGAGCATCCAGCCCCCGACGACTTCCCCGGCCAGGGTCAGGAAAGGCGTCGCGCCGGCCAGGGCGTCGGCCGGGTCGGCTTCGGCCAGCCAGGTCGCCGCCTCGCGCAGCGAGTCGAGACCTTCCTCAAGCCGCTCGGCCAGCAGCGGCAGATCAGGATGGCTTGAGGTGGAGCACGCCTCGATCGTCTGCTCGATATCGGCATAAAGCTCGGTGAAGGCGGCGCCGCCCTGCATGTTGAGTTTGCGGCCGGCCAGGTCCATCGCCTGGATCGCATTGGTGCCTTCATAGATCGGGGCGATACGGGCATCGCGCAGATGCTGCGCCGCGCCGGTCTCCTCGATATAGCCCATGCCGCCATGGATCTGGATCCCCATCGAGGCGACCTCGACGCCGACATCCGTCGACCAGCCCTTGGCGATCGGGGTCAGCAATTCCTCGCGGCGCTTGGCGGCAGCGCGTTCTTCGGGATCCTCGGCATATTCCGACAGGTCGGCGGCAACCGCGCAGGCCATGCAGATGGCACGCGCGGCGGCGATCTTGGCCTTCATCATCGCCAGCGAACGCTGGATATCGGGATGCAGAATGATGGCGTGCGGGCCCGGGCCCTTGGCATCGATCGCCTTGCCCTGCTTGCGGTCCTTGGCGAAGGCGAGCGCCTGCTGATAGGCGCGCTCGGCGATGCCGACGCCCTGGACACCGACATTGAGCCGGGCCGAATTCATCATCGTGAACATGGCTTTCATGCCGGCGTTTTCGGCACCGATCAGCCAGCCCTTGGCGCCGTCATATTCCATGGTGCAGGTCGGCGAGCCGTGGATGCCGAGCTTGTGTTCCAGTCCGATCGCCCGGGCGCCATTGCGGCTGCCATCCTTGAGGATTTTCGGGACGATGAAGAGCGAGATGCCCTTGGTGCCGGCCGGCGAGCCCGGCGTGCGCGCCAGCACCAGATGGATGATATTGTCGGCGCAGTCATGCTCGCCCCAGGTGATGAAGATCTTCTGGCCCGACACGGCCCAGCTGCCATCGCCATTCGGCTCGGCCTTGGTGCGCAGGGCGCCGACATCGGAGCCGGCCTGCGGCTCGGTCAGATTCATCGTCGCTGACCATTCGCCATTGAGCAGTTTGGGCAGATAGGTTTCGCGCTGCTCCTCGGTGCCGTGGACCAGCAGGACCTCGATGGCGCCATAGGTCAGCATCGGGCCGAGGCCGAAGGCCATATTGGCCGACTGCACCATTTCCAGCGTCGCAACCCCGAGGGCGCGCGGCAGACCCATGCCGCCGACCTTGGTCGGGAATTGCAGACCCTGCCAGCCGCCTTCGACAAATTTGGCGTAGGCGTCCTTGAAGCCGGTCGGCGTCGTGACGACACCATCGGCGAGCTTGCAATGCTCGCTATCGCCAACCTTGTTGAGCGGGGCGAGCACGTCATTGGCCAACTTGGCCGCCTCTTCGAGCACCGCGAGCGTGATGTCATCGGTGAATTCGGGAAAGGCACCGGTGGCTTTCAGCACATCAACGGCGGCAACTTCCACCAGGCTAAAACGAAGCTCGTCCACGGGTGCGCGATAGGTCATGCGAAGTCTCCTGAAATCCCGGGCGCACAATAACGCGCGCGTCCAAACATGCGAGCGCGGAAACAGTGTTATGTCGTCGCAGACGCAAGCTGTGGCTTTCCGGTCGCGCCAAACCGGTTATGGTCGCGCCATGTTGTTGCGCCCCGCCATCATCCTCGCCCTGCTGCTGATCCCGGCCTGCGCCACACCAAGCACCGACCCGCGGCGCCTGCCGGCCGGGCAATGGGTGCTGGATGGCGACCATGCCAGTGTCGTCTGGCGCGTGCGCCATCTCGGCCTGTCCTGGTATACCGGCCGTTTCGACGGGATGGAGGCCAGCCTCGATTTCGATCCGGCGCGGCCGCAGGACGCACAGCTGACAGCGATCATCGATACCGCCTCGCTCTCCTCGGGCCATCCCGGTTTCGACCACACCCTGGCCAATGACTGGCTGCACGCGGCGCAAAACCCGCAAATCAGCTTCACCAGCGCGCGCATCGAGGTCATCGACGCCACTCATGGCCGCGCCTTCGGCCAGCTTGTGATGAATAGCCGCACTGTTGATGCGGTTATGGAGATTGAGTTTTACGGTGGAAGCTTCAACATGCTGGCGGGCCGCGATACGGTCGGTTTCGGCGCCGACATGGTGATCGACCGCACCGATTTCGGCGTCGGCAGCCTGCCGGCCTCGATTGTCGGCACCGAAATACGTATTCACATCGAAGCCGAATTCCTGCGGCAGGGAGCCTCATCATGACCGAGACCACACGCTATACGACCGTCGCCATCATCCTGCACTGGATCATCGGCATCTTGCTGATCGGCATGGTCTTCTTTGGCTGGTATATGGAAGATCTGCGCGACGCCCTGCGCCTGGGCACCGAAGGCGTCACGCTTGACCAGGTCCAGTTCGCCTATAATGCCCACAAGACGGCCGGCATGCTCGTGCTGCTGCTGAGTTTCGGTCGCCTGGCCTGGCGCCTGACGCACAAGACACCAGGGCTTCCCGCCGGCATGAAGCCCTGGGAGGCGCTGGTCGCCAAGGGCACGCACTGGGGTTTCTATGCACTGATGATCGGTCTGCCGCTGGTTGGCTGGGTTGCCGCCTCGACCAGCGAATTGCCAACCATGCTGTTCAATAATCCCGACTTCATCCTGCCACGCCTGCCGGTCTCGCAGGATCATGACTTTCACGAGCTGGTCGGCAATATCCATGGCAAGGGTGCCTGGGTGCTGCTGATCCTGACCGGCCTGCATGTCGCGGCAGCGTTGAAACACCAATTCCTCGACAAGGATGGCCTGCTCTCGCGCATGCTGCCCTTCCTGAAAGGCTGATTTTCATGTTGCGTATCCTTGCCGCCGCCCTCGCCCTCGGCCTGACACCGGCCATCGCCCAGGCCCAGGACTGGACCGTCGACACCGAGGCCAGCACGGTCGGTTTCGAGACGACGGCCTTTGGTGGCCCGGTCTCGGGTCAGTTTGCGGCCTGGACCGCCGCGATCACCCTCGACCCGGCCGACCTCACGGGTGCCAGTATCAGTGCCAGCGTCGTGACCGGCACCGGCTCGACCGGCAGCGGCGAGATCGATGACCCCATGCTCGGCGCTGACGGTCTGGCCCCGGCAGCGCACCCGCTGGCCCTGTTTGAATCCAGCGATATTCGCCCCACGGATACCGGTTATGAGGCCCATGGCGTCCTGACCATTCGCGAGGCATCCCAGCCGGTCATCCTGCCCTTCACCCTGGCGATCACCGATGGCCACGCCATCGCCGATGCCCGCCTCACCATCGCCCGCAGCGATTATGGTGTCGGCGCGCCCGGGTGGGGTTCGACGGCGGCGAATGTCACGCTGGTCCTGCATATCGAAGCCGACGCGGCGGAATAGGCTTGCCGGGCAGCCCCTGCGGGCGCTAGCACACAGCCATGACCGCACCCGTGCTGCCTGCCGACAGTCCCGACGCCATTGCCCGCGCCGCAGCCCTGCTGCGCGAGGGCGGGCTGGTGGCGATGCCGACCGAGACCGTCTATGGCCTCGCCGCCGATGCGGGCAATGCCGCTGCGGTCGCCCGCCTCTATGCCGCCAAGGGCCGGCCGCGTTTCAACCCGCTGATCGCGCACGTCTCCGGCATCGCGATGGCAAAGCGCCTGGTTGAATGGCCAGCGATGGCCGATGCGCTCGCCCGCGCCTTCTGGCCCGGCCCGCTGACCCTGGTCCTGCCGAAGCTTGCCGATGCCACGATCTGCGATCTCGCCAATGCCGGGCTGGACAGTGTCGCCATCCGCGCGCCCGGCCATGTCGCGGCGCGAGCGCTGCTGGCCGCATTCGGCGGTCCGCTGGTCGCCCCCAGCGCCAACCCGTCCGGCGGCGTCAGCCCGACCACGGCAGCGCATGTCAGCGAAGGCCTCGGCGAGACGCTCGACCTCATCCTCGATGGCGGCCCCTGTACGGTCGGCGTCGAATCCACCGTCATCGCCCTGCTCGATGGCCGCGCCACCCTGCTGCGCCCGGGCGGGCTGGAACGCGACCGGATCGAGGCCATTACCGGCCCGCTCGCCATCGCCGGGCACAGCGACGCGCCGACCAGCCCGGGCATGCTGGCGAGCCATTACGCGCCGCGCGCGGCGATGCGGCTCAACGCGACGGTGGCGCAGGACGGCGAGCTTCTGCTCGGTTTCGGCCCCGTTGCCGGCAATCTCAATCTCTCGGCCGCCGGCGATCTCGCCGAGGCAGCCGCACGCCTGTTCGCGGCGCTGCGTGAAATGGACGCGGCAGGTCCAAAACAGATTGCCGTCGCGCCCATTCCCGATGAAGGTTTGGGCGAAGCCATCAATGACCGCCTGCAACGCGCCGCCGCACCGCGGCCAGTTCCTTGACGAGAACAAGCCCATGACCGAGACCCTGACCGCACCGCAAGCCCTTCCGGGCGCCGTGATCGACCAGCTCAAATCCGCGCTCGGCCCCAAGGGCTGGAGCCAGGACGAACACGAGCTGGCGCCACACATCGCCGACTGGCGCGGCCGTTACCAGGGCAGCACCCCCATCCTGCTCAAACCGGCCAATACGGCCGAAGTGGCCGCTGCGGTAAAAATCTGCTCCGACGCCGGCATCGCCATCACGCCGCAGGGCGGCAATACCAGCCTGTGCGGGGCCTCGACGCCGCAAGGCGAGGTCCTGATCACGCTCAAGCGCATGAATGCCGTGCGCGAGATCGACCCGGACAATGACTCGATGACGGTCGAAGCCGGCTGTATCCTGGAAAGCCTGCAATCCTCCGCTGCCGAGGCTGACCGTCTGTTCCCGCTCTCGCTCGGCTCGCAAGGCTCGGCGATGATTGGCGGTCTGATCTCGACCAATGCCGGCGGCGTGCACGTGCTGCGCTATGGCATGACGCGCGAACTCGTCCTCGGCCTCGAGGCGGTTCTGCCCGACGGCACGATCTGGTCCGGCCTGACCGGGCTGCGCAAGGACAATACCGGCTATGACCTCAAACAGCTGCTGATCGGGGCCGAAGGCACGCTGGGCATCATCACCGCCGCGACCCTGAAGCTCTTCCCGCGCCCGGCCAAGATGGAGCTGGCCTTTTGCGGCCTCAATTCGGTTGAGGACGCCGTCAGCTTCCTGTCGCTGGCAAAGAAGGTGTCCGGCGGTGCCGTGACCGCCTTCGAGATCATGCCGCGGCTGGCGCTGGAATTTGTCTGCGCCTTCGTGCCCGGCACGCGCGATCCGCTGGAGAGCCCGCATCCCTGGTATGTGGTGTGTGAAATGAGTTTCGGCCGCACCGACGGCGCCCGCGAAACCCTCGAGGACGCGCTCGGCCAGGCCTTCGAGGCCGAGCTGGTCCAGGATGCCGTGATCGCCGAGAATGAGAGCCAGGCCCTCGACTTCTGGCGCTTGCGCGAGAGCATCGCACTGGCCGAACGCGGTCAGGGCAAGGCGATCAAGCACGACATCTCGATCCCGGTCTCGAAAATGGCCGCCTTCATCGATCTGGCGTCGGCCCGCATCAAGGCCATTTTTCCGGACGGCGTCGTCGTCGCCTTCGGCCATGTCGGCGATGGCAATGTCCATTTCAATGTCGTCGGCCTCGATGAGGCGGCGCAAACAGCGCTGATGGCCAATGGCGCCGCCATCTCGGCCTGCGTCTACGATACCGTCGATGAATTCGGCGGCTCGATCTCGGCAGAGCACGGCATCGGGATTTTGAAGCGCGAGGAATTGGCAACGCGCAAACCGGTCGATGTCGCCGTGATGCGGGCGATCAAGACGGCGCTGGATCCGAAGGGCATCATGAATCCGCGGGTGCTGCTGGGCTAGCACACATCCCGCCCCCTTTCGCGAGGGGGCAAGTTTGCCTATCTCTCCAGCCAAGGAGACCACCCATGCTGATTCTGCTTTCGCCCGCCAAGAACATGAATTTCGACGAGACCGAGCGCGCGCTGCCGGCGACGACGCCGGCGCTGATCGACGAGACGCGCATCCTGTCGACCACGACGCGAGGGCTTTCGACCTCCAAGATCAAGACGCTGATGAAGATCAGCTCCGATCTGGCGCGGCTCAATCGCGACCGTTTCCGCGCCTTCGATCCCGACCAGCCGGGAAGCAAGGCGGCGGCACTGGCCTTCGCCGGCGAGGTCTATCGCGGACTGGATGCGGGCACACTCTCTGATGATGATCTGGCGTATGCACAGGACCATCTGCGCATCCTGTCGGGCATGTATGGTGCCCTGCGCCCGCTCGATACCATCCAGCCCTATCGCCTCGAGATGGGCCGCAAGCTGCACACCCGGCGCGGCGAGAGCCTGTATGACTTCTGGGGCGACAAGATCGCCAGGCACCTCAATGAATTGCTCGCCGATGACGCCGATCCTGTGGTGCTGAACCTGGCGTCGAACGAGTATTTCAAATCCGTCGACCGCAAGACGCTGAAGGCGCGCGTCATCACCGCCAGTTTCAAGGAAGAAAAAGACGGTCAGACCCGCATGCTGATGGTCTTCGCCAAGAAGGCGCGCGGCATGATGGCGCGCT
Organism: Maricaulis sp.; assembly: GCF_048269565.1. Classification (GTDB taxonomy): domain Bacteria; phylum Pseudomonadota; class Alphaproteobacteria; order Caulobacterales; family Maricaulaceae; genus Maricaulis. The sequence continues at coordinate 439,217 of NZ_JBLXIK010000001.1, read as the reverse complement.
GGGCGATCGAGAACCGGATCAGCGATCCGGCCGATCTGGTGAAGTTCAATGCCGGCGGCTATGCCTTCGATGAAGCGGGATCGAGCGAGACCGATCTCCTGTTCACGCGGCCGCAACCGGCCTCGCCAGGTGCCAAGGCGAAGGCGGAAGCCTGAGCGCGAGCTTCTTCCCCGATCCAGCAAGGTATGTTATTGTCCAAGGGCCGCCGGAGACGGGTCTGACCGTCTCCTTTGGCCGCCCTTAGGCGATGGATAAACGGATCATCAGGCACCAACCTCCGATCCGCTTTCTCCTCACCCAAAGGACGAGGCAGCATTTCGGAAACCGAAACATTGCTCCCTCCTTGGATTGCGCCGGCCCCAACGTGGCCGGCGTTTTCATATTAGCACAAATACTCGCATCAATTGCGTCGCGGTCAAATACACTCCAAACAATCCGATGCAAAAACCCGCCGGATGCGCTGGCATCACGGCGGGGCTCGCCCTTCTCAGGGTCTTGAGGCTCAGCGGTTTGCACCGCGAGCAACCTGGAGCTTCAGTCATACGGCCACGTCCGAAAGCATCAAAGCCCAGAAACAGATTTTAATCTGAAACGGGCCCCTCTCTGGCAATGCGCGGTCCTACCAACGCCCCCTTGACCCGCACCCACCAATCCCGTTTCTTCGCCCCGGCACAAACCTGAAGGGTGATTCATGTCTCCGATCCGTACCGATCTTTCCGGCCAAGTGGCCCTCATTACCGGCTCGACCAGCGGCATTGGCCAGGCGATGGCCGAGGCGCTCGCCGCCAATGGGGCCAATATCGTCCTCAACGGGCTCGGCGATGCGGCTGAAATTGAAACCCTGCGCGCCAGGATCGCCGCGGATCATGGCGTCGAGGTGCGTTATCACGGCGCCAACATGCTTCTGCCCGACGAGATCGCCGACATGGTCGCCTATGCGGAGCGCGAATTCGGGCGGCTGGATATCCTGTTGTCGAATGCCGGCATCCAGCATGTCTCGCCGGTCGAGGACTTTCCGGTGGCGAAATGGGACGCGATCATCGCCATCAATCTCACCGCCGTCTTCCATGCGGCGCGCGCGGCGATCCCGGTCATGAAGCGCCAGGGACGCGGACGCATCGTCAATCTCGCTTCGGTCCATGGCCTCGTCGCTTCACCGTTCAAGTCGGCCTATGTCGCGGCCAAGCATGGCGTCATAGGCTTCACCAAGACGCTGGCGCTGGAACTGGCCGAGGATGGCATCACCTGCAATGCGATCTGCCCGGGCTATGTGAAGACGCCGCTGGTGGAAAACCAGATCGCCGACACCGCAAAGGCGCGCGGCATCACCGAGGATGAGGTGGTGCGCGATGTGATGCTGGCGGCGCAGCCGACCAAGCAATTCGTCACGTTTGAACAATTGGCCGGTGCCCTGCTATATCTGGTCTCCGATGCCGGGGCGAATGCCAATGGAACGGCGATCACGATTGATGGTGGCTGGACAGCGAAATGACCGAAACGGTCCTCAAGATCGACTATAACGAACTGCCGGTCACCGATATGGACGCGGCCAAGGCCTTCTATGCCAAGGCGTTTGACTGGACCTTCACGGATTACGGCCCGACCTATGCCGCGTTTCAGAATGCCGGCATTGATGGCGGCCTGCGGCTCGAGGACAAGCCGTTCCCGACGGGTGCCCTGATCCTGCTGCGCGCCGAAAACATCATCGCTGCGGAAGGCCGCGTCGAGGCGGCGGGCGGCAGCATCACCCTGCGCGAGGACTATCCGGGCGGACGGCGCTTCCTGTTCACAGACCCGAGCGGCAATCAACTCGGCATCTATTCGGAACACGGCAAATATGGCTGAGGCCAGCCCCCCGGTTTCCAGACATCCCGTCCCTGGCGCTGGAATCGTGGTGTGGCGCGGCGATGAAGTGCTGCTGATCCGGCGCGGCAAGCCGCCCTATACGGGCGAATGGTCAATTCCGGGCGGCAAGGTCGAGTTCGGCGAGACGGTGCGCGAGGCCGCCCTGCGCGAACTGATGGAAGAGACCGGCACCACAGCGCGCATTATCGGACTGATTGATGTCATCGACGCGATCGGCGCGCGCGAACCGGGCAATCCGGGCGACTGGCATTATATCCTGTCCGATTTCGCGGCGGTGTGGACGGGCGGCGACCCCGTCGCCGACGACGATGTCACCGAGGCGCGTTTCTTTCCACTCGACGAGGCCCTGCGACTGACCCGCTGGGACAGGACCCGCGATGTCATCGGGCGGGCGCATGCGATGATCGCTGCCTTGCCGACGCCATAAATCTCGCCAATATGACGGCATGCGCATCCTGCCCGTCCTCCTCGCTGCCTCTATCCTGCTGCCGCTCGCCGCCGGTACGGCGTCCGCGCAAAAGCCGGGCGACCGCAATTGGAGCGCGCCGGACCGCGCCAGCGCGCGTGAAGCCGCCCGCACTGAACGCGAGGTTCAGCGCGGCATTGACCGCCTCGCCACCAATACCGCCACAGCATCGACCCGGCAGCGCGATGTCGGCGACACCGAGCGCGCCCTGCCCTATCTCGCCTATACGCTGGGCGAATTGCACTATCTCGCCTCGGCCTGCGAAGGGCTGACCGCCCAGGCCTGGCGCCAGCGGATGATCGAATTGCTGGCGATGGAAGCGCCCGAACCGGGGCGCCAGCGCGACCGCATGATCGAGAGCTTCAATGACGGCTACCGGGTGCAGCAGCGCCGCCGCCCGATCTGCGGCGAAGAGGTCGATATCGAGCGCCGCGCCTTGGCGCATCGCGGCCATGACCTGTCGGAAATGATGCGCGCCGCCTATTTCGACTGAATCCGGCCGCAACGGGCCGGTCATTGACGCAGATCAGGCGTGCACTCACGAATTCCCGCTGCAGCGGGACTGAAACCGGCACAATACCGGGTGCCCTACGGGGCGGGGCGCTGTATACAGACAACCGCATTGGTGCCGATCTTGGGGGAAGTGAATGACCGACCGCAGTGCCCAGCTCCATTCCTTGAGCATTGACCGCGACGAGCCGGAGGTGCGCTCCGGCGTCTCGCTGGTGACTGTGCTCGGCCTGCTGGTCGTCACGATTGCCGTGACCGCTGCGCTGATGTGGTTCTTCGTCGCGCCGCAGGCCCCGGCCACCAGCCCCGTTGCGGCGAATACGCCGGCTGCCGTCCAGCCCGCCACCGAGACCCCGCCGCCGGCGCGCACCTCAGGCCTTGTCGCCTCGGGCTATGTCGTCGCGCGTCGCCAGGCGACCGTCTCGGCCGAGATTACCGGACGCATCCGCGATGTGCTGGTCGAGGAAGGCACCCGCGTCGAGGAAGGCCAGGTGCTGGCCCTGCTCGATGATACCCGTGCCCGCATCCAGCTCGACCTGCTGCAATCCCAGCTCAATGCCGCAACCGCGCGCATCCGTTCACTCGCCGCACAGCTCACCGAGGCACGCCTCGTCGCGAGCCGCGCCAGCGATCTGGCCGCGCGCGATATCGGACCGCAGGCCAATGTCAGCGCCACCCAGTCCCAGGTCGACAGCCTGGTCGCCCAGCTCGCCGCAGCGCGCGCCGACCGTGAAGCGGCGGCCGTGATGGTCGTCAGCCAGCAGGATCTGGTTGACCGCCATATCGTGCGCGCGCCCTTCGCCGGTATCGTGATCGCCAAGAATGCCCAGATCGGCGAGATCCTGTCGCCCTCCTCGGCCGGCGGCGGCTTTACCCGCACCGGGGTTGCCACCCTGGTCGACATGGAATCGCTGGAGATCGAGGTCGACGTAAATGAGGGCCAGATCGGCCGCGTCAGCCCGGGCCAACGCGTCGAGGCACGCCTCGATGCCTATCCCGACTGGCGCATCCCGGCCCATGTCGAGGCCATCATCCCGACCGCCGACCGCAGCCGTGCCACCATCCAGGTGCGCGTTGCCTTCGACGAGCGCGACAATCGCATCCTGCCGGACATGGCGGCGCGCGTGATCTTTATGGAATAGGCCGGCAGCCCGACACTACCGGACGCCGAAATCAAACCAATCGCCCGCAAATGCGGCCATGAGCACACAATGAGGACCCGTCGATGACCGATCTCTACCAGCTGACCGATCTGTCCAAAGGCTATACGCGCGGACGCGAGGCGATCACGATTTTCGAACATCTCACGATGTCGATCGATGAGGGTGAATTCATCGCCATCATGGGCCCGTCCGGCTCCGGCAAGACGACCCTGCTCAACCTGCTCGGCGGCATCGACCGGCCGAGCTCCGGCTCGGTGGAATGCCAGGGCGTGCGCGTCGACAAGCTCTCCGAGGGCAAACTCGCCAAATGGCGTGCCGCCAATGTCGGCTTCATTTTCCAGTTCTACAATCTGATGCCGACGCTGAACGCGGCCCAGAATGTCGAATTGCCGCTGCTGCTGACCAATCTGTCCGGCAAGGCGCGAAAGGAACGTGTGGCCACGGCGCTCGACATTGTCGGCCTGTCGGACCGCGCCCGGCATTCGCCGCGTCAGATGTCCGGTGGCCAGCAACAGCGCGTCGCCATTGCCCGCGCCATCGTCGCCGACCCGAAAGTCCTGCTCTGCGACGAACCGACCGGCGATCTCGATCGCAAATCCGCCGACGAGATTCTCGAGACGCTGCAGCTGCTCAACAAGGATCTCGGCAAGACCATCATCATGGTCACGCACGATCCCTCAGCCGCCAAATACGCCCGCCGCGAACTGCACCTCGACAAGGGTCGCTTCGTGGAAGCCTCGGAGCTGGCGCAATGAATGACTTCACCATCATAAGGAAGAATCTCTTCCGCAAGAAGATGCGGGCCATCCTGTTGATCTTCTCGATCATGATCGCCTTCCTGATTTTCGGTGTACTGGGCGCCTTCTATTCCGCTTGGACGGCAGGCACGTCGAGCGCGGCCGACAACCGGCTTGTCACCGTCAACCGGATCAATTTCACCGTCTCGATGCCGTTCGCCTATTGGGGACGCGTGCAAGGCGTTGAGGGTGTGACCGGTGTCAGCCATGCCAGCTGGTTTGGTGGCTACTATCAGGAGCCGGCGAATTTCGTTCAGACCTTCGCCGTCGATCCGGAAAGCTGGCTCGGCGTCTACTCCGAACTGACCATGCCGGACGAACAGCGTGCCGCCTTCTTCAACACGCGCGACTGCCTGCTGGTCGGCAACGACCTGGCCGCTCAATATGGCTGGAGCCTCGGGGAACGTATCCCGCTGCTCTCCAACATCTGGCAGAAGCAGGATGGTTCAGCGAGCTGGGATTTCGAAATCTGCGGCCTGTTCGACGCCGAGGACGAGACGATTCCGACCAATTATGCGATGTTCCATTATGATTATTACAACGAGGCGCTGGCCTTCAACCGGGACAATATCGGCTGGATGGTGCTGACCACCGCGGACGCTTCGCAGAATGACCGCATCATGCGCGAGATCGACGCCCTGTTCGCCAATTCACCGGCCGAGACCGAGACCAGCACCGAAGCCGCCTTCAACGAGGCCTTCGCAGCCCAGTTCGGCAATATCGCGCTGATCCTGCTCTTCGTGGTCGGCGCGGCCTTCATGACCATTCTGATGATTGTCGGCACCACGATGGTGATGGCGATCAATGAGCGCACCAAGGAAATCGGGGTGATGAAGACCCTCGGCTTCCCGGCTCCGCGCATCTTCCGCATGGTGTTGATTGAATCAATCCTGCTCAGCCTGGTCGGCGGCCTGCTCGGCCTCGGTCTGGCGGCACTGGCCGTGACGGGCTCAGCAGAGGCCATGGCCGCCTTCCTGCCCGGGTTCAGCATGCCGTCGCTGGTGCTCGGGCTCGGCCTCGCGCTGGCGATCGCACTCGGCTTCATCACCGGCATTATTCCCGCCATCAACGCCCAGCGCGTGACCATCGTCACCGCCCTCGGCAAGCTCTAGGAGACGGATGAGATGTTCGACCAGATCGCAGCCGTAACCCTCATCAACCTGCGCTCCATTCCGCAGCGCGCCCTGCTCTCCGGTGCCACAGTCTTCTCTATCGCGCTTGTGGTGATGGTGTTGCTGGGCTTCCTCGCCATGTCGAATGGTTTCAGCCAGACCCTGCAAGGCACGGGTTCGGCCGATGTCGCGGTCATGCTGCGTACCGGATCGCAGACCGAACTCAATTCCGGCCTTTCCGTCGAACAGGTCCGCCTGGTCGAGGAAGCGCCCGGAATCGCCCGCGACGCTGCCGGCACTCCCGTCGTCTCCGGCGAGCTGTTCGTCATCGTCGACGGTATCAAGCGCAGCTCCGAAACCGAGGCCAACCTGCCCCTGCGCGGCGTCGGGCCGGCGGCCCAGTCCCTGCGCTCGGGATTTTCCATCGTCGAGGGTCGCAGTTATGAGCCGGGCACCAACGAACTGATCGTCGGCGAAGGCATCATCCGCGAATTCTCCGGTTTCGATCTCGGCCAGACCGTACGCCTGGGCTCGAATGAATGGGTCGTGGTCGGAATTTTCTCCACCGGCGGCACTGTCTTCGACAGCGAAATCTGGACCGATCTGACCGTGATCCAGAATCTTTATCAGCGCGGCACCGCGGTGCAATCGATCCGCGCCCGCCTGACCAGCCCCGAGGCGATCGAGGACGTGCGCGCCTATGTCGAAAACGACCCGCGGCTGAATCTCGACATCCAGAACGAGATTGATTATTTCGCCAGCCAGGCAGGCGGCACCGCCACCCTGATCACCTATCTCGGCGTGCCATTGTCGATCGTTATGGCCATCGGCGCACTCGCAGGTGCCTGGAACACAATGTATTCCTCGGTCGATACGCGTATGCGCGAGATCGCGACCCTGCGGGCGATCGGATTCTCCGGCTTCGCCGCGGCTTTTGGAACGATGGTTGAATCCCTTGCCTTGGCCGGTCTGGGCGGCCTGGTCGGTGCGGCGGGGGTCTACCTGTTGTTCAACGGCGTCAGCGCCTCGACGCTGGGATCAAGCTTCACCCAGGTCGTGTTTTCCTTCGCGGTCACACCGATGTCGGTTCTGGTCGGCCTCGCCCTTGCCCTGATCGTCGGTTTTCTCGGCGGCATCATCCCGGCCATCCGCGCCGCGACCGTGCCGCTGCTCGCCGTTCATCGGAGCTAAACTTGAGTGACATGCTCAAATTCGCTTTGAGCCGGGCTGAAGCCCTGGTTCTGTTCGATGCCCTCAGCCGGCTTGTCGATAGTGACGGGTTCGCCGACGCAGCCGAGGATCTCGCCGCCAACAGCCTGCTATGCGCACTGGAGCGCGACCTGGCAGCTGTGGTGGATGCCGATTATGCGTTCCTGGTGGCCCGCGCCAAGGAGGAACTGACCGAGGATATCGAGGACTGATCCGGCAGCGCAGGATCAGCCGTAATAGTCATCCTCAGCCTCGCGCAGCTTTTGCTGCTCCTTGTGCGGGGGGAGGATTTCCATCTTCACATGGCGGCGGCGATTGGTGGAGATGACGAAGAAACGCTTGTCGGGATAGTCCAGCTTGGCCTCCAGCATCGCCGAGGTGATCAGGTCGACATTCTTCAAGTCATCATCCGACATGCCGAAGGAATGCGGCAGATCGCGTCCATGCTTGTCGAGCCCCGCCTCGACGCAGCGCCGGATCGCGGTGCGCTTGAGACCGGCGGTCGTCATATGAGCGCCGAGCTCATCGCGGATTTCCGGATTGGAGACGGGATAGATGCCGAGATAATCGGGCTCTTCGGGAATATGGCCGGCCTCGACCAGCAGGCGCAGGCCCTGGCGGATGATCTCGCGCGAATGCTGGCGCGCGGTGATGACGGCAATCGGACGGCGCTTGAGCACGGCGTATTTGAAGATGTCCCAAGACGGGCCCTTCCAGTGGGCGCTGTCGAGGGCGCGGCGGACATCGCGCAGCAGGTATTCCTCCCCATTGCGGTCCTGGCCGTCGGAGAATTCGCGATAGGCCCGCGCCGGCGGATCAGCCCAGTCTTCCCACAGGCCGGGCACGCCGAGATAGGCCTTGATGTCCTCATACTCGTGCTGGCGCATGGCCCGCTCTTCACCGGTCATGGTGTTGAGAAGATGGATCCGCGTCGGCAGATGCAGGATATTCTCGTCGATATCGAAAAAGTAAAAGCTCTGACGGTCCACACCGGTTTCCTTCAAGGTCAATTTGCGCTCCGGGCCAGGGCTTCCTGGAAGCGGACGGGCTCGCCCGTTCCCCCGGCAATCACTTCATCATCGCGCATCACGATGCGGCCGCGCACGATGGTCGCGACCGGCCAGCCGGTCACCGTCTGGCCGTCAAACGGGGTCCAGCCCGATTTCGAGGCCGACCAGGCATCGGTGATCTCGCGCCTGGCTTTCATGTCGACAATGGTGAAGTCGGCATCCCAGCCCGCCGCCATGCGGCCCTTGCCGGCAATGCCGAAAATCCGTTGCGCCCCGGCCGAGGTCAGGTCGACAAAGCGTTCCAGTGTCAGCCGGCCGGCATTGACATGATCGAGCATGATCGGGACCAGCGTCTGCACGCCGGGCATGCCAGACGGGCTTTGCGGATAGGGCTTGGCCTTTTCCTCCAGCGTATGCGGCGCGTGGTCAGAGCCGATGACATCGACAATGCCGCGCCGCAGGCCGCGCCACAGCCCGGCGCGATGATGGGCATCGCGCAGCGGCGGATTCATCTGGGCGCGCGAACCGATGCGCTCATAAATGCCCGGGCCTTCAAGGGTGAGGTGCTGCGGCGTTGCCTCGACCGAGGCATAGTCGCGATGATCGACAAGGAATTCCATTTCCTCGGCCGTCGAGACGTGCAGCACATGGATGCGCTTGCCGGTCTTTCGCGCCAGGCGCACCAGGCGTTTGGTGCTCATCAGCGCCGCTTCGGCATCGCGCACGACGGGGTGGCTGGTCCAGTCACCGGCCACCGCCAGTTCGCGGCGCTCCACCAGGCGGTATTCATCCTCGGAATGGAAGGCGGCGCGGCGGGTGATCGCGTTGAGCACGCGCTCGACCCCCTCATCATCGGCGACCAGCAGCGAACCGGTCGAGGCGCCCATGAAGACCTTGACGCCGCAACAGCCGGGCATGCGCTCCATCACGGTCAGCTCTGCCGCATTCTCCGAGGTCGCGCCGGCATAAAAGGCGTGGTCGCAATGCATGCGGTGCCGCGCCCGGGCCAGCTTGTCGTCGAGCATGTCCGGTGTCGTCGTCGAGGGATTGGTATTGGGCATTTCGAACACAGAGGTGACACCGCCAAGCACGGCGCAGAGCGATCCGGTCAGCAGATCCTCTTTCCACTCCAGACCCGGCTCACGGAAATGCACCTGGGTGTCGATGACGCCGGGCAGGACAGTGAGGCCCGTGCAGTCCATCACCTCGCCGGCCGAGGCGCGGGAGAGATCACCGATTTCGCTGGTCTTGCCGTCGATAATGCCGACATCGGCGATGCGGCGGCCATCATGATTGACGACATCGCCGCCGCGCAGGATGAGATCGAAAGTCCGGGTCATGGCGTCACGTCCTTTTCAATAGCGCTTCAGCTGCGTCATACGCCGCTTCGACCTCAAGATCGAGCAGCAGGCTTTCCGGGTGCAGGCGGCGATCATCGAAGGCCGCATCGATTTCCTCAAACCCGGTCTTGCCGCGCACAATGGCACAATGGGGCCCATAAGGCCCGTAGCGCCGCTCGTCGGACGGACCGAACAGGCCCAGAGTCGGCGTCTGCATCGCCGCCGCCATATGCATCAGCCCGCTATCATTGCCGATAAACAGCCGCACGCGCTGGAATGAGGCGGCGACATCCATCAGGCCGAGCTGGCCGGTAAAGTCGAGCAGGCCGGCATCGGGCAGCGCCGCGTGGATCGGCGCCGCCGCGGCCTGGTCGCCCGGCCCGCCAAAGATCGCCACCCGCGCGCCGGCCATCGCCCCGCCCGGCGCGATCAGCCATTTGACCAGCTCGCCAAAGCGCGTCCCCGGCCAGACCTTGTAGGGCATCGAGGCCGAGGGGCAGATCGCCAGCACCGGCGCGCCATCGGGCAACAACTCGACCGCCTTCGCCTTCGCCGCTTCGGAGAGGTAGATTTTCGGATCGGGCACACTGTCGATCCGCAAGGCGCTGGCCGCCTCGGCGACCTTGTGGATCGGCGCCTCGAATTGCCTCAGAATGCGGCGCTCGCGGGCCATCAGCGCCCAGGCCGTGGCCGAACAGCGCAAATCGACCACCAGGTCCCAGCGGGTGCCGACGGTGGCGCGCCAAAGATCAAACCAGTGGGCGCCGGCCTTCTTCTTGCTCATCACGATGACGCGCTCGAGCCGCGGCACGGCGGCAAACAGCGGCGCGGCCAGCGGTCCGCAGGCGATGGTGAAGCGGGCGTCGGGCCGGGTCTCGACGAGATAGCGCAGCACACCGGAATTGATGATGGCGTCACCGATCCGCGTCGATGTGATAAGAAGGATATGTTGCATCCCCGCGCAAATACCGCGCCTCACCCCACTTGGCCAGCCATCAAGGCAATGCGATACCTGAGCCATGAACACCTCGACCCCCGCGATTCACACCGCCCCCGCCCGCACCATTCTCTCCGTCTCCGGCCCCGAGGCCCGCGCCTTCCTGCAGCGTGTCATCACCGCCGATGTCGAAACGCTGCAACCCGGCCAGTGCCGCCCCGGCGCCTTGCTGACACCGCAGGGCAAGCTGGCGGTCGATTTCCTGCTGTTTGCCGATGGCGACACCGTCTGGCTCGACGTGCCGGCCAGCGCCGCCGATGCGCTCGCCAAACGCCTGTCGATGTTCAGGCTGCGCGCCAAGGCCGAGATCGTGATCAATACCGGTCTTGCGGCGCTGTGGAGCGAGCACCCGTTCGCGGGATCGGCCCCCGACCCGCGCCTGGGCGACGACCTTCATCGCGGTATCGGCCCCGCCACCGGCGACGCGGCAGCCCTTGATGCGCTTGAAATACTGCACGGCATCCCGGCCTTCGGGCGCGATTACGGCGAGGCCGAGGTTTTCCCGACCGACGTCAATCTCGACATTTATGGCGGCATTGGCTGGAAGAAGGGCTGTTTCATCGGCCAGGAAGTCGTCTCGCGCATGAAGCGCCGCGGCACCATCCGCAAGCGCGCCCTCGCGGTCAGCTTTTCCGATGAGGCTCCGGCGCGCGGCACGCCCGTCACGGCCGGCACCGGCACAATCGGCGAGATCACCTCATCACACGGCCATCACGCCATCGCCCTGGTCCGGCTCGACCGACTGGAGGCCGCCAGCGAAACGCCGCAGGCCGGCGGCCAGACAGCACGAATCGATCTGCCGGACAATCTGCGCCCCGAGGCGCCGGCGGAAAAAGTGTGATGGCCGGCGAGCGCTGCGCCTGGGTTGGCGGCAATGATCCGCTCTATGCCGCCTATCACGACACCGAATGGGGCGTGCCGGAATATGATAGCCGGGCCCTGTGGGAAAAACTGCTGCTCGACGGTTTCCAGGCCGGACTCGCCTGGATCACCATATTGCGCAAGCGCGAGACGATGCGCGAAGCTTTCCACGGTTTCGATCCGGACATCATCGCGCGCTATGGTGATGCCGACCGCGAACGCCTGCTCGCCGATCCCGGCATCATCCGCTCCAAGCTCAAGGTCGAGGCGGCGATCACCAATGCCCGCGCCTATCTGGAGATGCGAGAGGCGGGGGAAGACTTCTCCGACTATCTCTGGAGCCATGTCGGCGGCACCCCGATCCAGAACACCTACTCCCGCGAAACCGGCCTGCCGACCCACACCGAGCTCAGCACCGCCCTGTCGAAAGACCTGAAACGGCGCGGTTTCAAATTCGTCGGCCCGGTGATCGTCTATGCCTTCATGGAGGCTGTCGGCATGGTCAATGACCATGAAACCACTTGCCCGAGGCATGGCGCGGTGCGGGCTATGGCTCGGGGGTGAGGCCCATGCGGGTGGCGTGCCAGGAGGCCTCGGCGCGCGAGGAGATGCCGAGCTTGCGGTAGATCGCCTTGATATGGCTGGCGACGGTGCTGTCGGCCAGGCCCAGATCGGCGGCGACCTCGCTATTGCGCAGGCCGCGACCGATCAGGGCGAGGACCTCGCGTTCACGGGCCGTCAGTTCACCATCGGGGCTGGCGGCCGGTCCGGTACGGCGGAAATGCTCCATGATGCGCCGGGCCACCGAGGGCGAGACCGCCGGGATGCCCTCGGCCAGCTGCAGCAGGTGACGCGTCAGCAGTTCGACCGGGCTTTCCTTGAGCAGATAGCCCTGCGCCCCGGCCGACAGCGCGGCGACGATGGAGGCATCATCGCCCATCACCGTCGTCACGATCGGGATGGCGCCCGGGCAGGTCTGCTGCAGGCGGCGCAGCACGTCCAGGCCGGAACCATCCGGCAGCCCCAGATCAATCAGGGCAAGGTCGAATCCGGCTTCGCCGGCGGCGGCCAGCCCGGCCCTCACGGTCGCGGCTTCGCGAATCCCGCAGGCCGGGAAGGCCGAACGGACGATCTCGCACAGCCATTTGCGTGTCTCGTTGACATCCTCGACGATCAATATCCGGTTCATGTCACCCGCTCCCGACCGCCGCCCGCCTGAAAGACCGCCACGAGCCGGTTGCCCGGCTTGAGCGGCGAAAGGGACAACTCTCCGCCGAGGCCGGAAATGCGGCCACGCATATTGGCCAGACCATTGCCGGCGACCACCGTCTCGGGATCGAAGCCGCGCCCGTCATCCTCGATCACGAGGGTCAGCCGGTCCGCGAGGCATTCGATCCCGATTCGGATATGGCCGGCGCCGGAATGGCGGATGACATTGCTCACCGCTTCGCGGACGACCGAGCGCAGAGCATGTGCCACGGCAGCCGATAGCGGTGCCGTCCCGCCGGAACTGTTGGTCCAGTCCAACGCGATACTGACGGCCTCCAGGCGCTCCGCCGTCTCCACCCGCAGATCGGCCAGCGTTTCGTCCAGGGTCGGTGCGCCGGTCGAGGCGTTGTTGATGATGTCGCGCAGGTCGGTCAGGGTTTCGCGGATCATGGAATTCTTGCGCTCGTCATCGCGGCTGTGCAGGGCGCCGAGCAATTGCGCGCCGATATTGTCGTGCATGTCGCGGGCGATACGGCCGCGCTCCTCGGCGACACCGCGATCATAGGCATCGCGGCTGGCATCAGCATGGGCCATCAGCTGCAACAGGTGCTGCGCCGTTTTCACATGCGCCGCTCCGAACAGGGATCGCCCGGCCCAGGGATAGCGCAGACTGGTCGCCGGAATGCCTGACGCCGGCGGCAGCACGAGTTCGAGCCCGTCCTCGCGGATTTCCGGCTCGTCGCCGGCGTCACTGGCGGCGCGGATCTCGAGCGGATCAAACAGGCGCGTCAGCAATTGCTGCCACTGGCCAGGCCGATCCTGCTGCACCGGCTGAAATGCCAGGGCGACAACCTCGCGGAAAACTTCCTGCTCGCTGAGCCCGGGACGTGAGGTGAAACGCCGCGCCAGCGCGTCCCGGAGCGGCAGATACAGAAAGCCGACGGCCAGCAATGACAGACCGAGCGCCATGCCCGGACCAATGGCCAACAGGCCGACCAGCGCCGCGTCAAGCGCGACCAGGGCGAGCGAACCGACGACGTAGAACAGGATGCGGAAGGCCCATTCGCCGAGCTCGAACAGCCTGTATTGCCGCAACCCCGCCGCGACGCCGATATAGATGAGCAGGAAGAACATGAAGGCATAGCCGGCCTTGATCACTGCCTGATATCCCAGCACCTGGGGCAAGGCGTTGAGCGTAATGAAGCCGCCGGCGCCGAACAGGACGGAGAGTCCGAACCAGACCGCGATCGCCCGGTCCCGCGGCGCCCGCCTCGTCGCGATCAATTGTCCGAGAATCGCCAGGGCGATCGCCGCCATCTCGATCACGGTCAGGAAATGGATCGTGGCCCAGGCCGGCAGATGTCCACCGCGCGACAGGACAGCGAAAGCGCTGACGAAAACAGCGCAGACGGCCGTGATCCAGGGCCAGTGCGGCAGGCGTACCGGATAAACCAGAAACAGCCAGATCATCGCGAGGCCGAAGCCACTGGCACCGATGGCGTTGAGCCAGATCATCGCAATCGCCAGGCCGCGCGGGTCAACGGCTCCGCCGGCAAAGCTCGCGGCGGAAAAGGTGAAGGCGAGCGTTGCCAGCCCGCTGACCGCGAACAGGCGTGTAGCCATCTCGCGCGGCCGCAGGGCCCAGACCCAGCCCGAAATCGTCAGCGCAGCCAGACCGACGCCAATTTCACACCAGAAGATCAGCGGCAGACCCGGGTCCGGGCTTGCCCTTTGCGCGACCACGATTGTCAGCGCCATGGCGCCGAGGCCGAACAGGAGGATGGCCGCCAGCCGGGCGCCCGGCGTGGTCAGCACCAGACCCGCTCCGCCCGGCCGTCCGCGATCTTCCGCCCTGGCATCTGCCCTCAACACTCGCGACACCTCCCGTCACCGGCACATCCCCGCACCGGCCTGCCGCAGCGCGGTTTTACGCCGTTTACTGGCCTGACTGATCTCCCCGAAACAGGGGATGGCGGGGCCGGAGTGCTGCAGTTCTACTCCATACAAATATCAGGATCACAACCCCAGCCAAGCGAAAGACTCCAGGATGAGACTTGCCCTTCCCGCCTTGCTGCTCGGCGCCACGCTTGCCCTGAGCGGCTGCACCAGCGTCGTCGACAATTTCGTTACCGGCGGACCGCTGGTGCGCCCGGGTGACCCGACGGGCGTCATCCAGGTGGTGAACCGCTCGGGCCATACCCTGACCTCGGTGCTGCTCTCGCGCTGCAGTGCGCCCTCCTACGGCCTCAACCGCCTGCCCTCGGGCGTCAGCATCAGGCCGGGACAGACCTACACTTTCCGCGTTTCCGCCGAGTGCTGGTCCGTCCTGGCCGGACTGGCGGGGCATGATGCCCGCCAAAACATGCACGTCCGTGCCGGTGGCGGCGTTGTCTACACAGTGACCGGCTGATCGCCTGCCGCACGCTTTCTCACGCATGGACCCGGAAAGGATCTCCAATGAAAACCGTCTTCACCGCCATCATCATGGCCGCCACGCTCGCCTCGGCCGGACAGGCCCAGACATTCGGCAGCGTCAATCTTCGCGCCGGCTTCACGCCCGACCCTTTCCGGGTCGCGATCACTTCGGGCGGCTCGATCAACGCCTCGTCGATCTCCAGCGGCTGCCGCGGCTGGATGGCCAACACCATGGACTACCAGGTCCACTATACCGCCGGTTCGTTCAATCTGAGTTTTTCCGCGACGTCCTCGTCCGACACGACCCTGTTGATCCAGGCGCCCAATGGCAGCGTCTATTGCGATGATGACAGCGGCAATGGCCTCAACCCCATCGTCACGATCGGCAATCCGGTGTCCGGCACCTATAGCGTCTGGGTCGGCTCCTACCAGAACGGCGAGTACGCGCGCGCAACTCTGTCGATTTCCGAACTCGGCCGGCAATAGCCGCGCCGAGCCCCCCCCGGGGGGGAGGGGGCGGGATCTGGCAGACCGGGCCTGCGCCCAAGGCAGGACCGGTCGCCAGATCAGAGATACTCGCACAATATCGCTCCGGGCGGCGGAGCCGCCACGATTCAGGCGGTCAGGCCGGTCCGCCGCAATGCAGGACCGGAGCCCGCTCGCCGGGTTCGGGCGCCACCAGGTGCGGACATTCAACCGAGCGCAGGATATCGGCGATCACCGCCAGCCGGGTCTTCTTCTTGCTGTCAGCCTGGACCACCCGCCAGGGCAGATCGTCCGAGCCGGTCTCGGCCAGCATGCGGTCGCGGGCGCGCGAATAATCATCGAACTTGTCGAGCGCGACGGCATCGATCGGGCTGATCTTCCAGGAGGTCAGCGGGCTGGTCTTGCGTTCGGCGAGGCGCTCGGCCTGCTCGTCATAGGAGATGTCGAGATAGTATTTCAGCACTGTCGTGCCCGAGGATACCAGCAGGCGTTCAAAGGTGAGGACGTCGCGATAGAAGGCCTCGTGCTGGGCCTCGCTGCAAAACCCCATCACCTTTTCCACCCCGGCCCGGTTATACCATGACCGGTTGAACAGGGCGATTTCGCCATCGGCCGGCAGATAGGGCGTATAGCGCTGGAAATACCAGCTCGAGCGATCGCGGTCGGACGGTTTGCCCAGCGCCACAACGCGGGTTTCGCGCGGACTCATATGGCGGGTGATGCGCTTGATCAGCCCGTCCTTGCCGGCCGCGTCACGTCCTTCGATCAGCACCAGCAGACGCTGGTCACTGGCGATCAGGTGACGCTGCAGCATCACCAGCTGGACCTGCAGGGCCAGCAGCTGGGCCTTGTAGCCCGTTTTGACCGGCGTGGATTGATCTGGCATCGCTTTACTCCTCGCAGCGCCAGCTCACTGGCTCGAAGCCAAGCCCTCCAGCCTGGCACGCTCAGGCGATAGCATAGCCCATGCGCTTCGCCCACGCCCGCAAGTGCTGACTGTCCTCGCCCTCAAGGGCGAAGGCGTAGTTGCGCCAGCGTTCCCGCGACGTCGCATACAGGGTCTGGGTGACCTGGTTGGCACTGGGTGTATTGATGCGGCCACGCTGGCGCGCCGTCTCGAAATAACGCGCCTGCGCCGGCTCGAACTCCAGGCCGAGGCGCTGCATCAACGGCGTCACACTGGCTTCGAGATCCCCGATCAGATCCTCATAGACGATGCGCTCGACAACCGGCTCGCGCCAGGCCTCGAAAGCTTCCCAAAGCGAAAAACTGAGATCATACAAACGGTCGATCCGCGCCAGGCTGGTCATGTTGAGCATGGCGTTATTGGGTTTGAAGTCCTGGGCCAGATTGCTGATCGCGACATCGAGCGGATTGCGGCCGGCGAGGATGAAGACGGCCCGGGGAAAGATCCGCTGGATCAGCGGCGCCCAGTTCATGTTGAGCGGCAGCTTGTCGATATAGACCCGGTCATCAGCGATCGGTTCGCCGGCATGACCGGCCATCTGCTCCAGATAACTCGCCCGCAAGGCCTCTGTATCGCTCTCGTGGAGCCGGTCGAGCCAATCCTCGGTGAAATTGGATTCATCCCCGCTCATGCCGCTGACAACGGCACGCAGGGCGTCGCCGAGCACTCGTTTCTCCTCGATCACCCGGACGCTGGAATGCGAGCGCAGGATCGTGTCGAGCAAAGTGGTCCCCGAACGGGGAAACCCGACCAGGAAGGCAATATTCGCCGGCCCCGCCCGGTGATCAGCCACTGCGCTCTGACCGGTCGCGATCTCGGCGTCGAGCCGGCGATGCAGGCTCTCGATCCGTCGCGTGACCATGGTGTGATCGCACGGACCGTTCTCTTCCCAGACCGCCTCCAGCAGGGCGTTGCCGTCAAGAAACGCGGCATGCGCCTCGCGATACCGGCCACGCTTGTCGGCGATGGCGCCCTGGGTGAAGTACCGGCTGCGCAGCTGGTCGGGCTCGCCGCCAGCGAGGGCCTGTTCGATACTCGCCTGCGCCGCCTCGAGTTTTCCGGCGCGCAGCTGGGCCCGGGCCTGCACATCGAGCAGATCGGGGCTGGTGAGATCGGCACCGGCACGCCGCGCGATCTCGATCAGGGACAGCATCGCCTCCGGATCAGGGTGGCGGTCATGCCAGCTGGCGGCTTGGGCAAACAGCTCGATATTGGCGGGATCCAGATTGAGCGCCGCCTGCCAGATGGGGCCGGCATCGGCAGAGCGCCCCTCGGCCTCACCAACGATCCGGGCCAGCGCGGCCCAGCATTGAGCGTCCTTCGGCGTAATCGCCAGCGCCCGGCGCGCGCACATCTCGGCATGATCCCCGCGCCCCTCGAGCAGGGCTGTCTCGGCCAGAAGCTTCCAGACTGCGACCGATTGCGGTGCGACCCAGACCAGCTCCGACGCCCGCGAACCGGCTTCGCCGATCCTGCCGGCTTCGTGCGCCGCCATGGCTCCGGCAAACATTGCGTTGCCCTCGGCTGCGGTAATGCGGGTCGCAAAGCCGTCCAGGCGAGCATCCATCGCGGCGCCCGGCGGGCATTGCGCCAAAGCTTCGCGCAATGCGGCATCGCCGGGCGTCTCCCGGCACGCCTTGGCAAGAAGACTGGCCGCACGTCCGGCCTCGCCGACCTCCACCAGCGCGCGCGCCAGGGCAATCGTCAGCTGCGGGATTCCGGGCTGCAGCATTGCAGCCGTCATGAGACATGGCAGGCTTTCGCGCGCATGGCCGGACATCAGCAAGACTGCACCGAGATTATAGTGCGCCGCCGTCAGTCGCGGGTCCTGGTCAAGCGCCCGGCAAAATGCGAGGCAGGCGGCTGCGCGCGAGCCCGCTGTCAGCAAGGCCTGGCCCTCGCGCATGAAATCCGCCGCCATTCCAGTCATGGGCACCTTTCGGAGAAAACCGTTTCCGGCGTTCAGATAGCCGCGATGCCCCCCTGCGGGCAAGCGGGCGTGCCGCGGGCTGCGGTAATGCCGCCAATCGGAAGTCGCGTCGTCCGTTCGGTACAGGCGCCGGTCGGTGCCCGGTGACCCGGCCAGCCGGGACATGGGCGCGTGCCAGACGGCAACGGGCAGGGTCATGCCGCCCCCTCTGCCAGGCGGCACTCGCCACCGCATCTGGTTGCGCCAGACAATACGCGGGGACACGCCATTCTGCGCCGGGACATCGCAACCGTCATCCCTAGGTGACGCCGCCGCCACAGGGGACTAGGTTGCCGCGCTTGTAAGAACCGAGTCCGGCCTTGTCTGGCCCTGTCTGGAGTTGCTCACATGAATGCGGTTATCCGATCCACCGGCCTCTGGGTCCCCCAGGACAGCGTTTCCAACGAAGAATTGGTCGAGTGCTATAACAAGCATGTCGAGCTTTATAATGCCGAGCACGAAGACGCGATCAAACGCGGCGCGGTCGAGGCGAAAAACCCCTCCTCCTCTGGCTTCATCGAGAAAGCCTCGGGCATCAAGGCGCGCTATACGATCGACAAGAAGGGCGTGCTTGACGTCGAGCGCATGCGTCCGGCCGTCCGGCCACGTCCCAATGAAGAGATTTCGCTGATGGCCGAGTGCGGCGCCGCCGCCGCCCGCCAGGCGCTGGAAAATGCCGGGCGCGATGCCGCCGATGTCGATGCGGTGATCTGTTCGGGCACCTCGATGCAGCGCACCTATCCGTGCATCGCCATCGAGATCCAGGACGCGCTCGGAATCGAGGGCTTCGGCTTCGACATGACGGTCGCCTGTTCCTCGGGCACATTTGCCATCATCAATGCCGTCAACATGATCAAGTCGGGCATGGCCAAATCGGTGCTGGTCGTCTGTCCGGAACTGACAACGGCGCAGCTCAATTTCCGCGACCGCGACAGCCATTTCATCTTTGGCGATGTTGCCGTCGCGATGCTGATCGAGGCGGAAGACGTCGCCAATGGCGATGGCTGGCGCATTCTCGGCACCCGGATGATGACGAAATTCTCCAACAATATCCGCTCGAATTTCGGCTTCATGAACGCGTGCGAAGTGCCCGAGCCGGAGTTCGAGGACCGCTATTTCGTGCAGGAGGGCCGCAAGGTCTACAAGGAGGTCTGCCCGATGGTCGCCGAGATGATCCTCGAGGATCTCGCCGCGATCGATCTGGCGCCGACGGACCTGAAACGCCTCTGGCTGCACCAGGCCAATATCAACATGAATCTGATGGTGGCGCGCAAGGTGCTCGGCCGCGATGCCGAGCCGGGCGAAGCGCCGGTCATTCTCGACGAGTTCGCCAATACCGCCGGCGCCGGGTCGCTGGTCGCCTTCCACCGCAATCATGACGGTTTTGCAGCCGGCGAGAAGGGGCTGATCTGCTCCTTCGGGGCCGGCTATTCGGCCGGCACGGTATTCGTCGAACGGCTGTAGGCGGGCGGGGTCAAGGCCCTGCCCGGCCGGTCAGCAAGCGCCACGAACACAGCGCCCCGACCAGCCAGACAGATTGTTACGCCCTCCGGCCCGTAGCCGGAGGGCGTTTTATTACGAGGCGACAGATTCGCCGTGCAGCGTCGTGTCGAGACCGGTCACTTCGTCCTCTTCGCTGACGCGCAGTGTCATGAATTTCGACAGTACGAACAGGATGACCCAGGTCACAGCGCCGCAATAGACCGCGGCCGCAAGCGCGCCCCATGTCTGGGTGAAGACCTGCATCAGATTGCCCTCGATCACACCGGGCGCGCCGCCAATGGCTTCCGAGGCGAAGACGCCGGTCAGGATCGCACCGACCAGACCGCCGACACCATGCAGGCCGAAGGCGTCGAGCGTATCATCCCACTTGCCCCAGCGTTTCAGGGCCGTGACGCCCCAATAGGCACCGGCCGCACCGGCGGCGCCGATGATGAAAGCCGCCCAGGCGGGCACGAAACCGGCCGCCGGGGTGATCGCGACCAGGCCGGCAATGGCACCGGAGGCGGCACCGAGCACGCTCGCCTTGCCGCGGCGCAGCCACTCGATGATGATCCAGGTCAGCAGTGCCGAGGCCGCCGCCAGCTGGGTGGTGACAAAGGCGTGGGCCGCGGCGCCGTCGGCGGCCAGGGCGGAACCGCCATTGAAGCCGAACCAGCCGACCCAGAGCAGGCCGGCACCGATCACGGTCAGGACCAGATTGTCCGGCATCATCTGCGAGCCGGGATAACCGCGGCGCGGGCCGACGACTTTCGCCAGCACCAGACCGGCGACACCGGCATTGATGTGCACCACCGCGCCACCGGCAAAATCGAGTACGCCGGCGTCCGACAGAAAACCGCCGCCCCAGACCCAATGGCAGATCGGCGCATAGACCAGGATCAGCCAGGCGGCGGCAAAGATCATGAAGGCCGAGAAGCGAATGCGTTCCACCGCCGCGCCGGCGATGATCGCCACGGTGATGATCGCGAAGGTGAGCTGGAAGATGAAGAACAGGTTTTCCGGCAGATCGCCCGACATCGTCTCCGGCGTGATCCCGGTCAGACCGATGCGACTGAGCCCGCCGACAAATGTGTTGAGGCCGCCACCATCGGAGAAGGCGAGGCTGTAGGCGATCAGGGCCCACAACACGGTCACCGCCGCCGTGGCGCCGAGACTTTGCATCATGGTCGAGAGCACGTTCTTGCGCCGCACCATGCCGCCATAGAAGAGCGCGAGACCCGGGATGGTCATCATCAGGACGAGCGCGGTCGCGGTCAGGATCCACGCGATATTGCCTGAGTCGATCACTGCGTCTTCCATCATGCCTCTCCCGGATGCTGCAATGCATCAAAGCTAGGCAGGGGGTGGCGGGACTGTCGATCTCAAGCGAGAATTTTGCTGCATATGCGCCCACGACGCTTCATTTTGGTGCAGCCCTGCTCGATCCCGTGGCGGCAACGCAAACTTCGACCACGGTGCAAGGCCGCATTGATTAGGCGCGTCCATGTATTACGGTGACACCAAGAGAAAGCAGGGATGGGGCTGAAGCCGTGCACACCAGCATTATTCGCTCAACCGGATATTGGGCGCCGTCCAATGTCATCACCAACGCCGAACTGGTCGAGAGCTACAATGCCTATGCCCGGCGCTTCAACGCCGAGCACGCTGCGGCGATTGCCGCGGGCGAGGTTGAAGAGGTCCCCTTCTCCAGCAGCGAATTCATCACCAATGCCTCCGGGATCGAACGACGGCATGTGTATGAAAAGTCCGGCATACTGGACATCGACACCCTGACACCGCGCATCCCGCCACGCCGGTTCGAGGATATTTCCGCCCAAGCCGAATTTGCCATGAAGGCCGTCAGGCCGGCGCTGGAAAAAGCCGGTCGTGAGGGCGCGGAAATCGATGGTGTCATCGTCGCGTCGTCGGCGCAGCAACGCAATTTCCCCGGCCTGTCCTGCGAGATCCAGAATCTGATCGGTGCCAGCGGCTGGTCCTTCGACCTCACCATGGCCTGCGCCTCGGCGCTGTACGGGCTGAATATCGCCAATGCGATGATTCGCTCCGGCCAGGCCCGGCGCATCCTGGTCTGCTCACCGGAAATCATGACCTGCATCAATGTGCATTCGCGCCGCGACGTGCATTTCATCTTCGGCGACGCCGCCAGCGCCATCCTGGTCGAGGCCGATGACGGCACGCCGGGCGGCTGGGAAGTCTTGGGCACCCACACCCGGAACAAATTCTCCAATCACCTGCGCTCGGACTATGGCTTCATCAATATCGCGGAACGCACCGTCGATCCCGATTATACGCCGGGCCTGGACCAGGACGGTCACCGGGTGTTCAAGGATGTTGTCTCCCTCGCGCCGGTCGTCGCGCGCGATCTGATGACACGGATCGGTCTCGAGCCGGAGGGCGTACGCCGCGCCTGGCTGCACCAGGCCAATATCCGCATGGTCGACATGATCGCCAAACGCATTCTCGGCCGCGACCGCACCCCGGAGAACGCCCCCTCCATCCTGGAAGAATACGGCAATACCTCCTCGTCGAGCGTGGTGATGAATTTCGAGATGAATTCCGACGACATGAATGCCGGCGATACCGGGATCATGTGCGCCTATGGCGCCGGCTATGGTGTCGGTGCCGCCGCAGTCAGGAAACGCTGATGCGGCGTTATCTCGCCCTCGCCGCCACTGCCGGGCTGATGGCCTGTTCGCAGCCCGAAACGCAGGCGTCTGCCGACGCTGAGCCTCCGGTCATCCCGGCAGCCGAACCGGCTGCGGATACCGACACGGCGCCTGCGGAGGCGGCCGGCCTGCCGGGGACGGATATCCA
The DNA here is from genome assembly GCF_048269565.1 of Maricaulis sp. GTDB lineage: Bacteria > Pseudomonadota > Alphaproteobacteria > Caulobacterales > Maricaulaceae > Maricaulis. The sequence goes on along the minus strand of NZ_JBLXIK010000001.1, from coordinate 416,523 downwards.
TATTTTCGCGCTGGACTGGGTCAACGGCCAGCCGGTGATCGGCGCGCCGACGGGCGGCGTGATCCGGCCCGGCTATGACAACCAGCCCGCCTTCACGCCCGATGGCAGCGCCCTGCTCTACACCGCCGGCGATGACAGCGGCGAGACCGATATCTGGCGTCTTGATCTCGCCACCGGCGCGACCACGCCCGTCACCCGCACGGCCGACGAGAGCGAGTATTCGCCGCGCGTCCCGCCGGGCGAAGCCGCGCTGTCCTATATCTACCAGCCTCCGGGCGGCTATGCCGGCAATGCCTATCTCGCCAATGCCGACAATTCGGACCGGCGGCCGGCCGAACAGCTGGCACCGGTCGGCTATTACCTGTTCAGCGGCGATATGCGCCATGTCGTGACCTTCGCGCTGGGCGAGACCAATACGCTGCAGCTGATTGACCGCAGCGCTGACCCGGAAGTGCCGCAGCACATCGCCGACAATCCCGGCCGTTCCTTCGCCAGGACGCTGACTGGTGATGGCGCCTGGGTCACACTGGAGCGGGCTGATGGCGGCTTTGCCGTGCATCGGCTGGATTTCGCCTCGGGCAGACTGCGGGACGGCTTCGACCTGCCCGGCGACAGCCAGGATTTCGCCCGCATCGCCAGCCCTGCCTCGGGCCTGTTTGCGCTGGACGGGTTTTTCTCGTCCTCAGACGGCACGCTCTATTACGGTACCGTTTCGGCCGATGCGTCCGCAGCGACGCTCTCGCCCGTCTGGGTCGAGATCGCAGAGCTGGAGGCGCTCGGGCTGTCCGACGTCAACCGGATCGCCGTCAATCCCGCCATGGACCGGATCGCCTTCGTCACCGCCGACTAACCGAACCCGCCGCGGCCGGCCGGAAAAGGTCACGCCCGGCAAGCCGAACCCCCGGCGGCGTGCAAGAGGACCTGAACACCCTTGTTGATCTCGATCCACATTCCGAAAACCGCGGGCACATCCTGGCGGCTGATGATCGAGGCCAATTGCGGGCGCCAGGCGAGCTTTGTGTCAGTCGAGTCACGTGATCGCGAGGAGGCGGCCAGCCAGGCCATCGGCCTGCTCGATGCCGGCTGTGAAGCGGAAGCGCGCACGCTGATCCAGGCCTCCGGCTGTCAGCTGATCCACGGGCACAGGGCCGACGCCTTCCTCAAGCTTTTCCCCGATGCCCCGGCTATCATCTGGCTGCGCGATCCGATGGAGCGATTGCTGTCGGAATATGCACACCTGAAGACATTCATGCGTCAGGAGAACAAACTCTGGCAGGCGATTCACAGTGGCTCGGCGGGTCTGGACGATCTGGCCCGCGTCCATGGCGATATCTACACCCGGCTCGTTGCACGGCTGGACAATCATCCCGGCGGATATGTCGCGATGTTGACCGAGCGATCAGGTCAGGCCGAGCAGGCCGTCAACGCAGCACTGGGCTGGCGGGGTCACCTGCCCCGCCGCAATATCGCGCCAGGGGCGGCGCGCAGCGGCCATGACGCCTTGATTGACAGGCCGGGAGCAAAAACGGACAGCCTGCTCGCCAGCGACCGCGAGATTTACGAAACCTGGAGTCAGCGCTGGCTTAGCGGCGAAGCGAGCGAGCGCGCGCAGGATCTGCTGCGCGCCGGCCCGCGCCGCGGCCCGCCACAGCTGCGAAACCAGTTGCGGCGCCTGGCCGGGGTCTGGAAGGAAAAGCTGGGCCGGTCTCTCGGACGCGACTGGCGCTAGACCGCACACCCACCCGGCATCCAGCGCAGCCCGCCACCTAAAGCGGCGTTGCTTCGGTAATCTTGTAGGTCAGATCATCGCCATCGGCTTCGTGGATGGTGAGATAGTCGCCGAGCCGCATCATGTGCTCGCCGAGGCGATAGACCGGCTCGTCCGGACCTTCCTCTTCCTCGTCATAGCGGAAGAACCAGCGCGCCCCGCGGTGGGAGAGCCAGCCATCGGCCTTTTCGCTATCGTCAGGCGAGAAGCGATCGACGGTGCATTTTTCCTTGTTGGCGCGCCAGAGCTCGACATCGAGCTTGCCGTCCTTGTCGAGCGGCGCGATGACGACATAGCCGTGATGATCGTCGCCCTCCGGGAAACCGGCATCCGGATTGCGGCCAAGGCGCATGACAACACGAGTAAGCGACATCAAATTCTCCCAAGATTATTGTTTGTCCCTGCGATTTGTATGGGTACGGGTAGCAATGCGCAACAGAGCTCGTGCTGCGGCATGGCGGCGCAGACAACTGTGGACGAAAGCCGGCGGGCAGTGGCGAAGCCCTGGCCGGTCTGCTATTTCCGCCAACCGCCGAAAAACGAGGCCCGCGCCATGCCCGCACCATCGAGATCGAAAAAAGACGCGCCGCGCGCCTGGCAGCGCATGATTTCCGGGCGCCGGCTCGATCTGCTCGAGCCCTCGCCCTTCGATGTCGAGATCGAGGATATCGCGCATGGCCTGGCCCGGGTGGCGCGCTGGAACGGGCAGACGATGGGCGACCACGCCTTTTCCGTCGCCGAGCATTCCGTCGTCGTGCTGGACATTCTCGACCATCTCTATCCCGGCACCGAAGCCAAATGGCGCCTCGCCGCCCTGCTGCATGACAGTCCGGAATATGTGATCGGCGACATGATCAGCCCGTTCAAGGCCGCACTCGGCGTCAATTACCGCGATTTCGAGGACCGGCTCGAGGCGGCGATCCATCTGCGCTTTGGCCTGCCGCCGAAGACGCCGAAAGTGATCAAGCGCAAGATCAAGCGCTGCGACGTGATCTGCGCCTATTTCGAGGCGACCCAGATTGCCGGTTTCTCGCACGCCGAATCCGTGAAATTCTTTGGCCGTCCGCCACAAGACCTGGAGATCGCCATCAAGCCCCTGCCCGTCAAACAGGCGCAGATCCTCTTTCTCGACCGGTTCGAGACGGTGTTGTCTCAGCTCGAGACGCGCTGATGCTGCCGGCCGGACAATCCATCGTCGTCGGCCTCAATGCGGTGATCCTCGCCGCCGATACCGAACAGCCGCAAGTGCTGATCGTGCCGCATCCGGGCAGCGATGTTGCCCTGCCCTTTGGTCCGTTCAATCCGGCGGAACACCGTACCTTCGAGATCGGCCTGCGCCGCTGGGTCGACGAGCAGGCGCGCTTCCAGCTGGGTTATGTCGAGCAGCTCTACACCTTCGGTGATCGCGGCCGCGAGGCACCGGTGGCGGCGATGTCGGGCCTGGAGGATTCGCGCATCATCTCGATCGGCTATCTCGGCCTGACGCCGGTGGCGGCGCCGCCGCCCGAGGGAGGCGGGCAATGGCGCGGCTGGTATAAATTCTTCCCCTGGGAGGACTGGCGGGCTGGCCGACCGGAGATGATCGAGGCCGACATCGTACCGCGTCTGCGCGCCTGGGCCGACGAGGCCGGCGCCCCCGGCGGCCGCGCCGCCCGGCATGACCGGCTCAATCACGCCTTCGGCCTCAAGGGCGCCAGCTGGTATGAGGGCCATGTGCTCGACCGTTTCGAATTGCTCTATGAGGCCGGGCTTGTCGATGAGGCGGCCCGCGACGGCCAGATCGACCGCCCGCCATCCGGGCCGGCGCTCGGCCAGGCGATGGCCTCGGACCATCGCCGCATTCTCGCCACCGCGATCAGCCGCCTGCGCGGCAAGATCAAATACCGCCCGGTCGTGTTTGAACTGATGCCGGAACGCTTCACCCTCTCGGCGCTGCAACAGGTGGTCGAGGGCATTGTCGGCTATCGCCTGCACAAGCAGAATTTCCGCCGCGCGCTCGACCGCACCGGCTTCGTCGAGGGCACCGGCCAGATGGAAGCCAAGACCGGCGGCCGCCCGGCAGAACTCTTCCGCTATCGCCGCGAAGCCCTGGCCGGCCTGCCCGCCCTCGGGCTCGCGACGCCGCGGCTCTAGCGTGGCCATCGCCCCCGCCAGCCCGCGCCCCTTCACCTACAGCCCGCCACCACCGGGCCCGCTGCCGATCGTGCATGCCGACGAGCATATCCTGGTGCTCGACAAGCCGGCCGGGCTTTTGACCGTCGCCGGGAACACGCCGGCGCTGGCCGATTGCCTCGAGGCGCGGGTGCTGGAGCATTACCCGACGGCGACGATGATCCACCGGCTCGATATGGACACATCCGGCCTGATCGTGCTGGCGCTGAATACGCGGGCCCATGCCCATATCGGCAAGCAGTTTGAAAAGCGCCTGACGACCAAGACCTATATCGCCCTGGTGCAGGGACAGCTGACACCCGATAGCGGCCGCATCGACCAGCCGATGAAATCCGACTGGCCCAACCGGCCGAAACAGCATGTCGACCCGGTTGATGGCCGCGCGGCGATCACCGACTGGCAGGTGCTGGAGGCAATGCCGGATCGCACCCGCCTGCGTCTGACGCCGCTGACCGGACGCACCCATCAGCTCCGCGTCCACATGGCCTTTCTCGGTCACCCCATTCTGGGCGATAATCTCTACGCCCCCGCGGAGGCGCTGGCCGCCAGCCGCCGGCTTTGCCTGCATGCCGAGACGCTGGAGTTCCGCCATCCCGATGGCGGTACGCCCATGGTCTTCCACAGCCCGGCGCCCTTCTAGAGCGCCGCGCGGGCGGCATTGCAGCGCACTTAATCCTCCCGCAAGCCTCCTCGAATATAATCACCGCTTGCCAACCGGGAGATCGCCATGCGCGCGTCACATCTGATTGCATCAGGCTTCATGCTTCTGACAGCGGCCAGCGCTCCGGCCTGGGCGCTGCAACCGGTCAATCCGCAAGTCACCGATGCCGTCACCCAGGCGAATGTCGAAACGCTGGGCGATGCCCCTGCGCTCTCCGAGGGCAATCTGTTTCAGGCAACCAGCCAGGCTCTCTCCAATGCGGCGCATAGTGCGACGGGCGCGCAGGAGGAGACAAACCTCACCGCCCAGGCCGCGACGACCCAGGGCGTCACCTCGCTCTACTCAGTCGACACGGCCTCGACCGAGGCAGCGACCCGGGAAATTTTCGGCGCCACGACCGCCGAGCCGGACTAGCTTCACGCGCATCGCTCTACCGCTAATCCCTTGCTTTGTGCTCAGCGTGAGCATATAAAGGCCCTATAGATAGGCTCATTTCGAGCAAAAGGCGGTTTCAGCAAGCCGGAACCACCCTTTTTCAGGCCTATAAAATGCTCAATTCGAGCAAAAGTGAGTGACGATGGAAATTCTTGATTTCACCCAAAACCGCGAACGCCAGGACAGCCGCCGCCAGACCGGCGATGACGGTTTCAGCCCGGCGATCAGTGATCGCCCTGCCCTGCCCTATACCGATGAGGTCAAGGCGGCGACGGATCATCTCTACGAGAAGGTGAAGGACTTCATCTCGCCGCTGGAATGGCCGGCCAAGGCACCGCTGATCCATGCGATCAACCAGCTGAAAAAAGAGAAGAATGCCGTCATCCTCGCCCATAACTACATGACCGCCGACATCTTCCATTGCGTCGGCGATCTGATGGGCGACAGCCTGGCGCTGGCGCGCATGGCCGCGACCAGCGATGCCGAGATCATCGTCCAGGCCGGTGTGCATTTCATGGCCGAGACCGCCAAGATCATGGCGCCCAACAAGAAGGTCCTCATCCCCGATACCCGCGCCGGCTGTTCGCTCGCCGCCTCAATCACCGGTGAGGATGTGCGCCGGATCCGCGCCGCCTATCCGGGCGTGCCGATCGTCACCTATGTCAACACCTCCGCCGAGGTGAAGGCCGAGTGCGATATCTGCTGCACCTCCTCGAATGCCGTCCAGGTGGTCGAGAGCCTCGGCTCCGACACGGTGATCCTGCTGCCCGACGAATATCTGGCGAAGAATGTCGCGGCCCAGACCGATATCCGCATCCTCACCTGGAAGGGCTCTTGCGAAGTGCATGAGAAATTCACCGCCGAGGACGTGCAGGACCTGCGCGACGCCCATCCCGGCATCGTCATCATCACCCATCCGGAAAGCCCGCTGGAAGTCGTCCAGGCCGCCGATTTCGCCGGCTCGACCGCAGCGATGGCCGACTGGGCCAGGAAGAGCGGCGCCAGACAGGCCGTCCTCCTCACCGAATGCTCGATGTCCGACAATGTCGCCATCGACGTGCCCGAGATCGAATTCATCCGCCCGTGCAATCTCTGCCCGCACATGAAGCGGATCACGCTGGAAAACATCTATGACGCCCTGCGTCTGGAGCAGCATGAGGTGATCGTCGACGAGGAGATCGCCATCCGCGCCCGCGCCTCGGTCCAGGCCATGCTCGATCTGCCAGCGCCAAAAACCCCGGCGCATTTCGACCCGGCGAAGCAGGAAAAATTCGTCGAGATTGTCTCGGTCTAGATCATGACCCGCCCTGCTTCCCTCATCGCAATGCTGGCCGTGCTCGTCTTCGTGCCGACCTCTGCGCAGGCGCAGAACGAAAACGTCATATTCACAATGCCGAATTCCGGAACCTGCATGCCGCCAAATGACGGCCCCGGGTCAACACCTGAGGCCGCAATTCCGGTCAGCCCGGAGGCCCTCGCCGAGGATGCGGAGGGTGTTGCCGACTGGAATGAGACTTCCGCCTATGAATGCCGCTGGGTCCGCACGGCAGGCCAGTTCCGTGTGGTCAACTACTGGCATTATCGCGGGCGCCTCCACCCGGGCGGCCTGGCGACCTATGCAGATCGCTATGGCGGAATCTGGATCGAATCCTTCGCCGCGCCAGAACCGGAGCGACATTCGCTGCAGCAGCGCCCGGTCGAAGTAGTTGGGCTTTATTACGACCTGTGCCGCATGGCCGACATCGACAGCCAAGCCGCAGAGACCGACGGTGTTATTCTCCTAAATATGGGCGGGCCCTGCCACTACGGTCGATTGAACGGGTTGATGCTGGCCGATGTACGAATCGTCGAGATCCAGTCAGAGCGTCCGGAACGCTTGCGGGGTGAGACCAATCGCGCTGCATTTGGCGACCTGAATGATCTGGCCGAGGCAGATCCGGACACCGTCGAGGCCGTTCGTGCTGTGGCCGAATCCGCCGTCAACAAACTGGCTTCCAGCGAGGCGGACTATCTGGCCTGGATGGGGCGCAACGCAGACCGCATTGCCGAGGCCGCGTCCGATCCGGACGATTGGACAAGCGCGCAGGTCGGCTGGGTGCGAGGCGTGCAGCAATCCGGACACCAGATTCCGAGCGGACTCACATCCCGCCTCTTCGCTATTTCCGAACACGGCGAGTACGCCGACCCGTATTTCAGCGAATCGCTTCCGGTGAACGATGCCGTCGCGTGCTTCTGCCAGACCGCTGACTGCGTAGACGAATGGCCACTCCTCGAGTTCGACGCCAGGGAGCTGACTGATGCTGTGATGTGTTTGCGGCTGACCCGCAGAAACGGTGACTGGACCATCGCTGAATGACCCGTCCTGTCCTCATCATCGGTGCCGGCATTGCCGGCCTCTGGGCGGCGCTGAAGCTGGCGCCTCGCAAGGTCGTGCTGCTGACCGGCTCGCCCCTGGGTGAAGGCGCGGCCTCCAGCTGGGCTCAGGGCGGTGTCTCTGCCGCGCTGGCGGAGGATGACAGTCCGGGCCTGCATGCGCGCGACACGATCGAGGCCGGTGCCGGTCTGGTTGATGCCGGTGCTGCCCATGCGCTGGCCAGAGGTGCGGCACAGCAAGTGCGCGAGCTGGCAGCACTCGGTGCGCCCTTCGAGCGCGAGGGTGATGCCTGGTCGCTCTCCCGCGAAGCCGCCCATTCGCGTCACCGCGTTGCCCGGGTGACCGGCGATGGCGCCGGTGCGGCAATCATGCAAACGCTGATCGCGGCCGTGCGTGCGGCCGGGCATGTCGAGATCCACGATGGCTGGTCTGCGGCGGCGTTGATCCCCGGGGATAGGGGCGGTTGCGCCGGGGCGATGGCGCGCTCGCCGGACGGTGAGATTCACGAAGTGCTGGCCGCCGACACCATTCTCGCCATGGGCGGGGCTGGCGGCCTGTTTGCCCTGACGACAACGCCGGCCGGGGCCCAGGGCCAGGCGATGGCGATGGCGGCGCGGTTGGGTGCGACCATCCAGGACCCTGAATTCATTCAGTTTCACCCAACCGCCCTGAATGCCGGGCTCGATCCGGCGCCCTTGTGCACCGAGGCCCTGCGCGGTGAGGGCGCGACCCTGGTCGACCGCTCCGGACACCGGTTTATGAAAGCGATTCATAGGGATGCCGAGCTGGCACCGCGCGATGTCGTCGCCCGTGCGGTGCATCGTCATAACCTTGCCGGTAGACATGCGTTGCTCGACTGCAGCTCTGCCATTGGTGATGCCTTCCCTGTCCGTTTCCCTGCCGTTTTCGCCGCCTGTATGAGCGCCGGCATCGATCCGCGCATCGAACCCATCCCGGTCGCCCCGACGGCGCATTATCACATGGGCGGTGTGGCGACGGATATTGATGGACAAACCTCCATTCCCGGCCTGTGGGCGATTGGCGAATGCGCCTCGACGGGGCTGCACGGTGCCAACCGTCTGGCCTCCAATTCGCTGGCCGAAGGGCTGGTGAGCGCGGCCCGAGTCGCGAAGGTGTTGAGCGAAGCGCCCCTCCGTCCCGCTGCGCGGGCCACCTCCCCTGCAAGCCAGGGAGGACACCTGCCTCCCGCCCTGCCGCCGCTCGCCCTCACCCGGCTGCGCCAGGCGATGAGCCGCTATTGCGGGGTCGAGCGTTCGGGCGCCGGGCTGGACGAGCTCAGCGATATGATCGCGGACATGATTGAACGCCATGGCGAGGCCGATGCGCTGATCGCGGCACGCTTCATCACCGCCGGCGCCATTGCGCGCACGGAAAGCCGCGGCGGGCATTTCCGCACCGACTTCCCGCAGGCCGATGCGGTCGCGCAGCACACGCGCTTGTCGCTGGCCGATCTGGCGGGCACAAACCCGCGCGCCCTGGCCCACACTGCCCCCGCCGAATAGGACCACTCATGCCCGTTTCGCCCCTGCCCGATTTCATCGTCAAGGATGCCGTCACCCGTGCGCTGGCCGAAGACCAGGGCGGGCGCGGCGACCTCACCTCGCTGGCCTGTATCCCGGCCGGCGAAGAGGCGAAATTCTATTTCAAGGCCCGCGATACCGGCGTGTTGTGCGGTCTGCAGCCGGCGATCGAGGCGGTCTGGCAGATGGATCCCGACGCCATGATCAAATGCCATCTCTCCGATGGCGATGCGGTCAGTCCCGGCGACATCATCGCCACGGTCAATGGCCAGGCCCGCGCCCTGCTGGCAGCGGAACGCATCGCGCTCAATTTCATGGGCCGGATGAGCGGTATCGCGAGCTTCACGCGCCGCTATGTCGATGCGGTTTCCGGCACCAGGGCCCGCATCGCCCACACCCGCAAGACGACGCCGGGCCTGCGCGCCTTTGAACTCCAGGCCGTCCAGGCCGGCGGCGGTGCCATGCACCGTTACGGGCTCGATGACGCCATCCTGATCAAGGACAATCACGTCGCCGTCTGCGGCAGTGTCGGCGCCGCCGTCCGCGCTGCGCGCCAGCATGCCGGGCACATGACCCGCACCGCCGTCGAGGTCGACCGGCTGGATCAGCTCGCCGAAGCGATCGAGGCCGGGGCCGAGAGCGTATTGCTCGACAATTTCTCGCTCGACGATCTCAGGGCCGCCGTCGCGCAGGCTGGCGGCCAGGTGACGCTGGAAGCCTCCGGCGGCGTCAATCTCGACACGGTCCGCGCCATCGCCGAAACCGGCGTCGATGTCATTTCCGTCGGCGCGCTGACGCATTCGGCACCGAATTTCGACATCGGGCTTGACTGGGACTGATCCAGGCCCGACACGAGCAGTGTTCAGGGAGGAATTTCAGCATGTTCAATCACATCATGGTCGGTGCCAACGACATCGAGAAATCAAAGACATTCTATGACGCCGTGCTCGCCACGCTGGGCGCAGGCGAGCCCGTCCGCAATGTCGCCGCGAGCGGCCATGTGCGGTATTTCTACCGCCATGACGGCCAGACTTTCGGCATCACCGAGCCGATCAATGACGAACCCGCGACCTTCGCCAATGGCGCCACCCTCGGCTTCAAGTGCAGCTCGCCCGAACAGGTGAAGACCTTCCACGATGTCGGCGTCGCCCATGGCGGCACCTCGATCGAGGACGCACCCGGCCCGCGCACCGGCGCCATGGGCACGATGCACCTGTCCTATGTCCGCGATCCGGACGGCAACAAGCTGTGTGCGCTTTACCGGGAGAAATAGGCTGAAGGCGGCTGGCGGGGAAGCGGGCATTGCGCGACCTTGCGCCCCCGTTGGCCTCGGAACCTTCCAGTCTCGGCTCTGGCCCCGTGCGGCCCACAGCTCTCCCTGAAAACCATGCCGAGATCCGGCCAGACTGGAACTGTCTAGTCAAGGGCGCGAAGCGCCGCTACGCGGTCATGACCCTTGACTAGACAGTTCCAGTCTGGCGCCCTGCTTGGCAAGGGTTTCAGGGATGCCCCTGCCCGCGCGGCGGGGCAGTTTCGACGACCGGTCATGTCGTGCTATTCTGTCCACACAGTGAGCCCGGATCACCGTTATGAAGCCCACATCCCTCAGCCTCGATGACACGACCTGCGAAAAGCTCGACGCTCTGGCCCAGAGCCAGGGGCGTTCGCGCTCTCGGCTCGTCAGGGATGCCATCGATCAATATCTCGAGAACGACGCCTGGATCACCGCTGCAATCGAGGTCGGGATTGCCGATGCGGATGCCGGCAATCTGATCCCGCATGAGGAGGTGATGGCAGAGCTTTATGCCCTGAACGATTCAGCCCGGCGTGCATCAACGCCTGGCTAATCGGGGCACGCCTGCCGCTCTGAGGACAGAGGCCGCTAGCCCCTACTTCCCCAGTGCCACTTCGCCCGCCTCGCCCTTGGCCGCGATCTCTTCCGGCGTCAGGCCGCACAGCTCATGCGGGAAGACGAGCCAGTCATCGGTCTCGTGCAGGTAATAGTCCGGCGTCAGCTCGGTCTTGTTGCGGACCGGTTTGAAATAGACCGTGGCGATGCGGGCATCGGCGGGGAAGTTGCGGCGGCACTTGGCGCGCAGCACCTTGAGCAGCGCCTCGATCGAGCGGCCCGAATCGAACACATCATCGACGATCAGCAAGCGGTCATCGGCATTGAGCGTGTCGACCAGATACCCCTCGCCAAACACCCTCACCTCGGCCTGCTGGCCGATGCCGGTATAGGAGGCGGTGCGAATGGCGATATGGTCGGTGTCGAGGCCGCGATACTCAAGATATTCCTGCACCGCAATCCCCACCGGCGCACCGCCGCGCCAGACGCCGACAATATGGGTGGGCCGAAAACCGCTATCGAACACCTGCCGCGCGAGGCGGAAACTGTCGGTGAGCAGATCGTCGGCGGTCAGGAGTGTCTTGATGATGGCCATGCGCGAATGCTGGCGTGATTGCGGGGGAAGCTCAAGGGGGGATGCGCCGGTGACAGCTGACGGCTCGCCAAAACCGTAATGGGCGTTGATTATACCCGCCACAGTTTCAGGAGCCCACGCCATGCACAAATCCCACACCTGCCCGAAGGGCCGCGTCGTCCAGCACTGGATCGACAGCCAGGCCGTCGCCAACAACATGCTCGGCGATCCGGCGCGGCGGCGGGTCGATGTCTATATCCCGGCGGGACATAACGGCTCCGGACTGCCCTTGCTGGTCGATATTGTCGGATTTACCGGCGGCGGGCCGGGGCATACGAACTGGAAGAATTTCGGCGAGAATGTCCCCGAGCGTGCTGACCGGCTGATCGCCTCGGGCGAGATGGCGCCCTGCATCATCGCCTTCCCCGATTGCTTCACCCGGCTGGGCGGCAATCAATATGTGAACTCGATCGCGATGGGCAATTGGGCGGATTTTCTGACGACGGAATTGCTCGATTTCGTCGAGGGGACATATGGCTGCGGCGGCGCCGGCAAGCGCGGCATTTTCGGCAAGAGCTCGGGCGGTTACGGCGCCATGATGCATGCGCTGATGCATCCCGATATCTGGTCGGCGGCGGCGTGCCATTCCGGCGATATGGGCTTTGACCTGATGTTCGCCTCGGACTTCGCCTTCACCCTGCGCCGGATCGCCAGGCATGGCGGCACGATCGAGCGTTTCATGGCGGCCTTCGAGGCCAATCCCAAGCCGGCCGGCGACGATATCCACGCCCTGATGATCCTGGCGATGGCGGCGAGCTATGACCCCGACCCCGAGGCCTATCTCGGCATCCGCCTGCCGGTGACGATGGATACTTGCGAGATGGACCCCGTGGCCTGGAAGCGGTGGAAGAAATCGGATCCGCTTGAGCTCGTCGAGACCCGCAGCGAGGGCCTCAAGTCGATGAAGGCGCTGTTTATCGATTGCGGCGATGTCGACCAGTACAACCTGCTCTATGGCGCCCGCCGCATGCACAAGCGGCTGACCGCGCTCGGCGTCGACCATATCTACCAGGAATTCCCCGATGATCACTCATCGGTTGATTACCGCATGGATGTCTCGCTGCCGATCCTGGCGAAAGCGCTCGCCGGCTAGGTGCGCACCAGTCTCTCGCGGCTACCGCCCGTCATCGAACGCCAGGCCGAACCGAAACTGGTGGCGAAGACCACGATCAGGGCGCGGGCGAGAATGGTGAAGAAGAGCAGCAGGATCTTGTCGTCGGAGACAGCGAAACGCACGCCCGACTGCCAGCGTCCGCCAATTGGCAGATGCGCCAGCTGGTCCTCGAACCAGTCGGCGACATTGAGCATGTAGTGCAGCCCGTCGCCCCAGAACAGCGCCACGGCAGAGACCATCAGGATGGCGATTACGAAGGCCAGGAAGAGGGTGGCGATGGTCGAGCCGATCTGGGCGATGATCCCGTCCTCGACGACCTTGACCTTCGGCTGCGGCATCACGGCGGTGAACGCCTTGCCGAGCAGGGCCAGCAGCACGCGGGCGATAATGGTGAAGATCAGCAGCACCAGCTTGTCATCGCTGGCATAGATGCGGACGAGATTATTGATCCGTTCCGGCAGCGGGATCGCCGCGACGGCATCCTCGAGCATGTCGGCCCCGTCCTGCACCCAGGAGAACCATTGCGGCAGGTAGTACCAGAGCGCGGCCAGCATGATCATGGCCAGGATCATCGACACGAAGAGTGTCGCCGAGATTTTCCACAAACGCATCGCCAGCATCGTCAATTCCCCCCGGGACCGCGCCTTTTGCGGGTCCAGCCATCATCACTCTAGGCTGCGATTGCGGCAAGGTCTTGGCAAGACACGCCTGAGGGGAATTTCGCACGAAAAGGGGCAGCACCGGTGGTGCCGCCCCCAATCGGCCTGTCAGCGGCTCGCCTATTCGGCGGCCAGGATCTCGACCGTGATCGCGCTGCCATCATCGCTCCAGCCGGTCGTCGTCCAGCTTTCGCCAATGGCGAGGTCGGGATTCCACGGGCCGCAGTTTTCCTGCGTGCCCGCTTCGGTCTCGACCGAAATGCACAATTGCTCATCCAGTGACCAGCTGCCGGCGACGCCGCGCGTGTCGGAATAGGCCCCGCCCTCGGCGAAGGTGGCGTCGAAACTGCTTTCGCCGCCGGTGACGCGGACAATTTGCCCGACGGCATTACCCATATCGCCATCGGCCCAGGCCGCAGCGGACAGTGCCAGCAGAGCAGAGCCGGCCATCATCAAAGTTTTCATCGGATTCCCCGTTTCATGATCCCTTGCGGATCGGCGCCCCCAGCGCAATCCGAGACTAGGGAATTCGCGCGGGAAGGGAAACAGAAATCGGGACTGGCCGGCGAACCGGCGCCGGATCAATCGATATCTTCGAGCGCCACGGCCGCTGTTCCATCGGGAACCTCGACAATCTGGACCCAGTATTCGCCGATCGAATTGACCACCCGCATCAGCCGGTCGAGCGAAACCGGCTTGACGATATAGGAGGAGGCGCCGAGCCCGTAGCTGGACAGGATATCGTCCTCATCCTTCGAGGTCGTCAGCACGATGACCGGGATATGCCGCAATGCGGCGCTGGCCTTGATTTCCTCAAGCGCCTCGCGGCCATCCTTCAGCGGCATGTTGAGATCGAGCAGGATGATCCCCGGCAACGGCTCGTCCTTGAGCGCGGCATAGGGGCCCTTGCGGTTGAGGAAATCGAGCAGCTGCTCGCCATTCTCGAGAAATTCGACCGGATTGCGCAGCCGGACTTCCTCGCAGGCTTCCTGGAACAGCATGCGATCATCGGGATCGTCATCCACCATCAGGAATGTGAACAGGCGGTCGGGATTGCTCATCTTGAAAAGCCTCTTCGCGGCCGCCGCGCGATCGCGGCTGATCCTGAAGGCAGTTTCTCGCGTCACAGGAGCAAGATCAAGGCGAATACCGCCTGCAAACCAGCGAGGGCTGTGCGCCGGGCACGGAAACAGGCGGCGCAGGGGGCCGCCATTGGCGGTTGCCGGCTACCCGCTCACGGCCCGCACCAGCGCCCTGCCCCGCGACATGGCTGCGCAAACGCCACCATACCGCCCCGAAGACCCGGGTATAAGTCGCTAGTTTACAACTACTTTTCAGGGATTCCCCCCTCAATCTCTCTCACCTCATCGGGCGCGCAAGGACGCCGCGCCCGGCCGATCCGCTCCGGGCAAGCGCCGCGCGGCCGGCGAGAGACAGGCACGGGCATCACAACTGCAAATTGTTGCGATGGGCCCGGGCGAATGGCACCGGACCGGGCCGGATTCGCGCCGGATCAGGCCGTGGCGGAGCTAGCGGTCGACGGTCTGGCGAATCGGCAGGATGATGGTGAAAACGGCCCCGGAATCCGGTTCGGCCCAGGCGGTTAGAATGCCGGAATGGTGTTCGACGATCTTGCGGCAGGTCGCCAGGCCGACACCGGTACCGTCATACTCCTCACGGCCATGCAGCCGCTCGAACATGCCGAATATCCGCTCCGCATGGCGGGCCTCGAAGCCGATGCCGTTATCGGTCACAGAAATGCGCGCGACGGCCCCGCCCTCGCCAACCTCGACCGCGCCCTCGACCAGGATGGAGGGGTCGACTCCGAGCCGGTGGAATTTCATCGAATTGGACAGCAGGTTGAGGAATAGCTGATGCATCTGGCCCTGGTCGGCCTCGATCGCCGGCAGGGTTCCGACACGCACACTGGCCCCCTCGGCGACGATCCTCGGCTCCAGGTCCGAGAGGACATCGGCCAGCACCCGCGTCAGGTCGACCGGCTCGAAGGCAGTGGATTTGGAATTGACCCGGGAATACCCCAGCAGGTCATCGATCAGCCGCCGCATGCGCGACGCCGCATCGACCATGCGGTCGAGATAATGCTGCCCGGTCTCGTCGAGCGCATCATGATATTTCCGGTGCAGGCGCTCGCCGAAGGCCTGGATCTTGCGCAAGGGCTCCTGCAGGTCATGAGAGGCCGCATAGGCGAACTCCTGCAATTCGGCGTTCGAGCGCTTCAATTCCTGCGCATAGCGCAACAGCGCCAGCTCGTCGCGCCTGCGGCGGGTGATGTCACGGATGGTGACCACACTGCCCGCTGACGGATTGCCGGCCTCAAGCCAGGACTTGGAGAACTCGACCGGAACACAAACCCCGGCCTTGGTCCAGAAGAACTCCTCGGCGCCCTCATCGGAAACTTCCTCGCCATTGACGATCGGGCACTCATGCTCGGGATAGGGGGTGCCATCGCGTCGGGAATGATGGACAAGTGCGTGAATTGACTGGCCGATCAGTTCATCCTCGCCATAGCCCAGCATTTCGCAAGCACGCGGATTGACGAAAGTGACGATGCCGGCCTGGTCAACACCGTATATCCCCTCGGCAACGGTCATCAGGATGCGGCGGAATCTCTGGGTCGCCTCGAGGGTCTGGCGGGTACGCCGGCGGCTGACGGAGCGATGGATGTTGAACATGACCGCAATCGCGATGAAACACAGCGCCATCGCGACGGCGAAGACCCGCATCACCGCGCGGGCCCGGTTGACCCCGGCCAGCGCCTCGTCGACGTCGATCTCGGTGATCGCACCGATTTCGCGCACCGGGTCCCAGGCCCAGGCTCCCATCACCCGCACCCCGCGGGCATCGCGGTATCCGGTCAGGTTCGCGCCACGTGCGCCATCGGTCACCGCCTGCGCCGCGGCCGTCAACGGCCAGGACGAATAGGGCTCGGATGGCGCGGCGCCGCGCGTCAGGTTTACGCCGGGATTACGGATCTCCAGATGCAGCATCGACGGATGCCCCTGGGCGAGCAGCCCTGCGGTGCGGTAATCGGATGCATAGCGGGTTTCGCTGATGAGACGGCCGTTACGGTCAACGGCATAGGTCTCGCCCGACATGCCGATCCGCCCGACCCGGAAGGTCGAGGAGTATTCCGCCAGCGGGTCAATCCGAAGTGCGAAATAACCCCGCACGACATCGTCGACAGTGATCGCCGCTATGGCGTACATCACGACCTCTTCATCCAGCCCCGCCCATTCAGGGTCGCCCGCCAGCGCCGGGGTATCGACGATTTGCGGTCGCGTGAGGATGGCCCGGCCGCGTTGCAGCCGCTCGATATCGACCAAACCGAGAGTCGCCGAGGGCCGGCCAAGGTCGGAATTGCGCAAGGAGGCAAGATTGACCCCATTGGCCCCCATCACGAAGAAGCCACGATACCCGTATTCTGTCAGCCACGGCCCCAGCGTGGCGCGCAATTCCGACTGGGCGGGCGCGGCTGCCAATGAGGATTCAACCGGGGTTTCGAGCAATTCCTCCAGCGCATCGCGGACCAGTTCGCTATTCGCCCAGACGGCGGCATTGCGTTCCTGGTGACCGGCCCATTCCTCGAAACGCTGCATGGTGCTGGCCAGAATCGCCTGCAGGGTCGCACCATTGGTCTCGCGTGCCGACGCCACCAGCGCCCGGTCCCCCGCCATCACCGCCAGGAAGACAATCAGGATAAAGGTCAACGCCAGCACGCCCGGCAGGACCAGGCCAAACCAGCCATCGGCCTCGAGCGCCCGCTGCCAGGCCGGGATCGCGTCCGGCGTACCGGTCGCCTGATCCCGCGATGACATATCCTCGGCGTCAGCTTTCATTCAATCCGATCCCCGGCGCGGAAAACTCGTCTATATCCTGCGGAAACGGCTGCCGGACCGTCGCCTTCCCTGCCAGCCTAGCTGATTTTCCGCGGCCAGGGGCAGTTTACACTCACCAGTGCGGGACTCTTGCCGCGCCATCATAGATTTCCGCAATCCGCCGGCGGGTCCCGCCGGCTGTCCCGGCCGGCAAATCCGATGGCAAAAACCAGTCCACACACTCGATCTCGCCCGCGCTTTGCGTCGCACAATCCACCCAGCCGGTGGCGCGATACAAAAGTACATGATCACCGCGGAAAGCCGAATGATTGGCATATATCCCCAGCAGTTCCGGGTCGCAGGTCAGACGCACACCGGCCTCCTCGGCCAGTTCGCGCGCCACTGCAAACGGCGCGGTCTCACCAGCTTCCACCCCGCCGCCGGGCAAATGCCAGCCATCGATATAGGTGTGACGCACCAGGGCGATGGCCCCGTCGGGCCGTTCGGCAATGGCGCGCACACCCAGCGTTGCACCGCGCGTCAGGCGCCAGAATGCCTGCATGCAGGGCCGTGCGAACGGCTCGATACGCGCCCGCCAGCTCATACCGAATCCGGCGCTGGCCACCCGGCCAGCGGCACGCTATGTACGGTCATTGACCATGCTTGTCTGGAGACGTTTTCCATGTATGCCCTGATCGCTGTTGGCCTCGTCGTGGCCGTGTTCGCCTTGCTCAATCTTATCGAATATCGCCGCCTCGACTAAGTCCTGATCCGCAGCGCCCGGTAGATTCATGCACGCTATCCAATACGTCCCGCTAATCCTGGCGGGAATCGTTCTTCTGCTGTTCGGCGGCGACTTCCTCGTGCGCGGCGGGGCAGCATTGGCGCGCCTGTGGCGGCTGCCGAACCTTCTCGTCGGGCTGACCATTGTCGCCTTCGGCACTTCGGCCCCGGAACTCGTGGTCAGCGTCCAGTCGGCGCTGACCGGCGCGCCGGGCCTGGCGGTCGGCAATATCGTCGGCTCCAACATCGCCAATTTCCTGCTCGTACTCGGCCTGCCGGCCCTGTTTGGCACCATACACACCACAACGCCCGGCCTGCGCCGCAACGCACTGTTCGCGCTCGCCGCCGCGGTCGTGCTGATCGTGTTCGGCTGGGACCGCCAGGTCTCGATGCAGGAAAGCGCGATCCTGATGGCCGCGATCATCGGCTATGTCGCGCTGCTCGGGCTTCAGGCCCGCAAGAAGAGCGATGACCCGACCCTGGCCGAATTGACCGATATCGAACATATGGACGGGCTTCCCAAGACCCTGCCCTCAATTCTGCTCGCCCTGGCCGGGGGGTTGATCGCCCTGCCTGTCGGCGCCCAGATGATTGTCACAGGCGGGATCGCCGCGGCCAGCGACCTGAACGTCGAACCGGCCCTGATCGGACTGACCGCCGTTGCGCTGGGAACCTCGCTGCCGGAACTGGCGACCGTCGTGATGGCCTCGGTGCGGCGCCAGGCCGATCTCGCGATCGGCAATGTGCTTGGATCGAATATTTTCAACGTCTTCGCCGTCGGCGGCGCCACCGGTCTGGCCGCCGGCCTGACCGGGAATACACTGCCAATCGACGAGAATTTCTTCGCGCTCGACTTCTGGGTGATGCTCGGTGCCAGCCTGGTAATTGCCGCCCTCGTCCTGCTGCAACGCCCGATCACCCGTCTGATCGGGGCCGGGCTCTGTATCGGCTATTTCGGCTATATCGCGGTGCTGGCCCGTTCGGCCATGGCCTGACCGTGTGCGCGCACCTGCTTGATCGCGCCCGGATCATGACCTATCCAACCGCACACTTCTGCTGAGCAAGGCGCCGGATATCCATGATCGAAATCGAAGTCGTCGGCCTGCAGATGGACGCTGCGCTCGGAATCCACAGCTTCGAACAGGATAGCCGTCAGCAAATCCGCATCGATGTCAGGATTGCCCTCGCCAGCATGCCACAGCGTGATTCGATCACCGAGACGGCCAGCTATGACGATATCGCCGACATCGCCCGCCAGGTCGTCGATGCGCGGCATTACAATCTGGCCGAAACGCTGTGCGTCACGATCGCCGAAGGGCTCAAGGCACTCGACCATGTCGAACAGGTCACCGTGGCCGTGACCAAATCACCGCGCACCGTTGCCTGTGACGCGGTCGTCGCCCGAGTCACGCTCTAGCGTCAGGCCTCGATCGAGACATCCCGCAGCCGCCGCATCAGGTGTTCGCCGCCATCCAGGGTGATGGTCTCGCCGGTCATCGACGGGGTCGCGATAATGAAGCGGACCGCCCTGACAATATCCTCCGGCGTCGAACCGCCACGCATCGGATTGGACCGGTGCGCCTGTTCGAACTCGGCCTGGCTCTGGCCGCCGGAGGGCAGGGTCAGCCCAGGCGCGATGCCATTGACCCGCACGCGCGGTGCCAGCGCCATCGCCATCGTCGTCGTCGCGCCCAGAAGCGCGTGCTTGGCCAGGGTGTAGGAAAAGAAATCCGGATTGAGATTGAACAGCTTCTGGTCCAGCAGATTGATGATACAGCCCGAGGCGCGCGACTGGTGTGGCCCGGCCATCGCCGAAGCGAGCAGGACCGGTGCCATCAGGTTGACGCGCAGGGCCTGTTCGAGTGCTGCAGCTTCGACATTCTCAGGACGATCCTGCTCGAACACCGAGGCCGAATTGACCAGGAGATCGAGCCGTCCGAGACCATCAGCAAAGCGTTTGACGCCGGCAATGTCGGCCAGATCGAACTGTACCGTGCTCGCCGATCCGCCGGCCGCACGGATCTCGGCCTCAATCGCACGTGCCTGCTCGCCCGAGCTGTTGTAGTGAATGACGACGTGCCAGCCATCCTCGGCCAGGGCGCGCGCAATTTTGGCACCCAGGCGCTTGCCGCCACCAGTAACGAGCGCGATCTTGTCGGACATGACGTCTCCTGAAACACCTTCTGAGCCGATAAATGACGCGTCCACAGCGCCGGTGCAATCGCGCAGCGGTGCACAGATCATCGCCGACTATGTCAAACACCTGCCCTCAAGGCCCGGTGTCTACCGCATGTTCGCCGAGGATGGCACGGTCCTGTATGTCGGCAAGGCACGCAATCTGAAGAATCGCGTTTCCAATTATGCCAATGGCCGCGGCCATTCCAATCGCATCGCCCTGATGATCGCGCTGACCCGGACGATGGAATTCGTCGTCACCGAGACCGAGACCGAGGCGCTGCTGCTCGAGGCCAATCTGATCAAGCGCCTCAAGCCGCGCTATAATGTGCTGCTGCGCGACGACAAGAGCTTCCCCTATATCCTGATCCGCCGTGACCATGCGGCGCCGCAACTGACCAAGCATCGCGGCGCCCACAAGGTGAAGGGCGATTATTTCGGGCCCTTCGCCTCCGTTGGTGCCGTGAACCAGACCCTGAACACGCTGCAAAAAGCCTTCCTGGTGCGCACCTGTTCCGACAGCGTTTATGAGGGCCGCACCCGTCCGTGCATGCTGCACCAGATCAAGCGCTGCGCCGCGCCCTGCGTTGGCCTGATCGAACCGGCCGCCTATGACGAGCTGGTCACCCAGGCGAGCGATTTCCTGCGCGGCAAGTCCAACGCCCTGCGCGAGGATTTGCAGCAACGCATGACCGAGGCCGCCGAGGCGCTCGATTATGAAAGCGCCGCACGCCTGCGCGATCGCATCCGCGCCATCGCCGCTGTCACCACCGACCAGGGCATCAATCCGGAAGGCGTCGAGGAAGCCGATGTCATCGCCGTCGCCCAGGATGGCGGCCGTTCCTGCGTCCAGGTCTTCTTCTTCCGCGCCGGCCAGAACTGGGGCAATCAGTCCTTCTTCCCGCGCCATGACAGCGAGGTCGAGACCGGCGAGGTGCTCGCCGCCTTCATCGCGCAATTTTATGACAACAAGCCGCCGCCGGGCCTGATCCTGATGTCGCATGATGTCGAGGATGCCCCGCTTCTGGCCGAGGCGCTGAGCCTGAAGGCCGACCGCAAGGTGACGCTGCACCGCCCGGTCCGCGGCGAAAAGCGCAAACTGGTTGAGCGCACCGCCGCCAATGCGCGCGAGGCGCTGGCGCGCAAACTGTCGGAGAGCGCCTCGCAGGCGCACCTGCTCAAGGGCGTGCAGCGCGTCTTCGGTCTCGACGAACTGCCCAAGCGGATCGAGGTCTATGACAATTCCCACATCCAGGGCACGAATGCGCTCGGCGCCATGATCGTCGCCGGGCCGGAAGGCTTCGAGAAGACCCATTATCGCCGCTTCAACATGACCGGTAGCGACGCCGCCACCAATGATGATTTCGCGATGATGGCGGCGATGCTGCGGCGGCGCTTCTCGCGCCTGATCAGGGAGCGCGAGGATGGCGCGCCGGTGCCGGATCTGATCCTGATCGATGGCGGCGCCGGGCAATTATCGAAGGTGATGGGTGTGGCCGAGGAACTCGGCATCAGCGATATCTGTATCGCGGCGATCGCCAAGGGTCCCG
The DNA here is from genome assembly GCF_048269565.1 of Maricaulis sp. Lineage (GTDB taxonomy): Bacteria > Pseudomonadota > Alphaproteobacteria > Caulobacterales > Maricaulaceae > Maricaulis. Next base: position 394,972 of record NZ_JBLXIK010000001.1, on the reverse strand, counting down.
AGCGCGATGCCGGCCGCGAGGCCTTCTACCTGCCGGGCAAACCGCCCTTCAAACTGCCGCAGAAGGACCCGGTGCTCTACTATCTGCAGCGACTGCGCGATGAAGCCCACCGTTTTGCGATCGGCGGTCATAGGGCCAAGCGCAAGAAACAGATGGCGGACAATCCGCTCGATGATGTGCCCGGCATCGGCCCGTCGCGCAAAAAGGCCCTGCTGGCTCATTTCGGCTCGGCCAAATCGGTGCGCGATGCGGCGCTGGCCGATCTGGAGGCCGTCGAGGGCGTCTCCAGCGCGATGGCCAAACGTATCCACGACTGGTTCCAGAGGTAGAAGTCATGCGACGCCAGATTCCCAACATACTGACGGTTCTCCGTATCCTGCTGGCGCTCGGCGGGGCTGTGGCGCTTTGGACCTCCTATCAATGGTCACTGAGCGGCGCCGTGCCGCTATGGCTGGGCGAGCCGGTGCTGGCGGCGCGCGGTCTGGCCGGTTTCGCCGTCGCGGCCTTCATCATCGCGGCCGTGACCGACTGGCTCGACGGCTATCTGGCGCGGCGCTGGGATGCGCGCTCCACCCTCGGCGAGATCCTCGACCCGATTGCCGACAAGCTGCTCGTCGATGCCTATCTCATCGTCTACATGCTGATCCTGGGCACGCCGATTGATATCGCGGTGCCGGTGTTCGCGCTGGTGGCGCGCGATGCGGCCATGACCGCGGCGCGGCTGCTGCCCGGCGGCCCTGCCGGCACGACGCTCGCCGTCTCCCCGGCCGCCAAGCTGAAAACCGCCCTCGCCATGATCGTCGCCGGCTTCCCGCTGATCGCCCAGCCGCTGGGCTGGACCAGCCAGGATTTCGTGCTGCTGGTCTGGATCGGCGCGCTCTGGGTCACCGCGGCGCTGAGCCTGCTGACGGCGTGGAATTATTTCCGCAAATAGTCACCGGGCCGGTGCGGGGGTATCTTGAGCAAAACCGGCGCGCGGGCCATGCTGGCGCGGTCGGTTATTGGAGATGGCATGGACGAGAGCGCTGGCGACGAAGCCCATATCCTCGTGGTCGATGATGACGACCGCATCCGGGCCCTGCTCAAACGCTTCCTGCAGGGGCGCGGCTTTCGCGTTTCCACGGCCCCGAATGCGGCCAAGGCGCTCTCCACCCTCAACTCGCTGGCCTTCGATCTGCTGATCCTCGATGTGATGATGCCCGGCATGAACGGCTTCGAACTCACTACCGCGATCCGCAAACATGCCGAGACCCCGATCATCCTGTTGACTGCGCGCGGCGATGCGGAAGACCGTATCAAGGGCCTCAGCCTCGGCGCCGATGATTATCTGCCCAAGCCGTTCGAGCCGGAGGAGCTGGCGCTGCGCATCCATGCCATCCTGCGCCGGGCGCGCCCGGCACCGGCGGCGATCCAGCGCGTGGCGTTCGGGCCCTGGGAGTTCGATATCGAGCGCGAAATGCTGCAGCGCGCCGGCCAGCCGGTCCGCCTGACCGGCGGCGAAGCGGCGCTGCTGGCGGCGCTGGCCTCGATGCCCGGCCAGGTCGTCTCGCGCCTGACCCTGTCGGACCGCACCGGCGGCGGCGAGCGTGCCGTCGATGTCCAGGTCACCCGCCTGCGCCGCAAGATCGAGGACGACCCCAAGGAGCCCATGCATCTTCAAACCGTTCGCGGCGAAGGCTACAAGCTCGCCGCCGACCCGATCTTTGACCCGTAGAGCGGCGGAACCCGATGTCCATTCTGCGCCGTGTCCTGCCGCGAGGCCTGTTTGCCCGCACCCTGCTGATCATCGTCCTGCCGGTGGCGCTGATGCAGATCGCGGTGGTGTGGTCGTTCTTCGAACAGCATTGGGAGACCGTCACCAGCCGGCTGTCGGAGGGCATTGCCGGCGACATCGCAATGATGACGACGCTGTATGAGGATGATTTCGCCAATCCGGAAGCCTTCCGGCGCCAGTCGGATATCGCCATGGCGACGATGCGGCTCTCGGTCGATGTCCGCCCGGGCGAGAGCCTGCCGACCTCGCGGCGCTCCTCCTTCTTCCGCACGCTCGACCGCACGCTGCAGCGCGCGCTCTCCGGTCAGCTGGAACAGAATTTCTGGTTCGATACCACGCGCTACCCCAATTATGTCGATATCCGCGTCGAGGTGGATGGCGGCGTCCTGCGCTTCATCGCCCTGCGCGAGCGGGTGTTTGCCACCACCGGAAATATCTTCCTGCTCTGGATCATCGGCGCCACCACCCTGCTGACCGCGATCTCGGTCGTCTTCATCCGCAACCAGGTCAAACCGATCCGGCGCCTCGCCGATGCTGCCGAGCAATTCGGCCGCGGCCAGGATGTGGCGCATTTCCGCCCCGCCGGCGCCACCGAAGTCCGCCAGGCCGCCCATGCCTTCCTGAAAATGCGTGACCGTATCCGGCGCCAGCTCGAACAGCGCACCGCCCTGCTCGCCGGGGTGAGCCATGATCTGCGCACGCCGCTGACGCGGCTGCGGCTGCAGCTCGCCCTGATGCCCGACACGCCGGAGCGCGAGGATGCCAAGCGCGACATCACCGAGATGCAGGAGATGCTAGACGAATATCTCGATTTCGCGCGCGGCCAGGCCAATGAGGAGACCGCGCGCACCGATCTGGTCGCCCTTGTCAGCGAAGTGATCGAGGATGCCCGCCGCAGCGGTCATCATATCGATCTCGTCGCCGGCGATGCGATCGAGGCCGATATCCGCCCCGGTTCGGTCAAGCGCTCCCTCGCCAACCTCGTCAACAATGCCCGCGAACATGCCGAAAGCGTCGCCGTCTCGATCCGCCGCGCCGATGCCGGCCGGATCGAGATCCTCGTCGATGATGACGGCCCAGGCATCCCGCCCGACCAGTACGAAGAGGCGCTGAAACCCTTCAACCGCCTGGATGAAAGCCGCAACCCCAACCGCAAGGGCGTCGGCCTCGGCCTCGCCATCGCCCGCGATGTCGCCCGCGGCCATGGCGGCGATATCCGGCTGAGCCAGAGCCCGATGGGGGGCTTGAGGGCTTGTTTGAGCTTGCCGGGTTAGGGCTGGAGTGGGCGGCATTCGGAAACGGGACCGCGAGGCCATCACCAGCTCCGACCACTTATCCCCCACCGTCGACAATGATCCCACGTCATCCCGGCGAAAGCAGGGACCTCGACAGGACAGGGTCGGAGCCCATGAAATCGAGGTCCTGACTTACGTCAGGATGACGAAAATTGAGCCAACTTATCCCCACCCCCTCGCGGTGCGCGCATAATCACCTCGTTCCGGTCGCACGGGAGGCGTGAGCTCAGTCAGTCGCGGCGGTCGGGAGCGTGCAGCCTGTCCGGGCAGAGGGGTGACATCCTCAAGCGCTGGCAGGGCGTCCATTAAGGTCTGACGGCACTAAACGACCGACCTGAGTACCTTTCTGGATTGGAAACGGGGTGGAGACAGCCCGGGAAAACTGCACGTGTGGGACGGCTTCGATTGTCACACCAACCAAAATCCATACTGGCGCCAGTTCGGCATTCGAAGGCGTCCCACACCCTCCCACCCTGGTGGGAACACTTCAAACCTCCAGCGGCATGCCGCGTGGAGATTTTCGTGCGGGTGCTACCGTCCCGGCGGCTCGGCGCCCATCTGCCGCGAGCGGCGTTCGGCGGCCGAGACGGCCTGGCGAACCAGTTCGGGCAGACCGCCACCGCCGCCCATCAGCACGTCGATGGCGGCCTGGGTGGTTCCACCCGGCGAGGTGACGGAGCGGCGCAATTCCTGGGGCGTCTTGTCAGAGCCGGCCAGCAGGGCACCGGCGCCGATAATCGTCTGGCGCGCCAGTTTTTCGGCGAGGTCACGCGGCAGGCCTTCGGCGAAACCGGCCCCGGCCAGCGCCTCGGCGAGCAGGAAGACATAGGCCGGACCCGAGCCGGAGACGGCGGTGGCCGAACCGACCAGGCGCTCGTCATTGACCCATTCGACCGGACCGGCCGACTTGAGCAGGCGGGTGACAAGTTTTTCGATCGGGGCGCCGGCATCATTGGCGACGCAGACGCTGATCCCGGCCCCGAGCGCAGCGGCAGTATTGGACATGGCGCGCACGATCGGGCGGTCGCCAAACATGGTCGTCAGCCGCGTCATGGTCACGCCGGCCATCACCGACAGGATCGCACATTTCGCCGGCAGCAACGGCGCGAGCGCGACGGCGATCTTCTCCAGCGCCTGCGGCTTGACCGCGAGCACGAGCAGGTCGGCATCGGCCAGCAGTTTGGCGCTGGCGGCCGTGGCGTGGCGCAAGCTGTGCTGGGCAATGAGGTCCTGGACCGCGTCGGCCGGGGCCGGGTCGATCAGGAGCAAATCCTGTGGCGCGACGCCACTACGCTTGGTGCGCAGCCAGCCCGCGACCAGGGCGCCGCCCATATTGCCGGCGCCGATCAGTGCAATCTTGGTCGATGTCGTCATGGTCTGTGTCAGGCCTCACCGGCAGTTTCGAACATCGCTGCCGCGGTTGCTTCCTCGACATTCTTTCCGCCCCAGATCAGGAAGTGAAATGCCGGGTAAAAACGCTCGCCCGCTTCCTGGGCCGCAGCAATCATCGTCGCGGCCTGGGCCGGAGATATGGTCTCGCCGGCGGGCAGGGAAATCGCGTGACGGTATACCACGCTGCCATCCTCAACCCAGACGTCAAAATGCCCCAGCCAGAGTTTTTCGTTCAGCCGGGCCACCAGTTCGCAGATATCGCGGAAGCGATTGCTGGTCACTTTCAGGTCGAGACTGGAGCAGATATGCAGCGCATCAAGCTCGGGACGCCAGGCAAACCACATCTGGTGATCGCGCCAGGCACCGGGCACGCTGAGGTGCAATTCGCCATTCTCTTCACGGTCATAGGGGTATTGCTCGGCGATCACGGCCTGCTCGACCGCGTCAAGCGGATCCGATGTCGCCGGAGCGTATTCATCTGCCAGCAGGTCCATGGCGTAGTCTCCTTCGTCTGCGCGGCGACTCACACCGCTGAGACGGTATGACCACGCCGCTGCAGGCGCAATAAAAAGCGCTCGGTGCGCGGTGTCAGTCTGTGGATTTCGCCGTTGCAGTCTTTGCGGCAGGCTTGCGTTTGCGGGGTGCCGGAGCCGGACGCGCGGTAGCGGCGGTTTCCAGGGCAGCGATCCGCGCGTTGAGCGTCTCGATCTCGCCGCGGGCCTCGGCCAGCGCGGCCTTGACCACATCGAATTCCTCGCGGCTGACCAGGTCCATATCCGCGACAAAGCGGTCGGCCTGTGCCCGCATGGCCGTGCGTGCTTCCTCGCCAACCGCCTGCGCGGCGCCGAAGGCATCCGTCATCAGTTCAGCGAAATCATTCAGAAGCGGGTTGCGCGTTTGCATCAAAGAAAGCCATTAGTGTGTTTCACAGACGCCTATATGCGGTGCCGAGCGCAAAAGCGCAACGCGCCCTTGCGTCACATCTGCATCTTATTCCGGGAACGGCCATGCAATATTGTCCTGCCAGCTTCGACCTCATCGACCCGATCCTGTTCACGATCGGCCCGTTCGAACTGTTCGGTCTCGATCTGAGGTTTGACCTGCGCTGGTATGCGCTGGCCTATATCGCCGGCCTGCTGCTGGGCTGGCGCTATATGACGCTGTTGTCGCGCCGTCCGGCGATCTGGCACGCGCCGGGCACGAAGAAGCCGAAATCCCCCTTCACCGAGCTCCAGGTCGACGACCTGCTGGTCTGGGCCACGCTCGGCGTCATCGTCGGTGGCCGGCTCGGCTATGTGATATTTTATGCATGGGAATACATGGCGACCGGCCTGCGCGGCGCCATGCTCGTCCCCGACAGCCTCGGCGAGCGCCTGCTCTGGGCCGTTACCGGCATTACCGAGGGCGGTATGGCCTTCCATGGCGGATTGATCGGGGTCGCGTTGACGCTGTTCATCTATGCCCGCCGGCAAAAGCTCGACCTCTTACGTATCGGCGATGCCGCCGCCGTGGTGACACCGATCGGCCTGTTCTTCGGCCGCCTCGCCAATTTCATCAATGGCGAGCTGTGGGGACGTCCGACCGATCTCCCCTGGGCGATGACTTTCTCCAGCGACCCGCTCTGCCTGCCACGCCATCCCAGCCAGCTCTACGAAGCGGCGCTGGAGGGGCTGATCCTGTTCGCGATCATCAATCTGGCGACCTGGAAATTCCGCTCGCTCGAGAAGCCGGGTCTCAATTCGGGTCTGTTCCTGATGTGCTACGGCCTGTTCCGGGCCCTGCTCGAGACCGTGCGTGAACCCGATGCCCACATGCCGGAATTCCTGCGCGGCCATGTCACCATGGGCATGCTGCTCTCCATCCCGATGATCCTGCTGGGCGTCTGGCTGGTGCACAGGGCCCTGACCCGCACCGCATCGCCCGCCGGCAAGGCCTGATCATGATTGCCGACCGGCTGCGCGAACGGATCGCGGAGAGCGGACCGATCTCGATCGCCGCCTTCATGACCCAGGCCCTGTTCGACCCGATGGAAGGCTTTTACGCCACCAAGGACCCGATCGGTGCCGGCGCCGACTTCATCACCGCGCCGGAGATCAGCCAGATGTTCGGCGAACTGGTCGGTCTGTGGATCGCCCAGAGCTGGCTCGACATGGGCAAGCCCGATCCGGTGCAGGTGGTCGAGCTGGGCCCCGGCCGCGGCACGATGATGTCGGACGCGTTGCGCGCCTGCCGCGCCGTGCCGGGCCTGCTACCGGCGATGCAGGTCACCCTGATCGAGGCCAGTGCCGCCCTCAAGGCCGTGCAGGCCCAGACGCTCGGCCCCAGCGGCGCACAGATCCGCTGGATCGACCGGCTGGACAACGTCCCCGCCGGGCCGGCCATCATCGTCGGCAATGAATTCCTCGACTGCCTGCCGCTACGTCAGGCCGTCCGGCACAAGGGGCAATGGCATGAACGCCTGGTCGGACTCGGCGAGACGGAGGCCGACCAATTTGTCTTCGTGCTCGGCCCGCCGCTCGGCGTTGACGAGGCATTGGTCCCGGAACGCTTGCGCGAGGCCCCCGACGGCAGCCTGGTTGAACTGCGCCCCGGCGACCGCCAGGTGGTCGACCAGCTTGGCGAGCGTTTCTCGTCCCAGCCGGGCCGCGCGCTGCTGCTCGATTATGGCCCGGCCCGCAGCGAGACGGGCGATACGCTGCAGGCAATCCGCGCGCACCAGAAAGTGCCGCCCCTGCAGGATCCGGGAACGGCCGATCTGACGGCGCGGGTCGATTTCGAATCATTGATCACGGCGGCCCGCGAATGCGGCCTCACCGCCTGGGGCCCGGTCGAACAGGGTCCCTTCCTGCTCAAGCTCGGCATGGAGGCCCGCGCCGCTGTGCTGTCGCAGGCCGCGCCCCGGCAACGCAGCGTGATCGCCCGCCAGGTCTGGCGTCTGACCGACGAGCAGCAGATGGGATCGCTGTTCAAGCTGGTCTGTCTGGACAGTCCCGGCCTCGCCACCCCGCCCGGATTCTCCGCAGACTGACTCTTGCGGCTTCATTCCCGGGCCTGCGTCTGTTAATCAGCCCCACGATTGACGAAGGGGTCTGCCGCCATGAAGTTGCTGTCCGGAACCTCCAACCGGCCACTCGCCCGAGCGATCGCCGATTATCTCGACGCGCCGTTGACGGCCAGCGAGATCGAACGCTTCGCCGATGGCGAGATTTTCGTGCGCATTGACGAGAATGTCCGCGGTGAGGACGTCTTCATCATCCAGTCGACCTCCTGCCCGGCCAATGACCATTTGATGGAATTGCTGATCTGCACCGACGCCCTGGTGCGGGCCAGTGCCCGCCGGATCACCGCAGTCGTCCCCTATTTCGGCTATGCCCGCCAGGACCGCAAGACCGGCGGCCGCACACCGATCTCGGCCAAGCTGGTCGCCAATCTGATCGCCAAGTCCGGCGCCGACCGGGTTTTGACCATCGACCTGCATGCCGGCCAGATCCAGGGTTTCTTCGATATCCCGACCGACAACCTGTTTGCGACCAAGGTGATCGAGGACGATATCCGCCGCCGCTACCAGAGCGACAATCTGATGATTGTCTCGCCGGATGTCGGCGGTGTGGTGCGGGCCCGCGCGCTGGCCAAGCTGCTCGATGCCGAGATCGCCATCGTCGACAAGCGCCGCCCCAAGGCCGGTGTGTCGGAAGTGATGAATATCATCGGCGATGTCGAAGGCCGCCGCTGCATCCTGTTCGACGATATCTGCGATTCGGGCGGCACGCTGTGCAATGCCGCCGACGCGCTGCTGGAATGCGGCGCCACGGAGGTCTCCGCCTATGTCACCCACGGCGTGATGTCGAATGATGCCCAGGGCCGGATCGCCAAATCGGCGCTGAAGGAAGTGGTCATCACCGACTCGATCGCCGAATTGCCGGCCTCGACCCAGACGAAGAAAGTGCGCCAGCTCTCGATCGCGCCGCTGCTGGGCGAAGCCATCCGCCGCATCGCCAATGACGAGTCGGTTTCCAAGCTGTTTGACTGAAGAAATCACCCGATAGCTGACTCTTCCGCCGCGGTGCAGTTGCGCGGCGCGCAGGGATCAGTTATAGCCCGCCGCTCGAAATAACACCGTGGCGCGATGCCAAGAAAAATCGCCGCCCGCCTGGTCTGGCGGCGTTTGTATTTAAGGAAACAGGTCGATGAGCTCCAACATCGTTCTCACCGTTGATGTTCGTGAAGGCACTGGCAAGGGCGCGGCTCGCGCTGCCCGCCGTGAAGACCTGGTTCCAGGCGTCGTCTATGGCGGCTCGCTGGGTCCGGTCTCGATCAATCTGCGTGGCAATGAAATCCGCAAGGCCCTGCTGAGCGGCAATTTCCTCTCGCACATCATCGAGCTGAACCACGAAGGCAAGAACCAGAAGGTGATTGCCCGTGACATCCAGTTCCACCCGGTCTCCGACAAGGCGATGCATGTCGACATGTACCGCGTCGAAGCCGGCACCAAGATCCGCGTCAATGTTCCGGTTCAATTCCAGAACGAAGAAACCTGCCCGGCCCTGAAGCGTGGCGGCGTGCTCAATATCGTCCGTCACGATCTCGAGCTGATGTGCCCGGCTTCGGAAATCCCTGAATTCATCGCCGTCGACCTGACCGGCCTCGAAATCGGCGATTCGATCCACATGTCGGCTGTCGGCCTGCCGAAGGGCGTGAAGCCAACCATCGCCCGCGACTTCACCATCGCAACCCTGCAGGGTTCGCGCGCAGTTCTCACTGACCTGGACGAAGCCGAAGGCGAAGCCGAGGGCGACGCTGAAGCTGAAGAAGAAGGCGGCGAGGAGTAATCCTCGCCGGCCGATCCTGAGGGCGGCCGACGATGATGATCCTGGCAGGGCTCGGCAATCCCGAGCCCAAATACCTGCGCAATCGGCACAATGTCGGCTTCATGGCGATGGATGTCATCGCCGCGGCCTGGAGTGCCGGCCCCTGGCGCAAGCGCTTCCAGGGGCTGTGTGCCGAGCTGACCGTGTCCACCGCTGCCGGACCGAAAAAGCTGCTGCTGCTCAAGCCGCAGACCTTTTACAATAATTCCGGCAATTGCGTCGCTGCCGCCGCGAAATTCCACAAGGTTGCACCGGACAATGTCGTGGTCTTCCATGACGAGCTCGATCTTGATCCGGGCAAGTTCCGGCTCAAGACCGGCGGCGGCGCGGCCGGCAATAACGGCATCAAATCTGTCACCCAGCAGCTCGGTCCCGACTTCCGCCGCGGCCGTATCGGTATCGGTCATCCCGGTGACCGCAACCGCGTCACCGATTATGTCCTGTCCGATTTCGACAAGCATGACGAGCCCTGGCTGATCGACCTGCTTGACGCCATCGCGGATTCCATCGACCTGCTCGCATCGGGCGAGTTCGACGCCTTCCAGACACGCGTGACACACAAGGCTCCGGCCCCGTAAGAGCGGCCCCGGCCGGCACATCAAGAGGACAAGCATCATGGGTTTCAAATGCGGTATCGTCGGCCTGCCCAATGTCGGCAAGTCGACCCTGTTCAACGCCCTGACGCAAACCGCTTCGGCCCAGGCTGCGAATTATCCCTTCTGCACCATTGAGCCGAATGTCGGTGATGTCGCCGTGCCCGAGCCGCGCCTGCTGAAACTGGCCGAGATCGCCGGCTCGAAGGAAATCCTGCCGGCCAAGATGAATTTCGTCGATATCGCCGGCCTCGTCGAAGGCGCCTCGAAGGGTGAAGGTCTGGGGAATAAATTCCTCGCCACCATCCGCGAGACAGATGCGATTGCCTATGTGCTGCGCTGTTTCGATGATGACGATATCACCCATGTGGCCGGCAAGGTCGATCCGCTGGCCGATCTGGAAACCGTCGAAACCGAGCTGATGCTGGCCGACCTTGAGAGCCTGGAGAAACGCAAGGCGGGTCTCGAGAAGAAGGCGAAGTCGGGCGACAAGGAAGCCAAGGCCCTGATCCCGTTGATCGACCTGGCCCTGGCCGAGCTGACCGAGGGGCGCCCGGCGCGCTTCGCCAAGGTCGCCAAGGATGACGAGAAAGCCTGGCGCGGCCTGCAATTGCTGACCACCAAGCCCGTCCTCTTCATCGCCAATGTCGGCGAGGATGATGCCGCGACCGGCAATGCCTATTCCGACGTCGTCACCAAGCGCGCCGCCGAGGAAGGCGCCGAGGCCGTCGTCATCTCCGCCCGCATTGAGGCCGAACTGGCCATGCTCGCCAATGAGGAACGCGCCGAATATCTCGAGGAGCTTGGCCTGCATGAGGCCGGGCTCGATCGGCTGATCCACACCGGCTACAAACTTCTGGACCTGGTGACCTATTTCACCGTCGGCCCGAAAGAGGCCCGCGCCTGGACCATCCATGAGGGCTGGACCGCGCCGCAGGCCGCCGGCGTCATCCATGGCGATTTCGAGAAGGGCTTCATCCGCGCCGAAACCATCGCCTTCGACGATTTCGTCGCTCACAACGGCGAGGCCGGCGCCAAGGAAGCCGGCAAGATGCGCGCCGAAGGCAAGGACTATGTCGTCCATGACGGCGATGTGATGCACTTCCGCTTCAACGTCTAGCGTCTGCCGGGCCTCGCTGCGAAGACCGGGGTCTGGGGCCAACATACCACGAGGATTGCAATTTCATTGCGAGCCTGTAGCTTCGCCAAAGATCGGGGCGGGGGCGCTGGCACAACCAATGATGGGCGCCGGACTGCCAGCTTCTAGCGATGAGTCTGGAATCAGTCGATGGTATTTTCAGATCCAATATTTGTATTTCTTTTCGTACCGATATTCCTGCTATTCTTCTATGTATCGACCCGATTCAAGAACGCCCTTCTGACCAAGGTTGTTATTGTGTCGTTTTCGCTGGCCTTCTATGGGTGGTGGAAGGTCGAGTACCTGGCGATTATTTCGCTCTCGATCATATTCAATTATATCATTCACATAGCGATCTTGCGGTCGATTGAGTCCCACAAACTCAAACTTTTCTTCGTTATACTTGGAATAACCGGCAACCTTCTCGCGCTTGGATATTACAAATACTATAATTTCTTCATTGAATCTCTGGATTTCATGTTCGGGTTTGATATCCAAACCTTCAGCATCATCCTGCCGCTGGCAATTTCATTCTTCACCTTCCAGCAGATCGCCTTCCTGTGCGACACCTATTCCGGCAAGACCGGACAGGGCCGCTTTATCGACTACATCATATTCGTCTGCTTCTTCCCGCAATTGATCGCCGGGCCGATTGTCCACCACAGCTCGATGATGCCCCAGTTCGCGAACAATTTCAGAGACTGGTCCAACTACTCCTTTCCGAACATCAAGAAGTATCTTGTGGTCGGCATGGCACTGTTCTGCGTCGGCCTGTTCAAGAAAGTGATCATTGCCGACAACCTCTCCCAGATCGTGGGTCCGGTGTTTGAGGCCTATGCGGCCGGCAGCGTGCTGTCGACGACGGAGACCTGGCTGGGCGTACTCGCCTACACCTCGCAGATCTATTTCGACTTTTCCGGCTATTCGGACATGGCCGCAGCGCTCGCCTTCATGGTGGGTATCCGATTGCCGCGAAACTTCTTCAGTCCCTACAAGGCCAGCAGCATCGTGGACTTCTGGCGCCGCTGGCATATCACCCTGTCGAACTTCCTGCGTGATTATCTCTACATCCCGCTGGGCGGCAATCGTGGCGGCCCGGCCCGGCGCTATCTCAACCTGATGATCACCATGCTGCTGGGCGGTCTGTGGCACGGCGCCTCGGTTGTCTTCATTGCCTGGGGCGCGCTGCATGGCGGCGCTCTTGTGGTCTGTCATCTGTGGACGCGCCATGCACCCGGCGCAGCGCGGCGGCTGATGGATCAGGGCAGCGGCTGGCTGATCACGATGCTGGTGGTGATTGTCGGCTGGGTGCTGTTCCGGGCTGCGGATTTCGATACCGCCGGCTCCATGCTGCACTCGATGTTTGCCGGCGCGGATGCCTGGGGCCTGCAGACGGCCGGAGACTGGCCACCACTTGCCATCCAGCTCCTTGCCCTGTCAGGCGTCATAGCTCTCTGGCTCCCGAACACCGTTGAGATCTTTCGCAACCAGGACGTTTTCATCGCCGATGACAGAACACCGTCACCGTCTCCGGCTGCCACGGACCGCTCCGGAGTGTTCGGGTTGACGATCCACATCCCCCCCTTCGAGTTGAACGTTCGGTGGGCGATTGTGATTGGTAGCTTGGCATTCTTCTACATTGTCTATGTTAGCCGCATCGGGGCCCACAATGAGTTCATCTACTTCCAGTTCTGAGATGACTTACGGACGGTTCGCCCTCGCCGTATTCTTGAGCATCCTGGCGCTAGCTGCCGTTTCGGTTGGTGTCGTTCAGCTCCTGTCGGGGCGCATGGTCGGAGGCGATGGCGCCTGGACCAGCTGGTCGCTCGACCGCAAGGAGGAGGCTGCGGCACAGATCGACCGGCCCAAACTCTTCTTCATTTCCGGCTCCAGCGGCAATTTCGGCTATAGCGCCGAACAGCTGTCCGACGCGCTGGGCGTCGATGTCGTGAACATGGCTTCCCATGCCGGGCTGTCTGTTCCCTATTTTGCCTATCTGGCGACGCGAAATGCGGAACCGGGCGATGTGGTCGTCCTGCCGCTTGAATACGAGGCCTACAGCAGGCTTGAACTCACCGCACATACGACCATTGTTGACTTCGAGCGGGGCCTGGACGTCTTCGGTTTCCTGGCGCTGCGCGAACAGCTCGAATACCTCCGCGTCTTCCCTGTCGGGGAACTGCTCTCGGTCGCAGGCCAGTTTCTGGCGGGCGAGCAGTTCACCCCGCCGAACTCTGGCTACTGGCGATATGGCGTCAACACGTATGGCGATCTGGACCTCCCCGAACCGACAAGGAATGGGGCCCTCAAGGCCCTCGATAGCGCACGTGAGGCGGAGGATCGACGCCTCTACGTATCGCCACAGACAGCACGCTATCTGACGGCACTGCGTGACGATCTCAACAGCCGGGGCGTTCAGCTTATCCTCACCCAGCCACCGCTGCATGAGTTTGCTTCGCTGTCCGACGACGGAATCCGGGGGCTCGCATCTGAATTGGAAGCGTTGGGGCTGGAATACCATTTCCTGTTCAATGACAATCGGATTCCGGCAGAAATGATGCTCGATTCCCGTTACCATACTGGCGCCTCAGGCCGGCGAGTCGCGACAGCCCGGCTCGCGCTGATGCTGTGTGATACCGTCGATTTCGATGCCATGACGGTAGAGGGCGAAACCTGCACCGCCGCCAAAATGGATGAGCAGCGCGCCTGGTCTAATTCCTTCGGCAGCATGGCAGGATTTGCGCAAGAAGACTCCTTCACTCAGATCCGCTACCGGCCGGGTGGCTCCGCACAGCTGCGTCGCTCGGCCTCCTATCGGGGGCCGGACTTCGATGTGGTCACGCCCGTCGGTTGCTCGTCCGCGCTATTTTTCCAGGTCCGCGCCGATGTGCAGGGCGCCACCATCTCGGTGCTGATCAACGGTGAACAAACATTGACCCATGAGTTCAATGAGCTGCTAGAAAGTGGCGTCACAAGGGCATGGAGTGATCGTGTAGACCTGCCTGTCAGCAACAACGAACTTGTTCACGTGGAGTTCGCGGCAGACCGTTGGAGTTCGCAGACAAACGATGCCAGCATGTCGTTCAACCAGCTCTACCGCGAAACCCGTTGCGACTGACCCGCAAGCAAGCCGCGCCGAACCTGCACCCCGTTCTGACCGGCTCCACCCCGGCGCATCGACAAACCGGCGCAAAGCGCCTAAGCCGCTGGCGTTCAAATCCTGCCGCCGGAGCCTGTCATGTCCGAATTGCCCCCCTGCCCGAAATGCGCCTGTGTCTACACTTATGAGGATGGCCCGCTGCTGATCTGTCCGGAGTGTGCGCATGAGTGGTCGGCGGAGGCTGCGGCCGAGAGCGGGCCGGTCTGGCGTGATGCCAACGGGGCCGAACTGGTCGATGGCGATACGGTCACCGTGATCAAGGACCTCAAGGTCAAGGGTTCGTCCCTGGTGGTGAAGGTCGGCACCAAGGTCAAGAATATCCGCCTGGTCGAAGGCGATCATGATATCGATTGCCGCATTGACGGCGTCGGCGCGATTCAGCTGAAGTCGGAATTCGTCAAGAAGGCCTGACGGACCGCGCGCCGTTCAAGCCCGGTTCAGGCGAAGGGCGCGACGATAATCGCTGGAGGACTGTCATGCTGCGACGCCAATTCATCATTTCCACCCTTGCCCTCACCATCGCTCCGGCGGCCCTGGCCCAGAATTTTGGCCGGTTGAGCCAGACCGATGCCCGCTCGGGCATTCGCGCTGCGCTGGAGACAGCGTCGCGCCTGGCCACCCAGCGCCTGGGCCAGGCCGATGGCTTTTTCGGCGATCCGGCGGTTCACATCCCGCTGCCGCGCCAGCTCGCCAGCCTGCAGAGCCAGCTCAGCCGCGTTGGCATGTCGGGTCCGGTCGATGATCTGGAATTGCGTATCAATCGTTCCGCCGAGGCGGCGATGCCCGCAGCCGGGCGCATTTTCACCGATGCCGTGCAATCGATCAGCGTCAACGATGCCGTCTCGATCGTGCGCGGCGGTGACACCGCAGCGACCGATTATCTGCGCGGCCGCAGCGAGAACCGCCTCACCACCCTGTTGCGGCCCTCGATGGAGGACGGCCTGACCGGATCGGGCGCCTATCGTGCCGTCGACGCGGTCGAGCCCCAGATTTCGCGCGGCCAGAGCCTGCTGGGCGGCCTGTTCGGCAATCGCAGCGCCACCGGCTCGCTGCGGGACACGGTCACCGATCATGCCGTGGGCCGCGCCATCGATGGCGTCTTCCACTATATCGGCCAGGAAGAGCGCGCCATCCGCCAGGATCCGGTGCAACGCGGCAGCGACATCCTGCGGCGTGTGTTTGGCTAGGCAAGCAGGGGGCCTGAACAGCCCGGATGACGCGACACCAGGCCGCGCCCGGCGCGCTTGCCGCGCACGGCCGTGCCGCCTAGCCTCTCCTCACCTGTCCCTGGAGTATCCGGCATGAGCACCCCCAATCCGATCCGCGCCACCGAGGCGCGCGAGGCCGCGCGTAGTGCTGCGTCCGCCATGGGGATTGATGCAGCGCTGATCTCCCGCCTGGTCGATGGCTTCTACGCCCATGTCCGCGCCGATGCCGTGCTCGGCCCGATCTTTGACGGCGAGATCGGCGATGGCTGGGACGAGCACCTGGCAAAGCTGAAACGCTTCTGGTCATCGATCATGCTGCATGATGGCAGCTATTCCGGCCGGCCGATGCCGGCGCACATGAAACTGACCGGGCTGACGCCGCAGCATTTCGAGACCTGGCTGGCGCTGTTTGAACAGACCCTCGGCGAGATCGGTGCCAGCGAGGCAGCGCAGGCGCATTTCATGGACCGCGCCCACAGGATCGCGCAGAGCTTCCAGCTGAATATCTTCTACAATCCAAAACAGGGCTGAGCCGCCGCAGCGCAGTTTGTGCCTTGCAACATCGGGCATCCTTGCGCATGTGTGCCGTCCGGGCGCACGCGATGTTGAGGGGGCTCCGATGAAAGAGACGGTCCATCCGGGGCCCGCACCCGCGTCGATGAAGCTGGGCGAGCTTGTGGCGCTGCTGGTCGCGATGACGGCTGTGGTCGCGCTGGCGATCGACATGATGCTGCCGGCGCTCGATGATATCGCCGCCGATCTCGGCACCGACCACACCAATGACCGCCAATATGTCATCACCGCCTATCTGCTCGGCTTTGGCGGTGCACAACTGATCTATGGCCCGCTGTCGGACGCCTATGGCCGCAAGCCGGTCATCCTCGGCGCGCTGGGCCTGTTCCTGGTCACCAGCCTGGTCTGCATGGCATCGCAGAGCTTTGACATGCTGCTGGTCGCGCGCGTCTTCCAGGGCGCTGCAGCGGCAGCCTGCCGCGTTATCGCAACCGCGATTGCCCGTGACCTCACCTCCGGCCGCCGCATGGCCGAAGTCATGTCGATGGTGATGACGGTGTTCATGGCCGTGCCGGTGCTGGCCCCGAGCCTGGGGCAGCTGATCCTGTTCATCGCGCCGTGGCAGGGCATTTTCGGATTTCTGGTCGTCTTCGCCCTGGGTCTGATGGTCTGGCTGTATTTCCGCATGCCCGAGACCCTGCACCCGGAATTTCGCCAGAAGCTCGGCTGGGGCACGTCGATCCACGCCTTTGCCGAAGCCATGACGACGCGCCTGACCCTGGGCTACACCCTGGCCGGGGCTGCGTTCTTCAGCGGCCTCTACGCCTTTCTGGGATCGTCGGAACAGATCTTTGCCGAGCATTTCCAGCTCGGTGACCGTTTCCCCCTCGCCTTTGCGGCCATCGCCTTGGGCATGGGCGTGACCAGCTATGCCAATTCCCGTCTGGTGATGCGGCTGGGCCAGCGCCGCCTGTCCCACTGGGCCCTGATCGCCTTCACCGCGATCAGCGCTGCCCATGCGGCAATGTTGATGGCCGGCGTCGACAATCTTCTCGTCTTCATGGTGATGCTGGCCGCAGCAATGGCATTGCTCGGCCTGATCGGCGCCAATTTCAGTGCCCTGGCGATGGAGCCCGTCGGCCATATCGCCGGCACCGCCTCGGCCGCCTATGGCTTCATGACCGGAGTTCTTGCGGCGCTCGCCGGTGCCTATATCGGCCAGCTCTATGACGGCACGCCTGTGCCACTGGTGACAGGTCAGGCGGTGATGGGTGGGCTGACCATACTCGTTGTGCTGGTCACCGAGCGGGGGCGGCTGTTTGCCAACGCCATCGAGGACGAGGCCGGGAGCGATACGCCTGCATGACAGGTGGCAGCGCGCCGCACGTCTGATAGCGTGACCCCAGGTTTGAGACGGGGGACCCGGCCACATGACATACAATACCATCAGCTACGCCGTTGAAGACCACGTCGCGACCATCACGCTGAACCGGCCGCACCGGCTCAACGCCTTCACCTATGAGATGGGCGATGAACTGATCGCCGCCTTCGACGCCAGCGACGGGGATGACGAGGTCCGCGCCGTGATCGTGGCCGGTGAGCCACCGGCCTTCTGCGCCGGCGCCGACCTGTCGATGGGCGCCGAGACGTTCGATCTGATCGGACAGTCGCAGGACAGCGGCGAGTTCGACAGTTCCGATCCGAAATGGCGCGATGCCGGCGGCAAGCTCAACCTGCGCATCTGGGACAGTCTCAAACCGGTGATCGGCGCCATCAATGGCGCAGCCGTCGGGATCGGGGCAACGATGATCCTGCCGATGGATATCCGCCTCGCCTCGATCGAGGCCAAATTCGCCTACCCCTTCGCGCGCCGCGGCATTGTCTGGGACGGTTGCGCCAGCTGGTTCCTGCCGCGCGTGGTCGGAATTTCCACCGCGATGGACTGGGGCCTGACCGGTCGCACCTTCACCGCGGCCGAGGCCTTCGAATCCGGTCTGGTGGCGCGCGTTGTCCCGGCCGTCGATCTGATGCCGGAAGCGCGCAAGCGCGCCCGCGAGATCGTCGAACGCTGCGCGCCGGTTTCGGTGACGCTGATGCGCCGCATGGCCTGGCGCATGCTGGGCGCCGGTCATCCAATGGATGCGCACCGGGTCGAAACCCAGGGCATCTTGCAGGCCGGAACCGGGCCGGACGCTATGGAAGGCGTGATGTCCTTCCTCGAGAAACGCGCCCCCGATTTCCCGCTCAGGGTCTCGACCGACCTGCCCGACTGGCACCCGTGGTGGGACAGCGCCGAGGATGATTACTAGCCTCTGCGTTTGAATTTGTCCCGGACACCCTGAAGGTGTGATAGGATGGCGACCTCATTCGCTGTGAGGTTTCGCCATGCCAGGTCATGTGTTGCTGATCCACGGGTGGAGTGCGCCCGACAAATCCATGGCCGAGGTCGGGCATTTCCTGACCGGTCACGGCTATCAGACCGCCGACCTTTTCCTCGGCGGCTACCCGTCCATGGCTGACGATGTCCATGTCGCCGACTCCGCGCGGCGGATGCAGGCAGTGATCACCGAAATGCAGGGCGATGGACGCTTGCCGCCGCGCTTTCACCTGATCGTTCATTCCACCGGAGCCCTGGTCGCCCGGCGCTGGCTGGCGGACACCTATCCGCAAGGCGGGGCGCCGGTCGACAATCTGCTGATGCTGGCACCGGCCAATTTCGGCTCGCCGCTCGCGACACTGGGACGCTCGATGCTGACCCGGATCATCAAGGGCTGGAAGCGCGGTTTCCAGACCGGCACCGAATTCCTGCACGCGCTCGAACTCGGCTCATGCCTGCAGCAGGACATTGCCCTGGTCGACCGGCTGTCGCCCGATGGCGACACCGCCAGCCCGTTCTCGGCCACAGGCACACGCCCCTTTGTCATTGTCGGCGCGGCCCAGATCCCCGGCACGCAGATCCTCGACCAGGAGGCCTGGGACGGCACAGTCCGCATCGCCAGCGCCAATATCGACCCGCAGGGCATGACGGTCGATTTCAGCCAGGGCAGCCTCACCGAACCACGGCTGACCAAATGGACGCGGCGCGGGCCCGATGCGACGCCGTTCGCGGTCCTGCCTGACCGGCATCACCTCACCGTCCTGCGCCCCGCCGCCAAGCGCAGCAGTTCGAAAGACCCGGCAACGGCCGGGCGGCTGGCGCGGCTCATTCTCGATGCACTCGCGGTCGAGGATGCTGCCGGCTATGGCCGCATCGCCGATGAGTGGCTGGCGGTGTGCAATGAGACGCGGCAACTGGCACAGGATGGCGAGGAGGCCGATGCCCTGCGGGCGCGTATTCTCGGGCGCGCCAGCGCCAGCAAGGACCGGTTCAATGAATTCTACCAGATCGTTGTCGAGGCGGTGGATGACAGCGGCCTGCCCGTGCAGGACTATCAACTCTGGCTGACGGCGCCGCGCGTGTCGGGCCGCAATCGAGTCAGCGCCGGCAAGGCGATCACCCGCATCGAGATCGATGCCCACAACAATCTGCTCAAATCGGTGCATCGCAATCGCCGCAATGGCGAGCGGCGCGTGCTGCACCTCGACCGCCGCGCCCTGATGCAGAGCGAGGGCTTTCTGCGCAAGACGCTGACAAAGGCCTATGAGCCGGTTCTGGCCGCCGCGATCACCGCCGTGTCGCCGGGAGACAAGATCGCCTATTTCTCAGCCAATTCCCGCGAAGGCACCGGGCTGATCCGGTTGCGGGCGCAATCCTCAAGCGATCCCGGCGGCGCCGATCGCTTCCTCCGGCGCTATGCAACGCATTTCATGCGCGTGATCATTCCGCGCGTCCTCGATGATGACGTCTTCACCGTCAGGCCGCTGGATTAGCGCCGCTCAGCTAGAGCAGCGTGCCCTCGGCCACTTTCACGGCCTCGCCGCCAATCATCAACTCGGTCAGCTTGCCGCTTTCGATGCGCAGCAGCAGGCGGATATGGCTCGGCCGGCCCATCTCCAGGCCCTGATAGATACTGACAGAATGATCGCCATCACCCAGACCGCCCTGCTCCGCGATCAGACCGGCAAAGGCCGCCGCCGCGCTACCGGTCGCCGGGTCTTCCATCAGGCCGAGATTGGGCGCGAACATGCGGGCGCGCCAATCGGTGGTGTGCTCGGTCGATGAGGCTTTGGCGACCACGAATGCCGCCACCGGCTCCGCGCCGCCGCCGAAGGCCTCGTCGAAAGACACCGTGTTGAGACGGATATCGGCCATGCTCTCGGCAAAGCGCACCGGCACGATGGCGTAGGGCACGCCGGCCGACCAGATGCCGCCCTGCACCGGGGTCTGCAGATAGTCACCGGCCTTGAGACCGAGCGCCTCGACGATCGCTTCCAGCTCGGGCAATTCCCCCAGATATTCAGGAAGCTTGGGTGCGAAGAAGCGCGCCGAGCCCTGGACCGGACTGGCATAGCGGGCATCGGTGGTGACATCTCCAACGGTTTCTTCGAGCACGTAGCGCCGGCGCTTGCCCGGCTCGCCGCCGGCCTGCAGCGCCAGCGCAACAGCGGCGCCGACGGTGGGGTGCCCGGCGAAGGGCAATTCGGTTTTCGGCGTGAAGATGCGCAGGCCGTAATCGGCCTCCTGGCCCTTCGGCTCGGTGATGAAGACGGTCTCCGACAGGTTAAATTCAGCCGCAATCACCTGCATCGCGACCTCGTCGAGATCATCCGCCTCAAGCACCACGGCAAGCGGATTGCCCGAATAGGCCTGGTCGGTGAAGACATCGAGAATGAGATAGGGATGCGGCATGATTGATCTTTCCGAGCTGACCAGGTCGGGAATTCATAAATGGAATACCGCCTTGTAGCGACCCTTGGTCAGTGAGTACATTCTTCCGGCAGGATACCCGGGGGGAATGCCAATGAATCTGACGTTCGAGCAAGTCGATCTGGGACGCCATCGAGACGTGCTCACACGCTTCAATGTCGCCTATCTCGACTGGGCTGCTGCGGAGGTGGAAAAACGGTTCGCGCTGTCGCTGGCAGGGCTGCTGGGCACGACCATCCCGGCCTATGTCGATGGCGCGTTGGACAAGCTTTGCGCGGGCACTCCGCCGACCGGCGTCTTCTACCTTGCTCTGGACGGCGATACCGCTGTCGGCATGGGAGGGCTGCGCCAGGTGAGCGAAGGCGTGGCTGAGATCAAACGCATCTATGTCTCCGAAGCTGCCCGGGGCGGCGGCGTGGGGGCGAAGGTCCTGGATCGGCTCGTGCAGGACGCTCGCGCCTTCGGCTACCGGGAGCTGGTGCTGGACACGGGCCCATTCATGACCTCGGCTCATCGCCTGTATGAAGCGGCGGGATTCTTCGATGTCCCGCCCTACCCCGGGGCCGAGGTGCCGGAAGCGCTGCATCATGATTGGCGCTTCATGCGCTGCCGGCTGAGCTAACTGAATAGCCGCAATCCGAGTGGCAGGGCGTCTGGCCGACATCAGTGTGCGCCCCCCTCGGGGCGCTTGCAGACTAGCCCTCGTCCGCCTCTTCGACATCTTCCTCGGTCAATGCGCCATCAACGCGCCAGCCATAGCCATCGCCCTGGGCCAGGGTCTCGGCGAGCCAGGGCATGAGGGCGAGGAGTTTCTCCTCCAGCTGCCAGGGCGGATTGATCACGATGACACCGGCACCGGCCAGCTTGCCCTCACTGGCGAGATCGCGGATCCACAGGTCGGCGCGCAGGATTTTCTCCGGTTCGAACCCCTGTTCGGTGATCAGCCACTCGGTGAGGCCATTGTCGAACCGGTCAGCGGCCCAGAGATTCTTCAGCGAGCGCCAGAAGATATAGGTGCCCGTCGGCCATTTCTTCAACGCCGGCATCACCGCCTCGGCCATGTGAGCCAGCTCGTCGCGATCCTCGAATGGCGGATCGATCAGCACCAGGCCGCGCTTTTCCTTTGGCGGCACCAGACCGGTCAGCGCCTTGTAGCCATCGCGATGCTCGACCTTGACGCGGCCATCGCGGGCATAGCGGCGCTCGAGCGTGCGCGCATCGGCCTCGTGCAATTCGCACAGCTGGATGCGATCCATCGGCCGCGCGATCCGGGCGGCGATTTCCGGCGAGCCGGGATATTCGGTCAGGGCGCCGGGATTCATCTCGGCCAGCAGGTCGAGATAGGGCTTGAGCGCGGCGGCGACATCATCAGGCATGTCGGCACCGAGAATGCGGCCGATCCCCTCGACCCATTCCGGGCTGCGCCGCGCCTCGTCGGAGGTGAGGTCATAGGCGCCGATCCCGGCATGGGTATCGATCACCCGATAGGGTTTGTCCTTGGCCCCGAGATGCTCGAGGCAAAGTGCGAGGATGGCGTGCTTGACGACATCGGCGAAATTTCCGGCGTGGAAGGCGTGACGATAATTCATGGCCGGGCTATAGCGCGGACGCCGCCGCAATTCCATCATCGGCTGCCGCATGGCCAGACTGAATTCGCGGTCGATTCAGCGTGAGGCTTCGCCTAGGCTGGGCGCCTGTTCCAGAAGGGGTAAAACCGGATGTTCGTGAAGCTCTACCGGCAAATGCAGGCCGATGCCGCATTCGACACCCGGCGCCGCTACAAGATCGGCTGGCTGTTCAAGGACGAAAAGGCGAGCCTGATCTGGGACGCGCCCAAGCCGGTCAGTTTCGACGTGCCCAAGCCGACCACCTCGAAATCGGCCACCGTCTGCCCGGCCGCCGTCGAGTTCGACCGGCGCCATTTCGTGATCAATTCCCCGATCGATCTACACCTGCGCATGCAGCCCAACGCCCAGGGCCAGCTGACGCTGACCAATGTTGATGGTCCGATGGCCTCGACCCGCCCGGCCGGGCTGCAGCAGATCCTCGCCCTGTCGCCACAGAATGAGTGGCGCCACCCCAGCCGGCCGATGCTGCAGATCGCCACCCCCTTCGTCTTCGTCTCGGACGATCCGGTCTATGTGAACCAGTTCCCGCCCTTCCTGCACTACATGCCGGTCCAGCGGCCCGGGGTCATGCTGTGCGGCCGTTTCCCGATCGATGTCTGGCCGCGCCAGCATATGTGGGCGTTTGAATGGCATGACCTGTCCAAGGACCTGATCCTGAAGCGCGGGGAGCCGCTTTTCTACGTCCGCTTCGAGACGCCCGATCCATCCGCACCGGTGCGGCTGGTCGAGGCCGAGCGCACGCCGGAACTGCTCAGCTTCATCGCCTCGCTCACCGATGTGACCAATTACGTCAATCAGAGCTTCCAGCTGTTCGCCACCGCCCGCGAGCGCCGCCCCAAAACCCTGCTGGTGGAGAAGAAACGCTAGCTGCGTCCGTACAATCGGTAACTTTCCCTCCATGCCGGTGCGGCCTAGACTTGGGGCGAACCATTCAGGGGAAGTTACATGATCAAGATCCTGGCCGCCGCACTGAGTCTGGCCTGCCTGTCCGCTCCGGTCCTGGCCGCCGACGATGCAGCAAACACGCCCGAGGCACGCAGTTACGAAACCCGCGGTCAGGTGACCGTCAACGGCCAACGGGTGCGCTATACGGCGACCGCCGGCGAGACCTATCTGCGCGATGCGGATGGCAATCCGACCGCCTCCATCTTCTCGACCGCCTATATCGCCGACGGCACCACTGACCCGCGCACGCGCCCGGTCGCCTTCGTCTTCAATGGCGGCCCCGGCTCGGCCAGCCTGTGGCTGCACATGGGCGTGTTCGGGCCGCAACGCTTGGTGCTTCCCGACGTCCAGGACGATGGCGCCGCGCCCTATGACATTGTCGAAAACACCTACTCCATCCTCGATGTCGCCGATCTGGTGTTTGTCGATCCGGTTGGCACCGGCTGGAGCCGCCCGTTGGGTGAGCATGAGGGCAGCGAATTCTGGGGTGTCGACGAGGATGCCGAAAGCCTGGCCGCCTTCATGCGCATGTGGCTGAGCGAGCACCAGCGGTGGAATTCGCCGAAATTCCTGCTCGGCGAAAGCTATGGCACCTTGCGCATCGGCGCCCTGCTCAACCAGCTCGAGGGCGGTTTCACCGATGTCTCGATCAATGGCGTCGCACTGATCTCCACCGTGCTCGATTTCCGCTTCGACGACACCTCCGACGGCAATGATGTCGGTTTTGTCGGCCTGATGCCCGGCTTTGCTGCCACGGCCTGGTATCATGGCCGCGTCGACCGCTCGGCCTGGGACAATGATATCGATGCTTTCCTCGATGCCGCCCGCACCTTCGCGATCGAGGAATACATGCCCGCCCTGATGCACGGGGTCTCCCTGCCCGCCGAGCGCCAGGCGCGTGTCGTGCACGAATTGTCGCAATTCACCGGCCTGTCGGAGAGCTTTCTCCAGCGCGCCAATATGCGAGTCTCGCTGCGTCGCTTCCAACGCGAATTGCTGCGCGACCAGGGCCTCTCCGTCGGCCGTCTCGACAGCCGCTATACCGGCGACGAAGTCGACGGTGTCGGCGACAGCCCGGAGCAGGACCCCAGCTTCTACGGCATTGACGGAAGCTATACCGCCTCGATGCTGGACTATTTCTCGCGCACGCTCGGCGTCGATATCACCGAGTATTATTCCTCGATCGGCAGCGTCCGCAGCTGGAACTGGGATGTCGGCCAGTCGGGCGGCAACAGCTACATCAATGTCGCGCCGTGGATCTCGCGGGCGATGCGGCAGAATTCCGATCTGCAAGTGCTCGTCGCCCAGGGTCATTACGACCTGGCGACGCCCTTCTTCGCGGCCGAGCTGATGTTCAACCAGCCTGGCTTTGATCAGGACCGGGTTCACTTCAAATATTATGAAGCCGGGCACATGATGTATATCCACCAGCCCTCGCTGGTTGATTTCACCACCGATATCCGCGAACTGATCACCAATCGCTAGGCATCGCGCCGAAAACCCAAAGGCCGCTCCGACACATCAGTCGGGGCGGCCTTTGCTATTTGGCCTCGCGGGTCAGATCAAAGCCTGCGGCAATGGCGCAGATCACGCCATACATCACGACGGCCGAGTATCCGGCGACAGCGATATCGTCCGGCGGCGGTGTGGTCATGCCAAGATAGAACAGGCCCAGCAACAGCGCCGTGGCGATGAAGGGCCAGACCCGGCCAAAGCCGCCCCTGGCGCGCGTGCCGGTCAGATAGATCGCCATCGAGCCGAGAAAAATCGTCAGCTCCAGCCCCATGGCGACGGGGAAATTATTCCATAGCCCGAAACCGAACTTGATATCCGAGCCGGGGTAGAGGAGCAGATCCGGCACATGCACGATCAGATCGGTCAGCCAGTGCGAGAACACCGCCGCACCGACGACGATACCGCCGAGCGTCTTGTCGCGACGGGCAAGCGCCGCCCAGACCAGACCGGCGCCGAGCGACCAGACCAGCGCCATGACCAGGCTGTGCGTCCAGGGCATGTCATAGAGATCGAGACTGTTCGATGCGGTGAAGCCCTCGATGATACGGACATGTTCAACGCCCGTCGCGATAAAGACGCCCCAGGCGATATCGACCAGCTGCACAGCCGCGAACAGGACCCAGAGCGGAACGGTTTTCGCGATGCGCTTGCCGATGAAGGCCGGCGCGTAATGACCGATGAACATGATGGCACTCCCCCGTTTGAATTGCGGGGATGCTAGCAGTCAGCGCTTGCGCGACGGAAGTGATTTCTCGCTGGCCGTGCCGCAGACGCGGGGGACGTCAGTCAACAGTGCGCCCTTCAGGGCCCGAATAGGCGCGTTCCACCTTCGCCACCCGCAATTCATAGTGTGTATACCAGCGATCAATCCCCATTTTCTGGGCAACCAGATGCCGGGCGAGACCCTTCCAGGCCGCGATGCTGTCCTCGTCGCGCCAATAGGACACCGTAATCCCCAGCCTGTCCGCATCGCGGGCGCTTTCTGCACCGAGACAACCGGGTTGCTCAAGGGCGAGCGCATGCATCGCATCGGCCATGGCGCCATATCCGTTATCATTGTCAGCCAGCAGGTTGGTGAAGATAACCGCGTAATAGGGCGGCTCGGGCGTTTTGGAAAAGCGGTCGGATGGTATCGTCACGGGATCAGCCCTTCCGGTTTAACATGGCCCGGCCTCAATGCCCCTCGTAGGACACCAGGGCCGAAACCGGCACACCAAGCGCCTCGATGCGTTTGGCCCCGCCCAGTTCAGGAAGGTCGATGATGAAGGTGGCACCGACCACGGTGGCACCCGCGCGGCGCAACAGCCGGATCGAGGCCTCGGCCGTGCCGCCGGTGGCGATCAGGTCATCGACAAGCAGCACCCGGTCGCCCTCGCGCACGGCATCGGTATGGATCTCGATCGTGTCGGTGCCATATTCCAGCTCGTATTCCTCCGACAGGGTCCGCGAGGGCAGCTTGCCCTTCTTGCGCACCGGCACGAAGCCGACGGAGAGCTGGTGCGCCACGGCGCCGCCGAGGATGAAGCCGCGCGCTTCGGTGCCGGCCACCTTGTCGATCTTGGCGCCGGCCCAGGGCTGGACCATCTGGTCGATGGCGACGCGAAAGGCGCGCGCATCGCCGATCAGGGTCGTGACATCGCGGAACATGATCCCCGGCTTGGGATAATCCGGAATGGTGCGAATGGCGGCTTTGAGATCGATCAAGTCGTTTCCCCTCAAGGGTCAGGCGTGTTGATGGCCGGGCGGCACCAGGTTTTCGCGCCGGGCGGCCTCGATCCAGTCGCGATAGTCGGCATCGGCGAGCAGGCTATCGCAATAGATTTGCGCAGCAGGGTCAAGCGGCACGGCGAAGTGATGAAAGCGCGCGGCAACCGGCGTGAAGAAAGCGTCGGCGATGCTCCACTGGCCAAACAGGAACGGTCCTTCATCGCTGCGCACGCCTGCCCACATTGCCTGGATGGCAGCGATATCGCGGCGCGTGGCCTCGTCAAGCGCGACGGGCGCCACCGGCCGGCACAGGTCCATCGGGCAGGAGCGGCGCAGCGCGGCGAAGCCGCTGTGCATGGACGCGGTCACCGCGCGAGCGCGGGCTCGCATTCCCGGGTCGGAGGGCCAGATCTGCGGTGCACGCTCTGCGGCCCACTCGCAGATCGCCAGCGAATCCCAGATCACCTCACCGCCGGTCTCGAGCACGGGCACGGTGCCGCCAGGCGACAGCGCCTCAAGGGCGGCGCGCGTTTCGGGCCGGTCGAGCGGGATCATGTGCTCGTCGAAGGCTATCCCGGCCTTGCGCAGGGCCAGCCAGGGCCGCAGCGACCAGCTGGAAAGCTGCTTGTTGCCGATATGAAGGACGGGACGACCCAAATCAGTGCTCCAGCAATTCCGCCGCCCGCGCCCGGTCGAGCGCGATACGGCAATCTAGGACGATTTCCTCGCGCGAACTCTCGCTGACAAACATGAGTGAACCGCGGCGGGCGCATTCGGCATCGCGATACTGCATCCAGATGGCCTGGGCGTTGTCGAGACTGGCTTCGGCCTGGAACATGCCACCGGAATCGAGATCGGAATCCCGCGCCTCCTCGCGCGCCTGTTCCTGCGCGGCCTGCAATTGCGTTTCTGCTTCGCGCAACAGCGTATTGAGGCAGCTGCGCCGCGCGCGCGCATCGGTGACATGCTCGGCGCATTCAAACGCCGGCCGCGGATTGGGCGCCCCGATTTGAGGAATATCACCCTGGACAAACAGGGACATCACAAGAACCAACATCGAAAACTCCCGAACACAACAGCCGCCTTTATGGACGAGGGCTGGATCGGGGAAAAGGCTTGTTGGCTTCCACCGCCGGATTTCCAGGCAAGACGGGGCCTCCTAACCCAGGACACGCCCCGCAATCGCGGCCAACCGGCGCACCATCTCCGGATCGCGGGCGGACGGCGGGGTGATGATGGCGGTATCGAGCACGGTCTCGATGCCGTCAGGACCCGGCATGCGCGCCTGCTCGGACATGGCCAGCACCAGCCGGTCGAGCAATTGGCGCACCTTGACGGTATTGCTGCGCATGACCTCCAGCACCAGCGCCGCATCGACGCTGTGGGTGTGCTCGCGCCAGCAGTCATAATCAGTGACCATGGCGATCGAGGCATAGGGCAGCTCGGCTTCGCGGGCGAGACGGGCCTCGGGCATATTGGTCATGCCGATCACATCCATGCCCCATTGCCGGTAGAGCTCGCTCTCGGCGCGGGTCGAGAATTGCGGCCCCTCCATCGCCAGATAGGTGCCGCGCGGCGTCACGGCGATGCCGGCGGCGTCTCCGGCCTCGGCGGCGAGAGCCGAGAGGCGACTGCAGACCGGTTTCGCCATCGGCACGTGGGCAACACAGCCCGGACCGAAAAAGCTGCGCTCGCGGCCCTCGGTGCGATCAACATACTGGTCGACCATCACGAAATGGCCGGGCGGCAGCTCCTCGCGCAGCGAGCCACAGGCCGAGATCGACAGGATATCGGTACAACCGGCCTGCTTCAGCGCCGCGATATTGGCGCGAAACGGGATCGCGGCAGGCGGCAGACGATGGCCCTGGCCATGGCGCGGCAGGAAGACCAGCGGCACGCCATGCAACTCGCCGAAGGTCAGACGCTCAGACGGCTCGCCCCAGGGCGTCTCGATGTGCTCATGGCGCACATTGGCGAGGCCATCAAGCTGATACAGGCCGGAGCCGCCGATTATGCCGAGCGTCCACTGACTCATCGCCCATCTCCCGGTGGTGACACGAAAAAGGGCTGCGAACTCACGTTCGCAGCCCCTTGTTCATACGGTGTGTGAGGCAATCAATGCTTCACATTGGCCCAGATCTGACGATAGGCCAGATAGACCAGGATCGCGAAGATGAAGAGATAGATCAGGACCATCACGCCCATCTGCTTGCGCGCTTCCATGTGCGGATCGCCGGCCCAGGTGAGGAAGGTGACGACGTCTTCCGCCATTTGTTCCATGCTTGGCTCGGTGCCATCGGCATAGGTGACGAGACCTTCCGACAGCGGCGGCGCCATGGCGATGACAGCACCGGCGAAATACGGGTTGTAGTGCTTGCCCGGGGCGATGGTGACATCGTGCGGCACTTCCTCGCCATAGCCGAGCAGGAGCGAGCGGATATAGTCGGCGCCATGGCTGCGGGCCTTGACGATCAGCGACAGGTCCGGCGGCAGGGCACCGCCATTGGAACCGCGTGCCTGCTGCGGATTGGCAAAGGGTGCCGGGAAGGCATCGCTGGGCAGGCCAGCGCGCTCGAACATGTCACCGGCATCATCCGGGCCATCCTCGATCATGTAACCGGCCGCAATCTGCATCACGATGGCATTGTCATTGGCGTTGGGGAATTCCTCGCTCTCGAACGGGCCACCAGGCTCGCCGAGATTGCGGAAATGCACCAGATCCAGCGAGTGACAGCTGGAACAGACTTCCTGGTAGATCTGCAGGCCACGCTGCAGGGCCTGGCGGTCGAACGTGCCGAACGGGCCGGCATTGTGCCAGTGGTGATGCTCGGGTGCGCGCTGCCCGGCGGTCGAGGCCCAGGCAATGCCGGAGAGGCCCAGGGCTGCCACGGCGGCGACGAGAATACGGGTCATCTTCATGTCTATCGCCCCTATGCCTTGGCCGAGCCGAGGACGGCCGCTTCGATGGAAGCAGGACGATCGATCGGCTTCTCGATAATTCCCATCACCGGCAGGATGATGAGGAAGTAGGCGAAATAATAGAATGTCAGCAGCTGCGCGAACCAGACGAATTTGAAACCCGTCGCCACGCCTTCGGCGTCATGGCCGATCGCGAAGACGAGATCGTCAGGGTTTTTCGCACCGCACCAACCCAGGCCAAGACAGGCCAGGAGGAACAGGATGAAAAACACCCGCGTCACCGGACGGAAGCGCATGGAACGCACTTTCGAGGTGTCGAGCCAAGGCAGCACGAACAGGATCAGGATGGCACCGAACATCGCAATCACGCCGCCAAGCTTGGCGTCGATCGGGCCGATGTCGAAGGTGATCGCCCGCAAGATCGCGTAAAAGGGCAGGTAATACCATTCCGGAACAATGTGGGCCGGGGTCGAAAGCGGGTTGGCCGGGATGAAGTTGTCGGCATGGCCCAGCACGTTCGGCAGGAAGAAGACGAAAGCCGCGAAGATCATCAGATAGACGAGGATCGCGAAGCCGTCCTTCACCGTGTAGTACGGGTGGAAAGGCAGCGTATCCTTCTTGGTCTTCACCTCGATACCGACCGGATTGCCATTGCCCGGCACGTGCAGCGCCCAGATGTGCAGGATCACGACACCGGCGATCACGAAGGGCAGCAGGTAGTGCAGCGAGAAGAAGCGGCTCAGCGTGGCCTGACCGACGGAGAAACCGCCCCAGAGCCATTCGCGGATCGCATCACCGATGAAGGGCAGAGCGCCGATCAGATTGGTGATCACCATCGCACCCCAATAGGACATCTGACCCCAGGGCAGGACATAGCCCATGAAGCCGGTCGCCATCATCAGGAGATAGATCACGACACCGAGGATCCAGAGAATCTCGCGCGGCGCCTTGTAGGAGCCGTAATACAGCCCCCGGAACATGTGGATATACACAGCCACGAAGAAGAAGCTGGCGCCGTTTGCGTGCATCGATTGGATCAGCCAGCCGAACTTCACATCGCGGCGGATGCGCTCGAGACTTTCGAACGCCATGCTCTCATGCGGCACGTAATGCATGGCCAGCACGATGCCGGACACGATCTGGATGACGAGGAAAATCGCGAGGATCCCGCCGAAGGTCCACCAGTAGTTCAGATTCCGCGGCGTCGGGAAATCGACGAAGCTGTCATAACCGAGGCGGATGATTGGAAGGCGGTCATCGAGCCATTTCTCGATCGCCGTACCCGGCTTGTAGGTCGAAGGACCGCTCATGATGCACCCCACCCTGATTGTGCAGCTTCTTCAGGCGACAGACCGATCTTCACGGTCGTTTCCGTTTCAAAGTAATAATCGGGAACCGGCAGGTTCTCCGGAGCCGGTCCGCGGCGGATACGCGCGGAACCGTCATAGTGCGAGCCGTGGCATGGGCAGTACCAGCCATCATAATCGCCTGTATCGACGCCAATCCCCAGCGGCACGCAGCCGAGATGGGTGCAATTGCCTTTGACGATCAGATACTCGGGACGCAGGACGCGGTTCTCGTCAGCGCCCGAAAGGTCGCCCATTCCGGCATTGAGGTTGCGCGAGTTATCGTCCGGCAGATCGCTGAGCGAAACCGCGCGGGCCTCGTCGATCATTGCCTGCGTGCGGTGGCGGATGAACACCGGGCCGCCGCGCCACATCACCGTAATCTCGGTGCCATCGGTCACCGAGGACACATCCACTCGGATTGAACCGAGTGCCAGCGTATCAGCGGCCGGGTTCATCTGATCGATGAAAGGCCAGATCGCCATGCCGGCACCGATCGCGGCAGCGCCTGTGGCCGCGATATAGATGAAGTCGCGGCGAGATGGTTCCTGACCATGTTCACCGAGCGCGCCGTTCTGTTCCGTCACGAGCCGACCTCTTCTCTTTTCTTAAACGGGGTCACGCGAATGCGTCCCCCTGCCCCAGATAACTTGACGTCTTCGCGCAAGCGCGGTTTGACGCCGTATAACCTAACGCCGGATTGGCTGACCAGTGCGTGGCGCAATGCCGCACACTGAATTCGACCTCCGGCCTGTGCGCGGCTTAAAATGCGGATCGTTTTTTTTCAACCTGATATTCCGCAAAATCTTGGGGCGGCGATGCGCGTGGCCGCCTGCTTCGGTGCGGGTCTGGACATTGTGGAGCCCTGCGCATTCCCCTTAACTGACAGGAAAATCCGCGCCGCTGCGATGGATTATGGTGCG
The DNA here is from genome assembly GCF_048269565.1 of Maricaulis sp. Taxonomy (GTDB): domain Bacteria; phylum Pseudomonadota; class Alphaproteobacteria; order Caulobacterales; family Maricaulaceae; genus Maricaulis. The sequence continues at coordinate 363,241 of NZ_JBLXIK010000001.1, read as the reverse complement.
GCAATATCACCCACCCGGCACGCCTCATGGACTGCATATCAAAACAGTGAAGAAGCTGCACACGGTCGCCTCGTCCTGTTCACAACCGCCGGCGCCGGCGACATCTGGGACTTCGAATTTTCTGCAGATGACCGCCTGCTTTTCGGCCGCGAAAGCGCCGGCGTCCCCGAAAACGTCCACGAATCAGCGGACGAACGGGTGCGAATTCCGATTCGCGAGGGCATGCGTTCACTCAATGTGACGGTCACGGCGGCAATTGCCCTGGCAGAAGCGAGCCGACAGCTGCGCTGAGGCGCCAGATTTGCGGTGACGCCCCTCTTGCACTCGGAATGCCGCATCAATTATGCCTTGCGCTGCAGTGCAACATGTGACCATCTCTCCCTTGCCTGCGCACCGCGCGTAGACGCCAAGGTGAGTCATGGCGCGCAGGGAGTACCGGCAGACGGCTGCTTTTTCGCTTCCGACCGCCATCAGCGCCCCCGGGTATTTGCCACTTGCTGGCCGGTATCGCAGAGGCATCGCCGAGCGGCTGACCTACGCAAGCTTCTTTTAAAAATTATTCGGTGCAGCGTGCGGACGAATCCGTGCGCGCGCCTCAATATGAGTGTCAATTTGACCCAATTTGCAGACCTCGGCCTCGCCGAACCCGTCCTGCGCGCCATTACGGCCGCCGGTTATGAAACCCCTACCCCCATCCAGGCGAAAGCCATCCCGACCCTGCTCGAAGGGCGCGACCTGATCGGTATCGCCCAGACCGGGACCGGCAAGACGGCTGCCTTCGTGCTGCCTTTGCTGACGCGCCTGGCCCAGGCCAATGAGCGCCCCAACCCACGCAATTGCCGCGCCCTCATCTTGGCGCCGACCCGCGAGCTGGCTGCCCAGATCGACGACAGTATTCGCGACTACGCCAAATTCATGAAGCTCAGCCATTGTGTGGTTGTCGGCGGCGTGAAGCCGCGCCCGCAGATCAAGCGGCTTGAAGGCGGCGTCGACATCCTCGTCGCCACGCCGGGCCGTCTGCTTGACCATGTCTCGACCGGCGCCCTGCGCCTCGATGGCGTCAAGATGGTGATCCTCGATGAAGCCGACCAGATGATGGATCTCGGCTTCATGCCGGCGATCCGCCAGATCATGTCCAAGCTGCGCAAGACGCGCCAGACCATGCTGTTCTCGGCCACCATGCCGCCCCAGATCCGCAAGCTGGCCAGCGATTTCCTCGACAATCCGGCGGAAGTCAGCGTCGCGCCGCAATCCAGGCCGATCGAACGCATCGAGCAGAGCGTGCTGTTGATGGACGCCTCGGCCAAGCGCAATGCGCTGCGTGACATCCTCAAGGCCGAGGACGTCAAACTCGCCATCGTCTTCACGCGCACCAAGCGCGGCGCCGACCGTGTCGTCCAGAACCTGGAGAAGGACGGCCTGCGCGCCGCCGCGATCCACGGCAACAAGAGCCAGAACCAGCGGGAAAAGACCCTCGCCAACTTCAAGAATGGCTCGGTCAACATCCTGGTCGCAACCGACATCGCCGCCCGCGGCATTGATGTCGACGGCATCACCCACGTGGTGAATTACGAAATGCCGACCGTGGCCGAGGTCTATGTCCACCGCATCGGCCGTACCGCGCGCGCCGGCACCGATGGTGTCGCCATTGCGCTGGTCGAGCCGGACGAGCGCACCATGCTGCGCGAGATCGAAAACCTGATCGGCAAGTATCTCACGGCCGAAGGCGCCGCCCTGCACATTCCAAAACCGGTCAAAAAGCCCGGTGGCGGCAATCGTGGTGGTGGCGGTGGCGGCCAGCGCCGCGGCGGTCGCCCGCAGGGTCAGAGCGTGACGGCAGCCGGCTCTCGCAAGCCAGGCAGACGCCGCCCCGGCCAGGGTGGCCAGCGCAAGGCGGGCTAAACCGCTACGAGTTGTCGCGGGCCGCGAATGGCCCGCGGCCTTGCCCTTCGCGGCAGGCGCCCTATTGATGGCGCCATGACAACGACAGACACACACACCGCCAGCACCGATCTCGACAGCCGCCGCGCCAAGGCCCGCGCCTGGTTCGAACAATTGCGCGACATGATCTGCGCCGAGTTTGAACGCCTCGAGGACGAGGCCCCCAACGATCTCTATCCCGGTGAACCGGGACGTTTCGTACGCGAGGCCTGGTCTCGCGGCGATGGGTCTACCGACCAGGGCGGCGGCATCACTTCGATCATGAAGGGCCGTTTGTTCGAGAAAGTCGGGGTTCATGTCTCGACCGTGCATGGCGAGTTTTCCGAACAATTCCGCGCCCAGATCCCCGGCGCCAGCGAGGACCCGCGCTTCTGGGCCTCCGGCATCTCCCTGATCGCGCATATGTGGAACCCGCACGTGCCCGCCGTGCACATGAATACGCGCTTCATCACCACCACGAAGGGCTGGTTCGGCGGTGGCATGGACCTGACCCCGGTGCTCGATCGTTATCGCACCCAGGAGCATGAGGACGCCTTCGATTTCCACGCGGCGTGTCAGCAGGCCTGCGACAAGCATGGCGATGACTTCCACGCCCGTTTCAAGAAATGGTGCGAGGATTATTTCTTCCTGCCGCACCGCAATGAACCACGTGGCATTGGCGGCATTTTCTACGACCGTCACGACACCGGCGACTGGGACGCCGATTTCGCCTTCACCAAGGATGTCGGCCTGGCCTTTCTCGACATCTATCCGCAGCTGGTGCGCCGCCGTATGGCGACGCCCTGGACGCCGGACGAGCGCGAGGAACAACTGGTCCGGCGCGGGCGCTATGCCGAGTTCAATCTCCTGTATGATCGCGGCACCAAGTTCGGCCTCGAGACCGGCGGCAATGTGAAGTCGATCCTGTCCTCCATGCCGCCCGAGGCGAAATGGCCGTGATGGGCGGTCGGGGCAAACAACCGCCCGGCGGAAAATCTTGCCCGGTGCATCTTGCCGTTCTTGCGGAGTCCGCAGTCTGAAAGCAAGAATCTCCCAATAAATTCAATGCCGCAATCCCGGCACACTTGTTGCGACCCCGCCTGCAATGCAGAGGCGTATGAGGGGGCGTGAATGTCGGATCTGAGATTGACGGGCGTGACACCGGGCGTGTCGGACTGGTTTGCAAAACTGCAGACCCAGACCCGCGAAGCAACCGGGACTGCGATCGAGAGTTCAAAGCCTGCGCCGGCCGGCGACAGCGCCCCTGCAGCACCGGTTGCGAGCGGTGGCCGTCTGGAACGCAGTGACAAGACCGCCCCCCTCCCCAGCGCTGACGAAAATGCCCTGGTCAGCGAATTCCTGAAATGGGCGCATATGTCGCCGGCCGAACGAATCCGGGCGCAATATCTCGGAGAGGAAGGCCTCACGGAAGAGGCCCTGAAAGCCCTGCCCAAGGAAGAGCGCGACGCGGTCGAGCTGGAAATTGCGGCACGGATCCAGGAAGCGATCGGTGGCACCGGAGAGGTCGGCCAGACTGTCTCGAGTGCGGCCACGCAACAGGCGAACGCCGCCTACCAGCAGACCTCCCGGCTTCTGGCCGAGACCATGACCCTTTCGGGCTGACCCCAGCGCAAACAGATGTGAGCAAACAATCGCAGTCCCGGACTGCATCCATTCCGCTCCACCCGTGCATCCTAGCAACAGGAATGCAGCGGAGCGGGAACGAACATGTGCCAGCAACACACCGATTGCAAAATCCGGCGTTTCCAGGCGAGCCTCGGTCGCACCGCCTTTTCACCGCATCGCCACGACGTGTACACACTCGGACTGACCCTGCGCGGTGTACAGTGTTTCAACTATCGCGGCGGCGCGCGCCGATCCCTGCCCGGGGAGCTTGTCGTGCTCCACCCCGACGAATTGCACGACGGCCATGCCGGCACCGATGACGGCTTCACCTATCGGGCCATCACGATTCAACCAGGCGCCCTCGGCTCCATTCTGCCTGGCCGCGCCCTGCCCTTCATCGAAGGCGGCCAGTCAGCCCACCCCGGTCTCCTCCAGGCTGTCAGAACAGCCCTGTCGCACCCGGCGGACGAGCTCTCCCCGCTGCAGCAGGACGAGGCCCTGTTCAATATCGCGACCGCCCTGCACGCCGCCTCCGGCCAGGCCGCGCTTGACGGCCAGCTCGACGCTCGCGCCAGCGAACGCGCCCGCAGCTATATACACGACCATCTCGCCCAGCCGGTCTCGATGCAGGATCTGGAACAGGCCGCGGGGCAGGATCGCTGGCAACTGTCACGAGACTTTCGCCGCCTGCACGGCACCAGCCCCTATCGCTATCTGCTGATGCGGCGCCTTGATGCCGCACGCGACCGCATCCAGCGGGGCGAGAGCATCGCCCAGACGGCACTGGCCTGCGGGTTCAATGATCAAAGCCACATGACGCGCCATTTCAAGGCGGCCCACGGATTGAGCCCGTTTCGCTGGAAGCGTAGCGTCACACCAGTAGCGCGAAGCGCCCGCACAATCGTGCAAGATTGAAACCGGGGACGATGGGAGAAGAGGCGGTGTTCGCAATTCGGTGAACCGCTTCATCCCTCTAATCCGATGGTATCACAATGCCTGTCTACGCCCCGCAGAAACCCCGCTTCCTTGTGCTCGAACTTGGCGCGGCGATCGCCTGCCTGATCCTGACGAAAATGCTGTTCGACCCGATCGCCTGGCGCTTTGCAGGTCCGATGTCGATGGCCTGCACCATTGTTTTCATCGCCCTCATGGCCCGTCTGAGGTCTGAGACCTGGTCTGACTTCGGCCTGCGGGGGCTGCCGGGGCTGAAACCAAAGCTCTGGTTCCTGCCCCAGGTCCTGCTGGGCATGGTCGCGATCATGGGTTCCGGTGCCATCGTCGGCCTGGGCGGCGAGGCCCTGGGGCTTTGGGACATGAGCGCCACCCCCTCCGGCGTTGAGGATCGCTTTGCCGGGACCACCGGCAATCTGCCGCGCTATCTGATGTGGATGGGGCTGGGCATTGTCAGCGGCGGCTTTGGCGAGGAAGTCTTCTTTCGCGGCTATCTGATGCGCCGCATCGAAGGAATTTTGCCCGCCACTACCCTGCGGCCTGTGCTGATGGTGATCCTGCCGGCGCTGATGTTTGGCGGCGTGCATTTCTATTATCAAGGCTTGCAGGGTCTGCTCTCGATCGCCGCCATCGGCTTTGCCATCGGCACGCTCTACCTGCTCTACAAGCGCAATCTCTGGCCGCTGATCGTCGCCCACGCCCTGGTCGATTCGATCGGCTTCACCGCGCTCTATCTCGGGGTTGAGGTGTAGCGCTCCAGCAAAAAGCCCCGGTCGACGACCGGGGCTTTTTCATTCGAGGATCAGCGCATAACCACTAGTGCTTCAGGCGCGCGATCAATTCTTCCCTGGTCGGCTCGAAACGTTCAGCAATCCAGTGCGCCTTGAGGGCGTCCATCGCATCGCCGAGCATCGGGCCGGGCTCATAGCCGAGCAGAATGAGGTCGCCGCCGGAGACCGGGAAATCGGGCTGTTGCCATTCGCGGGCGAATTTGGCGAGCAGGGTCCAGTCGCGCGGTGGCGGCGCAACATCACCGGCGGCGCTAAGCCGCACCTGGTCTTCAAAGGCGCGTGCGCCGAGCGACATGATCGCCCGTTCTGCTGCGGCCATGTCGGTAAAGGCTGCCTCGACCTCGCCGCAGAGCGACGGATCGACCGCGCCCTGCAGGCGCTGGCTTTCAGCATTCGACATTTTCAGTTTGGCTGCCATGATCCTGATCCTTTCGGGTCCGCCGCCAACCAGTGCCGCAAACCGCAAAAGCGGGTCGGGTTCCAGGCCGGCAGAGATATCTTGGTTTATAATACCTCCAAGGATTCTTAAGTTTCCGTTCACTCCCAGAATTTCCGACAGGATCCCGTGCTCGGCCATCACTGCGATCGCCGGTCCCGGATCGGGCGCGGCGAGCAGTTTCTTCAGCTCCGACCAGACGCGTTCGGCCGACAGGGTGTGCAGCCCCTGTTTCAGCCGCGCCGCTGCCTCCACGCCCTCCCGGTCCGGCGCGCCGGCCCCGTACCAGGCCTCGAAGCGGAACAGGCGCAGGGTGCGCAGATAATCCTCGCGGATGCGGTTTTCCGCCGAGCCGACAAAGACGAAACGGCAGGGATCAAGATCGGCGAGGCCGCCTGTGGGGTCATAAATTGTGCCGTTCCTGTCGGCATAGAGCGCGTTGAGGCGGAAATCGCGCCGCCGCGCGTCCTCATTCCAGTCCTGGGTGAAGGCAACGACGGCGCGGCGGCCATCGGTCTCGACATCGCGGCGCAATGTGGTGACTTCAAACGGACGCCCGCCGGAAATGATCGAGATCGTGCCGTGCCGGAGACCGGTCGGCACCGGTTTGAGACCGGCGGCGCGGGCCGCCTCGATCACCTGTTCGGGCAGAAGCCGGGTCGCGATATCGACATCGGCGACCGGCTTGCCGAGCAAGGCGTTGCGGATACAGCCGCCGACATAGCGCGAAGCGCCGGGCCGGGCCGCCTCGAGCGCGTCCATCACCGCCCGCGTCGCCGGGTCCTTCATCCAGGCTTGATCAGCCGGGTCGAGGCGAAGCGGTGCGGGTGCGGCGGCCGTCATTGCGGTTCGGTGGTGTCACCCGCCTCGGCATCGTCCGTTTCCACCTCTCCGGCGGGGACGAAACGGCCCGGAACGACCCGGCCATCGACAATGCGGGAGGGAATATAGATCTCGCCCTCATGTCCGCCGCGGCTCGATTCCACCAGCACCAGGGCAATCATCATCAGGACCGCCAGACCGGCACCGATCGCCGCCAGCCGCAGTGTCGGTGTCGCCTCGATCGGGTGCTCGGAACTGGACTGCCAGCGCCAGATAAAGAAAATCAGGAAGGGCAGGAAGAAGGAGGCAATTTCGAGAATTGTGATGCGGATCATGGTCTACCCATACAGCTTGTCGTGCAGCGACTTCAACAGACCTGCCGTAACGCCCCATATATAGCGATCTTCCCAGGGCATGGCATAGAAATGACGTTCCTGGCCCTGCCAGACACCGGAACGCTGCTGGTGATTGTGCGGATCCATCAGGAAATCGAATGGCGCCTCGAACACGCTGGCGACCTCGCCGGGGTCCGGCCTGAGGTCATATCCGGGCCGCAGCACACCGACGAATGGCGTGATGTGGAAACCGGTGCCGGTCTCATAGGACTCGAACCGCCCCACCAGTTCGACATGCTGCGCACCCACCCCGATCTCTTCCTCGACCTCGCGCAGCGCCGCTGCAGCGGGACCGGTGTCACCCGGGTCGAGACTGCCGCCGGGAAAGCTGATCTGGCCGGGGTGTTTCTGCAGATGGCTGGCGCGCTCGGTGAACAGCAGACGCGGCGGGCCGTCATGCAGGATCAGCGGTGCCAGCACCGCCGCCTGGCGCAGCTTGCGCCCGCTCGGCGAGGGAAAACCATTGAGATCGCCATCGCCGCGAAAGCCGCTGATGGTCTCATCATCAACCGGATCGAGCCGCTGGCGCATCAGATCGAGCAGGCCTTTAGTCGCGGGCATCGGCTTGCTCCAGCGGGAAGAAGACGCCGCCACTCCATACGCCTGCCACGCCCTCATGCTCGACGGCGAGTTCAGCCAGCTCGTAGAAGACCGGCCGCGACATCAGCGCATCGAGCCGGCCGCGAATGCGCACCAGCGGTGTCGGCTCGCCGGTGACGGGATCGATGCGGACATTGATCGGATGATCCGGCCCGGCTTCGGCGAGGTCATCAAAATTTGTCGTGAAGATCAGCGATTGCGCCTCGCCCTCGCCGGTGGCGTCGACACGCACGGCCACAAAGGGCGCGAGCTCGACCTGGATGGCGATTTTCTCAACCGGCGTCACGAGATAATGAACGCCGTCGTCATCTTTTCGCAAGATTGTGGAAAACAGCCGTGACAGAGGTTGGCGGGTAATCCGCTTGCCCTCATGCCACCACGAGCCATCCCGTTTGATGACCATGTCCATTTCACCACAGAATTCCGGGTGCCAGCGTTCGACCGGCGGCAGGCCGTCGCCGGCGCTGCGGGCCGCTTGCAGCAGGGACTGCATTGCATCTGGCATTTCAGGCGTTGAGGCCATGGACAGCTTTCATGCGTGACGCCATGCTCACAATAAGCAAATTGGCATATGAACCATCTGTATCGCGAAGGAATTTAGGACGATGACCGAGATGAATGAAGCCGGTACAGACTTAATTGCCCAGGCAGACGCAGCAACCGCCCGCTTGCAGCAGGTTCGCGAATCGATCAGCCGGGTAATTTTCGGCCTCGAGGACGAGGTCGAACTCTGCCTTGCCGCTATCCTGTCAGGCGGTCACGCCCTGCTGGTCGGCGCTCCCGGGCTGGCCAAGACGCGCCTCGTGCAGGCCATCGCGGTGGCGACCGGTCTCGAGACCAAACGCATCCAGTTCACGCCCGATCTGATGCCGGCCGATATTCTCGGCTCGGAAATCCTCGAAGAATCGGATGACGGCAAGCGCCATTTCCGCTTCCTGCCCGGCCCTGTCTTCTGCCGCCTGCTGATGGCGGATGAAATCAACCGCGCCAGCCCGCGCACCCAGGCCGCTTTGCTGCAGGCGATGCAGGAAGGCCATGTCACCATTGCCGGCGAGCGCCACGACCTGCCCCAGCCCTTCCATGTGCTGGCGACCCAGAACCCGATCGAGCAGGAGGGCACTTATCCGCTGCCGGAAGCCCAGCTCGACCGCTTCCTGCTGCGCGTCGACATTCCCTACCCGACCCGCGAGGCCGAACGCCAGGTCCTGCTCGCCACCACCGGCGCCGCCAGCACCGACGCGGTCAAGGTGCTCGATGCGGACGAGATCCTCAAACTCCAGGCCTTGGTCCGCGCCCTGCCGGTCGGCGAGAAAGTGCTCGATGCCATTCTCGACCTGCTGCGGCTGGCGCGTCCGGAAGAGACCGATGTCGAGGCCGTCCGCACCGGCGTATCCTGGGGGCCCGGTCCGCGTGCCGGTCAGGCCCTGATGCTGGCCTGCCGCGCCCGCGCCCTACTGCAGGGCCGTCTGGCCCCCTCGACCGAGGACGTCGCGGCGCTGGCCGAACCGGTTCTGAAACACCGCATGGCGCTGTCCTTCGCCGCGCGCGCTGACGGACATACGCTTGAGGGCTTGATCAAGTCGCTCGCCGAGCGGGCGGCCTGATCCCATGAGCGAGGGCGTCGATCGCCAGTCGGAATCGCGGGTCGTCCAGCTGCGCCACCAGGGCGAAGCGGCGGCTGCAACCCTGCCGGCCCTGATGGCCGAAGCGACGCGCATCGCCGCGACGGTTGCCCAGGGTGTGCACGGACGGCGCCGCGCCGGCGTCGGCGAGAGTTTCTGGCAATACCGGCATCATCGCCCCGAAGACGGCCGCGCTGCCGTCGACTGGCGCCAGTCGGCGCGCAGTGACCAGCTCTTCGTGCGCCAGAATGAATGGGAAGCAGCCAATACCGTCTGGCTCTGGCGCGACGGCTCGGCCTCGATGCGATTCTCGTCCTCGAAAAATCACGCCAGCAAGATTGACCGCGCCGCGGTGTGTCAGATCGCCATGGCGGCCTTGCTCACTCAAGGCGGCGAGCGTGTCGCGGTGCTCGGCGAGTCCGCGATTGCCCGCACCGGCGCGCTTGGCCTTGAACGCACCTCGCGCCGCCTGGCGCTCGGCCCCGGCGAGATGAGCGCTGTGGAAGCCCCCAATATCGGCCGTTTCGGACGCGTCGTGCTCGCGAGCGACTTCCTTGATCCGCCGGAAACCTGGGCGGCGCGCCTGTCACGTTTCTCGGCCATGGAAGCGGAAGGCGTGTTGCTGCGCATTGTCGATCCGGCCGAGGAAGACTTTCCCTATTCCGGCCGCACCCGGTTTGAAAACCCCGCCGGCGGCGACGGCCTGTTGTTTGGCCGCGCCGAGGAAGCGCGCTCGACCTATCGCCAGCGCTGGGCCGAGCATGGCGAAGCACTGGATGCGCTGGCGCGCCGCTTCGGCTGGTCGCTGGTGACCCATCGCACCGACCGCACCGCCACCAGCGCCGTGCTGGCCCTGTATCGCGCCCTGGCGAGGGATGTGTGATGTTTGCACTCGGCCCCCTCTCCTTCGGTGCTCCGCTGGCCCTGATCGGCCTGTTGAGCCTGCCCGTGCTGTGGCTGTTGCTGCGCGCGACGCCGCCGGCGCCCAAGCGCGCCATCTTCCCGCCGCTCCGCCTCTTGTTCGGTGCGCCCGATGATGCCGAGACACCGCAGCACGCGCCCTGGTGGCTGATCCTGTTTCGCCTGCTGATCGCGACGCTGATCATTCTAGGCCTGTCGCGTCCGGTGTGGACACCGCCGGCCGTGGTCACCGAGACCCGTCCGGAACTGATCGTGATCGACAATGGCTGGGCCGCATCGGCGAATTGGGGCGAGACCAGCCGGGAGGCGATCCGCCTGCTCGACGAGGCCGAACGCGACGGCCGTCTCGCCGCCATCGCCTTCACGGCCAATAGCGGCGAGGCCGCCGCACCGGTCCGACTCGACCGGCCGGACGCCGCGCGCCGTCTGCTGGCCTCGGCCGGAGCGATGGCCTGGAACGTCGACCGCCAGGGTGCCGCCGACCGTATCGCCGCTGCCCGCAATGATGGTGCGCTGACCGATGCGATGGCGGTCACCTGGCTCAGCGACGGCATCGACAGCGCCGGCAGCCGCGCCCTCGCCCGCACCCTGTCGGGGCTGGGTGATGTCCGCATCATCGAACCGGATAACGGCCGTGCCGCCCTCGCCATGGCGCCGCCGGAAGCGACCGCCTCGGGACTGTCGATCGAATTGCGCCGGGTTTCGACCGGCCTGCTACGCACCGCAGCGATCACGGCGCTGGGCAGCGATGGCCGCGCCATTGCCCGAACCGATCTGGACTTCGAGGCCGGCAGCGGCATCGCGCGCGCCGAATTGAGCCTGCCGCTCGACCTGCGCAACCGCATTGCCAGCCTGCGCGTCGAAGGCCCCGGGAGCGCCGGTGCCATCCGCCTGATGGGCGATCAATGGCGCCGTCCCCGCGTCGGCCTGATCGACGCCCCGAGCGAGGATGGCCAGCCGCTATTGTCTGACCTGCACTATGTCGAAAGCGCCATCGCCCCCTTCTCGCAGCCGGTGCGCGGCACGCTCGACGAATTGCTCGAAACCGAATCCGCAGCCCTGGTGATGGTCGATGATGCCCGCACCGATGATGACCGCATCGCCGACTTCGTCGCCAATGGCGGCCTGCTGATCCGCTTTGCCGGGCCGCGTCTGGCGGCGCGCAGCGACAGCCTGCTGCCGGTGGATCTGCGCATTGGCGGGCGCCTGCTCGGCGGCGCCCTCAATTGGGAAGAGCCGCAGCTGATCGCCCGTTTCGGCGATGATTCCCCCTTTGCCGGCCTGCCGACCGACCCCACCGCCACCGTTGACCGCCAGGTTCTGGCCCAGCCGGGCACCGCGACGCCGGACCGGGTCTGGGCCCGGCTCGAGGACGGCACACCACTGGTCACCGCCGTGCACCGCGGCCGCGGCTGGATCGTGCTCTTCCACGTCACCGCCGGACCGGAATGGTCTGACCTGCCGCTGTCGGGCCTGTATCCGCGCATGCTGCAACGCGTGCTCGGCCTCGCCCAGGGCGGCCCCTCGACCGGCCCGGCCAGCGGCGCCTGGGTGCTCGACCGGGCCCTCGATGCCCAGGGCCAGCTGACGACGGCGCCCAACAGCGCCCGCCCGGTCGCGGCCACGAGCTGGGATGCCGCCAGCGCCAGCCCGATCTCGCCGCCCGGCCTCTACCGGCTCGGCTCGGCGACCGCCGCCCTCAACGTCATCCGCGCCGACACCGCGATCAACGCCCTGCCGCGCGATTTGCCCGGCGTACAATTCGCCGGTCTCGACGGCCCGCGCCCGCTGCGCTTCATCGCCGGCCTGCTGACGGCGGCCCTGATCATGCTGGCGCTGGATGTGGTGCTGGCGCTCGCCCTGGCCGGACGGCTGCCGCTGCGTCTGTTCGGCGCTGCCGCCACCGCCTGGCTGATCGCCCTCGCCCTGCCGCTGTCACCAGCCGCTGAAGCGCAGCCGGCGACGGCGGCTCCTGCGCCGGTCAGCGATGACGCGTTTGCGCTGCAGGCCGCGCTCGACCTGCATTTCGCCTATGTCATCACCGGCAATGCCAGTGTCGATGCCCGCAGCGAGGCCGGGCTGACCGGGCTGAGCCAGGAGGTCACCCGTCGCAGCGCCATCGAGCCGGCGCCGCCGATGGGGATCAATGTCGAGACCGATCCGCTGATCTTCTTCCCGATGATCTACTGGCCCGTCGCCCGCGATGCGCCGGCGCTGTCACACGAGGCCGCAGCCCGCGTCAGTTCCTATCTGCAATCGGGCGGGCTGATCGTCTTCGACACCCAGGACGCCGATATCGCCATGCTGCGCGCTGGCGCGCCGCATCCCGGTCTGCTGACCATTCTCGACAGTATCGATGTGCCGCCACTCGGCCCGGTGCCCCCGGACCATGTCCTGACCCGCTCCTTCTATCTGTTGCAGGAGTTTCCCGGCCGCTTCTCCGGCGCGCCGGTCTGGGTCGAGGCCAATCCGGACGGCGCTTCGCGCGACGGCACATCCGGCGTCATCATCGGCGCCAATGACTGGGCCTCGGCCTGGGCGGTCGATGCCCAGGGCCGCCCCTCCGCGCCGGTCGAAGGCGGTGATCGCCAGCGGGAACTGGCGATCCGTTTCGGCGTCAATATCGCGATGTACGCGCTGACCGGAAACTACAAGGCCGACCAAGTCCACGTCCCCGACATTCTCGAGAGGCTGGGCCAATGAACGCGACCGCACTCGATTTCGCACCGCTCATCCCCTGGCCCCTGCTGGCCGGGCTGACTGGCCTTGCCCTGGTCGCGATCATTCTCGGGGCCTGGCAGAGACTGGCCGGCTGGCTGTGGCGCAGCCTCGCCGTCATCGCGCTGGCGCTGACCCTGGCCAATCCATCGCTGGTCGAGGAAGAGCGCGATCCGCTCGCGGATATCGCGGTGCTGGTCACTGATCGCAGTGCCAGCATGGATGTCGGCGCGCGCAGCGAAGCGGCTGATGCCATGGCCGACGCCCTGCGCCAGCAGGCCGACAGCGATCCGCTGCTCGAGCTGGTCGAGGTCGAGGCCGGCACCAGTGCCGATGGCACCATGTTGTTCGAGGGTCTCAATACGGCCCTCGCCAGCGTGCCGCCGGACCGGCTCGCCGGGGTCGTGCTGACGAGCGACGGGCAGATCCACGATGCCCCCGCCGATCCGGACAGCCTCAACCTCAATGCCCCCGTCCACCAGGCCATGGCCGGTGACCGCAATGCCGGTGACCGCCGCCTGGTGATCGAGGAAGCCCCGCGCTACGGCATTGTCGGCCAGACCGTCGCCTTCGTGCTGCGCGTCGAGGACGACGCAATGCAGGGCACCGCAATGGTCTCCTTCCGCTTCGAGGGCGGCGAGCCGCAAACCCACCGCATCCCGATCGGCCGCTCGACCCGGGTCGAAGTACCGGTCGAGCGCCGCGGCCAGAATGTGATCGAGGCCGAGGTCGAGCCCGGCCCGCAGGAATTGTCGCTGATCAATAACCGCGCCGCCGTCTCGGTAAACGGGGTGCGTGACCGGCTGCGTGTATTGCTGGTCACCGGCGAGCCGCACAATGGCGCCCGCGCCTGGCGCAATCTGCTCAAATCCGACCCTTCGGTCGACCTGGTCCACTTTACCATCCTGCGTCCGCCGGACCGCCGTGACAGCACGCCGGTGGAGGAACTCGCCCTGATCGGTTTCCCGGTTCAGGAGCTGTTCGTCGAACGGTTGAGCGAATTCGATCTGGTGATTTTCGACCGCTATCGCCGGCGCAACATCATGCCCCCGATCTATTTCGACTATATCGCCCGCTATGTCGAAGATGGCGGCGCGCTGCTGGTCACTGCCGGACCGCCCTTCGCCGGGGGCCCGAGCCTGTACCGGACGCCGCTGGCCGCCGTGCTGCCGGTACGGCCGACCGGCTATATCACCGATGGCGGTTTCACACCGCAGACGACTGCCGCCGGCATGCGCCACCCCGTCACAGCCGGGCTTGAAGGCGGCGGCGAAAATCCGAGCTGGGGCCGCTGGCTGCGCCAGATCCATGGTGTCTCGCTGGGTGGGGAAACCCTGTTACAGGCCCCTGATGGCAATCCGCTGCTGGTGGTCCAGCGCTCCGGCGAGGGGCGCGCCGCGATCGTGATGAGCGACCAGACCTGGCTGTGGGCGCGCGGCTTTGAAGGCGGCGGCCCCTATGCGGAAATGTTCCGGCGGGTCTCGCACTGGCTGATGAGGGAGCCCGAGCTCGACGAGGAAAGGCTTACCGCCTATGCCAATGATGGCGAGTTGCACGCCAATCGCGTCACCCTGGCCGATACCGCGCCGCCGCTGCAAATCACCTGGCCCGATGGCGAGCAACAGATCGCGAGCATGAGCCAGGATGCCGATGGCCGCTATTCCGTCGCCGTGCCGGCGAATGGCTCCGGACTTGTGCGCCTGCGTTCGGGCGATCTGACCACGGTCGCCGCGCTTGGCCCGCTCAATCCGCTCGAATATGCCGATCTGCGCCCGACCGGCGACCATCTCGCGCCGGTAATCGAGGCGAGCGGTGGCGGCCTGTTTGCGATCGGCGAAGGCAGCGATGCCCGCCTGCCCGACCTGCGCCGCACCCGCCTGGGGGCCGACCAGGCCGGCCGCGGCTGGCTCGGCCTGCAACGCAATGAACGCTATATCGTGCGCGCCTCCCGGAGCCGTCCGGTATTGCCGGCCCTGATCATCGCCCTGCTGATCGCCGCCTTCATGGGGCTGGGCTGGTGGCGCGAGGGCAAATAGTCCGGGGCCACCGTCATTGGGCGCAATGATGCCGGGCCCATTCGTGCCCGACCGGAATAATTCAACGTCCATTGCCTGCGTTTCTGGTGCCCGCGAGGGTGCCTATCTGTCGGTTCAACACGAACAGATGGAGATCGATCATGATCGAGAAACGCGCATTCGACAGTCTCGGCCGCTTCAGGAATGACTGGCTGAACGCCCGCCACCATTTCAGCTTCGGCGGCTATCACGCCCCCGACCGGATGGGCTGGGGGGCCTTGCGGGTCTGGAATGATGACGAGATCGCCGCCGATGCTGGCTTCCCGCCCCACCCGCACGAGAATATGGAAATCATCACCTATGTCCGCGAGGGCGCCATCAGCCACCGCGACAGCCTCGGCAATGCCGGCCGCACGGTCGCCGGTGATGTCCAGGTGATGTCGGCCGGCAGCGGCATCCGTCATTCCGAATTCAACCAGGAAGGCGAGACCACGACGCTGTTCCAGATCTGGATCCTGCCGCGCGAGGCCGGCGGCGAGCCCCGCTGGGAGACAGCGAGCTTTCCGACCGGAGCGCGGACCGGCGAGCTGGTGGTGCTCGCCTCGGGTGATCCGGAAACGGAGGGCGGCCTGCTGATCCGCCAGGATGCGCGGGTGTTCGGCGCCACGCTGGACGCTGGCCAGACGGTCAGCCATCGGCTGAAACCCGGTCACCGCGTCTATCTCACCCTGGCCATCGGCGAGGGCGAGGTGAATGGTGTCGCCCTCGCAGCACGCGATGCGGCAGCGATCCGGGATGAAGCCCTCATCACCATCAAGGCGACCGGGGCGCTGGAACTGGTGATGGTGGAGGTGCCGGAATAATTGCGGCCTTCATCCTAATGCAAGGCTTGTGGGCGAAGGGTGGCGGTAACCCTGACTGGAGACTGCCATGAGATACCTTCGCCCCATCCTGCTGCTGGCCCTGATCGCACCGAGCCTGTCCGGCTGCCTGGTGATCGGTGCGACGGCCCTCGTCACCGATGTCGCGATCGGCACGGCCGGCACGGCGGTGAAAACCGTCGGCGCGGTCGGCGGCGCTGCGGTTGATCTCGTTCTGCCGGATGGCGATGATGACGATGACAATGATCGCTGACCCTACGGGAATTTAATCGGCCATACGGCCGGTGCGGCCTGCTGCCCTCTAACAAAGCCCCGGCTGACCTGCTATGATGATGGCGAGGGACACAGACTTGGTTTCATGGAGGCGCACATGTTGCGGCTAATGACGAAGACATTCTCCCTGGCGGCAGCGACAGCCCTGTCCCTGACCGCCGGAGCGGCGCTTGCCGCAGAACCCGTTTCGATCGCACCGATCCAGATCGGCGAAGCACTCGCCGACAGGGCCGATGAAATCGGCGAACGCGAATTCGACCGGCTCCGGGACATCCTGCGCGGTGCTCTCGAACGTGAACTGGCCGGCCATCTCGGCGAGAACGGCTCGACCCTGTACGTCACCATTCTCGATGCCGAACCCAACCGGCCGACCATGGAACAGATGCGTGATACGCCCGGGCTCAGCCTGGACAGCATCAGCATCGGCGGCGCCAGTGTCGAGGCCGAGCTGGTTTCGGCCTCCGGCGAAATGCTGGAGAGCTACAGTTATGCTTGGCATTCCCACTCCGTCGTCGATGTGATTGGCGCCAGCACATGGACCGATGCGCGACGCGCCTTCCGCCGCTTTGCCGATGATGTCGGCGAGGGCATTGCCGAACGCAATGGTGAAGCTTCCTGACGCAGGCAACAGGTCCAGAACTTGCACCGGGACAGGCGCGCCAGCGATGGCGCGCCTTTTCTTTGGTGGACTCAAGCGCTTAGCCGCGCAATGATGCGACCAAAGCCGGTTTGGGGGAAACGGCATGTTGGCTACGAGTTTGATTTCGGTTTTCGCGTCTCTTCTGCTGACACAGGCAGCAGACGCGCCGTCGCGGCAGACAATGACGCGTGAGATTGTGCGGTCCTGTATCGCCCAGGTCGGCACACGGTTGCAGGATCCGCTTCCGTCATGCGCCTGTACAGCCGGCTGGTTGTCGGCACAGCTTGATTATCGCGACTTCTATGTTGTTGGCCGGATGTACCGCTTCGCCACCGACCCTGACGGCATGGAGGTCGAAGTGGCGCGGCTGGTACGCGAGGGAGGGTATTCCGCCGAGGACATCCTGCGCATTGCCCGCTTCCTGCAGGATTCGGAAGCCGACATGTCCGCCGCCTGCGGTTTCCTGGAAAACTGATCCCGATCAGGGTGCGCCAATCCATTTATGGGTCTGCAGGCTGAGCGTCCACTCCGGGTGCGCAATGCAGTACTCAAACGCCGCCTGTGCATTCTCCATCATCGCATCGCCATCCATGGGCTGCAGCGAGAAGCGTTTGAAGTCCCACCCCAGATAGTCAGCCGGATCGAGTCCGGGCTGGGGAAAGACGAGTTTCAGCTCATCGCCATGGCGCTGGACCACCGGTGCCTTGCCCTTGGGGCTGACCGTGATCCAGTCAATGCCGTCCGGTGCCGCCAGCGTGCCGTTGGTCTCGATGGCAATCTCGAAACCGGCCGCGTGAAAGGCGTCGATCAAGCGGGCATCAAGCTGCAACAGCGGCTCACCGCCCGTGCACACGACCAGCGGCTTGCCGCCACCCGGCCACATCGCCGCGACCGCAGCGACCAGCGCCTCCGGCGTCTCGAACCGTCCGCCGCCGGGCCCGTCCATGCCGACAAAATCCGTGTCGCAGAAATTGCACACCGCAGACGCGCGGTCCTGCTCGCGGCCGCTCCACAGGTTACAGCCGGCAAAGCGCAGGAAGACCGCCGGACGCCCGGCCTGGGCGCCCTCGCCCTGCACCGTCATGAATATCTCCTTGACCGAATACTTCATGCCGGCACCCCGCTGCGCCATTGTCGCCAGCCCGCCGCGCGCAGTTCACAGGCCGGGCAATCGCCGCAGCCATAGCCCCAGTCATGCAGCTGGCTGCGATCACCGCGATAGCAGGTATGGGTGCGGGTGCGGATGAGCTCGACCAGGGGCTCGCCGCCGAGCTCGTGCGCCAGGGCCCAGCTCTGCGCCTTGTCGAGCCACATCAGCGGCGTCTCGATGAGGATATCCATGGCGAGCCCGAGCGTGAGGGCCTTTTGCATGGCGTCGATCGTGGCGCGGCGGCAGTCGGGATAGCCGGAGAAATCCGTCTCGCACATGCCCCCCACCATCACGCCGTGCCCGCGCCGATAGGCGAGCGCCGAGGCGACGGTGAGGAAGACCAGGTTGCGGCCCGGCACGAAGGTGCTCGGCAGACCACTGGCTTCCATCTCGATGGCGCGGTCGGCCGTCAGGGCGCTTTCGGCGATGGCACCATAGCCGGCCAGATCAATGACATGATCCGCGCCCAGCCGCCCGGCCCAGTCCGGAAAGCCTGCCGCCATCGCGTCGCGGACATCGAGCCGGGCCTGCATCTCGACATGGTGACGCTGGCCGTAGTCGAATCCGACCGTCTCGACGCGGTCAAAGCGTGACAGCGCCCAGGCAAGACAGGTTGCGGAATCCTGGCCACCGGAGAAGAGTAGCAGGGCGGAGTTCGATGTCGGTCTGGTATCCATGGCCGTTCTATAGTCGCGCGAGCAGGGGATGGCCATGAGCAAGTATCGCTGGATCTACACCACCTGGCCCGAGGCGGCGCTGGCGGAGGGCGCAGCCCGGACGCTGGTGGAGGAGCGCCTTTGCGCCTGCGCCAACATCCTGCCGGGGATGAGAAGCGTCTATCGCTGGCAGGGCGCAGTGGAGATTGCGGATGAGGCCGTGATGATCCTGAAGGCAGACGCCAGAACAACCGGCGCACTGCAGAGCCGCCTGCGCGAACTCCACCCGGCGACCACGCCCTGCTTCCTCGCGCTCAGGATCGATGCCGGCATGAGTTCGCCGGACTTTCTCGCCTGGCTGTCGCAATCATCGCGACAGAACCCATGACAATCTCATGAATAATCTGTGAAACCTTTCATGTATTCAGGAGTTTGAAATCGCACCAAGGCCAATCTCGGACGAAATGGATCGAGGCCGAGCTCATGGTAAAACGCGTACGCGACGTACTGGTGGATGCACCCATTATTCAATCCCAGACCCGCGGTGCGGAAGTCTATGAGATGTTGTCCGAAGACGAAGACCTGCTGGTTCTCGCCGTGGTCGAGGGGGGCAAGCCGGTCGGGCTGGTCTCGCGCGACCAGTTCTTCCTGAAGATGGCCGACCGGCATGGCCGGGCGCTGTTCAGCCGGCGTCCGATCACATTCGTCATGAACAAGACGCCGCTGATTGTCGAGGCATCGACGCCCCTGGCCGAACTCAATGCGCTGATCGTACGCGATCGTCCGTCCGCCCTGATGGAAGGCTTCATCGCGGTACGCGATGGCGAACTCGTCGGCGTCGGGACGGCACTGGCCCTGTTCTCGGCGATCGCTCACGAAAGCGTGCAACGAACACAAAAACTCTCCGCCCTGGCCGAGCAGCTGGGCCGGGCCCGGATTGAGGCACAGGCTGCGTCACGCGCGAAATCCGAATTTCTCGCCACGATGAGTCACGAGATCCGCACACCGCTCAACGGCGTACTCGGCATCTCTCAAATCCTGATGAGCACACCGCTGGATGAGGAACAAGCCGAATATGCCCGGGTCATCAACGATTCCGGGCAGGTTCTGATGCGATTGCTGAACGATATTCTCGATCTCTCCAAGATCGAGGCTGGCCGGATGAGTCTCGATCCCCAACCCTCCTCCCCAGCCAAGCTGGCGGATGATGTGAAGCGGCTTTGGTGCGTGCCGGCGCGAAACAAGCAGATTGAGCTGGCAATCACGGTCCAGGCCGACGATCAGCGCCTGTTCAATGCCGATCAGATGCGCCTGAAACAACTGCTTAACAATCTGGTCGGCAATGCGCTCAAATTCACGGAAACTGGCTCGATCCGGGTCGACATCCTGTTCATCGACCTCAACCGCAATCGCAGCGCCATGCGTGTCGAGGTTCACGATACCGGTTGCGGCATCCCCCTGTCGGCGCAATCGAGCCTGTTCCAGTCCTTCACGCAGGCGGATACGGACACCAAGCGCAGCCACCGGGGCACCGGGCTGGGGCTCGCGATCTGTCAGCGGCTCGTCGAACTGATGGGTGGCTCCATCGGTTTCACCAGCGTCGAAGGCGAAGGCTCGATGTTCTGGTTTGAACTTCCCCTCGCGGTCGTCGAAGCGGACGCCGGCAGTGCCGCCGCTCTGCCAGCCCCGATCGCGAACCGCCCGCATCTGACGGACGCACGGATTCTCGTTGCCGAAGACAATATGGTCAATCAGGCCGTTGTGCGCGGATTTCTCAGGCTTGGCGGCTATCGGGCCGATTTCGTCGCCAATGGACGCGAAGCTGTCGAGGCGGTGACGACACAACATTATGAAGTCGTCCTGATGGACATGGAGATGCCGGAGATGGACGGGCTTCAGGCCACGCGTGCGATCCGCACATTGCCCGGGAGCAGGGGCGGGCTTCCGATCATTGCGCTCACCGCCAATGCCATGAGCGAAGCCCGGGATCGATGCCTGGCCGCAGGGATGGATGCCTTTGTCACCAAGCCGATCGAACAAGCGGCATTGTTGAACGCCATCGAGATCGCGCTGACGCGGAATGAGGAACCCGATCTGAGCCAGACGGGGTGAGCCGTCAGCGACGGCGATTGAATCGCAGCATCAGCCTTCCGGATCGTGGTCGATCACCGCCTCATGGGCCGATTCGTCGAAACCGCGGCGGCGGCCGATGATCAGCACGGCGGACAGTACGGCGCCGAGAACAACCGAGAACACGATCCCCAGCCCGAGCGCAAACCAGCCATGGCCGCTCATATGGATCGTCGGCAGCTCGGCATAACCGAGCACCAGATGGGCAATCAGGGCAATGCAGACGACGAGGGCCAGGCCGATCAGCAGTTTGTTGGATGAAGCTGTACGCATGGGGCATTTCTCCTTGGCGTCTGTGTACGCCTTCTGCAGCGTTTGTCATCGCCACGCAGCCCGATCGCGCGGAAATGCCACAGCCCCACCCTGTATCGGCTCAAGCCGTATCCTGAAGGAAAAAGGATGGTAGCGGGAGGGAGACTTGAACTCCCGACCTCAAGATTATGAGTCCTGCGCTCTAACCAGCTGAGCTATCCCGCCACACCCCCTGCAAGCAGGGAGGCACGCCGTATACGCGGACCGCCCGCAGCTGACAAGCCACGGGCGGCCCCCGATTTCAGTTGTTTGCAGATCAGGCCGAACGGACCTCGGTGAGGAATTGCTCGACGGAGGTTTTCAGGCTGTCGGACTGGCGCGAAACCGCCAGCGATGCCTCGAGAACCTCGCCGGCGCTTTCGCCGGTTTCCGAGGTCGCGCGATCGACTTCCTGGATGTTGGCAAACACGTCCCGCGTTCCGTCTGCGGCCTCCTGGGCCGAGCGGGTGATCTCGCCGGCGGCTGCACGCTGTTCTTCCATCGCCGCGGCGATCGCTGTGGCGATTTCGCTCATCTCGTGGATGGTGCCGCCAATCGAGGACATCGCCTCGACGGCCTTGGAGGTGGCGCCCTGGATGCCGGAAATGTGCTGCGAGATGTTCTGCGTCGCGGCACCGGTCTGGCTCGCCAGCGCCTTCACTTCCGAAGCGACCACGGCAAAGCCCTTGCCGGCTTCACCGGCCCGGGCCGCCTCGATGGTGGCGTTGAGGGCGAGCAGATTGGTCTGCTCGGCGATGTCGTTGATCAGGCTGACAATGTCGTCAATGCTCTTGGCGGCATCATCGAGGCGCTGGACATCACCATTGGTGCGTTCGACCTGGTCGACGGCGCTGCCGGCAATCTGGGTCGAGCGGGCGATCTGCTGGCTGATCTCGCCGATCGAGGAGACCATTTCCTCGGCGGCGGCGGCGACGGTCTGGACGTTTTGCGATGCGCCTTCCGAAGCATGGGCCACGGCGGCGGACTTGCCGGTAGTGGCCGCTGCGGTCGAGCTCATGGTCCGGGCAGCCGCTTCCATCTGGTTGGCGGCGGCGCTGACCTGGCCGATCGCGTCGGCGGAGGCTTCCTCGAACGCCTGGATCAGGCTTTCGACTGCGGCCGAACGCTTCTCCTTCATGCGACGCTCGGCCTCGGTTTCCGTTTCGAGGCGGGCGCGTTCAATGGCATTCTGGCGGAAGACATCAACCGAACGCGCCATATCGCCGATTTCGTCATTGCCCGGCGTAAAGCCGAGATTGACGTCGCTATTGCCGTCGGCCAGCGCGCTCATCGTGCGGGCCATGGCGCTGAGGCGGCGCAGCAGGGTCTGGTTGACGTAGAAGAAACCGATCCCGGCGGCGATGGCCATACCGATTGCGGCGATGACGATCAGCACGATCCGGCCGGTGACGACCGCGGAGTTGGCGGCCTGGGTCGCGCCTTCGACGCGTTCGGCGACTTCCTGTTTGAAACTGTCGACATAGGAGACCAGCGTGGCAGCCGCGGCGCGGGCATTTTCTGCATAGGTCTCGGCTTCGGCATTGGAGGCCAGTTCCGCCTTGCGCAGTTCGAACACGCCGGCATCGCCGTCACCATAGCCAATCAGGATATCGGCCTGGTCACGGACGAAGGGCGAGGCCGGGGTTTCCAGCAGCGCCAGATTGATATCGAGTTCGCCGGCGGCCTCGTCATAGCTGTCATAAATCGCATCGATCTCGGCATCGGTCGCGGCAATATCGAGCTCATTGTACTGGATCAGCAATTGATTGGCGGCGAGCAGGGCGCGCAGCAGGCTCTCGACATCGCCCTCACCGCTATTATCGAGCGCCTGCTCGATGCTGGCGGTCAGGCCGGCGCGGGTCTGACGCGCCTGGTTGGTTGTGTCGCGGCGCTGGTCGCGAATGGTGAGCCTGCGATCAACAACATCATTCATGCCCTCAACCATGCCAGACAGATCAGCCACCGCGCCGCCCAGCGTGGCGACAGAGGTTTCGCCCGACAGGCCCCGAAGCGTATCGAGTTCCTCGGTCAGTTCATCGCGATGGGCGACAGACCGTTCGAAGTTCTCGACGCGGACGACACCGTTTTGTGACAGCGCCAGTTCCTGCATCGCGGCGCTGACGCCCTGGCTTGATTCGCTGAGCGCATCGACGGCGAGGGTTTCAGGAATGGCGCGGCTGGTGATCTGCCCGACCGCGGAATTGGTGGAGTTGAACCCGGTCACACCCACGATCGTCGCAACAAGCGTCATCGCCGAGGACAGGGCGAAGGCAGCCAGCAGCCGGAATTTTACGCTGGCGGTTTTTTCGGCGAGTCCGGCGATAACAGAATTCATGGGCTGGGCCCCTTATGGTTAATGAGCGCGGGTATGAAATTACGGACGACGCTAATGCGCCGCCCGTAAATGAAGTCTTATCGTCGGCAAGATCGCGGTGTTCTTTTGACCGCTGGGCTTGCAAGCCGGGTGATTAACCGCCCAGGCTGAAGTCGAAACGTTGCGTCAGGCCTTCGGTCGAGGCCTCGGCCGGGGCATAGCTCCAGGCTTCGATCGCATGCAGGACGGCGCGGTCAAACACACCCTCCGGCTGCGCTTCGACGACGGTCGGGTTCTCAACAGTGCCGTCCGGCGACACGGTATACTCGACGACCGCATATCCTTCGACGCCACGGCGCTCGGCGCCGCGCGGATATTCCGGAGCTTCAACACTCGTGCGTTCGCGATCCTGGGCGAGCGCTGGAGCGGCTGAAAAGGTCATGGCGGTCATGGCGACGGCCAGGATCATGGTTCCCGTTTTATACATAGACTTACCCTTCATCCATTTGGCGTGCGCCGCCCGGAATTTTTCCCGTGTTCGACGCGGTGTTTTCTCGTCCGGCGCAGCAATCGTCCGGCAAGGGCAACAATGCCTGATACCGGTTGCCAAACGTTTAAGTAGAGCGCGTGCATTTGAAGCAGTGCTGACTTTTTTGCATTTTGCGCTCCGGGACGGAGCAGCGAGAAACCTGCGATGGCGCAATCGGCTTTGGGTCCGCCGCGACTGCGCCTAGGATACACCCCCTGCCCGTTACGCATCGAGCGAGATTGAATGAAGAACCAGGATATCCGTCTGCCCGCACCGCAACTTACCGGCTTTGCCGAAAGCCTGCTGCTGGCGTCAGGCACACCTGCGGCCGAGGCCGCCTCGGTCGCGCAACATCTGGTCGGCTCCAGCCTGGCCGGTCATGACAGCAATGGCATCGGACTACTGCCGCTCTGGCTCGACCATGCCCGCCGCAAATTCGTCAATGTGGACAGCACGCCCACCGTTCTGGCCGAGACAGGCATCATCCTGCGCATCGATGCCGGCGGCGGCTGGGGCCCGCCGGCGGCCGAGAGCCTGATCGAGCGGGCCGGCGCCAAGGCACTCGAGCACGGGCTGGCGGCGGCGACGCTGGGCGGTGTCCATGATCTCGGCCGCATCGGCGCCTATGGCGAGCAGGCCGCCGCGGCCGGGCTGGCGGCGCTGATCTTCGTCAATGTCACCGGCCAGGCCCCGATCGTGGCGCCCTTTCATGGCTCCGACGCCCGTTTCGGTACCGACCCGGTCTGCATCGCCTTCCCGGCGACGGCCAACCGGTCAGCCTTCCTGCTGGATATGGCGACCAGCCGCATCTCGCTCGGCCGGCTCAGGATCGCGGCGGCGCGTGGCCAGGACATCCCGCCCGGCTCGCTGCTCAACGAGCATGGCATGGCAATCACCGATCCGGCCGGCATGGCCGGTGAGCCGCGCAAGGGTGCCCTCACCCCGATGGGTCGCCACAAGGGCTATGGCCTCGCCTTGGCCTGCGAACTGCTCGGCGGCGTGCTGTCCGGCAGCGGCACGATCCAGCCGGAGCACCCGCGCGGCGGTGCCACCCGCAACGGCCTGTTCGCCATCCTGATCAATCCGGCGATGTTCGGCGAGGCCGGCTGGATGGAGCATGAGATCGAGGCGCTGGCGAATTACGCCCTCGCCTCACCGCCGATGGACTGGGACAGTCCGGTGCTCTATCCGGGCGATCCGGAACGGGCCCTGCGCGGCAAGCGGCTGCGCGAGGGGGTGCCGGTATCGGCGGATCTGGTCGAGGCGCTCAATGCCGCGGCAGCGGCCACGGGCAGCGAGGCCCGCCTCTAGCCGGGCATCGGCTATCCCGGCACCTGGAAGATATCCAGCACATCGCGTCCGATCCGCATCGGGCGGCGCGTTGCGGCATTGATGCGGCACCATTCCGTCGTCGCACGGGCCGAGAAGCGCCTGGCGCCCGGCTTGCGGATATCGACATGGCGGTCAAAGCGTGGCCCGCGGACCTCGCCAAGCCAGGTGCGGATCTCGGCGCTCTCGCCGGGCAGGATCGGGTCGCGATACTCGATCACATGTTTCAGTGCGACCCAGACCTCGCTCTCGACCATCTCGGTCGGGGCGACCGTGAACCAGTGGGTGGTGGCGATATCCTGGACCCAGCGCAGATAGACGACATTATTGACATGCCCGAGCTGGTCGATATCGGCCGCGCCGGGCTCGACGGTGCGGCAAAAGGCGCTGTCGAAATCGACACAGCCCAGCCCTTCGCCCGGCTGTCCCTCGCCGGGCAGGATCAGACCCACCTGCAGGCTCGCTGCATCACTCATCGCCAACTCCGGTCATCCCACGCCATCAGGGCCCTACATAATCAATTGCGCCGGTGATGGAAGGGCATGGACCCCATACACGGATGTGAGCCTATTTCTTCGGCGCCGAAATATGGATCGGATGGCCCAGCGCCGTCAGCACGCTTTCGGCGAAGCCTTCGGTCAGGGTTAGCCCCCGGCTAGATCGCACCCTTTTTGAGGCCCAGGGCATCTGAAATCCGATCCAGCGCGCCCGCTTCCTGGGCGACAATCGCATTGTCGGCCACCACCGCGGTTTGCGCAGCATGGATGACGGCGCGCTTGGCAATCCCGTTGCCGCTGACCAAAGCAATCAGTTCCAGGACGCGTTTGGCAGCGGTCTCGTAATCAGCTGCAAAAGCCTTTTCAATGGCTGGAAGGGCCTCTTCAAGGTCAGCTTTCGCCACCCCCGCCGGGACATCCTTTGCCAGCAGTCCGTGAACCATCCGGACTTTCTCTGCCTGCGCATATTTGCCGTCCGAGAACGCGACCATGAGATAGGCCCCGCACACGGCGTGGGCGATAATTCCGGCCTCTGTCGTCGGCTTTTCGAAATTTGCCATTTGGACTCGCTGCTCCTGCGAATTTGCGTTCGGTGCGGTCGTTATTTCTTCGGCGCCGAAATATGGATCGGATGGCCCAGCGCCGTCAGCACGCTTTCGGCGAAGCCTTCGGTCAGGGTCGGGTGGACGTGGATGGTGCCGGCAATGTCTTCCAGACGCGCACCCATCTCGATCGCCAGGGCGAACTCGCCCGACAGCTCTGAGACATGGGTGCCGACGGCATGGATGCCGAGAATGACATGGTCGCTCTCCCGCGCCGTGACACGGACGAAACCGCCATCGGCCCCGGCTTCCATCGACAGATAGCGGCCAGATGCGGCAAGCGGGAATTTGCCGGTGATGATGTCTTCGCCCTTGGCCTTGGCCTCGTCCGGCGTCAGGCCGACGCCGACGATTTCAGGCTCGGTGAAGCACACCGCAGCAATCGAGACCGGATCGAAGGTGCGGCGATGGCCGGCGACCAGTTCGGCCACCATCTCGCCCTGCGCCGTTGCCTTGTGGGCCAGCAGCGGCTCGCCGATGACATCGCCGATCGCCCAGACGCCGCGCATACCGGTGCGGCATTGATCATCGACCTTGATGAAACGGCCATCGACCAGTTCCAGCCCCATCGTCTCGACACCCCAGCCATCGAGGCAGGCCTTGCGGCCGACGGCGACGAGGACCTTGTCGGCTTCGATGCGCTGCAGTGCGCCCTTGGCGTCCTCGTATTCGAGGAAGGTCTGGCCGCCCTCTTCGACAACGCCCCTGGCCTTGCAGGACAGGTTGACATCGACCTTGTGCTTCTTCAGCCACATGGTGATCGGACGGGTGATCTCCTTGTCATAGATCGGCAGGATCGCGGGAGCGGCTTCGATGAAAGTGACCTTCGAGCCGAGCTTGCGCATCGCAATGCCGAGCTCCAGCCCGATATAGCCGGCCCCGACAACGACGAGTTTTTCCGGCAGCTCGGTCAGATCGAGCGCCTGGGTCGAACCGATCACGGTGTCGCCAAACGGCAGGAAGGGCAGTTCCACCTCGACCGAGCCGGTGGCGATGACGACATTCTCGGCCTGGATCTCGATCTGGCTGCCATCGTCGCAATCGACGACGCAGGTCTTGGCACCGGTGAATTTGGCCCAGCCGGAGATGTGTTCGGCGCCGGCCGCCTTGAGCAATTGCGCGACGCCGCCGGTCAGCTTGGTGACGATGCCGTCCTTCCAGCCTTTCAGCTTGCCCATGTCGAGTGTGGGAGCCGAAGCGAGGGAAATCCCCAGAGCATCGCCGCCGGCGTGTTCGCCCATATCCTCGAACTTGCTCGCCGCATGGATGATGGCTTTCGACGGGATGCAGCCGCGATTGAGGCAGGTACCGCCGAGCCCGTCCCGGTCAACGATCACGACATCCAGGCCGAGCTGGCCGGCGCGGATCGCGGCGGGATAGCCGCCCGGGCCACCGCCGACAATGAGAAGCTGGCAATTGCGTTGTTTCATCGGAAGGGCTCCATCACGGCGGCACAAATCATGGGCGGGATTTAACCGCTCGCAGGTCAAAGGGAAAGGCCCGGCACTGAGGCCTCAGCGCTCACGCCCCAGCGGCACGCGCTCAACCAGCTTCACACCCTCGCCCTTGCGCCGCACAATCTGCACCGCGCTCACCAGACAGCGGATGCAAAGCTCCGCCTTGTTGAGTTCGCGCATGCGAGCCTGCGAGGCTGCGGCATCGCTGTCACGTCCGATGGTGATGTGGGGCACCGGCGCCGGCCCGGCGGGGCGCTCGGCGGCCAGTGTGCCGGAATAGAGCCGGCCCTGCAGCGCAGCCAGCGCCTCGCGGCCGGGGCCAGGGACCAGCCAGTCCATCACCTCGCCGCTGCCGTCATCACGCTGCGACACGGCGTGGTCCAGCACGATCTCGAACGGCTTGATGCCAAGCAGGCGCGCCTCGACCTCACGGGCAAACTCACCGGGACTCCAGCCGCTCACCGGCCCGACCAGGGTAAAGTGTGGCAGCAGCTGATCGGCCTGCTCCGCATCATGCTCACGGCGCCAGAGCTGGATCTGCTCATAATCGGTCAGCGCAAATTCCGGGCAGACCAGGGCGAGAAGGGTTTCGGTTGGCATGGGGCATCCCTGCAATGAGGACAGCTATGATTGACGCGCAGGCGCCGGGGCAGTCCGGGACCCGAACGGCGACGGCGCCGCGCCCGGTATACCGGTCCCTCATTGCTGTGTCCTGCGTTACTCCGGTGCCGGACATTCGACGCGCACGGCATCGAGCAGGAGTGAATTGACCCACTCGCCGGTTTCCGGATCGCGGACGCGGTTGATGCGGCCCCAATGATCGGGGCTGAATGTCTCGAAATACACATTCTGCTCGGGGATTTCGGGGTAGACCTGCCACAGCCACAGCAAGCCATCCTCGCGCACCTCCTGATAAAGCTCACGCACCCCGGGCGTGCCGGCATGCTGCCAGGCCGTCTTCCAGAGGCCGGCGTCCTCGTCATAGATGCGCACATTGATGCCGACGCCCGATTGCTCGCGATAGCCGAAGCCGGGATCGAACCACTCGTCGATAATGGCGCGGCCGCCCATGCCGTAATAGCCATTCCAGCGCCCATAATAAGGCGCTTCGCCCCACGCTTCCGCCTCGGCATCCCAGATCCGGAGCCCGACGTTGAAATCACCGATGATGAAGGCGAACTGGCTGAATTCCTCGGGCATGTCAGCGGCTGGCTGACCATAATCGCCGCATCGTGTCGTGCCCTCGCCCGTGACCTGGGCGGCAGATGGCGCCGCGATCACCGCCGCGGCCAGAAATGTGACAGTGAGATGTTTCATCGCTCATTTCCCCTTTGCTGGTTGCAGTATAACCGCGCTGCCGCCCCGGGCCTCAAACAATCGCGTGAACAGGCGACGCACCAAAATCTCCACGCGGCTCGCCGCTGGAGGTTTGAGTGGTTCCCCCCGTTTGGGAGGTGTGCGGGACGCGGCGAATGCCGTTTAGCGCAATAGTTAAGTGAGACATTCGAAACGTCCCGCACGTGGAGATTTGCTCGGACGCCTTACGGCCCCCGTCTCGAAACCGGAGTGGAGTAAACGGTCGAGCTTTGTGCCGCCTTCCTCTCCGGTGGCCACGCCGGGGCTTAAGGATGTCACCCCTCTGCCCGGACGAGCTCCACGCTCCCGATTGCCGCAAGTGACTGAGCTCACGCCTCCCGTGCAACCGGAACGCTGCAAGCATACGCGCAGCTGGACGGGGTGGGGATAAGTTTCACTCCGCAATCCGCCACAGATCGTCATTCCAGCGCAGGCTGGAACCCAGCTCATCGAGCACAAGCGGTTGATGCAGGGGCGCTATCTTGATCCACGACGGCGCGTGAATCTGGGTTCCAGCCTGCGCTGGAATGACGCTGATTTGGGCGTTTGGTGGGGGATAAGACGCCATCTGCCGACCGCCGCGCCCGTCATCCTCACCAGCTCCGACCGCTTCGCGGCCACCTCTTCCATCAAGGAAGAGGAGGGTGACTATCCCTGCCGCATCGCCTGTCTCCTCCTCTTCCTTGATGGAAGAGGTGCGCCGGACGTAGTCCGGGGCGGAGCTGGTGACAGCCTCGTGATTTCGGTCCGGAACTAACCCGCATCCACCTTCACAGCCGGCGGCAGCAGCAGCGCCCGCACCGTCTGCACCAGCACCACGATGCCAAACCCGCCGAAAATGATCGGCGGCAGATCATGCGCGGCGATGCCGAGGTCATTGCGGCAGAACATCAGTGCGAAAACGACGACGCCCCAGGCGGCGATGCCATTGCGCAGCATGGAAGCGAGGCGGGCAAGACGGGTGGTCATGGAGCAGTCCTTCAGAGCCTGCCCGCAATCAAGCCCCACAATGAGGGAGTCGGTCAAGCGGGCGGGTCGGCAGGTGATGTCAGTCGATCATGACGGCTTTCGGCCCAGATAGCGCAACCCGGCAATGATCAGCCCCACAAAGCTCAGACCGAACAGGCCCAGCGCCCATGGGAGTCCGTTCGGTGCGGCCCAGAAAAGAAGCAGGAGGAAACCCGCGACCAGCAGCAGGCAAAGCACGTGCGCCAATATGACCATGATCGCGGCCCGCTCGGCACGGACAAGATCCGGCGTGATGTGCGAGCGATGCCTGTCCGGCTCTTCCGGAATACTGATCGGTTTTCGTCTCATGAACTAGCATTAGCGCGATCTGCGCTTGCCGGCATCAGGGATTGTCCCGGGCTGTATCCCGCCAGGACCAATGGGGACACACCAAGGTGTGCCCCCGTCGCTCATCACATGAACAGCGTCGCCGGGTTCTCCAGCAGGCCCTTGACCCGCTGGATCAGCATGGCGGCGTCATAGCCATCGACGATGCGGTGGTCGAAGCAGGAGGAGAGATTCATCAGCTTGCGCGGGACGACCGAGCCTTCGGCATTATAGCGCGGCAGGGTCTGCATCTTGTTGACGCCGATGATCGCGACTTCCGGGGCATTGAGGATCGGCGTGGTGACCAGACCGCCAATCGCGCCGAGCGAGGTGATGGTGATGGTCGAACCCGAGAGCTCGTCCTTGGCCGCCTTGCCGGCCTTGGCGGCAGCGCCGAGGCGGGCCAGTTCGGCGGCGATCTGCCAGATGTCGAGCGCCTCGGCGTGCTTGATCACCGGCACCATCAGACCATTGGGCGTCGCCGCAGCGATACCGCAATGCACACCCTGGTATTTGGTCAGCAGCATCGCCTCGCCATCGAAATGGGCATTGGCCTGCGGCGTCTCCGGCAGGGCCTTGGTCAGGGCCATGACGAGGAAGGGAATGAAGGTCAACTTGGTCTGGTCGTCGCTCTTCTTCGCATTGAGATGGGCACGCAATTCTTCCAGCGCCGTGACATCAATCTCCTCGACATAGGCGATGGAGGGGATGGTGCGCTGGGCGTGCGACATATTCTCGGAAATGCGCCGGCGCAGGCCGATCAGCTTTTCCTCGGTGATGCCGGTGCGCGGAGACCGCAGGGCCGAGCCACCGCCGGAATGGGCAACGAGACGCCCGCCCGAGGCGATGAAATCATCGAGATCATCATGGGTGATGCGGCCAGCGGGGCCGGTGCCGGGCACGGCGGCGAGATCGATTTCCGCCTCCAGGGCGCGCTTGCGCACGGCCGGGCTGGCCAGGGGACGTTCACCGACCGGGCGCGAGGCGACGGCCGGTGCCGGCGTCGGCTTGGCGGTCTCGACCACGGGGGCGACGGCCGGTTCGGCTTCCTCGACCTTCGGCGCAGCGTCTTCGGCCGGAACGGCGCCATCGACGGCGATGAACATGATCTCGGTGCCGACCGCGACGACATCGCCCGGCGCGCCGACCAGCTTGGTGACGGTGCCATTGACGGCGCAGGGGATCTCGACGGTGGCCTTGTCGGTCATCACGTCGAGCACGTGCTGGTCCTCGGTGACGGTGTCGCCGACCTTCACATGCCATTCAACGATTTCGGCCTCGACAATACCTTCGCCGACATCGGGCATCTTGTAGCGGTATTCGCTCATGATCAGGCCTCCAGAACTTCGCGCATCGCGTTGATGAAACGCTGCGGACCGGGGAAATAGGACCATTCATGCGCGTGCGGATAGGGGGTGTCCCAACCGGTAACGCGCTTGATCGGCGCCTCGAGGGCGTAAAAACAGTCTTCCTGGATCTGGGCCGCCAGCTCGGCGCCAAAGCCGGAGGTGCGCGGCGCTTCCTGGGCGACGATGCAGCGGCCGGTCTTGTTGACCGAAGCGGCAATGGTCTCGATGTCATAGGGCACCAGGGTGCGCAGATCGATGATCTCGGCATCAATGCCCGACTGCTCCGCCGCCGCCAGCGCGACATGGACCAGCGTGCCATAGGTGACAATCGTCATCGCCGCGCCTTCGCGCACGACATCGGCCTTGCCGATCGGCAGGCTGTAATGCCCCTCGGGTACCTCGCCCTTGGGATGCTTGCCCCAGGCTTCCAGCGCCTTGCCGGCACCGCCATCGAAGGGGCCGTTATACAGGCGTTTCGGCTCGAAGAAGATGATCGGATCCGGGCTCTCTATTGCCGAGATCAACAGGCCCTTGGCGTCATAGGGATTGGACGGCATCACGACCTGGATGCCCGGGATCTGGGTGAAGAAGGCTTCCGGGCTCATCGAATGGGTCTGGCCGCCACGGATACCGCCGCCGCAAGGCGTGCGGATCACCACTGGCGCGGTGATGGTACCGGCGGTGCGGTAGCGCAGGCGCGACAATTCGGAGACGATCTGGTCAAGGCCGGGGAAGATATAGTCGGCGAACTGGATCTCGGCGACGGGCTTGAGGCCATTGGCCGCCATGCCGATCGCCATCGCGACGATCGCGGCCTCATTGATCGGTGCGTCGAAACAGCGATCGAGACCGTATTTCTCCTGCAGCCCGGCGGTGACGCGGAAGACGCCGCCGAAATAGCCGGCATCCTCACCGAAGGCGAGCACATTGGCGTCGCGTTCCATCATGGTGTCCATGGCCGAATTGAGGGCCTGGATCATGTTCATCTTGCTCATGACCTAAACTCCCAGATCGCGGCGCTGACGGCGCAGGCGCCAGTCGGGCTCGGCATAGACATCCTCGAACATGGACTGCACGGGCGAGAGCGGGCCGTCATGCAGCGTGCCGAAGCTTTCGGCCTCCTTGTAGGAGGCGATCACGAGCTGATCGAGTTCCTTCTCCAGCGCAACATGGCGTTCCTCATCCCACTCACCCAGGCCGATGAGGTGATTTTTCAGACGCTCGACCGGATCACCCAGTGGCCAGGAATCCCCCTCGCCCTTGGGCCGGTAGCCGGACGGGTCGTCGGAGGTGGAGTGCGCGTCGGCGCGATAGGTATAGCTCTCGATCACGGTGGCACCATGACCGGCGCGGGCGCGCTCGGCGGCCCATTTGGTGGCGGCATAGACGGCGAGGAAATCATTGCCATCGATGCGCAAGGACGCGAGGCCATAGCCGATGCCCTTGAGCGCGAAGGTCTGGCCCTCGCCGACGGCCATGCCCTGGAAGGTCGAGATCGCCCACTGATTGTTGACGACATTGAGAATGACCGGCGCCTTGTAGGTCGAGGCCAAGGTCAGCGCGCCGTGGAAATCGCCCTCGGCGGTGGAGCCATCACCGATCCAGCTGGCGGTAATACGGCTCTCGCCCTTGTACTGGCTGGCCATGGCATAGCCGACCGCCTGCGGGAATTGCGTCGCGAGATTGCCCGAGATCGAAAAGAAATTGCCTTCGGCCCAGCTGTAATGCACCGGCAATTGCCGGCCCTTGAGATTGTCGCGGCTGTTGGAGATGCAATGGCACATCATGTCGACGATATCGCGGCCACGGGCGAACAAAATCCCCTGCTGGCGATAGGACGGGAAGACCATGTCGGCCTTGTCGAGCGCCATGGCGGCAGCGACGGCGACCGCCTCCTCGCCCATGGATTTCATGTAGAAACTCATCTTGCCCTGGCGCTGCAGTTTCTGCATCCGCTCGTCATAGACGCGGGTCAGCACCATGTGGCGCAGGCCCTGGCGCAGCAGCTCCGGTTCGAGCTTGGGATCCCAGTCACCGACCGCCTGGTGGTTATGGTCAAGCACCCGCACCAGGCCGAGGGCCAGATCAACGGTTTCCTGCCCCGCAATCGAGGGATCGGGACGCCGGGCCGTGCCCGCCGGCGGGATCTCGATATGGGAGAAATCAGGCGTATCGCCGGGGCGCGCATGCGGCGCCGGGACATGAAATCGGGGATCGTTGTGTGCCATGAGCTCTCGCTGAAAACATCGGCATGACCTGCCTGGGAATACACGCGCATGACTGGATGCGTGCGTGGGCGTCTAACGCGGAAGCGCCTACCTTGTCTACTACTGGAACAAGGTGCCATTTCCGGGTTTGTTTTAGCTGAAATGTAGACTAATTTCCTCCAAATATTGAATTTGAGGGAAAAATGCTCGCCAACCTTGATCTGATTGACGTCCGCATTCTCGAAGCGCTGCAGGAAGACGCAGGCCGCTCGGTCGCCGACATCGCCGAAATCGTCGGACTGACCCCGTCGCCGTGCTGGCGCCGGATTCGCCGCCTCGAGACCGAAGGCATTATCAAGCGCCGCTCGGTGCAGCTGGACCGCCGCGCCCTCGGCCTGATGTTCACCGCCTATCTGGAAGTGAAAATCTCGCCGGCCCGCAAGGCCAATTACGTCAAGTTTGAAAAAGCCATCCAGAGCTTCCCGGAAGTCACCGAGGCCTGCATGATGACCGGCCCCTATGACTATCTGGTCAAGGTCGTGATGGCCGATATCGACGCCTATAACGAGTTCATCTCCGAGCGCATGATCCCGCTCGATATCGTCGGCGATTTCCGCACCTCGGTGCAGGTGCGCAATATCAAGGACGGCAAGGGCCTGCCGCTGGGGCATATCCAGGGCTGAGGCCTGCTTGGGGCGGCTCTAGCGCAATCGCTGCATGCCCGGCCCGAAATTCTCGCTCGGTCGGGCTTCAAACCCAAGTCCGGCGTAGAAGCCTTCGCGCCCCTTGGCACACATCAACATCACATGGGCATTCGGGAAATCGGCGTCGATGCGCACGAGCAGACGCTGCATCATCGCTTTCCCGAGGCCGCTGCCGCGTCGCTCAGGGGCGATGATCGCATCCTGGATATAAAGATAGAGCGGATCGCCGATCGCGCGAACAAAGCCGGCAATGCGGCCATCGCCGTCCACAGCCGTGATGGCGAGCAAGGAGGCATCGAGCGCCGGCCCGGCCAGCGCGGGCGAGAGCTCGCCCCAGCCACAATCGGCCCGCATGCGAATGAAATCAGCGACCGGCGGCGGGCGGTCCTCAAACCGGATTCCGTCCACCGCCTGGTCGCTGTCAGTCTTCAAGGCTAGAGCCGTTCAATCGCCACGGCAGTGGCTTCGCCGCCGCCGATGCAGAGCGAGGCGATGCCCTTGGTCTTGCCGTGCTTTTCGAGCGCGGCGATCAGGGTGACGATGACGCGGGCGCCGGAGGCCCCGATCGGGTGACCCAGGGCACAGGCGCCGCCATTGACGTTGACCTTGTCATGGCTGAGGCCGAGCTCTTTCATCGCGATCATCGGCACGACGGCGAAGGCCTCGTTGATTTCCCACAGATCGACATCCTCGATCGCCCAGCCGGCACGCTCGACGGCCTTGCGCATCGCAGGCACGGGCGCGGTGGTGAAATAGGCCGGCTCATGCGCATGGGCTGCCGTGGCAACAATGCGGGCGAGCGGTTTGAGGCCGCGGCGTTCCGCTTCCGACTTGCGCATCAGCACCAGGGCCGCAGCGCCATCGGAAATGCCCGAGGCATTGGCGGCGGTGACGGTGCCGTCCTTGCCGAAGGCGGGGCGCAGCGACGGGATCTTTTCCGGCATCGCCTTGCGCGGCAACTCGTCGGTATCGACCACGACATCGCCCTTGCGGGTCGTCATCGTCACCGGCGTGATCTCGCGCTTGAAATCACCATTCTTGGTCGCGCGCTGGGCGCGGGCCAGGGTTTCCAGCGCATAGGCATCCTGCTGTTCGCGCGTGAACTGGTGTTCCTGCGCGATCATGTCGGCATAGACGCCCATCGGCTTTTTCTCATAGGCATCCTCGAGCCCGTCCTGGGCCATGTGGTCCTTGAGCACGTCATGGCCGTATTTCATGCCGCCGCGATGGGTCGGCAGCAGATGCGGTGCATTGCTCATGGATTCCATACCACCTGCGACGATGATGTCGGCATCGCCGGCCAGCAGGGCCGAACGGCCCATGATCGCGGCCTGCATGCCCGAACCGCACATCTTGTTGAGCGTGGTGGCTTCGACGGATTTCGGCAGCCCGGCCTTGATGCCTGCCTGGCGCGCCGGGGCCTGGCCCTGGCCGGCACCGAGGACATTGCCCATGAAAATCTGGTCGACATCCTCACCGGCGACGCCGGCCTCTTCCATGGCGGCCTTGACCGCAATGGCACCGAGTTCATTGGCCGACAGCGTCGTCAGCTCGCCGAGCAGGCCACCCATCGGGGTGCGCGCCATACCGACAATGACGATTGGATCATCAACTGCACTCATCTGAAGTCTCCTCAGGGAAGGGATGGTGTGTAATTCTGGCGCGCATGATGAAAACATGCGGCACCGCGTCAAGTCTTTTCGCAGATGCAATATATTCGCTGCGAACACGGCCAGCCTGGCACGACTGGCGGGAAGCCCTGTACTTGCTCGCTGTTTTGACGATTTTCGCCACTGTGCTTGGCACGAGTGCCGGGCTCTTCACATTTGCACCCCGCCCTGATCATGGCGTCGTGTAGATGCGGCTGGCGCCTGTTTAGGCCGGCTCCCGGGCCGGTGATCGCTGCAGGAGCAGCCGCAGGCAGAAGGCCGTCTCGGCCAGGATCGTCACGCCATAGGCCGGGGCGAAGTCCGCCGACCATTCAGGCGCAAAGAAGCGCAGCCCGCTGCCGGTGAGATAGACCAGACCGGCCATCGCCAGCCCCAGGCCAAACAGCTTTCCGAACACACCCGAGCGCCAGACCAGCACGCCCATCATCACGCTGTTGACGCCGAAGAAGACCAGCCCGAGATCATAGCCATGGCCATGCAGGTCAAGGAAAACCAGCGCCAGCGCGGGCGCATCGGCGAGGCCATTGCTTGCCGACAGGATCAGCCACGCCGCCTGCAGCGCCATGAGATTGGCGGCAATCAGCACGGTCTGGATCAGCCGGAACACCATCGCCGAAAGCGCCAGCCCCGGTGCAACGGCCCGGAAGACCAGATAGAGCAGGATCGCCAGCGCCGCATCGCTGAGCGCCATGACAATGTCGGCCGCAATCGCCAGCCGGAACTGGCCCGGTGCCGCGAGGATCGCTGCCGCCGTGCCGCCGGCATCGGCAAGATCGACCAGCGGCCCGCGAAGCCCGAGCTCGGCGCCGAGACCGGCGATGATGATGACGAGATAAAACAGGCCGGCGAGCCGGGCCCGGCGCGCGAGATCAGGGGTCAGCGTCAGTTTGGCCATCCGGATTTCCTTTCGTGAGCCCGTATCAGGCCGCCCTAGCCGGCGCCGCGGCAGGGCGAGCTGGAACCGGGCGGTTCGCGCGCTGGCCCGCCCAGACCGAGCCCAGCACGACGACAGCGCCGATTAACTGCAACCAGGACAGGGATTGTCCCAGCACAACCCAGCCCAGGATCACCGCCATCACCGGGCTCATCATTCCGAGCATGGAGACCGCCGCGGGGTCAAGCCGGGCGATGCCGCGGAACCAGATCGCATAGGTCGCAGCCGCTCCGATCAGGCCCAGCCAGGCCAGGCCGGCGATATTGGGGAGTGTGAGCGTCGGCAGTGACGGCTCGAGGAACAGGGCCAGCGGCAGCAGGACCAGACCCCCGGCTGTCAATTGCCAGGCGGTGAAGCTGAGCGCCGAGACCCGCGGCTGCCATTTGCGGCTGAGCACAGTGCCGGCCGCCATCGAGGCGGCGCCGCCCAGGCCCGCTGCGACACCGACGGGATCGAGCGCCGCATCGGGGCCGATGAGCAGTAAGGCCACGCCAAGTATGCCGCCTGCCGCCGCGAGGACCGCCCCAGCCCTCACCGGCGTGCCCAGCCAGCCGCGTGCCATGACGATGACCATCATCGCCTGCAGCGTGCCCAATGTTGCGGCGACCCCGCCGGGCAGCCGGTAGGCGGCCACAAACAGCAGCACCCAGAACAGCGCGAAATTGAAACTGCCGAGCAGAAAGACACGGCCGAGCCAGGCGCGCGGCGGCAGGCTGCGCGTCAGGGCGAGCAGCAACAGCCCCGCCGGCAAGGCGCGCAGCGCTGCCACGGTCACCGGATAGCCTGCGGGCAAAAGCTCGGTCGTCACGAGGTAACTGCTGCCCCAGATCGCAGGGGCGAGGGCTGTCAAGAGAATGTCGGTGGTGCGGGACATGGGCAAATCTCCGGGTCAGGGGTTCAGCCGAGTGCCTGAAGCAGCTGCGCGGCCAGGTCCTCGCGTGGTCCGTTGGCCAGGCGCGCGCCTGTATCGCGGACGATGAGTGTCGGAACGGAGCGGACCTGCAATGAGCGGGCAAGCGCCCGGTCGGCCTCAACGGCGCGGGCGGTCGCCGGATCACCGAAGCTCCGGGCGAAGGTCGCGGCGTCGTGACCGCTATCGCGGGCAAGCTGGAGCACGGTTTCGGGGTCCGCGATATTGCGGGCCTCGGCGAGGTGGGCCAGCTGGAGCCGGCCGAACATGTCCCAATGGGCGCTCTGCCCGCCGAGCTGTTCGGCCGCCTTGCACGCCAGCGCGGCGGTCATCCCGTGGGGATAGTCGAAAGGTGCGGCCCGCATCGCTTCGATATCGACAAGCTCTGGCCGGTCGCTGGCCTGGCGGCAGGCCGACCAGTGACCGAGAATGGTCTCTCGCGCCTTGGCCGGCCGGCCCCAGCGCACCGCCATCTCGGCCCGGCTCGCCTGCAGGACGAAGGTGCGGTGCCGGATATCAAGGTCGAACTCGGCCGCAAGGCTGCGCATCCGCGACGAGATGTTGAAGCACCAGCAGCAGACCACATCGTGGAAGAAATCGAGCGTGAGGGACGCCGTCACGCCGCATCCTCCGTCAAATTGGCACCGGCGAGCCGCGCAGCGATCCGGGCCACATGCGCGCCCTGGAAGCGCGCGCCGGCGAGATCGGTCCGCGATGGCGCGCGTGATCCGTCGGCACCGGCGATGGTGCCGGCACCATAGGGCGCGCCACCGATGATCCCGTCCGCCGTGGTCTGGCCGGCGAACGTGTAGGGCATGCCCGCGATCAGCATGCCGAAATGCTGGAGCGGGATCTGTGTCGACAGCAGCGTCGCCTCGTGACCGCCGTGCTGCGAGCCGGTCGAGGCGAAGACCGCCGCGACC
Source organism: Maricaulis sp. (assembly GCF_048269565.1). GTDB lineage: Bacteria > Pseudomonadota > Alphaproteobacteria > Caulobacterales > Maricaulaceae > Maricaulis. The sequence goes on along the minus strand of NZ_JBLXIK010000001.1, from coordinate 324,287 downwards.
TTGCCGACCAGGGCGTTGCGCGCCCAGAGGCTGCCGGTCTGGTCGAAGAAGGACTTCATCTGACCCGCCATCATGCCGAACATGGTCGGGGTGCCGAAAATGATACCGTCATAGGTTTCGAGATCGGCAGGCGTAGCGAGCAGCGTGTCGTCGGCGATGAAGCCGGCCTTGCGCCGGATCTCCTCGGGCACCGTTTCGGGCACACGGCGCAAGTCGACATGGGTGCCCGGCACACTGCGGGCGCCATCAACCTCGGCCTGCGCGAGGGTGCGCACATGGCCATAACTGGAATAATAGAGGACAAGAATCCGGGTCATCGGAGTGAACCTTTTTGTTTCGGGGATCAGTCGATCGGAAGTGCGATGGGCCGCAGCGGCGCGGCATCGGCGCCGCGCAGCTTCAGCGAGCCTGCGATAAAGGCGAATTCGTAGAGACCCGCCTGGGCGAGGCCTTCGAGGTTGACGAGTTCGATGATCGGAACGCCCATCTGCGCCAGCAGATAGGTGTGAACGGGCACGTAATTGCCCTCAATCTCGGACGGGAATGCCTCGAAGCTCAGATTGTCGGCCCCGACGATCATGGCGCGCGACTCTTCAGCGAGAAACCGCGCGGCCTCGAGCCCGAGGCCCGGCGGGTTGTCCATGTACTGGCGGGCGTCTTCATAGAGCGCCATGCGCCCGGTGCGGATCAGCACGGCATCACCGGCCTGCAGCTCGACACCCTGGCGCGCCAGGGCACCCTCGAGATCTGCGCGGGTCACGCGGTAGCCAGCGGGCAGCATGTCGGCACCTTTGAAGGCGGCGACATCAACCATCACGCCCCGGGCCACGATTGGCGGGATGGTTTCGGCACCGGTCACGTGCCAGCCCGCATCGCCGAGATGCGCGTCGGCGCTGAAATGATTGTAGATCTCGCCATCGAGGCCGAAATGGTTCAGCGCGTCGATATGGGTTCCGGTGTGGGTGTACATCGAGACGGCCGAGCCGGTGTAGCTGACATGGCCATTGGCCGCCGCGCCCACCTGCAACGGGTCGTCATTCACCGTCCCGCGCGGCGTGTGGGTCATCCAGATCTGGTAGCGGGGATCGCCGGCGGCATGCCAGCCAGGCATGCCGATGAAATACTCCACCGACAGGTCGAAGACTGCGCCCCCGCTGATGCGGGACAGGATGGCGGCGCGCGATGTGTCCGTCATCAGATTGAGGGCGCCGAGCTCATCGTCCGGCCCCCAGGGGCTGGTGCCGACAGTGGCCGGAGTTTCGGCGATGGCGGCGGGAAGCGACAGGGCAAGGCCCAGAACAAGGGGCAAGAGGGATGGGGTCTGCATCGGGATCTCCCTGGCAGGTTTGACATGCCCGGGAGGATGCAGCGGCAGCGGATCGGCAATAAGCGGCCCGCTCTGACTTCATTCTTTACGCTGGTTGAATAATCTCAGGGATGCAGCGCCGCGCGCAGATGCTCGAGAAACGCCGTGACCCTGGCATCCATTCCAAGCCGCGAGGACGTCACCGCGAAGATCTCCGGCGCGGGCAGCTCCCAGTCCGGGAGTACGCGGACAAGCTCGCCGCGCGCCTCGGGCTCTTTCGACAGGAAGTCAGGCAGGGTGCCAATCCCCTGCCCCGCGATCAGAAGATCGCGCAGCACCAGGCTGTTGCCGACCCGCACCCGCGGATCAAGTTCGATGGCGCTGGTGCCCGGCGGGCCATTCAGCGTCCAGGCGGTAAGATGGTCAGCGAGCAGGAAACCGATCACCGCGTGCTGCGGGATGTCCTGCGGTGTCTCGGGAATCCCGGCCCGTTCCAGATAGGCCGGCGCCGCGAAAATCCTTTGCCGCACCGTGCCGATCTTGCGCGCGACGAGTGCCGAGTCCGGCATGACCGCCCGGATCCGGATCGAGACATCAAATCCGCCCTCGACCATATCAACCACCCGGTCATCGAGTGAGAGCGTGAGCCGAAGATCAGGACAGGCGTCGAGGAATGCCGGCAGGATGGGCGCGATCACCGTCTGTCCGAATGAATTGGAGGCGTTGACCTTGAGATGCCCCCGCACCGCGCCGGCGCCATCGCGAATACGCGTCTCGACCTTGCTCACAGCGTCGAGAATGCCGATCGTCTCGTCATAATAGAGCCGGCCGGCATCGGTCAGCGACATGGAACGGGTGGTGCGCGTCAGCAAGACACTGCCGAGGCTTTCCTCGAGCAGCTTGATTTCGCGGCTCAGAAGCGCGGGCGAAACGCCGAGATCCTCCGCCGCGCGGGCGAAACTGCCGCGCTCGACGATGCGGCGAAAGGCGTGCATGACGGAAAGCTTGTCCATCGCGGGCAGACACTCGGTCAGATTGATAGCCGATCCCGCCGGGGCAGGACTTCGACCGGGTAGCACAAATCCCGATGCTCCGCGAATGGGTTGGCCACAGCGCGAGTGACACCTACCCGATCAACCGGTGACCATTGCCGGGCTGGCGGGGTCAGGGATCGGGGGGCTCGTCGAACAGGTGCGCCAGAGCGCGATGACCTTCGACATAGCGCAGCACTAGAAGTACATCGCCCTGATACCGCGTCATGATGAGATAATTGCCCACAACGGTGCTGCGGATACCCGGCCCGAGCTCTTCGCGAGGGCGTCCGAGTTCAAAGGGCGAAGCCGCCATCGACCGTGTGCGGGCCAAGAGCTTTTCGAGAAAGCCCTGCGCGGTGGAAATGCTGCCTGTCTCAGTATGGATATATTCGGCAATATGATCGAGATCGTCGAGCGCCGGGCCTGTCAGCACCAGGCGGAACACTTCACTGCGCTCCGGATTTCAACTGCTCGAAGGTGGCGGCGAGGTGAGCTTCCGCCTCCTGGATCGTATAGCGTCGCTCATCATTGATTGCGGCCTGTAGGGAGGCCCGCAGCTCCGCCAGCTTGGCCTCGCGCTCCTCGACCAGGCGCAGACCCTCGCGCACGACCTCGCTTTGCGAGGTATAGCGGCCCTGCTTGACCTGTTCCTCGACGAACAACTCCCAGCGCTTTCCGATTGAGACATTCATGGGCACCTCCGATCAGTAGCAGTCTGGCGCATGATAACACAAATTGCGCTATTTTCGCTATTATCCGATCAGCCGATACCCGCCGCTCTTCGCCGCCGCTGTCGCACTCGTCTTCGCGATCCAGCCGCCGCCGAGCACGCGGCCATCATCCTCGGCCGAGTAGAAGACGCAGGCCTGGCCGGGCGCGACGCCTTCTTCGCCGCCGGGCAGGACGACACCGATTTCATCGCCATCGACCGAGAAGGCGGCATCGACGGGCGGGCGGGTCGAGCGGACCTTGACGCGCACAGGCACGCCGTCTGCCAGGGCCTCATCGCCGAGCCAGTTGATGTCCTTCAGCGTGATGCGGTCAACGGCGAGCGCTTCGCGCGGACCGACCACAACCTGCGCCGTGGCAGCATCCAGCCTGACCACATAGAGCGGATCGCCGATCGCGATCTTGAGGCCGCGGCGCTGGCCGACGGTGTAGTTGATCACACCGTCGTGCGTGCCCAGCACCGTGCCGTCGACATGGACGATCTCGCCCGGGCGCGAGACGCCGGGGCGCACCTTTTCGACGATATCGACATAGCGGCCCTGGGGCACGAAGCAGATGTCCTGGCTGTCCGGCTTGTCGGCGACGATCAGGCCGAAGGCCTCGGCGAGCTGGCGCGTCTGGTCCTTGTCGAGATGGCCGAGCGGGAAGCGCAGAAAATCGAGCTGCTCGTGCGTCGTCGCGAACAGGAAATAGGACTGGTCCTTGCCGGCATCCGCGGCGCGGCGCAATTGCGCGCCCTTCGGTCCGGCGACGCGCTGGATATAATGCCCCGTCGCCATGCAGACCGCACCGAGCTCGCGCGCCGTCGTCAGGAGGTCGGCGAATTTGACGGTCTGGTTGCAGCGCACGCAAGGGATCGGGGTGAAGCCGGCCAGATAGGTATCGGCAAACTCCTCGATCACCGCTTCGCGAAAGCGGCTCTCATAATCGAGCACGTAATGGGGAAAGCCGCATTCTTCGGCAACGCGCTTGGCGTCGTAGATATCCTGGCCGGCGCAGCAGGCGCCCTTCTTCTGGATCGCGGCGCCATGATCATAGAGCTGCAGCGTCACGCCGACGACATCATAGCCGGCCCGGTGCAGCACGGCGGCTGTGACGGAACTGTCGACCCCGCCCGACATCGCGACAACAACGCGATGATCGGCGGGATTGCCGCCAAGGGCGAGCGGATCGCCGGCGAGGCCAAAATCGGAAAGGAGTGCATCGGCGCGCGCCATCGCGCGGCCGGAATTGGTCGTCGTCATATTCGCCTCCAGCGGGGTCAAGGCCCGCAGCAAACGGTTGAAGTTGGGGAAGGCTTACCTCAAAAAGTTCAGCAGTGAAACCTGTGTCAGCGAGGCGAAGGTCTTTGCCGAGACATCAAGGGCGTTCTGGGCCGACTGAAACCGCGTCGCGGCCTCGGCCATGTCGACATCCTCGATATCGCTGATCATGCCGGTGAGGAAATCCTGCTGGTCGCGCTGGCCCTGCAGCGAACTCTCGATCTGGGCCTGGGCAACACCATTCATCCCGACCACGGCAATAATCCCGTCCTGGGCCGCGACGATATTCTGCAATTCGCCAACCACGAAGGCCTGCTGCACATCGGTCATCGGATCGACGAAGGGGCCGTTCGGTCCGGCCTCGAATTCGGCGATGCGCTTGAACGAGGCCATGATATCGGTCGCGATATCGCTGGCGAGACGCCCGACCGTGATCGTCGTATTCTCGTCAACCTGGACCGTCGGGGCGAGCGAATTGTTCTGAAACGCATCGGCCGCCGCCGGCAGCGCCGCGAGATCGGACAGCGAACTGACCGTCATCGGAATGGTGTCATCGCGAGTGCCGCCAAACAGATAGGCACCCAGATGCTGGCTGTTCAGCGCATTGATGGCACCGTAGAAGGCGTCGGAGATCTCCTGCATCATGAAGGTGCCATCCTTGGAGGTCATCGCCGAACGCAAGTCGCCCACGGCACCGGACAGGCGTTCCAGCGCGACATCCTGGGCCTCGAGCCGTGTCGCCGAACGCACCGCCGCCTCTTCAAAGGCGGCTGACCGGGCCAGAGCTCCGCGACTGGCAGCGATGGTCTCGGCCTGATAGCCAACGCCCTTGAGGTCCGTCGCCTTCTTGCCGGTGCTGAGCTCCTGCTGCGCCTGGAACAGGGATTGCTGCGCGCGCATCAAGTCCAGCAGAGCCGATTGTGAAGCGCCAAATGTCGATATTCGCGTCATGATTCAATCACTTCCTAGACAATACCCATCAGGGTCTCGGTCATTTCCTTGGCCGCCTGCAGCATTCTCGCCGAGGCGTTATAGGACTGCTGATACAGCGTCATCGAGGCGAGTTCCTCGTCAAGGCTGACCCCCTCGACATTCGACCGCTTGGTCTGTGCCGTCGATCGCAGGACTTCAGCCGAGGCCGCCTCGCTCTCGGCCCGTGCAGCGCGGGACCCGACACTGCCGGCCAGCCGTGCCGAATAGTCCTGCAGGCTGGAACTGGTCGCATTGATCGCCCCCGCCGCATCGAAACTGCGCGTGCTGGTCATGGCGTCCTGGAGCAGCTGGCCGCCGCGGCCATCGCCCGACGACAGCACGATATCGCCGGCCACTGTCGCTGCATCGATATCGAGCTGCCCCAGCGACAGGCGCGAGGAATCCGAGCGCACGGCGTCATTCACGGAAAAGATTTCCGAACGCCCGGCCGTGGTTTGCAGCCCGAGCCCGAAAATATTGGAGAATGACAGGCCCGTGCTGCCGCGAAGCGTGTCGTCCGATGCGATGTCGATCTCGAAATCGCCATAACCGGTTTTCGGAACCGAGACGAGCTGGCCGTCACTGTCGAGGGAATAGGTGGCATAGCGACCCAGCCCGGTCGCCGGATCGTTCAGGGCGGTGACGACGTCGGCGAAAGTTTCGCCGGTCACCATCGGGATATTGACCGTTCCGGCCGAGCGGCCATCCGGAGTCGTGACCTCGAAGGTCAGCGAGGTTCCCGTCGTGAACTGGTGCGTGTCGGTGCCCGACAGGCCGGTTTCAAAAAAGCCCGGCCGGGTCGACGTGACCAGATCATTGAGCCCGAAGAAATGGGCGAAGCCGCGCCCGGCGCGGTCGCTCGGCGTTGTCGCATCCTGCAGCGTCGCCAGTCCGTTGCTGGCAGAGCTTGCCTCCAGGGTCAGCGCGCCATCCACGAAACTCGCCGTCCCGTCAGCGCCCAGCGCAGCATTGATCGCCGTCGTCAGGCTGCCAACCGTCGTGCCAAGCGCGACAGCAGCGCCGCCATCAACACTGAGCGTGCCGGCGTCGAAATCGATATCGATGCGCTTGACCAGGCCGCCCGCAGTATTGGTGACCGCCAGGGTGGTGGCGCCGGTGAAGCCGTGCTGATCCGTCGCGACCAGCCCGGTATTGCGCCCGGCCAGGGTCTGGGGCGCGGGATAGGCGACGGAGTCGTTATGCGCCTTGTTAAGGGCGTCGGCAGCGCCGGCGGTGAGTTCTGCCAGCTCATCGGCAATGTTCGGCAGGGTCTCGTCGCGCAATTCCAGCAGGCCGGCGAGCTTGCCGCTATCGATATGACCGCTCAGCGAGATGGGCTGACCATTATTGGCCGGCTGCACATAGATCTCGCCATAGGCAACGCCATAGGCACCACTGCCCGCAGCGACATATTCCAGTTGAGCGATACCGGTTTCGACCAAGGCGACCCCGTCGCCGGTCCGGACCACCAGACGCCCGTCGGACTTGGTTTCGGTGCGGATGTCGACATAGCTGGCCAGTTCGTCGAGCAGTTCCGACTGCCGGTTGGCAATGCCGGACGTATCACCGCCGGCAACGCTGACGCTTTGCATGCTGCCATTGAGCTCGCTGAGCTCGGCGAGGATCTCGTTCGTCCGGTGCACGGCAGCCTGGATCTGGGTATCGGCGTCCTTGCGTTGGCCCGTCAGCATTTCCGACAGTCGCTCGGCTTCATTGAAGAAGGCTTCCAGATCGGCTGCGGCTGAAAGCCGTGCCACCGATTGCGACGGATCGACCGTCGCCTGTGACAGGCTGGAAAAGGCACGGCTCAACCGTGCAAACAGCGAACCTTCGTCATCGAGCTGGCCAAATTGCGACTGCACCTGGTTGAGGCCGTCAGCCTGGACCGTGGCGCTGGCCGAGGCACTGATCGCGCCAATCGATGCGGCCTGGAGATAAACGTCGGCGATGCGCGCAATGCCCACGACCTCGACGCCCATGGCAACGCCACCGACATTCGCCGCCTGCAGCACGGGCTGGGTGCGCGCATATCCGGGCGTGTTGACGTTGGCGACATTGTTGGAGGCCGCATTCAGGGCCGCCTGGCTCGCTGTCAAACCCGACAGGGCATTCCCGATAATTCCGTTCAGCGACATCTTGCCATCCTCATACGATTGCCGATTGTGAAGCCCAGCCGGTCAATTCTGCCGGGATCGCGGCAAGCCTTGCCGGGCGCAACGGGTGTATGCGCGCCCCGTCCATGACGGAGACCCGATGCACAACAACCTGTTTTCGCTCCAATAATCATGCAGTTCCGCGTCTTTCTGACATCCGGAGCCCCAGGAGGCCCTGCAAGGTTAATCGCAAGCGGCGGGCCAAGTCGGCGGATCGCCATCCCGAGGGGGTATCCAGCCGTTTTCCGGCTCGCATCCGCCTGTGCACCCCGCCCGGCAGCTTCCGCCCACCACCGGGCACAAATCGCCGGGCCGAATGCGTCATTTACCTGTCTTACCCAGAAATTAACTCGTAATTTCAAAGCAATAACCTGCATAGCCAATGGCATGAAGCTTGCGGACCAATCCACCGACAAGGCACGCATTCAGCGCCGACCGAGTGGATAGAGTTCAACATGTCACCCAATGTTCCAGGCACAGACGTCAGCATGACGGCCAACCGGACCGAGGCGCAAAAGCCGGCCTCGCGCTCGGCGGCGGAGTCTGGTGAGCCGGCGTTCGACGCGCTGGTTGGACTCGCGGTGGCTGCCACCACCCCGTCCCAGCCGCGGCCTTCAGCGCCGCCGGGTGGCAGCCAGACAGCCGACCGCGGCGCGACCGACGGTCTTGCCGGCGCCAGCCAGCCTGTTGCGGAAGCCAGCCCTCCAGCGACGCCCGTGCCGGATGCAGCCGCCACACCTGAAGCAGCAACACCGGCACCGACACCGGCACCGGGAATGACGGCCAATACGGCCTCCCCCGGCACAGCGGCTCCGGCGATGGACCCCCGGGGGCCGGCGACTGTCCCCGCTGCCATGGCAGCGAGCGCGGAATCGGCACCGGCCACCGAACCGGGCCTGGCCCATACGGCGCCCGCCGCGCCCGCGGCCCAGACGGCCGAGCCCGATACCAAGCCTGCCAGCGCCAAGGCCCTGGCAGATCCCGCTGTCAGCAAGGCCGAGGCGGCAATGCCGGCAACGACCGCCGGCGCCACGTCCACCGCTGCGCCGGTAGCGGCGGCGTCCGGCCAGGCAGCCACACGCGATAGCTTGACGCCAGGCCTGGACCAGGCCGAACCGGCCACGGCGAGCCTTGCGACGGGCACCGGCGGCGCGGCCGTGTCACAGTCCCGCGAGGCGGCAGCCCCCGACCCGCGCCCTGCGGCGGCCCTCCCCCAGGCACAGGCTCAGGCTCAGGCTCAGGCTCAGGCCCAAGCTCAGGCTCCGGCCCAGGAACAGTCTCAGGCACAGTCTCAGACCCCGAACTCGGCGCAGCCCGGCATCCAGGCCCAGCCCGAGGCCGGACCTGTCGAGCAGGCCATGCCCGAGCCGGCCAGCCTTGCCGGAGTCAAAGGTGAGCAGCCGCCGGTGATGGTGACGCTTTCGAACACAAATCCGGCGCAGCAACCGGTCGCAGCGGCGAGCACCGCTGCCGCCGCCGTCCCGCCCGCCAATCCGGAAACCGCCGGCCGGCCTGCCCAGGCACGCCACAACGTGGACGAACGCGAGAGCGCCGCTCCGGCTGCGCGCTCGAAGGGAAAATCGCCGGCAGGCCAGGCCGGCGCGGCCAGCGCCCAGGCCAGCGGCGACAAGCCACAGCCACAATCCGCAGCCACCGGCTCCAGCCCTGCCGCGCCGGCCCCGGATGCCGCCGTGAAGACCGGCGAGCCGGCGCTGCCGCAGACCGCCCCCCTGCCCGCGCTTGCGGCGGGCTCGGTCCGGCTTCCACTCGCCTCCGCCGACCCGGTGATGACAGTCAGCACGGACGCCGCCGCGACCTCGGTCAAAAGCGGGCAATCCACGCCGGCAGACGCCGCCAACACCAATACGCCGCGCTTCACGCCGGCCGCTGCGGCCCAGCTGGCGGCGCAGATATCGCAGCGCTTCAGCAATGGCTCGCGCGTGTTCGGCATCCGGCTTGATCCAGCCGAGCTTGGCCGTGTCGATATCCGCATGGAACTCACTCAGAACAACCGGGTTCACGCCACCCTGACGGTCGAGCGCGGCGACACGCTGGCCGAGCTGCAACGCTCGACCCGCGACCTCGAACGCGCGCTCAACGAGGCCGGACTGGAACTCGCCGAGGACGGACTGAGCTTCGAGCTCGGCGCCGGCAATGGTGAACAGGACCCGGCAGAGGGTCATTCAGGCCAGTCATTCAATATCTACGGGCCGGACGATGGCGACGAGCAGGCGCTCGCGGCCGAGCTCGCGGCCGCACCGGCCGATACTTACGGATTCCGACTGTCGCGGCGCGATAGCGTCGATGTCAGGGTTTAGGAGGAAAGCGCATGCCCAGTGAAATCAGTGCCATCACGGATTCGAGTCCGCAGCTGGCGAGCAGCCAGGCCAGCCTGGCGAACAATTATGAGATGTTTCTCTCCCTGCTGACATCGCAGATGAAGAACCAGGACCCGCTCGACCCGCTGGATTCAACCCAGTTCGTGGACCAGCTAGTGTCGTTTTCCGGCGTCGAACAGCAAATTGCCCAGAACCAGAATCTGGAAAGCCTGCTGATTCTCCAGTCGGCCACCGCGCAGACCTCGTCGGTGAGCTATATCGGACGCGTCGCGACCGCCGAAACGCCGGAAAGCCGGCTGCAGGGCGGCGCCGCCAGCTGGCAGTACGAATTGCCGGAAAGCGGCAAGACCACCAGTCTGGTCATCAAGGATTCCAGTGATCGCGTCGTCTACCGGGGCACCGGCGAGACGACAACCGGCGTGCATGATTTCACCTGGGATGGAAAGACCTCGTCGGGCACCGATGCGCCTGAGGGAATCTACACCCTGGAAATCAATACCGTGGATGATGACGGCGGCACGATCGCCGCCGAGATCCGTGCCTCGGCACGGGTGACGGGAATCGACCTGTCCGGCTCGGAAGTCATGGTGGAAATGGGCGGCGTCGAAGTTCCGCTCTCCTCCATCCTCGCCCTGCAGGAATATCAACAAGCCAGCTAAGCGGTCCTCTGACTCGCACCGGATCACCAGAATGGCGGACCGGCCTCACAAACCAGCAGAACGCTCCGGGACTAATCACAACAAGGAGCCTATCGTGAGCATCAATTCAGCCATGATCGCCGGCGCATCCGGCCTGATCGCAAATTCCAGCGCCCTCGCGGCCATTTCCGACAATATCGCCAATGTGAATACCGTCGGATACAAGCGCGCCAGCGCCGTTTTCACGCCGCTCTACCGCTCCCAGGGCAGCGGTGAGCAATTCGCCGCGGGCGGCATCATGGGTTCGACCAAGCTGGAGATCAGCGAATCCGGCCTGCTCGCCCCCGGCTCCTCGGCAACCGATCTCGCCGTCTCCGGTGACGGCTTCTTTGTCGTCAGCGAAAACACCCGCGGCTTCACGACCACCGATCCGGTCGCCTTCACCCGTGCCGGCAGCTTCCACCCGGACTCCAACGGCTATCTGCAGAATTCCGCCGGCCTCTATCTTGCCGGCTGGCCGGTCCAGGCGGACGGCACGATTGATGCCGATCCATCCGATCTGAGCTCGCTGGAAATCATCAATCCGGTATCCGTCGGCGGTGCCGCGGAGGCCACCACCGAAGTCGGCCTCAGCGCCAACCTGCAATCCAGCCAGGCGATCTCTGCCTCGGAGGCGACCTATTCTGCAGCCACCTCGGCGACGAATATGTCATCGGGCGCCATTCCGGCCGATGTCGAATTCGGCATTCCGATCTATGACTCGCAGGGTTCAGTGCACACCATCACCCTGTCGATGCTGAAATCCTCGACACCGAACCAGTGGCATGCCGAACTGCATGTCACACCGGCCAGTGAAGTCACCACCGGTGCAGGCCTGGTCGACGGCCAGATCGCGACCGGCATCATTGCCTTCGATTCGAACGGTAATTTTGACGCCGCCAACAGCACCATCCCGAGTTCGCTCAGCTTCCTTGCATCCAGCAACACCGCAGCTCTGGGCGCAACCAGCGTTCAGTGGGCAGCGGCAGAGGGTATCAGCGCGCAGACCATCGACCTGGAACTGGGCGGACCGTCCAGCGCCGGCGGCCTGACCCAGTTCGACAGCCAGAGCGCCCTGGCGGCAACCTCGGTCAACGGGACGCCCTTCGGCGATTTCTCCGGCGTCGACATCGATGCCAGCGGCATGGTCTACGCCAAGTTCACCAATGGTATCGTCAAGAAGATCTACCAGATCCCGGTTGCCACCTTCGCCAATGCCGACGGCCTGGAAGCCCTTGGTGGCGGTGCTTACGGCGTCACCCGCGATTCCGGTTCGTACACGCTGAACACCGCAGGCATCGGTTCGGCGGGCAATCTCGCCTCGGCGACCCTGGAAAGCTCGAACGTGGACCTGGCGACCGAGTTCACCAATCTGATCATTACCCAGCGGGCCTATTCGGCCTCGTCGAAGATCATCACCACCGCCGACGAGATGCTGAATGAAGCGATCAACATGAAGCGATAAACCGCTCCACAACGCCGGACCAATAGCGGGTCCTGCCATGATGGCAGGGCCCGTTTTTGTATGACCGAAGCGCTCAAATTATATGAGCGCATTTTAGCCCGATGGTTAAAGCTAAATTTACCCAGTGGCTTAGGCTGATGTTAAAGCCCGTCCCCTATCTTGATCCTACAAACAAGCAACGGGGATCGGACATGCAGCCGCGCCTTCAAAAAAAAGAAAACTACGTAATCGGGCCGGATGGTAGCCCTCTTACTCTGGCAGACCTCCCGAATCCCGGCGCACAGCGCTGGGTGGTTCGGCGCAAGGCGGAGGTCGTCGCAGCAGTTCGCGGCGGCTTGCTCTCGCTGGAAGAGGCCTGTGAGCGATACACGCTCACCGTCGAGGAATTCCTCGGCTGGCAAAGATCGATCGACAAGCACGGCCTTGCCGGTCTGCGCACGACTCGACTTCAGCACTACAGATAGCGCACGCGCTTACCCAGACGTGCAAGAATGGCGGCTCCATCCCCCCGGAGCCGCCGTTTTGCTGTGCGCGCAGGGAAAACACACCTGTCACAACTGCCCTGCCCGGCCGGATGCATGAAGGATGCGCCGGCATTAAGGCCTCGTTTACGAGGTCGGTAGGAAAATTCTGCCCAGTGGTTCGCGCATGATGCGTGCAATTGAATCGGCAGGATAACTTGTGAACGCGCTTCTCGATCAGCTCAGGGCCTTTGGCATTGGCCGCCTGGCCGCCATCTTCGGTCTCGCGGCCGGCGTTGCCGCTGCGCTCGTCTATTTCTCCGGCAATGTCGGCGCCGGCTCGCAATCATTGCTCTATTCCGGCCTCGACCCGGCCGCCGCAGCCTCGGCGGCACAATTGCTCGACCAGGCCAATGTCGAGTACGAGATCAGGGAGGGCGGCACGGCGATCTATGTGCCGCGCGACCAGGTCGATGAAGCGCGGGTCCGCGTCGCCTCGGGCGGCCCGTTGAGCGGCGCCTCGGTCGGCTATGAGATCTTCGATCGCGAAGACAGTTTCGGCCAGACCAGCTTTGTGCAGAACCTCAATGCCAAGCGCGCCCTCGAGGGTGAACTGGCACGAACCATCCAGTCGATGGCCTTCGTTTCCAACGCCCGGGTCCACCTGAACCTGCCGGAGCGGCGCCTGTTTGCCCGCGACCAGCAGGCCCCCACCGCCGCAGTCACCATCAGCACCAATGCGACGCTGAACGCGGAACAGGTCCGCGTCATCCGCAATATCGTCGCCAGCGGCGCCGGGCTGGAAGCCAATCATGTCTCGCTCGCCGATGATCGCGGCCGCCAGCTGGCCGGTGCCGGCGGCGAGGGGTCCGCTGTCAGCATGATGATGGACGAACGCCAGAGCGGGATTGAAACCCAGCTGCGCCAGAATATTCTCGATCTGGTCGAGGGCGTCGTCGGTGCCGGCGCTGCCCGCGTCCAGGTCACGGCGCAACTCAACCGCCAGAGCGTCACCGAAAGTTCCGAGATCTACGATCCCGATGGCGCCGTCGTGCAGTCACGCGACCGCCGCACCGAGACCAGCACCGATATCGACGGCAACAATGTCAATCGCGTCTCCGCCTCGGAGAACCTGCCCGAAGCCGAATCCGGCGATGGCGCGGCGGCCGGAGCCAGTTCCAACCGTGAAATCTCGAACGATGTCGTCAACTACGCGATGTCGAGCACCACCCGCACCCAGATCACGGAAGCCGGCGCCATCGACCGGCTCTCGGTCGCGGTGGCGGTCGACGGCGTTCTCGAGACCCAGGAAGATGGCAGTGTCGTCTGGCGCGAGCGGCCACAGGCCGAGATCGACCGGATCGAAGCCCTGGTCCGTTCGGCAATGGGCTATGTCAACGAGGTTGGCGGCCGTCAGGACTCCGTGACGGTCTCGCAGATCGAATTCGCCCGGACAGACCCGCTGCTCGGCACACCGGCAAGCTCGGGCCTGAGCTTCAGCAAAAGCGATTTCATGCGGATCGCCGAAATCGCCGTGATGTTCATTACCGCCCTGCTGGTGATTTTCCTGGTCGCCCGGCCGCTGGTCAAAGGCGCCGGTGGCGCCGCAATGCCCGCCGGACTGGCCCTGGCCGGCGCTGGTGGCGGTGCCGCCCCGGCCCGCGTTGAAGGCGGAGCCGCGCCGATGGCGCTGCCCGGCGCCAGCCCGGCCGCAGCCGCGGTGCCGGACGCCAGCGATGGCATCGACATTTCCAAGATTGACGGCCAGGTGAAGGCCTCTTCGGTGAAGAAGGTCGCCGGCATTGTTGAGTCCCACCCCGAGGAATCGATCTCGATTCTGCGGACTTGGCTGCATGAGGGTTGATGATGGCCATTGATCGCACCAGAGCCATAGAAGACCCCACCAAGATGAGCGGCCCGGAAAAGGCTGCCGTGATCCTGCTCGCCCTGGGCGAAGAGGATCACGGCCTGTGGAGCCATCTCGATGAGGAGGAAATCCGCGAGGTTTCCTCGGCCATGTCCAATCTCGGCACGGTCACGGCCGCCGCCGTCGAGAAACTGATCGTCGATTTCGTCGGCCAGATGTCCTCGACCGGATCCCTGATGGGCTCGTTCGAAGCGACCCAGCGCCTGCTCGGCTCATTCCTGCCGGGCGACAAGGTCGACACCATCATGGAAGAGCTGCGCGGCCCGGCCGGACGCACCATGTGGGACAAGCTGGGCAATGTGAACGAGGTGGTGCTCGCCAATTATCTCAAGAATGAGTACCCGCAGACCGTCTCCGTCGTGCTCTCCAAGGTAAAAGCCGAACATGCCGCGCGCGTGCTCGGCTCGCTGCCGGAGGATTTCGCCCTGGAAGTCGTCACCCGCATGCTGCGGATGGAACCGGTCCAGCGCGAGATTCTCGACAAGATCGAGGAGACGCTGCGCAATGAATTCATGTCCAATCTGGCGCGCACCTCCAAGCATGACAGCCATGAGATGATGGCCAGCATCTTCAACAATTTCGACCGCCAGACCGAGAACCGTTTCCTCGCCGCGCTGGAAGAGCGCAATCGCGACAGCGCCGAGAAGATCCGGTCCTTGATGTTCGTGTTCGAGGATCTGTCCAAGCTCGATCCGGGCGGCATCCAGACGCTGATGCGCGCCATCGACAAGGACCAGATGGGCCTGGCCATGAAGGGCGCGTCCGACAGCCTGCGCGACCTCTTCTTCTCCAACATGTCCGAGCGCGCCGCCAAGATCATGCGCGAGGACATGGCCGCACTCGGCCCCGTCCGCCTGAAGGATGTCGACACCGCCCAGCAGGGCATTGTCGCGATGGCCAAGGACCTGGCCGCCAAGGGCGAGATCCTGCTCGCCGATGGCGGCGCCGACGATGAACTGATTTATTGAGGATGGCCGAGACCATGAGCCCGACGAAATTCGATTTCGATACCGAGTTCGATCACGACGGCCAGATCCTGCGTGACGGGGAGAGCTATAAGCGCTTCTTCACCCAGGATGATATCGATTCCGCGCGCATGTGGGGCGTCGAGGAAGGCCGCGAGCTCGAAGAGGGCCGCTGTGCCGACTCGCTGCAGGCGATCAGCGCCCAGATGCAGATCATCCTGTCGCGGCTCGCCGCCGAGTCGGCCTCGTTGCGCGCCGGCGCCGCCCAGCTGGCACTCGCCGCCGCTCGCAAGATTGCCGGCGAGGCACTGAGCGCCTATCCGCTCGAGACCATCGAGCAGCTCACAGCCGAAGCCGTCCAGGATCTGCGCGACGAGCCCCGCCTGTCGGTGCGTTGCGCGCCGGAACTGGTGGAAATGCTCGCGGAGCGGCTGGAACGCACGGCGCGCGATCTCGGTTTCGAGGGTGCGATCCGGGTGCGTGGTCATGCCGAGATGAGCGGTGCCGATGTCCGCCTTGAATGGGGCACGGGCGCGATCGAACGCTCGGCCGATGAAATCGACGCCCGGCTGGGCGAAGTCGTGGCGCGCTGGCTCGCCGCCGCATCCGAAGACGAATCCGCAACCCGCGCCACGGCCGATCCCGCCGTCGGCGCGTCTGCGGCATAAGGAGGCTGACCATGGCTGACAATACGAATTTCGACCTGCCGGAGCTCGACCAGGACTCCACCCCGGTGCCGGTGGACAACGCCAAGCCTGGCGAAGGCATGATCGACGAGGCGGCCAAGAGCGCCGCCGATCTGGCGCCGGTGTTTGATGTTCCGGTCAATATTTCAGCCGTGCTGGGCAAGGCGCAGATTGACGTCAACTCCCTGCTCAAGCTGACCGCCGGATCGGTGGTCGAACTCGACCGCAAGATCGGCGAGGCCATCGATATCTACGTCAATAACCGCCTGGTGGCGCGCGGGGAGGTGGTCGTCGTCGATGACCGTCTCGGCGTCACCATGACTGAAATCATCAAGGACGGGGACGCTGCGTAAGCGGCGCCTTGAGACAATGAACACAATGGAGCGGACATCATGCGAGTCCTGATCGTCGGAAGCCTGGGTGGGCAATTGCACACCGCCACCAAAATCGCGATAGACCGCGGCGCATCCGTGTCGCAGGTCGATACGATCCAGCAAGCGACGTCGCATCTGCGCGCCGGGCGCGGGGCCGACCTGATCATGGTCGATCTCTCGCTCGATGTTCAGGCGCTGATCGCCGCCAATGAATCCGAGCGGATCATCGTTCCGGTCGTGGTCTGCGGCGTCAATGTTCGCCCCGAAGCGGCCGCTGCCGCGATCCGGGCCGGGGCGAAGGAATTCATTCCGCTGCCACCGGACGCCGAGCTGATCGCCGCCATCCTCGAAGCCATTTCCGATGACGAACGCCCGATGATCGCCCGCGATCCCTCGATGCAGACCGTCATCACCCTGGCGGATCGCATTGCCGGCTCCGACGCTTCGGTGCTGATCACCGGCGAAAGCGGCTCGGGTAAAGAGGTCATGGCGCGCCATGTCCACGCCAAGTCGAAACGCGCCGCCGCTCCCTTCATCTCGGTCAATTGCGCCGCGATCCCGGAAAACCTGCTCGAATCCGAACTGTTCGGCCATGAAAAGGGAGCCTTCACCGGCGCCGTTGCCCGGCGGATCGGTAAATTCGAGGAAGCCGATGGCGGCACGCTCCTGCTCGACGAAATCTCCGAAATGGACACGCGCCTGCAGGCCAAGCTGCTGCGCGCCATCCAGGAACGCGAGATCGACCGGGTCGGTGGCACCAAGCCGGTCAAGGTCAATATCCGCATCCTGGCGACCTCGAACCGCGACCTGCGCAAGGCCGTCGCCGAGGGCACATTCCGCGAGGATCTGCTGTTCCGCCTCAATGTCGTCAATCTGGCGCTGCCGCCCCTGCGCGAGCGCCCGGCCGATATTCTCGCCCTGTCCGAGCACTTCATCCGCAAATATGCCGCCGCCAACCAGGTCGAGGCCCTGCCATTGTCGGAAGCGGCCAAGGCGCATCTCGTCGCCCGCGAATGGACCGGCAATGTGCGCGAACTGGAAAACGCGATGCACCGCGCCGTGCTGCTGGCCAATGGCCGCGAGATCACGCCGGACGCGATCCGCATGCCCGACGGCTCGGTCTTTTCCGGCGCCGGCAATACCGCCGTGCGCCAGGCCTCCGATGCCGCCAATGCCGCCCAGCGCGTCATGGTCGGCATGACGGTGGCGGAAGTGGAACAGGATCTGATCCTCGACACGCTCGACCATTGCCTCGGCAACCGGACCCATGCCGCCAATATCCTCGGCATCTCGATCCGGACCCTGCGCAACAAGCTCAAACTCTATACCGAGCAGGGCGTCAATGTTCCCCAGCCCAACCAGAGCGCCATGGGCGTCTCTGCCGCGTGATTGGATAAGTCTTGGTCGACACATCAGCCTCCGGCTCGCTGAGCGCCAATAGCGGCGCCTTCAATCCACAGGCCTTCCTGAACCGTGTGCTCAAGGGCGATGTCGCCCTGGCCGTCGGCATTCTCGGCATCCTGGTGATGCTGATCCTGCCGATGCCGAGCATTCTGCTCGACCTGGCGCTGGCGATCTCGATCTCGATCGCGGTGCTGGTGCTGATGACCGCGCTTTTCATCAAGCGGCCGCTTGAATTCTCCGCCTTCCCGGCGGTGCTGCTGATCACGACCCTGCTGCGGCTGGGCCTGAACATCGCCTCGACCCGGCTGATCCTGTCGAAGGGCGCGGAAGGCACCGACGCCGCCGGCGAGGTCATCCAGGCCTTCGGCGCCTTCGTGATGCAGGGCAATGTCGTGATCGGCGTCATCGTGTTCGCCATCCTGGTGATCGTGAATTTCGTCGTTATCACCAAGGGTTCCGGCCGGATCGCCGAAGTCGCGGCGCGCTTCACCCTCGACGCCATGCCCGGCAAGCAAATGGCGATCGATGCCGACCTGTCTTCCGGACTGATCACCGAGAACGAGGCCCGCCAGCGCCGCAAGGACCTTGAAGGCGAAAGCAATTTCTTCGGCGCCATGGACGGTGCCTCGAAATTCGTCCGCGGCGACGCGATGGCCGGGCTGATGATTACCGGCATCAATCTGATCGGCGGCATCATTATCGGCGTCGTGCAGTCGGGCATGCCGTTTGCCGAAGCGGCCGGCACCTATTCCGGCCTGACGATCGGCGATGGCCTCGTCTCGCAAATCCCGGCCCTGATCATCTCGGTCGCCGCCGGTCTGCTGGTCTCCAAGGCCGGTGTCGATGGCCAGGCCGACAAGGCCCTGTTCGGCCAGATGGTCGCCAATCCGGCCGGTCTCGGCCTGGTGTCCGCCGTCACCTTCATCGTCGGCGTCCTGCCCGGCATGCCCTTCATTCCCTTCGCCCTGATGGGACTGGGAACCGGTGCGCTGGCCTGGTTCAACCGCGACATTGTCGAACGCAAGGCGGCAGAGAAAGAGGCGGAGACCGCGGCCGAGGTCCAGGCCCAGGCGCCCAAGGGCGGTGAAGCCCCGATCGAGGACAGCCTGGCGATGGATGAGCTCAAGATCGAGCTCGGCTATGGTCTGCTGCCGCTGATCAATGATGTCGATGGCCGCAAGCTGACCGACCAGATCAAGGCGCTGCGCCGCTCGCTGGCCGAGGAGATGGGCTTCATCACGCCCGCCGTGCGCATCGTCGACAACATGCAGCTGGGCAATATGGAATACGCGATCCGGATCAAGGAACTCGAAGCCGGCCGCGGCCTGTTGCAGCTCCACAAGCTGCTGGTCATGGATCCGGCCGGCATGCAGATCGAACTGCCCGGCGATCATGTCAAAGAACCGGCCTTCGGCCTGCCCGCGACCTGGATCGACGAGAATTTGCGCGAGGAAGCCTCCTTCCGCGGCTATACGATTGTCGAGCCCGCCGCTGTCCTGGTTACGCATCTGACCGAGCTGCTGCGCGACAACATGTCGGACCTCCTCTCCTATGCCGAAGTCGAGAAGCTGATCGAAAAACTGTCCAAGGAACACCGCAAGCTGGTCGAGGACATCGCGCCGTCGCAGATCAGCCGCGCCGGGATCCAGCGCGTGCTGCAATCCCTGATTCGCGAGCGCGTCTCGATTCGCGATCTGGCGACGATTGTCGAGGGCATCGCCGAAGCCAGCGCCTCGACCAACCGTATCGAGCCGATTGTTGAACACGTCCGCAGCCGGCTGGCGCGCCAGATCTGTCACAGTAACAGGGCGCCGAACGGCAATCTGCCGGTGCTCGCCCTTACCCCGCAATGGGAACAGGCCTTCCTGGAAGCCCTGATCGGCGAAGGCGAGCGCAAACAGCTGGCGCTGGCGCCGTCGAAACTTCATGAGTTTGTGGCTGCAGTTAGAAACTCTTTTGAAACCGCATCGGCACAGGGTCATGTACCTGTACTGCTGACGAGCCCCGTGATTCGTCCGTATGTGCGTTCGCTGGTGGAGCGTTTCCGCCCGCAAACGGTGGTAATGTCGCAGAACGAGATCCACCCGAGCGCACGCCTGAAGACCTTGGGGCATGTCGGCTGACCGACCAACAACTGACCCGGTAGTGATCCTCGATGCGTTTGAAAACCTTTGCAGCCCAGACCCTGACCCAGGCCATGGCGGATGTGCGCCGGGAAATGGGGGCGGAAGCCGTGATCATTGCCACCTCGGACGGTCCCGATGGCGGCGTCCAGGTCAGGGCGGCGAGCGAGATGGCCTATCATCCCGACCCCGTCGAGCCGGTGCGCGAGCGGACCCAGCGCCTCAATGATGCGGCGGAGATCGCCCGCGGCGACCGCGAAGACGAACATCTCGACCAGGTCATTCGTGCTCTCGGCTTTCATCGCGCGCCCGGTGTCGCGGCCCAGTCGCTGATCAAGGCGGCCCAGGATTTCGCCGATGGCCATGCCGTCGGTCGCCTCGCCCACGCCATCGAGGCGCGCTACGCCTTCCAGCCCCTGCCCGCCATTCCCGAACACGCCGTGCTGTTTGCCGGCACGCCGGGCGTCGGCAAGACCTCGGCCCTGGCCAAGACCGCAGCGCGCTCGATCTCGGCCGGATCGGTCCCGACGCTGATTTCCTGCGATGGCGAGCGCGCCGGAGCGGATGCGCGCCTGCACGCCCTGGCGCAGAAGATGGGCGCCCATTTCATGGCCGTCGACGATCCGCGCGAGCTGGCCGACGCCATGCGTGAATTCGACGGGCCGGCGCTGATCGACAGTCCGGCGGTCAATCCGTTCGAGCTCGACGATCTCGACATGACCCTCGCCTTCGCCGATTCCAGCGATGCGGAAATCGTCTATGTCTTCGATGCCGGCCTGACGCCGGAAGATGCCGAGGATGCCGCCTCCCTGTTCGCCTCGATCGGGGCGAGCCGCTGCATTCCCGTCAAGCTCGACTGCGCCCGCCGGCTCGGCGCCCTGCTGGGCGTCGGCGAGACCGGCCTCGCCTTCGCGCAGATATCCTCCACCCCGTTTATCGGCGGCGGCCTGGCCCCGGCAACGCCTTTGCGGCTGGCCCGGGCGCTGATCGAAAACCGTGCTCACCCCTATGAGGAATCCGATTGATCATGAAACTCGCCTCGGCTCCCGATAATCGCGCCGCCGGGCGCGTCCTCGCTATCGCGTCCGGCAAGGGCGGCGTCGGCAAGACGGCCCTGTCGATCGGTATGGCGCGCGCGCTGTCGCTGATGGATGAGCGCGTCCTGCTGATGGATGGCGATCTCGGCATGGCCAATATCGACGTTCAGCTCGGGCTGCAACCACGCGCGGACATCGTCAATGTGCTCAGCGGCAAGACCTCACTGGAGTCCGCGGTCTGCCCGGCCATTGGCGGCGCGGCGGAGCGCGGCGGGTTTGATGTCATTTCCGGCCGGTCCGGCTCGGGCACGCTGGCCAATCTATCGGGCCCCGGCCTGACCAAGCTGGCCACCGGCGTCGCGGCGCTGGCGCTGTCCTATGACCGCGCCATTCTCGACCTCGCCGCCGGTGCCGACCGCGCCACGGTCCGCCTGGCTCTGACGGCCGATGACGTGCTGATCGTCATCAATGACGAGCCGACCTCGCTTACCGACGCCTACGCCTTCGTGAAGACACTGCGCCTCCATGATGAAGGCGCCTCACCGCTGGTCGTGGTCAATAACGCACCGAATGCGAACGCCGCCCGCGAGGCCTTCGGGGCCTTCCGCAAGACCTGCGAATCCTTCCTCAGCTTCACGCCGGTGCTGGCCGGGATCGTGCGGCGCGATGCGACCGTCCCCGCCGCAATCCGTACCCAGACCTGTGTTGCCGTGCGGGCGCCCGATTGCGATGCGGCCAAGGATTACCAGGCGCTCGCGGGAATCCTCGCGCGCGGGCGCGAAGCCGCGTAGACTGCACAATCTGGCAATCGGGGGGAGCTGAGACGCCATGTATGATTCATTTTACGACCGCCTCGTCAGCGGCTTTACCGGCTATGATTGGTGGCTGATCATCGTGCTGTCGCTGGTCGCGGCATTGATCATGCGCAAATGGCCGCAATGGCCTGCCGCCGCCGCCATCATGTTCATTGTCGATGCGGTGGCGCCCTTCTTCTATCGCTGGGCGATCGGCATTCCACCCAATTTCGCCTTTGATTTCGCCTTTTCGCGTCTTGATGAGCGCGGCGGTGTTGTGGTGTTGCTGCGGCTGGCGATCTATTTCGTGGCGATCGGCGCCATCTTCTTTTCCAAGCGCCGGATCGGCCAGCGCTAGCGTGCGCTGGCGCCGGCCGGATCCGTAGGGCCTGGTTATTCGAGCACGACTTACTCAAGCACCGTGATCTGGCTGTCGAGATAGGTCTGCGCATCGGCCCAGGCTTCGGCGACATCATCCATCCCGAACAGGACGCGCTGTCCGGCATCGAGCACCGGGCCGTAGAGCTGTGTGCCCTCGGCATCATCCTCGATGTGGAAGCGGCGCGCACTGGCCTCGAGCGTGTTGAAGCGTTCGCGCACCAGCGCCCAGTAATCCTCGGTCGCGTCCCAATAGGCCAGCGCTGCCGGAGCGCCCTCAAGATCGGTGCGGCGATAGGTATTCACACCGATCTCGCGCACCAGTTCGCGGGTCTCGCCATCGCGGATCGCCAGTTTTGAATTGTCCTGCTCATGGGTCCAGCCCCAGGCGGTCACCGTGTGACGGTTGACAGCGGCGATCGCGTCGTAATCGGTGCGGGTGGTATCGTCGCGGCGTGGCAGCGGACGCAGCGAGACCGGCGGTTCCCAGGTCGAGGCGTCCGCCGTGTGAACCCAGCTTCCAACCGCAGCATAACGCGGGCTGTCATCAACCTGGTAGACCGTCTGTGACCAGGCGCCGGTGCGTTCGGCGGCGCTGACACCCTCGACGCTCCAGTCATCATGGCCCTGGAAGGCGAGCAGGCGTGCCGGCTCGTATTGCCAGTCCTGGCGCCAATGCTTGACGATGAACGGGTCGGTGCCATCGCCGGCGAGCAGCAGGTGCTGCAGCATGATAAAGTCACCGCGATCCTCGACCACGATCACGACTTCGCGCGCCGGGGTCAGTTTCGGTTCGGCCAGCTCATAGCCGTCCGCGATCGGCACGGTTTCACGGAAGTCGAACGTCACCGCATAATCGCCCTGCATCGCCAGGATCGCGGCGCGATCGCGCTCGAAAGCCTGACTGTCAGCGGCGATGGTCTGGCGGACCGGGTCGGCGCTCGCGGCGAGATCGGTTGTCGTGGCGCACCCGGTCAGGGCGAAGGCCGCGAGGGCAAGAGCGAGAATTTTCATCGGCGTCTCATCAGGTCAGGAGTGGATCATGCGTCAGACTCCTATTGCGAACGATTCTGACTTGCAATCTCTATCTACTCACGGCACAAGGTCGCCAGTTGCAAATCGTTCGCAGAAAGGCGCGTCATGAAAACAGCATTCCTCCTCGGTGCCGCCGGCATCGCTCTCGCTGCCCCGGCCTTCGGCCAGGTCACCAACACGCCGACGGCAGCCGAGGTCGAGGTGATCGTTGTCGAGGCGACCCACACCAGGCTGAACGCGTTTGAATATCCCGGCATGACCTCGACGATCTCGACCGAAACGCTCGATCTGGCCCGGCCGTCCGATCTCGACGACCTGCTGCGCCAGCTTCCGGGCCTGGAAATTGCCGGTGGCCCGCGCCGCACCGGCCAGACGCCGTCCCTGCGCGGTCAGGGCCGCGAGAACACCACCCTGCTGCTCGACGGTGCGCGCCAGAATTTCGGCTCCGCCCATGATGGCGCCCTGTTCGTTGACCCGTCCCTGCTGGTCGGCGTGGAAAGCGTGCGCGGCTCGGCCTCGGCGCTGTACGGCTCGGGCGCGTCCGGCGGCGTGATTTCCCTGCGCACGGCCAGTGCCCGTGACCTGCTGACGCCGGACGAGCGCTGGGGCTACAGCCTCGGCGCCGGCACGCGCTCGGTCGACGGCGAGACACGCGGCTCGGCCAGCGTGTTTGGCCAGTCGGAGCGTATCGACATCCTCGCCTCGGTCTCGCATCGCACGTCCGGCGATATCACCCTTGGTTCGGGCGATGACCTGCCCGCCGATGACAGCGCCACCTCCGGCCTCATCAAGCTCGGCGTTGAACCGGCCGACGGCGTGCGCCTGGAGCTGAGCTGGCAGGGCATGGACAGCGAAGCCGTCGAGCCGAATAACGCCCAGGGGGTTGCCGGCGTCGACTCGCTCAATGCCCTGGTGGAGAAGGATATTGCCAGTGATAATCTCACCTTCAATCTGAGTGCCGCGCCGGCCGGGCTGGACTGGATGGATCTCGACCTGACCGTTTATCGTAACACGACCGGCGTCGACGAGGATGAGTTGGTCTCCGGGCGGCAACTGCGCCGTGACCTGGAGACGACCGGGATCCGCGCCGATCAGAGATTCGCCTTCCAGATCGGCCAGTTCGATGCCGGGCTGACGGTCGGCGGTGAGTATTACGAAGACACGCAGGACGGCTATGACAGCGCGGAAACCGGCGGCGTTCGCGGCGGCGCACCCGATGCGTCGAGCCAGTTCACCGCCGGCTATACCCAGCTGGAACTGACCGGCCCGGCGCCGTTCGGCCTGCCCGGGCAGATCATCCTGCTACCCGGCATCCGCCATGACAGCTTCGAGACCAGTTCCAGCCTCGCTGCCGACACCTCAAGCAGCGCCACCTCCAGCCGCTTCGCGGCGACCTGGGCACCGACACAGAGCTTCAATGTTTTCGCCAGCTGGGGCGAAGGCTTCCGGGCGCCATCCATCAATGAGCTCTATCTCGACGGGACGCATTTCTCCCTGCCGCACATCATTCTGGGCGCCCCGGTCTTCATCACCAACCGCTTCATTGCCAACCCGGATCTGAAACCCGAACAGACCGAGACCCTCGAGGCCGGCTTCAGCCTCGATCTCGCTGACCGGTTTGACGGCGTCGACCGGCTGCAATTGCGCGCCGCCTGGTTTGAGACCGAGGCGACCGACCTGATCGATCTGAGTGTGGATTTCGCGTTTGATGCCACCTGTTTTGCCCCGCCTTTCCTGCCCTGTTCAGCGGGAACGACGCGCAGCGCCAATGTCAGCTCGGCCGAGCTGTCGGGCTATGAGGCAGAGCTGAAATTCGCCGCCGGCAATTTCGCGCTCGATGCCAGCCTGAGCGATGTCGACGGCGAGGACAGTGCGACCGGCGATCCGGTCGGCGCGGCGACGCCGGTGCGGCTCTATCTCGACGGACGCTGGACGCTGGAACCGCAGCGCCTGACCCTCGGGGCCCGCGCCGAACTGGCCGGCGATTTCGACGAGACGACCGATCCGGCCGCCTTGCGCGATGGCTATGGCGTGCTTGATCTCTACACGCGCTGGCAGCCCTTCGCCGACCGCGGACTGAGCCTCAATGCCGGGGTCGAGAACGTGTTCGACACCGACTATGAGCGCGTCTTCGCAGGCGTCAGCGAGCCGGGCCGTTCGCTGCGGTTCGACCTGACCTGGTCACAGACCTTCTGAAGCGGTCAATTGGCCCGGTGATGCCGGATCTGGGCGATCTCGTCGAGTTCGTCCTGCTCGGCGGCACGCAGGGCCTTTTCGACCCGCGCCAGGCGGCGTTCTTCCAGCACCTCGAACTTCTTGAGTTCCTGGAAGGCGTCGCCGAGGCGCTCGCGCAGGGCGTCGGCCTGCACCTCGACCTCATCGAGCGAAGAGCGGATATTCTCTTTTCGCTTGATGACGGCCTGGGCGTAGGAGCCATAGGCGAGATAGCCGTCACGCGACTGGGTGGCCACCGCCTGTTCTTCCGGGACCGAGGCCTCGAGCCGCTCGATCTGGTTGATCAGGGCGGATTTCGAGCGGTCCAGCTCGGCCATCTGTTTCTGCAATTCCTCGACCTTGAACCGGGCCAGCCGGATCAGGGGTTCGTGAGAACGTGTCATGGGGTTATTCCTTCACCATCCAAAATCCCGGCCAGGGTCGCGAATGTCGACGGGATATCCGCCGCTTCGTCTTTTCCCTGACCCAGGAATGCTTCCAACGGATCGTTGAGAGCAATTGCCCGGTCGAGCGCCGGGTTCGATCCGGGGGAGTAGGCTCCCAGGCGGATCAATTCTTCCATATCGGCATAGGCCGACAACATCTTGCGCGCCTCGGCGACCAAGGGCCGCTCGGCTTGCGCGAAAACTTCCGGCGCCGTGCGGCTGACCGATTTGAGCACGTCGATCGCCGGGAAGCGGCCGCGCTCGGCAATCGCCCGGCTCATCACGACATGGCCGTCGAGAATCCCGCGCACCGCATCGGCGATCGGCTCATTATGATCATCGCCATCGACCAGCACCGTAAACAGGCCGGAAATCGTGCCGGTCTTGCCGCCATCACTGCGCTCGGGGCCGGGGCCGGCGCGCTCGAGCAGGCGCGGCAATTCGGCAAACACCGACGGCGTATAGCCGCGCGTCGTTGGCGGTTCGCCGGCCGCCAGGCCGATCTCGCGCTGGGCGAGGGCGAAACGGGTGACGCTGTCCATCAGGCACAACACGTCCTTGCCCTGGTCGCGGAAATATTCGGCAACGGTCAGGGTCAGATGCGCCGCCTGGCGGCGGGCCAGGGCCGGCGCGTCGGAGGTTTCGGTGACCACGACCGAGCGTGCCCGGCCCGATGGCCCCAGCACATCATCAACGAATTCACGCGCTTCACGGCCCCGCTCGCCGATCAGACCAATCACGATCACATCGGCATCGCAGGCGCGCGCCAGCATCGACATCAACACCGATTTGCCAACGCCGGAGCCGGCAAAGATGCCGAGCCGTTGACCGCGGCGCATCGGTACGAAGGCATTGAGGACGCGCACGCCCATATCCATGCGATTGCCGAGCCGGGCGCGGCCATGCGCCATCGGCGGTTCGCCCTTGAGCGGATAGGCATGGGCACCTTCGCTGAGCGGGCCGGCTCCATCGAGCGGGCGGGCAAAGCCGTCGATCACGCGGCCGAGCCAGCTGGCCGACGGGCGTACCCGCGCCGCTTCCGGCTGCAGGATCACCTTGGCGCCGGGGCGGATACCCTCGAGCGGACCAAAGGGCATCATCAGCGCCGTCTGGCCACGAAAGCCGACAATCTCGCATTCCGAGGTGCCGCGCCCGGTGACGATGGTGGCATGCGCCCCGAGCGACAGTCCGGAGACCGGTCCCTCGGCCTCGACCAACAGACCGTTGAGCGCCGTGACGCGTCCTTCCAGGACACGCGCATCGAGCCGTTCAATCCGATCTGTCAAAGTCTGCATCATGCGGATGTCATGCCTTTCAGGCGGGGCCGGTGAGCCGATTCGGTTTCACCCTACGCCATTGCGGTTGCTTCCACGTAAACGCGGCGGTGCAAATGCGGCGGATGCTGCTCGGCGCGGAACAGGGCTTTGGCTCTGGTGTGCCCGTATTGATGCCGGATGCCCCTCTGATGATACGCCCTTGTGGCCTTGCCCATACCCTGGTGTGCGCTTCAGCGAAGGTTGGTTTGGAAGTGCAATTCCAAAAATTGACGTCAAATCCGTAGCTTGCCGGATCACCACCGATATCCGCCTCAGTTTTTCGCGTTTCGCCACCTCCTGCATCGCGTCTGATGCCCACAATATAAGGGCGCAAGCGAGGGGGCGGACAGGCAGGCGGCGATTGAGTGAGGTGTGCCGCCGCATGAGGGGACGGTATCGGCCAGCGTACGGGCCAGCCTGGAATGGGGCCCCGCGAGAACAGTGAGGGTCCCGGTTTTGGCGCTGGCGTGAAAACCGGAACTTGCCCGCATCTTGCATTGGGCCACCGGAGACGATGGGGGCTTGATTGACCGGGGATAGCGCATGGGACATACCGCTTGAGGCAGGAACGGAGCGCATCCCATTGACATCTTCAGCGGATTCCGTGGGCGCCGCATCAAACCGCTTCGCCCTGATCGAAGCGGTGCGAGGCCTGGCCGCCCTGCTGGTTGTATTCTCCCACACCATGCCGAAAGAGGGCTGGTTCTATACCTATGTGTTTGATCCCGGGAAAATCGGGGTCGTCGTCTTCTTCTTCATATCCGGCTATCTGGTCATCCCGAGCGCGGCCCGGGACCGGTCCGCAAAGCGCTTTTTGACCAAGCGATTATTCCGGCTATACCCGCTCTACTGGGTTTCCCTGGTGCTGGCCTTCGCGGTCTGGCCATCCGAACTGGCACCTCTGGACTGGATGGCCAATATCACCATGGCGCAGCAATTGTTCGGGTTTGAAAACGCGATCGACGTCTATTGGACCCTGACCATTGAGGTCGTGTTGTATCTGGTCATCACCGCATTTCTGGTTCTCGCTCCATCCATGCTGACACAACGCTTCCCGCTGGTGCTCGGAAGCCTGGGCGCGGTGTGCCTCGCCGCCGCGGTGGCGCGATGGGGCCTGCAGACCAAAATCCCGGTCGCCGTGCCCCTGGGCCTGTTCTGCATGTTCACCGGCGCGCAGATGCGCTTTCTGCGCAATGCAGGCCGGAGCATCATCCGCCCGGTGCTCTTCTACCTGGCGATCGCCATCCCGACCTGCTGGATCGCCTATTCGTTCTCCACCGGCTTCGACGAGACATCCAGCCGCTATATCATCACCTATATCGTCGGGGGGCTGATCTTCCTGGCCATCCTGCAAAAGCCGGACATTGATCTTGGCCGGCCCGTTCGCGCGCTGGGCGATTGGAGCTTCGGCGTTTATCTCCTCCACATGCTGTTCGCCACCACGCTCGTGAGCTGGATCGACAAGGGCTGGACCCTGTTCGCGGTTACGCTCGTGCTCTCTATCGCGATCTCCGCACCACTCTACTATCTGCTCGAGCGCCCGGCCGCTGCCTTCGGCCGCTCCCTGTTCAGAAAGCACCCGGCGTGACGTCACCAATCCCCACATCCGCGACCCGGCCCCCGGACTGGCACCTGCCGGCGGCGCTGATGGTCTTTATCGGCAATATCATCCTTTGCCTCTGCTTCTTCAGTCCGGAAGTGCAGGGCTATGGCGATGCCGTGAAGGGCTGGGGCCAGTTCAACCACCTGCTCGCCGGCGGTGAGCCCTATTTCTCGGACCACAACCAGATCTCGCTCAGACTGGGCATGGCGGCGACAACGCTGGTCCTGGTCTTCGGCCTGTCGGCCCTCGGGCTGATCGAACGCCGGGTGCTTGTCACCTATCTGGCGCTTCCCTTCGCGGCTTATCTGGCGACCAAGATCAAGCTGGAATTCCTTTTCTTCCCGTTCGCGCTGATCTCGACGCGGCTCAGCGGGAAGCGGGAAGCCTTCGTCCTGTTCATGATCTGCTTCATGTCGATCTATTTTGAGGAGAACAATGGGCTGGTGCTGATCTGTTTCCGGTTGCTGATCCTCGGCTTCCGGAAAATCAGATTGAGCTGGTACTGGATCCTCGCCATCGTCGCGACGATTGTCCTGATCGACGCGAACATCGAAATGCTGTTCTCGATCTTCCCCAGGCTGTCCGTTTACAGCTGGACACGGGATATCGTGAACCCCGAATTCTCCCATCTGGAGACCGTCATTGTCTTTGCATCCTCGATGATTATCGGCATCCAGCCCCAGATCGATTATGTTCTCGCCTTCCCCTACACGCTGCTGATTTTGGGTCTGACCGTCGGACCGCGATTATTGTCGTGGCGCTTCTACCGCGAGACCTTCAACACACCGGAATTCCGCGCCGGCTTCCTGACGATCATGCTGGTGACCTCGCTCACCCACGTGTTTCAGAATGCCCGCTATTATTTCTATTTTGTGCCCGGGATCACGGCCATCGGCGGGGATCGCATCAACACGGTGATGATCCTGACCTCCTGGCCGATGACGCTGGGACTGGTGATCTTTTACGGCTTCGCACTGGGAATATAGCGGCGGGCGCGGGAGCGAGCGGGCTGGGTATCGAGGTCCGCCCCGGCGACTATACCCGGCCCGACCAGCTCGAGGCCTCGCTGGCCGGCGTCGATACGCTGTTGCTGGTCTCCGGCATGGACGCGCCGGAGGCCCGCATCGGGCAGCACCGCAATGTGATCGAGGCGGCCAGGGCTGCCGGTGTGAGCAAGATCGTTTATACCAGTATCCAGGGGCCGGAGACCGGCACCACGTTTTCGCCCGTGGTGCAGAGCAATCGCCAGACCGAGGCCGATATCCGCGCCAGCGGCCTGGCCTGGGCCATCGGGCGCAATGGCATCTATATCGAGCCGGATATCGAATATATCGACAGCTACAGGGCGCGCGGCGAAATCGCCAACAGCGCCGGTGATGGCCGTTGCGGCTACACGACCCGCGCCGAGCTGGGCCAGGCCTATGCCAGCCTGCTGACCGGCACACGGCATGACGGCCAGACCGTCAACCTGCACGGCGACCCCATCACCCAGACCCGGCTCGCCGACCTCATGAACACGGCCTTTGGGACCGATCTGGTGTATCGCGCCCTGACACCGGCCGAATATCCCGCCGACCGCAGCGCCGAGCTGGGTGATTTCCTCGGGGGCATCATCGCCGGCATCTATGATGGCATCCGCCTTGGGGCCTATGACAATCCGAGCGATTTCGAAGCTGTGACCGGCCGGGCGCACCAGGACTGGGACTCCTGTTTCCGCTCACTACAGGCCTGACCACCGTCTCGCCGCCGGCCAAGCCCGCGCCGAGCCCGCGGTCCGGGACGGGGCGGGCCGTTTGCCGCCGCCCCGCACGGACTCAAAACAGGATTTTTCGCCAGTGCCCAAAAAAATCGTCTGTGGATAAGAAGACGACCCGGCTCTCGAGCCGCCGGCGGCCGGATTTTCAATGCTGGCAGGCCAATCCGGCGTTCATCGCCGCATACTTTATGCCTGACAATAATCGCAGTTGCTCAAATTTTTCAGAGTCATGGTGGTCGCGCGCATCGGCTAACCCCCCATTCGTCAACGTTAAATGCGAATCAAGCTTAAGCGGCAAAGAATCGCCAGGCTGACGATTCTGGAACCCGGTCAAGCGGCAGTTAACTTTCGTTAAGGGTTTCCTCGTAGCGTCAGAATAAGGTTAATCAGACTACACACCGGGCGGGATTGATTCGTTCGGGTACCAGACCGGAGGCGAACCATGCGGGTTCTTCTAATTGAGGACGACCGGGCAACCGCGCAGTCCATCGAACTGATGCTGAAGTCTGATGGCTTCAATATCTATACGACGGATCTTGGCGAGGAAGGTGTCGATCTCGGCAAGCTGTATGATTACGATATCATCCTGCTCGATCTGAACCTGCCCGACATGACCGGTTTTGACGTTCTCAAGACCCTTCGCGTCTCCAAGATCGATACCCCGATCCTGATCCTCACCGGCAATGCCGATATCGACAACAAGGTCCGTGGCCTGGGTTGCGGCGCCGATGACTATATGACCAAGCCTTTCCACAAGGACGAGATGATCGCGCGTATTCACGCCATCGTTCGTCGCTCGAAGGGGCATTCGCAATCGATCATCAAGACGGGTTCGATCGCCGTCAATCTCGACGCCAAGACGGTCGAAGTGGACAGCCAGCGCGTTCACCTGACCGGCAAGGAATACCAGATGCTCGAGCTGCTCTCGCTGCGCAAGGGCACGACGCTGACCAAGGAGATGTTCCTCAATCATCTCTATGGCGGCATGGACGAGCCCGAACTGAAGATCATCGACGTGTTTATCTGCAAGCTGCGCAAGAAGCTCGCCGCCGCCACCCATGGCGAACACCATATCGAAACCGTCTGGGGCCGTGGCTATGTGCTGCGTGACCCGATGGAAGAAAAAGTCGCTGTCTGATCTGCCCATCTGATCCGATAGCCACGGTCTGATTGAAGAGCCCGGTCCTCGCGACCGGGCTTTTTCATGCCCGCCTCCCCTGTTCAGGGGCTTTCCGGCGGGTGGCGTCCCGCTAGTCTGGCTTGCAAACAGCGAGGCGCCCTATGAAACACCATCGATTGAGCCTGACCGCCCTTACCCTTGCCATTGTGACAGCCGGGCAGGCCGTGGCGGTCCAGGACGTATCCGCCGCATCGGCGGCCCCGGAGGGCTCGCTGGACTGGCTCGGCCAGGTACAGAACCTGACCGAGCCTGAGGCCGGCCTGATCCACATTGACGCGCCGGATGCGCTGGCCCGCGAACTCGAGACCCTGTCCACGGACATGCAGGCCGCTGTCGCGCTGCATGAGGCCCGCTGGGGAATGAGTATCGGAGTTGAAGGCGCGGAAGCCCTCGCCCGCAATGGCACGTATGATTTCGACCGGATCGATGAAATCGCCCGGCCGGCAACCCCGGAATGGTGCAACAGGGACGCACCCTATGTCGCGATCGATGCGGCCGGAAACCGGCGGATCTGGCAGCAGTGCTCCGGCACCCCCACCGGAGAGAATGCCGACGCCATATCGGTGCGGCGGTTCTGGATCGAGGACACTGTGGCTGGAGATTATCGCTGGCTGGAATTCATTGCCGTCAGCTCAACCGACACCGGGAGCGTACTGGCAGAACTCGACACGTTTTCCCGCGAAGCCCTCGGAGCCATCGCCCGAAGCATTGTCATCTTCCCGGCTGGCGGCGAATAGAAAAGTCCCGGCCCGGCTGCAATGAAAAACCCCGGAACCAAATGGGTCCGGGGCTTTTCATTTCTTGCGCCGGGCTACCAGCCGGAGCTCAGGCAGCCGCCGTGCGCGCCGCCGCATTACCGGCCTGGGTATAGAGGCCGCGCCGGCCCTCGACAGGCGTGTAGTCGCTCGACAGGCCAACCACTGTCTCGGCGGCACCCATCACCAGATAGCCATCGCTGGCGGTCTGCTGCGACAGGCGCGCGAGCACCTTCTTCTTGGAGTCGGCGTCGAAATAGATCAGCACATTGCGGCAGAAGATGACGTCGAACTTGCCCATCGGGCCGAAGCTGTCGAGCAGGTTCTGTTTCTGGAAGGTCACCATCTGGCGGATATTCGGCTTGATGCGCCATTGATCGCCGGTCTGGTCGAAATGCGTCACCAGCCGCTGGATCGCGAGGCCGCGCTGGACCTCGAACTGGCTGTAGAGCCCGGCCTTGGCCTTTTCCAGCACGCGCGGCGCCATATCCGTTGCCACGATCTCGACACGCAGGCCGCCCAGGCGCGCACGCTCCTCCTCGAGGATCATCGCCAGCGAATAGGGTTCCTGGCCCGATGAACAGGCCGCACACCAGATCCGGATCACGCCATTATTGCCGCGCGCCCGCGAGAGCACTGGCAGGATGTCCTGCTTGAACAGATCAAAGGGCGTGTTGTCGCGGAAGAAAAAGGTCTCGTGCGTGGCGAGCGCTTCGGTGATCGCCCACAACAGCCGGTCACTGCTTTCACGCCGCGCGGCCGAGATCAGGGCCTCGATCGAGCCATAGCCTTCAGCGCGGGCCAGCGGTGCCAGCCGACTTTCGAGCAGATAGCCCTTGTCGGCCGACAGCACGAGGCCGGAACGCTTGTACGCTTCGGCTGCGACGTAGAGAATTTCCTGCTTTTCCAACATTCGCCTACATTCCACCCTTGGCGCGCCGGACGATGTCCGACCCGATTTCCGATAGCGGCAGTATCTGATCTGCCAGTCCGGCCTCGGCGACTGCGCCAGGCATTCCCCAGACGATGCTTGTCGCCTCGTCCTGGGCGATAATGGTTCCGCCCGCCGCACGCAGGGCGCGAACGCCCTCGCGGCCATCATGCCCCATCCCGGTCAGGATGACGCCCAGCGCCTTGCCACCGGTCGCTTCCGCGACGGAATGGAAGAGCGGGTCGACAGCGGGGCGGCAGAAATTGATCGGCGGCGACTGATCGAGCGCGGCGTAATAGCCGGCCGCATCGCGCCGCACGGTAAAGTGAAAATCGCCCGGTGCGACATAGACATGTCCGGCCAGCAGGCGCTCGCCATGCTCGGCTTCCTTGCACGGCAGATTGCTCGCCTTGCTCAGGTGCTCGGCCAGGATCTTGGTGAACAGGGCCGGCATGTGCTGGGCAATGACAACCGGCGCAGCCAGGCCTGCCGCACACTTGCTGATCACCAGACGCAGGGCTTCCGGACCGCCGGTGCTGGAACCGATGGCGATGATCGCCGGGGGCTGGGTCGAACGCGGGGTCGTGCCGCGCGAGATCGGGGCGGCGGCCACGGGCCGGAAGGCGCGCGGTGGCGACGCCGGTGCGGGCGCTCCGGGAGCGGCGCGAAGTTGCGGGGCCGGCGCCGCCGAAGGGCGCGCGGTTTTCGGTCGCGGAGACAGGGCTTTCAGCTTCGCCAGCAGGTCGCGGCGGAATTCCTCGGCGCCGGCCAGGCGCCCGGCCTGCGGTTTCGGCGCATAGTCGGCAGCGCCCATGGAGAGCGCGCGGATCGTCACCTCACCGCCGCGGCGGGTGAGGGTCGATGCCATCACAATGCGGCAGGAGGGCACGGTCTTCAGCAGGACCGGCAGCGCGGCAAGCCCGTCCATTTTCGGCATCTCGACGTCGAGAACGATCAGGTCGGGGCGCAATTCCTCGGCCTTGCGGATGCCCTGCTCACCATCGGTGGCGGCACCGGCGAGGACGAGGTCGGGATCTTCCTCGATCCAGCGCGTCATCAGCCCGCGGGCGACCGCGGAATCGTCGATCACCAGCACGCGCGCCATGGCGTGGGCGGAGTCCGGCTGTGGGGCGAGCTCTGTCATCGGCTTCCCCTACGAGGCCCGCAGCAGGCCGGTTTGCTGGAATTTGGATGCGATGATGTCGCCATCGAACGGCTTCATCACATACTCGTCCGCGCCGGCGCGCAGCGCCTCGGTGATATGGGCCATGTCGTTCTCGGTGGTGCAGAACACCACGATCGGCCGGTCGCCGGTTTCCTCGCGGCGCAGCGCCTTGACGAAATCGAGCCCGTTCATAATCGGCATATTCCAGTCGAGCAAAATGGCGTCCGGCATTTGCTCCCGGCACTTTTCGAGCGCCTCGGCACCGTCACCGGCTTCGACACAGGCAAATTCGAGCTCTTCCAGAATCCGGCGGGCGACCTTGCGTATCACACGCGAGTCGTCGACAACGAGACAGGTCTTCATTCGCTTGCCCTTCCCTAGGCCGCTTCGCTTTTGACTGTGGTGCCGATTACGGCCGACACATCCAGCACTGCGAGCAATTCTTTTTCCAGCCGGTGAACGCCCTTGACCATGGAACGCCAGCGCGCGTCGACATGCGCCGGAACAGGTTCCAGCTCCGCGCGCGGGCGCCGCAAGACCTCACCGACCGAGTCGACGATAAGCCCGAAAATCTCGCTGCCACGTTCAACACCCAGGGCCATGCCGGCATCAGCGGCATCGCGTGGCGGCAGGCCGAGACGGCGGCGCGCATCGATTGCCGTGACAATACGGCCGCGCAGATTGAGCAGTCCGGCCACTTCAGCGGGCGCCAGCGGAACGGCCGTCACAGACTGGGGCGCAAAGACTTCGCGAATGGCGTTGACCGGTGCACCGAACAACTGGTCGCCGATACGCACGGAGACGTATTCGATCATGGCGTCGGCACTGAGTTCGGATGAATCGTCGTATTGATCGGTCATGCGACCTTCTCCTCATGGGATACTTCATCCAGCGCGGCGATCAGGGCGCCGCGGTCCGAGCGTGGCAGTACGACAGTGAGGCCTTCGGCCTGTGTATCTTCCGGCCAGTCGGTGACAGCGAGGGCCGGCAAATTGCCCCACAGGCCTTGGGCGCGAATTTTTTCCAGCGCGGCCGGATCACCGACCAGGGCATCGAATTGTTCACCCGCCTCGGCGATGGCCTGGACTTCATGCATGCCGCCCGTCGGGGTGACATCATAACCGGCAGCGGCGAGCAATGGCGCGATCATGCGGCGCGCAAAGGCGTCGGCATCGACGAGCAGGACCCGGCGGCGGCGCTTGGTGGCACGTCGCTGGATATTGCCGGCCTGGGCCTGTTCGAGGTGCCAGGCGATATCGACGACGTCGGTCGCCTTGCCCTTGATGATGGCGGAGCCGATGATGCCGGGCTTGTCGGAGCGCATCTGCAGATCGACCCGTTCCTCGACGACATCGACGATCTGGTCGACGGCGAGACCGATGGCACCATGACCCTCGGAGAAGACCAGTACCGGCTGGCGGCCTGCCGTGCCGCTGCCGATTTCACCGCCCAGGGCCACGATCGGCATCAGACGGCCGCGATACTGCACCACGAGCCGGCCATTGGTGGTCTCGATTGCGTCGGACTGG
Source organism: Maricaulis sp. (assembly GCF_048269565.1). Taxonomy (GTDB): domain Bacteria; phylum Pseudomonadota; class Alphaproteobacteria; order Caulobacterales; family Maricaulaceae; genus Maricaulis. The sequence continues at coordinate 288,271 of NZ_JBLXIK010000001.1, read as the reverse complement.
AATTCCTCCAGCCGCGTGACCAGGGCCAGCGGCACCGCTTTCGCCTCACTGCCACCGGCGCGGACGAGCAGCAGGCGCTGCGTGTTCTGCATTTCCGAAGCAGCGCTTGCGGCGGCATCGAAGCGGACCTCGTCTTCCATGCTGGAGACGATCTCTCCGGCAAGACCATTGGGATCGAGGATCATGATCACCGTACCGTCGCCGAGAATGGTGGCGCCGGAATAGGCCCCGACACCGCGCAGGGCATCGGAAAGCGGTTTGACGACGATTTCCTCGGTATCGAGGACATTGTCGACAATCAGGCCGACATTGCGGCCACCGGCATCAAGCACAACAACGAAGCCAGTGTCGTCGCGGGCCTCATCGCCCGCCTGGCTGACGCCGAGTACTTCCTGCAGGTCCACCAGCGGCATCAGACGGTCGCGCAGACGCATGACACGGGCGCCGCTGAGCGACTCGATCGCATGTTCCGAACCGGCGCCGACACGCACCAGTTCGCGCACGGCGAGCTGGGGAATGGCAAAACGCTGTTGATGGCTGCCGACGATCAGGGCCGAGACGATGGCCAGGGTCAGCGGGATCTTGATCTTGAAATGACTGCCCTTGCCGGCCGTCGAGGTGACATCGACGACGCCGCCGATCTGTTCGATATTATTGCGGACCACATCCATGCCGACACCGCGGCCGGACAGATTGGTGACTTTTGCCGCCGTCGAAAAACCCGGCGCGAAGATGAAGCGGTGGATCTGCTGCTCGGTCATCGAGGCGAGCTCTTCATGGGTCGTCAGACCCTTTTCGAGCGCCTTTTCACCGATACGGGCAGTGTTGAGACCCATGCCGTCATCGGCGATGGAAATGATGATGTGGCCGCCTTCATGGAAGGCTTTCAGCGTGATCGTGCCCTTTTCCGACTTGCCGACCTTGATGCGGTCAGCCGGCATTTCCAGGCCGTGATCGGCGGAATTGCGCACCATGTGGGTGAGCGGATCCTTGATCAGTTCCAGCACCTGGCGGTCCAGCTCGGTATCGCTGCCATCCATCACCAGCTCGATCTTCTTGCCAAGATCGGTGGAGACGTCGCGAATGATGCGCGGCAGCTTGCGCCACGCGTCACCAATCGGCTGCATTCGGGTCTTCATGACCCCGTCCTGCAGCTCGCCAGTGACGGCGGACAGGCGTTGCAGCGGAACCTTGAGATCCTCGTCTTCCAGCCCGCGAACGGTCTGCATCAGCTGGTTCCGGGTCAGGACCAGTTCGGAAACCGTGGTCATCAGCGCGTCGAGCACATCGACGCCGACCCGCACCGTCTGCTGCATGCGCGGGGCGCCGTCACCACCCATGGGGTGATCATCGGACCCCTTGAGTTCGGCAACCGCCGACTGCAGGGCCTCGACAGGGCTCATATCTGCGGAAATCGCTGCCGGTGCGACGCCAGGCTCCGGTTCGGCAGAATTGAATGCGGCTTCCAGCTCGGCGACCGAGACTTCACCCGGGCGCAGTTCGCGTCCCAGTTCCGGATCAAAATCGCCGACACCGATATGCGGGGCAGCCGGGGCCTCGGCTTCAGCCGCCTCCGGTGTCTCGACATCCGCCGGCGTGTCGCGAAACGCCGCTTCCAGATCGGCGAGCGAGACTTCGCCCGGGCGCAATTCGCGGCCCAGGTCGGCGTCCCAGCCCTCGGGAACAGCCTCGGCTTCCGGCTCGGCGGGAGCTTCGGGCTCGACTACACGACCCATGGCGGCGTCTTCCAGCCGGCCAATCAGCTCAAGATCCTCACCGGCCGGTTCATTGCCGGTCTCTTCAATATTGCGCAGGATGACCTTGATCTGGTCGATCGACTGCAGGACCAGCGTCACCATCGGGGGCGTTACGGCGAGATCGCCATCGCGGAACTTGCCCAACAGGGTCTCGCCGGCGTGCGCCACCGCTTCCAGGCGCGGCAGGCCAAGGAAACCGCAAGTGCCCTTCACGGTGTGGAGGAGACGGAAAATATTGTCGAGAATGGCCCGGTCTTCCGGATTGTTCTCGAACCGGACCAGCTCCGCATCGATGACGTCCAGGCTTTCACCCGTCTCTGTCAGGAATTCGCTGATCAGATCGTCCATGTCAGTCCTCTTACCATCATTTTGCCTGTCAGGGCTTCATTAGACGGTAAGTTGACACGGGCTTGGTTAACGGACTGTTGGTGCCGCGCCAAGCAAAACCAGCTTTCAATTCATCGGTTATGAGCGAACCGGAAGCTAGCCTGCTGCGGCCGGCGGCTGGATCAGCGCGACGAACTCGACCCGCTCCTCGCCGGCATGGGCGCTGACGCGTCCGCCGGCATTGCGGGCGATCAGGCCGGCAAAATAGGGCTGGATCGAACGGCCGTCATATCCACCCTCGGGCGGCTGGCCTTCCAGGGCGGTGACAGCGTCGGCATTGAGCCATGCGCGCGGACCTTCCGCGACAATGCGGATACGGGTGCCGCCACCGCTCTCGGTCGCCTCGATCGTCACCTTGCCGCCCCGCGGAACAGATTCAACGGCCAGAACGCAGAGATTCAGCAACAGGCGCGATGGCTGTTTTTCCAGCCCGGGCGTCTCGACCTTCCAGACGATTTCCGGCTTGGTGGACGCAAACATCGCCTCGGTCAGGCGCCGCAATTCGCGGGTATCGAGCGTCGCCGGAGCCGAACCGCCGGCGCCATAGGCGAGGCGGGCAAATTCCAGCTTGGCCTGGGCCTGGCGCGAACTGTCGCGAACCAGCTCCATCGCATCCTCGTGCATGTCGGCGGAGCTCTCATCATCGAGCACGCTCAGCGCCGCGCTCAGCGCGGACACGGGGCTGACGAGGTCATGACACAGCCGCGCGCAGAGCAGAGCGGCAAGTTGGTCGGCGGCCATTTCGGCGGGGCGTTGATCTTGCATGGAGCAATCGATACACGATTCTCTGGCAAGCCGACCGCGTTTCGCAGCAGAATTACGCAAGAAGCGTGGAAAGGACTTGGCAACCGTATTGGTCCAAGACATGCTTCTAGCGGGCTATCGGGGTGCCCCTGCAGGGAAAGCGGCTTAGCTGCCGTCCGGTGCGGGATTTGCTTGAGATGACGCGTCATGGAACGAAGCATCGGAGTAACAAGATAGCCATGCCTGGATTCGACGTAACCCGAGCCGACCAGCGCCGCGCCCGCGGCCTCGTAGTCTGTGCCAGCCTGGTGCTGTCTGCCGGCCTGCTGACCGCGCTGATGACCTCGCGCGATACCCGTAGCGATGCCGCCGGTCTGGCCCTGCCGGCCGCCGCCGTGGCGGTGATGGACGTCAATGCCGCTGCGCTTGAAATCGGAAGCGATGCCACCGAGCCGGCGCCGCCCTCCGAGACCACGACGCTGGCCATGCCACTAAACCCGGCCCGTCTTGATGCCACGGCCTTCAGCGCCTGCACCCATTGCCCGGTCACCATCCAGGTCGAACGTGAAGTGCCCCGCGGTGGCACACTCGCCGGCCTGCTCGAGGATGCCGGTGTCGACCCGGCCGATTCCGTCAAGGCAATCCGCGCACTCAACCAGGTGTTTGACCTGCGTTACCTGCGCGCTGGCCAGAACCTCAATCTCTATCTGGAGACCGAGCCCGACACTTCTGTCGAGGCCGACGAGGAAACCGAGAGCCGCCTGCGGCTGACCGGCATCTCCTTCCGTCCCGATGTTGACCGCTCGATCACCGTCGCCCGCATCTGGGGTGATGAATACCGCGCCCGCGAAACCATTGCCGAATTCGAGCGCCAGGTCGTGCGCTCCTCGGGAAGCATCACATCCTCGCTCTATGTCGACGCCCTCAATGCCGGCGCGACCGACCGCATCGTGGTCGAGCTTGCCGGCGTGCTGGCCTATGCGATCGACTTCCAGCGCTCGATCCAGCCCGGCGACGGCTTCGACATCCTGTTCGAGCGCTTCGTGAATGAAGAGGGCAATACGGCGCGGACCGGCGATATTCTCTATGCCCGCTATGAAGGCCGCGGCGAGCCCAAGGAGTTCTTCCGCTTCGAGACCTCCGATGGCGGTATCGGCTATTACAGCGCCGAAGGTGCCAGCGCCCAGCGTCTGCTGATGCTGACCCCGATCAATGGCGCCCGCCTCTCCTCCTCCTTCGGCCGCCGGCGCCACCCGATCCTGGGCTATACCCGCGCCCATAACGGCACCGATTTCGCCGCCCCGACCGGCACGCCGATCTTCGCCGCCGGCAATGGCGTCGTCGAGCGCGCCAACCGCTTCGGCAGTTTCGGCAATTACGTCAAGATCCGCCACGCCAACGGCTTCGAGACGGCCTATGCCCATCTCAACGGCTTTGCCCGCGGCATTCGCGCCGGCACCCGCGTCACCCAGGGCCAGGTGATCGCCTATGTCGGCACCACCGGCCGTTCGACCGGACCGCACCTGCACTACGAGGTTCATCAGAACGGCCGTCCGGTCAATCCGATGACGCTCGACCTGCCGACCGGCCGTCAGCTGACCGATGCCGACATGCCGGCCTTCATCGCCGAACGTGATCGCATCATCACCATCCGCGACGGCGCCCGGCCGGCCAATGACACCGAGACGCCGATGATGGCGGATTCGAGCAACGGCGCGCGCTAAGCCGTCTCTTGACTTGGGCCCGGCGGGACGGCATATGCCGCCTCACGGGTCTGGAGATGCCCGCCGCTCGCAGGCGCAAGCCATGGTGAAATCTCCGAACTGATCTGATCCGTCGACCCCAGTGTCATGCGGTGTGATGGCAAGGCGAGCCCCGTCCGAACTACGCATGCAGTCACTGAGACAGGCGACGACATGTCCAATATCCAGACCCTCCCCGCGCTTGAGGTTCTCAAGGCACAGGCCAAACGCCTGCGCCAGAGTCTGACGGCCGAGGGCAATTTCATCACCCATAGCGAAGCCCTGGAATTGCTGGCTCACCAGCATGGCTTTCGCGACTGGAACACGCTGCACGCAGCTGCCGGCAATCGCCCGGCCAGCCCGCTGGCGCTCGGGGCCCGTATCTCCGGCCTCTATCTCGGCCAGCCCTTCACCGGCGAGATCATCGCCCTGGCCAGCCTCAATCATGGCAGCCATTACCGGCTCACCGTCGAGTTCGACGAACCGGTCGATGTCGTGACATTCGACAGCTTCTCGGCGTTTCGCAAACGGGTGAATTGTACGGTTGCGGCTGATGGCAAGTCGCCGGCACTGACCGGCGATGGCAAGCCGCAAATGGTGATTGCGGTTTAGGGCGGCGGGCTCGCTCACACTTCGCGTCATCCCGACGAAAGTCGGGACCTCGACAGACCGGGCTCCGCACTTGCCGACTCGAGGTCCTGGCTGGAGTTCACCCCAGCGCAGGCGGGGGCCAGAATGACGGAGAATTGTGGCAATGCGGCGTGAAAAAACGGCCGGAAAGCGCATTGCTCTCCGGCCGTTCCTTATTCAAGCTTCCGAAACGGAGCCCTTAATTCACCACAGCCTTCAATGGCCGCTTCTCGCCAATCGCGACGCCATTGATGGTCAGCACACCCGCCTCGCTCGAGACGACGATATTCTCGCCATCCTTGATGGCGCCTTCCAGCAGCATGCGGGCGAGCGGGTCCTGGAGGTCTTTCTGGATCACGCGCTTGAGCGGGCGGGCCCCGTAGGCGGGGTCATAGCCCTTGGCAGCGATCCAGTCGCGGGCACCGGCGTCGAGCTCGATCGTCATGCGGCGATCGGCCAAGAGTTTTTCCAGACGCTTCATCTGGATATCGACGATGGCGCCCATATCCTCGCGAGCGAGCTTGTTGAACAGGATGATCTCGTCGACCCGGTTGAGGAATTCCGGACGGAAATGGGCGCGCACGGCCTCCATCACCATTTCGCGGGCATCCTCGGCATTGGCGACGGCCTGCAGATGTTCGGCCCCGAGATTGGAGGTCATGATGATGATCGTATTGCGGAAATCGACCGTGCGGCCCTGCCCGTCGGTGAGACGGCCATCATCGAGAACCTGCAGCAGCACGTTGAACACATCCGGGTGCGCCTTCTCGATCTCGTCGAGCAGGATCACCTGGTAGGGCCGGCGGCGTACCGCTTCGGTCAGGGCTCCACCCTCCTCATAACCGACATAGCCCGGAGGCGCGCCGATCATGCGGGAGACGGAGTGTTTCTCCATGTATTCCGACATGTCCATGCGGGTGACCGCGTGTTCGTCGTCGAACAGGAAGGCGGCCAGCGCCTTGGTCAGCTCGGTCTTGCCGACGCCCGTGGGGCCGAGGAACATGAAGGAGCCGATCGGACGCGCCGGATCCTTGAGGCCGGCACGGGCACGGCGCACGGCATCGGAGACGGCTTCCAGCGCCGTTTCCTGGCCGACAACGCGGCCGTGCAGGGCTTCTTCCATGCGCAGCAGCTTGTCGCGTTCGCCTTCGAGCATTTTGTCGACAGGCACACCGGTCCAGCGCGAGACGATCTGGGCGATCTGCTCGTCATCGACGACTTCCTGCATCGTCTGCTCACCGTCATCACTGGTGGTTTCGGCCAGCGCCAGACGGCTCTCGAGATCAGGCAATTGGCCGTATTTGATCTCCGAGGCACGGGCCAGATCGCCGCGCCGTTCGGCATCGGCCAGTTCGGCCCGGGCCAGCTCGATCGATTCCTTCAGCGTGGTCGCGCCGGCGAGCTTCGCCTTCTCGGCGCGCCAGGTCGCGGTCAGCTCGGCCGAGCGCGATTCCAGCTCGGCCACTTCCTTGGTGATCGCGGCGAGGCGTTCCTTGGAGGCCTCGTCGGACTCCTTCTTCATCGCTTCCGCCTCGATCTTGAGCTGGATCGCGCGGCGATCAATCTCATCGAGCTCTTCCGGCTTGCTGTCGATCTGCATGCGCAGGCGCGCCGAGGCCTCGTCCATCAGATCGATGGCCTTGTCGGGCAGGAAGCGGTTGGTGATATAGCGGTTGGACAGGTTGGCGGCCGCGACAATGGCGCTGTCGGCGATGCGCACGCCGTGGTGCACCTCGTATTTTTCCTTCAGCCCGCGCAGGATGGAGACCGTGTCTTCCACGGTCGGCTCCTCAACCATGACCGGCTGGAAACGCCGCGCCAGGGCCGCGTCCTTTTCGACATGCTTGCGGTATTCGTCCAGCGTCGTGGCGCCGATACAGTGCAGCTCGCCGCGCGCAAGGGCCGGCTTGAGGAGATTGGACGCATCCATGGCGCCATCGCCCTTGCCGGCACCGACCAGGGTGTGCATCTCGTCGATGAACAGAATGATCTGGCCATTGGCGGCGGTGACTTCATTGAGCACGGATTTGAGGCGTTCCTCGAACTCACCACGGAATTTCGCACCCGCGATCAGCGCGCCCATATCGAGCGCCAGCAGGCGTTTTTCCTTCAGGCTTTCGGGCACATCGCCATTGACGATGCGCAGCGCCAGGCCTTCGGCGATGGCGGTCTTGCCGACGCCGGGCTCACCGATCAGGACCGGGTTGTTCTTGGTCCGGCGCGACAGCACCTGAATGGCACGGCGGATTTCCTCGTCGCGACCGATCACCGGGTCGAGCTTGCCTTCGCGCGCCACCTCGGTCAGGTCGCGGGCATATTTCTTCAGCGCTTCATAGGTATCTTCTGCCGACTGGCTGTCAGCGGTGCGGCCCTGGCGCAGATCATTGATCGCGGCATTGAGCCCCTGCGGCGTGACGCCGGCGGCTTTGAGAATATCGAAGGCCTTGGTGCCCGATTGCAGGCTCAGCGCCTGCAGCAGACGTTCGGCGGTGACATATTCATCGCCGGCCTTGGTCGCGGCCTCCTGGGCCGCATCAAACAGCTTGGCCGTCGGCGGTGCCATATAGAGTTTGCCCTCGCCGCCCTCGACCTTGGGCAGGCTGGCGAGTGCTGCGGTGGCGCCATCGACAACCTGGTGCGCGCTGCCGCCGGCCGACTTGATCAGATTGGTCGCGAGGCCTGCCGTGTCATCAAGCAGCGCCTTGAGTACGTGCTCGGGCGTGAATTGCTGGTGGCCGGCCTTGAGGGCCAGCGTCTGGGCGCCCTGGACAATGGTCTTGGCGCGGTCTGTGTATTTATCGAATTCCATGTCGATCCCCCAAAAAAGGCGAGATAAGGTGCGGCCCGGCGCCTTGGGAAAGCACGCCGGAACCGCGGGTTGCTCTCGATGTAGGTGTTGCACTTGCATCACACAAGGGATCGGTCCGCGACAGATTGCCCCCAATTCGTGAAAGGTTACTCCCGGCCATGCCGCAGCTCACCGCCATCACCCGCTTTCCGGTCAAGGGCTTTGGCCCCGACCGGCTGGAGCGGGTCGAACTCGCCGCCGGTCAGACCCTGCCCCTTGATCGTGCCTGGGCGATCGAGAATGGGCCCGGCCCGTTTGATCCGGCCCATCCGGCACATGTGAAGAAGAAGCATTTCCTGATGCTCGCCGGCCAGAGAGAATTGGCGCAGGTGCAGACCCGCTGCGATCCCGCCGGGCACAGCTTCACCACCCATTGGCCCGATGGCGAGACCCTCACCACCGCGCTGAATGATACCGCCAGCCACGCCCCTCTCTTTGCCCGGCTCGAGGCCCTGCTCGGCGACCAGGTACGCGGCGCGCTCAGATTCGTTCAGATCCCCGGCCGGTCCCTGACCGACATTCCCCACCCCCATGTCTCGCTGATCAATGCCGCCTCGCTGCGCGATCTCAAAGCCCGTACCGGCCAGACCATCGAGCCGATCCGGTTTCGCGGCAATCTCCTGATCGACGGGCTCGAACCCTGGGCCGAGTTCGACTGGCTCGGGCGCGACGTGATGATCGGCCATGCCAGACTACGCGGCCAGAGCCGCATCCGCCGCTGTATCGTCACCAGCATCAACCCCGCGACAGCGCAGTGTGATATCGATCTGCCGGCGGCGCTGATGGCGCATTACGGCCACGCCGATTGCGGGATTTACATGAGCGTTGAGGCGGGGGGCGATGTCGCCGTCGGGGATCGGGTCGAACCGCCCGGCCTCTCCCGGCCTTGACGCCCCCTGCCCGGCGCAGTATCCAGCGCGCCGGTCCCCGGTTGCCCGCCGCTCGCAGACTTCGGTCTTGGTGAATTTCCGGACATTGATTTTGTCTCCTCCCGGCGCAATCGCTGCGGTGGCAATGCGAGCCCCATCCTCCAAGCTTCGCGTCCTGGAGTTGATGACATGAGCAACACCTATACCCACGGCCCCCTCGGGCCGCTTTTTACGCGCACGGCCCTGCCGATCATCTTCCTGATGGCGATGAATGGTCTGCTGACCGTGGTCGATGCGATCTTTCTCGGCGTCTTCGTCGGCGCAGACGCGCTGAGCGCGGTGACGCTGATGTTCCCGCTCTTCATGCTGATCGTCGCCCTGTCCTCGCTGGTCGCCAATGGCATGGCCTCTGTGCTGGCGCGGCATCTCGGCGCCAATGATATCGCCCGCGCCCGGGCCGAATTTGTCGGCGCGCACGGACTGTCGCTGATCGTCTGCCTGATCCTGGTGGCACTGTTTCTCGCAGGAGCGCGGCCCCTGACCCTGGCGGCCGCGAACGGGTCACAAACGCTGACCGATATGGGCCATGTCTATCTGAGCATTGCCGTGTTCAGCTCGCCGATCACCTTTGCGCTCACTGTCCAGTCGACCGCCTTGCGGGTCGAGGGCAAGGTCGGGCTGATGGCGATGACCGGGCTGCTGGTGACGCTGGCCAATCTGGCGCTCAATTATGTGCTGATCGCAGTGATGGGGCTCGGCGTGGCCGGCTCTGCCCTCGGTACCGCCTTCGCCCAGGCAATTGCGCTGGTGGTGATCCTGGTGTTCCGTATGGGCAAGACATCGCCCTTGCGCCTGGCCGGCCTCGACTGGTCCCGGCTCGGCACCGGCTGGCCGGGTTTTCTGGCGCTGGGCGCACCGCAAAGCCTGTCATTTGTCGGCCTGTCGCTCGGATCCGGCGCGGTGATCTTCATGTTGCAGATCGTCGATACCGGTCACTATGACACCACCGTCGCGGCCTATGGCATCGTGATGCGGATCCTGTCCTTCGCCTTCCTGGTTCTGATGGGGATGAGCCAGGCCTTGCAGGCCATTGTCGGCAATAATTTCGGCGCCGGACTGTGGCAGCGCTCGGACCGGATCCTGCTGATCGCCATCGTCTGCGGCCTGGTCTACACGGCCGGGGCCGAGGTCCTGCTGATCAGCCTGCGCAATCACTGGGGCTCGCTGTTCGTCGATGACCCGGCGGTGATCGCGGACGTGGCGCGCATCATGCCGATGATGGTCGCGCTCTACGCCCTCGCCGGGCCGCAAACCATGATCTCGACCTATTTCCAGGCGATCGGCGATGCCCCGCGCGCCGCCATTCTCGGGCTTGGCCGGACCTATCTCTTCGTCCTGCCCCTGACGCTGACCCTGCCATTGGTGCTGGGCGAGAGCGGTATCTGGATGGTCAATGCCACGGCGGAATGCCTGATGCTCGGTCTCACCGCCACCGTCCTGTCCCACAATGCCCGCCGCACCGGTGCCATCTGGGGCCTGTTTCACGGCCACAAGGCTCCACCGCAGGTGGCAAGCCTGGCCGAATAGAAAAAGGGACCCGCAGCGCCAGGCTGCGGGTCCCTTTCATGTCAAGCTGTCACGTCGCGATCAGGCCGCGTCGCTCTCCGATCCGCCATCACCGGAGGCATCAGCCTTCGGCTTGGCGCGTGAGGCGCGCGGTGCGCGTGGAGCCTTGGCGGGCTTGGTCTCTTCGGTTGCCGCTGCGGCAGGTGCGGAACCGGCGTCGCCCTCGTCATTGCGCGGGCGGCGCGGACGGCGGGCCCGGCGCGGCGCCTCGTCGGATGCAGCGGCTTCCGGCGCATCTGCGCGCGGTTCCGACGGTGCAACGCTCGACGGCGTCACCGGCGCGTGAATCGGGTGGTGATTGCTGGCCTGCGGCTGGGCCTCGCCCTCCGGCGTCACGACATTGAGCGGATCGCCGCCCTGTTGTTGTTCGTTACGCGGCTGGCGCGGCTGGCGGCCACGGCGCGGCTCGCGATTACGGCTCTGGTTGCCATCGCGATTGCCGTTATTGCCATTGTTATTGTTGTTGCCGCTATTGCCGTCGCGCTCCTCGACCCGATCACTGAAGCGCTCGTAGCCGTCGTCTGCAACATCATCTTCTTCATTCTCGGCCGACTCGTCAGGACCGGCATCGCGGCGCGGCTGGCTGGCCTGGATGAGACGGAAATAATGTTCGGCGTGCTGGTAGAGATTCTCGGCCCGCACCCGGTCTCCCGCCAGCGACGCGTCGCGTGCCAGCTGGACGTATTTGTCAAAAATCTGGGGAGCATTGCCGCGGATTTTGACTTCCGGCCCATTGCTCTCATAACTGCGATTGGAAGGATTGCTCGACTTCCGTCCACGGCCGCGTTGGCGCTTGTTATCGCCCGCCCCTGTTTTCCAGCGATTCATATCTGACAATGTGACCTTGCTGTTCAGTTGCAGGGGCGTGATCTTGCACCCTGATGAAACGATTGATCTTGATGGGTCGGAACAAAACAGGCGGTCGATCCGACCGCGCTAGGCCCCAAAAAGTGGCGCGCCCCGCCTGTTGTCGTAAAACCTAGCCCGCTGCGAAGCGCTTTCCAAGCGATTTTAACCGTTGCCCGGAGCCGACCGTCCGAGCACGACGCGATCATGCCCTGCAAGGTCGGGCAGGCATTCCAGCGCGGTCAGACCGGCGGCCCCGGCCAGGGCGCGGACGGCGCCGGCCTGGTCGAAACCGATCTCGAGCGCGAACCAGCCGCCCGGCCGCAACAGCCGAGGCAAATCGGCGAGAATCGCCCGGTAGGCGTCGAGCCCGTCATCGCCGCCATCAAGCGCCAGGGCCGGTTCATGCTCGCGCACTTCCGGCTCCAGACCGGCAAGCACATCGCGCACGATATAGGGCGGATTGGAGACCACGAGGTCAAAACCCCGATCGCCCAACGCCTCGCCCCAGCGGCCCTGCACCAGCCGCGCCCGGCCCGCCAGACCGCAGGCCTCGAGATTGTGTTGCGCCACCGCCAGCGCGGCCGGCGAGAGATCGACGCCCTGGCCGGTCCAGTCCGCACGCTCGCTCAGCAGGGCCAGCAGGATGGCGCCCGAGCCGGTCCCGAGATCGAGCACATGCCGCGGCGCGCCATCGCAACGCGCCAGCACCGCCTCGACCAGCGCCTCGGTATCGGCGCGCGGGGTGAGGACGTCGGCGGTAACCTTGAGGTCCAGCGTCCAGAAAGGCTGGCTGCCGAGCACTTGGGACAGGGGGATGCGCTGCAGGCGTTGCCAGGCCAGGTCGGCCAGGCCACTGATCTGCTGCCAGGAAACCAGTTCACGTCCGGCCAGGGCGGCTTCAAGCGACATCGGCGCGAGGGCGTGCTGGATCAGGAAACGGGCCTCGACGACCGCATCATCAATCCCGGCGGCCAGCAGGCGGGCGACCAGGTCCGCGCGCACGGCGATGAGGTCGAGGTCCTGCCAGGCTTCCCGCAAGGGTTGGCTGGGACGGGCGTCGAAATCGGCACGGGCCTGATCGACCATCCTGTCGAACGGACCCGCCATCCCTAGTCCTCAAGCGCCGCCAGCCGGGCGGCCTGGTCTTCGGCGATCAGGGCCGAGATCACTTCATCGAGCCCGTCACCGGCGACGATCTCGTCGAGCTTGTAGAGGGTGAGATTGATGCGGTGGTCCGAGACGCGGCCCTGGGGATAATTATAGGTGCGGATGCGCTCGGAGCGATCGCCGGAGCCGATCTGGCCCTTGCGCTCGGCGGCGCGCTCGGCATTGGCTGCCTCGCGCTGCATGTCGTAGAGCTTGGCCTTGAGCAATTCGATCGCCTTGGCGCGGTTCTGGTGCTGGGATTTTTCCTGGCAGACGACGGCAATCCCGGTCGGCAAATGCGTCATGCGCACGGCGGAATCGGTCTTGTTGACGTGCTGGCCGCCGGCGCCCGAGGCACGCATGGTGTCGACGCGGATCTCGCTCATATTGAGCTCGATATCGATATCTTCCGGCTGCGGCATGATCGCCACCGTCGCGGCTGAGGTGTGGATGCGGCCCTGGCTTTCCGTCGCCGGCACACGCTGGACCCGGTGGACGCCGCTCTCGAATTTCAGCCGCCCGAACACGCCATTGCCCGAGATCGAGGCGATCACTTCCTTGTAGCCGCCATGATCGCCTTCCGAGGCCGAGGCGAGCTCCCAGGTCCAGCCCTGCAGCTGGGCGTAGCGCTCATACATGCGATAGAGATCGCCGGCGAACAGGGCCGCCTCGTCACCGCCGGTGCCGGCACGGATTTCGATCAGCGCATTGGCCGCGTCATCCTTGTCCTTGGGCAGCAGCGCCAGGCTCATCTCCAGCTCGAGCGCCGGCAGGGTTTCCTTCAGCTCGTAGAATTCCTCTCGCGCCAGATCGGCCATCTCGGCATCGCCGCTTTCCATCATCTCGGCGAGCTCGTCGAGTTCGGTCCGCGCGGCGCGCAGGGCCCTGGCCTTTTCGGCGACGGGCCGCAATTCGGCATGTTCCTTGGAGAGCTTGACGATTTCTGCTGAGTCAGAGGCAGCACCAAGGCGTGCCTCGACCTGGTCGAAGCGATCAATGACTTGCGCGAGTCTGGAAGCGGGCGTGTGCATCACGCTCGGTTAGCACCTGACGCTGTTCTTGCAAATGCCGCGCGGCTGTTTGCCGCCGCTAGAAAAGCGCCAGAACGGCGATCACCGACATCACGACCAGCACGATGGTCGAGCTGACAAAGACCAGAAAGCGGACCGGAATGAAATTCCACAAGGCCTGGATCAGGCTGTGCAGCACGCGCAGGGCGACATAGCCCCAGGCGAGGCCAATCATCAGCGGATCAGTCAGACCGACCAGATGGCAATAAACCGCGAGGGCATAGAAGACGGTCGGCTGTTCATGCAGGTGATTGTAATTGTCGGCGATGCGGCGGACCTCGATCGGGAGGACATCCATCTCGCTCTTGGCCTTCATCTTCGCGGCATTGATGCCGGCCTTCTGCATCGCCGGGATGCGGGTGGCATACATCCACAGCCACATCACAAGCGTCCACACGATCAGCGCCAGAACCGGCGTCAGAATGGTTTCATACATGATGGTCTCCCCGCATTGCCTGCCGGAAGGCTAAACGCATTTGCCGCCGCAAGGCGACAAATTTCTCTCGCCGGCCGCGCTCAGGTCTGAAGGGTCTTGAGCCGCACGTCTGCCGGCGGCGCCTCATAACCATCGAACGCCTGCAGCAGTGCGTCGATATCGTCGGACACCATCAGCGAGCCGCGATGATCGTCGGCGAGGAAGTCCTGCGCCGTCATCTTGTCGAGAAAGGCCACCAGGTCATCGTAATAGCCGTTGACATTGAGCAGGCCGACCGGCTTGCGATGTTGGCCCAACTGGCCCCAGGTCCAGATCTCGAACAATTCCTCCATCGTGCCGATACCGCCCGGCAGGGCGATGAAAGCATCGGAGAGATGCGCCATCTTGGCCTTGCGCGCATGCATCGACTGGACAACATAAAGCGCGCTCAGATCGAGATGGGCGATTTCCTTCAGGGCGAGGAATTCCGGGATCACGCCGACAACCCGGCCACCGGCCTGCATCGCCGCATTCGCCAGCTCCCCCATCAACCCGACCTGGCCACCGCCATAAACGATCTCGACCCCGGCCCCGGCGAGACGAGCGCCGACATCCTGCGCTGCGGCAACAAAGGCCGGGTCGCGGCCCGGATTTGACCCGCAATAGACGCAAATCGATTTCATCGGCAGTATTTCCCCTTGGCGGGCCGAGCCAGCTGGATAAGCTGGCCGGCAGGCTTGGAGCTCAGTCCATTGATCCAACACGCATTGCTGGCCATCGCAAGTTTGCTCAGCATTGGCCGCGCCGCTCTGGCCGCCGAACCCGTTATCGTACCCACAGAAATCTGTCGCGGGTATTTCCTGATCCCGATCACCCTGCCTTCCCGCGAGGGCTACCCCCAGGACCGCACACTCTGGTTCCTGCACGACACCGGCGCCTCTTCCTCCTATGTCGACCCGGACAGCATCGAGCGCGTCAGCGGCATACGGCTGGGACCACGGGACCGCGCCAATATCCGCGATGCCCAGGCCGGCCCGGTCTCGATCAATCATCTGCAGGCGCGGGTTGGCGAGCTTGATCACCTCGCCCGCGCGCTCGGCCATCCGATCGACGGCATTCTTTCCTTCGGCGCCTTCAGCGATTTCCTGCTGACGCTCGATTACGAGCGCGGCGAGATGCGCCTGGAAGAGGGGCGATTGCCCCGGCCCGACGGGATCACTGTTTTCGACGCCGATGGACCGGACTACCGCCCGTGGATGGTGGTGGAATTCCCTGATCGCCGCCGGCGCATGCTGATCGATAGCGGCGCCGCCATGACCAGCCTCGCCGTGCGCCGGATCGATCTTTACGACACCCTCGCGCCGCCGCGCCCGACCGGAGCCTCGATGCGTCTGCGCGAAGTGGAAGAACGCTCCGGCGCCCGCTCACGCCTTGATGCCCATATCGGCCCCCACCGTCTGATTGCCCCGACGCTGCAATCCACTCCGGGCACCGAGCTGATCGGCGGCGAGGTGATGCGGCATTTCATCTGGACATTTGACCAGGCGACAGAACGCGTACGCCTCGTGCGCCATCAGCCCGAGGTCCCGATCACCTTCGAGCCGGATTTCGACCATGGCATGGTTTTCGAGCCGATTCCGCAAGGCTATCGCGTCGGCAGCGTCATCGCCGATACCCCGGCCAGCCAGGCCGGTATCCAGCCCGGTGATATTGTCACAGCCTTCAATGGCCAGCCGCTTGACCGGCGTGGCTGTGACGGACCGGGGGCGAGCCATACGCTGGATGTCAGCCTGATCCGCAATGGCCAGCCCATGACCGTCAGGCTTCAGCTGTTTGCCCTGGTCGAATAGCCGCCCCGGCGACATGGCGGGCCAGCACCGAGACCGCCTCGGCCAGGCGCGTATCGGAAATGTCGAGCAGGGCCTCACCGGCGGTGATCTCCAGCGAACACACCGCGCCGCCCTCCAGATCCCAGAAGCGATTGCCGAGCCAGACGCCGGTCTGCCGCGCAGCTTCATCGCGGGCGCGCCCGGCGGTCGCCGCATCGCACGGCACCCGTAGATGCAGCATGTTGACGTGCGGCGGGTCGGGCGTGACCGCGACACCGTCAATGCCCGACAGAGCAGCCGCCAGCGCACGGGCCCGCTGGACGAAGGCCGGCATCAGCTCGAGCCGGCGGTCGATCAGACGCAGCGCGTCGGGCACCATCGGCACGGGCGAGACAATGCAGCCGCCCAGACGCGCCATCCACAGCCGCGCCTCGGCGATGAAGTCCGCCTCGCCGGCCAACACCGCGCCACCCAGCGCGCCGATATCCTTGTAGAGCGAGACATAGACCGAGGCGAAACCATCGCAAATCCCGGCATAGCTGCGGTCGTCATAGAAAGGCCGGGTCGACCACAGCCGGGCACCGTCCAGGTGCAAGGGCAGGTCCAGCGCCCGGGCGCGGGCCTTGATCGCCTGCAAGGCCTCCCAGGACGGCAGGGCGCCGCCATTATGGCGTTGCGGCATTTCGATGAAGGCACAGGCGGCAGCGGGCTGAAGGTCATCGGCGCCGAGCGGCGATGACCACTCGCCGATCAGCGTCGCATCAAGCCCGTGCGCGAAATGATAGCCGCGCTCCTCATGCAGTTCGAGATGCGAGGTCGGATGCAGCTGGATGGTCTTGCGCCCGGTAGCGCCGGCATGGATCCGCGCGGCGATCCCCTGGGCCATGGTCCCGGTGGGGCACCACATCGCGGCGGGCTTGCCGAGCAGGCCGGCGATTTTAGCCTCCAGCGCCGCAACCATCGGTCCGCCGAGATACATCTCGGCGTCCAGCCCCTCGGAATCCATGTAATCGGCCACAGCGCGCAAATGGTCGGACGCTGTTTCCACGCCATGATGCGGGAAGCCGAGATGGGTCTCGCAACTGGCCCGCAATCCGGCATCAATCGTCATGCCGAAGCACCCAGCACGGCCTCGCGCACCGCCGGCGTCCAGCCGACATGAAGCCTGTCGCCAACCGTGATCACCGGCCGCTTGACCAGGGTCGGGTTGGCGATCAGTACCGCTGCCGGCTCGCTATCGGCCAATTGCCGGTCCTGGATCGACAGGCCACGCCAGGTGGTCGAGCGCGTGTTGAGCAGTGCCTTGGCGCCGGCCAGTTTCAGCCATACCGGGATCAGGGCCATCAGATCGGCATCGCTGCGGATATCGATGAAGCGGTGCTCAAGCCCCGCTGCAGCGATTTCCCGGAGCGCGAGCTTGCAGGTGTCGCAGTTTTTGAGGCCGTAGAGTGTAATCATTGTGCTGCCGCCTCTGTCGCTTCGCGTTCGGCCCGCAACAATTCGGCGCGCGCCTCGACCATTTCAACGATGTGTTCGACCATGTCCTCGTTGGAGGTGTTGTGATCGGGCTTGCCGGATACATACATCTTGCCGCGTCCGGCGCCGCCACCGGTAAAGCCGAGATCGGTCATCAGCGCCTCGCCCGGCCCGTTGACGACGCAGCCAATGATCGACAGCGAAATCGGTTCGGCGATATGGGCCAGGCGCGCTTCCAGGGTTTCCACCGTACGGATGACGTCGAAGCCCTGCCGCGCACAGGAGGGGCAGGCGATGATATTGACGCCGCGCGTGCGCAGCCCCAGCGATTTGAGAATGTCGAAACCGACCTTCACCTCCTCCTCGGGCTCGGCGGAGAGCGAGACGCGGATGGTATCGCCAATCCCGGCCCAGAGCAGCGAGCCGATCCCGATCGAGGATTTCACCGTGCCGATGCGGGTGCCGCCCGCCTCGGTGACGCCCAGATGCAGCGGCGCATCGGTCGCTTCCGAGAGTTGCTGATAGGCCGCGACCGTCATGAAGGTGTCGGAGGATTTGACCGAAATCTTGTAGTCGTGGAAATCGAGATCATCGAGGATGCGGGCATGTTCCAGCGCGCTCTCGACCATCGCGTCGGGACAAGGCTCGCCGTATTTTTCCAGCAAGTGCTTTTCCAGCGAACCGGCATTGACGCCGATGCGGATGGCGCAGCCATGATCGCGCGCCGCCTGGACGACATCACGCACCCGGTCCATCGAGCCGATATTGCCCGGATTGATGCGCAGGCAGGCCGCACCCGCCTCGGCCGCCTCGATGCCGCGCTTGTAGTGGAAATGGATGTCCGCGATCAGCGGCACACTCGAGGCCCGGACGATCGATTTCAACGCCGCCGTCGAGGCCTCATCGGGACAGGACACCCGAACGATATCGACACCCGCTTCCTCGCAGCGCCGGATCTGGCCGATCGTGGCGCTGGCGTCCGAGGTCAGGGTATTGGTCATGGTCTGGACGCTGATCGGGGCGTCGCCACCGATTTCCAGCTTGCCGATGCGGATGGTGCGGCTCTTGCGCCGCTCGATCATCCGCCAGGGGCGGACGGAACGGGGATCATGGGCAGGATCGGACATGGCGGACTCCCTCGGCGCAGCGCGCGTCAGCTTTCGTCCACGATATAGAGCGATTGCGGCAGGCTTGCGAGCGGGCGCGGTGAATTATTCCGGCTGCACCGCAGCGGTGTCGGCCACAGCAACGGTGATGTTCTCGACCGGAATACCGGCCGCACCGAGCGTGCCATGATCAATACCGTCGCGCTCGAGTTGAATGGCACCGGCATTGGAGGCGGAAAATGTGAGGCCGTCTTCACGCGCTTCGTAGACATCACCGGCTTCAAGCGTGCGCGAATACAGGATGCGGCCGGAGGCGTCCTGGACCTCCAGCGTGGTCGGCGCCGTGGCGCGCAGGGTCAGCCCTGTCTCGTTGGCAGCATCGCCCAGCGGAACGCCGTTCCAGATCGTGTCGATATCAGCGGGCTGATGAACGGGTGCGAAATCGGCCCGGGCCCATTCCGGCGCCGCGTCCGGCGGCGATGGCAGGTTGGAAATCGTGCCGAAGGAGGCCGATTGCTCGGAATACCACCAGGCGACCGAGGCGACGCAGACCAGGATCAGCACGGCACCGAAGGCGCCGCGCGGCAGTTTGATCGGTTCGCGGGTCCGCGCCGAGGCTGTCGGCACGGCACGACCGGTCTCGGTGTCGACCTCGAGCTTGAATTGCTCCACCAGGCCGGCCGGTTCGATGGCAAGGAAGCTGGCATAGGTACGCAGATAGCCGATGGCATAGGCCCGCGCCGGCAGGCCGCGTGTGTCCATGGTTTCAAGGGCTTCAAGATAATCGCGGCGGATACGGGTCCGGGCGGCAGCGGAATCGAGTGTCAGGCCGGCCTTGGTGCGGGCCTCACGCAGACGCTCTCCGGCCGAGTGCTGCACATAGCTGGCACCACTCTCCGAAAACACAGCATCCACCGGCACGAAACCCGCCATCGTTGTTTGACTCGACATGACCCTAAAACCCCTCCCCAATCGGGGTCAGAACACTCACTCAGGGCAGACGATCGAGGCTGCCCCCAACCACTCTTAACCATAAGATCAAATTCTGCGCCCGTTTTCAACAGCCTCGCCGGGCAAACCGGCGTCGGTCCCGGCTTTGAGCAAGAGCGGTCTCAAGCTGTCGGCCGGGCTATCCATACGGCTAGCAAGCCAGGTGCCAAGCTTGGCGGTGTCGAGTCCGGACACCATTTTGCGGATCGGGCCGAGATTGGCCGCCGCCATGGAAAGACTTCGGTAACCAAGCCCCAACAGGACTGCCGCCTCCAGCGGCTTGGCCGCGATCTCGCCACAGACCGAGACCGGGACATTGTGGGCGGCGCAGGCATCGCGGATCTGTTTGAACAATCCCAGCGCCGCCGGACTGAGGACATCGTACCGATCCGACACACGCGCATTTTGCCGGTCGGCGGCGAAGAAATATTGCATCAGGTCATTGGCACCGACCGAAACGAAGTCGACAGCGTCAATCACATGCTCGATCGCCCAGGCAATACCGGGGGTTTCCAGCATCAGGCCGATTTTGACCTCTGACGGCATCGGGTGGCCATTATGGGCCGCATGCTGCAGCTCGCGCTCGAGCATGGACCGCGCGGCCCGCATTTCCCACGGCGTCGAGATCATCGGGAACATCACGTGCAGGGGACGGCCCGCCGCCGCCAGGATCAGGGCCCGCAGCTGGTAGCGCAGCAGGCCGGGCCGATCGAGGCCCATGCGGATGGCGCGCCAGCCCAGGGCGGGATTGGGTTCGACCATGGACGGTGCGAAGGGCGCCACCTTGTCGCCGCCCAGATCAAGGGTGCGGAAGACGACCGGCTTGCCATCGGCCGCATCGAGCACGGCCCGGTAGACGGCGGCCTGCGCGTCGAGCCGCGGCAGGGTGTCGGCGACCATGAACTGGAATTCGGTCCGGAACAGCCCGACACCGTCGGCACCGGCATCGGAGAGATGGCTCAGCTCCACCAGCAGGCCGGCATTGATATGCAGGCCAATGCGTTCGCCATCGCGCGTCATTGCCGGACCGCGCATCTCCGCATAGGAGAGCCGTCGGATCGACAAAGCCTGCAGGCGCTCGTCATAGGCCTCGACTACGTCGGCGGCCGGGCGGATATGCAACACGCCGAATTCGGCATCAAGGATCACCGGGTCGCCGTTCTCGGCCCGGTCGAGTGCGCCTTCCAGCCGCCCGATCAGGGGGATGCCGAGCGCCTTGGCAACAATCGCCGCGTGCGAGGAGGCCGAGCCTTCCTCCAGCGCAATCCCGCGCAGTTTCGAACGGTCGAAATCGAGCAGTTCGGCCGGGCCGATATTGCGCGCGATCAGGATCGCATTGTCGGGCAGTTCAATCTGCGGCATCGCGGCGCCATCGAGATGGCGAAGCAGCCGGTTGGCTAGATCTTCCAGATCATGCAGCCGCTCGCGGAAGGTCAGGTCGGCCGCCTTCATCAGGCGGGCGCGGTTTTCATTGCGAACGCGTTCGATCGCCGCTTCCGCCGTCAGCCCCAACCGCACGGCTTCGCGCAGACGCTCGAGCCAGCCGCGGTCATGGGCGAACATGCGATAGGCCTGCAGCACGTCGCGCGTCGGGCCGCCAAAGGGCACACGGCCGCCTTCGAGCATGTCGTCAATCGAGGATCGGAGCCCGTCAATCGCCGCGTCGAGCCGGACCTCCTCGCCGGAGGCATCTTCGGAGATCAGGCGGTCGGAGCCGACATGCGGCTCGAACAGGACCGCGACACC
Source organism: Maricaulis sp. (assembly GCF_048269565.1). Taxonomy (GTDB): domain Bacteria; phylum Pseudomonadota; class Alphaproteobacteria; order Caulobacterales; family Maricaulaceae; genus Maricaulis. The sequence goes on along the minus strand of NZ_JBLXIK010000001.1, from coordinate 267,041 downwards.
TTTCACCAACCCGCCGGAAAACGCCCCGCCCTGCAGCCGTTCCGGCTTGGACTGGCGGACATCGAGACCGGCCATTTCCTCGGAATCGGCGATATCGCCGGAGGCGACGATCTCGGCCAGCACCATGGCGACGGTCTGCAGCGAGTCGATTTCCTCCTCGCCGACCTGGCGTTCCGCTGTCGACTGCGCCGTCAGGACGCCGACCAGGCGTCCACCGCGCAGGATCGGCACACCGACAAAAGTATTGAACGGCTCCTCGCCGGTTTCCGGCTTGTAGGAAAAGGCCGGATGCGAGCGGGCATCGAACGTCGCAAACGGACGGGCCCGCCGTGCCACCAGGCCGACAAGGCCCTCGCCCGGCTGCAGCCGGGTATGGTGGACGGCTTCAGCCTTCAATCCGTGCGTGGCGCATAATTCCAGCGCGCTCGAACGCCGCGCCAGATAGATCGAACACACGTCCCAGCCGGCTTCCTCGGCGATCAGGGTCGTGAGGTGATCGAGCCGGTCCTGGGCGTTCTCGCGCGTCGCCATGAGCTCGCGCATCCGCCTGAGCAGGCGGCGCGGGTCGCGGGTATTGGGCGTTTCCACTTCCATCAATTTCCTACCCGATCCAGGCCATAGGCCGCATGCAGGGCGCGCACGGCGCGCTCGACCGCATCATTGTCAATCAGTGCCGAGATCTTGATCTCGGACGTGGCGAGCACCTTCACGGCGATTCCGCTTTTGCCCAGGACACCGAACAGCGACCGGGCGACATCGGCCCGCTGTCGCAGGCCGGCGCCGACGACCGAGACCTTGGCCAACCCGGTTTCCGAGCGGATCCGAAGGCCGGGCAATCCGCGCTCCAGCACTGATTGGGCACGATCGAGGTCACGATGCGCAACTGAAAATTCCAGATTGACCGTCTCTGGCTCGCGTCCATGGGCCTGGACGATCATGTCGACGCCGATCCCGGCCTCCGAGAGAATGGAAAATGTCTCGCCGGCAAAACCCGATTGCGGCGCGGCGCCCAGCACGGCAATCCGGGCCTGGTCGCGCGCATAGGCAACGCCTGAGACGACGCGGCGTTCGGCGATATCGCGGTCGGCCAGAATGTCGGTGCCGCGGCTCTCGCCAGCCGCGAGAAAGCTCGACAGCACCCGCATCGGCACATGGCGCGACTTGGCAAACTCGACCGAACGCGCCTGCAGGACCTTGGCGCCCTGGGCGGCCAGTTCGAGCATTTCGTCATGGCTGATGGCATCCAGCCGGCGCGCACCCGGCTCGATCCGCGGGTCGGTGGTGTAGACGCCGTCGACATCGGTATAGATATCACAGCGCGCGCCAAGCGCGGCCGCCAGCGCCGCGGCCGACAGATCGGTGCCGCCACGGCCCAGCGTGCGCAGGCTGCCATCCGCGGCGATGCCCTGATAGCCGGCCAGCACCGGCACGATGCCCGCCTCCATCGCCGCTTCAAAGGCGGAGGCCTCCATGCCGGCAATCCGCGCCGCGCCCGGCGGACCATCAGTGAAGACCGGGGCCTGCCAGCCGAGGAAGGAGCGGGCCTGGAGTCCGCGCTCGCGCAGCGCCAGCGCCATCAGCGCCGCCGAGACCTGCTCGCCGGCGGCCAGGGCAACATCGGTCTCGACATCACCCAGCCCGGCCTGAAACTCCCCGGCCAGCCCCAGCAGGCGGTCCGTCTCGCCGGCCATGGCCGAGACCACCACGGCCAGGGTCTCACCGCGCGCAACCGCCTCAGCGACAAGGCCGGCAGCATGGCGGATACGCTCGATCGTGCCGACCGAGGTTCCGCCAAATTTTGCGACCACGCGTGTCATTCCGCCTGTCCCTTGCTCTGCGCTGGAGCCGCGACTGTTCAAATCGTCGCACCCGGCTCGATTAGCCCGCCCGGTGGGGCCATAATATGGCTGTCAGGATATCGTTGATGGTCAAGGCCGTGCTATCGCGGTTTCCTACTTGGGCGAAGCCTTGTACGCAACGCTCGAACGCAATATTGCGAGAATTCGCCCGTCGGGAGAACAGGCATGTCGACAGCAACTGCGCCGGAAACCCTGTCGCGTCCCTCGGTCGATCCGGCCGAGGTCGAGAAATTCTCGCGCATTGCCGCGGACTGGTGGGACCCGGATTCCAAGTTCAAACCCCTGCACAAGTTCAATCCGGTGCGGCTGGCCTTCATCCGCGAGACGATCTGCAATCATTTCGGCCGTTCCGGGGAGCGCCCGTTCGAGGGGCTGCGCATTCTCGATATCGGTTGCGGCGGCGGCCTCGCCTCGGAACCCATGGCGCGGCTCGGCGCCAGCGTCACCGGCGTGGATGCAGCCGAGGCCAATGTGAAGACCGCCTCGGTCCATGCCGCCGAACAGGGGCTGGAGATTGATTACCGGCACGGCGTCGCCGAGCAATTGATCGAGGCCGGCGAGCCGCCCTTCGATGTCGTGCTCAACTTGGAAGTGATGGAGCATGTCGCCAATCCCCACACATTCCTGGTCGATTGTGCCCAGCTGGTGAAGCCGGGCGGGCTGATGATCTGTGCCACGATCAACCGGACCTCGAAAGCCTTCGCGCTCGCCATTGTCGGCGCCGAATGGGTGATGGGCTGGCTGCCGCGCGGTACGCACCGCTTTCACAAACTGGTGCAGCCGACCGAACTCACCGCCGCCCTGCGTGCCGGCGGCATGACCCCGGATGCACCGGTTGGCGTGAGCTATAATCCACTCAATGACCAGTGGACACTGGGCTCGGATACCAGCGTCAATTACATGATGGTGGCGCACAAGACTCCAGACTGACGCCGCTCAATTCGCCTTTTTCGGCGGCGTCGGTGCCAGCGCGTCGGGCAGGGGCGCCACCGGCACGCCCTCATCACGCAGGGCCTCGCTCTCTTCCGCTGAAGTCTCGCCATATATCAAGCGTTCCGGCTTGTCGCCGGCATGGATGGCGCGCGCCTCACTGGCGAAATCCTCACCGACATAGTCGTAATTGCTGCGGATATGCGCCTTCACCTGCGCCGCCATCGCCTTGAGTTTCGATTCCGGCGTTGCCTCGCGTTTGCGCGAGGTCGAGACCGCCGGTGACATGACGTCCTTGCGCACCGCGTGCGAGCCGCACTGCGGGCACTCGACCAGGCCATGTTCATTCTGGTCATCAAAGGCAGCCGAGCTGGAGAACCAGGCTTCGAACCGGTGCTCGGCGCCGCAAACGAGCGCATAGCGGATCATCGCAGGATCATCTCGTCCGGCCCGCCCAGTTCACGATCATGCAGCAGGGCGGGAATGCGCGCGCGGGCATCGTCGGCCTTTGCCGTGTCGAGCTGTGCCAGCAGGATGCCAGGCTCGTCATGGTCGAGCAGCGCCACCACCTTGCCCCAGGGATCGATGACCATGGAGTGGCCCCAGGTGCGGCGGCCATCCTCGTGCAGGCCGGCCTGGGCCGGTGCGATCACCCAGGACCCGGTCTCGATCGCCCGGGCGCGCAGCAGCACCTCCCAGTGCGCCCGCCCGGTCGGACGGGTGAAGGCGGCCGGCACGGCGAGGATATGGGCGCCCGCCTGGGCCAGGCGGCGATAGAGATAGGCGAAGCGGACATCATAGCAGATCGACAGGCCCAGCCGCGCGCCACCGATATCGGCCAGCACCAGCCGGTCGCCGGCGCGGTAATTGGCGGATTCGCGATAGGTCTCGCCCTGGCCAAGCCCGACATCGAACATGTGGGCCTTGTCATAGGTGGCGAGCAACTCACCGGTGGGCCCGAACAGGAAGGATCGGTTGGCGGCGCGCCGTTCGCCCAGCTTGATGGCGAGCGAGCCGATCAACAGGGTGATACCGAGCTCCTGTGCCAGCGCTGCGAAAACCGGGATCGCCGGATCGTCCCCGGCAGTCCGCATCACGGCGAAGGCCTGATCGGCATCCTTCTGCACCAGGTGCGTCGTCTCGGGCGTGGCAACCAGCGTCGCGCCCTGGGCGGCGGCCTGGCGGATCAGATCGCTGGCCATGGCCAGATTGGCAGCCGGATCGATACCGGACCGCATCTGGACCAGGGCTGTCGCGATCGTGCTCATTTCAGGCCGAGCATCCCGTCAAGCTTGCCGGAACGTTCCAGAGCCATAAGCTGATCGCAGCCGCCGACATGGTCCTTGCCGATGAAAATCTGCGGAAAGGTGCGCCCGCCGTGGGAACGCTGCACCATTTCCTCGCGCTTTTTCTGGTCGAAGCCGGCATCGATTTCCTCGAAATCGATCTTCTTCTGCTTCAGCAATGAGACCGCGCGGGCGCAATAGCCGCACATCGGTCGGGTGTAGATCGTCACTTTGGCCATAAACAAACTCCTTCACGCCTTACATAGTGGCATCGCTGGCGCGTACAACACGGCAAAGCGTCACGACAGTCACAAGGGCAGCGCCGGCACGCCGGAGCTGGCGGGCGCAGGCCGAGGCGGTCGCGCCCGTTGTGAACACGTCATCCACCAACACAACATGCCTGCCGTCAAGTCCGTGCCCCGGCGCGATCCGGAATGCGCCCGCCATATTGCGCCGCCGTGACAGCACACTCTTGCCCGCCTGGCTCGGCGTTGCGCGGGAACGGAGCAACCAGCCCGCGCGCATCGGGATCCCGGTCTGGCGAGACAAGGCCTGGCCGAGCAGCGCCGACTGGTTATAGCGCCGCGTCAGCAAACGCCGCCAATGCAGCGGCACCGGCAGGATATAATCGGCGCCCGACAGACAACTCGCCCCGGCGCGCGCCATCCAGGCGCCGAACTGGTCGATCATCTCGCGGCGGCCGCCATTCTTGAAGCCGAGCACCAATTGCCGCGAGACATCGCCATAGACCAGCGGCGCCCGGGCGCGATCGAATTTGGGCGGACGGGCGAGACACAGCGCGCACAACAGGCCGCCCGTCTCGATCCCCGTTCCATAGGGGAAGGGCACGCCGCAGCAATCGCACCAGGGCGCATCGATGAACTCCAGCCCCTGCCAGGCGGCCGCATCGAGGCGCCCGCTGGCATCAACCGGCACGCTGCGCACCGGACAAACCGGCGGCCAGACGGCATCGGCCAGGGCGGTCAGGACAGACTTGCTCATCACACCCCTTCCCTTCGGCGGGCGCAAAAGGCATATCGGCGGCATGTCATCCGCCCTGCCCCCGCAATTGTTTAATCGCGACCTGCTGCGCCAGCGCCGCAACCGCGCGGCGGGCAGCATACAATCATACAATTTTCTCGTGCAACGGGCGTTCGACGATATTTGCGACCGGGTCGAGGGCGTGATGCGCGATTTCGACACCACGCTGATCCTTGGCGGCGGGCCGGGCCTGCCGGGCGAATTGCGCCAGCGCCATGCCGGCAGCAAGACCGGCCATGTCATCCAGAGCGATCTCGCCCCGGCCGTCGCGGCCCGGCTGGACGGCCCCGCCCTGGCACTCGACGAGGAGCGCCTGCCCTTCAGCGATGCCAGTCTCGATCTCATTCTGGCGCCGCTCGGACTTCACTGGACCAATGACCTGCCCGGCGTGCTGGTGCAGCTGCGCCGGGCCCTCAAACCCGACGGGTTCCTTGCCGCGGCACTGCTTGGCGGCAACAGCCTGACCGAATTGCGCCAGTCCCTGATGGCGGCCGAGGCCGAGCTGAGCGGCGGGGCGCATGCGCGCGTCTCGCCGCTAGCCGGCACGTTCGACATTGCCGCCCTGCTGCAGCGCGCCGGCTTCACCATGCCGGTCGCCGATATCGACCGCGTCACCGTGCGCTATGACAATGCCTTCGCCCTGATGGCCGATCTGCGCGGCATGGCCGAGACCAGCATTCTCGCTGACCGGCCCCGCAGCCCGGCGACACGGGCGCTATTCGTGCGGATGGCGGAAATCTATGCCGAGCGTTTCTCGGACCCCGACGGACGTATCCGCGCCACGTTCGAGATCGTCCACGCTGCCGGCTGGGCGCCGCACCCCGATCAGCCGGTCGCCAAGCGTCCGGGCTCGGCGACGGTCAGGCTGGCCGATGCGCTGGGCGTGACGGAAAAATCGGCGGACGAGAAGGCCGGGCGCTAAAGCGCCCCGGCCACATCCGCGTAGAGCCGGCCCACGGCCGGTCCGAATGTCGTCCACAGGCCGATCACCACCAGCGCCATGGCGGCGGCAATCATGCCGTATTCGATCGCCGTGGCGCCGTTTTCATCGCGGCAGAAGCGTTTGAGGATATCCATCACAGCCGGTCCCTCAGCTCTGCGGCCAGCGGCATGTCGGCGGCCGGCATCTTGAAGTCGCGCAGTTTTTCCTTGCGAACCCAGGCGAGCTCCTGGCCCTCATTGGCCTGTGGGAAACCATCCCAGGTGCGGCACAGGAAGAAGGGCATCACGATGTGAAAATCGGGATAGGCATGGGACACGAAGGCAAAGGGGTGCAGGCACCGTTCACACGGTTCGACACTCAGCTCTTCACGCAATTCGCGAACCACGGCCTGCTCCGGTGTCTCGCCCGGCTCGATCTTGCCGCCGGGGAATTCCCAAAGGCCCGCCATCGGCTTTCCCTCGGGGCGCCGTGCAATCAGGATACGGCCATCCGCATCGAGCAAGGCACAGGCAGCAACATAAAGGACCGGTTTGGGGCCAGGTTCAGCCATTATGAACAAACTCCGTTAAGGGCGGGTGCAGAGACGCGGTTAAGCGGGTGTTAGCCCGGATCCGCCGGCAGATCATCCGTCCCGGGCTCTGCGGCGGCATCGCCCCCGTCCGCCTCGGCCGGCGCGTCGCCATCCTCCGGGGCGAGGCTGAGACCGGAATCCGGTAATGGCAAAGGCAAGCGCTCGATCTCGGCCTGTTCGCGCAGCCCGCCGATCAGCCCCTCCAGCTGGTCGAAGGTGAAGAAACGCACGATATTCGGCCGCAAGGCCTCCAGTGTCGGCGGCGGCTCGCGGCGGCGGTCGACGACCTGAAGGATATGCCAGCCAAATTCAGTCTGGAACGGTTCCGAAGTCTCGCCCTCGCCGGTCCTGAAGGCGACCGCACCGAAGGCGGGCAGCACACCTTCGCGACTGAAATAACCCAGATCGCCGCCTTCCAGCCGCGTCGCCTGGTCCTGGCTCATGCGCACCGCGAGGGCGGCAAAATCCTGCCCGGCATCGATCAGGGCCTTGATCGCATCCGCTTCCTCGCGCGTGTCGACGAGGATATGACGGGCCCGCACTTCCTCACCGAGCGGGATCAGGCGCACCTGTTCCTGGTAAATGCGCTCGATCGTTTCCTCATTGACGGCATCGGCCAGCGCCGTCTCGACCAGCACATTGCCGAGAATGCGCTCCTCAGCCAGTGCCAGCCGGCGCAGCGCCTCTTCGGACTGGTCGAGCCCGCGGCGACGCGCCTCCATCGCCAGCAGGCGCTGATCGATCAATTCGTCCAGAATATGGGCAAAACCCTCACTGCCCGGCCCGACGGGCGGCGAGTCGCCCCCCTCGGCCTGGCTGGCGGCCTCACGCTCCACGTCGGAACGGCGGATGATCGTGCCGTCGACACGCGCCAGGACCGGGTCCCGCTCATCCAATGACAGCGCCGGATTCGCGGCCCGGAAATCATCCGCCGTCCGGCGGGGTTCAGGGCCGCATCCGGCAAGTACGGCAAGCACCAAGCCAGCTGCAAAAAGACGTTTCATCGACACTATCTTCACCTTGCCGGGCCGCAGGAACGCGATGCGTGCCGCGCGGCTTGATTGACACTGAATGCCCCCATCCTTAAGTCAGCCAGACGTTTCAAAGCAATGCCAGCGCCTGCGCCGGTCCATTGATCTGGCCCTTGCAGAGTTGCTAGCCCAACCGTTGTTCGCAAAGCCAGACCCCATGCTCTCACTTGCCCGCAAGATCTTCGGAACCGAAACAAGCCGCAAACTGCGCCGCATGAAACCGGTTGTCGATCAAATCAACGCATACGAGGCCGAATACAAGGCGCTCTCCGACGAAGCTCTCAAGGGCAAGACCGTCGAATTCCGAGCCCGGCTCGAACAGGGTGCCAAGCTCGACGACCTCCTTCCGGAGGCCTTCGCGGCGGTTCGCGAAGCGGCCGACCGGGCGATCGGACTGCGCCCCTATGACGTCCAGCTGATGGGCGGCATCGTGCTCAATGACAGCTCGATCGCGGAAATGAAGACCGGTGAAGGCAAGACCCTGGTTGCCACCCTGCCGAGTTATCTCAACGCCCTGCCCGGCACCGGCGTCCATGTCGTCACCGTCAATGACTATCTGGCGACGCGGGATTCCGAGTGGATGGGCAAGGTCTTCGCGCAACTGGGCATGACGACCGGCGTCATCTCGCACGGCAAGTCCGACCAGGAACGCCGCGAGGCCTATGCCTGCGACATCACCTACGCGACCAATAACGAGCTCGGCTTCGATTATCTGCGCGACAACATGAAGTATTCGATCGAGGAAATGGTCCAGCGCGGTCATGCCTATGCCCTCGTCGATGAAGTCGATTCCATCCTGATCGATGAAGCGCGCACGCCGCTGATCATCTCTGGACGCACCGAGGACCGGACCGAATTCTACAAGACGATCGACGCGCTGATCCCGCAGCTGGGCGATGAGTGTTACGAGATTGACGAGAAGGCCCGCTCGATCCTGCTGACCGAAGAGGGCAATGAAGAGATCGAGCGCCTGCTGCGCGAAAACGATCTCTTGAAGGAGGGCGATCTCTATGATGTCGAGAATGTCTCGATCGTCCACCACGTCAACCAGGCCCTGAAGGCCCACAAGATCTTCCACATCGACAAGGACTACATCGTCAAGGACAGCGAAGTCCTGCTGATCGATGAGTTCACGGGCCGGATGATGCAGGGCCGCCGCCTGTCGGACGGTCTGCACCAGGCCATCGAGGCCAAGGAAGGCGCGAATATCCAGCCGGAAAACCAGACGCTGGCCTCTGTCACCTTCCAGAACTATTTCCGCCTCTACAAGAAGCTCGCCGGCATGACCGGTACGGCTGCCACCGAGGCCGACGAATTCCATTCGATCTACAAGCTGGAAGTGGTCGAGATCCCGACCAACCGGCCGATCGCGCGGATCGACAATGAAGACGAGGTCTTCCGCACCCTGACCGACAAGTATGCGGCCATCGTCGATGATCTGGTCGATTGCCAGGAGCGTGGCCAGCCGGTGCTGGTCGGCACGGTGTCGATCGAGAAATCCGAGCAATTGTCGCAATTGCTCAGCGACAAGAAGACCTTCCGCGAGACGCTCGGCCATCTCTATCCCAAGGATGATGCCGAGATCGAGGCGTTCAAGAAGTCCGGCCGTCCCGATGCGCGTCCGCTCAAGGAGATGCTCAAGCTGATCCCGCTCGAGCACAAGGTGCTCAATGCGCGCTACCACGAACAGGAAGCGATGATCGTCGCCCAGGCCGGCACGCCCGGCGCGATCACCATCGCCACCAATATGGCCGGCCGCGGGACCGATATTCAGCTCGGTGGCAATGCCGAGATGCGCATGACGCAATGGCTCGCGGAACAGACCGCCAAGGGTGTCCAGCCGGACGACGCTGCTATCGAGGCCCAGAAAACCGTAATCGCGGCCGATATCGCCGAAAAGCGCGAAATCGCGCTCGCCGCCGGCGGTCTCTATGTGCTCGGCACCGAACGCCATGAAAGCCGCCGCATCGATAACCAGCTTCGCGGCCGTACCGGCCGCCAGGGCGATCCGGGCCGCTCGAAATTCTACATCTCCGTCCAGGACGACCTGCTGCGCATTTTCGCGCCGGAACGGCTTGACGGCATCATGCGGACGCTGGGTCTGAAAGAGGGCGAGGCGATCACCCACCCCTGGATGTCCAAGGCACTGGAGACCTCGCAGAAGAAGGTCGAGCAGCGCAATTTCGACATCCGCAAGAATGTCCTCAAATACGACGACGTCATGAATGACCAGCGCAAGGCCGTGTTCGAGCAGCGCATTGATTTCATGACCTCCGGCGATGTTGCCGACGTCATCAAGGACATGCGCCACCAGACCGCCGAGGATCTCGTTGTCGCGCACATCCCGCCCAAGGTTTATGCCGACCAGTGGGATGTCGAAGGGCTGGCAAGCGAGCTGCGCGAAGTGTTCGGACTCGACCTGCCGGTTACCGAGTGGGCGCAGGAAGAAGGCATTGCCGACGAGGAAATCCTCGAACGCGTCACCGAGGCCGCCGACCGGGCCTTCGCCGAGAAGGCCGCCAATGGCGGGCCCGACCTGATGCGCCGGATCGAAAAATCCTTCCTGCTGCAGGCCATTGACCAGAACTGGCGCGAGCACCTGCAGAATCTCGATGCCATGCGCTCAATGATCGGCCTGCGCAGCTATGCCCAGCGCGATCCGCTCAACGAGTTCAAGACCGAAGCCTTCGAGCTGTTCGAGAAAATGATGGACAATTTGCGGGTCGAAGTGACCAAGCAGTTGATGCTGATCCGCTTCGAGCGCGCACCGGCGGCACCGGCCGCACCGCAGGCACCCGAGGGGCTGACCGCAACCCATATCGACCCGCGCACCGGCCGCAATGAAATGGGCGATCCCGATGCCGGCCCTGTCGCCGCACGGGTTGCGCCAACCCTGCGCCGCACTTCAACCCCTGTCGATCCGAACCGGCCCGAGACCTGGGGCCGGGTGGCGCGCAATGCCGCCTGCCCATGCGGTTCCGGCAAGAAGTACAAGCAGTGCCATGGCGCGATCGACAGCCAAGACGCCCAGGCCTGATATCCGGCTTCGTCCCGCCCGCCCGGGCGAGGAAGCGGCACTGTCAGCGCTCTGTCTGCGCTCCAAGGCTTATTGGGGCTATGACGCGGCGTTCATGGACGCGGTTGCGCCCTATCTGCGTGTCACCGGTGATGCCATCCGCGAGGGTCATGCGACCGTCGCTGAATCGGCGGACGGCGTTGTGCTGGGCGTCTGCCAGATCGACCCTGCTGGCCATGGCGGCGCACTCGATTTGCTGTTCATTGAACCCGAGGCGATCGGGACGGGCGCTGGCCGGGCGCTGTTTGAGCACGCCAAGGCACAATTGAAGGCGCTGGGCTTGCCGGTCATGACGATCCTGTCCGACCCCTATGCGGAAGCCGCCTACCTGCACATGGGCGCCCGCCGCGTCGAGATGCGCGCCTCGGACGTGTTCAAGGGACGGGAACTGCCCTGGCTGGAAGTGACGCTTTAAAACGGGCTCGGGCAGGCGTGCGGCAGTGTCCGGACCGGACTGCCTAGAACGCACCGCCGCCGGCACGGCCGATCGCCAGGAAGCGTTCGCGGCGTTGCTGGCGCAATTCCTTGTCCGACAGGCCATCAAGCTTGGCGAGATGGGCCTCGATGGCATTGCCGACCGAACGCATGGTCTCGACCGGGTGACGGTGAGCGCCGCCGATCGGTTCGGGAATGATCTCGTCAATGATCTTGAAGCCGAGGAGGTCGGGCGCCGTGATCTTCATCGCCACGGCGGCGTCCTTGGCCTTGGCCTGGTCCTTCCACAGGATCGAGGCACAGCCTTCCGGCGAGATCACCGAATAGATCGAATGCTCCAGCATCATCACGGTATTGGCGCTGGCCAGCGCCACCGCGCCGCCGGAACCACCCTCGCCGGTGATGACCGAAATCAGCGGCGTGCCGAGCGTCAGGCAGCGCTCGGTCGAACGTGCAATCGCTTCCGCCTGGCCGCGCTCTTCAGCACCAAGGCCAGGATAGGCACCAGCGGTATCGACGAAGGTGAGAACGGGCAGATTGAATTTCTCGGCCAGATCCATCAGCCGGATCGCCTTGCGATAACCCTCGGGCCGCGCCATGCCGAAATTATGGTGCAGACGGCTTTCGGTATCATGGCCCTTCTCATGGCCGATCACGACCACGGAACGCCCGCGAAAACGGCCGAGTCCGCCGACAATGGCGGCATCCTCGGAGAAACGGCGGTCACCGCACAACTCCTCGAAATCCTCGATCAGCGCCTTGCGATAATCGCGGAAATGCGGCCGCTCGGGATGGCGCGCGACCAGCGTCTTGCGCCAGGGGTCGAGCTTGCCATAGAGGGTGGCGAGCTGTTCCGACGCCTTCTGGCGCAGTCTCGCCGTCTCTTCAGCCATGTCGGGCGCGTCATCGCCGCCCGCAGCGGAGAGCGTTTCAAGCTCTTCGATCTTGGCTTCCAGCTCGGCCAGCGGCCGTTCGAAATCGAGATAGGTACGCGTAGGATCGGACATGCCGGTTTAACGCCTGTGGACGTTTCAGAAGGCGCTGAACCTAACCAGCCGAGCCGGGCGTCACAAGCCCGCAATACTGTCAGCCGGCAGCGGCCGAACCGGGCAGGCCTCAGCGCTTGCGTGCCAGCGGATGCGCGGTCTCGACCAGGGATTTCAGACGCTCGTCGAGCACATGGGTATAGATCTGCGTCGTCGAGACATCGGCATGGCCCAGCAAGAGCTGGACCGAGCGCAGATCGGCACCGCGCGCCAGCAGATGCGTCGCGAAGGCATGGCGCAGCACGTGCGGCGAGACGCGGGCCGGATCAAGGCCGGCGGCCAGGGCGACCTCCTGCAGGATCTGGGCGAAGCGCTCGCGGGTGAGATGACCGGACTTGGCCGTGCGCGAGGGAAACAGGAAGCGTTGCGCCTTTTGCGCGCCGGATCTGGCGGGCGGCAGATGCGCGGCACGGACCTCGCGATAGGCCGCCATCGCCTCAAGCGCCGAAGCCGTCAGCGGCACCAGCCGCTCGCGCCCGCCCTTGCCGGTGACGAAAATGCAGCGCTCGCTCTGGATGAAAGCGCTCAGCGGCAGCGACACCAGTTCGGTGACGCGCAAGCCGCCGGCATAGAGGATTTCCAGCAGAGCCCGGGTGCGCAGGCCCGACGGGCCCGGCAGTCCGGCAGTGGCGGCAAACAGGGCATCGACATCGGCTTCGCTGAGAATCTTCGGCAGGCTGCGGCCCTGTTTCGGTCCGTGCAGCGGCGTGCAGGGATCATCGCTGCGGCGCCCCTCGGAGAGCAGGAAGCGATAGAAGCGCTTCATCGCCGACAGGCGACGCGCCGCCGTCGCCGCTGACAGCCCATCGGATTCAATCTCCGCCAGCACTCCTTCCAGATCCGGCGTCGTCGCCTGCGCCAGCTGGACGCCACGCGCGGCGAGCCGGGCCGAGACATCGTTCAGGTCGCGGGCATAGGCGTCGAGTGTATTCTTGGCAGCACCGCGCTCGGCGGCCATCATGTCGAGGAAGAGGTCGATCTCCGGACCGCTGCTCACACCGCCCTCGCCACCAGCCGTTCCAGCAGGATCTCAAGCGCCGCACGGCGCAGGCCGAGCGAATCGAGCACCGCAACGCAGCGGCTCAATGTCGCTGCATTCGGCTGTGCCCCGCCCCGGGCCAGACCGGCGATGGCCAGCAGGGCCGCCTCGGCACCGGCATTGGCGCGTTCGGCCGCCTCCATCGCCAGGACTTCGGGCCCCACCGAGACCGGTGCCAGCTGCAGCAGAGCCGGGCGCACCCCGCTGATCGCACTGGCACCCAACCGCTGCAGCGCCAGCAAATCGGGCAGTGCACCATTGCCATAGGCTTCGAAATGCGCAGCCAGCAGGGCGGCGGCCTGATCGCCGGCGACACGATCGCGGGCAATCGCCAGCGCCAGGTCGAGATTGACCATGCGGCGTGGTGATGGTGGCACCCAGGCCGGCGGCACCGGGGCAGACAGGGTCGCGGCGATCGGATCGAGCGGCTTGCCGGTTTCATCGAACTGCGGCACCGGCGGCAGTGGCGGCCCGTCCATCAGGGCATTGCGCCAGTGGGAGGCCGTCGGCACATCGCCGGCCAGCAGCGCGGCCAGCGCAAAGCGATAGCCATCGCCGAGGGTTTCGCGTGTCAGCGGCAGGGTGTGAACCTCGCGGCCATAACGGCGCGCCGCAGCGGCAAACTCGCCGCCGGAGACGGCATCGTCGAGCAGGCCCGACAGGGCGCTCGCTGCGATGGCACGGTCGGCGCCCTGCACGAGCACCGCCTCGAGAGCGGCCGTACGTTCGACGCCGGACAGGGCCAGGGCTGCAGCCAGGGCTTCCGCCGGCTCGCTGGCCGGCACCGGTGTCGGTGCGGCGCGGCCATGCACGAAGCGCTGCAGCCAGCCCGGCGCGCCCGCCAGGTCGAGGGCCTCCAGTTCGGTATCGGCGTCGAGCTGGAAGGCCATGGCCAGCTTGAGACCGGAATCGATCACCGGCAGAGGTTGCGGCGCTGCGCCCTCAAGCGTGAGCGCAAACAACAGCGCGTCATAGCCGGCATCCTCGCCGGCATTGCGCGCCAGTTCCGCCGTCAGCTCGGCAGCGCTGTCCTGACCGTCCAGGGCGAGACAGAAGGCCCGCGCCCGCAGCCAGTAGGCCTGCTCACGGCCGCGCAGCAGGGCATCGGCCGTATGGCAGGCATTGCGGGCATTGCCGGTCGCAAAGGCGAGCTCGGCATGCAGGCGGGACAAGGCTTCATTCTGGTTGAGATTGGGGGTGCGCTCGAGCAGGTCATAGGCCTCGAACACGCCGCCCGCTGCAAGCAGACGGTCAGCGCGCACCACCGGCAGGCCGGGATCGCCGCGCCCGCCTGCAGGCGGATAGCCGCCCGAACTCAGCACGGAGCGTGACAGCTCGGCCAGGGCAGGCGAGGCATAGCCGGCGCCGTCAGCCCCGGGCAGCAGGGTCAGGACCCGACTGGCCATGTCGGCATCGCTGCCATCCCACAACGAGATCCCCAATGCCGCGTCGGGCAGGCCCACTTCGAGCGGGTCAAGCGCGTCGAGGCTTTGAACTTCGATCGGTCCCTGGGCGAGGGCGGTGCCCCCCAGCATCAGGGCCAGACCGCTAGCGCGGAAAATTATCGTCCAGCTCGACACGTACTTCCTCCTGCGACGGCTCAAGACCGTTCGCGATAACAACCAGCGTGCCAAAGCCCGCCGCGACAATGCCGACGATAATCACCAGGCCGACCAGAAATCCCCGCATGAATTCACCTTCCCATGTGCAATTGGTGCGCCACCAGCATGGCAAACATCCGCGCGACAAGGGTAACCCCGATTGCGGCGATTTCCAGACGCTTTATACCGAAGGCATGACCCGTACTGCTTTACAAGATCATTCCATTGTCCTGATCGGGCTGATGGGCGCCGGCAAGACCACGGTCGGCCGCCGTCTGGCGACGGCGATGGAACGTCCCTTTGCCGATGCCGACCATGAAATCGAACGCGCCGCCGGCCGGACGGTCAGCGATATTTTCGAGGATTTCGGCGAGGCCGCCTTCCGCGATGGCGAACGCCGGGTGATCGCGCGCCTGCTCGATGAACCGCCCATGGTGCTGGCGCTGGGCGGCGGCGCCTTTGTCGATCCGCAGACGCGGGCGCTGGTCAAGGAGCGCGCCATCTCGATCTGGCTGCAGGCCGATGTCGCGACCCTGGCGGCGCGGGTCGGCCGGCGTGATACCCGGCCGCTGCTGCGCGAGGGCGATCCGGCCGTCATCCTTGAACGCCTGCTCGAAACCCGCCAGCCTGCCTATGCCGAGGCCGATATCCATATCGATGCCTCGGCGGGCACACATCAGGCAACGGCCGAGGCCATTCTCGCCGCCCTGCAAGCCCGGGAGACGGACGCGTGAGTTCAGTTCTGACAGTTCCGGTCGGCCTTGGGTCGCGGGCCTATGATGTGCTGGTCGGCGATGGCGCCCTGGATGCCGCCGCAGACCGCCTGGCCGGCTTCTTTCCGCGCAAACGCGCCATCCTCGTCACCGACAGCCATATCGCGCCGCTGCATCTCGAGCGCGTCATCACACTGCTGGCCGCCGCCGGCCTCGCCTGCGACCCGATCGTGATGGAGCCCGGTGAGCGCGCCAAGAGCTTTGCCGGGCTGGAACAGCTGGTCGATGCCTTGCTGGAACGCAATATCGAACGCTCCGAGGCAGTGATCGCGCTGGGCGGCGGCGTGATCGGCGACCTGACCGGTTTTGCCGCAGCGGTGACCAAGCGCGGCGTCGACTTCATCCAGATCCCGACGACGCTGCTGGCCCAGGTCGACAGCTCGGTCGGCGGCAAGACCGGGATCAATACCCGCCAGGGCAAGAATTTCGCCGGCGCCTTCCACCAGCCGCGCCTGGTGATCGCCGACACCGGCCTGCTCGCCACCCTGCCCGAGCGCGAACGCCGCGCCGGCTATGCCGAGATCGTCAAGGCGGCTTTGATCGGCGATGAGCCTATGTTCGAACGCCTCGACGCGGCTGGAGCCGGCGTGCTGCAGGGCGCGCCGCTGGCCCGCGCCATCGCCGATGCGGTCGCCTTCAAGGCCCGCATTGTCGCCGAGGACGAGCTGGAACATGGCAATCGCGCCCTGCTCAATCTCGGCCACACCTTCGCCCATGCCTTCGAGGCGGAGGCGCCCAAGGACGCCATTCGCCACGGCGAGGCCGTCGCGGCCGGTATTGCCCTGGCCTTTCGCTATTCGGTTGCCCGCGGCGAATGCCCGGCCAGCGATGCCGATCGCGTTGAGGCGCATTTGCGCACGGTCGGCCTGCCGTGGAATGCCGCCAGCCTGGCGCACAAGGACTGGGACGCTGCCCGTCTGGTGGCGCGGATGCGCGATGACAAGAAGAACCAGGCCGGGGAAATCACCTTGATTCTGGCCCGGGGGATTGGCAAAGCCTGGATAGACCCTAGGATTGACGCGACGCATCTCGTCGCATTTTTGGAGACTTCGCTCTCATGAGCCTCGACTGGAGCCTGATTGGCCCCGCCCTGCTGATTCTCGGCCTGCTTTGTCTGTCGGCCTTTTTCTCGGGTTCGGAAACCTCGCTGACCGCGACATCACGCGCCCGCATCCTGCAGCTTGAGCGCGACAAGAACCCGGCCGCAGCCCGGGTCAATCGCCTGATCAGCGATGGCGAAGGCCTGCTGGGATCGCTGCTGCTCGGCAATAATCTGGTCAATATCGCCGCCTCGATGCTGACAGGGCAATTGTTTGCCCGCCTGCTCGGCGGCGAGCACAGCGTCTGGATCGCGACGGCAGTGATGACGGTGCTGGTACTGGTCTTCGCCGAGGTGATGCCCAAGACCTATGCCCTGTCCAATCCCGAGCGTTTCGCCCTGGCCGTGTCGCGCCCGGTGCTGGTCATCGTGCGCGTCTTCGCACCGATCGTCGGCGCGGTGCAGGCGATCGTGCGCGGCGTGCTGCGCCTGTTCGGCGCCACCGTTGAAGGCCCGGTCCTGTCGGCCCATGACGAATTGCGCGGCACCATCGCGCTGCATCACGAGGAAGGCGGCGTGGTCAAAAATGACCGCGACATGCTCGGCGGCGTGCTCGATCTGCGCGACCTGACCGTTGACGACATCATGGTGCATCGCAAGTCCATCCACATGATCGATATCGAGCTTCCGGCGTCGGAAATCGCCCAGGACGCCCTGCACAGCCCGCATACGCGTCTGCCGCTCTACCAGGGCGATCCCGACAATATCGTCGGCGTGCTGCATGCCCGCGATCTGGCCCGGGCCATGCACGATAATGATGGCGACCCGTCGACGATCGATATCAAGGCGATCCTGCGCGAGCCCTGGTTCGTGCCGGAGACCACCGAAGTGCTCGACCAGCTCAATGCCTTCCGTGAAAAGCGCGAGCATTTCGCCCTCGTCGTCGACGAGTATGGTGCGCTGATGGGTCTGGTGACGCTCGAGGATATCCTCGAGGAAATCGTCGGCGCGATCGAGGACGAGCACGACATCACCGTCGAGGGCATCCGGCCCGAGGCGGAGGGGATCTGGCTGGTCGACGGTGTGGTGCCGATCCGCGATCTCAACCGGGCACTCGACTGGCAATTGCCCGACGAGGAAGCCGTGACGCTGGCAGGCCTGGTGATTCACGAGGCCCAGACCATTCCCGAGCGCGGCCAGGTCTTCCAGTTCCATGGCGTGCGCTTTGAAGTCGTCGAACGCCGCCGCAACCAGATCACCCAGCTCCGCGTCAGCGCCAGCCCCGACTGACATCACGTCAGTCGGCCGGACCACCCGCCTCAGTCGCGGCATCGAACATGTCATTGCACACGCCGCGCTCTGTCGACTGGCGGGTCTCGCTGACGGTGTTGCGGGCCTCGACGATGAGGTCGCCGAAACTGTCAGCGAACACCTGGGCCAGGGCATAGCCGTCGCCGATCTCGGAAAAGCCGCCGCTCGAGGCGAGGTGATTGCGCGAGGACCATTCCAGCGCCGCAACCTGGCGATTGTCGCCATCAAGCATTTCGCCCTCGACCGCCAGGGCGCCGATACCGATCGGGATACGCGGGCTGAGCGGGCCGGGAATGGCGAAACCGATCAGCCGCGAGGCGCCGGCGCTGACCCGATTGGTGGTTTCGAACCCGGTGATGTTCAGCCGCACCTGGTGGCTCGCCAGCGCCGGGTCCGCGGTGATCTCGAACCCGCCCCGCGCCAGGCGGCGGCAGACGGTCTGGGTCAGCTTGCCGACAACGCGATTGAAGCGTTCCGGAGCAACGCCGCTGTTTTCGACCACGCCCGGCACCACACCGGCCTGTTCGATATAGATGGCCTCAACCGAACGCATCGCCTGCGGATCGGCCCATTCGCGCACCTGCAGCAGACGCCGCTCGGCCGGCTGCATGTTCTGATAATCGCTCAGCGTACTGGCCTGTTGCAGCCCGTTGGCCGCACAGCCCGCCATGGTGGCGGCGATGAGCGGGACCAGGCAAAGCGAGGCGAGAGATTTCGGCATGGGGGCTCCAGGGCAGCAGGGTCGACCATGGGTCTACGCAGCGCCGGGGCGATTGGACCACCGCCGCGGCGAAATCGAATGAACTATTCGCCGGGCGCCCGCGCCTTGATCACCAGCGCGTGGATCGGCCCGGCCAGCTCCCCGGCCAGCGCCGCATTGACCAGGCGGTGACGGTCGATGCGGCTCAGCCCCGCAAACCGGCCGGACACGATATCGACCGTGAAATGGCTCTCACCGCCCGGCCGCGCACCTGCATGTCCCGCGTGCAAATGACTGTCATCGCTGACATGCAATAGTTCCGGTGCCAGCGCCTCGCGCAGGCGGGTTTCGATCGTCTCTCTGACAGTCATCATTAATTTCACCTTTTTTGGCACCCGTTTCATTGCCGCTTTACCTGCGCATGACCATAATTGGACGCTATGACCGACGCCTTCGAATATACACCGCGGTTCAAAGACATCCGCATCAAGCCGCCCAAGGACAAGCCTTCGGCCGAAGAGCGTGTGTGTGAATGGCCCGGTTGCCGCAGCCATGGCAATAGCCGGGCGCCGAAATCGAGCGACCAGCTGAGCGAATTCTACTGGTTCTGCCAGAGCCATGCCTCGGAATACAACAAGTCGTGGAATTTCTTCGAAGGCATGAGCGAGAGCGCGGCGCAGGCCTATCGCGAATCCTCCGCCTATGGCCATCGCCCGACCTGGGGCTGGCGCAATTCGACCAGCTCGCGCCACAAGGCCCAGCGCGCCAGCCGCGATTTCGCCGACGGCTTCTCCGACCCGATGGGCACATTCGGCGACAACACCAAGGCGCATGAGGACGGCCCGCGCGAGAAGACCATGGGCCGGCTGCAATCGAAGGCCCTGGAAACCATGGGCCTCAAGCCCGATGTCGACCCGTCGACGGTCCGCCGCCGCTATGCCGAACTCGTCAAACGCTTCCACCCCGACGCCAATGGCGGCGACCGCTCGAGCGAGGAACAGCTCGGCCGCGTGATCGCCTCGTACCAGATCCTCAAGGGTGTGGGGATGGCGTGAGCCTTCGCGCCGATGGCCTGCGATAGCTGCCCTCATCAAAACTCCCCTTTCCCGGACGCCAACAGCCCCTGCACGAAAATCTCCACGCGGCGAGCCGCTGGAGGTTTGAGTGGTTCCCCCCGTTTGGGAGGTGTGCGGGACGCGGCGAATGCCGTTTAGCGCAATAGTTAAGTGAGACATCCGTGACGTCCCGCACGTGGAGATTTGCTCGGACGCCTTACGGCCCCCGTCTCGAAACCGGAGTGGACTGTGCGGTCGAGCTTTGTGCCGCCTTTCCTCTCCGGTGGCCACGCCGGGGCTCGGGTTGTCAAACCTCCGCCCGGACGAGCTCCACGCTCCCGATCGCCGCCAGTGACTGAGCTCACGCCTCCCGTGCAACCGGAACGCTGCAAGCATACGCGCAGCTGGAGGGGGTGGGGATAACATCGCCAAAGAATCGTCATCCGGACGAAGGTCCGGACCCAGTTTCAAACCCGACGCAGATAGAAATAAGCACCATATTCCAGGCCGTTGCCGCCTCATGAACTGGGCCCTGACCTTCGTCAGGGTGACGGAGATTAGCGGGCCAAAGGCGGGGATAGACGGGCGATGTCGAGGGACTGGTACCTCCGGTGCCTGTCCCGGGGAGGACTCACTTTTCCCGTGGGACGCGTACCAGAGGTACACGTCCCTCTGCACCGGGATAAGTTGGCTCAATTTTCGTCATCCCGACCCTGCGCGGGGGGCGGGATGACGTCGGATAATTTTTGACGTTGGGGGATAGCGGCGCGAAAGCATTCCGCGCGCACTGATCCAGGCTCGCTTCCCCGGCGTATACCTTGCAAACAAAGGATATCGCCATGCACCCGATACTGAAAACCGCCGCCCTTGCCCTCGGCCTGCTCGCCCTGCCCGCCGCAGCCCATGCCGCCGAGGAACCACCGCACACGCTGGTGCTGGAGGACGGCGCCATCCAGATCCGCGACTATGCGCCCATGATCCTGGCCGAGGTCGAGGTCAGCGGTGATATGGGCGATGCCGGCAATGCCGGCTTCCGGCCGCTGGCCGGTTATATCTTCGGCGACAACCAGACCCGCAGCGGTGGCAGCGACGCGATCGCCATGACCGCTCCGGTGATCCAGACCCGCTCGGAGACCATCGCCATGACGGCGCCTGTGACCCAGTCGATGACCACTGATGGCAGCTGGCGTGTGGCCTTCGTCATGCCGCCGGAATGGACGATGGACACCCTGCCCGTCCCCGAAAACGCGAATATCACCCTGACGGAAATCCCGGCGCGGCGGATGGCCACGATCCGCTTCAGTGGCGGCCCCGATGATGCCCGCTTCGCCGCGAAGACAGAAGAATTGCGCGCCTGGCTCTCGGAACAGGGTCATGACGTGATCGGCGAACCGGTCTATGCCCGCTATGATCCACCCTGGATCCCGACGTTCTTCCGCCGCAATGAGGTGATGCTGGAGATCGCGCGGTAGGGCGGGGCCCACCTTCCTAACCTTTAGAAAAAAAACAACTTGTCACGTCGAGGTCCTGACTTGGGTCAAGCCGACGTGGGGTAATTGTGGGCGGTGGGGACAAGGTGCGAAAACGCCCACCATCGCGCCCGTCACCCTCACCAGCTCCGCCCCCTTCGGGGGCACCTCTTCCATCAAGGAAGAGGTGGAGCGCGGGTCAGTGCCGGGGGGACAATTGTAGACCCCTCCTCTTCCTTGATGGAAGAGGTGCCCCGGACTTGTTCCGGGGCGGAGCTGGTGACGGCCTCGCAACGCCGTCTCTACCTCCCACTCAGCTCAGCGCCTCGATAATCGCGCAGTCTGGCGTGCTGCCGCGATGGCATTGCTCGGTCATACGCATCAATGTCTGTTCGAGCCGGCGCAAATCCCCGATCTTGCGGCGGATTTCGGCGAGCTGGTGTTCGACGATGTCCGCGATATCGGCGCAGGCATAATCGCCGGTCTCGACGGTTGCCAGCAAGGCGCGGACATCCTCCAGCGGGAAGCCGAGATCGCGCAGGCGCAGCACGAAGCGCAGGCGCGCAACATCATCGCCGTCATAGACCCGATGACCGCTTTGCGTGCGCTGCGGCGGCTCGATCAGGCCGATGCCTTCATAGTAGCGCACGGTTTCGATGTGGCAGTCGAGCTGGCGGGCGACGTCGCCGCGTTTTAGCATGGCTCTCATCCTTGTGATCGTGGTCGCGACATTCGCGCTTGAACCTGTAGTGACTACAGAGCTTAGGCTGCCACCATGACAAAGACCAATCCTCCCTCGGCCGGTCTGCAGACTTGGCTCTCCGGCAGCGGCGCGCTCGGCGGCATCGCGGCCTTCATCGGCGCCTCGTGCTGCGTCCTGCCGCTGGTACTGGTCCAGCTCGGAATCGCCACCGGCCTCGTCGCCCATCTGGCCTGGTTCGCCCGCTGGCACCCCTATCTGTTCTGGGCCGCCGCCGCGATATTGGCGCTGTCAGCAACGCTGGCGTTATGGCGGGGCCGGCCCTCATTGAGCTTCTGGGTCTGGTGGGGAATTGGCGCGATCTTCCTGGCCGCCGCGTTCGTCCTGCCGAACTACGAGCTACAAATTCTGCACCAGATGCGAGGCTGAAATGAGCGAAACAATCCAACCCACATCCACCCTCACCTGCCCGCAATGCGGCGCCGTGCATCGAGATATGATGATGCCAACCGATGCCTGCCAGTTCTTCTGGGACTGCCCGACCTGCGCCGCCATCATCAAGCCGCAGCCGGGTGATTGCTGCGTGTTTTGCTCCTACGGGACGGTCGCGTGTCCGCCGATCCAGGCGCAAGGCGGTTGTTGCGCAGGGTGAGGCGCCCCCTACCCCAACACCTCAGTCCGGAACAACCGCACCTTCAACCCGCCATGATCGATATAGGGGCCGGGCGCGCCAAAGGGCAGGCGGGTCGCCTTGGCGAGCGAGACCTCGGTCGTCACCAGGCCAACGCGCCAGCCGGCAAAGCGCGTCATCAGCGTCTTGCCGAGGCCGCGATAGAGGCCCTGGAGGGCGGTTTTGTTGCCGATACGGGTGCCGTAGGGCGGGTTGATCATCACCAGGCCGGGCTTGCAGTCGGGCGCTTCGAGCTCGGAGACGGGGCATTGCTGGAATTGCGTCAGGTGGGAGACGCCGGCGCGTTCGGCATTCTCGCGCGCGACGCGGATGGCGCCGGCATCGCGGTCGGAGCCGAAAAAGCGCAGATCCGTCTCGCGCGGGGCGCGGGGGGCTCGCATCTTGTCCCAGGCGGCGCGGTCAAAGCCGACCAATTGCTCGAAAGCAAACTCGCGCGCCCGGCCCGGTGCGAGGCCGGCAGCGATCTCGGCGGCTTCGATGACGAAGGTGCCCGAACCGCACATCGGGTCGAGCACCGGCTCGCTGCCGTCATAGCCGCACTGGCGCAGGAAGAGCGCGGCGAGGGTCTCGCGCATCGGCGCCTTGGCGATAGCGGGTTTATAGCCGCGCTTGTGCAAGAGCTCGCCGGAGCTGTCGATGCTGAGCGTACAGAGGTTATCCTCCAGCCGCGCCCTCACCTGCACCGCCGCATCGCTGGAGACCGGCGCGCCAAGCTCTTCGCGGATCGCGGTCTCGATGCGCTGGGTGGCGGCACCGGCATGATAGATTTTCGAGCGCTTCGAGCTCGCATCGACGCGCACCGGCACGTCCGCGCGCAGCACCTCGCCCCAGGGGAAGCGACGCGCCAGCTTGTCGAGCTGGGAGAGATGCACGGCATGGAAGGCGCCAATGCGCGCAAGCACGCGGCTGGCACCGCGGATCTCCAGATTGGCGCGCCAGACGTCCGGCCAGCCACCCTTGATGGTGACACCGCCGGATTCGGCGACCGGATCGGCAAAACCCTTCTCGATCAGCTCGGCGCATAGCATGGCTTCGAGGCCGGGCGCGGTGACGAGGAAAATGTCGAATTGCTGGGTCGCGGTCATGGCGCTGGCATAGCGGAGATTGCCGGCCGGATCGACGGCGCTGTGCTGTCGGGGCAGATCGCCGCATGACCGGATCGTTAATTTGACGCAAGGCGGACAAACGCGTTCTATTCGCGGCGACTTTGCCCGGCATGTGATTCAACGGGTGTTATTGGGGAAGCCATCACGATGAAACTGAAAGCCTGGATGCCAGCGACGGCGCTTGCCGCTGTCTTTGCCCTGGCGGCCTGCAGCGGCGAGACCGGAACGGCCGGCGACGATGCAGCGACCGCGAGCAGCGAGAGCGGCGATGTCGTCCGCTACAGCCTCGATCCCTATCCCTCGACCTATGCTCCGCGCGAGAGCGGCGTCACCCTGATCCAGCACGCCACCGTGTTCGACGGGATTGGCGGCCGGATCGAGAATGGTGATGTGCTGGTCGAGAATGGCCGCATCACTGCGGTCGGGACCGGTCTGGAAGCCCCCGAGGGCGCGACCGTGATCGATGCCGCGGGACGCTATGTCACGCCGGGCATCGTCGATATCCACTCGCACCTTGGCGACTACCCCTCGCCTGGCGTCAATGCCCATAATGACGGCAATGAAATGACCTCGCCGGTGACGGCCGAAGTCTGGGCCGAGCATTCGGTCTGGCCACAGGATGTCGGCTTTGAGGCCGCCCTCGCCGGCGGTGTGACGACGCTGAATATTCTGCCCGGATCGGCCAATCTGTTTGGCGGCCGCGGTATCACCCTGCGCAATGTGCCCGGACGCACCGTGCAGGAGATGAAGTTCCCTGACGCGCCCTACACGCTGAAAATGGCCTGTGGCGAGAACCCGTCGCGCGTCTATGGCAGCCGTGGCCAGTCGCCCGCCACCGATATGGGCAATATGGCCGGCTATCGCGCCGCCTGGCAGAGCGCGGTGGAATACCGCCGCAGCTGGAATGATTACTGGGAAAGCGCCGAAGCCGGCGAAGACGCTTCGCCGCCGAGCCGAAATCTGGAACTGGACACGCTGATGGGCGTGCTCGATGGCGAAATCCTCGTCCAGATGCATTGCTATCGTGCCGACCAGATGGCGCAGATCATCGATCTGTCGCACGAGTTCGGCTATCAGGTGACCGCCTTCCACCATGCCGTGGAAGCCTACAAGATCCCCGACCTGCTGGAAGAAAACGGCACCTGTGCCGCGGTCTGGGCCGATTGGGGTGGCTTCAAGATGGAAGCCTATGATTCCATCCGTGAAAACCTGCCAATGGTTCACGCCGGCGGCGCCTGCGCCATGATCCATTCCGACAGCGATATGGGTATTCAGCGCCTCAATCAGGAAGTCGCCAAGGCGCTGGCCGATGGCCGCCGTGCCGGGATTGATATTTCCGACGCCGACGCCTGGCGCTGGCTGACCTCCAACCCGGCCACCGCGCTGGGCATTGCCGACCAGACCGGCTCGCTCGAGCCCGGCAAGCGCGCCGACATCGTGTTGTGGTCCGCCGATCCGTTCAGCAGCTATGCCCGTGCCGACCGCGTCTGGATCGACGGCGCCCTGAGCTATGACCGCAGTGACGAGGCGATGCAGCCCGTTCGCGACTTCATGCTCGGCCAACCTGGTGAGGGAGACCAGTAATGCAACGCTTCATTTCCGCTCTTGCGCTTGGCATGGTCCTGGCTGCGCCGGGCTTTGCCCAGTCCTATGCCGTCACCAATGGCCGCGTCGTCACCAATACCGATGCCGGCATTGTTGAAAACGGCACCGTGCTGGTCCGCGACGGTGATATTGTCGCCGTCGGCAGCGATGTCACCATTCCCGTCGGCACCACGGTGATCGACGCCGATGGCGGCTGGATCACGCCGGGCATTTTCGCCCCGGTGACGCAGCTGGGCCTGATCGAGGTCGCGCTGGAAGGCTCGACCAATGATGCCAGCGCCGATGAATCGCCCTACTCGGTCGCCCTCGACGTGGCCGACAGCTTCAATCCGGCCGGGATGCATATCGCGTCCAACCGGCTTGGCGGCATCACGCGTGCGGCGCTCTACCCGTCAACCGGCTGGAATATCTTTGCCGGCCAGGGCGCCCTGATCGACACCTCCGGCTCCAGCTCCTCCCTGTTTGAGGAAGGCAGTTTCGTATTTGCCGATCTCAGCCAGTCCGGAGCGGCCACCGCAGGCGGCTCGCGCTCGGCAGCCTGGACCTATCTCGACGCCGCCTTCGCCGATGCCCGCGGTTATCCGAGCCGGTTCAGTGGCGATCATGAGGGCGATGCCCTCAATCGCTATGACGCCGCGGCGCTGGTGCCGGTGGTGCGCGGACGCATTCCGCTGGTGATGAATCTCGACCGGGCCGCCGATATCCGCCGCGCCCTGCGTTTTCGGGCCGAACACGCCCCGATGCAATTGATCATCCAGGGCGGGGCCGAAGCCTGGATCGTGGCCGACGAGCTGGCTGCGGCCGGTGTGCCGGTCCTGATCGATCCGATCCGCAACCTGCCCAGCTCGTTTGATGCCCTCGGCTCGACGCTGGAAGGCGCCGCACGCCTGCAACAGGCCGGCGTCACCGTCGCCTACACCACCGAGTCCGCTGACGGGTATTTCAATGCCCGCCTGCTGACCCAGCACGCCGGCAATGCCGTCGGGCATGGTGTGCCCTGGGATGCAGCCTTCCGCGCCATCACGCTGACACCGGCGGAAGTCTATGGTGTCGGGGACCGTTTCGGTGCCCTCGCCGCAGGCTATACCGGTGATGTCGTGGTCTGGGACGGCGACCCGCTCGAAGTGATGAGCGCGCCGGTGGCGATGCTGATCAATGGCGAACCGACCGACATGACGTCGCGCGAAACCCAGCTGCGCGACCGTTACATGAATATCACTGACGAGACGCCCTTCGCCTATCGTCGTTGAGGAATCTCCGCCTGTGCGTTGACAGGACGCACAGGAAACGTATTTTGCCCCTGCATTCGTGGCCGCGCCGTTTCGGCGCGGCCACGTCATTTTTGCTCCAGCCTGATGCTGCTTCAGATTTAAAAGGACGCCATGACGTTCGAAGACCTCGGGTTAAGCCCGAAACTGCTCACCGCGATCACTGCGGCGGGCTATACAGAACCCACTCCGATCCAGGCCGGCGCCATCCTGCCCGCATTGACCGGTCGCGACGTGCTGGGCATTGCCCAGACCGGCACCGGCAAGACTGCGGCCTTTGTGCTGCCCCTGATCGAAATGCTGTCGCGCGGCCGGGCCAAGGCCCGCATGCCCCGCTCCCTGATTATCGCACCAACCCGTGAACTCGCCGCCCAGTGCGCCGAGAATTTCGAAGCCTATGCCAAGGGTCAGCGCCTCTCGATGGCCCTGCTGATCGGCGGCGTCGCCTTCGGTCCACAACAGGCCATTCTCGACCGCGGCGCCGATGTGCTGATCGCGACCCCGGGCCGGCTGCTCGACCATTTCGGCCGCGGCAAGCTGTTGCTCAATGGCGTCCAGATCCTCGTCGTCGATGAAGCCGATCGCATGCTCGACATGGGTTTCATCCCCGATCTCGAGAAAATCTTCTCGCTGACACCGCCGCGCCGCCAGACCCTGTTTTTCTCGGCCACCATGCCGAATGAAATCAAGAGCCTGATTGACCGCTTCCTCAACGACCCTGTGCGGGTTGAAGTCGGGCGCCCGGCGACGACCGGGGTCAATATCGAGCAGTATCTGGCGCGCGTTCACGACGCCCAGCCCAAGACCAAGCGCGCAGCCCTGCGCGATGCCATGACCCGCGAAGGCGTCAAGAACGGCATCATCTTCTGCAACCGCAAGCGTGATGTCGACATGGTGGCGCGCGAGCTGACGAAATACGGCATCCCCGCCTCGCCGATCCATGGCGATCTCGACCAGTCGGTGCGCACTGCCACCCTGGCCGGGTTCAAGGATGACAGCATCCGCTTTCTTGTGGCCAGTGATGTCGCCGCGCGCGGTCTCGACATTCCCGATGTCAGCCATGTCTTCAATTATGACATGCCGCACCACGCCGATGATTATGTCCACCGTATCGGCCGCACCGGCCGGGCCGGCAAGACCGGCACGGCCGTGACGATCTTCGCACCGGGCGATGAGAAGAACCTCGCCGCCATCCTCAAGCTGACGCGCCAGGACATTCCCGATCTGCCGGCAGCTGGTGCTGCGCCTGCGGCCCCGGCCGCCAAGACTACCGCACCGGCCGAGAATGCTGCAGCAGCCAGCGAAGCGCCCGCCGCCGCCTCCGAAGCTGCGGACGAAGCCGCGACACCACGCACGCCGCGCGGCCGCCGCTCGACCCGCAAACCCCGCACGCCAAAGACGGACGCCGCTGCGGCCCCCGTCAACGCACCTGCGCCGGCACCTGCCCCGGCACCGGCACCGCAAGCCGCTGCCCCGGCAGCGGCTGCGCCGAAGGCCGAACCCGCCATGGCGGCCGAGCCTGGACCGGTGACCCCGGGGGAGCCGCATGCAGCGCGCCCGGCCAAGGCCGCACCGGCCCGCAACAGCCGTTCGGGCGAACGCAAGTCCGGCTCGCGCCGTGGCCAGGGCGATGGCCCGGACCGCGATGTCGTCGGCTTCGGCGAACACGTGCCCAGCTTCATGCAGACAGAGCGGTAACACGACCGTATGGCGTGATCGGGCCGGTGATTTGCGGCCTGATCAATTCGTTAATCATACGATATGAGCGATTTTTACCTCTTCTTTTCCTTTCGCGGCTAGCTTGCTTGAAAGGCCCCCGGGACGCTCGGGGACCTCGACAGGGAAGGGTCTCTCGTGAACGGACGTTTATTGGGTAAGGACGGCAGGGAGTTCGCGCTGAAGGCGCTGGACCTCATGGAACAATTTGATGTTCCGCCGACCCCAGAAAATTACGCCGTCTGGATCAGTTTCGCCAGCGACACCAATCCCGAGCTGTGTGAGTCGGTCCGCAGCCAGATTGAATCCGGCACCGCGTTCACAGACGACATCAATTCAGACCTGTTCGATCAATATTTTCAGTGGCGGGCCATTCAGGATGCCATCCTGGAGAGCGGCGGCATGATGAGCCGCGAGCTCGGCAATGTGCAGGAAAGCCTGCGCGCCGCCGAAGCCGACACGCTGGCCTATGGCAAGACCCTCGCCGGTGCGACCTCTCAACTGGGCGAAGCCGTCAGCGATCCGGGCATCAAGAAGCTCGTCGAATCGCTGGTCTCGGCAACGGCAAAAATGCAGCGCCGCAGCCATGATCTCGAAAGCAAGCTGCAGGCAACCTCGAAAGAGGTCACCCAGTTGCGTGATAATCTCGAGCGGGTGCGCGAGGAAGCGATGACCGATGCCCTCACCGGCATCGCCAATCGCAAACGCTTCGATGAGAGCCTGCGCAAGGCGCGGCGCGAAGCCGATACCAGCGGTACGCCCCTGAGCCTGGTCTTGTGCGATATCGATTTCTTCAAACGCTTCAATGACACCTGGGGCCACCAGACCGGTGACCAGATCATCCGCTTTGTCGCCGGCTGCCTGACGCGCCATGCGCCGGAATCACACATCGTCGCACGCTATGGCGGCGAGGAATTCGGCATCGTGATGCCGGGCGCGACACCGGAGGAAGCCCTTGCTATCGCGGAGAAAATCCGCCGCACGGTCGAATCCAAGAAGCTGCTGCGCAAATCCACCAATGAGGATCTGGGCAATATCACCATTTCGATGGGGATCGCGACCTACCAGGGTAGCGAGTCGATCGAGACGCTGATCGAACGGGCCGATACGCATCTCTACCGCTCCAAGACCGAAGGCCGCAATCGCACGACCACCGATGGCGCGACCAGCCAGCTCGGACGTGATGCGGCCTGATCAGGCCCGAAGCGGGATACAGCTTGATTGAAGACGCCGCCCCGAAACGGGCGGCGTTTTCGTGTCAGAGCGGCGGGGCTGTCGCGATGAAGCTGTCGCGCCCGAACCAGGCGGCATGCAGGGCTTCCAGCCGCGGCCCTTGTGTGCGCCACTGGCTCTCCGGATAGCGGAAATCCAGATAATCCAGCGCCAGGGCGATCGTCAGGGCGCCAAGGCTGAGCGGCTCGATTGCCACCGCACACTCGCGCTCCAGCGCGTCCAGCGTTCGCGCGATGCCGCGTTCGCGCCGGCCGAGCCAATGGGCGCTGTAGATCGCCTCATCGCGCACCATCTCGACCCGCCGCGCGACGGCGAGGTCGAGCAGGCCGCCGCCCAGCGCCTCCAGGCGGCGATCATCCCAGTCCGACGGCCATGGCGCTGCAGCCTGCTCATTGAGCCAGGCAGCGATCACGGCGCTCTCGGTCAGCGCGCGGCCATCATCGAGCACCAGACAGGGCACGCGCCCGAGCGGATTGGCCTGCAACAGGGTGTCGGTATCGTCGAACGGGTTGTCGGCAATTTCGCTGACCCTGCCCTGCAGCCCCAGCTCGCGCACCAGGATCCGGCATTTGCGGGCATAGGGCGAGGTCGGCGAATAGATCAGCTGCAGCATGGTCAGTGCTCGCGCACCGGCACGATGGTAACGCTCTCGCCACAGCCGCAGGCATCGGTCTGGTTGGGATTGCGGAACACGAATTTGGAATGCAGCGCCGTGGTCTCGTAATCGAGCTCGGTACCGAGCAGGAAGAGCAAGGCCTTGGATTCCAGTACGATTTCCACGCCCTTGTCCTCGACGCGCTCGTCGAGCGCCTCCGGCGCCTCGACATAATCCATCACATATTCCATGCCGGCACAGCCGCCATTCTTGACCCCGACACGCAGAAATCCGGCGCCGCGCTGGGCCATGATCGCCTTGACTCGCGCCGCTGCCGCTTCGGACAGGGTGACGGCCTTGGGTCTTTCACGTCGTGCCATAATGGGTTTTCCGTCCGTCAAAACATGTTCAGGGAAAGCCGCGCCTCGTCGGACATCCGGTCCGGTGTCCAGGGCGGATCGAAGGTCAGTTCGACCTCGGCCTTGTTGACGCCCTCGACGCGCTCGACCGCTTCCTGCACCCAGCCCGGCATCTCGCCGGCCACAGGACAGCCCGGCGCGGTCAGCGACATCACGACTTTCAGCGTGCGGTCGTCTTCCAGATCGACCTTGTAGATCAGGCCGAGCTCATAGATGTCGACCGGGATTTCCGGGTCATAGACGGTCTTGAGCTGGACGATGACCTCGTCGGTGATCTTCGCCAGTTCCTCGACCGGGATCGGCTCCGGCTTCACGGCATCGGCCACAGGCTCGCTCGCAGCCGCAGGCGCCTGGGTTGTCATGGCGGGCGATCCGGAAAGATCGATCACGTCTCGTGTGGTGTTATCGGTCATGGTCATACCTAGATGAGGAATTCGCGGGCCTTTTTCAATGCGTCGACAAACGCATCGGCCTCTTCGATCGTGTTGTAGATGGCAAAACTCGCACGCGCCGTGGCGCTGACGCCCATATGGCGCATCAAGGGCTGGGCGCAATGATGCCCGGCCCGCACGGCAATGCCGTATTTGTCGAGGATTTGCGCGATGTCGTGGGGATGGGCCCCGTCCATGGCAAAGCTGATGATGGCGCCCTTCTCCTGGGCGGTGCCGATCATGCGCACACCCTCGATTTGCGCCATGCCGGTGACGGCGCGGTCCATCAGCGCGCGCTCATGTTCCATGATGGCAGCGCGGTCATGGCGCTCGAGCCAGCGGATCGCAGCGCCAAGCCCGATCGCATCGGCGATGGGCGGCGTGCCGGCTTCAAACTTGTGCGGCGGATCGGCAAAGGTCAGCCGGTCCTCATAGACATCGGCAATCATCTCGCCGCCGCCCATGAAGGGTGGCAGACGATCAAGCCAGTCCCCCTTGGCGTAGAGCACGCCAATGCCCGACGGCCCGTAGAGCTTGTGGCCGGTGAAGACGAAGAAATCGCAGCCCAGTTCCTGCACATCGACCGGGATATGGACGGCTGATTGCGAGCCGTCGAACAGGACGGGCACGCCGCTCGCGCGGGCAATTTCCATGATGCGGGCGGCATTGTTGATGGTGCCGAGCACATTGGACATATGGCTGATCGCGATCAGTTTTGTCTTCGCGTTAACCATGTCTGCCAACTGTGGATAATCCAGCTCGCCGGCCGGCGTCACGTCCGCCCACCTCAGGGTCAAGCCCTTGGCATCGGCCAGCATTCTCCACGGCACGATATTGGAGTGATGCTCCATCCGGCTGACGATTATCTCGTCGCCAGCGACCAGGCCCTGGCCGAAAGAGTGGGCGAGAAGATTGATCGCCTCGGTCGATCCGCGGGTGAAGACGATCTCTTCCGTGCGCTGCGCATTGAGGAAACGGCGCACATCATCGCGCGCCAGTTCAAACGCCTCGGTCGATTCATTGGCCAGTGTATGCAGCCCGCGATGCACATTGGCGTAGAAGCTGCGATAGACGCCGGCGACGCTCTCGATGACGAATTCGGGCTTTTGCGCCGAGGCTGCACTGTCGAGATAGACCAGCGGCTGGCCATTGATCTCGCGCTGCAGGATCGGGAATTCATTGCGGATCGCCGGGATATTGAGCGGCGCGGTCACGGTTTCGGGCTGAGCCGTCATGAGATCGCCCTCAATCGCTTTTGCAGCCGTGCCCGCAGAGCATCGCGCAGGGCTTCATCACTGACGAAATCGAGCGGCTCGGCGAGATAGCTCTCGATCAGCAGGGCCCGCGCCTGCACCAGCGGAATGCCGCGCTGGCGCATATAGAACAGCGCCGTCTCGTCGAGGGTACCGATGGCATTGCCATGGGCGCACTGGACATTGTCGGCATAGATTTCCAGCTCCGGCTTGGCGTCGATCTCGGCACGGTCATCGAGCATCAGGGCGCGATGGGTCATCTTCGCATCGGTGAGCTGGGCGGCGCGGTCGACCTTGAACTTGCCCTGGAAGACACCGCGGGCATGGGCCGCAACGGCGCCCTTCACCAGCTGGCGCGTGATACCGCCGGGGCCGGTATGGTGGACCGAGCTCGTGTAATCGAAATGGCGGCCTTCATCGAGCAGATACACCCCGTGCAGATGCGCCTCGGAGTGCTCGCCGGCATGGGCGATATGGGTTTCATTGCGCACCAGCTTGCCGCCAAAGGCGAGCGCGATCTGGCTCAGATGCGCGTGGGTGGCGAGACCAATGCTGGCCGAAGCGATCAGGACGCCCGCTTCCGTCTCGTCATGAATACAGATCCGTTCCAGCCGCGCGCCGTCCTCGACCGTGATGTCGAGGTGGAAATTGCCCAGCGAGCCGGCCTCGCCTTCATAACGTTCGACCAGGGTGACCGAGCGCCCCGATTTCACTTTGAGGCTCAGGGCTGCGGCACTGGCACCGGCGCTGGCCGACACACCCAGCTCGACGGTTTCGCCATCTGCGGGCTCCAGCACGTCGCCAGCGGCACCGGTCACCGTCATGGTGCCGGCCGTGGAGATCTCGCCGGCGGCGCGGCGCAGGTCCGACCATTTCCACATCTCGTTGCGGCGCGTCGGCAGGCCCTGGATGCGGGTCGCTTCACGCAATTGCGCCAGCCAGCCGGTGGCGCCGTCGAGCGCCTCGATCAGGGCGGTTTCGGCCGCGACGGGTTTGATCGCGCCCATGCTCACGCCGCCTCGCCGATATATTTGTCATAGCCTTCGGCTTCGAGCTCGTGCGCGAGCTCCGGGCCACCGGATTTGACGATACGGCCGGCGGCGAGGATGTGGACGACATCGGGTTTGATATAGTCGAGCAGGCGCTGATAGTGGGTGATGACCAGCATGCCCCGGTCCGGCGAGCGCAGCGTGTTGACGCCATCGGCGACGACTTTGAGCGCATCGATATCGAGCCCGCTATCGGTCTCGTCGAGGATGAGGAATTTCGGCTCCAGGATCAGCGCCTGCAGGATTTCCAGCCGCTTCTTCTCGCCGCCGGAAAAGCCGACATTGACCGGGCGTTTGAGCATGTCCATCGAGATGGAGAGCTGTTTGGCCTTTTCCCGCGCCAGCTTCATGAAGTCCGGCGCCGAGATCTCGGCCTCGCCACGCGCCACGCGCTGGGCGTTGAGCGCTTCCTTCAGGAAGATCAAAGTCGGCACGCCGGGGATTTCGACCGGATACTGGAAGGAGAGGTACAGGCCCCGCGCGGCGCGTTCCTCCGGCGCCATCTCGCCGATCTCCTCGCCGTTGAACTCGATCGAGCCCTCGGTGATCTCATAGCCATCGCGGCCGGTGACCGCGTAGGAGAGCGTCGATTTGCCCGACCCGTTCGGACCCATGATCGCGTGCACTTCGCCAGCGGGAACGTCCAGCGTGATGCCGTTGAGGATGATTTTCTCAACTCCATCCTGAGCTTCAACTTTGCAGTGCAGATCGTTGATTTTAAGCATTTTTACTCTCTTGCAATCATCAGTTTCGGTTGGCGAAATCCGCCAGGATTCAAGTCTTGGCCAGGCTCACCAGTCCCGGCTTTCACAGGCCGCGACAATGGCCTCTGCCGACATCCGCACAGCCGCCAGACCGCTCTGGTCGAGCAGGCGGCAATCGCGGGCGGCATAGTCGATCAGCATCTCATAGACGGTGCCGAGCCCGTCGGGCGTCAGGCGGCTGCCGGTCTCGTAGGAGGTTGCCGCGTCGCCGCGTGAATGGGTGATCACCAGGCCATTGCGCAGTTCGAAACCGTCAATATCAAAGCCCGATAATTCGCCGGCGCGGTGGAACAGGCCTTCATCATCCTGCTGCCAGACGGAATAGAGCGTGTTCACATTGCCGGTCAGCAGCGGGATGAACAATTCCTCGCGCTCGTCATCATTGATGTCGCGCAGGGCCGGGCTGGCCATGGTGCCCTCGATGGTGATCGGGCCGAAGCTTTGCACTTCCTGGCCCTCGAGCGTGTTGAGATTGACCATCAGGCGTGAGCCCTGGCTGGACGGTGCGTACTGGAAGAAGATGAGGTGGTCCTCGCCAAGCACGAGCGCGCAATCGGTCGAACCGCGGCCCGCCTCCAGCTCGTCGCACCAGGGCTGACCTTCGTCATGGACAAAGTCCGGCTGGTCAAAACCCTGGGTACAGCCCGCGCCGCCGATCAGGGCACAGCTCGCAAGCGCCAGTAAAATGCGGTTCTTCAGGCTCATTTTCCCCTCCCTGGGGATCTTCTGGTCGATGGCAGACATCGATCCTACCACTCACGGTCTTCGCAAGCGGTGACCAGTGCGTCACCGTCAATGCCGGCGTCTTCCAGACCGGCCGTATAGGTCAGCTGGCAGGCGCGCTGGCTATAGTCCATCTCAAGCTCATAGACCGTCTCGAGCCCGTCAGGACCGAAGCGCGAGGCAGTCTCGTAATAGGTGACAGCGCTGCCGCGCGACGGGGCGATAACCAGTCCGTCACGCGCTTCCAGGCTGTCGATGCCATAGCTGGAGAGCTCCCCGGCCGGCGCAAAAAGGCCGGTCGCATCCTCGCGCCAGACCGCGAACACCGTGTTCACATTGCCGGCGAAGAGCGGGATCACCAGTTCGACCGCGCCATCGCCGTCAAGGTCGCGCAAGGCTGCCACACCATAAACCGGCTCGACATCGATCGCCTCGGACGTCGCCAGCAAGTCGCCGGCAAAGCTGTGCTGCGTCAACACCAGTTGCGAGGCATAGCCATCCTCATCGGTCAGATAATCGAGATAGACAAAGCGCCGATCATCGACACGCAGGGCGCAATCGGTCGAGGCGCCCTCGCCGTCCGCGAATTCATCGCACCAGGCATCGCCGCCGCGCTCGGAGGCTTCCGCCTGAGGCGTTTTTTCAGCATGCGCCGCAGGCATCACCGCATCGCGCGCTGTATCGCAGGCACCCAGAGCCAGCACCGCTGCAACCAGCAGTGTCAGTTTCCCGAACGTATTCATCCCACACTCCCCTCAAGGCTGACCGCGAGGAGCTTTTGCGCCTCGACGGCAAATTCCATCGGCAATTGCTGCAACACGTCGCGCACGAAACCATTGACCAGCAGCGCCGTCGCCTGCTCCTCGGAAAGGCCGCGCTGGCGGGCGTAGAAGAGCTGGTCTTCGGAGAGGCGCGTTGTCGTCGCCTCGTGCTCGAGAATGGCTTTCGGCGTCTTGCATTCGATATAGGGCACGGTGTGGGCACCGCATGTGTCGCCGATCAACAGGCTGTCGCACTGGGTGAAATTGCGCGCGCCTTCCGCTTTCGCATGCACCGAGACCAGACCGCGATAGGTCTGGTCGGACTTGCCCGCCGATATGCCCTTGGAAATGATGCGGCTGGTCGAGCCCTTGCCGAGATGGATCATCTTGGTGCCGGTATCGGCCTGTTGATGCCCGTTTGTGACGGCGATGGAATAGAATTCGCCACGCGAATTCTCGCCGCGCAGGATGCAGGACGGGTATTTCCAGGTGATCGCCGAGCCGGTTTCGACCTGGGTCCAGGAGATCTTGGCATTCTTGCCGCGGCAATCGCCGCGCTTGGTGACGAAATTATAGACACCGCCCTTGCCGTCGGCATCGCCGGGCCACCAGTTCTGCACGGTGGAGTATTTGATCTCGGCATCGTCGAGCGCCACCAGTTCGACCACGGCAGCGTGGAGCTGGTTCTCGTCGCGCATCGGCGCGGTGCAGCCTTCCAGATAGGAGACGTAAGCGCCCTTGTCGGCAATGATCAGGGTGCGCTCGAACTGGCCGGTGCCTTCGGCATTCATGCGGAAATAGGTCGAGAGCTCCATCGGGCAGCGCACGCCGGGCGGCACATAGACGAAGGAACCGTCGGAAAAGACCGCCGAATTGAGCGTCGCGAAGAAATTGTCGGAAGCCGGAACCACCGAGCCGAGATATTTCTTCACCAGCTCGGGATGATCGCGCAGGGCCTCAGAGATCGGGCAGAAGATGACGCCGGCCTTGGCCAGTTCGGCCTTGAAGGTGGTGACGACGGAGACGCTGTCGAACACGGCATCAACCGCCACCTTGTTCTCCGAACCCTTCACCCCGAGCAGGACTTCCTGCTCGCGCAGCGGAATGCCCAGCTTGGCGAAATCGGCGAGGATCTCCTCGGGCACATCATCGATCGAGTCGTATTTCACGCCCGCCTTGGCGCCGGCATAATAGCGGATATTCTGGTAGTCGATCTCGGGGAAACGGACATTGGCCCATTGCGGGCTTTCCATCTCCTGGAAGCGCTCATAGGCGGCCAGGCGCCAGTCGAGCATCCATTCGGGTTCGTCCTTGGAAGCCGAGATATAGCGGATGATGTCGGTGTTCAGGCCCTTGGGCGCGATGTCCTGTTCGACATCGGTCGTGAAGCCATACTTGTACTTGCCGGATTCCAGCTCGCGGACATCATCGATGGTCTGTTTGATCGCTGCCATGTTTCTCTTCGCCTTCAGGCGTTCACGTCAAGTTTCGGGGCAATGCGGGCGTGCGCGGCCGTCCAGGCGCGCGCGAACGCATCGATGTCGGATTCATTGGAGGTCCAGCCAAGGCTGATCCGGACCACGCCTTCGGCGGGTCCTGTCTCGAGGCCCAGCGCCAGGCCCGCCTTGGAGCCGCGCGCCTTGCCGGAGGAACAGGCCGAGCCGGCGCTGATCGAGATATGCGCCAGATCCATCGCCATCACCTGCGTCTCGCCCTTCCAGGACGGATGCGCGATGGACAGCGTATTGGGCAGGCGCGGCGCGCCCTCACCGAGGATTTCAATCTCCGGCGCTGCCGCCTTCAGCTTGGCGGCCAGCCCATCACGCCAGTTTGCCAGACCGGCGAAATTGTCGAGATCGGCAACAGCCAGTTCCAGCGCCCGGCCGAGGCCGGTGATGCCGGCCACATTGAGCGTGCCGCCGCGGCGGCCCTTCTCCTGGCCACCGCCATGATGATGGCGCGAGAGCGGGGCATTGCAGGCGGCAATCAGGGCGCCACTGCCCTGCGGCCCGCCAAACTTGTGCGCCGAGATCGCCATATAGTCCGCACCGAGCGCGGCAAAATCGACCGCGATCTTGCCGACGGCCTGGATGGCATCAACGATCATCAACCCGTCATGCGCATGGATCAGAGCCGCGGCCTCGGCGACCGGCTGGATGGTGCCGATCTCGTTATTGGCCAGCATCAGGGCGAGGACGGGGCGTCCGTCCTGCTCGACATTCCAGTTCGCCAGCCGCTTTTCCAGCCAGGCCAGATCGGCCAGCCCGTCGCGCGTCACCGGCAGGGTCTCGACCGGCAGGCCGGAGGCGCGCGCCGTCGCGGCAATCGCCTCATGCTCGAGCGCCGAAACGATCAGACGCCGGGCATTGCCGGCATCGATCGCGGAATGGAGTGCCAGATTTGTCGCTTCGGTGCCGCCGGAGGTGAAAATCACATCCTCGGCCCGCGCGCACAGCTGCCGCCCGACCAGGCGGCGCACTTCCTCGACGGCGCGCGCGGCGATCTGGCCGTCGCGGTGCACCGAGGAGGGATTGGCAGTCCGGCTCATGGCGTCCGCCATCGCCGCGACCACTTCCGGCCGGATCGCCGTACTCGCATTATGATCGAGATAGACCCGCATGGCGCTATTCAGCCGCCTCGTGATTCATCAACAGGCTGACGGCGCGATCAAGCCGGCCGCTGGCACCGCTGGCCGAGCCCTGGACGCGGCGCTGGGTAACGTCTTCCAGGGTCACCGAACTGAGGAAGAGGAAGATATGCCGGCTCAGCTCATCCCAGAGATCATGGGTGACACAGCGGCGGCCATCGGCCAGACAGCCCTTGGCGTTGGAGCAGCGCGTTGCACGCAGCGGCTCGTCAACGGCGACAATGATATCGGAAATACGAATCTCGCCGGCCTGACGGCTGAGGCGATATCCACCGCCCGGCCCGCGCACACTGGTGACGACATCGGCCCGGCGCAGCTTGGCAAACAGTTGTTCCAGATAGGATAATGAGATCGACTGGCGCGAGGCAATTTCCGCCAGCGTCACCGGCCCGCCGCCGCTCGCAGCGGCAAGGTCGGCCATCGCCATCACGGCGTAACGTCCCTTGGTGCTTAGCTTCATGCGTTTGCCTCCTTAAACACTCGCATCTGGCATCCCGATCATGCTAAGACCCGCCCCTTCGGAAGGGCGAGCGCTCGCTTGTGAGCATGCGAGTCCAATATCCGAGTAGGTTAGTCAAGTATATGGCCCCGGTTCCGTGCTGTTACAAGGCGCGATTTGCCGCATGGCTGCACGAAATCATTGGTACCACCCAGGAAGGCGAGACTGAATGCCTGACGTAATCATTCCCGGCCCGGCCGGCCGGCTTGAAGGGCGTTACAGCCCGAGCGAAGACCCGACAGCCCCCGTCGCGCTGATTCTCCACGCCCATCCGCTTGGTGGCGGGCACATGGAAAACCCGCTCGTCGAGATGATGTATGACTCGTTCCGCAAGCGGAATTTCGCGACCCTGCGCTTCAATTTCCGCGGCGTCGGCCGCAGCCAGGGCAGCTATGACCAGGGTCTGGGCGAATTGTCCGATGCCGCCACCGTGCTCGACTGGGTGCAGGGCTATAATGCCACGGCGCGCTATTGCTGGGTCGCCGGCCACTCCTTTGGCGCCTGGGTCGGTATGCAGCTTTTGATGCGGCGCCCGGAAATCGCCGGCTTCGTCTCGGTCGCCCCGCCGACCAATATGTATGACTTCACCTTCCTCGCCCCCTGCCCGGCCTCGGGCATTATCGTCCATGGCGGCGCCGACAAGATCGTGCCGGCCGAAGATGTCGAGCGCGTGATGTCCAAGGTGCGCGTGCAGAAGGGGATCGAGATCCAGCGCGATATCATCCCCGACGCCAACCACCTGTTCACCGAACATCTCCCCGAGCTGGAGCGCCGGATCAATACCTATCTCGATGATCGCATCCCGCTGGTCGAGAAGGAACGCTCCGAACGGCAGATCACCGGCAAGCGCTGACGCGTCTGCTGTTGCAGGACCGGGATGAAGACGCCGCCGGCTTTCGAGCTGGCGGCGCTTTCATGTCGGCCATCAGGCCTTGGGGTGCGCGAGGCGGCCGCCACTGACGGGCCGAGCGACGCCGGTCGTCGAGGGCAGGCTGGTCGGCAGCCCCGCCGCGACGCGTGCCGCCAGCCAGGCAAAGGCCTCGGCCTCGAGCAGATCGCCGCGCCAGCCCACCGCCTCGACCGGTTCCGGCTGCACCCCCATCGCCTCGCCCATCATGCGCATCAGCACCGGGTTATGCCGGCCGCCCCCCGTCGCCAGGATGCGGCCGGGCTGGCCGAGCGCGTCGATCGCCGCCGCCACTGTCCGCGCCGTGAAGGCTGTCAGCGTCGCGGCGCCATCGGCATCGCCGAGATGTCGGACCGGATCGAGGGAAAAATCCCAGCGGTCGAGCGATTTCGGCGGGGCCTTGGCGAAGAAGGGATGTTTCATCAATTGCTTCAGGGCAGCCGGATCAATCCGGCCCTGCGCCGCCAGCTCACCGTTGAAATCATGGCTTGTGCCGAGCCGCTGCTGGCACCAGGCATCGATCAGACCATTGGCCGGGCCGGTGTCGAAAGCGACCGGATCGCTGTCGGGACCCAGCCAGGTGACATTGGCGACGCCGCCAAGATTGACCACGGCCAGCGGCAATTCCAGGCCACCCTGGGCGACCAGCGCGGCATGATAGAGCGGCGCCAGCGGGGCGCCCTGCCCGCCGGCCGCGACATCGGCGCTGCGAAAATCAAACACGACATCAATGCCGAGCCGCTCGGCCAGCGCCGGCCCGTCGCCGATCTGCAAGGTCTGGCCCTTGCGCCGGCCCGACGGCGCGCGGTGCAGGACGGTCTGGCCGTGAAATCCCACAAGACTGATCTGAGCGGCAGCCAGCCCGGCCTTGGCCATCACCGCCTCGACCAGCTCGGAATGGCTGGCCGTGAGGACGGCCTCGGCGGCAGCAAAATCCGGCGCGTCCCCCTGGAAGCCCCAGGCCAGCGCCGCATCGACCGCGGCCTGCAGCACGGCCCGCTCGGCGGCGGTGTATTCGCGGGTCTCGCCGGCGCCAAATTCGGCGATGCGCTCGCCATCGGTCCGGATCAACGCCGCATCGACGCCGTCCAGCGAAGTGCCGCTCATCAATCCGATCACGTATTTCATGCGCGGGCCCTCTTTTCTCGCGTGGCTAGTCGACCTAGAAGCCCATGTAGCAGGAGAGACGTCATGAGCGAATACAAATCCGATCTGGTCAATGCGCTGGTCGAGCGCGGCTACCACTTCCAGTCCACCAATCTCGACGGCCTCGACGAGGCGGCGATGAAGGGGATTGTGACCGGCTATATCGGGTTCGACGCCACCGGCGCGAGCCTGCATGTCGGCTCCCTGGTGCAGATCATGATGCTGCGGCGGATGCAACAGGCCGGCCACAAGCCGATCATCCTGATGGGCGGCGGCACGACCAAGATCGGCGACCCGTCCGGCAAGGACAAGACACGCTCGATGCTCACCCATGAGCAGATCCAGGCCAACAAGACCTCGATCCTGACCGCCTTCGATGCGCTGGTGAAAATCGGCGACGGGCCGACCGATGCCATCGTGGTCGATAATGACGATTGGCTGTCGCAATACGGCTATATCGAATTCCTGCGCCTGTTCGGGCCGCATTTCACCATCAACCGCATGCTGACCTTCGATTCCGTCAAGCTGCGGCTGGAGCGCGAACAGCCGCTGACCTTCCTCGAATTCAACTACATGCTGCTGCAGGCGGTCGATTTCCTCGAACTGTTGCGCCGCCATGGCTGCACGCTGCAACTGGGCGGCGGCGACCAGTGGGGCAATATCGTCAATGGCGTCGAGCTGTGCCGCCGCGTCGACCAGGCCGAAGTGTTCGGTTTCACCACGCCGCTGATCACCACCGCCTCGGGCGCCAAGATGGGCAAGACCGCCGAGGGCGCCGTCTGGCTCAATGCCGATCAGCTGAGCCCCTATGAATACTGGCAGTTCTGGCGCAATACCGAAGACGCCGATGTCGGCAAATTCCTGCGCCTCTTCACCGATCTGCCGTTGGACGAGATCGCCGCCTTGGAAGCACTCGAGGGCGCCGACATCAATACGGCCAAGGTCCGTCTCGCCAATGAGGCCACGACGCTGCTGCATGGCGCCGAGGCCGCGCGCGAAGCCGAAAAGACCGCCAAACAGACCTTCGCCGAAGGCGGCGCCGGTGCCGGCCTGCCGACGATCGAGTTTGCGGGCCTGGAGAGCGGCGAGATTTCCCTGGTCCAGTTGTTCGTCGAATGCGGGCTGGCGGCGTCAAACGGCGAAGTGCGTCGCCATATCAAGGCCGGCGCGGCCAAGCTCAATGGCGAGACCATTACCGATCCGATGCTGATGGCCAGCGCTGACATGGTGCTCGATGGCGCGATCAAGCTGTCGATCGGCAAGAAGCGTCACGCCCTGGCCAGGCCGGTCGCCGGTTAATCCGGCGGCGGCAGGGCTGCCGCTGCCGGGTCGGTTTCGGTGACCGCCGGCGGTTCGGCTTCACCGGCCGGCGCTGGCAGGTCGCGCAGGACCTCCTCGGGCAAGATTTCGGGGATAGTGATCGTCGCTGGCTCGTCCCGCGACTCGGCACGGTCACGCGCCGCACGGTCAGCGGCGCTGCCCTCGAAGATGCGGCGCAGAAAGCCCGGGGCCAATGCCGAGAGCGGATTGGCGAACACGGTGAGGCTGTCGAACGGGCCTTCGACGGAATAGACAATCCCGATAATCCCCTCGCCCGGCCTGGAGACCAGCATGTCACCGATCACGGGCAGGTCCCCCAGGAAGGAATTGAGCACATAGGACGGGGCCAGATTGCCATCGATCGCGGCGCGCTGATTGGTGAAGTCCACCGTCCCGCTCGCGGTGACACCGAGCGCACTGCCGCGGGCCCTCGCCTCCCCGATCGTCAGCAGGCCGTCCTCGAACATCACGCTGGCATCAATGGCGTCAAACTCGATACCCTCGCCATTGAGCAGGGCGGAAAGCCCCTCGAAGGAGCCCGCCGCAAGAATGCGGGCCAGGATCGGCACCTGCACCAGCGTCAGGTCACGTATCTCAACCCGCGCTGTCAGCGGTCCTTCCGTGCCCAGCGGCGGGGCTTCGCCGAGAACCGAGACCTGGCCGCCCCGCGCATAGCCTTCACCGCCAAGCAGTGCCGCCAGCCGCCCGGCTGACTGTGCCTCAAGCCGCAATTCGCGCGCGCCACCGTCTTCTTCGGCACCAAAACTGGCCTGGAAGGGACCGTCTGTAGCGGTGCCCGCGATCGAAAAGGCCCGGATGCCGGCGGCCTCGCTGCGCCAGATCAGGCTGAAATCATCAAGCTGGCTGCGATCCGACACGATCAGCCGGCCGACATCCAGCGATGCCGAGAGCGGCATCATCTCGCCGCCGCCACTGCCGAGATCGCGCAGATGGGGCCGCAATTCGCGAATGTCGAGATAGCGCCCGGCGAAGCGGGCGCCAAAGGCGCCGCCGGCCTCCTGCGGACCGGTCAGACTGCCGGTCAGGTCAACCAGTTCCTCCAGCTGCAACTGCCCGATATCAGCGCGCACCAGACGTCCGCTCGACGAGAACTCGGCCGTCGCGGCGATCGAGAGGCCCGTGGCCTGCGCGCGAAAATCCTCGAGGTGAAAACTGCCCGTTTCACCCAGACGCAGGGTGAAGCCCGCCTGTCCCGGTTCGCCGGCCGGCTTGGCCCAGACCCCGCCCGGCGCGTCCAGGCTGGCATCAAGCAGATCGGCATCCACCCGGATTTCGCTGACCCCCATGCCCGCGCCGGCCGCCCGGGCCTGCAGATGGATGGCGCCGTCGAGATAGAGCCGTGCCGGTATGCCCAGCTGGTCGAAGGTTCGGGGTCCGACATCGGCGGTGAGCTCGAAAGCGGTCGCCAGATCGCCCGGTTCAGCCTGGAAGTTCTCGTGCCAGACAAAATGGATCGGCGTGTCGAGCACCACGCCATCGCTGCGGGCCGTCAGCCCCGCCGGATCGGCGTGCAGTTCAACCTGCCCCTCGGTGAATGCCCAGCCGGTTCCCGGCACGGTGGCGGAGGCATTCTCGATCGTGCCGTCGATCGTGAAGGGAATATCGTCCGGGTCGACATCATCAAGCATCGGACGCCGGAATTCGAACTCCACCGTCGCACGGCCGTCGACAATGTCGGAGGAGACTCCAAAACTCGAGGTCAGGAACAGCGGCGGCTCGTCGATCAGCGCCAGGATGTCACCGGCACTGCCCCGCGCCACACC
Source organism: Maricaulis sp. (assembly GCF_048269565.1). Lineage (GTDB taxonomy): Bacteria > Pseudomonadota > Alphaproteobacteria > Caulobacterales > Maricaulaceae > Maricaulis. Next base: position 223,219 of record NZ_JBLXIK010000001.1, on the reverse strand, counting down.
GGCGAAGCGCGCCAGCGCCCCCTTCGGGTTGAGACGCGGAATGTCCACCACGCCCCGCGACAGCTCGATATCGCCAATCCGACCGCTGGTCATGGCGACCTCGAAGGCATTGCCGCGCAGCACCGCATGGCCGCTGCCATGATCGAGCACCGTCATCTCCGGCACATAGCGCACCACCGCATCCTCGAAGTCGAAACCGAGCGTCAGGCGGTCATCAGCCAGCGCCCCGGCCGCGACGGATTCGGCATCCAGGTCGAGATCCAGCCGCGCATTGAAATAACGCCCGCCCAGAATGCTCTCGCGGATCCAGACCCGCGCCGAATCGGCCAGCAAGACCGGCCAATAGGCGAGCACCGTTTCCGGCTGCACATCGCCCTCGATCGGTCCGCTCAGACGCAGATTGGGCAGCCAGCGCCCGTCAGCAACCTCGGAGAGCGAGGTTTCGCCCGCCAGCCGCGCCTGGATCGGGCCGAGATCGACATCGAGCTGCTCCAGTTCGATGCGCGCCTCGTTGAGATCAACGGCGCCAGTCAGTTCCAGCGCGTTCCAGACCGGCGGTCGCTCAAAAATGCCTCCGAGATCAATACGGCCCGCCCCGGCGTTCATCTGATAGCGCCAGCGCATCGGCAGGGCGCCCACATAGTCGGAAAGCTCAAACATGCGCCCGCTCAGCTCGGCGGTGAAGACCTCGCTGTCGACGCGCGCCTCCGACAGGGTGAGTTCGCCGGCATCAGGGTCGAAATTCAGGCGCATGGTGCCGGAATTGAAGGCGGTGGTCTCGCCGTTGCGCAAGACATGCCCGGCCCCGATATCCAGATTGATCGAGGCACCGCGTATCCCCGCCTCGCGCGTGGCGTTGAGCAGGAGATCCAGGCTGATCGGCGCGTCCAGCACGCGCAGGACCGAGAGCGGCCCGATCACCGGCGCCACCGCCGCCGGCGACAATTCGGCCACGCGCGCTTCCAGCAGCAGGGTGTTGAGCGCGGCACCGGCCTGGATTCGCACCTCCATCGGCGCAAAGCCGGACGGGGTCGCCAATTGGCCAGCCAGTTCGGCGAGGATGCGGGTGTCATCCCGGTCGAGCCTGACGCTGGCCTCGTCGACCAGCCAGGCGATTCCGGTCAGGTCATCGACAATGCGCACCGAGGCGTTCTCGATATCGACATGGCGCAACTTGCCAAGCATGCCGTCAGACCCGGTCGGGTGCTGCAGCAATTGAAACAATGACGCACTGTCATCGCCGCCCCGGGCCGGCAGGCGCGCTGTTGCCGACACACGGTCAACGCTGCCAAGCCCGACCCCGACCGCACCGTCGGCACGGCGCACAATCGAGATCGAACCGCCGGACAGGCTGACCGTGACCGGTTCGATTCGGCCGAGCAGAAGGCTCTCCACGGCAAAACCGGCCTCGAGCCGCGGAGCCCGTGCGATCACCTCGCCATGGCTCTCGGCGACTGTGACATCGCGCGCCTGGATCACCAGGGCATGGGTCTCCGGATCAAAGCGCGCCTCAAGCGCCCCAAGCGCCACCAGCTCGCCCTCAAAGGCCTGGGCCAGCATGCGCTGGGCATCGGCGCGCAGGAAATCCAGCTCGATCGGACCGTTTGACAGCCGCACCAGCAGCGCCCCGACCGCGAAAATCGCCAGCGCCAGCAGGACCGCCACGGCCTCCAGGGCATAGATCACGCTCAGGCGGAGGGAGGTTCTCAGCATCCGCCCATGCCCCGCGCAGCGCCGCGACTGGACGCCAGCGGCAAGAGGCGCACACTGGGCCGAAGCGGAATCGACCGTCCATCAGGCGGCAGGAGAGGATAAATGAGCGATCTCAAGACAGGCGACCTGGCTCCACATTTCCGGTTGGCCACCGATGGCGGCGGCACAGTCGATCTGGGCGAATTACTCGGCAAGACGATTGTTCTCTATTTTTACCCGAAGGACGACACCCCGGGCTGCACAACACAGGCGATCGAGTTCTCCAAGGCAAGCGCTGCCTTCGCCGAGGCCGGTGCGATTGTCATCGGCGTCTCCAAGGATAGCGTCAAAAAGCACGACAAGTTCAAGGCAAAGCATGATCTGACTGTGCAACTCGCCTCCGACGAGGATGGCGCTGTCATCGAGGCCTATGGCTCCTGGGTGCTGAAGAAACTCTACGGCCGCGAATATATGGGCATCGACCGCTCGACCTTCCTGATCGGCCCCGACGGCCGGCTGGTGCAGATCTGGCACAAGGTGAAGGTCAAGGGCCATGTGGATGCGGTGCTCGCCGCTGTCCGGGAATTGCCGAAGGCATGAGCACCGCGGCAGACCTGCGCGAAATGTCGCTGGCGGTGCTGCAGACGGCGGAACCGCGCGCCAAGGCGGCGGCGGCACGTGCCGTGCGGCGCGCACTCGACGAAGCGCGACTGGCCTGGCCGGCGCCCTGGCCGACAGACCTGCCCGGAGCCCCTGCCCGGCCCGAACGGCCGCTGCGCGTTGCGCCCGGCAAGACGCCGCGCCGGCGGCTGGGAACGCTGGAGGGCCGCATCGCCCTGCTGCACGCCATCGCCCATATCGAATTCAACGCCATCGACCTCGCCTTCGACATGGCGGTGCGCTTCGGCGGTGATCCCGCCCTCGGCGGCGCGGCGCGGGACCGGTTTCTCGCCGAGTGGATCGCAGTCGGGGATGACGAGGCGCGCCATTTCGGACTGGTCGCGGATCGGCTGGAAGCCCTCGGCGCGGCCTATGGTGACCTGGCGGCCCATGACGGGCTGTGGGACGCGGCGCGGGCAACCGGCCACGACCTCGCGGCCCGTCTGGCGATCGCGCCGCTGGTGCTCGAGGCGCGCGGCCTGGATGTGACACCGGGCATGATCGACCGGCTGAATTCTGCCGGTGACCCGGTCAGTGCCGGGATCCTGGAAATTATCTATGCCGACGAAGTCGGTCATGTCGCCACCGGAATGCGCTGGTTCAGACATGTGTGTCGCGCGGCCGGCCTGGAACCGGAAACCCGCTATCAAGGCCTTGTACAGCAGTATTATCGAGGTGGCCTCAAGCCACCATTCAACACCGATGCGCGCGACCGGGCGGAGTTTCCCGAAGAATATTACCTGCCATTGGCAGCGACCGGCGCGCCACTTGCATAAACAAGAGTTGAAAACTGACGATCTTTTGTGTCACATGCCCAACTTGGGCACCGGGGCAAGCGGAAGTCTGGGCAAAGTAACGCATGTTCTCAAGACTCAAACTCGCTGTGTGGGGCACAGCTCAACGTTGGTTTCCGGACCGGCAGATCTACCATCGCAGCGATGGTCAGGTCCGCTATTTCGCGATCTCGACCGCTGTGCAGATCAGCGCGCTCCTGAGCGCTGCGGTACTGGCCTGCTGGCTGTGCTACTCCACTGTCTCCGTCGCCTTTCACGGCCAGGCCCTCGCGGCGAAGGATGCCGAGATCGAGCGCGAACGCATCAATCTCAACCGCATGGTCGCCGAAGCGCAGGCCAGCGAAGCCACCGCCTACTCCTTCATGGAGTCGCGGATGGAAGAATTCGATCGCGCCGCCTATGAATTCCAGATGCGGCACGAGACCCTGAGCCAGCTGGTCGAATTTGCCGAACAATTGAGTGGCAATGAAATGGCGCCCTCACCGGCCCTCGCCGATGATCGTGTCCTGATGGCGGCAACGCCGGCCGATCCGACGCCGCGCATGGCCCGTGACCCGCTGGTCAATATCGCAGCCCTCTCGGAATCGCCGGAAGACCAGATTTCCTATCTGATGGGCGAACAGGACAATGTTCTCGCCCAGGCCGAGGATGCCACCGAGGCCCGGCTGGAAAACCTTCGCGCCGTCCTGCGGCTCACCGGCCTGGACATCGACCACGTTGTCTCCAGCGGTCATGATGGCGAAGAACAGGGCGGGCCCTATATCCCGATCAATGATACGCCGCTCTTCTCCGATGGCTGGGATCTGGAGGCCGAGTTCTCGTCCCGTATCACCCGCGTGGCCGCCCGCATGCTCGAGGTCGAGGAGCTGGAACGCTTCATCGAGACCGGCCCGCTGGGCATTCCCGTCGACGCTGCCTATCGCCGGACCAGCCCGTTTGGCGTGAGGCTCGACCCGTTCAACCGTCGTGCGACACAGCATCGCGGCATCGATTTTGCAGCCTATCGCCGTGCGCCCATTGTCGCGACCGGCCCCGGCCGGGTTATTTACGCAGGCTGGCGCAACGGTTATGGTCGTACCGTGGAAATCGACCATGGCTACGGGTTCGTGACGCGTTATGGTCACATGAATGAAATCGCAGTGAGGCGTGGCGATACAGTCGAACGTGGACAACAGGTCGGGGGCATGGGGTCCACAGGACGCAGTACGGCCACGCACTTGCATTATGAAATCTGGTATGAAGGATCTGCGATAGATCCCGACCGCCTATTGAGGGCCGGACAATATGTTCAAGGGTAACAAAGACGTCTCACCATCCGATTCGATGTCACAATCGAGCGCGCCGACCAAGAGGACTGCCATGAAATCCAGAGCCCCTTCCATCCTCTCGGGTGACCTCGTACTCACCGGATCGATCGTATCCGAAGGCGAAGTCCAGCTCGACGGCACCGTCGACGGCGATATCCGCGCCGGCTCGCTGATCATCGGCGAAGAAGCGGTCGTCACCGGCGAAGTCTATGCCGAGACCGTGGTCATTCGCGGCAAGGTATCGGGCAGCGTTCGCGCCCGCCAGGTACAGCTCGCCTCCACCGCGCGCATCGAGGGCGACATTGTCCACGCTGCGCTGTCGGTCGAAAGCGGTGCCTTCTTCGACGGCCACTGCCGCCACTCGACCGACCCGCTGGCTGAAAAGAGCGCGCCATCCGCAGCCGCCGCGCCGAACGCACCGAAAATGGACAATCGTCCGCCATCACCGCCCAGCAGCAAGCCCGCTTCGATCGAGCCGCCGCTGGCCGCGAGCAAGTCCGGCGCCTGACCGGTCGAAACAGACAGAATGAAACAAGCCGGCGAGCCCCTCGGGCCGCCGGCTTTTTTCTGTCCGCTGGAGTATTGCTGGACCGGATGGCAACCGGACGCCTGTCCGGTTTCAGGACTCGTCGTCCTCGCCCCCGACCCGCGCTGCCAGTGCCGCGGCCATGAAGTCATCCAGATCGCCATCCAGCACGCCGCCGGTGTCGGAGGTTTCGACACCGGTGCGCAGGTCCTTGACCATCTGGTAGGGCTGCAGGACATAGGAGCGGATCTGATGGCCCCAGCCAATCTCGCTCTTGCTGTCAGCCTCGGCCTGCGCCGCGGCTTCGCGCCGCTGCAGCTCGATTTCATACACACGCGCACGCAACATGTCCCAGGCGCGCGAACGGTTCTTGTGCTGGGAGCGGTCATTCTGGCACTGGACCACAACCGGTTTGTCCTCACCGGGCATGTCATAGGTCAGGCGCACCGCTGAATCAGTCTTGTTGATGTGCTGACCGCCGGCGCCGGACGCGCGATAGGTGTCGGTACGCACCTTGGATTCGTCGATATCGACCTCGATCGCGTCATCGATCTTCGGATAGACGCCGACCGAGGAGAAGCTGGTATGACGGCGGGCACTGGAATCAAACGGCGAAATCCGCACCAGACGATGCACGCCGGTCTCGGTCTTCAGCCAGCCATAGGCATTCTCGCCCTGCACCAGCATGGTGGTCGATTTCAGACCGGCCTCTTCACCGGCCTGCTCTTCCATGACCTCGACCTTGTAGCCATGAGCATTGGCCCAGCGCGCATACATGCGCGCCAGCATCGCCGCCCAGTCCTGGCTTTCGGTACCGCCGGCACCGGAATGGATTTCGACGAAGGCGTCATTGCCGTCGGCCTCGCCGGAGAGCAGCGTCTCCAGTTGCGCCCGGCGCATGCGTTCGGCGAGCTGATTGAGGCCGGCGACAGCCTCGTCGACCATCTCGGCATCATCCTCCATCTCGGCCAGTTCGATCATCTCGACGCTGTCGGAGAGTTCCCGCTCGGCTTCGATCACGGTGTTGATCGCGCTCTCGAGCCGATTGCGCTCACGCATCAGCTCCTGGGCCTTGACCGGATTGTTCCAGAAATCAGGGTGTTCGGAGCGGGCGTTGAGTTCGTCTAGTCGTTTCTGGGCTGTATCCCAGTCAAAGACGCCTCCTCAGCAGGCCTACGGCCTGCTGGATTTCATCGGACAGGGTCTGGATGTCTGCGCGCATGGGGCAAAGGCCTTCCTGAAATGATGTGGCAAGCCATGGAGATAACGGGCGTTCCCCGGCCCGGCAAGCCGATCTCTGCAGACCGCAGGGCGCCAGGCCTCAGTACAGCCCGCCGAGGTCGTCTTCCTCGTCATCCTCATCCGTGCCGTCATCAGTGTCCGCGCCGAGCTGTGACATCGGATCATCGCTGACGGAATCGCGGGCAAAGCTGAGACCGCTTTCGTCCTCGCGCGAATGGCGCGACGGCTCGGTACCCGGAAGGAAGGCCTCCAGGATCACACCTGACTGACCGAGAATGCCCGGCTCGCCCGTTGTGCGGTCGATCGGCACCAGACGCACGCCCGGCGGAACCCGGAAGGGCGCAACGGGGTATTGCTCAAGCGCCTCGGCGAGAAAGTCACGCACAATCGGCGCGGCAACCCGGCCACCCGCCTCGCCGGAACCCAGCTGATAGGGGGTGTCAAAGCCGATATAGGCGCCGACCACAATGTCAGGGCCGAAGCCGACAAACCAGGCATCGCGGAAATCATTGGTCGTCCCGGTCTTGCCGCCCAGCGGCCGGCCAAGCGAACGCAAGGCGGTGCCGGTGCCGCGCTGGACCGCGCCTTCCAGCATGTGCACGACCTGATAGGCGGTTACTGGCGAGACGACTTCGATCCCGGTTTCCGGGAAGACCGGCTCGGGCAGGCCCGCGCGCCAGTCGGCGGTGTCACAGAGCTCGCATTCGAGCTGTTCATGGGCGAAAATCGTGGCGCCGAAGCGGTCCTGGACGCGGTCAAGCAGGGTCGGTTCGACGCGGCGGCCACCATTGACCAGGGTCGAATAGGCCGAAACCAGGCGGTAGAGCGTGGTTTCACCAGAGCCCAGCGCCATCGCCAGCACCGGCTCAAGCTCGTCATAAATCCCGAAGCGAACGCCGTAATCGACGATCGGTGCCATGCCCATTTCCTGGGCCAGTCGCACCGTCATGACGTTGCGCGACAATTCGAGGCCCAGGCGCAGGGTCGACATGCCGTAATAACGTTCGGAATAATTCTGCGGCATGTAGAAGCGCTCTTCCGGACCGCCCGAGGCGACGAAGGGCGCGTCCAGGATCAGGCTGGCCGGCGTATAGCCATTGTCCAGAGCGGCCGCATAAACGAAGGGTTTGAAAGACGAGCCCGGCTGGCGGCGCGCCTGGGTGGCGCGATTGAACTGGCTCATCTGGAAACTATAGCCGCCGACCATGGCCAGGACGCGGCCCGTGTGCGGATCCATGGCGAGGATGCCGCCATTGATCGCCGGGATCTGGCGCAGGCCGTATTCGTCTTCGGTGTCGGGCAAGGCCTCGACGAGAATGACATCGCCGGCGCTGAGGACGGCGCTGGCGCGGCTGATCGATGGTCCCACCTCGCCATCACCCAGTGATTCCCGGGCCCAGCTGAGCTCGGAGAGCGCGATGCGCCCCTCCTCGCCATTGAGCAGACCGATGCGCGCTTCGCTGTCATTGCTGGCCAGCACCAGGGCCGGCAGCCAGCCCTCGTCCATGTCGCGCGGAACCGTGACTTCGGCCAGGCGCTCGGCCCAGCCCTCGCCGACCTCGATCTCGGCCAGCGGTCCGTGATAGCCGTGGCGGCGGTCATAGACTTCCAGCCCGTTGCGCAGGGCGCGCCGCGCGGCCAGCTGCAGCGTCGTGTCCAGCGTCGTACGGATCGACAGGCCGCCGCTATAGAGCTCTTCCTCGCCATACATGGAGAAGACTTCGCGGCGGACATTCTCGACGAAATACTCCGCCGCCGTATAGGTCGCACCCGACAGGCGATCGACGGTCTGCATCGGCCGCGCCGCGGCCTCGCTCGCCTCGTCCTCGGTGACATAGCCATTGGCGGCCATGCGCGAGAGCACCCAGTTGCGCCGGTTGACGGCGGCTTCGGGGTGACGCTCGGGGTGGAACAGGGCCGGTCCGTTGACGACGGCCGCAAGATAGGCGGTCTCCTCGAGCGACAGCTCATCGATCGACTTGCCGAAATAATTCAGGGCTGCGGCGGCGATCCCGTAGGAGCGGCGGCCGAAATAGATCTCGTTCAGATAGAGTTCGAGAATCTGGTCCTTGGTGAAGGCGCGCTCGATGCGGCGCGTCAGCACCATTTCCTGCACCTTGCGCTCGAGGCGCTGCTCGCTGGAGAGCAGGAAGTTCTTGGCCACCTGCTGGGTGATGGTCGAGGCGCCTTCGAGATTTTCGCCGCGGATTACATGCCCGACATTGGCCAGCATGGCGCGCAGGATGCCACGGAAATCGAGGCCGCCGTGATCGTAGAAACTCTTGTCCTCGGCCGAGATGAAGGCATGGACGACGTTTTGCGGGATATTATCGATCGGCACGAAGACGCGGTGTTCGCGGGCGTATTCGGCGATCAGCGCGCCATCACCGGCATGGACCCGGCTCATGATCGCGGGCTCATATTCGGCCAGCTGTTGATAATCAGGCAGGTCGTCGGTGACGCGCACGACATAGATCGCCACGGCAATAAAGCCGACAACAGCCAGCACGATCGCTGTGACCCCGCCCCAAAGGGCTACCCGCATCACATTACGCAAAGTGAAAATTTTCATCACGCCCTCTGGACCCATGCCCCAACGGTCCGACTGCAAAACCATGGCACCGAGGCGGCATTATGGCCACCCGGCGCCGGGGTACAAACCGATTTAGCGGACGGGCAGTTCGCGCGGCACATTTTCCTGCACTGGCCCGAGATCGCCGCGCTGGGCGAAATAGGCATCAATGCCGCGAAGCACAGCCGCCATCTGGCGGCGGCGCGCCGCCGCCGAGGTCAGATTGGCCTCGTCATTGCGATTGGTCATGAATCCCATTTCCAGCAGCACGGCCGGCACCCGCGGATCAAGCAGGACAAAGAGATTGGCCTGGCGATGCGGGTTCTGCAAGAGCGGGCCGGCGGTGGCCAGATGCTCGAGCAGGACTTCGGCAAACGCGGTCGACTGGTTACGCTTTTCGCGCAATTCCAGCTCGACGAGGATATTGTTGACGTCGACCTGGTCGGTCGGCCCGGCGCCCTGGTGTGCGCGTTGACGCGCACGATCCTCGGCCCGGTCATTCAGGGTATAGACCGCGGTTCCGTTCACCGACCTGTCCTGGGAGGAATCGGCATGGATCGACAGGAAGAGATCGGCGCGCTGCTCGACCATCACCCCGACACGTTCTTCCCAGGACGGGTAGGTGTCGCGGTCACGGGTCAGGTAGACTTCGTAGCGTCCGGTCGCCTCAAGCTGGCGCCGCAGCTCGCGCGCGGCCTCCAGCGTCACGTCGCTCTCGCGGGTGCCGCTCGGGCTCAGCGAGCCCGGATCGCGGCCACCATGGCCGGCATCGATCACCAGCACATGCCGGGCGCGCGACGGCGGCGGGGTATAGACGGCATTGACGCGGTCGGCGATCAGCGATTCCAGTCCACCGGTGCGCACAAAGCCGGGCGCGGCACCAGTGCTGCCGGCATTGGCCTCGTCGAGATCAATCACCAGGCGGTAATTGCCGCCCGGGCTGGCGGGCTCAAGCACGAATTGCGCGGCGATGACTGCCGGGCTTTCCAGTGCGAACACGACACGCGAGCTCGATGCGGAATTGTTGAAAAAGCGAAAATTCTCGACCAGACCGTGGCCAAGACCTTCGCCGGCGTCCAGACCGCGCACCGCCCAGTCGGCAACGGGCAGGTCCACGACCAGCCGGTCAGACGGGCCCTCAAGCGTGAAGGCGCGGAAGTCGGCAGCCTCGGCTGTCTCGATAACAACCCGGGTACGCCCCGACTCGCCGCCGAACCGCACATCGCGGACCTCCTGGTCCGCAATACCGGCCGAACTGGCAAGAATTCCGCCTATCAATGCACAGATAAACTGTTGAACCCGCATAACCACACCATCGCACATGCCGTGATTCTGTCCACGGCTTTTGAAGCATACTAGGGCACGGAGCTTGACGTTTGGTTGATAGAACCACGCAATCACCAGTTATTTTCGCCACCGCCACAAAGCCTTTCCATCCCGATCCGAATGTTGCATGTTGCAAGGGCCTTGGCAGATGTTCGACTCCTCACGGAGTTGCGATACTTTGCCAGGCGCGAAGAGGCCGCGTCCGCTCCGGACGTGCCGACACGCTCTTCTTTAGCCGCGGGACAGATATCTGATTACCCGTGGCCCCGACCGCCGCGCCCTCGCCCGCATGGACATCCATGGCCCGGGCGCGTTTTTGGAAACAGCCGACACGTGAGGCTAGCCTGATGCTGACATCTTTGCTGACAGGCCACAGCTCACCCATCGCGCCCCCGCCGCTCCTGATATCTGCGCCCTTCCTTCCGGAAGCCCGCGGTCAGGCTGCGCGCGCAGGAGACACCTTTTATGTCAAAGAAAATGTTGATCGATGCAGGTCACCCGGAAGAGACCCGCGTCGTCGTTGTGGACGGAACCAAAGTTGAAGACTTCGACTTCGAGTCTGCATCGCGCCGCCCGATTCGCGGCAATATCTATCTCGCGAAAGTCACGCGGGTAGAACCATCGCTGCAGGCGGCCTTCGTCGAATATGGCGGCAATCGCCATGGCTTCCTCGCCTTCAACGAAATCCACCCGGATTACTACCAGATCCCCTATGAGGATCGCGCCGCGCTCGCTGCGGAAGAGGAAACCGCCGTCAACGCCGAGGCGGAAGCCGAGCCGGAACCGGCTGCGGCCGAGGTCGAGCTGGACGAATCGGGCGAACCGATCGAGCCGGCCGAGAGCTTTGGCGATGACAGCGATGAGGACGAGATCGCCGAGGAGAAGGCTGCGCGCCGCTCGCGTCAGCTCTATCGCAAGTACAAGATCCAGGAAGTCGTCAAGAGGCGCCAGATTCTGCTGGTCCAGGTGGCCAAGGAAGAACGCGGCAACAAGGGCGCGGCCCTGACGACCTATCTCTCGCTGGCCGGCCGCTATTGCGTGCTGATGCCGAACACGCCGCGTGGCGGCGGCATTTCACGCAAGATCGCCAATGTCACCGACCGCAAGCGCCTGAAATCCGTCGTCAGCGAGCTGGACCTGCCCAAAGGTATCGGCCTCATCATCCGCACCGCCGGCGCCTCGCGCACCAAGATCGAAATTCGCCGCGATGCCGATTATCTGCTGCGCCTGTGGGAGAATATCCGCGAGCTGACGCTGAAATCCGTCGCGCCTGCCCTGATCTATGAGGAAGGCAATCTCGTCAAACGCGCGATCCGCGACCTCTATGACAAGGATATCGACGGCGTCCTGGTTGAAGGCGAAGCCGCCTACAAGGAAGCCAAGGCCTTCATGCGCATGCTGATGCCCAGCCATGCCAAGAAGGTGCAGCACTATAACGAGATCGTGCCGCTCTACCTGCAATACCAGGTCGAATCGCAGCTTGAGGCGATCTACTCGCCGATCGCGCCGCTGAAATCGGGCGGCTATATCGTCATCAACCCGACCGAGGCGCTGGTCTCGATCGACGTCAATTCCGGCCGCTCGACCCGCGAACGCAATATCGAGACGACCGCCTTCAAGACCAATATCGAAGCCGCCCATGAAGCCGCACGGCAAATGCGGCTGCGCGATCTGGCCGGCCTGATCGTGATCGATTTCATCGACATGGATGAGTCGAAGAACAATCGCGCCGTCGAAAAGGCCATGAAGGACGCGCTCAAGCGCGACCGGGCCCGCCTGCAGATGGGTCGCATCTCGCAATTCGGCCTGATGGAGATTTCGCGTCAGCGCCGCCGCTCCAGCCTGATCGAGGGCTCCACCGAGCCCTGCCCGCACTGCAAGGGCAGCGGTTATGTACGCTCGACCGAATCCAGCGCCCTGGTGGCACTGCGCGGGCTGGAAAAGGAAGGCATGCGGGGCCGCGCCAAGCGGATTCGTATCTCCTTGCCGACCTCGATCGCCATCTACATGCTCAACGAGAAACGCGATCACCTGCTCGCGATCGAAGAACGCTTCCAGATGAATATCTCCGTCGCCTCCGATGACGAGATCATCGCGCCGGAATTTGTCATCGAACCCATCGAGCTGCGGGCGCCGGGCGAGGAAATCGTCATTCCGCGCCCGACCGTGACCGTCGATCCGGACGATGCCGCCGATCAGCTGATCATGGACGAGGAAGACGAGGCGGACGAAAGCGATACCGCCGCGGCCGAAACGTCCGGACGTGGACGGTCGCGATCACGCGGCAAGCGTGATGCCACTGCCGATGCAGACAGCACCGATGGTGAAGCGGGCGAGGATGGCACACGCCGCCGGCGCCGTCGTCGCCGCCGCAAGCCTTCCTCCGAAGACGGCACGGGCGATATTGCCGCCAACGCCGAAACCGGTGAGAGCGAGGCCGTTGTCAGCGATGCTGACGACGCCGAGGGCAGCGAAGCGGCACCAGCCATGCCCGCTGGCGAGGATGGCGAGGCCCCGCGCCGCCGCCGCCGTCGTGGCCGGCGGGGCGCCCGCTCGCGCCGTCGCACCGAAGGCCAGGCCACCGAGGACCAGACCAGCGATGGCGATGTGACCGATAGCGGCGAAACGGCTCCGGCCCCCATCACACCTGATGCGCCGGTTAGCACCGACACCGCTGAAGCCCCGGAAGCTGTTGCGGCCGAGAAGCCGGTGCGCAAGCGGGCCCCGCGCCGTCGCAAGACGGCCGAGACCGAAGCGCCAGCGGCCGAGGCACCTGCAACCGAAACAGCGGAAACGCCGGTCGAGGCCGCCGCCGAAGAAGAGGCCCCCAAGCGCCGCACGCGGCGACCACGCAAGACCGCCGAAGCCGCTCCGGCTGCCGAGGCAGAGGCCGCGCCCGCCGAAGCGGACGCAAAGGCTGAAAAGCCCAAACCACGAACCCGCCGCAAAAAGGCCGATGTTGCAGCCGAAGCTCCGGCCACAGCAGCAGAGGCAGACACCGCGGCAACGGAAAAGCCGGCGCCGAAGCGTAGACGGGCCGCGGCCACAAAGCCTGCGGCAAAGCCGGAGCCCGTGCAACCGGCAGCAGAGCCGGCTCCCGAGCCGGTCGCCGCTCCGACCGCCGAGACAGCAACGCCGGAACCGGCCAAGCCCGCCAAGCGCGGCTGGTGGAACCGGACCGGCCTGTTCGGCAAGTAACATGGCATCAGGGCCGGGCATCTTGATCGCCCGGCCCTTGACGCCATATCATTGAGTGCGGCGCCATCAGGCTTACGCACAGTCCGAAGCGGGGGCTTGGGAGTGGAAGCGCAATGCGACCTCTGAAATCCATCGTGGCGGCTTTTCTGGCGTCCGCAGCCCTGACTGCGCCGGTTTCGGCCCAGTCGCTCATCCGTGATACCGAAGTCGAGCACATGCTGCGCGACTATGCCGACCCGCTGCTCGACGCGGCCGGTCTGGAACCTGCAGATGTGCACCTCTACATCATCGCCGACCCGACGATTAACGCCTTCGTGACGGGTGGCCAGAATATCTTTCTGAATACCGGCACGATCATCGAGGCCGAGACACCCAATCAGCTCAAGGGCGTGATCGCTCACGAGACCGGGCATATTGCCGGCGCCCACCTGGCGCGTGTCAGCGACGGTATCGGCGCGGCCCAGGTGCCGATGTATATCTCGCTTGGCCTCGGCCTGCTCGCGGCGCTGGCCGGAGAAGGCGGTGCTGCCGGCGCGCTGATGGCCTCGAGCCAGCAATTCGGCGCCCTCTCCTTCATGACCTATAGCCGCGCCCAGGAAGCCTCCGCCGACCAGGCGGCACTGCAATATCTGGAAACAAGCGGCCAGTCGGCCGAAGGTCTCGTCGAGTTTTTCGAGCGCTTCCGCTACCAGGAAGTGATGTCGGATGCGCGCCGCTTTCCCTATTTCCGCTCTCACCCGCTGTCATCTGAGCGCATCTCGATCCTGCGCGACAATGCGGATGCGGCCTCGCACGCCAATGTCGACGACTCGCCCGAGGACATCGCCAATCTGCAACGCCTGCAAGGCAAGATTTACGGCTTTCTGACTGAGCCGGAATTTGTCCTGTACCGCTATCCGCGCACAGACCAGTCGCTGCCGGCGCGCTATGCCCGCGCCGTGGCCTATTTCCGCGTCGCGCGCCTGGATGAGGCCCGCGTCGAGATCGAGAGCCTGATCGGCGAAGAGCCGGACAATCCCTATTTCCAGGAGCTCTACGGGCAGATGTTGTTCGAGACCGGGCATATTCGGGAGTCGATCCCCTATCACGCCCGTTCGGTCGAGCTTGAACCCACGGCGCCGCTCTTGCGGCTCAATCTGGCGATCTCGATGATCGCAACCGATGATGACAGCCTGCTCGATGAAGCCGAGGATCACCTGCAGGTCGCCCTCGACATCGAGCCTGACAATGCCTTCGCCTGGTATCAGCTTTCCATTGTGCATCAGCGCGAGGGTGATACTGCGCTGGCCCAGCTGGCTGTGGCCGAACAGGCCTATGCCACCGGCAATGCCGACCGCGCCATGATGTTCGCCGGCCGCGCCCGCGCCAGCCTCGAACAGGGAACGCCCGCCTGGATACGCGCCACGGAAATCGAAACCATCAGCGCACCCATGGCGGCCGAGCAACGCCGCCAGCGCCGCCTCAACGCGCACTAGGCCATGGTTGCGACCGGTCAGGCCGATCCGGCAGACGCCCAGCCCTCATTCAGTCTCGCTGCGATCGAGAGCCTGGCCGATATCGCGCCCGGCGACTGGGACCAAATCGCCAATCCGGCGGGTGTTGAATACGATCCGTTTCTCAGCTGGAACTTCCTTCAGGCGCTCGAGGAAAGCGGTTGTGTCGGCGGCGAGACCGGCTGGGCGCCGCACCATTTCCTCGCCCGCGATGAGGCCGGCGCGATCCGGGGCGCGCTGCCGCTCTATCTGAAATTCCACAGCCAGGGCGAATATGTCTTCGATCATGGCTGGGCCGAGAGTTTCGAGCGCGCCGGGGGGCGCTATTACCCCAAACTCCTGACCGGCATTCCCTTCACCCCGGTCACCGGGCGGCGCATCCTTGCCGCAGATCCCGCCCTGCGGCGTGCGCTCATCGCCGGCATGATCGAGGCGGGCCGCCAGTGGGGCGTCTCGAGCTGGCATGTCAATTTCCCCACCGCCGCTGAATGGGGCGAACTCGGCGAGGCCGGGCTGTTGCAGCGCATCGACCGGCAGTTCGTCTGGTCCAATCGCGGCTATGCCAGCTATGATGATTTCCTCGGCGACCTGTCCTCACGCAAACGCAAGGCCTTGCGCAAGGAGCGCGCGGCGGCCCGGGCGGGCCTCGAGATCGAGCATTTGACCGGCAGCGATCTGCGGCCCGAGCACTGGGACATCTTCTTCGCCTGCTACCAGGATACCGGCGCGCGCAAATGGGGCCGACCCTATCTCAACCGCGACTTTTTCGAGCTGATCCATCAGCGCATGGCCGACAAGGTCCTGCTGGTGCTGGCGAAGAAGGATGGCGCCTACATCGCCGCCGCCCTGAACTTCATCGGCTCGCATGCCCTGTATGGCCGCTATTGGGGACGAGTGGACGATCACCCATTCCTGCATTTCGAGCTCTGCTATCACCAGGCGATCGATGTCGCGATCCGCCTTGGCCTCGACCGGGTCGAGGCCGGTGCCCAGGGCGAGCACAAGCTGGCGCGCGGCTATCGTCCGCAACCGGTCTATTCGGCCCACTGGATCGCCCATGAGGGCTTTCGCGCCGCCGTCGCCGACTATCTCGAGCGCGAACGCCCGGCCGTACTCGCCGATATCGCCTTGCTGGATGAAGAGAGCCCGTTTAAAGCTTCTGATTGATGACCCACTTGTCCACCCCCCTGCCGGCCCACTCGCATGGCCACGCCATCATCGCGGTCAATGCGCTGCGGGCCGCGGGCATCCCGGCGACGATCGCCGACAGCCATATGCAGGGTCTATATCCGGGCATGGACACGGGATTTCTCAAGCCACGCATCCTGGTGCCGCCAGCCTTCGAGGCCGAGGCACGCACCATCATCGCGCAGGCACAGGCCGCCGAGACCACCCCGCTCTACCCCTGCCCGCTCTGCGGCGGTGAGACCCATATCAGGGCGCGACCAATCCTGGCGACAATCCGGCTGGCCCTGTCTGGCCAGTTTGCAAAACTGCGCAACCCGCCCCGCTTCTGCGGCGCGTGCGACAGCTATGACGATGTCGGCGACTCCGAGCCCTTCACCGCCGAAGAACTGGGCTACCCGCCGATCCGCTGAAACCTGCACCAACCATCCCCTGGCCTCACGCGTTTGCGTGGGCGCATGCTTATTCGTACGGGGTAGCCGGTACGGGTCTGCGCCCTGTTGAAAATAGGTAGAATTGACAAAAAGCCTAAAAAGGCACTTTCTACCCATTCGAAATAACACAAGGGGAACCGCGATGAAATACACCCCGCTCGAACACCATCTGAAAGCTCAACCGCTCACCCGAGTAGAGCTGTCTTTCAGCGATATTGAACGCATTATCGGCGCCGAATTGCCGCCCTCGGCCCGCCGGCACCGCGCCTGGTGGAGCAATAATCCCAGCAACAGTGTTGCTACCTATGCCTGGCTGAATGCCGGATACCGTTCCACACGGGTCGACATGGCCAGCGAGCGCCTGGTGTTTGAACGTCAACGGCAGACGGCCCTCGCCGAGTCGCCCCGGCCCGCCTATCGCCCTGCCACGGCGACCGGTCTCTACGGCTGCTTCCGCGGCATGTTCAAATTCCCCGAGGGCAGCGAGTTGACTGCGCCGACAGGCGAAGTCTGGGATGCCAGTCATGACTGAGCCCGGTGCTTGCCTGCTACTCGACACCTGTGCCGCGATCTGGATCAGCAATGGCGACCCGATCAAGCCGGCCGCCATGGACGCGCTCAAGGCAGCCGAGGCCATCCCCGGCGCAATCTGGATCTCGGCCATTTCGGCGTGGGAAGTGGCGACGCTGGTCGCGCGCGACCGGCTCTCGCTCGCCATGCCGGTCGATGCCTGGTTTACCGCGGTTGCGACCCTGCCACAGGTCACGCTCGGGGCACTCGAACCAGACCTGCTGATCCAGTCGACGCGATTGCCCGGCCAGCCACCCGCTGACCCCGCAGACCGGATGATCATCGCCACGGCGCGCCAGAACGGCCTCACCATTCTTACCCGCGACCGCGAAATTCTGGGCTATGCAGCGCGCGGACATGTTGCCGCAATCGCGTGTTGAGACTGGTGTTTGATCATCGGTTTGACTAGACCTGTTGGCAAAGCAGGAGACACGCCATGAGCCTCGACGGCAGCTACGACCCCGACAATATTTTCGCCAAGATCCTGCGCGGTGAATTGCCGTGTGTGAAAGTCTATGAGGACGAGGCCGTCCTCTCCTTCATGGATATTTTCCCGCAGGCGCCGGGCCATGTCCTCGTGGTGCCCAAGGAGGCCGCGCGCAATGCGCTTGAGCTCTCCGACGAGGCGCTGGCCGCTGCCATGCTGCGGGTCAAGAAGATCGGCAATGCCGTCAAGGCCGCGCTGGCGCCGGACGGGATCATGATTGCCCAGCTCAATGGCGCGCCGGCCGGCCAGACGGTGTTCCACGTTCATTTCCACATCATTCCGCGCAGCGATGGCGCGCAAATGGCCATGCATGCCGGCGGCAAGGCCGATATGGCCGAGCTGGAAGCGCAGGCGAAGAAGATCGCCTCTTTTCTGGATTAGTCCCCGGCCTGATCCCGGATCACCGCCAGGAAGGCCTCACCGAGATCGGCGAGCTTTTTCGGGCCGACACCATTGACCGCGGCCATCTGTTCCAGATTACCCGGCCGCAAATGGCACATATCGGTCAGGGTCGCGTCGGAGAAGATGACATAGGCGGGGACATTGCGTGCGGCCGCGAGTTCACGGCGCAAATTTTTCAAGGCCGCGAGCAAGCCGGCGTCGACATCGGCTTCCGCCGCCTGGCTGGCGGCAGTGCGGCGCGGCTTCTTCTCGTTTTTGCTGACCGCGATTTCGCGCAGCTGGAAAGTCTCACGGCCCCTGAGCACTGCCTCGCCGCGTTCGGTCAGTTTCAGGCCGCCATAATGCTCGATATCGACCAGCAGATAGCCGCCGGCCACCGCCTGGCGGATCAGCCCCTGCCAGAAGGTCTTTGGCCGGTCCTTGCCAACTCCGTAGGTCGGCAGCGCATCATGACCGCGGGCGCGGATCCGGTCGGTATCGCCGCCGCGCAACACATCGATGATATGGCCGGCGCCAAAGGCCTGTCCGGTACGCACAATCGCCGAGAACAGCATTTGCGCCTCGCGCGTCCCGTCGAGCAGAACCGGCGGATCAAGGCAGATATCGCAATTTCCGCAGGGTTTGGAGCCCGGCTCGCCGAAATAGGACAACAGGGTGATGCGGCGGCACTGGGTCGCCTCGCAATAGGCGAGCAACGCGTCGAGCCGCTGGTGCTCGCGCCGCCTGTGGTCATCATCCTCGCCATCACCATCAATGAAGCGCCGCCGAAGGCTGGCATCACCCAGCCCGTAGAGCATCATCGCATCGGCCGGGGCGCCATCGCGGCCGGCGCGGCCGATCTCCTGGTAATAGGCCTCCATCGAGCCGGGCATGTTGAGGTGGAAGACATAACGAATGTCCGGCTTGTCGATCCCCATGCCAAACGCGATCGTCGCCACCATGATCACGGCCTCTTCGGCCATGAAAATTTCCTGGTTTTCCCGCCGCTGCTCCGGCGACAGGCCGGCATGATAGGCCAGCGCGCGATAGCCCTCGCCCTTCAATATCCCGGCGACCTCCTCGGTCAGTTTTCGCGACAGGCAATAAACGATGCCGGACTGCTCCCGCCGCGGTTTGAGGAAGCCCAGCAATTGCGGCTTCCACTGCGCCTTGGGGGCGACACCGAGATAGAGATTGGGACGGTCGAAGCCGCGCACCACTGTGTCACCCTCGCCGCCAAACAGCTTCTCGGCGATGTCGATGCGTGTTGCGTTGTCGGCGGTTGCGGTGAAAGCGGCCAGGGTCGCGTTCGGAAAGATCGTCTTGAGCTGCGACAGCTGTTCGTATTCCGGCCGGAAACTGGCACCCCATTTGGAAATACAATGCGCCTCGTCGACCACGAACAGGCCAGGGTCGACCGGCTTCAAGGCCTCGATCATCCGCCCCGTCATCAGGCGCTCCGGCGACAGATAAAGCAGTTTCGCCTCGCCCGACTGAAACGCCCTCCAGGCTGCAACATTCTGCTCGCGGTCCCGTCCGGAATGGATCACCGCCGCCCTGACCCCGTTGGCCGCCAGCCCGGCGACCTGGTCATCCATCAGCGCCACCAGGGGCGAGATGATGATCGAGGGCCGGCCCAGCATCAGGGCCGGCACCTGGTAGCACAGCGACTTGCCCGCCCCGGTCGGCATTACGCACAGCGTATGCGTCCCCGCCAGCAAGCGCTCGACGATCGGCAACTGGCCCGGCCGGAAATCGGGAAAGCCAAAAACGGATTTGAGGATGGATTGCGGGGATTGGGTCATTTGCGGCAGGCTCGAGGCTGGGTGTGGCAAGTGTTTCATGATGCGCCGGAGCTGGCCATCGCGCTTCCACAGCCGGATCGGCCACACTCTGTAATTGCGGAAGTCTTGACTCCGGGACCCCGCTAGGAAACGGTTAACCATTAAGGAAGCTCGGGGGGACTTCTGATGGCATTGGTGACATCCGGGCAATTTGAACCGACCCAGGCCGAACGAGATTTTGTCGCCGCGCTCATCGCTGGGCGACCCTATCAGCCACGCGCGGAAACCCATCCACCTGTACCTGCCCCGAACCATGCCAGGACAGAGTCAAAGGCTACGGACGCCACACTCAAACCATTCTGGCCGTGGATGCGGCGCAAGACGCCGGCCGCGGCTCCCCCACAGGATGATCGTGCATCCTCAGCCGATCACGCCCCGCTCCTGTCCTCCGGAGAGATCAGAGCAGAGCTGATCCGTGCATTGATCATTTGCGACAGTGCCCGCCGGGCAGGCTTCCAGGCACCGGCGGAAGAAACCGAAATCGCCTCAAAAGCCGGAGCGGACACCCCAATTGAAATTGGACCGCGCGGCCTTGAGATCGTGCCGGAACTCGATTTCCAGGCTGTGCCGCCGATCGACCCGGACCTATTTGACGATATCGAAATCGAAGCTGATCGCACCAGGCGCCGCGATCAGGAAACCGAATGGCAGCGGACGCACGGTGCGAATGGCCGAATCCGGATCCTCGGAGAACTGGACCTGAGGGGAGTGGACTTCCCGAAGAATATCGCGATTCACGCTTGTGATTTCGTCACGGCAGAAGGCGAGCCAGCCGCTATCCGCATAACCGGGGCCAAGTTTGGCGGTCTGTCCCTTGACGGGTCGAGCTGCGCCTTGCTGGCCGGCGCCGAGGCCAGTATTGATGGCGACATCTCAGCCAATCATGCGAAAACCTCCTCCATCGAGCTCCGTGGGATAGAGATCGGTGGCGGCTTGTTCCTCGTCGGCGCCCGACTGGCAGGCCTGTCCAACAACGCACTCTCACTAAATAGCGGCAGGGTTGGAGGTAGCGTCTTCCTGCGCAACGGATTCAAGTCCACCGGAGAGATCAACCTCATCGGGGCCCATATCGGCGGCGTTCTGGATTGCGCCGACGGGGAGTTTTCCGCTACCGAATGCCCCGCGATCCACGGCTTTCGAGCAACAATCAACGGCACGGTTCAGATGGCTGGTGCCTTTCGCGCCCGCGGGTCCGTAATCTTTTCCTATGCACGACTCGGCGCACCGCTCATCTGCGCCGGCGCGCAGGTCGAGCTGATCGACGGACAAAGCTTCAACTTCCATGGCGCGACCATTTCCGGAGATGTCAATCTCGGTGGAGCAGCCATCACTGGAGGAAAGCTGAATTTCGACGCCGCGAACATCGACGGGAAACTTATCCTGGTTGAGGCACGGCTGGACAATGGCGACGGCATTGCGCTGGGCTGCAATGGCACAAAAATACGGGATGTTGTCTTGCTGCGGAACGGGTTTTCCGCGATCGGCCAATGCGACTTCATTGCGGCAGAGCTCGGCGGCGGGTTCGATTGTCGGAACGCCACCATGACCCGCCCCGGCGGGACAGCACTCTGCTGCAACGGTTCACGCATTCGCGGCCCGGTATTCCTCAGGGATGAATTCACCGCCAAGGGCACGGTTGACTTTGCCAGCGCTCATCTCGGAGGCATGCTGGATTGCACCGGTGGCGAGTTCAACAATCCCGGCCAGCTTGCGATCAACTGCAGCGGAACCACCATTGATGGCCATGCCTTCCTTTGTCGTGGCTTCAAGGCCAGCGGAGCAGTCACCTTCAACGCGGCGCGCATCGGCGGGATGCTGCGTTGCCAGGGCGGCTCGTTTTCGAACCCGAACGGCCATGCCCTCGACTGTTTCGCCGCGAACTTTCGCAGTTCGGTAAATCTCGACTTCGGTTTTGTGGCACATGGGCGTGTCGGGTTTGTCGAGGCCAGTATTGCCGGCGTTCTGGATTGCTCAGGCGGCGAATTCAACGGCGGTGATGGCGTCGCGCTCGACTTTGCCGATTCATCCGTTGGTCACAACGTCACTCTTTGCTCGAAGTTCAAGGCAGCTGGGCAGGTGAATTTCTCAGGATCAACAATCGGAGGCAATCTCCAATTGCAAGCCGGGCAGTTCACGCGGTCCCGGAGCAACCCCGTTGCGTTGAATCTGTACTCGACCCGGATTGACCGACACCTTCAGTTCGACACCTCGACGCCAGAGCGAGACGTCTGCCGTGTCGTGGGCGACGTTGACCTGCGCCAAGCCTCCTGCCTGACGCTCGACGACCAGAGTGGGGACCTGTGCGACTGGCTCGACGGTGAGCTCCAGCTTGACGGCTTCAGCTACCAGACAATCGGCGATCATTCCTCCAAAAGCTGGCAGACAAGACGACGCTGGTTGCTGCTGCAGCCCGACGATCACATCGCTGGCAAGGACTTCAAACCCCAACCATTCGAGCAACTCGAACGGGTTCTGCGCCAGATGGGGCACACGAATTCAGCCCGCAGGGTCGGTGCCGAACGTGAGCTTCGCCTGCACAAGAGCGGGCGGCTGGGCGGTGGCTCCTCGCTGTTCCGCTGGATATTCCAGTGGCCGACCGGCTATGGCTATCAGCCGGGGCGGGCCCTGCTCATCGCGCTGGCCGTTATCGCTTTCAGCACACTCATCTTCGAGACCGCTTATCGTCACGGCGAGATTACACCCGCCGAACCGCATGCCGCATTGGCCGAGCTGGTCACCGGACAGAGCGGGCGTCTGACCGGCGCCGACGGACGGACGGTGTATGAGGCCTATGATGATGTGCCGCGCTTCAACAGCCTTCTCTACACGATTGATACCTTCCTGCCGCTGGTCGAACTTGACCAGGAATCAAGCTGGAAGCCTGCCGTGAATGCACGGCGGATGGAAGAAGCCGACCGGCGCAACCCGCCCTCCTTCTGGTGGACGTTTCAGCCCGTGCAGACCACAGGGACTTTCCTGCTTCAGATGATCAACGGGTCGATCGGCCTGAACTGGTTCAAAGCCCTCATCACCGGTCTCGGCTTCATGCTCACGACACTGATCGCCGCCGCACTCTCCGGCCTGTTCCGCCGCGACCGGTGACTACCCGCCTGTGCGGCGGACGGCATCTGCGCCTCACAAATGCGGACTCCACATGAACATCCAGGCGCCGAAAATGCCGATCGCCGTGACCACGGTCAGCAGCAGGACCAGGCTCGCCACAGCCAGCTTGGGGCCCGCCGTATTGGCGCGGCCTGCCCTGAAGTAGAGCTCCAGCACGGCCAGCGGCAGGAGATAGCAGGCGAAGGCGAGCGTCAGGTCGAAAGGGCCATCGAGTTGCCGGGTCGATCCGACCGGGCCCTGCATGATGATGATCCAGGCCATGAAGCCGATGCGGAAGAACCAGACGCCATTGACCAGAATGAAGAGCCGCATCGCCCAGCGCCGGTGCTGGTCAATCCGGCGCTTCATCGCCAGGCGCAGGGCGACCGGCGCGGCGATCAGGATCAGGATGCCGTTGAGGCTCACGCCGAGCGCCCCGAGATCACTCAGCCGGGCCTCGCGCAACCAGGTCATCCACAGGCCGCCAACCGCCAGGACAACGGCGATAACCATGAAGATACGACCATTCCAGCGATGCAGGGCCGGCAAACGCTTTCGCAATGCCGGGATCAGCTGCAGCGTCCCGCCCATGGTGATGACCGCCGCCAGCAGGACATGGACGCCAAACATCAGATTGCCGAACCAGTCGCCACTCACATAACCGACCATCAGACCGGTCTCGTTCCAGTCCTGCGGATGACCAGCGGCGGTGGTGACGCCGTAAACATTGAGAATATACCAGACAAAGGTCCACTGACCGGCCGCAGCGACCAGGAACCAGGCCAGACCGGCTCCCTTGAGCAATCCGCCGGCACCGAAGCGCGTAAGAGATGGTGTTTGCAAAATATCACTCATGATTGACCCATTTTCCAACGAGACTGGCTCCAGCCTCATTCATCCATTGTCCGGCAAGACCGGCCTCAGCCTCGCCCATCGCCCCCTGGCATGGATGAGATGCGTCGCCCGGCACCCCGAGGTCTTGCCGATTTGGAAATCGGCGACAGTTTTTCGGCTGCCGGCTGCAATCCGGTGCGGGGTTGCAATCGCTTCCCACTCCAAGCCAGTATGGACGCTTGAGCGCAGGGGGGTTGCCGATGGATGTCGCACTGATCACCACCACAGTCCGGCTCGTCGTCGCTGCCTCGGCGGCGATCGCGCTGGTCGTCACCCTGACCCGGCCGAACAAGCGCGCCCTGCACATCTACTGGGCGGTGTTCTGCGGCGCGATTTCCCTGACCATGCTGCGCTATGCGCTGCCGATCTCACCTGAATGGCTCTCAGACCTGATGCGAATCGCATCGGGGGCGACGTGCGGCGGTTTCTGGCTGGTTGCACGCTGCCTCTTCAGACCCGGCAATCCGATCAAGCTGCACCACCTGCTTC
Organism: Maricaulis sp.; assembly: GCF_048269565.1. Taxonomy (GTDB): domain Bacteria; phylum Pseudomonadota; class Alphaproteobacteria; order Caulobacterales; family Maricaulaceae; genus Maricaulis. The sequence goes on along the minus strand of NZ_JBLXIK010000001.1, from coordinate 199,023 downwards.
TGGTCGGCGCGGTGATGGCCGGGATTGCCGTCGACATCACCCTGCCCGCCCTGATCGACCCGGACGGGTTGGCGGGCCTGCATACGGGGATCTGGCAATTTGTCACGCTCGTCAGCTCCACCGTCATCGTGCTGTCCTTCTGGGAAGGCATCCAGGGCTGGCCGGACCGCAGCCATCGCAACGAAATCCAGCTTCGCTACCTCTATCTGGCGATCATCGGCCTGTGCATCACCGCCTGTACCGTCTTTCCCGAACCCGATGCCGCCGCGGCAGCAATGGTCCGTCTGCTCGAAGCCTGCAGCGCCCTGGCGGTCCTGTCGGTCGCCTCGGTGGCGGTCGCCTTCCGGCTGCGCTACCCGCTCCTGCCGGCGACCGCCGAAAAGCCCGCCGCCACGGCAGAGGAACATGCCCTCGCCACCCGGCTGGAGCGATTGATGCGCGATGAATCCCCCTATCTGGAGCCCGAGCTGAAGGTCGCCGACCTCGCGCGCAGCCTGCAAACCCCTGATTACAAGGTGACGCGCGCGATTACGGCCAGCTTGCAGCAACCCAATTTCAATCGCTACGTCAACGCATTGAGAGTCGAACATGCCAAGGCCCTGCTGCGCGATCCGCGCGAGGCCAGCCGATCCATCCTGCTGATTGCCCTGGATAGCGGCTTCGCCTCGCTCGGCCCGTTCAACCGGGCCTTCAAGGCCGATACCGGCATGACGCCGCGTGCCTGGCGGGCCGATGGTGTGGCCAGCACCTCGCAACCCAAACCGGCACCGGCCTGAGGCCTGCGCGCCGGAAGCTGCCCGCCGCACGCCGCAACGTTCACCCACCCACGAAAAACGGCGCCCCGTCGGAGCGCCGTTTTCCTTATCTGATGAGCGTGAAGCCTGAGGCCTAGACCTCTTCCTTCTTGCCCTTCTTCCCGGCTTTGCCCGCTTTGGAATTGCGTGGCAGCAGACGGTCGCCCGGAGTGATGTGGAAATCGAGCCGGCTGTCATCGGCCGGATCGACATCAACCTTGACCAGGCCGCCCTTGGCGAGTTCGCCGAACAGGATCTCGTCGGCCAGCGGCTTCTTGATATGCTCCTGGATGACGCGTCCGAGCGGCCGGGCACCGAAGCGGCTGTCATAGCCGCGCTCGGCAAGCCAGGCGGTGGCGTCCGGGGTCAGTTCGAAGGTCACGCCGCGATCGGTGAGCTGGGCTTCCAGCTGCAGCACGAATTTCTCGACGACGCGGCTGATCGATTCCGGCCCGAGCGGCGCGAAGGGAATGATCGCGTCGAGACGGTTGCGGAATTCCGGCGTGAACAGGCGTTCGACGGCCTTGTCGGCCTCGTCATCCTTCTTGCCACGCCCGAAGCCGATCGCTTCCTTGGCGGCGTCGGAGGCGCCCGCATTGGTCGTCATCACCAGGATGACATTGCGGAAGTCGACCTTTTTGCCATTGCTGTCGGTCAGCGTGCCGTTATCCATCACCTGCAGCAGGATGTTGAACAGGTCCGGATGGGCCTTCTCGATTTCGTCGAGCAGCAGCACGCAATGCGGATGCTGGTCGACGCTGTCGGTCAGCAGACCGCCCTGGTCAAAGCCGACATAGCCGGGAGGCGCACCGATCAGGCGCGAGACGGCATGGCGTTCCATGTATTCCGACATGTCGAAGCGCAACAGCTCGACGCCGAGAATATCGGCCAGCTGCTTGGTCACCTCGGTCTTGCCAACCCCGGTCGGGCCGGAGAAGAGATAGCTGCCGATCGGCTTGTTGGGCTCGCGCAGACCGGCGCGGGACAGCTTGATCGCGGTCGAGAGACGGTCAATCGCCGCCTGCTGGCCAAACACCACCCGGCCAAGATCGGTCGGCAGGCTCTTCAGGGCCTGGGTATCATCCTTGGAGACGGATTTCGGCGGGATGCGGGCCATGGTCGCAACCACGCCTTCCACTTCCTTGACGCCAATCGTCTTCTTGCGCTTCGACGCCGGCATCAGGCGCATTTGCGCCCCGGCCTCGTCGATGACGTCGATCGCCTTGTCGGGCAATTTGCGGTCGCCCATATAGCGCGCCGACAATTCGACGGCCGTCTTCAGCGCATCATTGGTGAAGCGGACATCGTGGAAATCCTCGAAATAGGATTTCAGCCCCTGCAGGATCTTGATGGCGTCGGGCACCGACGGCTCGGCGACATCAATCTTCTGGAAGCGGCGGGCCAGCGCCCGGTCCTTCTCGAAGTGCAGACGGTATTCCTTGTAGGTGGTCGAGCCCATGCAGCGCAGACCGCCCGATTGCAGGGCCGGCTTCAACAGGTTGGACGCATCCATGGCGCCGCCCGAAGTGGCACCGGCACCGATCACGGTGTGGATCTCGTCGATGAAGAGCACCGAATCCTCGGTGTCCTCGAGTTCCTTGACGACCTGTTTGATGCGTTCCTCGAAATCGCCGCGATAGCGGGTGCCGGCCAGCAGCGCGCCCATATCGAGCGAATAGATCGTGGCATTGGCCAGCACGTCGGGTACATCATGCTCGACGATCTTGCGGGCGATCCCTTCGGCGATGGCGGTCTTGCCAACCCCGGGATCGCCGACGAGCAGCGGATTATTCTTGCGGCGGCGCGCCAGCACCTGGATGCAGCGCTCGACTTCGGCATCGCGGCCGATCAACGGATCGACCTTGCCAGCCTTCGCCTTCTCATTGAGGTTGACGCAATAGGCCGTCAGCGCGTCGCCATCCTTGCGCGGCTCCTCGGCCTCCTCGGCGCCACGCACCACCTTCTGTTCGGTAGCGCCGGGCTTGCGACCGATCCCGTGCGAGATGAAATTCACCGCGTCATAGCGGGTCATGTCGCGCTCGGCGAGGAAGTAGGCGGCATGGCTTTCGCGCTCGGCGAACAGGGCCACCAGCACATTGGCGCCGGTGACCTCTTCGCGTCCGGCATTCTGGACATGGATCACGGCGCGCTGGATCACGCGCTGGAAGCCGGCGGTCGGCTTGGCGTCTTCCTCGTCGTCGACCACCAGCTCGGACAGCTCGTTATCGACATATTCGACCAGGGTGGAGCGCAGCTCGTCGAGATCGACGTCGCAGGCCTTCATTACCGCATTGGCATCGCCATCATCGACGAGGGAGAGCAAGAGATGTTCGAGCGTCGCGAATTCATGACCGCGCTCATTGGCATAACCCAGGGCGCGATGAAGGCTGTCTTCCAGATCGGCTGAAAATGAGGGCACCACTCTATTCCTTTTCCATCGTGCACTGGAGCGGATGTTGAGCTCGGCGTGCGGCATCCATGACCTGGGCTACCTTTGTTTCGGCAACCTCATATGTATATACGCCGCACATTCCGACACCGGTCTGATGGACATGCAGCATGATCGTCGCTGCATCTTCGGGGGATTTGCGAAAGATCCGGACCAGGACCTCTACGACAAACTCCATTGGCGTATAGTCATCATTGAGTAGCAGAACACGGTAAAGCGAAGGTTTCTTGGTCGCCGGCCGGGTCTTGAGAGCGAGCCCGCACTCCTCCTCATTCCCTGCATCATCTTGTTTTCGTTCGGTCATATTAAAATCAGATTCGAAAGACAGTCAGAGCGATTCCCGGCCAAGGATAGGCGTTGTCGGGGCCGGTGGGAAGGGTTCGCCACCAGTAAACCCGTGAATTGGCAAACCCGTGATTTGGCAAACCCCTGATTTGGCAAACCCGTGATTTGAATGTGTCCGCGATTCTCTGTGCGACCCAATCGATCTGGGGATGCGAAGCACAAAAAGAAAGGGCCCGGTGCAGAACACCGGGCCCAGGCGGGGAGAAAATTGTCAGTCTGCGGCGATTAGCGCTGCGACTGAGCCAGCTCGGCAACGGCGGCGAAGCGGGTGTTCAGCGGCTTCGCGCCTTCAGTGACCAGACCGGAAAAGAGCTCGGTGGTCTTGTTGAGTTCGGCGAGATAGCTGCCCATCGCCGACTTGGCGTAGTTGGACTGGATCTCGAAGAGTTCCTGCAGGGATTTGGCCGAGGACAGCGCCTTGGTGGCGGCAACGCTTTCTTCCATCGCCGATTTGGCGTAGGCGGCGGCATTGGTGCCAGCAGTCTCGAGACCCTTGCCGGTCACGGTCGCGGAAGCGATCACGGCTTCAACGGTGTCCTTGTTGAATGCGGTGGCTTCATTGACGGCGCTGAGCGTCTTCTCAAGGCCCTGCTTGATGGTGTCGTTGGTCGCAGTGGTCATCGATTCAATGGTGGCGTTCATGATCTTGCTCGTTTTCATCTGGGCCTTCACAGCGGGCTTGCTGGCGGCCGGTTTCGGTTTCGCGGGCGCAGCGGATTTGCTGGCGGCGATTTTTGTCTTTGCGGCCTGCTTCTTGGCAGCAGGCTTGGTGCGCGCCGCTGGCTTGACGGCCAGGGGCTTCGCAGGAGCCGCAGTCTTAGCGATGACAGCCGGCTTCGCGGCCTTGGGCGCGGCTGCAACCTTCACCGACGCTTTCGCTGCAGCAGCGTTTGCGGGGGTTTCGGTTGATTTGACGTTGATGTCGGTCATGGTTCGCTTCTTGTCTTGCTGCATCGGCTCTTCGCAGTCGCAACATATCTAATCCCCCTGCCCCGTGGGGTCAAGCGCTATTTTGTGCAGTGCAACATTTTATTTTGAGCGACCAAACCCGCTTAACCGAGTGGAAACCCCGCGCGTTGGAAACTGGCGCAATGATCTCGCGCTTTCCCCGGCTGGCTGCGGCCCTGACACTTGTAATGACCGTGCTGGCCCTGCACGCGCCGGCCCACGCCGACACGTCGCGCTATGCCGCCTTCGTCGTTGACCAGAACACCGGCGTGGTCCTGCATTCGCGCCAGTCGGAAGCGAGGCGCTATCCCGCCTCGCTGACGAAGATGATGACACTCTACATGCTGTTCGAGGCGCTGGAGAGCGGTGAGATCGGGCTTCAGGACCCGATCCGGATTTCGGCCAATGCCGCCAATGCACCGCCTTCGCGGCTCAACCTGGCCATCGGCTCGACGATTTCGGCGGAAGACGCAATCCGCGCCCTGGTGATCCGCAGCGCCAATGATGTCGCGGTCGCGGTCGGCGAACGCCTCGGCGGCACCGAGACCGGCTTTGCCACCGCGATGACCGCGCAGGCCCGCGAGCTCGGCCTGCCGGGCACCACATTCCGCAATGCCTCCGGCCTGCCCAATAGCCGCCAGGTGACGACGGCCCGCGACATGGCCCGGCTCGCCATCGCGCTGCAGCGCGATTTCCCGCAATACTTCCACTATTTCGACGAGACCACCTTCGTCTGGGACGGTCGCACCTATCGCAACCACAACACCCTCGTCGGACGGGTCGAGGGCGTGGACGGGCTGAAGACCGGCTATATCCGCGCCTCCGGCTTCAATGTCGTGGTCTCCGCCCAGCGCGGTGAACACCGGCTGATTGCGGTGGTCATGGGCGGACCGACAGCCGCATCGCGCGACGCCCACGCCGAGGAGTTGCTCGACGCTGCCTTCTCGACGCTGGAGCAACGTGACGACCGGCGCCTGTTTGCCGCCCTCTCCTCGCCCCGCATCAGCCCGATCCGCCAGCAGGCCCTGATCGCCATGGATGTCGCGGCCCTCGATCTGGCGCCACCGGCGGAAATGGGATCGGCCCAGGCCGCGCCGCCATTGCGCATCGTCCTTGCCGACGAGAGTTCCGAGCTGGCCGATGCCCTGCCCGCGGCCCGGCCAGCCGCCACCGACGCTCCGCTGCTGCGGGGGGCCTGGTCGGTCCAGGTCGGGGCCTATAATTCCGCCGCCGCGGCACGGGAACGCCTCGAGCGCGTGGCGCCGGCCTCTCCGATTCTGGCGCTGGCCCAGCCGGCCGCGCGCTCGGTCGAGATTAGTGGCAACCGCCTGTGGCGGGCGCGCTTCGAGTCGCTGACGGCGGACGAGGCGGCGCATGCCTGCGCCGAGCTGAGCGCCCGTAACGAGCCCTGCTATACCGTCGCGCCCGGACGCTGATTTCACAATTCCTGCAGGGCAAAAACCGCCTGTCGGTTGACTTAGCCTGCCTGCTCGCACACTTTCCGGCGCCTTGACCGCAGCCTGGTCACCCTCATCCCGCCCCGGAAATGAACCCGATGAATGTTGTCGTCGTAGAATCCCCTGCCAAAGCCAAGACCATCAACAAGTATCTCGGCTCGGACTATGTCGTGCTGGCCAGTTTCGGCCATGTGCGCGATCTGCCGGCCAAGGATGGCTCGGTCAAACCGGACGAAGATTTCGCGATGATGTGGGAGGTCGATCCGGCCTCGGCCAAGCGCGTCAAGGCGATCGCCGACGCGCTGAAAGACTCCGACCGCCTGATCCTGGCCACTGACCCGGATCGCGAGGGGGAAGCCATTTCCTGGCATCTGCTCGAGGCACTGACCAGGCGCCGCGTCCTGAAGGATGTGAAGATCGAGCGCGTTGCCTTCAACGCCATCACCAAACAGGCGGTGCTCGACGCGATGGCGCATCCGCGCGCCGTCGACATGGAACTGGTCAATGCCTATCTGGCGCGCCGGGCGCTGGATTATCTGGTCGGTTTCACCCTGTCGCCGGTGCTGTGGCGCAAACTGCCCGGCTCGCGCTCGGCCGGCCGCGTGCAGTCGGTCTGCCTGCGTCTGATCTGCGACCGTGAGCTGGAAATCGAGAAATTCCGCTCCGAGGAATACTGGTCGGTCGATGCCGATATTGCCTCCGGGAGCGACACATTCCGCGCCCGCCTCGTCACCCATGACGGCAAGAAACTGCAGAAAATGTCGCTCAAGGATCGCGCCATGGCCAATGCGGCCGTCGCAGCGATCGAGGCCGGCAGTTTCATCATCAGTGCCGTCGAGGCCAAGCCGACCCGGCGCAACCCGCCACCGCCCTTCACCACCTCGACCCTGCAGCAGGAAGCGGCGCGCAAGCTCGGCTTCTCGGCGACGCGCACCATGCAGACGGCACAGAAACTCTATGAAGGCGTCAATCTGGGCGGCGAGACCACCGGTCTGATCACCTATATGCGGACCGACGGCGTCTCGATGGATGGCAGCGCCATCAACCAGGCCCGCGATGTCATCGCGAAGGAACACGGCGCGCTCTACGTGCCCTCGGCGCCGCGCGTCTATTCCACCAAGGCGAAGAACGCCCAGGAGGCGCACGAAGCCATCCGCCCGACCAGTTTCTCGCGCCTGCCCGACAGCCTGCATCTCGACAGCGATATGGCGCGCCTCTACCAGCTGATCTGGCGCCGGGCCATGGCCAGCCAGATGGAAAGCGCCCGCTTTGAGCGCACCACGGTCGACATCACCAGCGCCGACCAGAAAACCGCCCTGCGCGCGGTGGGTTCGGTCCTGTTGTTCGACGGTTTCCTCGCGCTCTACCAGGAAGGCACCGATGACGAGGAAGACGAGGCCGAAGCCCGTCTGCCGAAGGTCGTCGCCGGCCGGGATGTCGGCATCGCAAAGACCCATGCCGACCAGCACTTCACCCAGCCGCCGCCGCGCTTCACCGAAGCCTCGCTGGTCAAGCGCATGGAAGAGCTCGGTATTGGCCGGCCGTCGACCTATGCCTCGACGCTGCAGGTCCTGTCGGCGCGCGAATATGTCCGGCTTGAGAAGAACCGTTTCTATCCCGAGGACAAGGGCCGGGTCGTCACTGCCTTCCTCGAGAATTTCTTCGCACGCTATGTCGAATATGATTTCACCGCGGCGCTGGAAACCCAGCTCGACAAGGTCTCGGCCGGCGAGCTGGACTGGAAGCAGTTGCTGCGCGATTTCTGGACCGATTTCCGCGCCGCCATCGATGATATCGGCGAGCTGCGCATCACCGCCGTGCTCGATGCGCTCAATGACGCTCTGGCACCGCACATCTTCCCGGAGAAGGAAGATGGCAGCGATCCGCGCCTGTGCCCGTCCTGCGGCGAAGGCACGCTGAGCCTGCGGCTTGGCAAGTTCGGCGCCTTCCTGGGCTGTTCCAACCATCCCGACTGCAAGTTCACGCGCCAGATGAGCCCGACCGATGAGGGCGCCGGCGACAGTGATCGCGAGCTCACACTCGATCCGGTGACCGGCTCGATGATCATGCTGAAGAATGGCCGTTTCGGCTGGTATCTCGAAATCCCGGGCGAGAATGAAGGCGACAAGCCCAAGCGCGCCTCTATTCCCAAGGGCTGGGATCCGCACACCCTGACCGACGAACAGGCGATCAAGCTGATCGCCCTGCCGCGCACCATTGGCGCGCACCCGGAAGATGGCGAGCCGATCACCTCGAATATCGGCCGCTATGGTCCCTATGTTCACCATGGCAAGACCTACGCGAACATCCCCAATGTCGAGGATGTGTTCGATATCGGGCTCAATCGCGCCGTCGCCGTACTGGCCGACAAGAAGGCCGGCGGCGGACGGCGGAACTCCGCGACGACGCTGAAGGATCTCGGCGAGCATGATGGCAAGCCCTTGCGCATCATGAGCGGGCGTTTCGGGCCCTATGTGAAATACGAGAAGATCAATGCCACCCTGCCCAAGGGCACCGATCCGGAAACGGTGACGGTCGAACAGGCGATGGAATGGGTCGAGGCCCGCGCCGCCAAGGGCGCCAAGCCGAAGAAAAAGCCGGCAGCGAAGAAGCCGGCGGCGAAGAAAAAGGCTCCCGCCAAGAAGAAAGCGCCGGCCAAGGCTGCGGCGGCTGACGCTGACGGCACCGCCAAGAAGCCGGCGGCGAAAAAGGCCCCCGCCAAGAAGCCGGCCGCGAAGAAGCCCGCGGCGAAGAAACCAGCTGCCGGAAAGGCGGATTGATCGCGGTGAGCGAGAACGAAAAACCCTCCGGCTTCAGCCGGGAATCCCTGATCGACGCCATCAGGCGCGGCGCCGGCGCCCTCGACAAGCGCGGCCTGGCTCGCGCTCTGGGCCTCAAGACAGGCCAACAGAAAAGCCTGCTCAGGCAGGCCCTGGGCGGTCTCGAGGCCGAAGGTGTGATCCGCCGTGATGAACAGCGCAATTACGCCCTGGCCGGCGAATTGCCGCCGGTCTGCGTTGTCGAGATCACCGGTCGCGATATCGATGGAGAATTGCTGGCCCAGCCGCCCCGCGCCGACGGCAACACCCCGCTGATCCGGCTCGCGCCCGGTGAAGGCGCCGGCGGACGCGGCGATGCCGCGCTTGGAGTCGGTGACAAGGCACTGGTGCGCCTGACCCCGGACGATGAAGGCGGCTATGAAGCGCGCCTGATCCGCAAGCTCGGCCATTCGGTGCAGAAGATCCTGTGCGTCCTGCGCAAACCGGCCAGGGGCCCCTACCGCCTGATCCCGGTTGATCGCCGCTCGCGGCATGAACTGGTGCCGGCCAAGGGCGAATCCGACAAGGCCAATGATGGCGATCTGGTATTGTGCGAACTCGCCAAGGAACGCCGCAACGGGCTGAAAACAGCCACCATTCTGGAAGTGCTCGGCGATGTGGATTCCCCCGGCGCCGGCAGCGTCATTGCGCTGCATTCCCATGGCGTGCCGATGGGCTTTTCCGACAAGGAAATGCGCGAGGCCGACACCGTCGCCGCGGCCGGACTGAAGGGCCGCGAGGATTTGCGCGCCCTGCCCCTGCTGACAATCGACCCTGAAGACGCCAAGGACCATGACGATGCCGTCTGGGCCGCCGCCGATACCGATGCGAAGAATGAGGGCGGTTGGGTGGTGATGGTCGCAATCGCCGATGTCGCCGCCTATGTCACGCCCGGCAGCGAGCTGGATCGCGGCGCCTTCAAGCGCGGCAATTCGGTCTATCTGCCCGACCGCGTCGTGCCGATGCTGCCCGAGCGCCTGTCCAATGACCTGTGCTCGCTGCGCGAGGGCGAGGAACGCCCCTGCCTCGCCGTGCGCATGGTGTTCGATCGCCATGGCAACAAGAAGCGCCACAAATTCCTGCGTGGCTGGATGAAGTCGGCCGCAAAGCTCTCCTATAACGACGCCCAGGCGGCGATTGACGGCAAGGGCGACGCCAAGGCGAATGCCCTGCTCGACACCGTGCTGCGGCCGCTCTGGGACGCCTACGCTGCCCTGTGCCTGGCGCGCGCCAAACGCGAACCGCTCGAGATCGATTCGCCCGAGAGGCGTGTCCGGGTCGGCCCTGACGGCCAGGTGACCGGGATCGAACTGCGCGAGCGTTTCGATGCCCACCGCCTGATCGAGGAATGCATGATCCAGGCGAATGTCTGTGCGGCGGAAACCCTCGAGGAAAAGCGCGTACCGCTGATCTACCGGGTGCACGAGGAACCGTCGCGCGAGAAGATCGAGGCGCTGGCGGATTACCTGCCCAATGTCGGTCTGAAATGGACGCGCGGCGACAAGATCTCGACCAGCCGCTTCAACCATCTGCTCAAACAGGCCAAGGGCAGTGAGCATTATGAGACGGTGAATGAAGTCGTGCTGCGCAGCCAGTCACAGGCGGTCTATCACACGGTCAATCAGGGCCATTTCGGCCTGCATCTGCAACGCTATGCCCACTTCACCTCGCCGATCCGGCGCTATGCCGACCTCACGGTTCACCGCGCCCTGATCCGCGCCCTCAATCTGGGCGATGACGGACAGAGCGACGAGGAACGCAGCCGGCTGAACTCGATTGCCGAAGACATCACCCGTTCGGAACGGCGCGCCATGGCCGCCGAACGTGATGCCGTCGACCGTTTCGTGGCCCTGTATCTGGCCGATCATGTCGGCGGCGAGTTTCCGGGCCGAATTACCGGCGTGACACGCTTTGGCGCCTTCGTCCGCCTTGCAGAAACCGGGGCTGACGGGCTGGTGCCGATCAGCCGGCTTGGCGAGGAACGCTTCGTCCATGATGAACGCGCTCACGCCCTGATCGGCGAGCAGACCGGCGGCCGCTATCGCCTCGGCATGCTCGTCACCGTGCGCATCGAGGAAGCGACCCCGATCACCGGCGGCCTGCTGCTGGACATGGTGACCGATGCCGAACCCGGCCCGCGTCCCAAGCGCGGCACGGGCCGCGGGGCGCCGACCGGTGGCCGCACAGGTGGCCGCCCCTGGAAGAAGGGCAAGCGACGGTGAATGACGAGACCCGCAAACCGGCCGTCAAGGCCCTGCGCCCCCGCCTGGCCGCCTCACTGATCCTGACGCGCGGCGAGCGCGGCAAGACCGAAGTCCTGATGGGACGCCGCTCGGCCCGCCATGTCTTCATGCCCAACAAATACGTCTTCCCGGGTGGCCGCGTCGATCGCGCTGATCTGACGGCGCCTGTGGCCAGTGACCTGGCCGAGGACGTGTTCGCGACCATGACCCGTGTGCTGCCCGAACGCCGGGCCCGCGCCGCCGCGATGGCGGCCGTACGCGAAACCGCGGAAGAAACCGGCCTGCTGATCGCCCGCGAGGGCTCGATCCGGTCACGGCATAACAACTGGGCCCCCTTCCGCGCCTCCGGCGTTGTGCCCGACCTGTCCGGCCTGCGCCTGATCACCCGCGCCGTGACGCCACCGGGCCGTTCGCGGCGTTTCGACACCTGGTTCTTCACAGCCAATGCCAGCGCGCTGTGCGATGACCGACCGGCCAAGCCGAGCGATGAACTCGAGGATGTGCAATGGGTGCCGCTGGCGCAGACCCGCACGCTGGACCTGCCCATCGTGACGCATTTCGTGCTCGATGAGCTGGAACGCGTCCTGCCACCCTCGCCGCAGCCGACCCGCTGGATCCGTGATGTCCGTGGCAAGATGTCGGTCGAGCCTTTGTGATGCGCCGACCTGCAGACAGGCACTGACGCCGGTCGCGGCGCTGCTTATAGCTCGGCCATGTTTGCATTTCTGACCGCTCCGCAATTTGCCAATAACCGCGCCCTGCTCGCCGCGATCAGCTGTGCCGGCGTGTGCGGTATCGTGTTCGGTCTTTCCATGCCGCTGATCTCCCTGCGGCTCGAGCACATGACCGGCTCCGGCCTTGTGGTCGGGATCAATGGTGCAGCCCTCGCCCTGTCGACGCTGGTCATGGCGCCCCTGGTGCCGCGCCTGATGGCGCTGGCGCCGGCCCGTATCCTGTTGATCGGCGTGCTGATCGCGGCCGCGGCCCTGTTTGCGCTTTTCCCGCTGATGCCTGCGGTGACGCCCTGGTTCATCCTGCGCTTTGCGGTCGGCTGTTTCATCACCGTAGTCTTCGTCATCTCCGAAACCTGGATCAACCAGATCGTCACGCCGCAGCGCCGCGCCTTCATGCTCGGCGTCTATGGCACGGCCCTGGCCGGTGGTTTCGGGATTGGCGGGCTGATGTTCGCCGCCTTCGGCACCGCCGGCCATCTGCCCTTTTTCCTCGCCAGCGGCGTTTTCCTGCTCGGCATCGCGCCCGTGGCGCTGCTGAACAGCCCACAGGCGCTCGCCCCGGCCCGCGAGGATGCCTCGATGACCGCGATCATCGCCGCTGCGAAATCGGCGCCTGCGGCCATCCTCGCGGGCCTGGTCTTCGGTGCGATCGAAACCGTGACCTTCTCGATGCTTCCGGTCTATGGCGACCGGATCGCGCTTGATCCGGTCTCGATCGGCATGATGGTGCTGGCGGTGGCAATGGGCGTGCTGGTGTTCCAGATCCCGCTCGGCTGGATTGCCGACCGGACCGGGCGCCGCAGCACGCTGCTCGCCATCGCCCTGGTCGCAACGCTGGGTCCGGTCCTGATCGGATTGGCCGGGGCCCGCCTGGGCCTGCTGATCCCGATTCTCTTCATCCAGTCCGGCATCGCCAGCGGCCTGTATACGGTCGGCCTGTCGCTGTTGGGCGAGCGCTTTACCGGCGGACGGATCGCGGCAGCCAATGCCGCCTTCATCTTCGCCTACGGGCTGGGCTCACTGGTCTCGCCGCCGGCCGCCGGTGTGGCCATGGACGGGCTCGGCCCCTCGGGACTTCTGGTCATCCTCGCGCTGACCGCCGGGGCCTATCTGCTCTTCCTGATCGCAACGCATCGGAAAGCGGCGCGCAGGAGTTGACACCTGCTGCGCCTTGCGTATGTTCGCGCGCTCTCGCGACGGCATGGGGCCGGACACGCGCGTAGCATCAGGACGACCGAGACATGGCGAAACCTACAACCATCAAGATCCGCCTGAACTCCACGGCTGACACGGGTTATTTCTACGTGACCAAGAAGAACGCGCGCACCATGACCGAGAAGCTCGTGCTGAAAAAGTACGACCCGGTTGCCCGCAAGCACGTCGAATTCAAAGAAGGCAAGATCAAGTAAGACGGCTCGTCCGTTTCACTTGCCGAACGTAGATCAGGCCGCAGCGCAAGCTGCGGCCTTCTTCGTATGTTCGCGACCTACCTGACACGAAATGCCCTGAAAAGCTGATGGAATGCGCCGGATCAGGCCGCAGCGGGCGCCGCCTCGACACGATTGCGTCCCTCGCCCTTGGCGATGTAGAGCGCTTCATCGGCGCGGCGCAGCAGTGATTCCGCAGTCTCGCCTGCCATCGCCTGGGCACAACCGATGCTGACGGTCACCGGGGTGGTCTGGCCGTCGCCGACCCGGAAGGGTTCGGACGCAATCGAGGCCCGCAACCGCTCGGAGGCGGCCCTGGCCTCGGCCAGCCCGGCGCCGGGCATGACGATCACGAATTCCTCACCGCCATAACGGGCGGCCAGATCGAGCGCGCGCAGATCGCGCAACAAGCGCTCGGCAAAGCCGCGCAGCACGTAATCGCCGCCCTCATGTCCGAAACGGTCATTGATGCTCTTGAAATGATCGATATCGGCGATCAGCAGCGAAACCGGGGCACCACCATGATTGGAACTCTCGATCGCCTGGTGCAGACGCGAGGCGATATAGCGGCGATTGTGCAGACCGGTCAGCGGATCGGTAATCGCCATTTCCAGGCTCTCATCGAGCTGATTGCGCAGACGGTCGGCATAGCGCTTGCGCCGCAACTGCGTCGTCGCACGCGCCATCATCTCGCCGGCATCGACCGGCCGGTGAATGATATCATTCACTCCCAGGTCGAGCGCCCGTACCGCTGTTGCAACATCGCCTGGATTGACGACCGCAATGATCGGCAATTGCCGGGTTGCCGCATCCGACCGTATCCGGGCACACAGGCGCAGACCGTCAAAGCCCGGCGAGGTCAGATCAATAACCAGCAGGTCCACCTGGCCGCGAGCCGCCTCGATCCCCTTGACCGGATTGGTCTCGACCTGGGTGCGGACCTGGGCCGGCATCGCGGCCGCATAGCGGGTGGCGGCGCGCGCATCGGCACTGATGACTACAGCCTGGGACACGGATTCGCCCTCGCCGATCGGCTCGGCCATGACATGGCTGAGGGCATCGCTGCATTCGCGATGGCGCAATTCATCGAGCACGGCCTTCAGCCGCAACAGGCTGCGCACGCGGGCAAACAGGGTGACATCGTCGATTGGCTTGGTCAGGAAATCATCGGCGCCTGATTCCAGGCCGCGAATCCGGTCATCGCGCTGATCGAGCGCGGTTACCATGACGACCGGAATATGCCGGGTGCGCGGTTCGTCCTTGAGCAGGCGGCAGGTCTCATAGCCGTCCATGCCGGGCATCATGACGTCGAGCAGGATCAGATCGGGTTGTTCGGCCTTGGCGACCTCGATGACGGCGAAGCCGTCAACCGCGGTGCAGACATCGAAATACTCGGCCTGCAGCTTGGCCTCGAGCAGGCGGACATTGGCGGGTTGATCGTCGACAACCAGGATTCGTGCGCTCATCGCGTCTCCCCCCTAGTCGAGAAACTGGCGAACAGTCTCGATAAAGGTGGTGACCGTGATCGGTTTCGAGAGATAGGCCTCGCAGCCTCCCTGGCGAATCCGCTCCTCATCCCCCTTCATCGCGAACGCTGTGACTGCCACGATCGGGATGGAGCAAAGCGTCTTATCATCCTTCAGCCATTTGGTGACTTCAAGCCCGGAAACCTCCGGCAACTGAATATCCATCAGGATGAGATCGGGCACGTGCTCGCGCGCCATTTCCATGGCCTTGAATCCGTCCTTGGTCTGCAAGGTCTCATAGCCATGAGCCTCGAGCAGATCGTTGAACAGCTTCATGTTCAACTCGTTGTCTTCGACAATCAGCACCTTTTTGGGCATGACCTGCAGCATGTCGATGACGCGCTTCCCGTTGTTTGAGCGCTTATAACGCGCCTGTTGAACCCCATCCGCACTAAACCCGATCTTCCTTAACCAACAATGAGTCAGCGACCACTTTCGTCGCCCGAAAGAACAAGATAAGAACAAATTCCGAATTCGCCAGTATATCGGCAGGAGAAAGCGGCGAAAGCATGATTCGAATCGGCATCGACCTGGGCGGCACAAAAATCGAGGCCATCGCCATGGACGCCCGCGGCACCATCGTCGAACGCCTGCGCGTACCGGCCCCGCAGACCTATCGCGACTGCCTTGGCGCGATCGGCGAGCTGGTGACGGCCATCGAGCGCGAACATGGCCGGGACTGTCCGGTCGGAATCGGCCATCCCGGCTCGATCAGCCCGGCCACGGGCTTGATGCGCAACGCCAATTCGACCTGGCTTAATGGCCACCCCTTCGCCCGCGACATCGAGGCCACACTCGACCGCCCGGTGCGGCTGGCCAATGATGCCGATTGCTTCACCCTCTCCGAGGCCGTCGATGGCGCCGGCGAAGCTGCCCATATCGTGTTCGGAATCATCCTGGGGACCGGGGTCGGCGGCGGCATCGCCATTGATGGCAAATTGCTGCGCGGCACCCAGGGAATCGCCGGCGAATGGGGTCACAACCCGCTGCCCTGGCCAAACGAATCAGATCAACCGGCTGCCCGTTGCTGGTGTGGCCAGACCGGATGCCACGAAACCTGGCTTTCCGGGCCGGGACTGGCGCGCGACCATGCCAGCCGCGAGGGCGGCGATCTCGATGCCGCCGCGATCTTTGCCGCCGCCGAAGCGGGCGTTGCTGCCGCCCGCCACAGTATCGCCCTGCACAGCGACCGGCTCGCGCGCGGTATTGCCAGCGTGCTCAACATCATCGATGCCGATGTGGTTGTTCTCGGCGGCGGCGTTTCCAATGCGCCCGGCCTGGCTGACCGTGTAGCTGCGCGCCTGCCTGATTTCCTGTTCTCCGACATCGTGCAAACCCGCATCGTCACGCATCGCCATGGCGACAGCTCCGGCGTGCGCGGCGCGGCCTGGCTGTGGCCGGCGGCGGCGAAATGAGTGGCCCGGGCTATTGCCGCGTCTGCCTGACGGCCCTGCCCAGGCCGGTTGATGCCTGCCCGGCCTGCGGCTCGCACCGGCATCTCTTCCATGAGGAAATCGGCACGCTCTCCATCGCCCATATCGATTGCGACGCCTTTTATGCCGCCGTCGAGAAGCGCGACAATCCCGAACTCGCCGACAAGCCCGTGATTATCGGCGGCCGCCAGCGCGGCGTCGTCTCGACCTGTTGCTATGTCGCGCGCATGTATGGCGTGCATTCGGCGATGCCGATGTTCAAGGCGCTGAAAGCCTGCCCCGATGCGGTGGTGATCAGCGGCGACCACGCCAAATATTCCCGCGAGGGCGGGCGGATTCGCGAGATGATGCGCGATGTGACACCGCTGGTGGAACCGCTCTCGATCGATGAGGCCTTTCTCGACCTGACCGGCACCACGCGTCTGCATGGCGCGCCGCCGGTGTTGACCCTGCTGCGGTTGCAGCGCCGGATCCACGACGAGGTCGGGATCACGGTCTCGGTCGGCCTGTCCTTCAACAAATTCCTCGCCAAGACCGCCTCTGATCTCGACAAGCCCGACGGCTTCGCGGTGATCGGCGAGGCTGAAGCGATGGATTTTCTCGGGCCACGGCCGGTGCGCTCGATCTATGGCGTCGGCCCGGCCTTTGCGGCGAAGCTGGAGCGCGATGGCCTGCGTACGCTCAATGATATCCGCCGCCATAGCGACAGCGAGATGGCCAAGCGCTATGGCGATTTCGGCTATCGTCTGGCGCGGCTGGCGCGCGGCGAGGATGATCGCAAGGTCGAGCCCGAAAGCGAACGCAAGAGCGTCTCCTCGGAAACGACCTTCAATGCCGATATCAGCGAGTTGAAAACGCTGGAGGATCAGCTCTGGCGCCAATGCATCAAGGTCGCCGACCAGATGAAGGCCAAGGCGATTTCCGGCTCAGTGATCACGCTGAAGCTGAAGAGCGCCGACTTTCGCAGCCGCACCCGGCGGCGCACCCTCAACGAGCCGAGCCAGCTGGCGGACACCCTGTTCAAGGTCGGGCGCGAATTGCTGAAACCGGAAGCCGACGGCACGCGCTATCGCCTGATCGGCATCGGGTTTTCCGGACTGCAGCCCCATCTCGGCGATAGCGGCGATCTGCTCGACCCGAATGCCCTGCGCCGTGCCACCGCCGAACGCGCCATGGACCAGGCGCGGACCAGGTTCGGCGGCGATGCCGTGGTCAAGGGACGGGCGTTGAAGCCGCGTCCGAAGCCGGTCCGCCCGGAGTGAGACCGGCCGCCACTTCGTCAAACCAGCTGAACGGACGCGGCCAGAAGCCGGCCGCTGCCTGTTTGAAGGCCCCGAAATGCCCGATGCTCTCGGCGCCGACTTCCGCCGGGGCCAGCCGCAACAGGCGTTTGTCGGCCGCCGTATAGAGCGCCATCAGATCCTCGGCCGCGCGCTGGCTGGCCAGCGTGTCATCGGCGAAGGTCCAGTCGGTGATCGGTGCGGTGATGCGGTCGAAGGCGTGCGGCCCCAGCTCGTGCAGGAAATCGCCGAAATAGCGCGGTTTGAAGGCCCAGTCGCGCCATTGCTCGAACACGCCGCGCGGCAGGGCCGTACCGCTCCACAGCCCGCCGGAGGGAATATGGCCCTTCAGCGCCAGACAGGCGGGGCCATAGGCGAGCCAGAAGAACAGGGCACTGGGACGGTAGCTGGGCTCATGCGCGCGCCAATAGCCGGTACTCGTGCACACGAAGGCATGGGCGGCGGGCAGCAAGGCATTGTCGGCGAAGCCGGGCAGATGACCGCCAACCGAATGGCCCAGCGTGAAGACCGGCCCGTGCGGCGCCAGCGCCTGCGCCTCATCGAGTGCGGCGGAAAAGTCCAGCCGGCCCCAATCGACGATATCGGCCGCAAATCCCTTCATCTGTGACGGCGCGGATCCGCCAATGCCGCGATAGTCATACAGCAGGCAGGCATAGCCCATCGCCGCGCCCTGCCGGGCGATGCGGCGATAAAGCTCCTTGGGAAATCCGGTGCCCGAGGAGATCAGCACCGCGGCTTTGGGCGCCGGCGGCGCGATGATGAGCCCGGCGAGCGAATAGCCGTCGCGGGCGTCGAATCTGTGCTCGGTTTCATGGATGATCGGGTTCATGCACCCACCATGCCGGATGACGCGCGCGTCAAGTCAAGTCATGCCTGTTGCATGACGCCGATACGCCGCTAATCTCGCGCCGGAAAACCAAGGGAGTTCCCATGTCCGCCTTCGAAACCCGCCTCACTGAACTGGGCATCACCCTGCCCGACCCGGCCGCACCGGTCGCCAATTACGTGCCCTTCGTGCGCACCGGCGATCAGGTCTATGTCTCCGGCCAGGTCTCGATGGGGCCCGACGGGCTGGTAAAGGGCACGCTCGGCCTGGACATGGATGTCGAGGCCGGCCAGGCGGCGGCGCGGCTGTGTGCGATCAATCTGATCGCCCAGCTCAAGGCGGCGTGCGGCGGCGACCTGTCGCGACTGAAGCGCGTCGTCAAGCTGGGCGGCTTCGTCGCTGCGGCGCCGGGCTTCACCGATATCCCCAAAGTGATCAATGGCTGTTCCGACCTGATGGTCGCCGTGTTTGGCGATGCCGGCCGTCATGCCCGCTCGGCCGTGTCCTGCCCGGTGCTGCCGCTCGGTGCCGCCGTCGAGATCGATGGCGTTTTCGTGATCGCCTGAGTCCTGCATTCTGCAGCCCGCCCCTCGTGCCGGCGGCCGCTCTCGGCTAGACAAGCCGGGACGAGAAAAAGGATTTGTCCCATGCTGCGCCAGTTCGCGATCATCGCCGCCGCCACTTTCATGTTCGGGTGCCAGCAGGCCCCTGCCGATGCCCAACTCAATGAGCGCTCGCGCGAAGAGGTCGGCGAGATTGTGCGCGCCTACATCCTCGAACATCCCGAAATCATCGAGGAAGCGCTGATCGAATTGCAGCGGCGCGCCCAGGCGCGGGAGATGGAAGATATCTATGCCGCCATCGAGCGCAATACGGACGCCATTTATGGTGATGAGCGCGACCCGCGCTTCGGCGGCACCGAGCCGGACGTCACCATCGTCGAGTTCATGGACTATAAGTGCTCCTATTGCCGCGTCGCCAATGAATGGGTGAGCGATGTCAATGAGCGCTATGGTGACCGCGTCCAGTTCATCTTCAAGGAATACCCGATCCTGGGCCCCGATTCACTCGAGGCCTCGCGCGCAGCCCTGGCGGCGCTCAATCAGGGTCCGGAAATCTATGAGCTGTTTCACCGCTCGATGATCAATGCCTCCGGCCCGTTGCCAACCGAGCGGATTGACCAGCTCGCCGCCCTCGCAGGCGTCGATGTCGCCCGCATGCGGGCCGACATGGAAGACGAATCCATCATGAACCACATCCTCGATGTGCGCGCCCTCGGCCAAGAGCTCGACGTCTCGGGCACGCCCTTCTTCATCGTCGATGGTGTCGTTGTCGCCGGCGCCAACCAGCTGGCACTGGAAGCGGCGCTGCAGACCGGTCTCGGCGGCTAGAGGCGCCTCAGATCAGACCGGACAGCGGGCTGGACGGATCGGCATAGCGCTTCTTGGGCATGCGGCCGGCGAGATAGGATTGCCGGCCGGCAATGACGGCATGCTTCATGGCGGAGGCCATCAGGACCGGGTCCTTGGCTTCGGCGATGGCAGTGTTCATCAGCACGCCATCGCAGCCCAGCTCCATCGCCACGGTCGCGTCCGACGCCGTGCCGACACCGGCATCGACGATGACGGGCACCGAAGATTGCTCGATGATCAGACGGATATTGACCGGATTCTGAATCCCCAGGCCGGAACCGATCGGGGCGCCGAGCGGCATGATGGCGCAGCAGCCGATCTCCTCGAGCTTCTTCGCGAACACCGGATCGTCCGAGCAATAGACCATGACGTCGAAGCCGTCCTTGATCAGCAGCTCGGCGGCGCGCAGCGTCTCGACCATGTCGGGATAGAGATGTTTGGGATCGGACAGAACTTCCAGCTTCACCAGGTTCCAGCCACCGGCCTCGCGGGCCAGGCGCAGGGTGCGCACGGCATCCTCGCCGGTGAAACAGCCCGCCGTATTGGGCAGGAAGATATAGTCCTTCGGATCAATGAAATCGACCAGGCGCGGCTCGTCGGGATTGGACAGGTTCACGCGCCGGATGGCGACGGTGATCATCTCGGCGCCGGAGGCTTCCAGGGCGCGGGCATTCTGCTCATAGCTGGCATATTTGCCGGTGCCGATGATCAGGCGCGATGAGAGTGTGCGGCCGGCGACCACCAGCGGTTTGTCCTGCAGGGCCTGCGTCATGATTGATCCGTCTTCCATTTATCCACCGCCCACAAAGGCCACGATTTCGATTCGGTCGTCCTGCGCCAGTTCGTCGAGCGGATAGCGCGAGCGCGGCACGATCTCCAGATTGCGTTCGACGGCGATCTTGCGCCCGTCAAGGCCCAGCTCACGCACCAGGTCGGCGACACGGCTGCCCGGCGCGATACTCCGGGCCTCGCCATTGACTGTCAGCTGCAACACGGCTTCCACTCACCCCGCTTGTGTGTTCAATGGCTGACGTCGTAGAACTGATGCGGGCTGTAAGGCAAGGCCATGACCAAACCGATCTACATTCTCAACGGGCCGAACCTGAATCTGCTGGGCACCCGTGAGCCGGAAATCTACGGCGCGATGACGCTCGACGACATCGCCGCGGCCTGCAGCGCCCATGCGGGCAAGCGCGGCCAGAGCATCGAGTTCCGCCAGTCCAATCATGAAGGCGTGCTGGTCGACTGGCTGCATGACGCAAACGTCAATGCCTGTGCAGTGATCTTCAACCCGGGTGCCTACACACATACATCTGTGGCTTTGCATGATGCGGTTCGCGCGATAGAACCCCCGGTTATTGAAGTTCATCTGAGCCAGACCGCCGCCCGGGAAACATTCCGGCATCATTCCTTCGTCGCCTCTGCTGCCAGGGGCAGTATTACCGGACTTGGTCTGGCAAGTTATCTGCTGGGCATCGACGCTGCCCTGCATTGCCTGAATCACTGACGGATCCAAAAGGCCCACATCATGAGTTCTGAGACCCGAAGCCGTTCGCCCATCGACCCTGAAATCGTGCGCGAGCTCGCCGATATCCTGCGCGAGACCGATCTGTCGGAAATTGAAGTTGAGCGCGGTGATCTTCGCCTGCGCATCGCCCGCCAGCTGCAGGCCGCCCAGGTGGTGCAAGCCGTCGCAGCGCCGGCCGCTGCCGCGCCTGCTGCCGCCGGCTTCGCCGTCGAGACGCCGGGCCCGGTTGCCGGCGAAGGCGATCTCAGCGCCCATCCGGGCGTCGTCAATTCCCCGATGGTCGGAACTGCCTATCTCAAGCCGAATCCGGATGCGGACAATTTCGTCAAGGTCGGCGATACGGTCAAAAAGGGTGACACCATCCTGCTGATCGAAGCGATGAAGACCTTCAACCCGATCGTGGCGGACAAGCCAGGCAAGATCTCGGAAATCCTCGTCGAAGAAGGCCAGCCGGTCGAATACGGCGAGCCGCTCTTCATCCTGATCTAACGCTCACCCCTTTTTCCGGGCGCCAAACATGTTCGACAAAATCCTGATCGCCAATCGCGGCGAAATCGCCCTTCGCATTCACCGGGCGTGCCGTGAAATGGGCATTCGCACCGTCGCGATCCATTCGGAAGCCGACGCCAATGCCATGCATGTGCGCCTCGCCGATGAAAGCGTCTGTGTCGGCCCGGCCTCGGCGGCCAAGAGCTATCTCAACGTGCCCGCGATCATTGCGGCCGCCGAGGTCACCGGCGCCCAGGCGATCCATCCCGGTTATGGCTTCCTGTCGGAGAATGCCCGTTTCGCCGAAATCGTCGAGGCTCATGACCTGACCTTTATCGGGCCGACGGCAGCGCATATCCGCATGATGGGCGACAAGATCACCGCCAAGAAGGCCGTGATGGAGGCCGGTATTCCGGTCGTTCCCGGCTCTGAAGGCGGTGTTTCCGACATCAAGGAAGCCAAGGAAATCGCCTCGGGCATCGGCTATCCGGTGCTGGTCAAGGCGGCGTCCGGCGGTGGCGGGCGCGGCATGAAGGTCGCGGAGAACGAACAGAAGCTGCAGGAAGCCATGGAAACCGCCTCGGCGGAAGCCGCGGCCGCCTTCGGCGACGGCACCATCTATCTGGAAAAATATCTTGGCCGGCCGCGCCATATCGAGATCCAGGTCCTGGCCGACATGCACGGCAATGTGGTGCATCTGGGCGAGCGCGATTGTTCCCTGCAGCGCCGGCACCAGAAAATCCTCGAAGAGGCGCCCTCGCCGGCCCTGACCGCCGAGGAACGCGCCACGATCGGCGAGACCGTGCGCAAGGCGATCGAGGTGATCGGCTATCGCGGTGTCGGCACGATCGAATTCCTCTACGAGAATGGCGAATTCTACTTCATCGAAATGAATACCCGCCTGCAGGTCGAACACCCGGTGACCGAAATGATCACCGGCATTGATCTGGTGCGCGAGCAGATCCGCGTCGCCGATGGCGCCCATCTCGATATCCGCCAGGAAGACATCACCTTTGAAGGCCATGCCATCGAGTGCCGGATCAATGCGGAAAACCCCCGCACTTTCGCGCCCTCGCCGGGCAAGATCACCGACTTCCACGCCCCCGGCGGTCTCGGCGTGCGCCTCGATTCAGCGCTTTATACCGGCTATTCCGTGCCGCCCTATTATGACAGCCTGATCGGCAAGCTGATCGTGCATGGCCGCACCCGCGCCGAGGCGCTGCTGCGGCTGCGCCGCTCGCTAGAAGAAATGGTCGTCGGCGGTATCGAGACCTCGATTCCGATCTTCCTCAACCTGCTTGAGGAGCCGGAATTCGTGAATGGCGATTACCATATCCGCTGGCTCGAGGAATGGCTGGCCAGCCGCGAGGTTTAACGGGACAGGGACGTCATGCGCGGTTTCGGGTCGACAGAACTACTCGATTGCTATGCGCGCGGCGTCTTCCCGATGGCCGAGGGCCGCGACGATCCACGCATCTATCTGCTCGACCCCGACGAACGCGGCATCCTGCCGCTTGATGAGTTCCACGTGCCGCGCCGGCTACGGCGCACGGTGCGCCAGGACGTGTTCGAGGTCAGTATCAATCGCTGTTTCGAGGCCGTGGTCGCCGGCTGTTCACAGGCCGCACCGGGCCGCGAGGAAACCTGGATCAATGCCGGCATTTTCGGCCTCTACACCCAGCTGCACCGCAAGGGTCATGCCCACAGTGTCGAGTGCTGGGCCGATGGCGAACTGGCCGGCGGCCTGTATGGCGTCTCGCTTGGCGGTGCCTTTTTCGGGGAAAGCATGTTCTCGGTGCGGCGCGATGCCAGCAAGGTGGCGCTGGTTCACCTGATCGCACGCCTCAACACGGGCGGCTATCAGCTGCTCGACACCCAGTTCACAACCGATCATCTGGAAAGCTTCGGCGCCCGCACGATTGCCCGCGATGCCTACCGGACGCGCCTGCGCTCGGCGCTGGATCTCGATGCGGACTTTTTCGCGATGCCGGAAAGCGTCAGCGGGGCTCAGGCCCTGCAGTCGAGCACCCAGACATCATAGATCGCGTGCTCGAGCGGGTTTTGCGCCGGGCGTGAAGCGAACATCCAGCCTGAAAACACCATCTCTCCGGCAATATCGACGCCGAAACCATCGGTCCGGCGATCAATGACCTGCAGGAAGGCATAGGTTTCCGGCGTCTCTTCCGGCGGGCGCTTGCGGCAATACTGGGCCGTGATCGTCAGGGCGCCGAACTCGACGCTCTCGCCAATCGCAACTTCGAAATCGCGCGTGCGCGCCGTCACCTTGTCGAGGCCGCGCAGGACCACGACCGAGCCCGGAGGACTCGACAATTCCTGGTTCGGCCGGGTGTCAGGATCATCACCGCGCAGGCTGGATCCGACATCGGACGTCGCATCCTGCGCCTGCAGGCCCAGCGGCAGGCAGGCGGCGATGACGAGAGTGGCAAGAGTGGCAAGAAAACGCTTCATGGCTCGAAACTGCCCGTGGATTATGGCGCTGTCGAGGCGGTTCGCCCCACAGGCGATTAGTTCGATTCCGGTGACCAGGCTTCGTAGTCGGCCGCCGAGGCTTGACGCTTTTCGTGCAGGGCCAGGCTGCCGGTCGGACGGTAGGCATAGACCGTGCCGGTCAGATTGGGATGGTGGTCCTTTTCCCAGCTCTGGCGGTGCAGCGGCGCTTCGGTCGGTGGCAGATCGAATGTGTGGTGCAGCCAGCCATGCCAATCGGACGGCACGCGCGATGCGTCGGCATAGCCCTTGTAGGTCACCCAACGGCGCTTGTTGCCGTCCGGGCCGGTCACGCCGCTCTCTTCGAAATAGCGATTGCCGTAATCATCTTCGCCGACCTTTTTTGCACCCCGGCGCGACAGCGTCAGCAAGGTGCCCGGCGTGGCATCATTCCACCAAACGAAAATCTTGGAGATAAAACCCAGCATGGTGCGCGGCTCCGAGTCGGTCAGGGCGAGGAATTCCCCCGTATATGCCTCCGCATCGTGTCCGGGTCCAGTCCTGAACACTGCGGGCTTCTGACAGGACGACATCGGCGTTAGACTTTCGTTAACCCCGGGCGATTCGGGGGCAAAAAGGTGGGATCATGAAACTCAATCATCGCTTCGCCGAGGCCCTCGCCGCCGCCGGTGACCGCTACGCCTTTGTGCAGCGCGAAGCCGATGCCAGTGGCGATCCCGATGGCGAGCGCGCGCCAGGCGCCGGGCGGACCATCACGGTACCGCAGGACTGGAGCCCGGCTGCCGCGCTGGGCCTCGCCCAGCTCCTCGACCAAGCCCGCCCGGCCGCAACCCGGCCGCGTCCGGGCCTGCAGGCGTTCGGGGGCCTGTCACCGCAATTGCCCGAAGACGACCGGCTGGCACCGGAGACCGGTTATGACGCCGTCATTTCGCGCATCGCCGGCTCGCTGACCTGGTCGGTGGCGCGCCATGGCGGGCTCGACAGCGCCGACGACGCCCCGGTTTTCCACCGGGAAATTGCCGCCAGCCTGCGCGGCCGCTATGTCGTGCCCGACGCCGATCTGTGCCGCCATGGCGGCATTGACTGGGCCTACGGCCTGCCCGTTCCCGCGCCTCAACCAGCACTCCAGCCCGACATGATCGAGGCAGGGAGTGCCGCGGCACCGGCGCAATTACGCGCCGTCGCCGAGGCCGCAACGCGCGAAGGCATGCTTGATGTCGGAGCACGGGTCACGCGCGACCGCCTCGATGCGATCAGCCAGGCCTGCCTGCGCTGCTCCGGCGAGGGTGAGGAATGTTTCGATCCACGCCGCAATGCCGCCCTGGCCCGCGCGATGCGCGCAGCCCTGCGTGACGGCATCGCCGAGGAAACCGTCGAGCGCGCCCTGGCTCTCGCCCGGCAAGGCCTGGCTGCCGATGCGCTCAATACTCAGCAGCAGCCCGGCGCACGTCACCCGCAGAGCGTAGTGCAAATCCCCGCCACGCTCGGCCAGGCCGTAGACGCCGATGAGCCCTGGCATTTCGGGACCGAGGGCACGCCCGGTCACTCCATGCTGCCGGCGCGCGAGTTTCGCGACAACCTTGCCCGCTCGATCTGGAGCTTCGGCGCTCCCGCCCTGGCGTTCAAGGCCTGCCCGGCCAATAGCGGCCCGGTATTGCACATCAACCTGCCCGCCTTTCTCGAACCGGGAGCGGGTTTCCGCGCCGACCTGTTTGCCGACGCGGTACGGCTGTGGTCCTGCGCCCTGACGCTGAGCGCACCGCGCAGTGCCGAGACCGCCGGCACGCTCAACCTGACCGGCATCGCCGCCCTGTTGAACGGCGCCGGCTTGGCCTATGGCAGTGCCGAAGCACGGCAGGTGGTGGCGGCCATCGGGCGTCTGGCCACCCTGTGCCTGCGCGAAACCGGTGGTGAGCTCGGCGCCCTCGCGCCCGGCCTCGGGCCCGATCTGGAGAGCGCTGCACTGCCCGCGCCCTTCACCGCCCTCACCGCCGAGCTGGAGCGGACCTCCTCGCGCTTTTCGCCGCGTTCAGCCCTGGCGCGCCCCGGCCTGACTCTGGCCTGCGCCCTGCCGGACACCTCGATTTCCGCCCTGTTCGACAATGACAGCCATGGTGCGGCCCCGGTCGAGACTGCTATCATCGCCGATGGCGGCATGGCCGGTGGCCACCGCTTGCGTGACAGCGTCCGTGCCGGCCTGCAACGCCTTGGCGCCAGCGCAACCGAAATCGAAACCGCCGAAGACCACGCCGCCGGCCATGGCACGCTGCGCGGGGCGCCCGCCATCTCGGTCACGGTGCTGCAGGAGATGGGCCTGCCCGAGGCCGTGATCGAACGCATCGAGGATTCGATCGGCGATGGCGCCTCCGTGCGCTACGCCCTCAATCGCTGGACGCTGGGTGAACGGGTTTGCCGCGACAGTCTCGGCCTGTCCGCCGATGTTCTCGAGCGAAACGGCCCGTCCCTCGCCCGCGCGCTCGGTTTCACCGAAGCTGAAATCGACGCCGCTGACCGCCACGCCCATGGCAGTGGTACGCTGGATGACGCCACAGGGCTCCCGCTGGAATGGCGCGCGGTGTTTAGCGCCGCTTCCCCGGTGGATCAGTTGCAGATGAGTGCGGCGCTGGAAGCCCAGATCGATGGCGGCGTCGAGACCCGCCTCGCCCTGGACGGCGAAAGCACGATTGACGACGTCGCGGGCCTTATCGACCAGGCCACGGCGCTGGGCCTGCGGCGGCTGGTATTGAGACGCAATCGGTCGGGCCTGCTCGACCTGTTGCCGGCCATCGATTTCGACAAGGGCGATTACACCACCGAACCGGTCGCCGAACGGGTGATCGAGCGCACCGTCGAGCGCACGGTGGAACGCGTGGTCGAACAACCCGCCGCGCGGCGCAAACTGCCTGACCGCCGCAAGGGCTATATCCAGAAAGCCACGGTGGGTGGCCACAAGGTCTATCTCCACACCGGCGAGTTCGACAATGGCGAGGTCGGCGAGATCTTCATCGACATGCACAAGGAGGGCGCGGCCTTCCGCTCGCTGATGAATAATTTCGCCATCGCGATCTCGATCGGACTGCAATACGGCGTGCCGCTGGAGGAATTCGTCGACGCCTTCGTCTTCACCCGCTTCGAGCCGGCCGGTGCCGTCACCGGCAATGACTCGATCCAGCATGCGACCTCGATCCTGGACTATCTGTTCCGCGAGCTTGGTGTGTCCTATCTCGGCCGTGATGACCTGGCCGAGCTGTCGCCGGACGCCGCCGACCAGGGCGGGCTTGGCAAGGGCGTGGCCGAGGAGAAGCTGGCGCAGCACGATGCCGCCCGCTTCATCTCCAAAGGCTTCAGCCGTGGCCAGGTGCCCGACAATATCGTGATGTTCGCCAATGCAGCGCGCAAGGTCGCCAGCGGCCAGGCCGGCGGCAACGCGACAGGCGAGACCGAAGTGCTCGACACGCTTCCCGCCTCCCAGGACTCAAAGATTCGCGATGTCAGCCTGTATTCCGGCGATCCCTGCCCGGAATGCGGCCATTTCACCGTTGTCCACAGCGAGAATGCCCACCGATGCGATGCCTGCAACTGGACCTCCGACTGATCACCAGAACGGCGTGCGGCTTGCATCTGGCCCTGTATCAGGCTCGGAGCGCCTCATTATGAAACGAATTCTGGTTGCCATCGCGATTCTTCTGTCGGCTTCGGCCGCGGCAAATGCCCAGGATGCGGCACAGATCGCCCGCGTCCAGGCCGGGCAGTCCTGCCCGGGCTGCAACCTCTTCCAGGCCGAGCTCAGCTATCGCGACCTGCCCGATATCGACCTGTCCGGCTCGCGCCTGCGCCAGGCCAATCTGGCGCTGGCGACCATGAACCGGACCCGGTTCGATAATGCCAATCTCTCGGTCGCCAACATGTTCGGTGCCCGCTTCAGCCGCGCCTCCTTCCGCAATGCCGACCTGAGCCATGCGGTGCTGGTCGGCACCTATTTCGGCGGCGCCGATCTGAGCGGTGCCAACCTGGCCGGCGCCAATATTTCCGGCGCCGAGATGGCCCTCGCGGTCGGCCTGACACAGACCCAGCTCAACCAGGCCTGCGGCGATGCCTCGACTGAACTGCCCGCCGGCCTGCGCGTTCGCCCCTGCCGGCCCTGAGATCGGGATGCATCCTGCCCCCCGGGCGAGGATTGCGTACGGGTTACTGTGATTTAAGTCGTCACCAGCGAGATCCTGCTCTATCCATCAACTCATGCGGAACCCCGCCACCATATTCGCCCTCGCCGGGCTGAGCCTGCTGATCTCCACGCAGCCGGGCTGGGCTCTGGGTGACGATCATCCCCGGCGCGGCCTCGCCATCGGCGGCGAATGCGAGTCCTGCGACTTTTCCGACAAGAACCTGGCCGGCGCGATCTTCATCGGTGCCAATTTCATCGACTCGGATTTCTCCGACTCGGAAATGGGCGGCACCACGATCGTCGAGAGCCGCTTCACCGATACCGATTTCACCGACACCAATATCACCCATGCCCGCCTGAGCGGCGTCACCTTCCTGCGCACCGATATGAGCGGCGCCGACTTTACCGGCGGCGGGATTGAACGGGTGAACTTTTCCGACGCCGATCTGGGCGATGTGAATTTCACCGACGCCCAGATGATGTTCGCCACCTTTATCGGCAGCGAGCTGGACGACGCCGTGTTTGCGAACGCGACCTTGCGCCAGGCCAACTTCTTCCGCTCCCGCATCAGCGATTCCAATTTCCGCGGGGCATTGCTGCAAGGCGCCAATTTCACCGACGTCACCGGCGAGGATGCCAGCTTTCTCGATGCCGACCTGCGCGGAGCCAGTTTCGAGAATGCAGTGCTGGTAAACGTCAATTTCACCGGGGCCGATCTGGGCGGTGTCAATTTCGAGAATGCGGCGCTCGAAGGCGTCAATTTCACCGGAACCGACCTGGTCGGTGTCAATTTCACCGCCGCCGTCATCACCGATATCACCGGCCTTTCGAAGGAAGCGATGCGCGGCGCCTGTGGCGATGAAGCGACGCGGATCGACGGCGGGATTGACTTGCCCGCCTGTGGCCGGCGCTCAAGCACCATTACCGAAACCGGTGATACTCACCGGTTCGGCTGGCGCGTCAGCCGCGCCGGCGACAGCAATATGACGGTCCGGTTCGAGACCGATGATGGCCACACGGTCGAGTTCCTGCCCGGCGACATTACGATTTCGGCCCGGCACGGCGAAGGCTTCGATGAAGAAACCCTGCGCGGCATTTCGGCAAATGCCCTGCGCGATATCGCGCGGGCCGAGCGCGAGATCAGCCGGGTTCAGCAGGACCGCGCCGCAGCGATGGCGGAAGCCGAGACCGAACGTGCCCTGGCGAGAGCCGAAGCCGAACGCGCCCGCGCCGAAGTCAGGCGTGAACGCGAACTTGAACGTGAGCGCCAGCACACCGTCACGATCGAGTTGCAAGGACGCGACGACGGCCATTTCTCGATCGTGCCGCCACGCGATGCCCCGCAACGCCCCTCCGCGCCGGAGCCACGGCACCACTAGGTCAGGCGACACAATGAGAAACGGCCGGAGCCCAAGCTCCGGCCGTTAATTCATCTGGCACAGGCAGAAGCCCTAGCTGGTCTTTTTCGCTTCCGGGATCACATTGCGGATGTGCAGTTCGCGCAATTGCCGCATCTCGACCTCGGCCGGCGCATTCATCATCAGATCGCGCGCCTGCTGGTCTTTCGGGAACATCACGACTTCGCGCAGATTGTCGACACCGGCCAGGATCATGACGATGCGGTCGACGCCCGGTGCAATACCGGCGTGTGGCGGGGCGCCATAGCGGAAGGCGTTGAGCATGCCGCCGAATTCCTCTTCCACGGTCGCGGCATCATAGCCGGCATGGGCGAAGGCCTTCAGCATCACATCGGGACGGTGGTTACGCACCGCGCCGGAGGACAATTCAATGCCGTTGCAGACGATGTCATACTGGAAAGCCTTGAGCCCCAGCAGGGTTTCCTCATCGCCTTCCTCGATCGCCAGGAAGTCCTCGGCGGAGATTTGCGGCATCGAGAACGGGTTGTGCGAGAAGTCGATCTTCTTGTTGTCCTCGTCCCACTCATACATCGGGAAATCGACGATCCAGCAGAATTTGAAGACATTCTTCTCGCACAGGTCGAGTTCCTGCCCGACGACATCGCGGGCACGCCCGGCAAAGCTGGCAAAGGCTTTCGGCTCGCCGGCGGCAAAGAAGACGGCATCGCCGGCCTTGAGATCGAGCGAGACGCGCAGCGCCTCGGTGCGCTCCTCGCCGATATTCTTGGCGATCGGGCCGGCGGCCTCGAGCACGCCATCGGTCTCGCGCCAGAAGATATAGCCCATGCCCGGCTGACCGTCCTTCTGGGCCCAGGAATTCATCCGGTCACAGAAGGCACGGCTGCCGCCGGTCGGGGCCGGGATCGCCCAGACGGCGATCTTCGGATTCTTCTCGATCATGCCGGCGAAGACCTTGAAACCGGAACCGCGGAAGGTCTCGGTGACATCGCTCATCTTGATCGGATTGCGCAGGTCCGGCTTGTCGGAGCCATACCAGGCCATGGAATCGGCATAGGTGACGCGCTCGAAGGCGGTGTTGGGCACGGTGCGGCCATCGGCGAATTCATCGAACAGGCCCTTGAGCACCGGCTCGATGACATTGAACACGTCTTCCTGGGTCGCGAAGCTCATTTCCATATCGAGCTGATAGAATTCGCCCGGCGCGCGGTCGGCGCGGGCGTCTTCATCGCGGAAACAGGGTGCGATCTGGAAATAGCGATCGAAGCCGGAGACCATGATCAGCTGTTTGAACTGCTGCGGTGCCTGCGGCAGGGCGTAGAACTTGCCCGGATGCAGGCGTGACGGCACCAGGAAATCGCGCGCGCCTTCCGGCGAGGAGGCCGTCAGGATCGGCGTCTGGTATTCGACGAAATCCTCATCGACCATGCGGCGGCGGATCGAGTCGATGATCTTCGAGCGCAGCACGATGCGCTTGTGCAGGCTTTCGCGGCGCAGATCGATATAGCGGTGCTTGAGGCGAACCTCTTCCGACCAGTCCGGCTCACCGAACACCGGCAGCGGCAATTCTTCCGCTTCCGACTGCACGGCCAGATCGCGCACCCGCACTTCAATCCCGCCGGTTGGCAGGTTTTCGTTCAGCGCCTCGGCATCGCGCGCCACGACATCGCCGGTAATGGTGACGACGCTCTCGACGCGCAGACGCTCCAGCCGCTCGAAATGCTCGCTTTCCGGCTCGAGCACGCACTGGGTGATGCCGTAATGATCGCGCAGATCGATGAAGAGCAGACCGCCATGATCGCGCTTGCGATGGATCCAGCCGGAAATCCGGGCCGTCTGGCCGACTTCACTCGGGCGAAGCTGGCCACAGTTATGGGAGCGATAAGCGTGCATGGTTTTCAAGGTCCGCAATGAGCGTGAATGGAGTTGCCGCGACATGCCGGTGACCAGGGCGTTCTGTCAAGGATTTGGGGGGAAATGGTGCAGTTGCGCGGCTGTCACCCAAAACCGCTGTCTGCCATCCTGCCATCCTGTCATCGGGCGCGGAATAGCCTTGCCAGACAGGGCGATACAGATTGTGTGCCCGTGGCAGTCAGCCTGTCACCTGTCATTGACTGTCATGCCCGGAGCGTCTGCCAGGACGCGCTGACGACCGGCCAGGCGCGGCGGACCGCATCGGGCAAGGGCGAAAATCGGGGTGGGGCCAACAATGTCAAAGAGCGCGAAATCCCTGTGATCATAACCCGCCGGGCCGAGGGGTGGACAAGTCTGCCCTGACATCATTGGCGCCAGGCAGCGGCTTTCCCGGCGAACGCTCCCGCTTCGATGGCCCGTGAGGCGAGCACGCCGTCGCGGACCGCGCCCTGCTTGGCAAGGATATCAGGGATCGCCCTGCCCGGCGTTGGCGGGAGCGGGATTGGAGATTCAGAGACTGCCCCTAAAGCCCCGAAATCCAGTCCTGACTCGATTGTGCAAGGCCGAGCAGACCTAAGCCGATCATATCCAGCCCCTGAAGCAGGACAGCGAGAACGAGAAGTCCGACGAACAGGGCGGCCATCACGGCCAGCACCACCTGGCCCGTCAGAACCAGGCTGGCCCCGAAACGACGCGCGGGGGTGAGATAAACCGGATTTTCCGGCAGGACCTGATTGACCGTCCAACGGGTCAGGCCCGGCACGGCACGCATCAGCGACAGCCCCCCAAGCGCCAGATTGACCAGCGAGGGAATGAAGGTGGTGAAAATCGTCAGGTGAATCCACCATACTCGGGGATCGCCCGGACTTGTCCGCATGATCTCGAGCAAGGTCGGCACATCAATAATGGTCGTGCCCGACAACCGATTGAGGGCCTCGATACAGGCCAGCGACGCCAGGAGAAGGCCTGCGAGCATCAGGGTAGCGGCGGCCAGATCGATGACAGCGTAGACGAAGGCATGATAGCCGCCTCGCCGGAGCCCAAGCCGCAACAGCCATCGCGTCAACCCGATCGAAGCCCAATCGAACACCGCATTGATGATGGGGAGCCCCCCAAGCAGGAGTAGGAGGATCAAACTGTCAGGTTCGGGCGTACCGCGAGCCAATCGCGCCAAAACTGCGATCGCCAGCAAAAAAAGAGCCATAAATCCGATAAGCATCTCGCAGTGATGACGCCGCCAGTACTTCACCGCGACGGTGGCTGCGAGTACGAATGCGAGTGGAACTGCGACTACAAGGGCAAAGACGCCTGCGCCTGTCGCCGCGAACGCGACTACAAATGCGACTGCGAATGCGACGACACCTGCAAGCCAGAGTGCGAGTGCGCCAGAACCTCCGAGCGCACCTTGGTCTGCGCCCCGGGATGCGACAGCGAACAAACCGATGCCCGGGACCCCGCCTGCGACTGCCAATGCAAATACGCCTGCGCCCGGGGCGGCGTCGAAGAGTACGCCCGCGACTGCGCCTGCACTTGCGACTGCGACTGAAAGCCACCGTAAAACACGCCACATGGCGCGCCGACAGACGGGCAGTGGGCGGGAGACCCATATCCAGGCTACTATCGATCCGGGCAATGGCAGCGCAGACAGTAGACGGGTGGCGCCGGAAACATCGCCCGCCATGCCCAATGCCGCCTCAACCGGACCGGACTGTCCCGTCACATACCAGACCAGCACCACACTCATCACCGGGTAGACGAGCGCGATCAACAGGCAGCGATCCAACGCGGCCCCGCTCCAATATCGGGACCAGCCAGATTCTGTGCCCGCCGCACTGCCCGCCGCGCCATCATAGAACCGGTCGACAGTATCGAGGGTTCGGGTGAGCATGGCCTCGTAAATCGCCGGAAACCAGCCGCCCGCCCCCAATCGAGAGCGCCAGTTGCCGTAGCCTTCACGCATGGCAGCAACGGCAGCATCCTCGCCGACATAGTCCTTGCCGGGGCGGAGCTGAACTTTAAAATAGTAGAAGAAATTTGCGAGGACCACCAAGCCCACCACGATCAAAACCCCGGCAGCGTAGGTCCCGAAGAGATCGGCCAGAAGCCGAAAATAGCTGTATATATCCAACAAAGGGCCGCTCCCGGTTCAACGCCAGATTAGCGGTGATGTCCGACAGCGCAACCTGGGAGCTAGCAGCCAACCCAATACTCGTGCCGGGGCAAGAGTCTCCAATGCATCAACACCGCCAGCAGGCCCCACCCAGACAAGCCGGCGGATCAGTTGCGCGCCGGACGCCCCCCCGGCCGATTTACCCCGCCCGCACCGGCGGCACCCAGTCGGGCGAGCCGAGCATATAGGGGCGTTTGGGGCGGCCCGTGACTTCCATCGACTTCGACAGCACGGCGCCGTCGGCAGCGAGGATGAGTTTGAGCATGCGGGTCTGGTGGCGGAAGCTGAGGCGGAAGCGGCCGGCATCGGTGTCCATGCCGGCTTCACACAGGCTGGTGATCTCGCCGGCCTGCATTTTCGCTTTCACTGCAGCCTGGTCGAGACCGAAGGCGGCGGCGAGGAGGTCGGCATCCACAGTGAAGTCGCCGGCGGTGATGGTGACGGGGCTCATCGCGGCCTCAGCTGCACTTGGAATAGCCGCAGCTGGTGCAGGTATTGCAGCCTTCCAGCTTGCGGATGGTGGGTTGATGGCATTTCGGGCAGAGCGGACCGGGTGGCCGCGTGGCGACCGCCTCGACCTCGGCCTGGCCGGCCGCGGCGCGCTGCGCCTCGGGCAGGATTGTCACCGGCGCCCCGACGCCCTCGATCATGTTGAGATGGCGTTCGATGACACCGCCGATCACGGCCAGCAGGCTTGGCTCGTAGCGGCCATTGACGAAGGCGCCGCCCTGGGGATCGAACACGGCGCCGAGTTCCTCGGCGACAAAGCGGACATCGCCGCCGCGCCGGAACACGGCCGAGATCATCCGCGTCAGCGCCAGCGTCCAGGCGTAATGGTCCATATTCTTGGAATTGATGAAAATCTCGAATGGCCGCCGCGTGGTGATGGTCGCGCCATCCTCGCTCTCGCGGGTCTCGAGAATATCATTGAGGGTGACATAGATCGCGTGCTCGCTCTGCGGCCAGCGGATCTTGTAGGTCTGGCCGGGCAATTCCTCAGGCCGGTTCATGAAGCCGGCCGGCGTCGCCCCGGCACCTGTTGCCCCGGAGACGGGTGCCGTAACCGCCGGCGCGTCCGGCTTGGACAGGACCGAGCCGGTGATGTCATTGGGCCGGTAGGTGGTGCAGCCCTTGCAGCCGAGATCATAGGCGAGCCGGTAGACCGATTTGAAGGCCTCGAAATCGATATCGCGCGGCAGGTTGATGGTCTTGGAGATGGAGCTGTCGACCCATTTCTGCGCCGCCGCCTGCATCACGACATGCTCGCGCGGGGTCAGCCCGTCGGCCTCGACGAAATAATCCGGCAGCGCCGCATCATCCCCGAACAGGGCGCGGTAGGTGAGATAGGCGAAATCGCGAACCTCCTCCTCGACGCGCGAGCCATCGGGCTGCAGGACCTTGCGGTTGAAGACATAGCCAAACACCGGCTCGACGCCGCCGCTGGTATTGTTGGCGAACAGCGAGATGGTGCCGGTCGGGGCGATCGAGGTGAGATGGCTGTTGCGGATGCCGTGCTCGGCGATCAGGGCGCGCACATCCGCGTCGAGCGCCTGGACCATCGGCGCCTTGAGATAATGCTCGGCCTCATAGAGCGGAAAGGCGCCCTTCTCGGCGGCGAGCAGGGCGCTGGTGCGATAGGCCTCATTGGCGATCAGGCCGAGCCAGCGATCGACCGCCGCGACGGCTTCATCGGAGCCATAGCGGATGCCACACATGATCAGCGCATCGCCCAGCCCGGTGACGCCAAGGCCGAGCCGGCGCTTGTTGAAGGCTTCCTCGCGCTGTTTTTCGAGCGGGAAATTGCTGACATCGATGACATTGTCCATCATCCGCACCGCAGTCGCGACGCAGGCTTTGAGGGCCTCGGGGTCAATGTCCGCGGTGTCGGTGAAGGGGTCGGCGACGAAGCGGCTGAGATTGACCGAGCCGAGCAGGCAGGCGCCATAGGGCGGCAACGGTTGTTCGCCGCACGGATTGGTCGCGGCAATCGTCTCCAGCCAGGACAGGTTATTGCTCTGGTTGATGCGGTCGATGAAGATCACGCCCGGCTCGGCGCAGTCATAGGTCGCCTGCATGATCGCGTCCCAGAGCTCACGCGCCCGCAGGGTCGAATGGCGCTTGCCATTGAAGTGCAGCGGCCAGTCGGCGTCCTGGTCGACCGCCTCGATCAGGGCGTCGCTGACGAGGACGGAGAGATTGAAATTGCGCAGCCGCGCCTGGTCGCGCTTGGCCTCGATGAAGGCGAGAATATCGGGGTGATGGTCGCGCATCACGCCCATCATCGCGCCACGGCGCGAGCCGGCGCTCATGATGGTGCGGCACATCGCGTCCCACACATCCATGAAGCTCAACGGCCCGCTGGCATCGGCATCGACGCCGGCGACATGATCGCCCTTCGGCCGGATGGTGGAGAAATCATAGCCGATACCGCCGCCCTGCTGCATCGTCAGCGCCGCTTCGCGCAACATGTCGAAAATGCCCGGCAGGCTGTCGGGGATGGTGCCCATCACGAAGCAGTTGAACAGGGTGACATTGCGGCCGGTGCCGGCGCCCGAGATGATGCGGCCTGCGGGCAGGAAACGGAAATCCTGCAGCGCGCTGCGGAATTCGCGCTTCCAGCGCGCCGCCTTCTTGCCCTCGCAGCGCGACAGCGCCTTGGCGATGCGCTCCCAGCTGTCCTCGATCGTGGCATCGACAACGCCGCTCTCGCCGCTCTTGAAGCGGTATTTCATGTCCCAGATATCGGTCGAGATTTTTTGCAGGGCGATCATGATGCTCTCTGTTGGGTGCGGGCCGGAAATCAGGCGCAAGGGGCGAAATATACGGGATTCCGGGCCCGTTGCCTGCCCGGATCGACGGTCATCTTGACGCAGACCAATAGGCGTTGGCAGCCGCGATGGTCGCGAAATGCGTGGCGATCACGGCGCTGACCGCGATCAGGGAATCGGCATTTTCCGCATAGTCGGGCCGCAGACGGTCGCGCACGGCAGCATCGCCCTGGGTTTTCTTGACGCTCATGCGCGCCAGCTTGATTGCCAGATCATAGCCCTCGCCCGGCGTTGCCGTGGTCAGGGTGGGAAGCCAGTTGTCCATCTCTTTGCTCTCCTCTTGCGGGTCAGGAATCGGCCATGGCGGCCAGTTGTGGCAGCGCAACATCGGCCAGGGTGGAGCGGTCGAGCTGGGCCAGGAAGGCCGTCTCGGCCTCGCGCAGCCGCGATTTGAGTCGGCAATGCGGGGTGATGGAGCAATTGCCGCCATCGGCGGCGAAGCAATTGACCAGCGCCTGGTCGTTTTCCAGCACCCGGATGATGTCACCCAGGCTGATCTCGCGGGCCGGACGGCCCAGCCGGGCGCCGCCGCCACCGCCGCGCCGCGTCGTGACGATGCCGGCCTGGGCCAGCGTCGCCATGATCTTGGTGAGATGATGCCGCGACAGCCCGAATTCATCGGCGAGTTCCGCGGTCGAATAGGCCCGGTCGGGGTCCGAGGCCATCCGCATCAGCGCCCGCAGGCCAAAATCGGTGAAGGAGGTCAGGCGCATGGCGAATCGACTCTCAATTGGTATTTACAATACCTATTAGCAGGGTCTATGCGTGAGGCAAGCCCTGAATTCAAAACCGCCGGAATGCCACCTGACCCTTCCTGTCCCGCCCCATCTTGCCCAAGGAGAGACCCGCATGACGCAAGACCTGCCCCCCGATGACCCGGCCGAACTCACCCGCTTTATCGAGACGCGCTACCACGCCATACACCGCGCCCAGCTGCCCGATCTGACGGCGATGGCGCTGCGTGTCGAGCGCGTCCATGCCGACGCTGCCAAGACCCCGCACGGGCTCGCCGACCTGCTTCAGGAATTGATAGGCGCGCTGGAAGTCCACATGAAGAAGGAGGAGCTGATCCTCTTCCCCGCCATCCGCCGCGGCGGCGCTTCAGGGCTGGAAAACCCCATTGCCGTGATGCGGACCGATCATGAGGACCACAAGGCGGAAGTCGCCAAAATCCTCACCCTGACCGACAATCTGACCCTGCCCGATGGCGCCTGCCGCACCTGGACGGCGCTCTATGACGGCCTGGAGATCTTCATCAGGGATCTGGACGCCCATCTCCAGCTCGAGAACGAAGTGCTGTTCCCGCAATTCGAGCCGGAACAGGTCTGAGCCGGACTCGGCAGGCCGCGCGAGCGCCGCGCCATCTTCCCGTCCAAGGCGGGCCATCGCATAATCGCCCGTCAAGCGCACCGGCCTGCCCGGCCGGCCCGGAGGACAAACCGAATGAGCGACGCCAAGGACAACTCACGCGGCTTTGCCTCACCGCCCTGCCTCGCCCACGAGATCGACCCGGCTTATGCGGATATGGTCGGGACCGATCCGCAGCAGGCGCTCGAGGTCACGCGCTGGCGCACCGCCGAACGTGCACGGCTGCTGGGCGAGCGGGCCGCACTGTCGCTGGCGGCGCGCAAGGCTGCCGCTGCCGCGATCACCCCGCGGCTTGATCAGCTGCTGGCGCGGCACTTTGACCGGCTCGACGGGCTGACGGTCTCGGCCTGGTGGCCGATCCGGGCCGAGCTCGATCTGCGGGACTGGCTCTCGAGCCTGGCCGCACGCGGCGCACGCGCGGCCCTGCCTGTGGTGACCACAAGGCACGCACCGCTGGAGTTTCACGCATGGACACCGCAGACGCCGATGACACGCGGTTTCCGGGATATCCCGGTGCCGGCCGCAGGCCCGGCCGTCATCCCCGACATCGTGCTGGCGCCGCTGGTCGGCTGGGATGGCGCCGGCTACCGGCTCGGCTATGGCGGCGGCTATTTCGACCGCACGCTGGCGGGCCTCGCCCCGCGTCCTCTGGCGATCGGGATTGGCTTCGAGGCGGCCCGTCTGGCCACGATTTTCCCGCAACCCCACGACATCGCCATGCAGGCGATCATCACCGAGACCGGCGTCGCTGCGCTGGATCCTGCACGCTGATCCGGCATCCGGGCGCAGCTGCTTCGACCCATGAAAAAGGCGGCACCGGTGACCGGTACCGCCCTCCTCGCAATCATCGGCCAGGATTATTCCTGGGGCATGGCGGCTTCAGGCGCCGCATGCATTTCATGCGTTCCAGCCGGTGCCGCATCGTCCTGCGGCATGTCCTGCATGCTGCCTTCATGATGCCCGGCAGCCGTGTCATCCTCGGGATGACGCTGCGCATGGATGATGTCGTGACAGGCGTTGAAGCGGGCGCGGGTCTCGTCGTCCATGCCGGCCAGAACGGCGTCATGGGCGGCGGTATCGCCTTCAGCGACACCGGCCATCAGGCCGTCATACAGCGCCATGCAGGCTTCCTGGGTCGGCGCGGTGGTTTCGCCGGCCATATGGTGGTCCATGGCAAGGGCCGACGAGCCGATCAGACTCAGGCTCGACGATGCCATCATGGCCAAAACGAACTTATTCATGGGGGTCTCTCTCCTGGATGACCAATGGGGCATTCGCCCCGGATATGCGCCCTGATGCTGTGTGGCACGGTAGCCGCGCCGGTCGTCAGGGCCCCTCACCATGCGCCCGCTTCTGCCTTCTCAGCAAGGGAAATCGGCAGCAATCCGCCACCCGGCTTAGAACATAATAGCGCGTGTAAGTAACTATTCACTTGCGTCAATCGGAAAGCCGTGACAAACGGCATGTGAATGAACGCTTACTTTCATGCCTGACGGAGACTGACCATGACCGGAAAACTTCGCGAAGACCTGTTTGAGGGTGCCGATCCGAATATCGGCGTGACCGCCCCGCGCGGCACGACCAAGGCGCGCATCGAGCGCGCGGCGCTGCAGCTGTTTGCCCGCCACGGCATGGACGGCGTCTCGATCAAGCAGATCGCCGAGGCCTGCACGATTTCCGACGGCGCCATGTATCGTCATTTCAAGAGCAAGGACGCGCTGGCGCGGCAAATGTTCGAGGCGATCCATGCCCGCCTGCTCGAGCTCGTCGCCAGCACGATCAAACCCGATGCCAGCCTGGAAGACACTGTCCATGCCGTCGTCGCCGCCTATTGCGAGCTGGCCGAGGCCGATCCGGCGCAATTCACCTACCACCTCACCCACCGCAACTACTTCATCGCGGCGAGCGGTGATGGCGGTGCCGATCCGTCCTCGGTGATGGCGGCCTGCGTGGCCGACGCGATGGCGCGCGGCGAGATCCCGGCCGGCGATCCGGAACTGGCGGCCGCCATGGCGCTGGGTCTGGTGATGCAGCCGGCGGAATACCGCATTTTCGGCCGCATCAAACAGCCGATGACCGAACTCATTCCCGTTTTCACGGCCGCCATCATGGCCGTGCTGCGCGCCGCCTGAGCGCCCTGCCCCTGATTTCGAACCCAAATTTCGGAGACACATCATGCGATCCCTGATCTTCAATCTCGCCTATTATACAGTCTCGGCCATCTATGCGGTTATCTGCGCGGTGCTGGCGCTGCTGCCGGGACGCAAAATCCTGATGCATGGCATACGCTCCTATGCCCGCATGACGGTGCTGCTGATGCGCTGGATTTGCGGGATAAGGGTGGAGGTGCGCGGCACGCCGCCGAAGAACCAGGCCGTGATCCTGGCCGCCAAGCACCAGTCCTGGGGCGATGGCCTGGTGATGATGGCCAAATGCGGAAATGTGAACTTCATCTGCGGCGACCACATGCTCAACTACCCGCTGATCGGCTGGGTGTTGAAACGCTGCGGCGCCATCGTGGTCTCCAACCAGGGCGGCCCCGAGGCCATGGCCAGCCTGCGCGACGGCGTGACACGCGCCCAGGGCGAAGGCTCGCCGCGCCCGATCCTGATCTATCCGGAAGGCCATCTCACTCCGGTCGGCACCGGCATGCGCTACCGCTCCGGCGCCTGGCAGCTGTCGTCACAGCTGAACCGTCATGTCGTGCCGGTCGCGACCAATCTCGGCCAGTGCTGGCCGCAACAGAAATGGACCAAGTTTTCCGGCGCGGCGGTGATCGAATTCCTTGAACCGATGGGCCCGAGTGCTGACCGCAACACCTTCCTGGCCGAGCTGGAGCTGCGCGTCGAAACCCGCTCCCGCGCCCTTGAGGCTGAATTTGCGACGCCGGACACAGAATCGGGTTCTGATCGCGCAAAGACAACAAAAACAAACGCGACCATGCATACACGCCTGGTTTGACTGAACAAGCAATCGCTGGGGTAGAGCAATGCGTTCGCTTCTCTTGAATATCGTCTTCTGGACCCTTTCGGGCGTGTTTGCCATCCTCTGCTATATTGCAGCCTGGCTACCGGGACGCCGCGTGCTGATGGCGACGATAATCGCCTATGGCAAGGCCACCCGCCTGTGCATGCACTGGGTCGGCGGCATCCCGGTCGAGGTGCGCGGCCAGCCGCCCGTCGGCGAGCCGGTGATCATCGCCGCCAAACACCAGGCCTATCCTGACGGGCCGCTGATGGTGGCGCTGGCCGGCGATCTCAACTTCGTCATCGGCAATGGCATCGAGAAATTCCCCATGGTTGACCGCATCGTCAAATGCGCCGGTGCCACCATGGTCGATGCCCAGGGCCATACCCGCGCCCAGGGCGCCTTGCAGCAGGCCGTCAGGCGCATTGCCGATGATCATCGCCCGCTCCTGATCTATCCGGAGGGCGGCATGGCCGCTGTCGGCGTCACCCGGCGCTACCGCAAGGGCGTCTACATGCTCTACGCCGAACTGGGCCGCGCCGTGGTGCCGGTCGCGACCAATCTCGGCCTGCGCTGGCCCGAGGAGGAATGGGAAAAACATCCCGGCCCGGCCGTGATCGAATTCCTCGAACCCATCCCGCCAGGGCTTCCTCGTGAAATCTTCATGCAACGCCTGCAGGATGTCATTGAAACGCGAACCCGCGAGCTTGAAGCGGAGGGACAATCATGAGTGCCAGAATCGCAGCCCAACTCGTCACCCAGAGACGTTTCCTGCCGCTGCTGCTGGCGCAATGCCTCGGCTCGCTCAATGACAATCTCTTTCGCTATGCCCTGGTGACCATGGTCACCTTCTCCGGGCTGACCCTGTTCGGGATCGAGCGCGACATCCTGGTGCCGATCGCGGCCTCGATGATCACCCTGCCGATCTTCCTGTTCTCGGCCATTGCCGGCCGGATGGCTGACCGGTTCGACCGGACCCGCATCATGCGCGTCACCAAGCAGATCGAGATCTGGATCATGCTGCTGGCCGCGCTCGCCCTCGTGCTGCGGCAACCCTTGCTGCTGCTGCCGACCCTGTTCCTGATGGGGACGCAATCCGCCTTTTTCACCCCGGCGAAGAATGCAGCCCTGCCCAGCCTGATGGCACCACACGAGCTGGTGCCCGCCAATGCGCTGCTCAGCGGCTTCCTCAATGTCTCGATCCTCGCCGGCGTGGCGCTGGGCACCTGGCTGGCGGTGCGCCCGCTGGGCCCGGAAATCATCGGCGGCGCCCTCGTCGTGATCGCCATTCTAGGCTGGCTGTCGGCGCGGCAATTGCCCCATGTCGACGGCGCCAATCCGGACCTGCCGCTGAATTTCAACTTCCTCGCCGAAACCGTCCGCGTCCTCGGCTATGCGCTCAAGGCACCGGAAGTGTTGCGGCCCCTGCTCGGCGCGGCCTGGTTCTGGATGCTGGCCGCCTCGATCATCACGCTGATGCCGGTCTTCACCGCCTCGGTGCTCGGCGCCGACGAGACCGTGGTGCTGTTGTTCAGCGCCCTGTTCACGGCCGGTGCGGCCATCGGTGCGCTGCTGTGCGGTGCGCTCAGCGGCAAGGGCGATGCGCTCGCCTTCTCGATCGCCGGCGCGATCGGGCTGGTGATCTTCACCACGGACGTCGCCCTGGCCACATGGTCCAATCCGCTGGTGCCCGAGGGCGCGCCGCTAATGGATGCCACCGCCTTCTTCGCCGAGCGTGGCAATTGGCGTCTGCTCGCCGATCTCGGACTGGCTGCCGTCTCGGCCGGCCTGTTCGTGGTCCCGCTGCAGGCGATGGCGCAGCGCCGCGCCGCGCCGGAGCTGCGTGGACGCCTGCTCGCCGCCGGCGGCATCATGAATGCGGCGACGGCGACGCTGGGCCAGTTCACCCTCGCCTTCATCGCCATGGGCCAGCTACCGATCCAGACCGCCTTCCTGCTGATTGCCGGCGGCAGCGCCCTGGTGGCGCTGGTCACGATCTGGCGGCTCAGCCTGCGCCGCAAGGCAGCGTCTGCGCCTCAATGATAGCCAAAAGCCGGCTCAGGCGCTAAAGGGCCAAGGCATGAACATTATCACGACAACAGACCAGCTCGCCCGGGCCTGCGACGCCCTCCTCCAGGCCGAACATGTAGCCGTCGACACCGAATTCATGCGCGAGACGGTCTATTGGCCTTCCCTGTGCCTGATCCAGGCCGCTGGCGGCGATACCGAAGTCATCATCGATCCGCTCGCCGAGGGCATTGATCTCGAGCCCTTCTGGGAATTGATGGTCGATGAGCGGGTGATGAAGGTCTTCCACGCGGCACGCCAGGATCTGGAGATTTTCTACAATCTCGGCGACGGGCTGATCCCGACGCCGATGTTTGACAGCCAGGTCGCGGCGATGGCGATCGGGCTGGGCGATTCCATCGCCTATGACAATCTGGTCCAGACCCTGCTCAAGCGCCCGGTCGACAAGGGTTCACGCTTCACCGACTGGTCACGCCGGCCGCTATCGGACAATCAGCTCGTCTATGCGATGGGCGATGTGACGCATCTGCGCGATCTCTACCCGATCATGCGCGAGCGGCTGGAAAAGAAGAACCGCACCGCCTGGGTGCAGGACGAAATGGCCATCCTGACCAGTCCCGACACCTATCGCATGGATCCGGAAGACGCCTGGAAGCGCCTCAAACTGCGCAAGATGCATCCCAAATGGCTTGCCGCCCTGCGCGCCGCCGCCGCCTGGCGCGAACGCGAGGCCCAGACCCGTGACATGCCGCGCCAGCGCGTGATGAAGGATGATGCGCTCTACGAGATCGCGACCCTGGCCCCGACCGAAGAGGGGCAGATGCAGGGCCTGCGCGCCGTGCCGCGCGGCTTCGAGCGCTCCAAACCGGCCGAACGGCTCTATGCTGACATGAAGGCCGCGATGGCCGATCCGGAAAGCTATGCGCCCAAGGTCGAAAAGCCGGCACCAACGCCGCAGGGCATTGGCCCGACCATCGAATTGCTCAAGGTCTTCCTCAAACTGGTCGCCGAAGAGGCCGGCGTCGCGCCGCGCCTGATCGCCACCATGCCCGACCTGGAAAAGATCGCCGCCAGCGACAATCCCGACGTGCCCGCCATGCGCGGCTGGCGCCGCGGTGTGT
The DNA here is from genome assembly GCF_048269565.1 of Maricaulis sp. Lineage (GTDB taxonomy): Bacteria > Pseudomonadota > Alphaproteobacteria > Caulobacterales > Maricaulaceae > Maricaulis. Next base: position 154,886 of record NZ_JBLXIK010000001.1, on the reverse strand, counting down.
TTGGCGAACCGGCAATGGGCCTCAAACGCGGCGAAATCGCGCTGGCGCTCGAGGACGGCAAGGTCATCGCCAAACCGGTGGGCAACAAGGCCTGATCAGCAGCCATCGCGGCCCGCTAGTCCAGCGTCACGCGCGTTGTCTCAGCCGAGACGATGGCGAGATTGCGCGTCCCCGCCTCACCCCAACGCAGCTGGTAGTCGCCCGGCGCCAGGGTGACTGGCTCGCCTGCACGGCCGTGGCCGGCAGTTTCGCCGGTGGCCGCATCGATGATTTCGAACTCGACCGCGATCGCCTGGCTGAGCGCAGCTTCCAGCTCGGCACCGTCACCGGCGGTGAAATAATCGCCATTGCCGAGCGCCGCCCAGGCGCGAAATTCGGCTTCCAGATCCGCATCATCGATGGCAAAACCGACGATATTCACGCGGATATCCCAGCCCCGGTCACGCAGGCTCTGGATCGCGGCCGCCGGATCGCCGTCACAGGTCTCCTCACCATCGGTCAGCAGGATCAGGATGCGCTGGCCCGTCGCCGCGCCCAGGTCATCGCCAGCCAGGGCGATGGAATGGCCCAGCGGCGTGCGGGCGAGATTCATCGCATTGACGTTCGAGATCACGGCGCTGGCGGCGTCCGGCACCAGCGGTCCGAGCGGGATTTCCAGGTCGGTGCGGCAGGAATCGGTTTCCCGGTGGCCAAACACCCGCAGCGCGAAACCGGTGCCGGCGGGGATGGTGTCGCTGACCAGATGCGCCAGCGTCTGGCGCGCGATCTCGATACGCCGCTCGCTGCCGATACGCTGCAGCATCGAGCCTGAGGCATCGAGGATGACCCCGACCGCGTCCTGCGGTCCGAGCTGGGCGCGCGACTGTTCGACCAGCAATTCGCCGGGCAATTGCGGCGCCGGACGGACGGTGATCGCGCGGCGTGCCATCTCGCGGCCGGCGCGGCTGAAATAGACCAGCTCATACTCACCTTCGCTGGCGGGCGCGACCAGCGGCGCGACCGGCTCGTTCGGGTCGATATAGCGATAGGCGGCCTGGCTGCCATCGGCCGCCTGCATCCGGATGACATCGCCCTGATTGCCGGCGCCCGACCAGCGCGCCTCGAACTGCATCCGCGCCTCGACCGCGGACGGGGCGTCCAGTTCGATACTGGCGGGAATGACCTCGATCGGTGTGCGGCCGATCACCCGTCCGCCGGAGAGATAGACGATATCGACCGGTCCGGTGGTTTCCGCCGCGATCAGTACCACGCTTTGCCCGGTCGCGGCGCTGACATAGCGATAACTCGCGCCGCCCAGCGGCTCGCCATCGCGCGCGGCGAAGGTGATCCGGTCCTGTGCGTTGCGCGGGCCCTCCCACGCGACGGTGACGGTCCCGCCTGCATGCACCTGCGCCGGCGCGGACAGGCTGGCGGTGATGCCGCCAACCGTCAGCGGTGCACGCGCCAGCACGGTGTCGGCGCTGACATAGACGATATCGTACTCGCCGGCATCGCGCGGCGCTGTCAGGCGCACCGGGCTGCCATTGCGGCTGCCGGTATAGGCATAGCTCAGACCGCGGATCACGGCGCCATCGCGTTCGGCCAGGGTGATGCGGTCGCCATTGCTGTCGGGTCCGGTCCACACCACCTCGAACGCCGCGCCTGCATCGGCCGTATCGGGTGCCGCCAGTGTCGCCTCGGGCAGGTAGACGCTGAGCGGGCGGCTCGCCTGCACCTCGCCGCCATGGACATAGACGATCACATACTCGCCGGCCGCATTGGGCGCGAGAATGCTCTGGGGATTGGCGCGGACATAGGCATAGACAGACCGCCGCTGCTCGCCATCGGCGGGGCGGATCTCGATCAGGCCGCCATCGTCCTGCGGTGCGGTCCAGCCGATATCCAGGCTCTCGCGGATATGGGCCCGCTCCGGCCCGTCGATGGTGTAGGCCTGGGCCAGGCCGGCGCCGCTGACGACAAGCGAGGCGAAGAAGGCGAGCAGATACCGCATGGTCTTGATCCTTGTTCCGGGAGCGAGCTCAGGGTTCGACATGGTGATAGCGCTCGAAGGCGCGAAACTGCGTCCCGTCCCAAAACACGGTCCAGGCCTGTTTTTCGATCCGCTCGACGGAGATCACATCGCCGTGCACGCCGGGGACGATGCCGGGACGTTCAGCCTCGGGCCCGGCATCCAGTGCGGTGACTTGCCAGGCTTCGGCCTGCTGCAGATAGGCGCCGAATGCATCAGCCGCCCCGCCGTCGACCGCTTCAAGCACGTCAATCCAGCTGCCGGCCCGGCAGATCGCGATGGCGCGGGACTGATCGCGGGTCCGCCGCACCGGCGCCGCGATATCGAGCGCGCCATCGCCATCAAAATCACCGCCCAGCGTGCGCGGCAGCATCCAGGCCTCCAGCTCATAGTCAGAGGTGAGGCCGCAATCGCGCAGCTGCTCCACCTCCTCGGGGAGGAAAACCGGGCTGGCAAGATCGGCCGCCGTCTGCTGCTCTTCCTCCGTGCGCGGGAAATACAGACAGGCGTCGAAGCGCAGATAAACCAGCCGCGCCCGCTCTCCCGGCTCCAGGTCAGCGAGACCGTAATCGCGGATATTGAACACGCCCGGCGCCGGATTGCCGTCATCGCCGGCGATCACCAAACGGCGCTCCAGTTGCGGCGCATTGATATCGCCCTGATTGGCGGCGGTATTGGCGGCATTGCGCAAATGCCAGCCGCTGAGCCGGCGCGGATTGGTGTCCAGATGCAGCGGCGGTGTCAGGGCGGTGCGGTCCTGCCCGTCGGCGTCGATCACGGCAATGACCCAGCCATGGGGCTGTGGCTGCAGTTCGAACCGCCAGTCGCCATTGACCAGAACGCTATAGGCATGCGCGCCGGAGATCTCGCCGGACACAGACCCGGCGCGCAGCGCTGAAGTATCCTCGCAGACCTGTGCTCCGGCCGGCGCGGCCAAACCCGTCAGCATCAGCGCCAGGGTCAGAACGGGGGCCAGCGCGCTGCAGGACATCACCTCATTGGCCGACATGGTCTCCCCCTATTCCGGACCCGCCCCGGAGGCGGGAAGCTGTGTCACGGGCCGGGTCTCATTCGGATCTCCCACCGCTTCACCGCTGACGATGACGGCGCGATAAGCGATGAAGACTGCCAGCCCCGCCGCGAGCAGCAGGCAGACGAGCGTCAAGGCGTTGAGCCGGGCCGCAGGCAGCCAATGTCCGGCAGTTGCGGCAATGAGACCGGCGATGAGTGCGCCGCCGAGCCCATAGCCCATGGCTTCAGGCGCGGCCGCCAGACCGGCGCCGGGATCGACCCAGAACTGTCCCGCCAGCCAGGTCGTCAGCGCAAAACCGACCAGGATCGCGGCCAGTGTGCGCAGTGGCAGGAGGACGAAACGGGCCAGGGCGGAGCCGGGACGCGACGTGATCACGCGCCGCTAGCCCAGTGCCAGAGTGACCAGACTCATCGTCGTCCCCGAGGCGCCCGGGGTCAGCGTCAGCATGACGCGACGATTGTCCTTTTCGAAGATCATGGCGGTCTGGCCCGGCACGCCCTGCGGTGCGTCGGCCTCGCTCCAGCCCTCGGACGGCATCTGCGCGGAATACCAGCTGGCGACAGTGCCGGCCTCGGCCTCACTCATCGCGGCGATACTGTGGCCATTGCCCGGAATTGTGCTGGCGCCATAGATATTCAGGCCCGGATAGAGCGGGATATCGCCCGGGAAGCCGTCGGGCAGATCCAGATTCATGCCGACCTGCCCCATCCCCTGATCGATCGCCACCGACTCGACCTCGCCATCGGGCGCGGTCCGGACATCGGCATCGACGCCATGCGCCGCAGCATAATCCTCGATCTGGTCCGCCTGCGTTGATTGCGCGGATTGCGTGCCGCTGTCACCGCAGCCGGCCATGAGTCCCGCGGCCAGGCATAGTGTCGTCATTGACCTGAAAATCGTGTTCAAAACATCCTCCCCGAAAGGACCGGTCCTGGCCCGGCCGGACCGCGCCAGGGCGATCACAACCCGGGCAGGCAGTCCGGCGCATGGTTAACCTATACGTCACCTTCACGCAGGAGCGGGGAAATGTGAAGCAAAAAGCGGGTGGCGCTATAAATACCGCACTTCGCCCTTGCGCCCGATCGCGGCCGCGAGCGTTTCCAGCAGGGAGACCGCGCGCTCGATATAGAGGTCGTGGACGCTCTCATCGATGTCGAGGCAGACCAGCCCGGGCTCGACGCGCAGGGTGAAGCGGTCGAGCAGGCTGGCGGAGCGGCCCGAGAGCTTGGCGCCAAGGCGCAGGGTACAGCCCAGCATCTGGGCGACATCGTGCTGGGCCTCGTCGATCAGATGGAAGACCGGCAATTCGTCGAGCGCGCTGCGCTTGCCGCCATAGCGATGATGCATCACGGCGGCGAGAAAGGCCCGCTCGGCGTGATTGATGCCGGCGAAGGGCGCATAAAGCACGCTGTCGCGCGTCAGTTCGAGGCGGTGATCGGGATGGCGGCGGGCACCGAGATCGGCCAGCCGTGCCGCCGCTTCCTGCAGCACGCGGTCGCGACGCGGGGTGAAGACGGTGGCCACCTCGGCCATGGCCGGCGCGATCCAGCCCGCCAGCGAGCGCCCGAAATCCGGGGTCGGCGAGACCGGTCGCGCCAGCGCCTCGGCGCCGGCAATCAGGGGGTCGATCGCCTGGACCGCCGCGGGCAGGCCCTGCATCAACACACCTTCGCGCAAGCCATAGGCGGAAAACACGACATGGGAGAACTTCCCCATCTCGACGATGCGGCTGAGCAGCAGGGCCGCATAGGGAATGGTCGGCGCGCGGCGCGAGGAGATGCCGGGAATGCCGGCCAGTGATGCCGTGCTGAGGCGGCTGGCCAGCCGCGTCAATTCCCGCACCCGCTTGGCGTCAATACGAAACTGGTGCGCGACCCGCAACGGATAGTCGGAGCGCGCGAATGCCAGCTGCGCCAGCGATCGCCAGGCACCGCCAATCGCATAGAATTCGCCGCGCTGCCCGATCAGGACTCCAGCCTCGCGCAGGCGTTCATCGATCAGTCCACAGACCGCATCGGCATCCCACGGGCCGGGCGGGATCCCCTCCTGGGGGCCGAGCGCGAAGGTTTGTCCCTCACCGAGTGCGCCATGATCGATCGGCGTCAGTTCGAGGCTGGAGCCTCCGAGATCGCCCATCATGCCGTGGGCACCGGGAATACCGGTCACCAGGCCAAGCGCGGAGAGTTCGCCTTCCTGCGCGCCGGACAGGACGCGAAGCTGGAAACCGGTCTCCGCGGCAACGCGCTGCACGAAATCCGGCCCGTCGCTCGCATTGCGCACGGCGGCGGTGGCCACCGCATAACGCTCGCTCACACCCTTGGCGTCGAGCAGGCGTTCGAAGCGTTTCAGGGCCCGCATCGCAATATCGATATTGTCGGGATGCAGCGTACCGCGCTGGCGCAAGCCGCGACCAAGCCCGGCCATCACCTTCTCGTTGAAAACCGGCCAGATCGCCCGCCCCTCAAGGCGGAAATGTACCAGGCGCACGGTGTTCGATCCGACATCGATCACCGCGATATCACGCTCGATCGCATTCTCCGCAAAGGCCGGATGAGTGATGGTGTGTGCCGGATCCAAGAGCGCTAACCATCCCCCGTGAGCACGGGCGGCTGGTCATTCTTGAGCGCATGACCGCGCCCGGACAGGCTCGGATTGGTCATGAAATAGGCATGGGCGCTGAAGGCCTTCTTCATGCCCGACGTATCGACCCGGCGATACTCGCCCTGCCCGTCCATATACCAGCTCTGGGCGGTATCATTGAGATTGGCGACCATGATCTGGTCGAGCACCTGCCGATGGACAGTCGGGTTCTGGATCGGACAGAGCAGCTCGACGCGGCGGTCGAGATTGCGCGGCATCCAGTCAGCCGAGGAGATAAACACCTTCGCCGCCGGAGACGGCATTTCGCTGCCATTGGCAAAACAGGCAATGCGCGAATGTTCCAGAAAGCGTCCGACCAGGCTTTTGACCCGGATATTCTCCGACAGGCCGGGAATGCCGGGGCGCAGGCAGCACACACCGCGCACGATCAGCTCGATGCGCACGCCGGCCTGGCTGGCGCGGTAGAGACCATCGATGATTTCCGGGTGCACGAGCGCGTTGAGCTTGGCCCAGATCGCGGCCGGCTTGCCGGCTTTTGCGTTGGTGATCTCGTTCTCCATATGCGCCAACAGGTCTTCCTTCAGCCGCAGCGGCGAGACCGAGAGGCGTTCGAGATTTTCCGGGCGTGCATAGCCGGTCACGAAATTGAAGATACGGCCGGCATCGCGGCCAAAGGCGGGGTCAGCGGTAAACAGCGAGAGGTCGGTATAGATCCGCGCCGTGATCGGATGGTAATTGCCGGTGCCGAAATGAGCGTAGGTGCGCAGGACCGTGCCCTCGCGCCGCACGACCAGCGAAATCTTGGCGTGCGTCTTGTATTCCATGAAGCCATAGACGACCTGCACCCCGGCACGCTCCAGGTCGCGGGCCCATTTCAGATTGGCTTCCTCGTCAAAACGCGCCTTGAGCTCGACCAGGGCAGTGACATTCTTGCCCGCCTCGGCGGCCTCGATCAGGGCGGCGACAATCGGCGAGTTTTTCGAAGTGCGGTACAGCGTCTGCTTGATGGTGACGACGTCGGGATCTGCCGCCGCCTGGCGCAGAAATTTCACCACAACATCGAAGCTCTCATAGGGATGGTGGACGATGATGTCCTTCTCCCGGATGGCCTCGAAGCAATCGCCGCCATGATCGCGAATGCGTTCCGGATAACGCGGTTCATACGCCGGGAAGACAAGGTCGGAACGGTCATCGGGAATGAGCTGATCGATCTGGGCCAGACCAAGCAGGCCCGGCATCGGCACGACATCCTGTTCTTCGGCATGCAGGTGAGCAACGATGAAATCGCGAAGCACCGGCGGCATTTCCGCATCCATCGTCAGGCGCACGATGACGCCGCGGCGGCGCTGCTTGACCAGACGTTCGAATTCCAGAACCAGATCCTCGGATTCCTCCTCGACCTCGATATCGCTGTCGCGGATCACCCGGAACGCTCCGCGTCCGAGCATTTCATAGCCGGGAAAGAGCTCGTCGACATACATCGACAATACGGTCTCCAGCGCCACGAAGCGCCGGTCCGGTCGGCCGCGCCCGCCATGAGCCCGCGCTGGCAATTCGACGAAGCGCTTGACGCCGGACGGCATCGGGATCAGCGCGTTCATGATCTTGCCGGTGCGGTTATTGCGCAATTGCAGCGCCAGCGCGAAACCCAGATTGGGAATGAAGGGAAAGGGATGCGCCGGGTCGATCGCAAGCGGCGTGATCACCGGCAGGGTATGGGAGAGGAATTCCCCGCGCAGCCAGGCGATATCGGCCTTCGACAGATCAGCCTCCGCGAGCACGCAAACGCCAAGCGCCGCGATCTCGTCGCGCAAGGCGCACCACAGGGTCTGCTGCTTGCCAATCAGTTCGCTGGCCAGGACATGGATCTGCTCGACCTGCTCGCCCGGGGTGAGCCCGTCGAGACTGGTGGCGGTGACGCCATTGCGGATCTGGGCCCGCAGACCGGCCACCCGCACCATGTAGAATTCATCGAGATTGCTCGCCGAGATCGACAGGAAGCGCAGGCGCTCAAGCGCTGGATGGTTCGGGTTTTCCGCCTCGCTGATGACGCGGCGGTTGAAGCGAAGCCAGGACAGTTCGCGGTTCAAGAACCGGTCCGGCGATGCCATCAGAGCCTCAATATCCGGCGCGGTATCCGGCGTGGCGAGCTTGGTCATTCGCTGTCTCCATCCTCGGGCAGGTCTTCGAGCACCGCGCGCACCACGGCACGGTTGACCGGTGTCTGCCGGGCCAGGGCAAGCTTGTCCATGCGGTCAACAAGGCTGCGCACGGCCGAGACCGAGCGCTCCATGCGCGGCAGCATATACTCGATGACGCCCGGCCGCAGCGGCGCTCCACGGTCCTGGAATTGCTTCAGCAGGAACCGGGTCAGCAATTCATCATCGGGTTCACTCAACTCGACATGCGGCAGGGCCCGCAGGCGTGAAACCAGATCCGGCAGGCTGGCACGCCACAGCACGGGCGGTGTGGCGCCCGTCATCAGCAGGGCCGGGATATCGCCCTCCGCAGCGCGATTGATGGCGTGAAACAGCGCCGCATCATCAATCCCGCCATCGACATCCTCGACCACCAGGCAGCGCCCGGACGGCAAACCCGCCAGGCAAGCCGCGAGGCCGGCCGCATTGGTGATCTGGGCTCCGGCCTGCTGCGCCCAGATTGCCGCGAGATGGGATTTGCCGGCGCCGCGCGGTCCGGTCAGGGCCATTACGGCGCGCGGCCAGTCCTGCCAGCGCGACAGGGCCGCAACAGCATCCGCATTGGCGCGGCCTTCGACAAAGCTTTCCGCGCTGAAATCCACCCGGACGGGCAGATTGAGCACCAATTGGCCGGTCATGCGTTTACAGGTCCGATCCTGGCTCAGAATGCGCTGCGAACGACCCAGCCCAGCCCGGGATGCTGTTCCAGCGCCGCACCACGTTCAGCAAGTTCTGAAGTCAGCTGTTCTAGCGCACCGCGATGGCTGACCGTCATCAGGGCACCGTCGCGCGAAATCGCATCCAGGCGCGCATCACTGACCAGCGAGGCGCCGGTCAGCGCCGCCTGCAAGGACTGCCACTCGGTCAGCCCGCCATAGATCACCGTAATGCGCATTTCCTCGGTCGAGGTGTTGCGCACGATGGCTTCGCGCTTCCAGGCATTCTCGCGCCCGACGACGAAGCTCAGGGCACCGTCGCGCCAGCTGCCATAGACCGTTTCCGGCCCCCAGGTATCAACGGCCATTTCGGTGCCGGCTTCCAGGCTTACCAGGAAACCGCCGATACGGCGCACGCCATCGCGTTCCTGGCCACGCAGAATGGCGATCCGGCTGACGCCATGGAGCGCGGCAATCTCGCGCAAGCGCGGCTCGTCCAGGCTCAACGCATCGCGGGCCGAGAGGATCGAGCGGCCTGCATCGCCATCCGGTACAATCATCGGCGCCAGGGCGTGGGCGTAGGAGCGGCTGGTCCAGGCCGACAGCCAGGGATTTTCGTCCCAGAGATAGAATTGCCCGCCAGCATCATAGACCGGCAGCACCAGGGTCGGCCGCGCCTGGGATTCGACGAAGGGAACGCCATAGCTGGTGAGCAGTCGCACGACGGCGCGGCGGTCGAAATTGACCGCCAGTTCACCGAGATAGCGGGTCGCGCTGCGTTGCTCATTATCGATCTGCAAGCCAGAGATAAGCTCGGCAATCGCGGCACTGTCGAAGATCGAGTCGATCGCACCGGCCGAACCGAAATCAAGCGGCGTGCCGACGCGGTCCTCCGGCAGGGTCATGCGCTCGATCAGCCGCTGCGCGGCCTGCGCCTGTCCACGCCGCATGGCGATAGTCTGGGCGTCGAGCGCATTGCTGCCGGTGGCGTCAATGGAGACGCCGAGAATCGTATACGGGTCATCGGCGCTGGCGAGCGCGGGAATGGCGAGGAACAGGCAGATCGCGGCAAATATCGGTCGCACGGGCACGACTCCTTGGTATCGATTGACCTTTAGTATAGCCAGACACAGTCGCGCGTGAAGCCCGTGACTTGCTTCTCAGGCAGGTTTCGACTGTACTCCGCCGCGTTTCACTCAGGGCTTGGAAACCAGCATGACCGCCACAGATGACAAAAAACGCCCCAACGGGCTGACCTATGCGCAATCGGGCGTCGATATCGATGCCGGTGATGCGCTGGTCGATCGCATCAAACCGCTGGCCAAATCGACCCGCCGCCCCGGCGCTGCGGCCGATCTGGGCGGGTTTGGCGGCGCCTTTGATCTCAAGGCCGCGGGCTATAATGATCCGATCCTAATTTCCGGCACTGACGGGGTTGGCACCAAGCTGCGGCTGGCAATCGATACCGGCAAGCTCGACACGGTCGGGATCGATCTCGTCGCGATGTGCGTCAATGATGTCCTCGCCCAGGGCGCCGAGCCGCTCTATTTCCTCGATTATCTCGCCACTTCCCGGCTCGACCCCGTGCGCGGCGAAGCGATCATTGCCGGCATTGCCGCCGGCTGCCGCGACAGCGGCTGCGCCCTGATCGGCGGCGAAACCGCGGAAATGCCCGGCATGTATGAGGGCGATGATTTCGATCTCGCCGGCTTCGTGGTCGGCGCGGCCGAGCGCGGTGCGCTGCTGCCCGATCATGACCGCATGGCCGCCGGCGATGTGTTGATCGGCCTCGCCTCCTCGGGCGTGCATTCCAACGGGTTCTCGCTCGTGCGCAAGGTCGTCGAACTGTCCGGCCTGACCTGGTCGGATCCCGCCCCCTTCGCTGCCGGCCTGACACTGGGCGAAGCCCTGCTGGTGCCGACACGGCTGTATGTGAAGGCCTGCCTGCCGCTGATCAAGGCCGGTCTGGTCAATGGCCTCGCCCATATCACCGGTGGTGGCCTGGTCGAAAATCCGCCGCGCATGACACCCGACCATCTCGTTCCCGTCATCAATTACGACGCCTTCGAACTGCCACCCGTCTTTGCCTGGCTGACGAAGACCGGCGGGATTTCGGCGCATGAAATGCACCGCACCTTCAATTGCGGGATCGGCATGTTGCTCTGCGTCGCACCTAACGATGTCGATGCGACGATCAGCGCGCTTGCGCAAGCCGGCGAGAACGCCATGATTATCGGCGAACTCAAGCCCGCCTGATCCCGGCCCAAGCCGCAGATAACAACCTGAGCCAAGGACGCACTAGATGGCGAAGACCCGAATCGCCGTGCTCATTTCCGGGCGCGGTTCCAATATGCAGGCGATCATCGAAGCGGCGAAGGCCGACAGCTATCCTGCTGAAGTCGTGGTGGTCATCTCCAATAATCCCGGTGCCGCCGGACTCGATTTTGCCCGCGAGGCCGGGATCGAGACCGAAGTGGTCGACCATCGCGAGTTCGAGACCCGTGAAGAGTTCGAACAGGCGCTCGATGCGACCCTGAAACTCTATGATACGCGCATTGTCTGCCTGGCCGGCTTCATGCGCATCCTCACGCCCTGGTTTACCGAGCGCTGGCGCGACCTCCTGCTCAATATCCACCCCTCGCTGCTGCCGGCCTTCAAGGGCCTGCACACGCATGAACGGGCGCTGGAAACCGGCGTGCGCATCCATGGCTGCACGGTGCATTATGTGCGTCCGGAAATGGATGATGGCCCGATCATAGGCCAGGCCGCCGTGCCGGTCCTGCCCGATGACACGCCCTCGACGCTGGCCGCCCGCGTCGTCTCGGCCGAGCACAAGCTCTACCGCCAGTGCATCGCCCTGGCCTGCTCCGGCAAGGCGCGTGTCGCCGGCGGCCGTGTCCGTCTGCAAGTGCGCGAATTCGGCGCCGAGTTGCTGATGAACCCGCACGATTGAGGCGATCAGGGATATTGCGATGCAAATCACACCATCCCTGGAGATCGACGAGGCCGAACTGGAAGAGCGCTATACCCGCGCCTCCGGCCCCGGCGGTCAGCATGTCAACAAGACCGAAAGCGCGGTGCAGCTACGCTATAATCTCGCCGCCTCGACGGCCCTGCCGCCAGCCGTCAAGGCCCGCCTGGTCCGCCTCGCCGCCAGCCGCCTGACCAAGGAAGGTGTGCTGGTGATCCGCGCCGAGGAGACGCGCTCGCAGGAGCGCAATCGCGCTGCAGCGCGCGAACGGCTCAAGGCGCTGGTGATCGAAGCGCTCACCCCGCCCAAGCCGCGTATCAAGTCACGGCCCTCGCTGTCCTCGATCAAGAGGGTCAAGGCGGCGAAGGCGATCCGCGGGACGCGGAAGTCGCTGCGGCAAAAGCCGGGTACGGACGACTAGGCTGACGCCTCGGCCACCACCGCATCGATCGCTGCCAGGTGCGCCTCGATCTCGGCGGGCTCGAGGAAACTGCCGCGGAAGGAATTCTTCGCCAGCTCGATGATCTCCGCCTCGGTCAGCCCGATCGCATCGGCGGTACGGCGGTAGTTCTCGTTGATATAGCCACCGAAATAGGCCGGATCGTCGGAATTGACCGTCGCGCGCAGGCCGAGCGAGAGCATGGTCTTGAGCGGGTGATCCTCGAGCCGCTTGATGACGCACAGGCGCAGATTGGAGAGCGGGCAGACCGTCATCGTCATCTTCTCGCGGCCAAGCCGGGCGACCAGCGTGCCGTCCTCCAGGGCGCGATTGCCATGGTCGAGCCGGTCGATATCCAGCATGTCGAGCGCTTCATGGATATAGGCCGGCGGCCCCTCCTCGCCGGCGTGGGCGACGCGCTTGAGACCGAGCGTGCCGGCGGCAGCAAACACCTGGCGGAATTTCGACGGCGGATGGCCAAGCTCGGAACTGTCGAGGCCGACACCGTCGATGCGGTCGAGATGTTCCGACGCCATTTCCAGCGTCTCGAAGGCGTCCTCCTCGGAGAGGTGACGCAGGAAGCACAGGATGAGCTTCGAGGTGATGCCCCATTTCTCGCGGCCCTCATCGAGGGCGGAGGTGATGCCATTGATCACGGTGGCAAAGGCGATACCGCGATCGGTATGGCCCTGGGGATCGAAGAAAACCTCGACATGGCGGACATTGTCGGCGTGGACACGCTCGAGATAGGCCAGCGTCAGATCGTGGAAATCGGCCTCGGTGACCAGCACATTCATGCCGACATAATAGATGTCGAGAAAGTCCTGCAGATTGGAGAAATCATAGGCCTTGCGGATGTCCTCGACGCTGGCGAAGGGGATCTCGATGCCGTTGCGCTTCGCCAGTTCGAACATCAGTTCCGGCTCCAGCGAGCCTTCCAGATGCAGATGGAGTTCGGCCTTGGGCAGGCGTTCGATCAGGGCGTGAAGGGATGACATGCCGGGCCTCGCATTTGCGGTGGGATGAGTCGGGCGCAAACTGACGCGCGCCGGGCCAATCGGCAAGGGCCTCAACCGAGAAGGATCATCGCGGTCGTGACCAGCAGGATCGCCCCGATGGCGAGATTGAGGATACGCGCCGAGCGGCCATCAGCCATGAAACGCTTCAACGCTCCGCCCGTGAACACCCATAACAGGCCGCAGGGCGAACCGAACAGAATGAAGGTGACGACCATCAGAACCGCCCGCTCCGGTGCGGTATCGGCCAGGGCGACATAGGCGCCGGCCGCCGACAGCGTCATCAACAGGGCTTTCGGATTGACCCACTGGAACAGCGCCGCCTCATAGCTCCGGATCGGCCGCGAGCGCGAGGGCGCCGCCGCCTGGCCCTGCGCACCCGGCTTCGCCAGACCCGCACGCAAAAACAGCCAGGCCATCCAGGCGAGCCAGATCGCACCGCCGAATTTGACCAGCATCACGGCCATCGGAAAGCGCGCCACCAGCGTGCCGAGTCCGAAAACCGCCGCGACGAGCATGATGTTGAAACCGATATTGACGCCGAGCCAGGTCGGCAGGGTCGCGCGCACGCCGAACAGGGCGCTCGAGGACATCAGCATCAGATTGTTCGGCCCCGGCGTTACCGACATGACGATGACGAAGCCGACCAGGCTCAGATATAACGCAACATCCATCAGTCATGGCTCCCGACGCGAAGCCATTCAATCCGGCAGGCCCGGCCCGGTTTCAAGCCGGGCGCGCAGCGCGTCACGCCGCTCAACCCGCCGTCAGGATCATCACCACGGTGGCAATGAAGACGGCGCCGATGGCGAAGTTCAGGATGCGCGCATGATGGTGATTGCCCATCACCCGCCGCAACATCCCGCCCGCCAGCACATAAATCAGGCCGCAGGGCGTGCCGAACAGCGCGAACACGCCCAGCATCACCGCGGCCCGCTCAGCCGATGTCTCGCCCAGCGCCGAATAGCCGCCGACGATCGACATCGCCAGCAAGAGGCCCTTCGGATTGACCCACTGAAACAGCATCGCCTCGGGCACATTCATCGGACGCGCCCCGGTCTTGGCAGCCTCGGCCGGGTCGGTGACGCCGCCGCGAATGCCGGCCCGGATATAGGTCCAGCCCATCCAGCCCAGCCAGGCGGCACCACCCAGGCGAACCAGCAAGGCCGTCCAGCCGAAGCGCTCGAACAATTCGCCGAGCCCGAACACCATCGCCGTCAGCAGGATAGCAAAGCCGAGATTGGCGCCGATCCAGTGCGGCACGGCAGCGCGGGCGCCAAACAGGGCGCTCGAGGTCAGCAGGATGAGGTTATTCGGCCCCGGCGTGCCCCACATGGCGAGGATCAGGCCGGCGAGGCTTGCCATCAATGCGATATCCAGAATGTCTCTCCTGCGGCAAAGGCCTGTATTCACAAAAAAGGCCCGGCGTTTCCACCGGGCCTCCTGTCTGCGTATCAGCGGTCAGCCTTAGCCGACCATTTCGATACCGGCGAAGAAATAGGCGATCTCTTCAGCAGCGGTTTCAGGCGCGTCGGAGCCGTGGACCGAATTGGCTTCGATCGACTCGGCGAATTCCTTGCGGATCGTGCCGGCTTCGGCCTGTTCCGGATTGGTGGCGCCCATGACGTCACGATATTTCGCAATGCCATTCTCGCCTTCGAGAACCTGGACCACGACCGGGCCGGAAATCATGAAGGAGACGAGGTCGTTGAAGAAGGGACGGGCCTTGTGGACGCCGTAAAACGTCTCGGCCTGGGCGCGGCTCAGCTGCATGCGCTTTTGCGCGATGATGCGCAGGCCGGCGGCTTCAATCTTGGCATTGATGGCGCCGGTCAGATTGCGGGCAGTGGCGTCAGGTTTGATGATCGAGAAGGTGCGTTGCAGCGCCATGATGTGAATTCCTTGGATTGGGGAGGTTGAGATTGACCGGCCCGGCCGGGGTGGAGATGTTGCGCGGGCTTATAGCGGCGCTTGCGCAATGTGTGAAGCCGGGTTACGCGCCTGCCCATGCTACACATCAATGATCTGACATATCGTATCGAAGGCCGGATGCTGTTCGACCAGGCGACCTTTCACCTGCCCCCCAAATGCAAGATGGGGCTGGTCGGGCGTAACGGGACCGGCAAGTCGACCCTGTTCCGCCTGATCCGCGGCGAGATCGCGCCCGAGGGCGGCGACACCACGCTGCGCAAGGGTGCGCGCGTTGGCTGGGTCGCCCAGGAGGCGCCCGGCGGTGACGAGAGTCTGATCTCCGTCGTGCTCGATGCCGACCTCGAGCGCGCCGCCCTGCTCACCGAAGCGGAGACGGCAACCGATCCCAACCGCATTGCCGAGATCCAGATCCGGCTGGCCGATATCGATGCCCACACCGCCGAGGCCCGCGCCGGCTCCATCCTCTCCGGGCTTGGTTTCACGGCTGAAGAACAGTTGCGCGCCTGCCGCGAGTTTTCCGGTGGCTGGCGTATGCGCGTCGCCCTGGCCGCGACCCTGTTTGCCGAACCCGACGTATTGCTGCTCGACGAGCCGACGAACTATCTCGACCTTGAAGGCGTGATGTGGCTGCAGACCTATCTCAAGAGCTTCCCCGGCGCCGTGCTGGTGATCTCCCACGACCGCGATCTGCTGAACGGTTCGATGCAGCGCATCGCGCATCTGAAAGACGGCAAGGTCAGTGTGTTTGAAGGCGGTTATGACGACTTCGAGGCCGCCCTGGCCGAGCGTCAGCGCCTGCAGGTGAAGATGGCCGACAAGCAGGATGCCGAGCGCCGGCATTTGCAGGCCTTCGTCGACCGCTTCAAGGCCAAGGCCTCGAAAGCGAAACAGGCCCAGTCCCGCGTCAAGCGGCTGGAGAAGATGCAACCGGTGGCAACCGCGGTCGCCGATCCGGTCGCGCCCTTCCTGTTTCCGGCGCCGAAAAAGGCGATGGCGCCGCCAATCGTGCGCATTGAAGAGGTCGATGCCGGCTATGCCCCGGGCAAGCCGGTGCTGCGCAATGTCAATCTGCGCATCGATCCGGATGACCGTATCGGCATTCTCGGCCGCAATGGCGCCGGCAAGTCGACGCTGGCGAAGCTGTTGTGCGACAAGCTGACCCCGCTCTCGGGCCATATGCGTCACCACAAGAAGCTGGAGATCGCCTATTTCGCCCAGCACCAGATTGACGGGCTGCATGCCGACACCTCGGCCTATCAGCACGTGATCGACCTGATGCCGGATGCGACCGAGGCCCAGCGCCGCGGCCGTCTGGCCCGGTTCGGCCTGCCGCGCGACCGCCAGGAAACCCCGGCCGGTTCCTTGTCGGGCGGCGAGAAGGCACGGTTGATGTTCAACCTGATCACCTTCCATGGCCCCCACTTGCTGATCCTCGATGAGCCGACCAATCACCTCGACATGGACAGCCGCTCGGCCCTGATCATGGCGCTGAATGATTATGAAGGCGCCGTCATCCTGATCAGCCACGACCGGCACTTGATCGAGAGCTCGGTCGACCGTCTCTGGCTCGTCGCCGATGGATCGGTGAGACCCTATGACGAGGATATCGAGACCTATCGCCAGAGCTTCTCGGGGCGTCCGGCCCGTGCGGCCAAGCGCGAGAGGAAGGAATTGCCGCAGGACGACAAGAGCGTCAAACGCCGCAATCTTGCAGCCCGCCGTGACGAGCTCAAACCGCTGCGCACCGAATCCACCCGCTGGGCCAAGGAAGCCGATCGCCTGCGCGGCATTCTCGAAGTGATCGACCGCGGTCTCGCCACGCCCGGCCTCTACAAGAAAGACCCCAAGGCCGCCAAGGACCTGCAGATGAAGCGCGCCAAGGCGGTCGAGCTGATCGATGCGGCCGAGGCGAAATGGATGGCGGCAGAAGAAAAGCTCGAAGCGGCACGGGCGGGATAGGCGGCGCACCAAAATCTCCACGCGGCTCGCCGCTGGAGGTTTGAGGTGTTCCCACCGGGGTGGGAGGGTGTGGGACGCCTTCGAATGCCGAACTGGCGCCAGTTTGATTTTGTTTGGTGTGACAATCGAAGCCGTCCCACACGTGCAGTTTTGTCGGACTGTCTCCACCCCGGTTCCAATCCAGAAAGGTACTCAGGTCGGTCGTTTAGTGCCGTCAGACCTTCTGGACGCCCTGCCAGCGCTCGGGATGTCACCCCTCTGCCCGGACAGGCTGCACGCTTCCAACCGCCGCGATTGACTGAGCTCACGCCTCCCGTGCGACCGGAACAACGTGATTATGCGCCAGGGTTGGCGGGGTGGGGATAACTTCCCTCAAAATTCGTCATCCCGGCGAAGGCCGGGACCTCGAACGACCGGGCTCCGCGCCTGTCACGTCTGGGTCCCGGCTTTCGCCGGGATGACGTGGGATCATTGTCCGCCATGGGGGATAGCGGGCCCTTGCACGGCGCGTGGGCCAGGCTCACAATCAGCACCGCGAGACTCGGCGAAGACGGCCTCAACGATGAAAATCAAACCCTGGTATGCCCAACTGAACAAGCCCGCCTGGGCGCCGCCGGCCTGGCTGTTCGGACCGGTCTGGGCGGTGCTCTATTTCATTATCGCGATCAGTTTCAGCTTTGTGTTCTGGCTTGCCCTGAACGGCGCCATCTCACCGTGGCTGGCGCTGCCTTTCGGCCTGAACCTGATCTTCAACGCCGCCTTCGCACCCTTGCAGTTCGGCCTTCGCAGTAATGGGCTCGCCGCCATTGATGTCACGCTGGTTGTGATAACGCTGGTCTGGGCCTTGGTCGTCATCCACCCGGTGCTGCCATGGGTGGCATATGCCAATCTGCCCTATCTGGCCTGGGGCCTGTTCGCCACGGCGCTGCAATACACCATCACCTGGATCAATCGCGATCCGGCTAGCCGCAGGTAATGCTCTCGACCGTATCGTCATCGGCGATGCGAATGGTGAGGCGTTCGGGGATGTATTCCATCGTGACGCGCGAATAGCGGCCGATGACGCGGTAATTGGGCGGCAGGCTGCGGCTGTCGACGCTGACGCGCGGCTGGCCGACATGATGCTGGAAGTTTTCCATGCCGCACGAACCGGTAATCGGGCGCTGGACCTCGGCGGTGCCGATATCCTGGACCGCGCCCATGGCGGGCATGTCGGAGGCCGGCTGGGCCGGGGCCGTCGCGGGCATGGCGGTCGGCAGCGCCGGGTGCGGGGCCGGGGCCGCGTCAAAGGCGCAGCCCGCCAGCAGCAGGCCGCCCACAAGAATTGAAACAGTTTTCATGAAATCACGCCCGCCGGGTCAACCACACCAGAGACGCACGATAACGCCGTCGCCATCGAGATCAAGATTGAGGCGTTCGCCGCGATAATCCATCGTCACCGGCTGGCCGGGGTGGATCGGACGCACCAGGCGCGCCAGGCTGTCGAGATCGACCTCGCTGACCGCCTGGCCGATCAGGTATTCGCGCGCGACGGCGCCGCAGGGATCATCGGTATTGTCAAAGCCCGGCAAGGTCGTCGTGCCGCCGGTGTCCGGCGCGATCGTGGCGCAGGCCGAGACGGCGAGCGCCGACAGGACGGGTAACAGGATGCGCTTGCTCATGCCTTCTTCTCCCATCGGCCTTCCGGTGACTGACGCCAGTATGAGACGGTTCGCTGCGGTGTCGACAGTTGTTTCCACAAACGCCGCGCCGCATTGACCGCGCTCTCGTCCTGGCCGTCGAACATGACGATGACGCGCTCGAACGCGTCCGGATTGTCCGGCTGGGCACCATCGAGCAGGAAGAGGCATTGCGCCTGACCCGGATTGGCCTCGTCGCTGGCGAGCAGGACGGGCTGGCGCTCCGGCCCGGGCTCGTCGGCGCGGCCATGCGGCAGGAAACTGTCCTCGCGCCAGGTCCACAGCGACTTGTCGAGTGAGGCGAGACGGTCCGCATCACCGGAACGCACCAGCGCGCGCCAGCCCTTGGCCAGCGTCTTTTCAAGCAGTTCGGGCAGCACATCTTCAGGCCCCGAACGCTCGAGATGGTAGAACCAGATATCGGCCGGCATGGACAAAAAGGGCGGCCCGAAAGCCGCCCTCTCCTGTTTCGAAGGCTAGCCCTCGTAATTGTCGCGCACGAAGCGGTCGAGCATGCGCACGCCCCAGCCCGTGCCCCAGCTGGGCTGGCGTGGATCGTCCTTCATGCCGCCCATCGCCGTGCCGGCAATGTCGATATGGCACCAGGGCTTGTCATTAACGAAGCGCTTGAGGAATTCCGCCGCCGAGATCGAACCGGCCAGACGGCCTTCGCCGACATTGCGCATATCGGCATTCTTGGTCTCGATATGCTTTTCATAGTCGGAGCCGAGCGGCAGACGCCAGACGGGTTCGTCGGCGGCATTGCCGGCCGCGAACAGCTTGTCGGCGAGATCGTCATTATTGGAGAAGATGCCGGCGCGCGAATTGCCGAGCGCGATCAGGATCGCGCCGGTCAGCGTGGCGAGATCGATCATCAGCTTCGGATCGAAGGTCTGCTGTGCATACCAGAGCACGTCGGCCAGCACGAGACGGCCTTCGGCATCGGTATTGAGGATTTCGATCGTCTGACCCGACATCGAGGTGACGATATCGCCGGGGCGCTGGGCATTGCCATCGGGCATGTTCTCAACGAGGCCGACAATGCCGATCGCATTGACGTCGGCCTTGCGTCCGGCCAGCGCGGTCATCAGGCCGACCACGGCAGCGGAGCCGCCCATATCGCCCTTCATCTCGTCCATGCCGGCACCCGGCTTCAGCGAGATGCCGCCGGAATCGAAGGTCAGGCCCTTGCCGACGAAGACGAGCGGCTTGTCGCCCGTCTTGCCGCCATTCCATTTCATGATCGCGATATGGCTCTCGAACTCCGAAGCCTGGCCGACGCCGAGCAGGGAATGCATGCCCAGGTCGAGCATTTGCGCCTCGTCGAGGATCTCGATCTCGAGGCCGAGCTTGGCCATGCCTTCGATCTGCTTGGCATAGGTTTCCGGGTTGAGAATATTCGGCGGCTGGTTCAGCAGCTCGCGCGCGGTATCGACGCCATCGGCGACCGGGCCCCAGCTTTTCCAGGCGGATTGCGCGGCGGCGACATCGTCGACGGCGATCATGACCTGTTTCAGCGACGGCTTCTTGTCGTCGGAAAGCTTGGTGCGGTACTGGTCAAAACGGTAGGCGGCCAGTCGCGCACCGAGGCCGGCGCGGGCAGCGCCATCGGCAGCGGCCTCGCCATCAAGACGCAGGGTAACGACGGTTTCGCCGCCGGTCAGCAGCTTGCCAACGACCGCAGCGGCGGCTTTCTCGAGCACGCTCTCGTTGAGCTTCGCCTTCTCGCCAAGACCGAAGATCACGACGCGCGGCGCGTCGATGCCGGCCGGCGCGATGATTTCCAGCGTCTCGCCGGCGCCGCCCTTGAAGCGCGAGGCCGCGATGGCGCGGGTGAGCGAACCGAATGTGGCGTCATCCACGGACTTGGCCGCTGGCGACAGCGTGGCCTTGTCATAGGCCGGGACGGCGATGGCTCCGGTAGCGGAACCGGCAGTGACGAATTCGATCTTCATGGCTTGACCTTCTCGAAAAGCGGGAGCTCCAAAGATGCGCATGGAGCCGAAAAGATGGATTGCGGAAGTGGTATCCGATCCAGACGTGAGATAGAAGGCGGATCACGCAGCGAAAATTCGGTCATGATTCTGGTTCAACGCTATTTCTTTTCCCAATTGCTCTGGCCCTTCATCACGTCGGTGTCCGCGCTGGCAGGGTTGGCGCTGCTGACGCAGAGCCTGTCGAATGTCGACCTGGTCTCGGGCTATTCGCAAACCGCGCTGACCTTCCTGAAAGTGACGCTGCTGGCGCTGCCGCAATTGACAGCCCTGCTGGTGCCGATCGCATTGTTCATCGCGGTATTGTCGGGAATGAACCGGCTTTCCGCCGACAGCGAACTGGTGATCGCCTCGGCCTCGGGCATGAGTCGGCTGGCGGTGTTGTCGCCGCTGCTGCGGCTGGCCGTCTATGTCATGATCTTCAATCTGGCGATCAATCTCTTCGTCCAGCCACTGGCCTATCGCGAGATGCGGCGCAGCCTGCACGACCTGCGTTCCGACGCCGCGGCCAGCCTGATCACGCCGGGCGCCTTCACCCAGATCGGCGCCGGCGTCACCCTCTATGCCCGCGAACGCGGCCGCGACGGACGCATGCAAGACGTGCTGATCCACGATACCCGCGTCACCAACGAGCCGACCACCATCACGGCGCGCGAGGGCTTTATCGTTCGCTCCTCGACCCAGTCCTCGATGGTGTTGGCCGATGGCAACCGGCAGCAGATCGACGCCGCCGGCGAGCTGGCCTATGTCACCTTCGACCGGACCGAATTCGATCTCGGCGAGTTCATCGGCCCGATCGACGCCCTGTTCTTCAAGGAAAGCGACCGCTTCCTGCACGAGCTGATCTGGCCGGACGCCAGCACGATCGCCCGCAGCGGCGGCCCCGAACGGGCCTGGGCCGAGGCGCATTATCGCCTCTCTGCACCGCTCTATAATCTCGCCTTCGTCCTGATCGCCGCCGCCGTGTTTCTGGCCGGAGACTATTCGCGCCTGGGTTATGGCCGCCGGGTGATGGTCGCGGTCGCGCTCGGGCTGACACTGCGACTGGCCGGCTTTGCGGTACAGTCGGCCAGCGCCGTCGATGGCGCGGCCAATATCGGCCAGTACCTTGTGCCGCTGCTGGGCTGCCTGGGCGCCGTGGCGGTGATCTACTGGCCGACGCGGGCGCGTCCGGCCCGTCACGTCATGACGGGGGTCTGAGCCATGCCCTTCAGCCGCCTGAACCGTTACATGATGGCCCAGACCCTGGTCGGGCTGGGCCTCGCCCTGCTGGTGATCAGTACCGTCATCATCCTGGTCGATTTCGTCGAGCAATCGCGCTCGATCGGCACGCGGATCAATATCGGCTCGCTCGACCTGCTCGGCCTGACCCTGCTGAAGACGCCGTCACTGATTGAAACCACCCTGCCCTTCGTCTTCCTGTTTGGCGTCCTGACCTCGCTGTTCCGGCTCAACCGCTCCAGCGAGCTGATCGTGATGCGCGCCTCGGGCATGTCAGCCTGGCGCATCCTGTCGGCCCCGATCGCCCTGGCGGTCGCTGGCGGCCTGGTCGGCGCGCTGGCGCTCAATCCGCTCGGCTCGGCCGGCAATGCCGAGTTTGAGCGCCGCCGCGATGCGCTGATGGATGTGCGACGCAGCCCCGATGTCGAGCAGCCGGTCTGGCTGCGCGAGACCAATCTCGATGGATTCACCGTGATTGCGGCCCTGTCGCTCGACGAGGACAGCCAGCGCCTGATGACGCCGGCCTTCATGTATTTCTCGGTCGATCCGCAGGGCGTGCCACGCCTGGAGCGGCGGATCGATGCCGGCAGTGCCAGCCTGCGCGACGGTTTCTGGGAAGTCACCGAAGCGGTCGAGCGCACACCCAACAGCGCCGCGCTGCAGCTGGGCCTGGTAACAATCCCGACCCTGATCAACCGCCAGGCCCTGTTTGAACGCTCGCGTTCACCGGACGGGGTTTCGGTCTGGGACCTGCCCGGCCTGATCGATTCGGCGCATGAGGCCGGCCTCGCCACCGAACGTTATCAATTGCGCCTGCATCGGCTGCTGGCGCTGCCGCTGACCTTGCTGGCCGCCACCCTGATCGCCGCTGCGGCGACGCTGAGACTGCACCGCCTGGGCGGCGCCGCCGCCTTTGCGCTGGCCGGCGGACTGGCCGGTTTCCTGATGTTCTTCCTGCAGGAAGTCCTCGGCTCCATGGGGGCAACCGGCGCGCTTCCGGCCGCTACTGCGGCCTGGGCAGCACCGGCGCTTACCGCGCTGCTGGCCATGAGCTATATCGCCTCGACCGAAGACGGATGACGCGATGGACGACCGCGACCGGTTCCGTTAGTCATAAAGGCCGGTATTCGAACCTGGCCGGGTCAGACAAGGAGTGACGCATGGCGTCGCAGTTTAGCCGTCTCGCGGCTGTATTGATGAGCTCGAGCGTGCTCGCCCTGTCGCCTGCGGCCCTGGCCCAAGCACCGGAAGCGGATGATGCGCCGGTTTATCTGGAAGCGGACAGGCTCGAGGACCTCGGCAATGGCGCCGGCTTCCTGGCCACCGGGCATGTGCGCGCGCGCCAGAGCGGCCGGACCCTCTATGCCGACGAGCTCGAATACCATCCCGAGCTGAATCGCATCATCGCCCGCGGCAATGTCGTGATTCACGGGCAAGGCCCCTACCCGCAATATGCCGACGAGGTCGAGCTTGATTCGGAAATGTCGGCCGGCCTGGCGCTCGGGTTTGCGACCATGCTGGAAAACAACGGCCAGATGGCTGCCGCCGCCGCGATTCGTCAAAGCAATGGCGGCATGCAGCTGGAGGACGCCTACTACACGGCCTGCCAGCTGTGCGAAGATGGCGAGGCCGAGCCGACATGGCGCCTGCGCGCCCGTCAGGTGATCCAGGATCCCGACGAGCAGATGATCTATTATCGCGATGCCCGGTTTGAAGTGATGGGCGTGCCGGTGCTCTACTCGCCCGTCTTCGCCCATCCGGACCCGTCGGCCGAGCGCCATAGCGGCCTGCTCTTCCCGGGCTTCAGCGTTTCCTCGCGGCTCGGCTTTTCGTATCAGCAGCCTTACTACTGGGC
This sequence comes from Maricaulis sp., assembly GCF_048269565.1. Taxonomy (GTDB): domain Bacteria; phylum Pseudomonadota; class Alphaproteobacteria; order Caulobacterales; family Maricaulaceae; genus Maricaulis. The sequence goes on along the minus strand of NZ_JBLXIK010000001.1, from coordinate 131,324 downwards.
GATCTCGCCGTCGCAGGACATCACCCTGGCGCCGCGCGTGATGACCAATGTCAATCCGCTGCTCTTCACCGAGTACCGCAAGCGCTTCTGGTCGGGCGAGATGGCCTTCGAGGGCAGTATCACCCATGAGGCCGAAATCGACAGCGATGGCGACCGTTACGGCGACGAGACCTGGCGCTGGCACCTGTTCGGCGGCGGCCAGTGGGACATCAATCCCGACTGGCGTTGGGGTTTCGGCATCCAGCGCGCCTCCGATGACCTGCATTTGCGGCGCTATGACTTTTCCGAAATCGACCGCGACCGCGGTGCCCCGATCGAGGGCGGCAACCGGCGTCTGGTCAGCCAGGTCTATGTCGAGGGACGTACACGCAACAGCTATGGCTCCCTGATCGCGGCGGACTATCAGAGCCTGCGCGAGAACGAGGATGACGACACCATCCCGACAATTGCGCCGATGTTCAATTATGAGCGCGTATTCAACGCGCCCGGCGCCTGGGGCCGGGTCAAGCTGGGCGGCAGTGCCGTCATGCTCGAACGCCAGCTCGGAACCGACTATGCCCGCGCCAGTGTCACCGCAGACTGGCGTGCCCGCTGGGTCAGCGCCAGTGGCATCGTGGTGGAACCCTTTGCCTATGCGCGCAGCGACACCTATTCCTTCAACGACCTGCCGGCCACCTATGCCGAGAGCGAAGACAGTTTCTCGCGTCAGCTCGCACTCGCCGGCACCGAATTCAGCTGGCCGTTTTATCGTGCCGGCGAGACGGTCGACTGGATCATCGAACCGGTGATCTCGGCGGTTATCGCCTCCGATGATCCCGAGGCGGACCGCGTTTACAATGAAGACAGCATCTCGCTCGATCTCGACGAGAGCCTGTTGTTCGAGGCCGACCGGGCTGCAGGCTTTGACCTGTGGGAGCCGGGACAACGTGTCAGCTATGGCATGCGCACAACCGCGCAATGGGGCGAGAGCGCGCTGGCCAGTCTTTTCCTCGGCCAGAGCTACCGGCTCGATGGCGATCCGGTCTTCTCGGCCGGCAGCGGCCTGTATGAGGATGAATCCGACTATATCGTCGCCGGCTCGATCGAGATTGCCGGCTTTGAGGCCGAACTGCAGACCCGCCTCGACGCCATGGACGGCGACATCAATCGCGTCGATGTCGGCTTTGGCTATACGAGCGACCGCTTCACCGGCCAGATCAGCTATATGGAAGTCAGCGATGACGACGGCACCCGTTCGGATCAGCGCGAGGCGCGAGCCAATTTCGAAGTCCGCCTGACCGACCGCTGGAGCGCCATCGGCAGCACGGTCCGTGACCTCGATCGCGACTATTCACGATTGACGACGGCCGGCTTCCGCTATGCCGACGAATGCACCGAGCTCGACATCGTCTATCAGCGCGAGGACGAACTCATCGCACTGCTCGGACCGTCTGAATCGATCCAGATTCGCATCACCCTGTTCACCCTCGGTGGTATGAGTCCTGACTAAACTACAGTGCCGGGCGATTGCACCGGCAGCGTCTTTGGGTAATGTTCCGCGCGGAACCGGATAGCGAATGTTTATGACACCCGTTAAAAACCTAGTACTGGCGTTTATGGCGTCCCTGCTCGTGATAGCGGCGCCTGGCGCCCTGGCACAATCGACCGAGGGCGTTGCCGCGCTTGTGAATGATCAACCGATCACTACGGTGGACGTTCGCAATCGTATGCGGCTGATCATTGCCTCGACCGGCATGACCCAGATTGACCCGGCCACCCTGGCCCAGATCCAGAGTCAGGCGATCCGCGGTCTGGTGGACGAAAACCTGCAATTGCAGGCCGCGCGCGAGTATGACATCGAGGTCACGGACGAAGAGATCAACCAGTCGATCCAGGACCTCGCTGACCGCAACAACACCACGATTGACGCCATTGTCGGCGATCTGGAACGGTCCGGCGTTGATGTCTCGACCCTGCGGCACCAGCTTGAGGCGGAAATCGCCTGGCAGGTCCTCGTCAATGGCCGCTATGGCTCGCGCATCCGCATCAGTGACCAGCAGATCGAAATGGCCCTGGAGCGCCTCGCCGCCAGTGCCTCCCAGCCGCAATTCCGGATTTTCGAAATGTTCTTCGAAATTCCCAACGTCAATGCCGAGGAGGAAACCGTGCAGCGCGTCATCGCCGTGATGGACCAGCTGCAGCGCGGCGCGCCCTTCCCGGATCTGGCGCGCCAGTATTCCGACGCGCCATCGGCCGCCAATGGCGGCGATATCGGCTGGATCGTCGCCTCGCAATTGCCGCCTGAAGTCGCGGCCATCATCCCTCAGCTGATGCAGCAATATTCCCAGAGCCGTGGCGGCGCTGCCCTGTCCAATCCGGTGCGCGTGCCGGGTGGCTTCACCATCATTGCCCTGGTTGCCGCCCGCGATGGCACAACGACCCTGCAATTCGACCTCGTGCAGATCACTGTTCCGGCCAGCGCTGTCGAGCCTGGCACCAACGCCGCCCTGAGCACCGCGCTGGCGGCCAACCCGACCTGTTCCGAGGCCGAGGCTGCCGCAAGCCGTGTCCCGGGTGCCGTTGTCACGCCTCTCGGGGCCATCGGGGCCGATTCGCTGCTGCCGCAGGTCCGGAATGCCCTGACGCCCCTGCGCGAAGGCGAGAATACCGGCGTGCTGCAGACCGCAGCCGGACTGCAGGGCCTGATCGTCTGCGAACGCACAATCACCGGACCGGGCGTGCCCAGCCGGGATGATCTGGAATCGCAATTGCGCGGCCAGCAGCTCTCCCTGCACTCGCGCCGCTGGCTCAGGGATTTGCGCCGCGACGGTACGGTCGAGATCCGCGAGTAATGACTGGCGCCTCACCTGTCGTCATTTCGATGGGTGATCCGGCTGGTATCGGCCCGGAAATCATCCTCAAGGCCTGGTCACAACGTCGATCCGGAGCGTTCACCTTTGTCTGTGTCGGCGCCGCCGAAGTGCTGCGTGCCAGCGCACGGCAGCTTGATCTGCCGCCGCCGGTCGAAATCAATTCACTCGCTGAAGCCAATTCCGCCTTCGGCACCGGCCTGCCGGTGCTGGCCGCCCCGCTCCGGCTTGAAGTTCCCGCCATTGCCGGCCGGCCCGCCGCGCGCAATGCCGCCTGTGTCAAGGCGTGTATCGAGGCCGCCGTCGGATTGTGCCTGAGCGGCGAGTCCAGCGCTTTGGTGACCGCACCGATCGCGAAATCCGTGATGTATGAGGCGGGCTTCAGCTTTCCAGGCCATACCGAATTCCTCGCCGAGCTCACCCGCGACCATGGCGTCGACGGACCGCGCGGCCCGGCCATGATGCTGGCCGGCGGCGGCCTGCGCGTCGTGCTGACCTCGATCCACGAACCGCTGGCCCAGGCGGTCGCCGGTCTCTCCGCCCCCCGCATTGAGCACATGGCGCGGCTGACGCACGCGGCCCTGCGCCAGGATTTCGGCATTGCCCAGCCCCGTCTCGCCCTGGCCGGTCTCAACCCGCATGCGGGCGAAGGCGGCTCGCTCGGGCGCGAGGAGATCGAGATCATCAATCCCGCTGCGGCCCGCCTGCGCGCCGAGGGCATCGCCATCACCGATGCGCTGCCACCGGACACCATGTTCCATGCCGAGGCACGGGCCGGTTATGACGCCGCGATCTGCCTCTATCACGATCAGGGCCTGATCCCGGTCAAGACGCTGGATTTCCATGGCGGCGTCAACATCACGCTGGGCCTGCCGATCGTGCGCACCTCGCCCGATCACGGCACCGCCTTCGACATTGCCGGCCGGGGCCTTGCCCGCGCCGACAGCCTGCTGGCAGCCCTTGATGCCGCCGCTGAAATCGCCGGACACCGCGCATGACCGATCCGCTACCTCCGCTGCGCGATGTCATCGCCCGCCATGACCTGGCGGCGAAAAAATCCTTCGGCCAGCATTTCCTGCTCGATCTCAACCTGACCGCCAAGATCGCCAGCTTCGCCGGTGATATGTCCGACAGCCACGCGATCGAGATCGGGCCCGGCCCGGGCGGTCTGACGCGCGCGATTCTCGGCGCCGGCGCCCGCCATCTCACCCTGGTGGAGAAAGATGCGCGTTTCCTGCCGGCGCTGGAGGAAATCTCCGCGGCGTATCCGGGCCGCCTCACCGTGCTGGAAGCCGACGGGCTGACGATTGACGAGACCGCGGTGATGAGCGGCGAGGACCGGGTCATCCTGTCCAACCTGCCCTATAATGTCGGCACGATCCTGCTGATCAAATGGCTGCAGGCGCAGCCAATCTGGTGGCGCCGCGCAGTCCTGATGTTCCAGCGCGAGGTTGCCGACCGCATCGTCGCGCCGGTCGGCGACAAGGCCTATGGCCGCCTCGCCATCCTGACCCAATCGGTGTGTTCAGCCCAGATAGTGATGAAGATCCCGGCCCAGGCTTTCACCCCGCCGCCAAAGGTCGAATCGGCTGTCGTGATGCTCGATCCCCTGCCCGACGGCCAGCGCTTCACCGATCTGCAGGCGCTCGGCACCGTCACCGCCTCGGCCTTCGGCCAACGGCGCAAGACCTTGCGGCGCAGCCTGGCGCAGGCGGCAAGCCAGACGACAGCCTCGACCGAAGATCTGATCATGGCCGCCGGGCTCGAGCCCGGTGCCCGAGCAGAGACGATTGATATTGCGGGCTTCCAGGCGCTGGCCACGGCCTGGCGCTCGGCGCGCCCTACTCGGACATGAGCGCGTCGACAAAGCCGTCCAGCCAGGGGTGACGCGAGCGCTTGAGGCGTTCGGCGTGCAGGATCTGGTTGAGCTTGTCGAGAGCGCGGGCGAAATCATCATTGACGATGACATAATCGTATTCGTGCCAGTGGCTGATCTCGTCCTTGGCCCGGGCCATGCGATCGCGGATGATTTCCGGCGTGTCCTGGCCGCGCTTGGAGAGACGGTCCTCAAGCAGATCCAGCGAGGGCGGCAGGATGAAGATCCGCACCGTATCCTCCGGCGCCTGCGCCGCCAGCGCCTGGGCGCCCTGCCAGTCGATATCGAAGATCACGTCGCGGCCATCATCGATGGCATCCAGCACCAGCGATTTCGGGGTGCCGTAATAGCGTCCGAACACCTCGGCCCATTCGAAGAAATCACCGGCCTCAATCTGGGCCTTGAAGTCTTCGACGCTGACGAAATTGTAGTCCTGCCCGTCCACCTCGCCGGGGCGCGGCTGGCGCGTCGTGGTCGAGACCGACAGCACGACATCCGGATTCTGGCTCAGCAGGCGTTTGGACAGTGTCGTCTTGCCGGCACCCGACGGGCTCGACAGCGCCAGAAGCACACCGCGGCGGCCGCCGCGAAAGATCGGTGGATGTCCGTCACTCGACATTCTGTACCTGCTCCCTGAATTGGTCGACCGCGTTTTTCATGGCGAGGCCAATCTGGGTCAGTGAAGAATCGGAGGACTTGGAGCATAGAGTGTTTGCCTCGCGATTAAACTCCTGTGACAGAAAGTCGAGCTTGCGGCCGGTCGGCGAACCGGCGTCGAGCAGTTCACGCGCAGCGCGGATGTGGGCGTGCAGCCGGTCGAGTTCCTCGCGCACATCCATCTTCACCGCCATCGCGGCCGCCTCGGTGGCGAGGCGTTCCGGATCGAGCCCCTGCGGCAGCAGTTCGGCATATTTGGCGGCAATGCGGTCGCGGATCGCATCCAGCCGCACCGCAGCGCTGGTCTCGGCCTGCTGCGTCAACGCCTCGATGGTGTCGACATGGCCGCTGAGCAGGGCCTTCAATTCACAGCCCTCGACCAGGCGCACATCACGCAGATGATCCAGCGCCAGCGCCAGGCTCTCCAGCAGGGCCGCGTCGAGCTCGTCGGCATCCTCGGGCTCGCTGCGATCCTCGACATCGAGCACGCCGCGCACCGCCAGCAAGCCGTCGAAACTGACCGGGCGCACCCGGCCGCTGACGACATAGGGCTCGGCGGCGGCGAGAATGGCGTCGATGCGTTGGGTATCGATCCGCAGCGCCGCCTGGGCGGCATCGCGATTGAGTGTCAGGCTGGCCTGGACATTGCCGCGGGCAAAGCGGGCCTTGGCGAGATCGCGCGCGGCGGCCTCGAGGCGTTCATAGCCGCCGGGAAAGCGAAAGCGCGCCTCCAGCCCCTTGCCATTGACGCTGCGCGCCTCCCAGACCCAGCTGAACTGCTCGAAACTGGCCTCGGTGCGGGCAAAGCCCGTCATGCCGGATAGTGGCGCCATGTCAATCGCCCGCGCGCTGGCGGGCCCTCTCGATCTGGCGCCAGCGCGCGACATTCCGCTGATGCTCGGCATAGGTGGCGGCAAAGGCGTGTCCGCCGGTGCCGTCGGCGACAAAGAACAGCGCCCGGCTCTCGGCCGGATTGAGCACGGCGGCGATGGATTCGGCCCCCGGATTGGCGATCGGCGTCGGTGGCAGACCGTTGATCTGATAGGTGTTCCAGGCGTTGTTGGCATTATCGAGTTCGGAACGGCGCAGGCCACGTCCGAGCGGCTCACCGCCGGTGATGCCGTAGATGATGGTCGGATCGCTCTCCAGCCGCATGCCGCGGCGCAGCCGGTTGACGAAGACGGCGGCGACTTCCGGCCGTTCCGAAGCGACACCGGTCTCCTTCTCGACGACGGAGGCGAGAATGATCGCCTCCTCGCGGGTTTCAAACGGCAGGTTCTCGGCCCGGTTCGGCCAGAGTTCGTCGAGGAGTTCACTCTGGGCTGCGAGCATGCGATCGATCACCGCCTGGCGCGTGGTGCCGCGATCGACCAGATAGGTTTCGGGCAGGATCGTGCCCTCGGCGGGGATCTCCGTGACTTCACCGGTAAGGACATCGGCCTCCTGCAGCGCGGCGACGATCATGGCGCTGGTCAGGCCTTCGGCGAAGGTGACCGAGTGCTGCACCGTGCGTCCCGAGCGCAGCAATTCATAGATCTGCGCCATGCTCGATGCGGCGGGCACGGAATATTCGCCGGCGCGCAGGGCGCGATCACCGCCATCAAGCGTCACGGCGGCGCGGAACAGACGGCCGTCGCGCACCAGGCCGGCGGCCTCGAGCTCGCTGGAAATCCGCACCAGTCCGGCGCCGCGCGGCAGCGTGATCACGGTTTCCTCAAGCGCAGGTCCCGGACGCGCAAACTCCGCCTGCAGCCAGCGATAGCCGCCATAGACGGCGCCGGCCGCCAGCAGGGCCAGCACCAGCAGGCTGACAAACAGCCACAGGATCACCCGTCCGATGCCGCCCTTGGGCTTTGCATTGGCGTTGACCGTCGCCTTGGGCGTTTTCACGTCACTCATGGAGCCATCCCGAACAGCGGCCTACTCAATCGGCCGCGACAAATACCACGGAGGCATTGGTGCCACCGAATCCGAAAGAATTCGATAGCGCCGCGCGAACCGGACGTTTGACCGCCTTTTTCGCGGCCAGATTGAGGGAGGTCTCGACCGACGGATTGTCGAGATTGAGCGTCGGCGGGCAGATGCCGTCGCGGATTGCCAGAATGGAGAAAATCGCCTCGACGGCTCCGGCCGCACCGAGCAGATGCCCGATCGCCGACTTGGTCGAGGACATCACGACATCATTCCGGTCGCCAAACAGGCGTTCGACGGCCCGCAATTCAATCTCGTCGCCCTTGGGCGTCGAAGTGCCGTGGGCATTGACATAATCAATCCCGGACGGGTCCAGCCCGGCATCCTTGAGCGCCGCCGACATGGCACGGAAACCGCCATCGCCATCATCGGCCGGCGCGGTAATATGGTGGGCATCGCCGGACAGGCCATAGCCCTTGACCTCGGCATAGATGGTCGCACCGCGCGCCCTGGCGTGCTCGTATTCCTCGAGCACAACGACGCCGGCGCCCTCGCCCATCACGAAGCCGTCGCGGTCGCGGTCCCAGGGGCGCGAACCGGCGGCCGGCTCATCGTTGAAACCGGTCGACAGCGCCTTGCAAGCGATGAAGGACGCAATGCCCAGACGGCAGACCGCGGCTTCGGCGCCGCCGGCGACCATAAGATCGGCATCGCCGCGCGCCACCAGCCGTGCCGCATCGCCGATCGCGTGCGCGCCGGTCGAACAGGCGGTGACGACGGAATGATTCGGCCCCTTGAGCCCGTGCCGGATCGAAACCTGGCCGGACGCCAGATTGATCAACAGGCCGGGAATGACAAAGGGAGAGAGCCGCCTTGGACCTTTTTCGTGCAGGTCGATGGAGGCGTTATAGGTCGATTCCAGACCGCCAATGCCCGAGCCGATCATCACACCGGCGCGGCAGCGTTCTTCCTCGGATCCGGCGACCCAGCCGCTGTCGGCGATCGCGTCATCGGCCGCGGCTATGCCGTAAAGAATGAAATCATCGATGCGCTTCTGGTCGCGCGGGCTCATGACGGCGTCCGGGGCAAAGGCACCGGGATCGTCAGCCGAACCACCACCGCGGCCATCGACGCGCGGCACGAGACCGGCGATCTGGCAGGCCAGATCACCGGTCTCAAAATGCTCAATCCGGCCCAGACCCGACTGGCCGGCAAGGAGACGTCCCCAGACGATATCCTTGCCGCAACCCAGCGGCGTGACCAGACCGATACCCGTGACGACGACGCGCCGCATGGTCCGGTCTTTAGCCGACTTTCTCGGAGATGAACTTCACAGCGTCACCGACTTTTTGAATGTGTTCGGCGGCGTCGTCAGGAATTTCGATATCGAATTCCTCTTCAAACGCCATCACGAGTTCCACATTGTCCAGGCTGTCAGCACCCAGATCATCGATGAAGCTCGCATTATCCGTGACTTTTTCGATGTCGACATCGAGATGCTCAACAACGATTTTTTTAACGCGCTCGAGAACGTCAGACATTTCAGACCCTCATGGTAATTCGCCGCAGGAAATCGACGGCGCAGGAAAGGAGGCAGAGCGCCCCAGAACCGGGCCGCCTTCACCAAGATGCGCGGGCAAGTAACACACTTCCCGAGCGGTGACCAGAATGGGCAACCGTGCTCATTCTGACAAGATAGTATGCTAAATCATAGCCATGCCGCCATTCACATGCAGCGTCTGGCCCGTAACATAATTGGCTTCCTGGCTGGCCAGATAAACAATCGCAGCAGCAATATCATCGCCAGTACCCAGATCACCAGCGGGAATCTTGGTCAGGATCGCCTTGCGCTGTTCTTCATTGAGCACATCGGTCATCGGCGAGGCGATAAATCCGGGTGCGACGCAATTGACCGTGACGCCGCGCGAGGCGACTTCCTGGGCCAGGGATTTGGAAAAGCCGATCATGCCGGCCTTGGAGGCGCAATAATTGGTCTGGCCGGGATTGCCGGTGACGCCGACGACGGAGGTGATGCCGACAATGCGGCCCCAACGCGCCTTCATCATGCCGCGCAGCGCCGCGCGGCAGAGCCGGAAATAGCTCTCCAGATTAACCCGCAGCACCATGTCCCAGTCATCATCCTTCATCCGCATCAACAGCTGGTCGCGGGTGATGCCGGCATTGGCGATGAGAATGTCCATCGAGCCCATCGCCTCGGCGGCCTGTTTCGGCAGCGCGTCGACGGCGTCGGCGTCGGAGAGATTGCACGGCAGGACATGGGTGCGCTCCCCGAGTTCGGCCGCGAGCTCCTGCAACACGTTTTCGCGCGTGCCCGAGAGGGCGACAGTCGCGCCTTGCGCATGCAGGGCCTTCGCAATCGCCTGGCCGAGGCCGCCGGTGGCGCCGGTGACGAGCGCATTCTTGCCGGTCAGATCGAACATGGTCAGTTATCCTCTTTCAGCGAAGCCGCGAAGGCTTCCAGATCGGCGGCCACATTGAGCGGCACGCCCTTCGCATCCTTGGTGGTGCGCTTGAGCATCGTGGTCAGCACCTTGCCGGCACCGGCTTCGGCGAGCGTGGTGATACCGCCCTCCTCGACCATCCACATCACGCTCTCGCGCCAGCGCACCCGGCCGGTCACCTGCTCGACCAGCTGGCGGCGGATGGTCTCGATGTCCGAGGTCGGGCGGGCGGTGACATTGGCGACCACCGGCACGGTCGGCGGCGAGATGATGGTCGAGGCCAGCGCCTCGGCCATCGCATCGGCAGCCGGCTGCATCATCGGGCAGTGGAAGGGGGCCGAAACCGGCAGCATCATCGCCTTCTTGACGCCGAGCGCACTGGCGCGGTCGATGGCAGCCTCGATGGCTGCGGTGGAACCGGAGATCACGATCTGGCCCGGTGCATTGTCATTGGCAATGGCGCAGACACCGACCAGCGAGCCGGCATCGACGGCCTGCTGTGCCAGGTCTTCATCGGCGCCGAGCAGCGCCGCCATGGTGCCAAGCCCGACCGGGACGGCCTGCTGCATGGCGCGGCCGCGCAGCTTGAGCAGTTTCGCGGCATCGCTGATCGTCAGGGCGCGCGCCGCTGCGAGGGCGGAATATTCGCCCAGGCTGTGGCCGGCAACGAATTTCGCCGCTCCGACATCAACCCCGAACTCGGCCTCCAGCACCCGCATCACCGCCAGGCTGGCGGCCATCAAGGCCGGTTGGGCGTTTTCGGTGAGCGTGAGATCCTCGATCGGACCATTGGCCATCAGCCCGGAAAGATTCTGCCCGAGCGCCTCATCGACCTCGGCCAGCACCGCCCGCGCGACGGCGAATTCGGCGGCCAGCTCCTGGCCCATGCCGACGGCCTGGCTGCCCTGGCCGGGAAATACGAATGCGAGCGTCATCCGAACGCCTCCCATCAATTGAATTGTCCGCTCGATACCCCTTGTCATGTTGCACGCGCAAGAGGGGATGCGGCTTGCACGGCGGATCGCTATGGGCTACACGCGCGCTTCGCTTGGTTGCGGTCCTGTCCCATTATCTCCGTCACATGGTGTGGCGGATCGGTCCAGGAGCCACCGCGAGCCTGCCCGCCCCTTCGGCGAGGCTTGCGCCGCAACCGCTTATGAAGGGAGCCAAGATGGCACTTTACGAGCACGTATTCATCGTACGCCCGGACGTTTCTCCGGCCCAGATGGAAACTCTTCTGGAAGAGACGAAGACCCTGATCGAGACCAATGGCGGCAAGACCGGCAAGATCGAATATTGGGGCCTGCGCAACCTGTCCTACCGCATCAACAAGTCGCGCAAGGGCCATTACGGCCTGATCGATATCGACGCCAATGGCGCCGTCATCGACGAACTTGAGCGCCTGCAGCGCCTGTCCGAAGACGTCATGCGCTTCATGACCCTTCGTGTCGAAGAGCACACCGATCAACCTTCGGCGATCCTGTCGAAGAAGGATGATCGTCGTCCGCGCCGCGATTTCCGGTCGTAAGGAGAGATAGAAGATGTCATCCGATAATATTGCAAACCTGCCTGCGCGCCGGCCTTTCATGCGCCGCCGCAAGGTGTGTCCGTTCTCCGGCGAAAATGCGCCTGCGATCGACTACAAGGACCCCAAGCTCCTGCTTCGCTACATGTCCGAGCGCGGCAAGATCGTCCCGTCCCGTATCACGGCGGTATCCGCCAAGAAGCAACGTGAACTGGCCCGCGCCATCAAGCGCGCCCGCCAGATGGCCCTGCTTCCCTATGTGATGGATTAAGGAGAGCGCACGATGAAACTGGTTCTCCTGGAACGCGTCGAAAAGCTCGGCGTCATGGGTGATATTGTCTCGGTCCGCCCGGGATTCGCCCGCAACTACCTTCTGCCGCAAGGCAAGGCGCTGCGCGCCAATGAAGGCAATATGGCCCGCTTCGAAGCGGAAAAAGAAGCCCTGATCGCGCGCAATGCCGAACGGGCTGCTGAAGCGGCGACCGCCGGTGAAGTGATCGATGGCGAAACCTTCGTCATGGTTCGCTCGGCTGGCGAAAGCGGTCAGCTCTACGGTTCTGTCTCCTCGCGTGACATTGCCGAGATCGTTTCGGAATCCGGCACTTCGGTCGCCCGCTCGCAGATCGATCTGCACGCGCCGATCAAGTCGCTGGGCCTGCACGACATCCGTATCCGTCTGCACGCCGATGTGGCCGTGACGGTGACGATCAATGTCGCCCGCTCGCTCGACGAAGCCGAACGCCAGGCCTCCGGTGAAGATGTGATCGCAGCCCAGGCTGACGAAGATCGCGCCATCGCCGAAGCCCAGGCTGCCGAACTGTTCGAAGCCAGCGAAGAAGGCGAAGAACTGGCCGAACGCCGCGCCGAAGGTGCGGACGATTCGGAAGCGCCCGAAGACGACGAAGACTAGGCCTTCAGCCAAGACTGAATACCGGAAACGGGCGGGTTGCAGGACCCGCCCGTTTTTGTTTGCCACCAGACTTGTCCACACCTGTCCACAGGCCGGCGGAAATGCTGTGGTAAAGATTCACCCTTCGCTGTTTGAGGGGTCGTCTCGCTGGCCGCAAGCGGGTATCCAAGGTCCATGACCACTGAGCTGATGACCTTCGAGACCGGCGAACCGACGACGCTGGAGACCGCACCGCACAATCTGGAAGCCGAACAGGCCTTCCTCGGTGCCTTGCTCTACGACAACGAGATCTATCACCGGGTCGCCGACTGGCTGAAGCCGGAGCATTTCTATGATCCCGTCCATGGCCGGATTTTCGAGACCGCCTCCGATCTGATCGGCCGCGGTTCCCTTGCCGATGCCGTGGTGCTGAAAACCCATTTCGACCGCGATGACGGTCTGCGCGAGATTGGCGGCACCACCTATCTGGCCGTGCTGATCGAGAGCGCGGCGAATAATTCCGCCGCCACCGAATATGCGCGGATGATCTATGAGCTGGCGCTGCGCCGCGACCTGATCCGCATCGGCGACGAACTCTCCGCCACGGCGACGACCGATTCGGAAACCCAGCCGCGCAAGCTGATCGAGGCGGTCGAACAGCAATTGTTCAATCTCGCCGAGGCCGGCTCAACCTCGCGTGGCTTTGTCAGTTTCAAACAAGCGCTGACCGAGTCGGTCGAGACCGCTGCCGCCGCTTATGAGCGCGATGGCGGGCTGTCGGGGATTTCCTCCGGCCTGAAGGCGCTCGACGACAAGCTCGGCGGCATGCACCCGTCCGACCTGATCATCCTCGCCGGTCGTCCCTCGATGGGCAAAACCGCGCTGGCGACGAATATCGCCTTCGACGTGGCCCGCAATTACGCCTCCGAGGAACAGCCCGACGGCACGATGAAGACGACCAAGGGCGGCGTCGTCGGTTTCTTCTCGCTGGAAATGTCGGCCGAACAGCTCGCCATGCGTCTGATCGCCGATTACACCGGCATCCCCGGCTATATGATCCGCCAGGGCACGATCGACGCGACCCAGTATGAAGAGATCCGCGATGCGGTGCTCGAGATCCAGTCGCTGCCGCTCTATATCGATGACACCGGTGGTCTGCCGATCGGCGCCCTCGCCGCGCGCGCCCGCCGCCTCAAGCGCACCCACGGGCTTGATCTCATCATCGTCGATTACCTGCAGCTGGTGACCTCCTCGCGCAACCGGCCCGGCGACAGCCGCGTGCAGGAAGTCTCGGAAGTAACCCAGAACCTCAAGGCCCTGGCCAAGGAACTGGAAGTTCCCGTCATCGCCCTGTCGCAGCTGTCGCGGAATGTCGAAAGCCGCGAAGACAAGAAGCCGCAGCTCTCCGACCTTCGCGAATCCGGCTCGATCGAGCAGGACGCCGACGTGGTCTTGTTCGTCTATCGCGAGGCTTACTACAAGGAACGCGAGAAGCCGCGTGAGGACACGCCGGAATATCTCGCCTGGCAGGAAGAATTCCGCGTCATCGAAAAGCTCGCCGAAGTCGTGATCGGCAAGCAGCGCCATGGTGCCATCGGCACCGCCAAACTGGCCTTCGACGGCGCGCGCACGAAGTTCAGCGATCTCGATGTCCGCTTCGAAGACGGCCAGGACTGATCCGATGGTCCAGCCGGCGCCGCGTCTGATCATCGACCTGGCCGCGATCCGGCGCAATTACGCCCGCCTGCAGGCGATGGCACCGGGCGCGCGGGTCGGCGCGGTGGTCAAGGCCAATGCCTATGGCCTCGGAGCGATGCAGGTCCTGCCGGTGCTGGCCGATGCCGGCTGCCGCACCTTCTATGTCGCCCACACCGCCGAGGGCCGCGAGGCGCGCGAGGCGCTGGCGGGGCGACCGGCCGAGATTTTCGTCTTCAACGGCTTCTGGCCCACCGATCTGGCAGCGCTGCGCGAGGCGGAGCTGTTTCCCGTCATCAATGACCTGCACCAATTGCACCAGCTGCGCGAGCTGGCGCCCGACCTGCCCTGCGCCATCCATTTCGACACCGGCATGAACCGACTCGGGCTCGGCCCGAATGCGACGCAGACGCTGATCGACAATCGCGACTGGCTCGCCGGTCTCGATGTACGCCAGATGCTGAGCCACCTCGCCTGCTCCCACGAGGCGGCGCATCCGCTCAATGCCCGGCAGCTCGAGCGGTTTTCCCGGATCCGCGAGGCCTTCCCCGACATCCCGGCCAGCTTCGCCAATTCCGGCGGCACCATGCTCGGCCCGCGCTATCATTTCGACATTCTGCGCCCCGGGCTGGCGCTGTATGGCGGCCCGCCTTCCGACGACCTTCCCAATCCGTTCGAGGCGGCGGTTCGGGTCGAGGCGCCAGTGCTGCAGGTCCGCACCATCGCGGCCGGCGATTGCGCCGGCTATGGCGCCATTTTCACCGCTGACCACGAGATGCGCATCGCCACCGTCGCCACCGGCTATGCCGACGGCCTGCTGCGGGCCTGCGGCGATGGCGGCTTTGGCCGTATCGCCGGCACGGCGGTGCCGATCATCGGCCGCATCTCGATGGATCTGACCACGCTCGATCTGAGCAATGTCACCGACCCGGTCGAGCCGGGCGACTGGGTCAGCTTTCTCGGCGAGGATGTCGGCGCGATGGCAGAGACGGCGCACACCATCACCTATGAATTCCTCGTCCGCCTGGGCCAGCGCTTCCAGCGCGTCTACCGGGACACACCGGACACCGCAGACTGAGCTTGCCGCGCAGCGGAACAGAGTGTGAACTGGGCCGCAAGCTGAAGAAGACGAATCGCCATGGCCCGTGCTGAAAATATCTATGTCTGCCAGAGCTGCGGTGCCTCCCAGAGCAAATGGGCCGGGCGCTGTGATGCCTGCGGCAGCTGGAATACCCTGGTTGAGGAAACCCCGGCCGCACCGCTGGGCACCCAGGCGACCAGTGCCAAGCGCCGCGGCAAGGGCAATACGCTCGACCTGGTCGATCTCGGCGCCGACACGCCGGAAGCGCCGCGCCTGAAGTCCGGCATTCCCGAGCTCGACCGGGTTTGTGGCGGCGGACTGGTGCGCGGCTCGGCCATCCTGGTCGGCGGCGATCCGGGGATCGGCAAATCGACCCTCTTGCTGCAACTCGTCGCCCTGATGGCGCGCGCCGAGGCCCGCGCGATCTATGTTTCCGGCGAAGAGGCTGTCGCCCAGGTACGCCTGCGGGCACGGCGGCTGGGCCTCGCCGATGCGCCGGTCTCGCTGGCGGCAGAGACCTCGCTCAACAATGTGCTCGACGGTCTGAAATCGGAAAAGCCCGACATCGTCGTGATCGATTCGATCCAGACCATGTGGAGCGACCAGCTCGCCGCGGCGCCGGGCACGGTGGCGCAGGTGCGCGCCTGTTCGCAGGAATTGGTGCGCTTTGCCAAACAGCGCAATTGCATCGTCATCCTGGTCGGCCATGTCACCAAGGACGGCCAGATCGCCGGCCCGCGCGTGATCGAGCACATGGTCGATGCGGTGCTGTATTTCGAGGGCGAGCGCAGCCATCAATTCCGCATCCTGCGGGCGGTGAAGAACCGTTTCGGTCCGACCGACGAGATCGGCGTGTTTGAGATGGGCGATGCCGGACTGGGCGAGGTCGCCAACCCCTCGGCCCTCTTCCTCGATGGCCGCGGCGAATCGACCTCCGGCGCGGCCGTCTTCGCCGGCATGGAGGGCACACGGCCGGTGCTGAGCGAGATCCAGGCCCTCGTCGCCCCCGCCGCCTTCGGCACACCGCGCCGCGCCGTGGTCGGCTGGGATTCGGGACGCCTGGCCATGGTGCTCGCCGTGCTGGAGGCGCGCTGCGGCGTCGATTTCTCCAATCGCGACATCTTCCTCAATGTCGCCGGCGGTCTCAAGATCGCCGAGCCGGCGGCCGATCTCGCGGTCGCGGCCGCCATCGTCTCCTCGGCGCTGGATGTGGCCTTGCCCTCGGACGGCGTTGTTTACGGAGAAATCAGTCTTTCCGGCGATGTTCGCCCCGTCGGGCGCAGCGATTCGCGCCTCAAGGAAGCGGCCAAGCTTGGCTTTACACGGGCGATCGCCCCGAAGGCCTCGGCCGACGATGCCGCGCCGGTGCGTGTTCTGGGCGTGGCCACAGCGCTCGAACTGGTGCAAACTCTGCAGGCAATGGCGGGCGAATAAGGAACAGGCCGATGGACGGCTCCCTGAGTGCATTCGATGGAATAGGTCTGACGATCCTTCTGG
The DNA here is from genome assembly GCF_048269565.1 of Maricaulis sp. Lineage (GTDB taxonomy): Bacteria > Pseudomonadota > Alphaproteobacteria > Caulobacterales > Maricaulaceae > Maricaulis. Next base: position 114,882 of record NZ_JBLXIK010000001.1, on the reverse strand, counting down.
TCTCCGGCCTGCTGGCGCTGGTGCGCGGTTTCGTGCGCGAGGCGCTGTCGGTGACGGCCTTCGTCGTCGCCTCGCTGGCGACCCTGTGGGCACTGCCGGCCTTTCTCCAACCGGCGCGCGACCTGATCGACCCGGACTGGCTGGCGCCGCTGGCCATCGGGGCCGTGATTTTCCTGCTGGTCTATCTGGCGATCACCTTCGTGACCTCCTCGCTCTCCAGCGGGTTGGCCAAGGGTGATGATGTCAATGTCATCGACCGCACGCTCGGCTTCGCCTTCGGCGTCGTGCGCGGGCTGATCCTGCTGGCGCTGGGCGTGATTTTCATGACCGCGACGCTTGGGTCCAACGGTCAGCCACCGGCGGCTGTAACGGCGTCCCGCATCTATCCGCTGGTCAACGCCACCGCCCGCGCCCTGCAGACACTGGCGCCGGCAACCTCGCGTCTCGCCGCGACCGGGCGCCTGCCGGAAGCCGGCTCCGATTCCGTGTACGATCCAATTGCAGAAACCATAAGAAATGATGCGGCCTCCTATGGCAGCCGCGACCGAAACCGACTAGATGAGCTGATCGGTTCGACCACGGATGACCAGGATGACGATGGATGAGCGATAGAAACGCACTTCCCTCCACGCTGACTTATGATCCCGCCACGGATCGCCCCCAGGAAGAATGCGGCGTCTTTGCCGTCTATGGCAGCGAGGATGCGGGTGTTCTCACCGCTCTGGGCCTGCACGCGCTACAGCATCGCGGCCAGGAAGCCTGCGGCATCGCGACCCATGACGGGTCGCGTTTTCATGTCGAGCGCTATCTCGGCCTGGTCGGCGAAAACTTTGCCTCGCCTGACATGCCCGCCCGCCTGCCCGGCAAGGTCGCCATCGGCCATGTGCGCTATTCGACCCAGGGCGCCTCGGTGCTGCGCAATGTGCAGCCGCTCTATTCCGACGTCCGCGGCGGCGGCATCGCCCTGGCGCACAATGGCCACATCACCAATGCCCGTGTCCTGCGCGAGGAGCTGGTGGCCAATGGCTCCATCTTCCAGTCGACCAGCGATTCGGAAGTCGTGCTCCACCTCGCGGCGCTGTCACGCAAGTCCAAGCTGACCAATCGCCTCTCGCACGCGTTGAAACAGATCGAGGGCGCCTTCGCCTTCGTGGTGCTGGTCAATGACCGCCTGATTGCGGCGCGCGACCCTTACGGCATCCGGCCACTGGTGATGGGCAAGCTGGACGATGCCATCGTCTTCGCCTCCGAAACCACGGCGCTGGACATGGTTGGCGCAACCTATGTCCGCGATGTCGAGCCGGGCGAGGCGGTGATCCTCTCCGATGGCGAAATGCGCAGCGAACGCTTCTCGCCGGCGCGCCCGGCCCGGACCTGCGCCTTCGAATACATCTATTTCGCCCGTCCCGATTCGATTATCGGCGGTCGCAGCGTCTATGAGGCGCGCAAGGAAATGGGGCGCCAGCTGTCGGTCGAATCGCCGGTCGATGTCGATGTCATCATTCCGGTTCCCGATAGCGGCGTGCCCGCTGCGATCGGCTATTCCGAGGCCAGCGGCATCCCGTTCGAGCTTGGCATCATCCGCAGCCATTTCGTCGGCCGCACCTTCATCCAGCCCAACCAGGACCGGCGCGACCTTTCGGTCCGGCTCAAGCACTCCGCCAACGCCGCTGCCGTGCGCGGCAAGCGCGTGCTGCTGATCGATGATTCCATTGTCCGCGGCACCACCTCGCTGAAGATCGTGCGGCTGATGCGCGAGGCCGGAGCCACGGAAGTGCATTTCCGCTCCGCCTGCCCGCCGATCAAATTCCCCGACTTCTACGGCATCGACATGGCCGGCCAGAAGGAATTGATCGCCGCGAACATGGAAGTCGACGAAATGGCGACCAAGTTGGAGGCTGACAGTCTCGCCTTCCTGACCGTCGACGGCATGTACAAGGCCATCACCGGCGGCCCGCGCAACAATCGCGCGCCACAACTTTCCGACCATTACTTCACCGGCGATTATCCGACGCGGCTCATGGATCATGACCGCGCCCTGTCGGCGAAGGAGTTCCAACTCTCCCTCTTGGTGGATGCATGACCCCTGCTGACCTGACTGGCCGCGTCGCCCTGGTGACCGGTGCTTCGCGTGGAATTGGCCGCGCCATGGCGCTCGAACTCGGCAAGGCCGGCGCCCATGTGATCGCCACAGCACGCACCACCGGCGCCCTGGAAGAGGTCGACGACCTGATCCGCGCCGCCGGCGGATCCTCGACCCTGGTGCCGCTGGATCTGATGTCGAGCGATGGCATCGAACAGCTCGGCGCCATTGTCGAGGAGCGGTGGGGCAAGCTCGATATTCTGCTGTCGAATGCCGGCCAGCTCGGCGTGCTCACCCCGGCCGCCCAGGTCAAGGCAAAGACCTGGAATGAGGTCATCGGCGTCAATCTGCTGGCCCCGGCCCGCCTGATCCGCGCTTTCGAGGCGTTGTTGATGAAGTCCGAAACGGGCGGACGCGCGGTGTTTATCTCATCGGGTGCCGCCGCCTCGCGCCGCGCCTTCTGGGGCCCCTATGCGGCGAGCAAGTCCGGGCTCGACGCCCTGGTCCAGTCCTGGGCCGAGGAGCACAAGAACAACCCGCTCAGGATCAATGCCGTCTATCCCGGTGCCGTGCGCACGGTGATGCGCGCCAAGGCCTTCCCGGGCGAAGACGCCAAGACGCTGCCGGAACCGGTCAGCCTGTGGCCATTGATCCATGAGCTGGTCGCCGATGATTGCCGGCGTCATGGCGAGATCGTCCGCGCCTGAGACCTTCCGCTTGCCGCACAAAAAAGCCCGGGCCATGACCCGGGCCTTGATGAATAGTCCTGCGATCAGCGTTTCTTCGGCCCCTGCGGGGTCCCGCCACGCTCATTGCCGGCTTCCTTGTCGACATAAGGATTCTTGCCGGCCTTGACGATCAGACGGATCGGCACGCCGGGCAGATCAAATGCCGTGCGCAAGCCGTTGATCAGATAGCGCTTGTAGCTATCGGGCAGATCGGCAGCGCGCGAACACATCAACACGAAGGTCGGCGGACGTGACTTGGTCTGGGTCAGATAGCGCGGCTTGATGCGGCGGCCATTGACGGCCGGCGGCGGGTGACGCTCGATCATCTCGTGCAGCCAGTCATTGAGATCGCGGGTTTTCACCTTGGCGTCCCAATTATGGTGCAGCACCGACAGGGTCGGCATGATCTTGTCGAGCCCCTTGTTCTTCAGGGCCGAGATCGGCAGCAGCGGCGCGCCGGACATCTGCGGCAGCAGCCGGTCAAATTCCTCGCGCACTTCCTTGAGGTAGGCTTCGCGATCAGGCACGAGATCGAATTTCGAAATCGCCACTGCGACGGCGCGGCCTTCCGAGAACGCCATGTCGGCGAGCTGGAGGTCCTGCTTTTCCAGCGGATGGCTGGCATCCATCAAGAGCAGCACGACTTCGGAGAATTTGATCGCACGCAATGTATCGGCGACGCTCATCCGCTCGAGCCGGTCGGAGACCTTGCCTTTCTTGCGCAGGCCGGCGGTGTCGTGCAGGCGCACGCGGCGCCCGTCCCACAACCATTCAACCGCGATGGCGTCGCGGGTGATGCCGGCTTCCGGGCCGGTAATCAGGCGTTCCTCGCCGATCAGGCAATTGATCAGGGTCGACTTGCCGGCATTGGGTCGGCCAATCACGGCGATGCGCAGCGGCGGCGCATCGGGGCGGGCCTTCGAACTCTTGCGCGGCTGTTCGCCAACGGCGTCGACAATCGCCTGGTAGAGCTCGCTCATCCCCTCGCCATGCGCGGCGGAGATGGCGACCGGTTCACCCAGGCCCAGGCTGTAGGCATCGAGCAGACCCGCCTGCCCGGCGCGCCCCTCGGCCTTGTTGGCCAGCAACACCACCGGCTTGCCGGCCTTGCGCATCACTTCGGCGAAAGTCTGGTCGAGCGGCATGATGCCGGCGCGGGCATCGATCAGGAGCAGACAGATGTCGGCGTCCTTGATGGCGATCTCGGTCTGGGCGCGCATTTCCGCTTCCAGACCTTCCTTCTTCTCGTCGTCATAGCCGGCAGTGTCGATCAGACGCAGATCCATATCGCCAAGACGGCCCACGGCTTCGCGGCGGTCGCGGGTCACACCCGGCCGGTCATCGACAATTGCCAGCGGCTTTCCCGCCAGACGATTGAACAGCGTCGATTTTCCCACATTGGGCCGTCCGACGACGGCGATGCGGGGTATAAAATCAGTCATTTGTTTTTTGGCCTATCGAAGCGCGATCAGGCGCGCCTCATCGGTAACCACATAAACGGTCTCATTGGCAATCACGGGTGCCACAAAGACCGACTGTCCGAGCGAGAACTGACGGATGATTTCGCCGTCATAGGCATTGACCAGGACGCCATCGCCATCGCTGGAGGCGAGGAAGACCCGTCCCCCGGCCAGAACGGGGCCGGCCCAGGCGATGCGGTTCTTGCGCCGGTTCGGATTCTCGAACAGATCGAGCTGGGTAATCCAGTGTACCACACCCGTATTGCGGTTGAGGCAGACCAGTTCGGCCTCGCTGGAGATGATGTAGAGGAAGTCGCCCGCAACCCAGGGCGTGTGCAGGCCACCGGCCGGCTGGCTCCAGACCCGCTCGCCGGTGCGCAGCTCGATCGCCACCAGCGTACCGGAATGGCTCATCGCATAGACGATGCCGTCGATGATGACCGGGCTACCGGCGACGTCATTGATCTCCGACAGGGCCGTCAGGCCGGCACCGCGGGTCAGGCTGTCCGACCAGACCGGATTGCCGTTCTGGACGCGCAGGGCCACAAGCTCGCCGGATGCAAACGGGGCGACAACGATGTCACCCAGCACAGCCGGGCTGGGCCCGGTCAGCAGGCGCGCCGTCTCGACGATGCCCTGATAGGTCCACAGCACCGCGCCGGACTCGGCATCAAGCGCCAGCATTTCATTGTCGTCGCTGGTCACGAAGACGCGGCCGTCGGCGACGGTCGGCGCACCATGGAAGGGCACCAGCGTCTCGGTACGCCAGATTTCCTCGCCGGTTTCGGCATCGAGCGCGACGAAGAAATTGAAGCCGGAATGGGCATAGATATGGCCCGAATCATAAGCCAGACCCGACCCGAATGACATACGGTCATAACGGTTCGGGACGCGCAGACGGACCGACCAGAGCTGATTACCGCTATCGGCATCAAGCGCGGTAATCTGTCCCGTCGCATCACCGGCGAAAATCCGGCCTTCGGCGACGACCGGCCGGGCATTGAGCCGGCGGTTATTATTGGAGCCCTGGCCAATGGACTGGCGCCAGGCGGTGTCGAGATTGCCGCTGGCCTGGGTGTGCTGCAGGGCATGGGTCGGATAACCGCCCGGCTGTGGCCAGACCGAATTGACATAGGCCTGCGGCAGCGTGACAGCCTCCAGCTCGGTATCCGTGCTGATTTGCAGCGTCTGCTCGAAACTGAGGATCGAGACGCGGCCATCGGTCGGCGCTGAATCGGCGTTCTCATCGTCGCCCGAGAGAAAATCCAGGGCATTCATCGGATTGGGGACCGAGGAACAGGCCGCGAGCGGCGCCATAACCAGGGCCAGAGCGGCTATACGCAAACGCTTTACATCAATCATCGCCCGAATCCCCGGCGCTAGCTTGTTCAGTCTCTGAGTCGGTTTCGGTGGTGGCAGCGGCCGGTTCCGGCACCGCCATTTCCGCGTGATCGGGCTCGCTCTGGCTGGCGATCAGGGCCAAACCCTCCAGCGCCCGCCGCGCCACGCCCTGCGGCGCGTCGAAACTGGTCGACAGGAATTGATACTCGCGGCGCGCCCGCTCCATATCGCCCGCCCGCAACGCGGCAACAGCGATGGCCTCGCGCGCCAGATGCCGGTAGGGCGAGGTCGCGGTGGTCAGCGGCGTCAGGCGAATCTCGACATCATTGAAGCTCAGCGTGTCCCACAAGGCCCATACCGCCTTCAGCGTGGCCAGGTCACGGATAAGGGGTTCGGCGGTGCGTGCGGCGGCCTGCTCGTAAAAACCGGCGGCGGCAGCATGATCACCCGCTTCAAGCGCGATACCCGCGCGTTGCATCAAGGCCAGCGTCGCATAGGAGTTGGTGCCGGTTTCCACCACCGTCTCCAGACCTGACACGGCCTGTGCCGGACGCCCGGCATCGAGCGCATTCATCGCGACAGCGAAGGCATCCGAGGACTGTTCACGCGTTGAGGTCTGCCAGGCGTGCCAGCCCTGATAGCCGGCGGTTCCAAGGATGATCGCAGCGGCGACACCCAGCACCAGCGGCCCGTATTGGCGCGCCAGATCCTGGTATTTGTCTCTGCGAAGTTCCTCGTCAACTTCTTCGAAAATATCGACCACGTCGAAGCGGCTCCGTGCTTATAGGATAATATGCGCGCGACCCTAGCGCCCGCGCGCCTCAGCGGCAACAGACCTCAACCGTCAACACGCTTCAGCGTGTAGACCTCGTCGCCGGAGGGAAAGCTGCGCTCGCGCACTTCGCGGGCATAGCGCGCCACGGCCGCGTCGGTGCGCTCGGCCATATTGTCATAGCGCTTGACGAATTTGGGCGTCCAGTCGAACACGCCGAGCATGTCCTGGGTCACCAGAATCTGCCCGTCACAATGGCCCGATGCGCCGATTCCAATCGTCGGCACCTTGACGGTCTGCGTGATCTCGCGCGCCAGATCCTCATCGACGCCCTCGATCACGATCGCGAAGGCGCCAGCCTGTTCGGCGATCACTGCCTCCTCGATGACGCGAGCCCGCTCGGCACCGGTCTTGCCCTTGGCCCTGAAACCGCCCTCGGCGAGCGCCGCCTGCGGTCGCAGCCCGACATGGCCGATCACCGGGATCGAGCGCTGGGCCATGAATTCGATCGTCTCGCCGGCATAGGTGCCGCTCTCGATCTTGATCGCCTGGCAGCCGGTCTCGCACATGATGCGGGCAGCATTCTCGAAGGCCTGCTGCGGCGATTGTTCATAGCTGCCAAACGGCATGTCGACCGCGACCAGCGCCCGTTTCGCCCCGCGCATCACGGCCTGGCCGTGCAGGATCATCATGTCCAGCGTGACGCCGATCGTGCTCGCCAGCCCGTGCACAACCATGCCGACACTGTCGCCGACCAGAAGCAGGTCGCAATGCGGATCGAGCAGACGCGCCATCGGCGCATCATAGGCGGTGAGGCAAACCAGGGGCTCAAGCCCCTTTCGCGCGCGAATATCGGCCGCGGTGATGCGGCGGGTCTGGGTCTGGGCGGACATGGATGCGGCCTCTCGGGGCTGGAACTGCCGCGAGACTAGCGCACGATGCTGCAGTGCAAAAGTCTCGTGCTCTCCCGCATTCGGGAAGCGTGGAACCGGTACGCAGTCCGGCGCCCTGGCGGTTCAGGCTATCCGTCGCGGCAGGATCAGCGCCACCATCCCCAGCGCCACCGCCATGGCCAGCGCGGCCAGGGTCTCCGGTGACATCAGGAAGGCAAAGTTCGCCATCAACCCGTCAGCGGGGATCTGCGCCCGGTCGAACACGCCTTCCAGCTGGGTGCCGGCAATCGCCGAGCCGATCGAGCCGGCGCCGCCCAGCATCAGCGCGCGCTTGCGGTCGGGATGCGACAGCTGCGCCACGACCTTGGCGGCAAAGGCATCGGCCTCGGCTTTTTCATTCAAAGGCTCTGCAGCCTCCGCGAAGGCGTCCCTGAGCCGTTGGTCAAAGGCATCGTTCATGGTCATGACGCCATTACCTCCGCGTCCGCAAAAAAGGCCTGCAACTTGGCACGCCCGCGATTGACGTGCGACTTGATGGTCCCCAGCGGCATGCCGGTCGCCTCGGCGGCTTCCGAATGCGACATGCCGCAGGAATAACACATCACCACCGCCACACGCTCTTCTTCTTTCAATGTGGCGAGCGCGCGATCAAGATCAACCACATTGCCCATATCGCGCGGCGCCTCCGTGTCTTCCATCCCGCTGCCAAATCTTTCCATGGCGCGGTCGGTCGACTTGCGCTTGCGCGCCGATTTGAGGAACTCGGTATAGGCGATCGAACAGAACCAGGACTTGATCGACCCGGTCCCCAGATAACTGCCGATCTTCTCGAAGGCCCGGATGAATGTATCCTGGGCGAGATCATCGGCGAGGGCGTGATTGCGGCACATGCGATGCAGCATGCCGCGCACCACGCCCTGGTGGCGCCGGACCAGCTCTCCGAAGGCGGCGGCGTTCTTCGTCGCCATCACCAGAGCCGTGAGTTCTTCGTCCGACGCCTTCATCGCACCAGTTCCTAGAGATTGTCTTTTTTGGAACCGAACAGACCGAAGCCGATCAGGACCAGGCCGATAAAGCCCGGGAAGGCCGCGATGCCGCTCATCACCGTGAAGGCTTCCTGTGCATCCTCGTCAACGCCCGAGATCGTCCAACCCATCACAACGAAGGCGATGGCGACGGCCAGAAGGATTGCCCCGGACTTGAGATCGCCATTGCCGTCCTTGCGCGGCATGCCCAGCGCCCGGACCAGTTCCGGCGTCACCTGTTGACCGGCACGAATGGCCTCTTCGACCGTGCTCAGCGCAGCCTTGCGCTTCTGGGTTCCGCCATTGATCGAGATGAACACGATGGCCACGACCATCGCGAACAGGCCCAGCGGGACCATGATTTCAACACCCATTTCAACCTCCATTAACGAGCGGCACCACGCCGCCTCTTACCCATCAGATGCACGGCGGCAGGCAATTGGATGCAAAGGCCTCAGCCGATAATGGCGACACCGAACAAGTACATGTGAACATTGATGATTATCAGGGCGAGCAAGGCACCCAGCACGATGGCCGTCAGGTCCCCGCCCCAGCCCTTGACCACAGGCGGAGGGGTTTCGCGCAGGCAGGCGGAAATGAAGGTGATGCTCGACCAGATGAAGAAACCGCCAAACAACAGCATCGCCGACAATTCGCCATTGGCCAGGAGGTGCGCGCCGGACCAGAGCGCCACCCCGGCCAGCATCGGATGGCGCACGATGCGGCGGATATGCCCCGGCGCATAGGCGGAGACGAGCAGGATCAGGGACAGCGGCACGATCATGAAGGCGACATGCCGGGTCCATTCCGGCGGCGCCCAGATCGCGACGGGCGGATGGGCGATGATCTTGCCATAGATCAGCAAGGCAAAACCGATCAGCGACGCGGCGGTATAGATCAGCTTGTAGGGCCCCTCACCCAGCGCGCCCTTGAGCCCCGTCCGCAGGCCCGGCACCACCTGCAGCGAATGCACGCCCAGAAACAAGACCAGTCCCGCAATCAAAATCAGCATGTCATCCCCCGGCTGCCAACGCCCGACTATAGGCGATTCATATCCGCCTGGCCGAAAAATCTCCGGCCATCAGGGATGGTTCAGAGCAGGCGCCGGGCCCAGCCGGGCAAAGCCACGCTATCGGTCGCGAGCTTGTGGGCAATAAAGGCGACCAGCGCGACCACGCCGAGGACCAGCAGGACCTGCTGAAAGGAGGCGGACAGGAGAAGCAGAAGCGACAGCATCAGCGGGCGCAGCAGCAACAGCGCCACAAACACCGCCAGTCCGGCCACAGCCGCACGCGCCAGCTCCAACTGGAAACGGCGCCGGGCGACCCGTTCCATCACAGCCATCCGGAAACCGGCATCCACCGCCGGTGCGGCATCAGCCTCAAAGAATGCCTTGAGCGGATCAGCTTTCATCATCACGCACTCCCAAAATCTCTGCCAGCCGGGCCCGGCCGCGCAGGGCATGTGACTTTACCGTACCCAGCGGCATTGCCAAAACCTGCGCTGCATCGGCATGGCTCCAGTCGCCGGCAAGGCACAGGGCAATGACCGCACGCTGGTCGGGGGGCAATTGCGCCAGCGCCTGCTGCATGGCGATATTCAGCTCGGTACCGGGTTGATCACTGTCCGGCCGCTCGCCCTGCCAGTCGGTCTCGCGCCACCGCGTCCGCGACATCGAACGCGCCATGCCCTGGGCGCGCCGCCAGGCAATGCCGAACAGCCAGGAGCGGATGCGCTCGGGCTTGTCCAGCGTGCGCAGCGAGGTCCAGGCGGCGAGGAATGTCTCCTGGGCCAGGTCATCGGCATCGGCCGCATGGCCACACACACGTCGCAGGAAGCTGCGCACCGCCTGTTGATGCCGGTCCACCAGGATCGCAAACGCATTGTCCGAGCCTGACCGTGCCGCCGCCACCAGGGCGGCATCGGTCCTTTGCGTCGACATCAGTCGCCCTTGCGGCCACTCTTGAACAACGAGGACACCAGGAAGGCGAGCGACAACACGCCCATGATCATGGCGATGAAGTAAAAATGGGTACCCGTTTCGCCCAGCAAGCCGGCATAGCCGGTATAGGCGAACACACCGGCCAGTCCGGCAAACAGGATGACCAGGAAGGCCTTGCCACCGCCGCCGCGCCGCTCGCTGCCACCCTCATCACCCGACCAGTCCGACTGGCTGCTCTCGGGCGCATCGAGGCTGGCGATCAGCTCGGCCGGGACTTCCTTGCCGGCGGCGGCATAGGTCTTGATCAGATCGATCTTCGCCTCGGTGCGCTTGTAACGCATCATGCTGTTCCAGCCGGCCCCGAGGAACCAGAACAGCGGGAAGAGCAACCACCAGTAACTTTGAAACAGGTCAGCCATTTTCAATCCTCTCATGCCGAAGCGATCTTGCTTTCACAAACAGGTCGCCGCTGCACGCCGGAATGGATGCAGGCCGGGCTGTGATTGTGCAAAAAATTCGCGCGCACCCCGATTGCGTGACCGCCGCTCTAGCAGTTGCGGTCACGCAGGGCACCCGGATTGGCGCTATTGTTCCAGTGGATTGGCGGTCAGATCCGGCAGCTCGACTATGATCTCCCCGTCGGCGACGGGCTCGCCGCGCATGAAGCGGTGCATCACCGCAGGCACCTCGGGCGTGGTCATGTAGAGATTGTGCCCCGCATTGCGCACAATGATGCGGGTGACATCGGTCAATCCGGCAATCGCCTCGGCCTGGCTGTCGAGATAGGTGCGGCCATCGAGCGTACCGCTGAGCAGAAGCACCGGCGTGTCGCCCTGCGGCGGCTGGCGGTACTCATCGCCGAGATCGAAGCCGTCCCAGGCGCCGCGGATCTGCGGCATCGGAAAATTGAGATAACCGCCGACCAGACTGCCCGGCAGCTGGCGCTCGAATTCGGCCAGACGCGCATCACTGATCCCGGAAGCCAGGTCCATCGCCGTCGGCATCGCGCTCAGCGTGATCGGCTCGCCGATATCCCAGAAGCGCTGCAACAGCATTGTCGTCAGCTCATACTGCCCGGCATCGACCTGGGTGTAGAGCATCAGCAAAAGCGCGGCATATTGCGGATCCGAGATCAGGCCCGAGGTGAAGCCCTGCAGGTGACGGCGCTGCAACAGGAATGGGAGGGTGGTGCCGTCCTCGGTTGGCAATTGCAGCATCACCGGCGCGGCGTCGAGCCGGTCATGCACGCGCCGCATCAGTTGCGCAATATCGGGATAGAGCGCCCGGGCTGCGGGCTGGCTGTCGATCGCGGCCTGCAGGCGGGTGAAATACAGATCGGTCTGGGCCGGCAGCTTCACCGTCTGGTCGAGCCCCTCGGCGCTGGCGAGAATGACGCGGTCGATCTGGCCGGGAATATCCTTCAGCGCCGCCAGGGCGAGATGGCTACCATAGGAAATCCCCCACAGTGTCATCTGCTCTGCCCCGAAATGATCGCGCAGGGCCGCCAGGTCCTGCACGCTTTCGCGCGTCGTGTATCCACGAACATCGATGCCCTGCTGACGCCAGAAGACTCCGCACGCCCCAACTGCGCGCAGCTGCGCCGCGGCATAATCGGCATCGCTGACGGCTTCGATCTCGGAGACAAATTCAGAGGATACGCAACGCGGCAGTTCGGTCGAGCCGCCGGTGCCGCGCTGGTCAAAGGCGATGACATCACCGTGCTGACGCATTTCCTGGAACAGCGAAAAGCGTGGCCCGCGCGCCGTAGCGCTGCCCGACCCGCCCGGGCCACCGGAAAGATATATGATCGGCGAGCCAGGATGATCACCGGTCGCCGGGAAACGAATATAGCTGACCTCGATCATGCGGCTGTCGGGATCGGCGCGATTTTCAGGCACGGTGATGGTGCCGTGAAAGGCCGCAACGCTATCGCCGCTCCGCGCCGTGAATTCGATCGCCTCCTCGCCATAGGCATTACGCACGTCGGCCGGCTGGGCCAGGCCTGGCGGAACCAGGATCAGCGCGCCAAGCGCGGCGGCCAGCAATGGGTGTTTCCAGGTTTTCATGTCTCACTCCGCAAATTCGAGCCCCCCGGCCGACACCATCCTGCCCGGCGCGGCGCTGCAGACACGCGCCAATCTGGCAATGGTCGCTTTGAACCGTTGAACGGCGGGACGTCCGCGCGCGCAGGCGCTAGAGTGAGGCCATGACACGCACGCCCCTCGCCTTCCTGATAGCCCTCGTGTTGGCGGCCCTCGCGGCCGGAGCCAGCACGGCGCAACCACATCTGATGCTCAATGATGCGCCGCTGCGCATCTGCCCCGCCGCCGCCGGTGACATAGCCGACTTTACGGCGCCGGACTGCGCCGACATCCCGCTGCGCAATCTCGACCCGCAGGGGCGCGAGCTCTGGGTGCGCACCGGCTTCGACTGGGATGGCGCGCTCTGGCCGCAGGACCGGCCGATCGGGCTCTTCGTGTTCGGCAAGGCCTCGAGCGAAGTCTGGCTCAATGGCCTACGGCTCGGCGCCAATGGTGCACCGGGCGCGGACGCGGCGACGGAACAGCCCGGCCGGATGGATGCCGTCTTCTACGTCCCGCGCGATGCCCTGCGAGCCGGTTCCAATGAACTGGTGCTGCACATGTCAGCGCATCACGGCCTGCTGCACTTGGGCTGGCCGATCCATATGATCCGCTTCGACCGCTATCAGCCGCCAACCGCGCTGATCTCTGCGGCCTACGCGCCCAGCCTGATTACGCTGGGCATTTTCGTGCTCGGCTTTGTCTTCTTCGCCGTAATGGCCATCCGCAGCAGTGATCGCGAGGGCTCCGCGCTGGTCAGTGTGCTCTCCCTGATCGCCGGTTGCCAATTACTTGCCGAGACCAGTCGCGGCCTGATCGCCTATCCCTATCCGGTGCATGATGTGCGACTCGTATTGATCGTCGGCTTCACGGCCCTGTTCGGCCTCACCCTGCTCGCCTATCTGCTGCACCGCTTCTCCGGCCTCGGACCGGGCGCGCGGCTGCTGCGGGTGCTCTGCCTGGCCGCCCTGCTCGTGCCAGCGCTATGGCTGGGACAGGGCTTCGATGCCAAGACGCTGAATGCCTTCCTGCTCACGGCCCTGGCCGGCATCGCCGGCTGTGCGCTCTGGGCCTGGCAGGGCAAACCGGGCGCCCGCCCCCATCTCGCCGTGCTGGGCGGCCTCACCGCGACCGCGCTGCTGTTTCCGGACGCCTTCGTCGACCGCTATTTCTACCAGGCGATCGCCGCGCTTCTGCTCTTCCTGTTCGTGCAGCAGGCCATCGCCCTGGTGCATGAGCGCCGCGCCCGCCGCTTGGAAGCCACCCGCGCCGACCGGCTCGAGATCGCCCTGAGCCAGGCGCGGCAAAAGGATCACCCGGTCCAGATCGAACTGGTGAGTGCCGGCCGCACCGACTACATCGCCACTGACCGCATCGCCCAGCTCAAGGCGGCCGGTGATTATGTCGAGGTGCATTTCGAGAATGGCCAGACATCGCTCTATACCGGCTCACTGACCGGCCTCGAGGCGAACCTGCCGCCGACTTTCCTGCGCGTCCACCGCTCCCATATCGTCAATACCGGCTTCGTCAGCGCCCTGGAGCGCGATGCCTCCGGCGTCGGTCGGCTGATCCTGACCAACGGGATGGATGTGCCGATCAGCCGTCGGATATTGCCGAAGGTGAGGACGGCTCTCGCCGAGGCGGCGGAATAACGCGGCGCGCGTCAGCCTACCAGTGCGGCGGCGGCCGGTTTTCCGGGGCCGGGCCCTGGGCCTCGACGGCGTGGATGCGGTCGAGGAATTGTGCCAGCCGGGCCTTGATCAGGTCGAACTCGGCGCGCTGGTCATTCATGACCTCGGAGAGCTCCTGCAGCATCTTGTCCTGGTGCGCGATATGGGCTTCGAGCGTATCGAGCCGTTCGGTCACGTCGTCGGTCGCCTGGTCGGTTGCCTGTTCGGGCGCGTGATCGGTCATTGCGTCTGTCCACCGGTAGGGAGTGTCTGGGCGCCTGTTTAGGCAAGCCGCGCACCGAAGACCAGAGGCCTGAGTCTGCGAAACCAGCGCGAGATGCAGGATTATGCTGACCGCGCGGTTAAGACCGGCTCCAGGCTCTCCAGCCGGTCCTTGCCGAAATAGAGCTCGCCATCAACGATGAAGCTGGGAATGCCGAATACGCCCTGGTCGACGGCCAATTGGGTATTGGCGATCAGCCGGGCCTTCACATCAGCGGTCTGGATCAGTTCCAGCAGGCGATCCGCCGGCAGGCCGGCCTCGGTCAGCGTCGCGTGGAAGACATCGGCATCGTCGAGCTTGCGCGGCTTCTCCCACATGAAATGGAAGATCGCCTCGACATAGGGCGTCAGCACGCCCTCGGCCTCGGCCGCGACGGCACCGCGCATGGCGCTCAGCGTATTGACCGGGAAATGCGGGTTGAAATTGAAATGGGTGAGCTTGTGCCGGGCGATGAAGCGCTCGATTTCCTTGTATTCATAGGCCAGCTTGGCCGGGACATCGGCGAAGGCGATCATCGGTGCCTGATTGCCGGTCGCCTTGAATATCCCGCCGAGCAGGACCGGGACATAGCGAAACTTGACGCCCGTGCGCGCCTCGATGCCCGGAATGATGCGGTGGGCGAAATAGGCATTCGGGCTGGCAAAGTCGAAATAGAAGACGGGGTCGTTTGAAGGATCACTCACCAGTTTTCTCCATAGGGCCGAAGGTCGAGTTCATGCGTCCAGGCATCGCGCGGCTGACGATGCAGCATGAGATAGGTCTCGGCAATCGAGGCCGGGTCCATCAGCGTGTCGGGCGGCAGGGCGGCGACGGCGTCAGTACCATGCGCCTGGGCGATGCGCTCGCGCACCCAGGCGGTATCCACGCCCGCATCGATCACGAGATGAGCGACATGAATCCCCTGCGGCCCCAGCTCGCGCGCCATGGATTGCGCCAGCGAGCGCAGCCCGGCTTTGGCCGCCCCGAAGGCCGCATAGCCCTTGCCGCCGCGCATTGAAGCCGTGGCACCCGTAAAGAAGATCGACCCCGCCCCGCGCGGCAACATGATCCGCGCCGCCTCGCGCCCGGTCAGGAAGCCGGCCTTGCAGGCCATGTCCCAGACCTTGGAGAAGACGCGCTCGGTGGTGTCCAGCAGCGGGAATTGCACATTGGCGCCGACATTGAAGATCACGGCTTCCAGCGGCGCCGAGGCTTCGGCGGCATCGAGGAAGGCCGTCACGGATCGCTCGTCCCGCGCATCCAGCGAATGCCCGGTGAAACGCCCGCCCGCAGCCTCGATCTCCCGCGCCAACGGTTCCAGCTTCTCGCCGCCGCGCCGCCCGCCATGGACATGATAGCCCTCGGCGGCAAAACGCCGGGCAATGGCGGCACCGATAAAATCACCGGCGCCGACGATGGCGATGCTGGCTTTGCGCTGGGTCATGCTGGGCCTCCTGATTGAGATCACCTTGGCGCAAAAGCCGGGCGGGCTCTAGCGGGACGCGCTTCGACTCGCGCGGCGGGCATGAATTCTGACCCAGGCGGTGCGCCAGGCTGCGGCACTTTCAAACTAGATCAAGTGTAGTCTTTGTGCTACAAACTTCGCTAATATGTAGCGCGAAGATGACAAATGCCAACACCACACCTTCCATCTGCCGCCGTCAGGCGCGCCTTGCGCAAACTCGGCGCGGATATCCATGACGCCCGCCGCCGCCGACGCCTGCCGATGGCGGTTGTCGCGGAACGTGCCTTCACGTCGCGGTCGACATTGCAGAAAATCGAAGCTGGCGACGCCGGCGTCGGTATCGGGATCTACGCCGCCGTATTGCAGGCACTCGGCCTGCTCGACGGGCTGAGCCAGATCGCCGACATCGGCAATGACAAGGTTGGACAGACACTGGCCAGTGCGGCCCTGCCCAAGCACATCCATCTCAAACGGACAGGCAAGCCGCCAACCGATGACTGACATCGAAGTTCATATCGATCTCGACGGGCGCACTCGGCCTGTCGGCCTGGCCCGTAGCAATCGGGTCCGGGGCATGGAAACGCTTGTGTTCGAATACGCCCCGTCATGGCTGGCCGATGCCGATGGCTTTTCACTGGAGCCAGCTCTCGCGCTGACACGAGGCGGCTTCGTTCCAGCCGACGGCCAAGCCATCTTTGGCTCGCTGGGCGATTCCGCGCCGGACACTTGGGGACGGCGGCTGATGCAGCGTGCCGAGCGTCGTTCGGCGGAGGCCCAAGCACGCCCGGTTCGCACACTCATGGAAAGCGATTATCTGCTTGGGGTCGCCGACGAAACCCGCCTGGGTGCATTGAGATTCCGCCGGGCGGGCGAGACAGCCTTCCAAGCGCCGATCCGCGCCGGGGTTCCCGCCCTGATCGCACTTGAGCGCCTGCTCCAGATCACCGAGCGTATCCTCCGGGATGAGGAAACAGACGAGGATTTTGAACTCATATTCGCACCCGGCTCCTCGCTCGGCGGCGCAAGGCCGAAAGCATCCGTCATCGACCGGCATGGGCACCTCTCCATCGCCAAATTTCCTAAGGAAACCGACGAGTACAGCATCGAGACCTGGGAGGAGATCGCCCTTCAGCTCGCCAACCAGGCCGGCATCAGCACGCCGCAGCATGAGCTGGTTCAAGTCGCAGGCAGGGCCGTGATGCTGTCGCGGCGTTTCGATCGCGCCGGCGCGACCCGAATTCCCTTCCTATCGGCAATGGCGATGATGGGCGCCCGGGACGGGGAACACGGCAGCTATCCGGAAATGGTAGACGCGCTTGGACAATACGGCGCGCAGGCAAAGGTCGATGCCCATGCCCTCTATCGACGCGTCGCCTTCAACGTAATGATCTCCAATGTCGATGATCACCTGCGCAATCATGGATTTTTGTGGCGCGGCAAGGCGGGATGGACGCTATCGCCCGCCTACGATCTCAACCCGGTTCCGATCGACCTCAAGGCGCGCGTGCTGACGACCAATATCGACCTCGATGAGGGCAGTTGCTCGCTCGACCTGCTCGAGGCAGCGGCGCAATATTTCAGTCTCACCCTCGCGCGGGCCCGCACGATCATCAAAGAAGTGGCGAGCGTGACCGCGACCTGGCGTCAGACCGCGAAGGCCGTCGGCGCCCGGCCGGCCGAGATCACCCGCATGGCCAGCGCCTTCGAACATGACGATCTGCGCAGAGCAATCAAGCTATAGCCCGAGCGCCGCCGGGTGCGCCTGCCCCCTACTCCCACTCAATCGTCCCCGGCGGCTTGCTGGTCACATCATAGACGACGCGATTGATGCCGCGGCATTCATTGATGATGCGGGTGGCGACTCGCCCGAGGAAATCATGCTCGAACGGGTAGTAATCCGCCGTCATGCCGTCGACCGAGGTGACGGCGCGCAGGGCGAGGACGGCGTCATAGGTGCGTTCATCGCCCATCACGCCGACGGTGTTGACCGGCAGCAGCACGGAGAAGGCCTGCCAGATGACGTCATAGAGGCCGGCCTTCTTGATCTCGTCGATATAGATCGCATCGGCCTTGCGCAGGATATCGGCCTTCTCCTTGGAGACGGCGCCGGGAATGCGAATGCCCAGGCCTGGTCCCGGGAAGGGATGGCGTTTGACGAAGGCTTCCGGCAGGCCGAGCTCGCGGCCAAGCGCGCGCACTTCATCCTTGAAGAGTTCCCGCAGGGGCTCGACCAGTTTCATCTTCATGCGCGCCGGCAGACCGCCGACATTATGGTGGGATTTGATGGTGACCGAGGGGCCGCCATCGAAGCTGACGCTTTCGATCACATCGGGATAGAGCGTGCCCTGGGCGAGGAAGTCGGCGCCGCCGGCCTCCTTCGCCTTCTCGTCGAACACGTCGATGAAGAGGCCGCCAATGATCTTGCGTTTCTGTTCCGGATCCTCGACGCCCTTGAGCGCGCCGAGGAAGAGCTCCTCGGCCTGGGCGTGAACGAGCGGGATATTGTAATGCTCGCGGAACAGGTCGACGACCTCGTCGGCCTCGCCCAGCCGCATCAGGCCGGTATCGACGAAGACACAGACCAGTTGGTCGCCAATCGCCTCGTGCAGCAGCACCGCCGCGACGGAGCTGTCGACACCGCCGGAGAGGCCACACAATACCCGCTTGTCGCCGACCTGGGCGCGGATCTTGGCGATGGCTTCATCCTTGAAGCTCGCCATCGACCAGTCGCCACGGAAACCGGCGATCTGATGCGTGAAGTTCTTGAGCAATTCGGCCCCGCGCGGCGTATGCACGACTTCGGGGTGGAATTGCACCGCGTAGAATTTGCGGTCCTCGTCGGCGATCGCCGCAAAGGGCGCATTGCCCGAGGTGGCGATGACCTTGAAACCGTCCGGCAGGGCGCTGACGCGGTCGCCATGGCTCATCCAGACGCGTTCTTCATGACCGATGGGGCCAAACCCGGCAAACAGCGGGCTGTCGGCAACAATCCTGATATCGGCGCGGCCAAATTCGCGCTCTTCGGACGCTTCCACCTTGCCGCCGAGCTGGGCGCACATGGTCTGTTCGCCATAGCAGATGCCGAGCACCGGAATACCGCGCGTGAAGACGGACGGATCGGCCTTGGGTGAATTGTCCCAATGGGTCGAGTGCGGCGAGCCTGACAGGATGATCGCCTTGGGATCATAGCCGTCGATGAAGGCCTGGTTGGCGCGGTTATAGGGATGGACTTCGCAGAAGACGCCGCTCTCGCGCAAACGCCGCGCGATCAGCTGGGTGACCTGGCTGCCAAAGTCGATGATGAGGGCTTTTTCGTGTTGATCTGTCATGCGCTCTCACTCCCGCAGGCGCGGGCTTTCCGGGGACAAAATGTGGGGGTTATGGCCGAGCTCGATATCAGCATGGCGCCGATTAGCGCGAGTCAGGCGCGATGGCCAGCAAGGAATCCGGTTTTCGCCCGTGCGAATGCGTCATGGCAGCCGGGCGGCGATGGGAAAACGGCGAAATCGAGTCCGGAAATTGGCCGGAATGCGGCCGGCACCGGGACGCGCCGCTGGCTGGTCCCGCCCGCTCATAAACCGTTCATGTTACTGTAATTAATTGCATTTCCGTAACCGCCCCGTCACCCCACGATCATCTTCCCCGGCGCTTGTATGGCTGCAGGCGGGAGACATCGGACATGCAGGAAATCATCGGCCAGGCTCCGATCTTTATCGGCGGCGCGCCGCGCTCGGGGACGACCTTGCTGCGCGCCATTGTCAATACGTCGAAGGGCATTGTCTGCGGGCCGGAATCCCGGATCGTGCCGGCGCTCGCGGCCCTGTCCTCACAGATCGAGCAGCTGCACATGCCGGTGCTGGAACGGCAATACGGGCTTGATGCCGACATGCTGCACCAGCGCTTCGCCTCCACGATCAATGGCTTTCTGGCGCCGCTACAGGCAGAATCGGGTTGCCGTATCGCCGAGAAAACGCCGGCCAATATTCTCCACTTCACGCAATTGCGCCTCCTGTTTCCCGGCAGTCCGCTGGTCGGCATTGTTCGCGATGGCCGTGATGTTGTCGCCTCCCTGCTGACGATGGACTGGCGGGACTCCCGCACCGGCCAGCCGTTGGCGATCACGCGCGATCCCGCAGCAGCGGCCCGCCTCTGGGTCCAGAGCGTTGAAGCCGGCGCGGCGATGCGCGAGGATCCAAATTATTTCGAGCTGCGCTATGAAGCCCTGGTGCGCCACCCGCGCGACATGATCGCCGGGCTGTTCGCCTTTCTTGGCGAAGACAGCGATGCCATCGAGGCGGCGCTGGACCATGCCAGCACCTTCAATCCGGCCTCGGGCGCCAATGAATCGAGCAATGACCGCGTCGCCCAACCCATCGACACGCGCGCGATCGGGCGCTGGAGGGCGGCGCTCGACGCGTCGCAACATGACTGCGTCATGCGGATTGCCGGCCCCGCCCTGTCGCGGCTGGGTTATGTCTGAGGCTGTAAGCGGCACCGGGTTCGTCTTCCTCGGCGGCTGCCCGCGCTCGGGCCTGACCCTGATACGCCGTCTGCTCGACGGGCATTCGCGGATTCATTGCGGTCCCGATACAGGACTGCCCGTGGCGATTGCCATGCAATGGGAGAATTTCGCGACCCAGCTGGGCGATCTGCATCGCGAGGATTTCGGGCTCGAGGCTGAACAGGTCCGCGCCAATATGGCCGGGCTGCTGACCGGGCTGATCGGAGAAGCGGTGCGGGACAGCCCCGGCGACCTGCTGGTGGAAAAGACCAGCCTCAATGTGCTGGCCTTCGAACGTCTCGGCCGCCTGCTGCCGGCGGCGCGTTTCGTCCACATCGTCCGCGACGGCCGCGATGTCGCCGCCTCGCTGCTGCAGCGCGACTGGCGCGGCCCCGATGGACGTCCCTTCGCGCATGTCAGCGATCCGGGCGCGGCGCTGAAATACTGGTGCGATCTGACCGGCATCGGCCTGCAGGCGGAAACCACACTTGCGCCCGGGCGGGTGCTGCGCCTGCGCTATGAGGATGTGGTGAAGAAGCCGAAACGCAGCATCACGGCGCTGCTGCGCTTTCTCGGCCTGAACTACGAGCCGGCCATGCTGGATTACACCCGCCAGCCGATCGAGCTGATCGGGCTGGAGCGCGACAGCCTGCCTCTGCTGGACGCGCCCCTAACCACCGCGCGGATCGGCGGCGGTCGCGCAGTGAACGCGGCGGTGAGCGCCGCAGTCGGCGACCGGTTGCGCGTGCTGGGCTATCGGGTGGATTGAGCGATCAGCTGCGGGCCTCGCCCGCGCTGTTCAGCCCCCTACCCCACGCGTTCCAGCACGCAGATATAAAACCCGTCGGTGTCGGTGCGCGCCGGTGAGAGCTGCAGCGCGCCGTGGGCGCCTTCGCATTTCGCGAGGATCTCCTCGGCGCCATTGGCGAGACCGCCGGAGGCGCGCATCGCCTTGATCGCGGGGACGGGCTTGAAATTCTCGTGACTGGCGAGGAAGGCGGTGATGCGGTCCCCGTTTTCTTCCGGCAGCACCGAACAGGTGACATAGACCAGGCGGCCGCCCTGTTTGACATAGCGCGAGCCACGCTCGAGCACGGTGTCCTGTTCGCCCATGCGGGTTTCCAGCGCGCGCTCGCGCAGGCGCCATTTGGCGTCGGGGCGGCGGCGCCAGGTGCCGGTACCGGTACACGGTGCATCGCAGAAGACGACATCCATCTTGCCCACGAGGTCGGCGAGGCATTTGTCTTCCTCGGCATCCTGGACCTGGACATTATGGGCGCCGGCGCGCTTGAGGCGCGGCCAGATGGCGCGCAGGCGGCGCCAGTCGATATCCCAGGCGTGGATCTGGCCGGTATTGTTCAAGAGCGCCGAGAGCGCCAGCGTCTTGCCGCCGGCACCGGCGCAATAATCGAGGATCTGCATGCCTTCGCGGCCCCCCGAGGCCAGCGCCGCGACTTGCGAGCCGATATCCTGGACCTCGACCCAGCCCTTGCCATAGGCGGGAATGCTTTCCGCCGCCGCCGACTTGCCACGCGGATCGCGCTGCGGGATGCGGATCGCCATCGCGGCGAGCTCGGACGGCTCGGCTGTCTTCAGCTTGGAGCTGACTTCCTTGAACGCCTTGTCGAAGCCGACCTGGACTTCATTGACGCGCAGATCGACCGGCGCGCGCGCGCACAGCTCGTGGGCCTCTTCCTCGGCCTTGTCGCCGAAGGCGCGCTGGAAGCTGGCCTCGAGCCATTCGGGGAAATCGCCGCGGATATGGAGCGGCGCATCGGAGATATCGCGCTCCAGACCGCTGCGCTCGGCATTGGTCAGCGGTTCCGGCGCGTGCGGATCGCTGTCCATCATGGCGTCGATCTCTTCGACCGAGAGGCCCCAGACGCGGGCGACGGTACCGAAGGCGAGCGCGCGGGCGCTGTCATCCTGCATCGCATGGCCGACCGAGGACTGATGACGCAGGGCGTCGAGCACGAGGCCGGTGATCCAGGCGCGGTCGCCGGAACCGGCATAGCGATTGGCCTTGCCCCAGTCGCGCACGGCATCCTTGACCGGCGTGTGCTGGCGGTTCTGGACTTCGAGGATTTCAATCGCTGCGGCGATCTTGGCTGCGTCTCTCATTTTGGCTGTGCTCCGCCATAGGTGGTGGCGAGCTGATGGCAGATCGCGATCGGGTCGGTCAGGAAACGGCGATCATTCGCCGTCTCCACCTTTGAATGGGCCTTCGTCTCATCGGCCAGGATCAGCGTCGGCGCATTCTGGTGCGCCTCGCCGAGCAGGGCGATGATTTCCGGCCGTGGCCGGGGGTATTCGATGCGGACGATGGTGACGGCCTCGGCCCAGTGTGGATTGCCGAGCAAGGCGCCCTCGATCAGGCAGCAATCGGCACACAGGCGCGGCCCGTCAACGCCGTCCCAGGCGCCGGTGAGCAGGAAGAGGATATCCTTGCCGGTCTCGATGGCGGGCTGCACCTGCATCATCGCGTCATCAGCTCCACAGCGAACACGACCCAATAGCCCAGCAACACCAGAAGCCCGCTGGCAAAGGCCATAAAGCGCGAGCGCAGATTATTGCTGGTGACATGGATCAGGGCGTGCAGCAGGCGCAGGCCGACATAGGCCCAGGCCAGAATGACGAGCAGCACGCTGGTGGCGCCGGTGATCAGGGCGAAAGCCGTGACGGCATAGAACAGGACCGGCGAGGCGAGCTGGTTCTCATAGGCATTCGAGACCTGCTGGATGCGCACCGGCCAGCCGGGCTGGCCGAGCGCGATATCGCCCGGCTTGACCTTGCCGGAAGCGATCGCGCCATAGCGCATCGCGCCCATGGTGAAGACCAGCACGAAGGTCAGGGCGACCTGGACGAAGACGGGAATGAGCAGTGCGGAATTCATAACTAACATCCTTGTTCAAACGGGGGGCGAGCCAAGGCTCACCGCCCCTCCCGGTCAATCGACAAAGGCGCAGACAGGCCATACGCGCCCGTCACTTGCCAGACGCCAAATCCTAGCTCTGCGTCGGATAATTCGGCGCTTCGCGGGTGATCTTGACGTCATGGACATGGCTTTCACGCAGGCCGGCATTGGTGATGCGGACGAATTGGGCCCGTTCGTGCAGCTCGCCGATCGTCTTCGAACCGGTATAGCCCATCGCCGCACGCAATCCGCCGACCATCTGGTGCAGGATCGGTGCGACCGGACCCTTATAGGGCACCTGGCCTTCAATGCCTTCGGGCACCAGCTTCATGCGCT
The DNA here is from genome assembly GCF_048269565.1 of Maricaulis sp. GTDB lineage: Bacteria > Pseudomonadota > Alphaproteobacteria > Caulobacterales > Maricaulaceae > Maricaulis. Next base: position 91,409 of record NZ_JBLXIK010000001.1, on the reverse strand, counting down.
CGGTATCCTTCTGGAAATAGCGGTCGGCAGAACCCGCCGCCATCGCCCCGAGCGAGCCCATGCCGCGATAGGATTTGTAGGAGCGGCCCTGGTAGAGAAACACCTCGCCGGGCGCTTCTTCCGTGCCGGCCAGCAAGGATCCGACCATGATGGCATCGGCGCCCGCGGCGATCGCCTTGGCCATGTCGCCGGAGAATTTGATGCCGCCATCGGCGATGATGCAGGCGTCCGAGCCTTGTGCCGCGCGGCGCGCATCCATGATCGCGGTCAATTGCGGCACACCGACTCCGGCGACGATGCGCGTCGTGCAGATCGAGCCCGGGCCGATCCCGACCTTGATGCAATCGGCACCGGCCTCGATCAGCGCCTTGGCGCCGTCATAGGTGGCGACATTGCCGGCGACGATCCGCGACAGGTTCGATGCCTTGCGGATGCGCTTGACCTGGTCGAGTACCGAGGAGCTCTGGCCGTGGGCGGTGTCGATGACGACGACATCAACGCCGGCATCAATCAAGGCCATGGCGCGTTCATAGCCACTATCGCCGACGGTGGTCGCGGCGGCGCAGCGCAGCGAGCCTTCGCGGTCCTTGGCGGCGGTGGGGTGGGCCTGCGCCTTTTCCATATCCTTGACGGTGATCAGGCCGATGCAGCGATGATCGGCATCGACGACCAGCACGCGTTCGATCCGGTGGCGGTGCAGCTTGGCGCGCGCCTCGTCCTGGGTCGCGCCTTCATTGACGGTGACGACGTCGCGCGTCATCAGATTGCCGACCTTTTCATTGGGATCATCGGCAAAGCGGACATCGCGATTGGTGATGATGCCGACCAGCTTGCCCGGCTTGCCCGGCGCCGCGCCCTCGACGACAGGAATGCCGGAGATCCGTTTTTCCTGCATCAGGGCCCGCAGCTCGGCCAAGGTCGCCTCCGGCGAGATCGTCACCGGATTGACCACCATGCCGCTCTCGAAACGCTTGACGCGGCGCACTTCCTCGGCCTGTTCGGCAATGGTCAGATTGCGGTGGATCACCGCCAGCCCGCCGGCCTGGGCCATGGCGATCGCCATATGCGCCTCGGACACCGTATCCATCGCCGCAGCCATGATCGGAATATTGAGACCGCAATCGCGCGCCACGCGTGTGGACACAATGGCGTCGGCGGGAAGAACATCGGACGGGCCGGGCTGCAAGAGCACGTCATCGAAGGTCAGACCTTCACGAATCTCCATCAGAGACTCCTTTTTGCTGCTTGCGGCGCGGCTATAACAGGTGTGGCGCGAAGGTCAATTGGCGAGTGCGGGCGACAGAAACCGGGACTGTCATGATTTCGCATGTCTGCCATCCTGCCATCCTGGCATTGAGACGCGCAACGCCTTGTATCAACTGGCGATAACGGCGGCGGGACGGCGCTCCGGCCCTGTCATCGAATGGCAGGGACTGCCACGTGCAGGCGCATTTCGGCTGTGATTTTTTGCGAGGGGCAACGATGTCAAAGAGCGGGGATCGCCCGATTATAACGCTGCGGCGGAGGCCGTGGATAAGCGGGGCCATCCGGATGTGCCTGCGCTTTCAATCCCCCACCCGTTGTCATCCCGGGCGAATGCCCGGACTTGATCCGGGGCCCTCTGTACTCAGGAGCAGGCTCCGGGCCGGGACCTACCCGCCATTCCAGCTGGTCTCACGGGTAGGTCCCGGATCTGCGCCCCGCCTGCGCGGGGCATTCGTCCGGGATGACAAAGGTTGGATTTTTTCAGGTGGAAGCAGCGGCCCGCCACGGGCCAGGACCCGCCCTGCAAACCATGCCGAGACCCGGCCCTCAATCCTCGGGACTGGTTTCCACCGGCGGGCAGCTGGGGACGTCGACGGCTTCGCAGCTTTCCGAATAGTTGCATTCCGGCCAGAGCCCGCCGGCGCCGGTACGAGTGCAGCGCTGGGTATATTCCAGGCTGCTGCCGTCGGCACAGCGGATCTGGACGGTGCGCTCGATATGGCTCACCGTCGAACAGGCGCGCAGGACGCGATTATAGATATCGATCAGAATGCCGGAGGATTCCTGTGCCACCGGTACTGTCTCGCCATTGTCGCGCGGCGGGCGCTGGGCGATTGCGGCAGAATTGTCCGGGCGCTGCACGGCCGGTTGCACCTGGCGCGTCTGGGCCGCTGCGCCATTGGCGCCGGCCAGGGCCAGCGCCAGCGCGCCGGTCAATGCAAGTCTGGTCATGTCATCCCCTCCAAAAGCCAGGCCGGCATCAAAGCACCTGCCCGCCCGCCACGCAATTTTACCCGGCCCGGCAGCCATCACGGACCCGGTCCGCTTTTTTGCTGGCGCCCGAAGTGAACAGCGTTCACAATGCGCCCAACCGTAACAGGACACGCTCCCATGACCGCCGCCCCCGCCGCCACCAAGACCACCCCCGACGACCTCACCGTCACGCCGCGCGATATCCATTTCGCGACCGAGGCCGCCCACAACAAGGCCTGGCTCGGCGGCGATCCGGTGGCGACGGCGGTGTTCAATGCGATGTCGCTGACCTTCCCCGATGGCGAGCGCCTGTTCATGGACGCGGTGCGCCACTATCGGGGCGAGCTTTCCGGCAAGCTGCTGGAGGATGCCAAGGCCTTCATCAAGCAGGAGGCGATCCATTCGCGCGAGCATGTCGCGCTCAATGGCGGGCTCGACCGCAATCATTATCCGATCGATGAGATCGAGGCGGAGATTCGCGACCGGATCCGGGTGACACGGGAACGCGGACCGATTGCCATGCTCTGCGTGACGATCGCGCTCGAGCATTTCACGGCGATGATTGCCGATGTCACGCTCGAGGATGGCAGCGTGTTCGAGGGCACGCATGAGGACATATTGCGCCTGTGGCAATGGCATGCGCTGGAAGAGACCGAACACAAGGCGGTCGCCTTCGATGTCTTCCAGCAGGTCACCGCCAGCTGGAAACCGCGCCAGCGCTATTTCGCGCGGGTGCGGGTGATGGCGCTGGTGACCCTCCTCTTCACCTCGAATATCTCGCGCTATGCCTCACGCCTGCTGATCGCCGACGGGGTCAGCCCGTGGACGGCGCGGGCGCGGGTCTTGTGGTATCTGCTGTTCAAGCCGGGCCTGTTCCGCAAGGGCTGGCGCACCTACTGGGCCTGGTACAAGCCGGGTTTTCACCCCTGGGACCATGATAATCGCGCCACAATTGCCGCCTGGCAGGACAGGTTTGCCCCGGACGGTGCCGAGCCCGGCACCGCCTGATTAGCGCTTGCCCGGCCGCACCGCGCGTGCTGTGGTTTCCCGACAGGCAGCACGGGGAGCGCCATGATGCGGATACTGGCCATTGTCGCGGCATTGATCGTCGCCATCGAGCATGCCGGCTTTCTGGTGCTGGAGATGTTCCTCTGGCAGGAAGAAGCCGGGATGCAGGTCTTCGGCCTCACAGCCGAACAGGCCGCACAGACCGCCACCCTCGCCGCCAATCAGGGCCTGTATAACGGCTTTCTCGCCGCCGGACTGGTCTGGAGCGTGCTGCGCGGCAATCGCGAATTCCTGCGCTTCTTCCTGCTCTGCGTCATCGCGGCGGGAGTTTATGGCGCGATCACGGTGAGCCCGGCCATCGCCTATATCCAGGCGGCCCCGGCGGCGGCGGCGCTGGTGCTGAGCTTCGGCTGGAAGCCGCGGCGACTGAGTTTTCGCGGGGCTTAGACGCGGTGCGGGAATACCCCGGCGCGCAGAGCCCGGCTCCTTCAAAACGAACAACAAGCGACTTCCCCCGGACCTGTTCCGGGGCCTGCCTGAGGGGAATCCAGCCAGACTCCAATCCTCCGGCACGCCCCGGAATTCGCTGCGCTCCTCCGGGGGAAGATGGTGGGTTGGTGTTGGGGGTTGTGTCTGGCGGAAGCCGGCCGATGCCGGGCAGAGCCCCTCTCACCCCTCAAGCCGCATAGCTCACCACCTCAAACTCGATCCCGTTGCCGTCGTAGAAATAGAAGCGCCGGCCCGGCTCGTAATTGCCGTGATTTTCGCTCTGATAGCCGGCGGCGAGAACGCGGGCCTCGGTGGCGTCGAGATCGTCGACGAGGATGGCGACATGGTTGAGATTGGCCTGGCGGGCGGCGCTGCGTGCGTCGGCCGACTCGGGCGTTCTGGCGCCGTAGAGTGCGAGATACTGGTCATCCGTGCCGACATGGACGGTGTGGCCGCCATTGGCCGAGGGGCCGCTCCAGCGGATGTGCCAGCCGAACAGGTCGCACAGCATGGCGGCGGTTTCGGGCGGATTGGCGACGGTGAAATTGACGTGTTCCAGCAGGCCTGTCGTCATGGGATTTCCTTTTCTGACGCGTGCAAATGCCGGCCCCCGATTCAAGCAATGGATTCGAGCGATGGGCCGGTCGATTTGCCAAGCGTAATTGCTCAACTTAAGTTGAGGTCAAGCTATTGTTTGCAGCCAAACCGGGGGACGGAAACCATGCGTGCAACGGACCTCATTCCGATCGGCAAACTCGCCGCACGGGTCGGCGTCTCCGTCTCGGCGGTGCGGTTTTACGAGGCCAGGGGGCTGATCCGCGCCGGACGCAATGCCGGCGGCCAGCGGCGCTTTGTGCGCTCCGATGTGCGCCGCCTCTCCTTCGTGCTGATCGCGCAGCAATTGGGCTTCTCGATCCAGGAGATCGGCGAGCGCCTCGCCACCCTGCCCGAAGGCCGCACCCCGACCGCCGCCGACTGGGCGAAGATCAGCGCCAGCTTCCGCGACGCGCTGGAGGAACGCATCACGCGCCTCACCGCCCTGCGCGACCGGCTCGATGGCTGTATCGGTTGCGGCTGCCTGTCGCTGGAAAAATGCGCCCTCTACAATCCGGACGATCGCGCCGCCCGGCTTGGCGCGGGGCCGCGGTATTTGCTGGGGGACAAGCCGACGGTTTGAGGTCGGAAATGGTGTCGCCCTCAGGGGTTCAGCCTTTAAACCCCATCGCAATCAAAAACGTTTCGGCGCTTTCCGAGCGGCTGGAGGCGGGCTTGAAATGGCGGACCTTGGCGAATTTCTGCTTGAGCTGTTCGAGCAGTTCCCCCTCGGCGCCGCCCTGGAAGACCTTGGCGATGAAGAAACCGCCCGGCTTGAGGGTTTCAAACGCGAACAGCGCCGCCAGTTCGACCAGGCCGACAATGCGGACATGGTCGGTATTCTTGTGGCCGGTGGTCCAGGGCGCCAGATCGGAGATGACGCCATCGGCCGGTCCGCCCATCGCGGCCTTGACCATGTCGGGCGCGTCGTCCTCGGTGAAATCTTTCTCGAAAATCGTCGCACCATCAATCGGATCAATCGGCAGGAGATCGATACCGATCACCTCGGCCACGCCCTTCTTGACGCAGACCTGCAGCCAGCCGCCCGGCGCCGAGCCGAGATCGACAATGCGCATGCCCGGACGGATAAAATGGAAACGCTCATCGAGCTCGATCAGCTTGTAGGCGGCACGGGAGCGATAGCCCTCCATCTGGGCTTTCTTGACATAGGGGTCATTGAGCTGGCGCTGCAGCCAGTTCTTCGACGAGGTCTTGCGGCCGCGCGCGGTCTTGACGCGCTCGAACATCTGTTTCGAGGCGCGGCTGTCACCGCCCTTGGTGACCGGCCCGCCGACACGGCGGCGGCGCTTGTTGTCGTCAACCGGCGGCGTATCACCGGCCGGCTTGTTGTCGTCTTCGTCCGAAGGTCCACTCATGTGCTGGTCGCTCCTGGCGATTTCTTGCGGCGGCGGCGCGATTTGGTGCGCCGCATCAGGTTGAGCAACAGGCCTTCGCGCAGACCACGATCACCGACGCGTAGGTTATCCGCCGGCCACAGCTCGGCCACCGCTTCATATATCGCACAGCCCGCCAGTACCAGCTCGGCGCGGTCATGACCGATGGTCGGCTCCAGCGATCGCCCGGCCAGATCGAGATCGCGCAGCCGCGTACAGGCCGCCTCGGCCTCGGCACAGCTCATCCACAGACCGTCGACCTTGGAGCGTTCATAGCGCGGCAGGCGCAGATGTACGCCGGCAATCGAGGTCACCGTGCCGGAAGTGCCGACCAGATGCGCCCGGCCTTCGGTGAAGATCGGCCGCATCGAGCGGGCGCCGCGCGGCGTTTTCATCAGCTGGCGGACATAGGCTTTCATGTCGTTATACCAGGCTTGGCGGTCCTCGCGTTCGGGAAAGCGCTCGGCCAGGGTGACAACACCGACCGGGGTCGAGGTCCAGGAGCGCACCGGCGGACGGCCGCCGCTCTTGAGGCCGCCGCGCTCACGCCAGGCGGCCAGGTCAACCCAGGACAATTCGGTCGAGCCGCCGCCGATATCGATCACCAGGGCGGCATCCTTGGCCTCATCGAGCAGGTCGAGACAGCCATGCAGGGCCAGGCGCGCCTCTTCCTCCGGGGTGATGAGGTCGAAGGCGATGCCGGTTTCGGCCTTCACGCGTTCGAGAAATTCAACGCCATTGCTGGCTTCACGGCAGGCCTGGGTGGCGATGGCGCGGTGGCGGATCTGGGCGTGGCGGCCGAGCTTGTCGGCACAGATGCGCAGGGCCTCGACGGCACGGTCCATGGCGCCCTGCGACAGCACACCATGGGCATTGAGCCCCTCGCCCAGCCGGACGACGCGGGAGAAGGCATCAATCACCTGAAAGCCGCCACTGGTGCGTTGCGCCACCAGCATACGGCAATTATTCGTACCCAGATCGATCGCGCCGTACACTGGAGCGGCAGGCCTGCGCCGTCCGCCCCGCTTGCGTGCGGCGGATCCGGTCCCCGGGCTTTCCGGGGGCGAAGGCTCCGCCATGTCAGTCCTTTCGCCAGTACGGAGCGCCTGCAAAGGCCGGCGCATCACGATCTGGCCCAATTTTCTTTTCATGTTCAGCATACCCGTCTTCCACCACGCCGCAAGGCGGCGTAACGCAATCAGGGGCCGCGCGGGCCCGGCGCACTCGCCGCGGCGACTGCGATTGGCCCACAGGAAATTAACCGGCAGGGTTCAAAGTGTTGCGATGGAAATGCGTGAAGCCAAATTCGGACTCGGCGATATCGTCCGCCACCGCCTCTACCCGTTCCGCGGTGTCGTCGTCGATGTCGATGCGGAATTCTCCAATACCGAGGAATGGTACCAGGCCATCCCCGAAGAGGTGCGCCCCGATCGCGACCAGCCCTTCTACCACCTGCTGGCCGAGAATGAGGACAGCTATTACGGCGCCTATGTCTCCGAGCAGAACCTGCTGCCCGACGCCGAGAACGGACCGGTCAGCCACCCGCAGATCGACGAGGCTTTCGAGGCGTTTGACGGCACCCGCTACATCCTCAGAGACCTGCCGCAAGTGTCGAATTAACCGGGCATAAACCCTGTTTCCACTGCCCCGCACCCGACCGCGATTTTCGCGCCTGTCTGGCCTGCGACTTGCTGTGTTTGGCGCATATCCCCGGATTGAGACATCCGACGCGCGCCATGGGAGCCAGATTGATGAGCACGAATCGCAATATGGGAATCGATACGCTGCGCGGGCTCGCCTGCGTCCTGCTGGTGGCCTTCCACGTTATCGGTGAAGCGCCCGAACACGGCCTGCGCCTCGACTGGGATCACCCCTTCGCCATGTTCTCGGCCCTGTTCTTCCATCTGCGCATGCCGCTGTTCGCGATGCTGTCAGGCTTTGTCTATGGCTATCGCCCGATCCGCCGCGGCGAAGGTGGCAAATTCCTGACCGGCAAGGCGCGCCGCCTGGTTCTGCCCTATCTGTTCGCCGCGACGGCCTTTGCGGTCGTCAACACCGTGCTCGGCGGTGCCTTCGCCGTGCCGCTGGGTGATTTCTGGCAGGTCTATCTGGAACCCTATGCGCATTTCTGGTTCCTGCACTCGATCCTGACCATCTTCCTGGTGATCGCGGCACTGGACTGGATCTGGCCACGCGCGCCGCTGCAGGTCGCCGTCGGCTTCCTTGCGGTCAGCTCGGTCCTGTTCCTGACGCCCTTCGGCGGCGAGATCAAACTGTTCTCCTTCTTCCACACGCCCTATCTGGCGCCCTTCTTCGCGCTCGGTCTGGTGATCAACCGGATGGAACTGGCCAAGGTGGGTGAGCTGCCGCGGCGACTGGTCTCGACCGTGCTGGTCGGCGGCCTGGTCACGATGTTCGCGGTGCACGCCTATATCGTGCTCTCCGATCCGGGCCATGAGCTGCTGCGCCGCGACTTCGTGGCGCTCGGCCTGGGCCTGTGCTTCTCCGGTGCGCTGATCATGCACCGCTTCACCATCGCGCCGCTGGCCTGGGTCGGCCAGTATTCCTTCTCGATCTATCTCTACCACATGTTCGGCGCGCTCGGCCTGCAGATGGTCTACAACTTCATCGGCATGCCCGAACCGGCACTCGGCCTGGCGCTGGGCATGATTGCCGGCCTCGGCGCACCGATAGTGTTCCAGATGCTGACACTTCAGGTCGGCGGTTTCGCACCCATGCTGGCGCTGGGCCTGAAATCACGCCGCAAGGCCAGCCCGGCCGTCACAGCGGCGCCGCGCCCGGCCAGCGCCATCTGACACAGGCGCCATCTCTCAAATGAAAAGGCCAGGACCGGTAACGGTCCTGGCCTTCTCGTGTCTGGCTCATGTCTGCAGTGTGGGCCGGTCTCAGGCCTTGACGACTTCCTGTTCGATCGCCCCGAAAATCAGATGCCCGGCGGCATCCTTCATCGAGATGCGGACGGTATCGCCATATTTCATGAAGGGCGTGGAGGGCTTGCCGTTCTCGATCGTCTCGATCATGCGGATCTCGGCGATGCAGGAATAGCCGACCCCGCCTTCGCTGATCGGCTTGCCGGGGCCGCCATCGAGCTTGTTGGAGACGGTGCCCGAACCGACAATCGTGCCGGCGGTGACCGGACGCGTCTTGGCGAGATGGGCGATCAGCTGACCGAAATCGAAGGTCATGTCGGTGCCGCAATCGGCCTTGCCGAACATTTCGCCATTATATTTCACCAGCAATTCGCCATGCAGCTTCTTGCCGTCCCAGGCATCGCCCAGCTCGTCCGGCGTAACGGCGACGGGTGAGAAGGCGCTGGGCGGCTTGGACTGGAAGAAGCCGAAGCCCTTGGCCAGTTCGCCCGGGATCAGCCCGCGCAGGGAGACATCATTGACCAGCATCACCAGACGGATCGCCTTGGCGGCTTCGTCGGGCGAGCAGCCCGCCGGCGCATCGCCGGTGATGACGGCCACTTCGCCTTCCATGTCACAGCCCCAGGCCTCATCGCCGAGAGGGATATTGTCGCGCGGGGCGAGGAAGGCATCGGAGCCGCCCTGATACATCAGCGGGTCGGTCCAGAAGGTCGCCGGCATTTCCGCATTGCGGGCCTTGCGCACCAGTTCGACGTGATTGACGTAGGCCGAACCGTCAGCCCACTGATAGGCGCGCGGCAAGGGCGAGAGCGCGTCGCGCTCATGGAAGCGCTCCGACGGCACCGTTTCGCGCTCGAGCTGATCGGCCAGCGTGCGCAATTCCGGCTCGCAGCGCGCCCAGTCATCGAGCGCCGCCTGCAGCGTCGGCGCGATCAGGCTGGCATCGGTACACCAGGCCAGATCCTTTGATACAACAACGAGTTTTCCGTCGCGATGGCCGTTTCTGAGCGAGGCGAGTTTCATGTGCGTTGACTTCCCTTCTTGTGAATTTCCAAAGGATGGCCGGGACGGCAGTGTGGCCCAAGCCGGATCAGTTCGCCAGCAAAGGATGCGGCATGGCGCCGGCGCGCGGCGAGGCCGGGAACAGACCGTAGCTCCACTCGATAATCGCATCGAGCGATGGCCCGATCGCGCGCGCGGCCTGTTCGGCCTCTTCGGTGCGGCGTGCAGCACTATAGGCCTGGGCCGGGTCCTTGGAATCGCGGGCGAATATCGGCCCGGCGACCAGCTCGCGGGCGTGGCCGGCCCCAAGTCCGAGCCCGAAGAAGGCATCAACCGCATTCAGCGCCGGCTCCGGCTCTTGCAGGAAGCGGTCGCCATCCAGCGAGGCGAAATGTCCGGCACCGGCGGCGCGCGCGCCCTCAAGCACGCTGGCCAGCTGCATGTGCCAGACCAGCGCCGCGATCTGCAAATCGGTCAGTTTCAGCAATTCGCGCGGCGCGGTGCCGGCAATGGCATGGCCGTCCATGGCGAAAATCGTGAACAGCTGCCGCGCGAAGGCCCGCCCCGGCTCGCCCTTCTTGGCGATGGAGAGCAGGAAGGCCCGGATATCGGAATAGAGCAGCAAGTGCCGCGCCTGCGGCAGAAGACGCGCGACATCACCGGCGAGGTTGTTGACGGTATTGGTCGGCTTGATCGTCACATGTTCGCGCCACACGAATGGGCGTGAGAGCAGTGCCAACACCGGCCCCAGCTCGCGGCCGAGTGCTTCGGCGCCCTGGGTGCGTTTCATGTTGGCCAGGCTCATCAGCACCGCTGGTTCGCGCAGGCTGAGATTGGAGCCAGGCCTATCGAGACAGCGCGCCAGCAGGGTCGAGCCACAAAATGCCGTGTGCCAGATGAAACAGGGCGCGCGTCTGGGCAGTGGCAGACCGGCAAAGTCACTGACTGGATGGGCCGCCTGCTCGGCCGCCGAGCGATCCCAGCGATCATCAAGAAACGCCTCCTCGGCCAGCGCCTTGCGGCTGATCCGGCTCAGGCGCAGCGTGTGGCTGCCGGCATCATGGGCATCGGGAAACCAGGCGGGATCGGCGGCAATTTGCGGCGCTTTGCTCACTGCGGCTTTCCTCCCGGCCGGACCTGATTCACGTCTCGGGCGATACTGGCCCTGACCGGGTCACGGTTCCACCGGCTCAAACACACCATCGGACCGCATCCATTCCAGAATGCCGGTCGCGATCGAAAAGCGGGCGCCATGCAATTGCATGCCCCGCGACTTCACCGCCGCAGTGACGAAGGGAAACTGGTGCAGGCGCCCGACCGATTGTTGCACCGCGAGCAATTCCATTTGGTCGCAGACGGTCGCCAGACTGGCCTCGCCGACCTTGGCGAGCACCTCTTCGCGGGTCGGCTCAAGCGGCTCCAGCCAGGGCCCGAGGAAGGTGCTCTCCAGCTTGTCGAGACCGACAGCGCAGGCTTCAATCCCGCCGCACTGACCATGCCCCATCACCACGACATGTTTGACCGCCAGCTGCTCGACCGCAAATTCCAGCGCCGCGGAAACCCCGTGGCGGCCGCCATCAAGATCAATCTGGGGCACGAGGTTGGCGACATTTCGCACGACGAAAAGATCGCCCGGCCGCGCACCGAAAATATGCACAGGATCAACACGGCTGTCGGAACAGGCAATCACCAGCGTATGGGGTTTCTGTCCCTGGCTGAGCTCCTGGTAGAGCGAGCTTTGCGCCTTGTAACTGGTGGCGCGAAACCGGCGATAGCCGGCAGCGAGTTGTTCGGGAGGCCCCTGGGTCATCAGTCCTCATTCCAGCTCTGCGCCCCGCATGTTCCGGGACTGACGGCGAATGTCACGCAGGCCGAAACAGGCTCTGCCGACGGCGCGAGCCCGTGTTTTACTGTCAAAGCGGCGCCAATAGAAGACGCTTGTGTCAGCAGGAAAAAGCGGGCCGGAGCTTCAGCTCCGGCCCGAATGAATGCGGCAAAGATTATTGGGGCCCGGGAGGGACGACCAAGACTATGCGCATTGTGCGAGCGAAAGATTCGCCCGGACTTCGTCTTCATCGCCGGCGAGCGCGGCAGCAGCATTGAAATCGGCGATGGCCGCCGCGCGGTCGCCGGCAAGCCAGTGGGCTACACCGCGATTATTCATCGCGCGCCAGGCGTCGTCCCGCAGTTCGAGGGCAGCGTCGCAGGCTTCAATGGCCAGCTCGAACTCACCGGTAGCAGCATAGCCTGCGCACAGATTGCTGAGGGCCGCAGCGCGCTGGCCGGGGGCGGCTCCGGAATTGGCGATTTCCTCGCCGAAATGGATCACCTGGCGCCATTCGCCGCGCGTGACGGCATTATACTGGGCACGCACGCCGCTATTGGCGGTCCGGTGAGCGGCGAATTGTGGCTCGGCGTCACAGGACTGCGCCTGGGCGCCGGCGGTCGCACCGGCAATGAGCGCGGTGGCGAGGATGATTGAACGAAACATTGGTAACTCCATGAGTGAACAGCGTTCAACTTGGGAACAAAGGTATTCGAATGGAATTGACGAATTCAGGATCATAGATATACAGAATTGCATGGAAGACTGGTCCGACTATCTCGTATGCCTCGCCATCTCTGAAGCTGGCAGCCTGACGGCTGCCGCGCACCAGCTTGGCGTCAGCCAGCCGACGGTGACGCGGCGCCTGCAAGCCCTGGAACAACGCTTCGGCGAGCCTGTGTTCGAACGGGATAACGGCCAGTCCCGCCTGACGCCGCTGGGCCAGAAAATCGTCGGCCATGCCGCGCGCATGCGCGAAGAGGCCTCGGCCATCGAACGCGCCGTGGTGGCCCAGGACCAGAGCCTGTCCGGCCGGGTGGTGATTTCAGCCTCGGAAGGCATCGGCGCCGACTGGCTGCCGCGCGCACTGGCCAGCTTCCATCGAACCAATCCGGGCATCGGCATCGAGATCTCGATCAAGAATCACCCGGCCAATCTCGCCGATCGTGAAGCCGATATAGCCCTGCGCTGGAATGGCCCCGGCACACAGCAAAGCCTGATCGGACGCCGCGGTGCCACGGTCGGCGCCGGCCTGTATGCGTCCAAAGCCTACCTGGCGGAGCGAGGACGGCCCGCGAGGGTCGAGGACCTTGCCGACCACACCTGTGTCGGCTGGTCGATGGGCGATTATTTCGGCTGGCCGAGCACGGATGAAGGCGCGGCAGTCGTGCCCAGCCATGTCGCCTTTCGTGCCAATACGCCGACGACTCATGTGCGCGGACTTGAAGCCGGATACGGGATCGGCATCACCTCACACCGTCTGGCCTGCCAGCACCGCGATCTCGAGCGCGTCCTGCCGGAGTTTGAATCCTCGCTCGACCTGTGGGTCGTGGCGCACGAGACCGTGCGCAAGAGCGGACGTATCCGCGCCACCTTCGATCACATCATCGACCAGATGACCGCCGACAACGCCTATTTCACCCGCGGCGCCGCCTCGGTGCTCTGACCGCAGCCTCAGGCGGGCGGTGGTGCGGGCATGGCGATGATATTCATCGCCACCGATATCCGGTCGCGGCTTCCCGTGTGCGGCCGCACGGCGTGCATCATCCAGGATGGAAAGATCACCAGCTTGCCAGGCTCCGGCGCGATCCGGTGCTGCGACAATTGCCGGTTTCCTTCGGCGTCAGTGAAAACGAGGTCCGGGGCGGCCATCCTTATCATTGGAAAGCGCGGATCCTGGGCGACAAAGAGACCGTCCTCCGGATCGCCGCCATCATCGACATAAAAGCTCGCCGACCAGAAGGAGCCGGGATGGCAATGCATCTGGTTTGACGCGCCGGCCGGCGACATGTTGGCCCACATCTCCATGCCCATTTCATAGCGCGACTGCCCCTGCGCCGCGACGATGTCACTGGTGAAACGCCCACACAGCTTCATCGTCTCGACCGCGAGGGTCTGCGCGGCATTGCCGCCCCAGTGCAGCATCTCGGTGTCGGAGTGCCAGCCCAGAATATTGGAGCGGGCAATCCCCTTTGACTGCTGCCGCCGCGCCGTGATCGCGGCGCGCAACGGTTCGATCAGCTGATCGGCCATCGGCAGTCGCACCTCGATCACCGGGGTCGCGAACAGCATGTTGACATTGATATCGGGTTCGGCGGCGGGCGGGGTCATGTTCATTCCTCATCGCCATAAATCGCGACCAGCGGCTGACCGCCGGCGCTCTGACGTGCCCGGTACATGCCCGGCGTGTTGAAGCTCCAGGCAATCTCGCCGGCCGGCGTCAGCGCGACGACACCGCCATCGCCGCCCATCGCCGTCAGCTCGTCCTGGATCACCCGGTCGGCGGCGGCCTGCAGGTCCAGCCCCTCGAATTCCACCAGGGCACAAATGCGGCTGGCCACCGTCAGGCGGATGAAATACTCGCCCGTCCCGGTCGCCGAAACGCCGCAGGAGCGGTCATTGGCATAGGTGCCGGCCCCGAGGATCGGGCTGTCGCCGACCCGGCCCCAACGCTTGGCGGTGGTGCCGCCGGTCGAGGTGCCGGCCGCGACATGGCCTTGCATGTCGAGCGCCACGACGCCAACCGTGCCGAAGCGGTGCTCACGACTGTCGCGCAGCAGCGCCCCCTCATCGACCGGCTCCGGCCCGGGCGCGCCCTCGGGACGCGGCGGGATCGGCAGGCCGAGCCGGCCCAGCTCGCGCTCCATCGAGGCCCAGCGCCGCTCGGTGAAGAAGAAGGCAGGATCGACAATCTCGAGCCCCTGCTCGGCGGCGAAGGTCTCGGCACCCTCGCCCTGCAGCATCACATGCGGGGAATGTTCCATCACGGCGCGCGCCAGCGAGATCGGGTGGCGCACCGATGTGACACCGGCGACCGCACCGGCATTGAGGTCGCGGCCATCCATGATCGAGGAATCCAGCTCATTGCGCCCGGCCGCAGTGAACACCGCGCCGCGGCCGGAATTGAACATCGCATCATCCTCCAATTCGGTGATGATCCGCTCGACGGCATCGATCGCGCTGCCGCCTGATTCGAGCACCGCCTCGCCGGTCGCAAGCGCCCGCGTCATAGCCGCACGATAGGCCGCATCGGTTTCCGGCGTCATGGCGCCGCGTTCGATCACACCGGCGCCGCCATGCACGACCAGCGCCCAGCCCGGCGCATCCTCGGCCAGCGCGCCCGGCGCAGTCAGCAAAACCGACACCGCCGCAATCAGGACATGACGCATGGTTTCAAACCCTCCCTTGTTGCCGGCAAGCTTTGCTCTGATCCGCCCGGCTGGCAAGGGCGCGGCGGGGGTCAGGGCGCGGTGCGTGCAGTGCACAGCGGGCGCAGGCCCTGCAGGCCGGGTTGCGGCCGCAACCAGCTGGCGCCACCAAAATACAATTGCACGCCCTGCACCACCCAGCCCTCCTGGCAGCGCACTTCCTGGAAACTGCCGGTGCAAGCCGCGGTCTGCGCCGTCACCGTTTCGCCGGCACCGGTGAAGAAGCGCACGGCGACGATCCGGCGGTTGCGGCCGAAACAGGTGCCTATGCCTTGCACCGTCTCGCCGACGCCCAGCACGGCGACGCCCGAGCGCGCCACCTGCCGGCCCGTCACCCGTCCGGCACAATAGCGTGCGGTCCGCGGCGGTGCGCCGCGAAAAAAGGCGCGCACCTGGCACACCCGGTTGTCGCGCGGGGTCAGTTGGAGACCGTAGAAATCCTCGGCGTTCTCGCTGAGCAGCGTCTTGCTTTCGCGTGTCTCGAGCCCCAGCAACATGGATGGTTCGCGATCGAGTTCCGAAGCGGCGAGGCTGGCAATAAATGCGAGACTGGCGATCAGCACGGGATGTCTCCGAAATCAGGGGCCGGGCGCACCAGCATAGGCCAGCATTTCGCCGCGGTCGCCTGGCCGGCGATCACAAGCGCGTGCGCCGCGCTCAGCTATCCATCCGGATCCGCACCCGCGCCCGCGAGCGGCGGCCGTCGCTGTCGACGACCTCAACCAGATAGAAGCCCGGCCCATCCGGATACCAGACAGCGTCGCCCAGTGCGTTGCGCCCGACCGGCTCGCCATCGGCATACCAGCTCACGGCGCTCTGGCCCTGGGCGGCGAGGACAAAGCCGCGGCCCGGGCGCTCGGCCCACACTTCCGATCCATCCGGCGGAAACAGGATTTGCGGCGCCGGGTCGAGCTGGAAGCGCGCCATGGTCAGCGGCGCCGGTGGCAGCTCGCTTTCGTCACGATCCGGCTGGGCCTGGCCCGGCTCGAGACTCTCGATCAGGTCAAAGACGCGGAACAGGAGCGGCAAGGCCCCCTCACGCCCGGTAATGCCCTCACGCGGCACACCATCGGCCCGCCCGCTCCAGACCACCACCGTATAGCGGCCCGACACCCCGGCCGACCAGGCATCGCGGAAGCCATAGGAGGTGCCGGTCTTGAAGGCTATCTCCGGCGCCGCCGTCGTCAGACTGGCTGGCATGCGCCCGCCCGGATGCGGCGCGCGGCGCAATATCGTCAGGATCTCGCGCGCCGATTCGGGGCTGATCAGGGCGTAGCCGGTGCCGGGATCCTGCGCGTCCTCGCCCTCGAGCCAGCGCAGCGGCCGCGCGTGCCCGTCATCGCCGAGCGCGGCATAGAGCACCGCCAGCTGGCGCACGCTCAGCCCGGCGCCGCCGAGCGCCACGGCGAGACCGTCATCACGCGCCGCGCCCTGCGGACGTTCCGGACGGGCACCGGCGAAACCGAGCGCAGCAGAGAAGCGCCGCGCCCCGACATCGTCGAGCGTGGTGACGGCGGGAATATTGAGCGAGTGCTGCAGGGCCTCGGCAATCGTGACATCGCCGCGGAAACGGCGGTCGAAATTGTCGGGCTGATAACCGGCAAAGCGGCGCGGCAGATCGGCAATACGGGTCTCCGGCGCCGCCAGGCCATCGTCGAAGGCCATGGCATAGATGAAGGGTTTCAGGGTCGAGCCCGGCGAGCGCGGCCGCGTCGTCAGATCGATCCAGCCGCCCGGCCGTTCGCGCCCGGCCGAGCCGACCGCCGCACGCACCGCCCGGGTCCCGGTTTCAACCACCATCACCGCGATCTGGGCCGCATCATCGCGGATCGGCAGATTGTCACGCACCTGCTGTTCCAGCGCCCGCTGCAGGCCGGCATCGAGGGTCGAGACCATGTCGGAGCGACCGGGATGGCTGCGTGCCAGGGTCTCGGCGACCTGCCAGGCATCGCCCGGAAAACCGCGGCGCTGCGGCGCCGGATCCAGCGCGGCATCGGCCCGGGCCGTGGAGCGGGCCAGACCGACGCTCGCCAGCCGGTCGAGCACCCGGCCACGCGCCGCAATCGCGGCTTGCGGGTTCCGGTCGGGCCGGCGCGCCTCGGGCGATTGCGGCAGCGCGATCAACAAGGCGATCTGTTCAACGGTCAGCGCATCCGGCTCGCGGCCGAAATAGGCCCAGGACGCCGCCCTCACCCCCTCGAGATTGCCGCCATAGGGTGCCAGCGTCAGATAGAGTTCGAGAATCTCGCGCTTGCTGAAACGCATTTCCAGCTGCACCGCGCGGGTCATCTGCAGGAATTTGGCGCCGAAAGTGCGCGGCCGCGGCTCGAGCAGGCGCGCCACCTGCATCGTCAGCGTCGAGGCGCCCGAGACGATCCGTCCGGCCCGAAGCCCCTCCCAGGCGGCGCGCACCACCGCTGCGGCATCGACGCCGGCATGCTGGTAGAAACGCGCATCCTCATAGGCCAGCAGCGCGGCGATGAAATCCGGATCGATATGATCGAGATCGGCCGCCATGCGCCAGCGCCCGCCCTCGACGGGAAAGGCACGCAACAATTCACCATCGCGGTCGCGCACCAGTTGCGAGCGCGCCGCGGCTTGTTCAAGCGGCGGCGGAAAGACCTCGTCGAGCGCCAGCAGCAGGACCAGGCCCGCCAGAGCGCCCGCGATCACCCAGTAAATCCGCCCCAGGCCGAGCATGGTCTAGTCGCGGGGCCGGATCGTGACCTGACCGGTCTCGCTGCGCGCGAACACATCGGGCCGGTACATGTCTTCGACGACCACACCGGGCATGGTGTAATCGCCCGGCGTCACGGCGCGGACGATATAGGCCAGGTGTGCCGGCCGGCCCGAGCGCAGATCAATCGCCGCAACGAAACGGTCATCACGGGCCTCGGCGATGCGCGGATCATTGATCTCGCCAAGCCAGGTATAGACTCCGTTCGGCCCCGCCTCTTCCGGCCGCACGATGGCTTCGATCTCCAGCCCGGCCGGCAGCAGGTCGACCAGGATGGCCGGAATGGTGCGCTGTTCGCTCGGGCTGATCTCGATACCGATGATCAGCCGGTCGCCCTGGACCAGCTTGGTCAGATCAACCGTCGTGCCATCCATCGCGCGGACATGCTTGGCGACCGTTACCTGTTCAGCGACCGCTTGGGGCGCCTCCAGCGTCTCGCCATGGGCGATCTGGGTGACCCAGACCGGATTAGCGCCGCGATTGGCGAAGCTGCGCGCCTCGACCAGCTCGCCCGGTGTCAGGGTGAAATCGCGCTGACCCGGCGTCGCCGTGTCATCCGTGCTTTCAATCTCGAGCGCCTCGGTCCCGGCCGAGAGCGCCTGCGCGGCCAGCAGCAGGAAAGCCTTTTCCTGCGTCGTCAGACGGCCCGGCTCGGGCAGTTCATGCGCGACACGCTCGGCCAGCCGGCCGACCAGATCGCTCTCGCCCGCCTCGGCGGCCAGCGCCAGGACCCCGGCGAGATCCCGCCTTGGGGTCTGATACCAGTCGCCGCGATTGGAATAGCCCAGCGCCGCTTCAGCCTGCATGAAGGCATTGTGTGCGCGGGCACGGTCCCCGATCAGATAAAGCGCCGCGCCGATCTGGGCCCGGGCCAGCGGGCTGGCAATCGCCTCGAGCCGCTCGTCATGCATGTAGCGCAGACGCGAGCGATCCGCCCGGCCGGCGCGTGCCAGCACATAAAGCGCATAGGCCGCGCTGCGATCCGACAGGCGCTGGGCCGTGTCGGTCTGACCGACCCAGCGATAGACCGTCGATTCATAACCCGAGGCGCGCCACAGCTCCTGGGCCGCGACATGTTCGAGCGCGGCATAGGCCCGCTCCATCGCGGCATCGGGAACGGTGTAGCCGGCGGTCTTGGCGCGGGCGAGGAAATCAACGGCATAGGCACCCAGCCACGGCGTCGCCCCGCGATCACCGACGCGCCACAGACCGATCGCGCCATCAGTGGCCTCGCGGCTCAGCAGGGTCGCGATCGCGTCCTGGATCTGGATGCGGGCATCGTCGAACCCGTCCGCGCCCGACAGCGCGGCCAGATCCCCGGCATAGAGCAGAGGCAGCGCCCGGCTGGTGATCTGTTCGGTGCAGCCATAGGGATAGCGGCTCAGCGATCGCAGCAGCGCATTCTCGTCGAGCGGTGTCGCCGAGAAGCTGACCGAGACCTCGCTCGACCCCGGCAGGAAGGCCGCCAGGGTCGCCGAATCGAGCGACCAGTTTTCACCGGGCTCGACGCGGCCGCGTACCACTTGCGACGACGGCAGCCAGGCCGAACGCACCTCGATCGGATAACTGCGGGAGACGGCGAAGCCGGCCGGGCCATCAACAGTCAGCCCGACCTCGCCAATGCCGGCATCGGCCCCACTGACGGGATACCGCCGGTCGATCCGGTCGCCGCTGGCCAGCTCAAGACTGTCCTCGCTGTCGGCATTGACGGCCCCGGAGGCCGTGATGGCGGCGGCATAGACACCGGCTGCGCCCTCGACATTGTCGATGGTCAGCGTCGTCATGCTGGCATCGCCCGGTGCCAGGAAGCGCGGCAGGATCAGCTCGGCCGGCACTTGATCGCGCACCGTCAGCGGCTGCGCCGCCTGGCCCAGCCCGCTCCCCGACCAGGCGACGGCCATCAGGCGCAGCTCGCCGTTGAAGTCGGGGATGTCGAGCGTCACGGTCGCATTGCCGGCGCGATCAAACGCCACCGGTCCGGAGAACAGGGCGACGGTGCGGGTCGGCACCACGGTCAGACCGGCACCACCGATCTGGTCCCCACCGCTGCGCACCGGGGCGGCGGCGCCCTGGTTGGGATCGAGCAGGCGGCCATAATCATCGAGTAGTTCGACCGCCAGCGATGACCGGCCGAAATACCAGCCGACCGGATCGGGTGACTGGAAGCGGGTCAGGGCGAGAATGCCCTCATCGACAGCCGCGACAGTCACCCAGGCACCGGAGCGCACGGGGCCGGTTGCGGTGATGGCAATCTCGAGCGGCTGGCGCGGACGCGCCAGTTCCGGCGCATCAAGGCTGAGGGTGAGCAGACGGTCGCCGGTATCGACCGGCAGATAGGTGACGCCGACGGCGCGGCGCGGGCGTGGCTGTGCCACCGGATCGCGCGGCGTGAACACCGAGACCATGGCATAGGCCCCGGCGCCCCATTCGGCGGTCACCGGGAAGCTGACCTCGGCCCCGGATTCCGGGACGAAGACCGATTGCGTCGCCAGGACATGGTCGCTGGCGATCACGATTTCGGCCTCGCCGGCATAGGGCGGCAGGATGCTGATCGTGGCCACTTCACCGGTGGCAACAGGCTGGTCAGGTCCGGCCAGGCGAACCCGGTCGGGCGCATCATCACCGGTCGTGGAGGAGCGGCCCCAACCGACCCAGAAACGCGTACTGGCGGACACACCGGTCTCGCTGTCGGTGACGACGAGCTGATAATCGCCCCAGGACAATTGCGCGATATCGATCTGCGACACGGCGTCGTCGGACAGCACGGTGACGCCATCCTCGACCACGACGGAATTCTGCGTCCGGCGCCAGCGCCAGGCCCCGCCTTCGGTGCGGTACCAGTCGTAATTCCAGTCAACCCGGATCACCTGCCAGTCGAGCCGCGCCGTGCGCAATTCGCCCAGTGGCGTCAGGCCGACCACGTCGAAACTGGCGGCGCTGTCATTGCCGAGCCGGCCTTCAAACTGCGGGTCGATCCCGAGATAGAGATCGCGCGGACGATAGGGAATGCGCACATCATCGGCGACCGGACGGCCGCCCGGCTCAATCGCCGAGATCACGGTACGGATCCGCAGCGGCGCACTGGTGCCCTCGCCCTCACCTTCCGGATCGACGCGCAGCACCGCATGGCCGGCGCCATCGGCGATGGCGTCACGCAGGTCGCGGCCGGTCTCGCGGAAGCTCTCGTCATGGCGGCCGAAGGCAAAGCGGGCATGGTCGGGGAAGGGATTGGGGTCGGTCTCGATCCGGATCGTGCCCTCGACCGGCAGGCCGGCACCGGGGGCGCCGTAGAGGAAGCGGACATCGGCCTCGACATCGCGGGCCTCGCCGGCGCGCATTGGCGTTTCGGTGTCGGCGGTCAGGTCCAGCGCGATACGCTGGGGCACGAAATCCTCAACCGAAAAGCGTGATTGCGCGATCAGGCCATAGCCGTCGAGCATGGCGTCGACGCGCCATTCGCCGCGTGCGGATTCGCGCGCCAGATCATAATCCCAGAACACGGTGCCACCGATCGGTGCGCCCTCGAAGCGTTCGCGCGCCGCCTCGATGCCATTCGGTCCGTACAACACCAGATCGCCGGACCGGTTGGAGATCGAGACGGCCTGGCCATCGCGCATCATCGCCG
Source organism: Maricaulis sp. (assembly GCF_048269565.1). Lineage (GTDB taxonomy): Bacteria > Pseudomonadota > Alphaproteobacteria > Caulobacterales > Maricaulaceae > Maricaulis. Next base: position 70,178 of record NZ_JBLXIK010000001.1, on the reverse strand, counting down.
CGATATGGACTTCTTCGCCGGGCCGGTAGATGCCGCGATCAAGATAGACGAAGCCATCGGCGCCCTCGCTGCGGTCACGGCCGGCGATGTCCTGGCCGCTGAGATCAACCGGATTGCGCTGCAGGTCGAGCACGGCGAAATCATTGTCGGGGCCATAGGCCGTCAGCAGGCGGGGCGTATTGCCCTCCTCGCCGCGCATCAGCGGACCGGCGAAGCGGGCGCGGCCATTGGCGTCGGTCGTCGCGGTGCCGAGGATCTCATTGCTGCGCGCCACCAGTTCGACGCGGACGCCGGGCACGGGCTGTGCCGTCTGCAGCGAGCGCACGACATAATCGATCCCGTCGCGGCCGCGATAGGCGGTCAGCGCCAGATCGGTGATCACCAGCCAGCGGCTCGAGCGCGCCGGAACATGGAAATCATCCTCGGATTCGGCCGCATCGACGACCTGGACATAATAGGCACCCGGACGCAGTTGTCCGATGGTTTCGGCCAGCGGGAAGACGGTGGTCACCGGCGCATTGGCGGTGCCGCGCGTGTCCATCTCGCCGCGCCAGAGCCGTTCGGCCACCGGGAACGGGCTCTCGTCCTGGTCCTGCCAGTCATACTCGTCAAAACCGGCGGTGAAGCCGGAGGTGATCGAGCGGAAGGCCAGCGCCCGGTCGGTGACGCGCCACAGCGTAACCTCGACGGTGTCGACATTGACGGTCTCGATCGCGAGCCCGTCGGCTTCCAGCCGCGGCAGGATCACGCCCGAGCCGGCGATGCCGACATAGGCGGGACGGTCACCGAAATCGATCTCGATCTCTTCATCGGCTCGCAGCGCCCGGCCATCGGCCGCCGGGAAGCCGGAGCGCAGGGTCACGCTCTGCCCCTCGCCGAAGGCCAGCCCACCCAGGCACAGAGACTCGCCACTAACGGCCATCGCGACCGGACGTTCCGGCTCGAGCGCGACATAGGGTTCGTAATCGGCCTGCGGATCGAGCGGCTGGGTGAAGCCGAGGCAGAGCCGCGGCGCATCGCCGGTGACATCGATCTGATAGCGCAGGAAAGCAAACTCAGCGGGCGCGTCGGCGACGGCGCGGGCCGCATCGGCCGGGCGGGTGTCGAGTGACGGTCCTTGCACGCTTGTGTCGGGCTGCGAACAGCCGGCCAAGCCTGCAGCCAGTACCAGGGCCACAGCCCCTCCGCGCCAATTCAACATGCCAATCTCCCCTTTTCCCACTGCGCCCAGCATAGGCCGACAACGCGCCTCGCGCACGCAAAATTCCGGACTCCCCGGCAGATTTCCGTTCACATCACAGCGCGCTAGCCCAGTTCGATCCCGCACATCGCGGCCAGTGTGCGCCAGGGAATGGCCGCCGAGGCGAGCCCGAGGGCGACGATGGCGAGGCCTACGGTGCGGCGCAGGCCGGGGCGCTGCGACAGCCGCATCAGCATCTGGGCCCCGAAGGCGGCGCCGATGATGGCCGGCACGGTGCCGAGGCCGAAACCGGCCATGATTGCGGCACCGCCGGCAGCACTGCCGGACATCATGGCGTAGAACAGCGCCGCATAGACCATGCCGCAGGGCAGAAAGCCCCACACAAACCCGGCCAGCACCGGGCTGGCCGCCGAAAAAGCGCCGCCGAGCGGTGCGCGCAACCAGGTCACGACACGATTGCCGACCCGGTCGAGCCCGGCCAGGCTTGGCGCCCAGCCGGCCACCGACAGTCCGATATAGACCAGCGTCACCGCCCCGGCCCAGCGCAGCAGCGCATGCGCGACGCCGCGGTCGAAGGAGAAATAGACGCTGGAACCGATCAGGCCGACAATCGCGCCGGCCACGACATAGGCGCCGACCCGTCCGATCTGGGCGAGCAGGATGACACGGGCCCGCGTGGCGTGATCGCCGTCGGGCGCCAGGCTCAGCATCAGGCCGGAGGCGATGCCGCCACACATGCCGACACAATGCAGGCTGGAGGCAAAACCGGCCAGCACTCCGCCGGCCAGGCTGAGCTGGGTCAACGCGTCCATCGTGACCTCGGCGCGGGCATGGCTGTGATTCCTGTGGTGATGACCGCAATAGGCTCAATAAAAATGTGGCATAATCCCGCGAACCGGGGGAAGCATGCTACAAGGCATCCGGGAGGGTTGAACACCATGGTCACACTGCAGAAAGTCCGGCGCGACGCGCCCTGGAAATGGCTCAAGGACGGCTGGGCCGACATGATGCGCGCCCGGCGCGTCAGTCTGAGCTATGGCCTGATCTTTGTCGGCGTCGGCGTCTTGATCACCGGCGGGCTGTGGCTGCTCGGTCTCGGCGCCATCGCGCCGGTAGCCCTGAGCGGTTTTGCCCTGATCGCCCCGGCACTGGCGATCGGCATCTACCAGGTCAGCCGGGCCCTGGAACGCGGCGAGGTGCCACGCTTTCGCGTCATCATCTCGCGCTTCCCCGACCGCATCACCCAGATCGCCTTTCTCTCCCTGTTGCTGCTTCTGCTGCTGATGGCCTGGGTCGAGATCGCGCAATTCCTGCTGGTGATCATCGCCCCTGGGACACCGCTTTCGCCCGGCCCCTTCCTGGAATTCTCGCTGTCGGAACCGGCGGGCATCACCCTGCTCGTGCTCGGCACCCTTATCGGCGCCCTGCTGGCAGGCCTCGCCTTCTCGATCTCGGCGATCGCCTTTCCGATGCTGGTCGACCAGGACGTTGATGCGGTCACGGCATTGGTTGCCAGCGTCACGGCGGTGCGGCGCCAGCCCTTCGTGATGTTCACCTGGGCCTGGCTGATCGGTTTCATGACCCTGGCCGGGACCGCCTTCTTCCTGATCGGACTGGCGCTGGTCTTCCCGTGGCTGGCACACGCAAGCTGGCATGCCTACAAGGATTTCTCGCCATCGGCATCAGACTCGCCGGCGTCGGCCTGAGGCCGGGGTCGCGACGGCAGCGGCTTGTCGTCATCCATCAGGATGCGCTGGGCCGCTCCGTCGAGATCGTCGAACTGGCCCGATTTCAGGCTCCACAGAAAGCCGACCAGTCCGAGAAACCCCAGACCGAGCGCGACCGGTATCAGCCAGATCAGAACATTCATCGTCTTGCGAGCCTCAGCGCGTTGAGCGTTACCAGGATGGATGAGCCCGACATGGCGATGGCCGCGATCAGGGGCGTCACCATGCCCAGCACCGCCAGCGGTATGGCGATCATGTTATAGCCGGCCGCCAGGGCGAAATTCTCCAGAACGCGGCGCCGGGCCGAGCGCGAAATATCCAGCGCGACCAGACTGTTCGCCAGCCGATTGCCCTGCAGCACGAAATCGGCCGCCGCCTGGGATATCTCGGCTGCCGACGCCAGCGATACCGAGGCATTGGCCGCGGCCAGGGCCGGCGCGTCATTGATGCCGTCCCCGATCATCAGCACGGTGCGGCCCTCGGCCTTCAGCGCCTCGATACGGGCGATCTTCTCCTGCGGCTTCAGCTCGGCTGACCAGTGCCCGATCCCCAGCTCGGCGGCAATTGCGCCAACCGGCCCCGGGCGGTCACCGGAGAGCAACTCGATATGGCAACCGCGCTGGCGCAGCCCCTCGATCGTCTCGGCGGCATCGCTGCGCAAGCGGTCGGCAAAGCGAAACCGCACCGGATCGCCCTCATCAACCACGAGCCAGGCTTCCGAATGCGGATCGCTGATGGCATCGATGCCGAGCCAGCGGGCCGCACCAAAGCGCAGGCGGCGCCCGTCCTCGACACATTCGAGACCGCCGCCGGGCGTCTCGCGCACATCCTTCGCCGCCGGTCCCATACCGGCCGCATCGGCGATGGCGCGCGACAGCGGGTGACGGCTGGTGCGCGCCAGGCGGGCGGCAAGTTCCAGCATGCCCTCGGGCAGCGTCTCCGGCTCGACCAGGCGCGGCCGGCCTTCGGTCAGGGTGCCGGTCTTGTCGACGATAACGGTGTCGATCTTGGCCATGCGTTCCAGCGCATCGCCGGACTTGACCAGCACGCCGGCCTTGAACAGGCGTCCCGAGGCGACGACCTGGACGGCCGGCACGGCCAGCCCCAGCGCGCAGGGACAGGTGATGATCAGCACGGCGATCGCGTTGATGACGGCGGTATGCGGCTCACCGGCGAGCACGAACCAGCCGACCAGGGTCGCCAGCGCCAGCGAATGGACCAGCGGCACATACAGCCGTGCCGCCTGGTCGGCGAGGCGCACGAAGCGCGAGCGGCTCTGCTCGCCGGCCTCGACCATGCGGGTGATCTCGGCGAGCAGGGAATTGTCGCGGTCGGCACTGGCGCGCACCACCAGCTTACCGTCCAGATTGAGCATGCCGGAGAAGACCTGGACGCCGGGCCGCGCCTCGACCGGGGCCGTTTCGCCGCTGACGAGCGAGCCGTCCAGCGCCCCCTCGCCCTCGATAATCACCGCATCGACCGGCACGCGGTCGCCGGCCGCCAGCACCAGATGATCGCCGGCGCGGACCTCACGCGCCGGCACGGCTTCGATGGCGCCGTCGGACCGCAGCCGGTTGGCAGTCGCCGCCTGCATCGCGGCGAGACCGCGCGCCGCCTGGCTGGCGCGGGCGCGCAGCCGCATGTCGAGAAAACGGCCGATAAGCAGGAAGAAGAGCAGCATCACCGCGGCGTCGTAATAGGTCTCGCCATGACCGATGAAGGTCTCGTAGATCGAGAGCCCGCAGGCGAGCAGGACCGCGAGCGAGATCGGCACATCCATATTGACGTGGCGATGCCTGAGCACCGACCAGGCCGAACGGAAGAAGGGCTGGCCGGCATAGGCCACGGCCGGCAACACGATCAGGGCCGAGATGCGGTGCATCAGCGACTGCATCGCCGCGCTCATTTCCAGCCCTCCGGACCAGACCGAGATCGACAGCAGCATCACATTCGCCATCGCGAACCCGGCCACCGCCAGGGCGCGCAACAGGCGGCGCTCGTCTTCCTTCTGCGGATCGTGTTCGTTCTCAGGTTCGTAGGGGGTTGCCGGATAGCCGATCTCGCCGAGCGTGGTGACGAAACCGCGCGCCGCCGACGGCTCGCCGCGCCAGACCAGGGCCAGCCGCCCGGTGGAGAGATTCAGCCGCGCCTGTTCGACACGCTCGTCGGCGAGCATGCCCGACTCGATGCGGGCGATGCAGCCGGCGCAGGTCGCGCCGCGCACCAGGAGATCGAGATGTGACCGGCCGTCAATCCTGCGCACGAAGGCCTGCGGGTCCGCCTGGCCCGCTCCGGTGTCCGGCGTGGCAGCGTCTAGGGCAGCCATAGCTCGTATTCCACCTCAAACGGCGCGTCGCCCTCATTGAGCGCCCGCACGCGCCAGCGTCCGGCCGTCTCGCAGGCAAGCGCGACACGATAGACGCCGGGCCGGTCTTCGGCGAAGACGAGCGGGCAGGCCTGCGTCGTGTCGGGATGAACCATCTCGCCGGTCAGGGCCAGGCCGGAGACCGGTGCGGCTCCGGCATCGAGCACTTCAAGCAGCAGGGCGCCGTCAACGGCATTGAAGCGCGCCGTCCAGCCCAGCTCATCCTGCGCCTGCCGGCGGGCGATGGTCTCGTTGAATTCCAGCCCCTGGACATAGGAATGCGGCACATCCTCACCGGGGAAGGTCTTCAGGGCCAGGGTGATGAAGGTGGCATTGACGCCGATGGTGACGCCGAAAAACACCAGCACCATCACCAGCACATGCCAGCCGCGCAGCGGTTTGAGGAAGCCGGTCATTCGCTCAGCCCCGTCACCAGGACCGAGCGCGTCTCGGCGCTCTCGCCGGTTTGCGAATCGAGGACGCGGAACATGATATCCTCGCGCGGCACATCGACCGCGTCATGCGGCAGGGTGAGATAGACGATGAAATCACGCGTGCGGTCGGCTTCGATACTCATGCGCATCGGCGCCTCCTCGGGCGCGCCCAGAACCCGGACATTGATCGCCGGATCACCCTCGACAACAAGATCCAGCTCGCGCGGCTCATTGCCCTTGTTGACCACCTTGATGGTGTAGCCATTGCGGATCGAGCCATCGGACAGGCGGACATAATTGGGGTTGCGGTCGCGCGCGGCATTGAGCTCCAGCTCGGAGCGCGTCAGCAGACCGGTCAGCATCACCGCCGCCACGGCCACCAGGGCGACGGCATAGACCAGGGTGCGCATGCGCACGAAGCGATAGCGCGGTTTCTCGCCGGCCTGGAAGCGGTCGATATTGTCGTCGGTCTCGTAGGCGATCAGCCCGAGCGGGCGATCGACCTTGGCCATCACATCATCGCAGGCATCGATGCACAGGGCGCACTGGATGCATTCCAGCTGGGCGCCGTCGCGGATATCAATCCCCATCGGACAGACGGCGACGCACTGCATGCAATCGATGCAATCGCCGCGGCCCTCCCAGCTATCATTCTTCTTGTGCGGCCCGCGCGGTTCACCGCGGTCGACGCGATAGGTGACGTTGAGCGCCTCACGGTCGGTCATCGCCGCCTGGATGCGCGGCCATGGACACATATAGGTGCAGACCTGTTCGCGCATCGTGCCGGCCAGCACATAGGTCGTGAAGGTCAGGACCGCGAAGAAGAGATAGGCGGAGATATCGGCCTGGCCGGTGAAGAAATTGGCCAGCGTGTCGTAGGCATCATGGAAATACAGGATCCAGGCCCCGCCGGTCGCAGCGGCGATCAGCAGCCAGACCGCGTGCTTGCCGGTCTTGCGCCAGGCCTTGTTGAAGCTCCAGGGCGCACGGTCCAGCTTGATGCGGGCATTGCGGTCGCCCTCGAAGGCGCGCTCGACCATGATGAACAGATCGGTCCACACCGTCTGCGGACAGGCATAGCCGCACCAGACCCGGCCAAACAATGCGGTGACCAGGAAGAGCGCCAGCGCCGCGAGGATCAGCAGGCCGGTGATGTAATAGACTTCCTGCGGCCAGATCTCGATGAAGAAGAAATAGAATCGCCGGCCGGCGAAATCGGCCAGCACCGCCTGGTCGGGTGCATCGGCGCCGCGATCCCAGCGCAGGAAAGGCACGAGATAATAGACCGCCAGGGTGACGGCCATCACCACCCATTTGACGAAGCGGAACTTGCCATGCGCCAGCTTGGGATAGATCGCTTCGCGCTTCTTGTAGAGCTCGCGCTCCTCGGCGGCATTGACCGCCTTGGCTTTCGATCGGGAGATCCCGGGCGCCGCCATGCTGCGTTTTTGCGTATCAGACATGGCGGCGTTTAACCCGGTTCAAGAGGTTGAGGCGATGCGACTTACTGACCCGTGGGGCGGCTTGCCGCAGCTTCGCCGCCACCGAGCAGATAGACATAGGCGGCCAAGGCATCGATCGTGGTGTCGCCGAGCCGGTCTTCCCAGGCGGGCATGACGCCGTAGGGACCCCGATAGATGGTCGCCAGGATCTGGTCGCGCGATCCGCCATAGAGCCAGTTCTGATCGGTCAGGTCGGGAGCCCCCTGGGTGCGGTCACCACGGCCATCGGCCATATGGCAGCTGACACACTGGCTGGTGAAGATCTCGGCGCCGCGGGCGATGGCATCGGCCGGACCATCCTGTCCCGACAGGGAGAGGACATAATCGGTGACATCACCGATCTGGGACCGGGTCAGCAGCGCGTCACGGCCGAAAGACGGCATTTGCGAGAAGCGGGTATCGGCATGCTCGCCGCGGATGCCGAAGCGGATCGTGGTGCGGATATCCTCATAGCTGCCGCCCCACAGCCAGACATCGTCATTGAGATTGGGATAGCCGACAAAGCCCTGGGCGCCGGAACCATGACAGGTCGAGCAGTTATTGCCAAAGGCGGCATCGCCGGCAGCACGCACGAAACCGAGCAGGTCCGGATCGTCCTCGATCTCGTCGATGGAGGCCCCGCGCAGACGCTCGAAACCCGGAGCGCGCGATGCCTCCAGATCGGCCATCGCAACGGCGACATTGGCGCGCTCGGAATTATTACTGACGCCGCGGGTGTGATCGGTCTCCCCGGCCAGGCCCGGCAGGGCCGGAATGGCAGGCATCATCACCATATAGACAACGCCGATCGCGATACAGGCATAGAAGGTGTACAGCCACCAGCGTGGCAGCGGTGTGTCGAGTTCCTTGATCCCGTCCCACTCATGGCCGGTGGTTTCGGTTCCCGAATGCGCGTCGGTTTCGCGGATTTCCTCGTGATCAGACATGGGCCCGGTCCTCATTCGCGTCTTCGGTGATCGGTGCATCGTCGTCGTTCAGCGGCAGACGTGCCGCCTCGTCGAAGCGTTTCTGGTTGCGCGGCCACAGGGCATACGCCAGCGCGCCGGTGAACAGCAGGATGAAGAGCAACATGCCCCAGGTCTGGGCAAAGCTCGAGAGAATGGAATACATCGCCGCCCCCTATCTCAGATTTTCATCGGCTTCGGCTTCATAGGTGGAGAAGTCCACCATGGTGCCGAGCACTTGCAGATAGGCCACCAGCGCGTCGAGCTCGGAAACCCGGTCCGGATTGCCATCGAAATCGCGCAGGGTGGCGCCGGGATAGCGCGCCAGGAAGCCGTCATAGTCCGAGGCGAAAGGATCGAGCTGCGTCGTCACATCGGACACCGCGGCCTCGATCATCTCGTCGCTATAGGGCACGCCGACCGTGCGCAGGGCGCGCAGATTGGCGGCGACATTCTCATAGCTCAGGGTCGAGGTTTCCAGGAAGGCATAGGCCGGCATGATCGATTCCGGCACTACCGAGCGCGGATCACGCATATGGTCGCGATGCCATTCGTCGGAATACTTCGCACCGACGCGGGCGAGATCAGGCCCGGTCCGTTTCGAACCCCACTGGAAGGGGTGGTCATACATGCTCTCGGCGGCCAGCGAGTAATGGCCATAGCGCTCGACTTCGTCGCGCAGCGGACGGACCATTTGCGAGTGACAGTTATAGCAACCCTCGCGGACATAGATGTCGCGTCCCAGCTGTTCCAGCGGCGTATAGGGCCGCATGCCGTCGACCTCCTCGATCGTCGAGTCGAGATAGAAGAGCGGCGCAATCTCGACGATGCCGCCGATCGAGACGGTGACGAGAATGCCGACCGTGAGGATGAGCGAGTTCTTCTCGAACAGCTTTTTGTGGAGTTCGCTCCACAGGCTTTTGCCCTTTGACATAGCCGTCTCCCCCTAGGCCGGAATCTGCGCGGGTTGAGGCGAGACCGCCTCGTCCGCTTCGGTCACATCGCTCCGGATGGTGCGATAGACATTGTAAATCATGATCAGGGCACCTGCGAGATAGAGCAGGCCGCCGACCGCGCGGATGATGTAGGAGATATGCATCGCCTCGACGGTTTCCACGAAGGAGTATTCCAGGAAGCCGAGCGAGTTGTAGGCGCGCCACATCAGGCCCTGCATGATGCCGGCAACCCACATCGAGGTGATGTAGAGCAGGATGCCGAAGGTCGCGATCCAGAAGTGCCAGTCGACCAGCGCCTTGGAATACATGCCGGCCTTCTTCCACAGCCATGGCACGAGGCAATACAGCGCCCCGAAGGAGACGAAGCCGACCCAGCCGAGCGCACCGGAATGCACGTGGCCAACGGTCCAGTCGGTATAGTGGGACAGCGCATTGACGGCGCGGATCGACATCACCGGACCTTCAAAGGTCGACATGCCGTAAAACGCGACCGAGATCACCAGCATGCGCACGACCGGATCGGTACGCAGCTTGTCCCAAGCGCCCGAGAGCGTCATCAGGCCGTTGATCATCCCGCCCCAGGACGGCATCCACAGCATGATCGAGAAGGCCATGCCCAGCGTCTGCGCCCATTCCGGCAGCGCCGTATAGTGCAGGTGGTGCGGACCGGCCCAGATGTAGATGAAGATCAGCGACCAGAAGTGGATGATCGACAGGCGGTAGGAATAGACCGGCCGGTTCACCCGTTTCGGGATGAAGTAATACATGATCCCCAGGAAGCCGGCGGTGAGGAAGAAGCCAACGGCGTTATGGCCGTACCACCACTGCGTCAGCGCATCCTGCACGCCGGAGAAGGCGGAATAGCTGCGCGATCCGAGGAAGCTGACCGGAACGGCCAGATTGTTGATGATGTGCAGCATCGCAATGGTGACGATGAAGGCGAGGTAGAACCAGTTCGCGACATAGATGTGCGGTTCCTTGCGCTTCCACAGCGTGCCGAGGAAGACCAGCAGATAGGCGACCCAGACCAGGGTCAGCCAGATATCCGCATACCATTCCGGCTCGGCGTATTCGCGCGACTGGGTGATGCCGACCAGATAGCCCGACGCCGCCATCACGATGAAGAACTGGTAGCCCCAGAACACGAACCACGGCCAGATGCCGCCGGCAATGCGGGTGCGCGAGGTGCGCTGCACGACATAGAAGGAGGTCGCGATCAGCACATTGCCGCCGAAGGCGAAAATTACGGCCGAAGTGTGCAGCGGCCGCAGGCGTCCGAAACTGGTAAAGCCCCAGTCCTCGATATTGATGACCGGGAAGGCGAGCTGAAAGGCGATGATGACGCCGACCAGCAGCCCGGCCGCCGCCCAGAACAGCGAGGCGATGACCCCCGCCTTGACCAGGTTCTCGTTATACTCGCGCTCGTCGGTCTCGACACCGCCATTGGCGATACTGCCGACCAGCAGCAGGATGCCGGTGAGGAAACCGGCCAGAAGCAGCCAGGACTGGCCCTTCATCGCGGCATCCGGTGCGAAAGCCGCAGCAAACAGCGCCCACAGGGCCCCGAGCACGGTGATGAGAAGCACTGTCGCGGTACTGAAATCCAGCCCGCTGCGTGTTAGTGTTTGCGGCGATTGCATCGATGCCCCCGAGGATGTTGGCCTGTCTGTCCCCGGTTTATCGCGCGATTCCACAAAATCTGTATGGCAATTTGTCGCGTCCGGGCATGAAGTGTTGAAAACTCGCCGATTTTCTGGCCCGAAACACGGCCCGGCGTATCCAGCTTAGGCGTCCCGCCGCCGCTGTCACCCCCGCCCTTCAGTAACCGGCCAATTCGGCCCGGAATCCCGCCTCCCGCAGGGCCGCGTGCACCCGGTCCATATGGGCGGCGTCCTGGGCCTCGAGCGAGATATCGATATAGGTCACCTTGGCCGGCAGGTCGGAGAAGGTCTTGTGATAGGCGACATCGGTCACATTGCCGCCGGCCTCGGAGATGATCTGCGAGACCGAGGACAACTGGCCCGGCACATCGATCAGCTCGATGCGCAAACGCGCCAGCCGCCGCGAGCGCGCCAGATCGCGCAGCAGCAGCGATGACAGCAGGCGGGTGTCGATATTGCCGCCGGTCAGCACCAGGCCGACCACCTTGCCGGCAAAGCGCTCCGGATGCGCCAGCACCGCCGCCAGTCCCGCCGCGCCAGCCCCTTCGGGCAGAACCCGCAACCGCGTCAGATACAGGTTCAGCGCCCGCTCGATCGTGCGCTCGTCGACCAGCAACACATCATCGAGCATCTCCGTCATCACGCGCCGGGTCAGGGTGCCCGGCTCGCGCACCGCAATACCCTCGGCCAGCGTCATGCCGCCAACCGGCCGGGCACCGCTGTGAAACAGATTGTGGAAGGAGGGAAACAGGTCGGCCTGCACGCCGATGATCTCGATCTCCGGCCTGATCCGTTTTGCGGTCAGGGCGATGCCCGAGGCGAGCCCGCCGCCACCGATCGGCACCACGATGACATCAATATCGCCCTGATCGGCGAGCATTTCCGCTGCCACCGTGCCCTGCCCGGCCATCACCAGCGGGTCATCGAAAGGATGCACCAGCACCCGGCCTTCGGCAGCGCAAAAATCACGGGCCAGCTGGCTGGTCTCGTCGAAATCGGCGCCGGCGAGTTCGACTTTCGCGCCCAGAGCCCGCGTCGCATTGACCTTGATCGCCGGCGTGCCGAGCGGCATGAAGATCACCGTCTCGATCCCGAGCAGCCGTCCATGCCGCGCCACGCCCTGGGCGTGATTGCCGGCTGAGGCCGCCACCACACCGCGCGACCGCTCGGCGGGCGACAGGCTGACCAGTTTGGCATAGGCGCCGCGCTCCTTGAACGAGCCGGTCGCCTGCAGATTCTCCAGCTTGACCCGGATATCGCAGCCGGTCAGCTCGCTCAGCGCCTCGGCGCGCTGGCAGGGCGTATGCAGCACGCCGCCCATGCCGCGGGTATGGCAATCGGCAACGAAATCGAACGCGGCGGCAAGGTCTGACATCATGAGGAGCTCACTGGGGACTGGCTGCGGGGTCTGGGCGGGAAAGACGGGGAGGCACAAAAAAACCTCGCCCGGTCGGAGCGAGGTTCGGCCTGCGGCGGCATCGCGGTGATGTCAGGCAGGGGCGAGCGGCGCTCCGGTCAGCTTCTGGCCGATGATAATCAAAATAAGCGCAGCCACGCCAAGCAGACGGATCCGGCTATGGTCGGCAAGGGTAAGGGCAATGGCACGCGTCATGTTCGGTCTCGATGGCTTGATCGCAGCAGACTGGCGCCGATTGGACGAAATGTCCAGCCGGGCGCATGAAAGACCTGTATCCGCGCCAAAATCGACCCGGCTGCGGCGCTCGTCGCAATAATAATGCCCGATCGACCTATTCCGCCGCTTCCAGGGCCGGCGCCGCCTGCGCCCTGTCGCCGGCGTGGCCAAACCGCATGGCGCCATCCTCCAGCTTGCCGAAGCGAATGGTGAACATGTCCTGGACATAGTTCTGATAGGTCCGCCACGGCGATTTGACGCCCTGCTGCGGCAGGTGCGCCATGGCGCGCTGGACATAGCCCGACGAGAAATCAAGCATCGGCACCGTCTCCAGATCGGCCGGCGGTGTCGGCACGCAATAATCATAGCCCTTCGCCGCCATATGATTGAGCAGGCGGCAGACGCGCTCGCAAGTGAGGTCGATCTTCAGCGTCCAGGAGGCATTGGTATAGCCGAAGGCGATCGCCAGATTGGGCACGCCGCTGAGCATCATGCCGCGATAGGTGATGCAGTCGGCAGCACCGACCACGGCACCATCGACGCTGAGCGTCATGCCGCCAAACAACTGCATGTCCAGACCAGTTGCCGGGATGATCAGATCGGCCTCGATCTCCTCGCCGGACTTCAGCCTGATACCGCTCTTCGTGAAACACTCGATCTGGTCGGTGACGATCGAGGCGGAGCCATCGGCGAGCACATCGAAGAAATCGCCATCGGGCGCCAGACAAAAACGCTGGTCCCAGGGATTATAGCTCGGCGAGAAATGCTTGCGGACATCGAAATCCGGCCCCAGGCGCTCACGGATCGCCTTGAGGACCTGGCCCTTGACCAGGCCGGGATAGGACTGAGAGAACTGGTAGATATAGATATTGAGCAGGACATTTTTCGCCCGCGTCACCGAATAGGCAATCTTCTCGGGCAGGATCCTGCGCATGAAATCGGCGAAGCCATCGCGTGAGGGCCGCGCGGCGATATAGGTCGGCGAGCGCTGCAGCATGGTCACATGCGCCGCCTTGTCCGCCATGGCCGGCACCAGCGTCACCGCCGTCGCGCCGGAGCCGATGATCACCACTTTCTTGCCGGCATAATCGACATCCTCCGGCCAGAGCTGGGGATGGATAATGGCGCCGGAGAAATCCTCCATGCCCGGGAAATCGGGCATATAGCCATGGTCGTAGCGATAATAACCCGAGCACATCATCAGGAAGCTGCAGGTGAAACTCCTCGCCTGCCCGTCCTCGCCGCGCTCGGTACGCACCGTCCAGCGCGCCGTTTCGCTGTCCCAGCTGGCATGGGCGACACGGGTGCCGAAACGGATCTTCGCCTCGATGCCATTGCGCTGTGCCGTATCGGAAACGTATTCGCGGATCGCCGGGCCATCGGCGAACACCTTGCCATCGGTCCAGGGCCGGAAGGCAAAGCCGAAGGTGTACATGTCGCTGTCGGAGCGGATACCCGGATAGCGGAACAGGTCCCAGGTGCCGCCGATCGCATCGCGCGCCTCGAGAATCGCATAGCTGCGATCAGGCGAGCGGGTCTGCAGATGATAGGCCGCCGCGATGCCGGAAATTCCGGCCCCGACAATCAGGACATCAAAATGCTCGTCGGACATGACTGCGCTCCTGCGGCGTTGCGGACTGGGCCGGAGCAAAAGTGAACACTGTTCGCTCGATTGGCGCAAGTGCGGTTTGGTATCGCCCGCGATCCGGCGCTAGGCTCACGCCATCGCGACCGGAGCCAGCCAGCCATGCCACTGCAAAACCGGGTCACCCCGTTCGGGGAAATCCTTGCCCATCCGGCGCGAGGCGGTCTGATGGGCAATCGCGGCTGTCTGCATGACGACAAGCGCCGGCTCGGCGACAGGCGCTGGGCCCACCAGGCCTGGGTCGCCTGCGCCCTCTCCTTCAAGGACTGGCAGCGCCAGGTCATGCGCCCCGGCGTCTATACCGAGCTCTTCTTCACCGACGAGGCCGTCGCGCTCGCCGCCGGACACCGCCCCTGCGGCATGTGCCGCCACGCCGACTACATCGCCTTCCAGCAAGCCTTCGGTCGCGCCCGCCCCGAGCTGGGGCCGCGCCCCTCGCCCGGCGCCATGAACCGTCTCCTGCATGCCGACCGGGTCCATTCGCGCAGCCGCCGGCAACGCACGCATGAGGATGATTTCGAGGCGCTGCCCGACGAGGTCTTCTTCACCCTGCCCGGCCAGACCCGGGCCCTTGTCCGGCGCGACGGACAATGCCTGGCCTGGAGCTTTGAGGCCTATCACCCGATCGCAGCCCGGCCAGCCGGCCCGGTCACTGTCCTGACGCCGCGCGTCGCCGTCGACACGATCCGGGCGGGTTACCGGCCGGGACGCGCCTGATCGCCGCCCGGCCATTGCTGGACTGCCGCGACGGTGCGATAAGGCGCCATCCTGCAAGCGGAAGCCGACCTGATGACAGACCTGACACTCGCCGCCCTTGGCTGGTCGGAGGATTTCCAGTCCCAGCTTGATACCGGCGAGTCCGAGGCGACACCGCCGGCGCGGCTGTGTGATGTCCACCGCGACCGCGTCCAGGCCCTCACCCCCGATGGCGAGATCACCCTCACCCTGCCCGGCGAGCTGCAGGCCGGCGATCTGGCGGTCGGCGACTGGGTGTTGTTTGACCCGGCCGAACAGCGCATCACCCGCGCCCTGGAGCGCCACTCCGTCCTGCGCCGCCGCGCCGCCGGCACCGTGTTGATGCACCAGCTGATCGCCGCCAATGTCGACACGCTGATGATCGTCACCTCCTGCAATGCCGATTTCAATCCGGCGCGGCTGGAACGCTATCTCACCCTCGCCGCCAGCAGCGATACCCAGCCGTTGATCGTGCTGACCAAGGCCGATCTGGTCGACAATGGCGCCGAGTTTATCGCCCGTGCCGAGGCCCTGTCGCCGCATGTCAGGGCCATCACGCTCGATGCCCGCGATCCGGCCGCCCTCGCCGCCCTCCTGCCCTGGCTCAAGCCCGGCGCCACCGTGGCGCTGGTCGGCTCGTCCGGGGTTGGAAAGTCCACCATTCTCAACGGCCTCACCGGCGAGGCGAGCGAGACCCAGGGCAATCGCAAGGGCGACAGCAAGGGCCGTCACACCACCACCGCCCGCAGCCTGCGGCCGACCCGCTCGGGTGCCTGGCTGATCGATACGCCGGGCATGCGCTCGCTGGGCATGAGCGATAGCGGCGACGGGATTGACCGCGTCTTTTCCGATCTGACCGAGCTGGCGACGCAGTGCAAATTCTCTGACTGCGCCCACCAGTCCGAGCCCGGCTGTGCCATCCAGGCGGCGATCAAGTCCGGTGAGGTCGATGCCGACCGCTTCCGGCGCTGGGAAAAACTGCTCGCCGAGGACCGTTTCAATTCCGAAACCCCGTCCGAGGCCCGGGCCCGCAAGCGCGGCTTCACCAAAAAGATCCGCGCCAGCGTCCAGGGCAAGCGCGGCCGCCCGGGGCAGTAGGCAGAGCCGGCCGCGCCCCGGCGACAAGACGCGCGCCCAAACGCGAAAAATGCGCTATTCTCGCCCGACAGCTTTGTTTCCGGGGGAGTTTCATGCGTAATATCCTGATCATTGTCGGCCTGGTCGTCGTCGCGGCGCTGGCGCGGATGGCCTTCGTCATCATTCCCGCCTCGGGCATGATGGCCGAGCTGACGCCGGTGACACCGGGACAGTGCGAGGCGCTGACCATCGCGCCGGGCACGGAAGATATCACCATCGATCCGGCCTCGAGCCGCGTCTTCGTCTCCACCGATGACCGGCGCTCCGGCGCCCGCGGCGGCATTTACGCCTTCGACCTCAACGCGCCCGGCACCCTGCACGAGGTCACCGGCGATGCCCCGGCCGATTTCCACCCGCACGGCATCAGCCTGTGGACCGGCGCCGATGGCGCCCAGCGCCTGTTCGTCGTCAATCACCGCGCCGGTTTCGGCACCGCCGGCGGCGCGCATGCGATCGAGATTTTCGATGTCGGTGCGGACGGCCTGCTGAGCCATGTCGAGAGCATCAGCTATGATGAATTGCGCTCGCCCAATGACGTGCTCGCGGTCGGTCCGCGCAGCTTCTACGCCACCAATGACCGCGCCTATCATTCCGGCATCATGGCCAATCTGGAAGCCTATTTCGGCCTGCCGCTCTCGAGCGTGTCCTGGTTCAACGGCACCGATGGCGACATGGTCGCCCATGGCATTGCCTATGCCAATGGCATCAATATCTCCGCCGACGGCAGCGAGGTCTATGTCTCCGAACTGCTCGCCCGCCGGGTGCGCATCTATGACCGCGATGCCGAGAGCGGCCAGCTAACCGCCAATCGCGCCTTTGGCGTGCCGACCGCGCCGGACAATATCGAGATCGATGAACGTGGCGATCTGTGGATTGGCGGCCATCCGCGCGTGTTCGATTTTGTCGCCCACGCCGCCGATGCCAGCGCCATGGCGCCGTCGCACGCCGTGCGTCTCAATCCGCTGACCGGCGAGACCGAGACCGCCCTGCTGGTGATGGACGGCTCTCTCAACGCCTCCAGTGTTGCCGCGGAGCGTAACGGCGTGCTGCTGGTCGGCGCGGTGTTCGACGATCATATCCTGGTGTGCCGCGGCGATTAGCGCTGGCCGGTCTGCCTGCCTGCAAGGGCGGGCCATCGCTCACAGGCCATGCCGTCATGATCGGCATCCAGCCATGGCCAATAGCCCGGCTCACCGCGCCCCGCCGGCGCCAGTTCCATGGCACGGGCCGTGTCGCAATCCTTGCTGGCCACGAGATGGCGCAAGGTCGTCGGCACCGGCCAAGGGCTCAGGCTCACCGCCGTAAACCAGGCCACCCCCAGCACGGCGCCAGTAACCACAAGCCGCAGGCCCCAGGCGCGGATGATCTGATCAGCGCGCTCCCGCCGCATCGCCCGGTTTGACACGGCGCGAAACCGGTTCCTGAGACGCCGGGCATGGGTATCCCGATCCGGACGCAAGTCAGCCTCCTGCTTCACCATCAGGCCGGGCGGTCGGCACAGCGCGCACACCCGCCTGAATTGTGACAATGCGCCCCGCCCGTTAAAAAACCCTGTCTGCCGCACCGCCTGCACGAAAATCTCCACGCGGCGAGCCGCTGGAGGTTTGCTGGGTTCCTCCCCGTATTGGGAGGTGTGCGGGACGCCGGCGAATGCCGGTTTGCGCATTTAAATAGTTGAGACATCCGTGACGTCCCGCACGTGGAGATTTGCTCGGACGCCTTGCGGCCCCCGTCTCGAAACCGGAGTGGACTGTGCGGTCGAGCTTTGTGCCGCCTTTCCTCTCCGGTGGCCACGCCGGGGCTCGGGATGTCAAACCTCCGCCCGGACGAGCTCCACGCTCCCGATTGCCGCAAGTGACTGAGCTCACGCCTCCCGTGCAACCGGAACGCTGTGATTATGCGCCAGGCGGGAGGGGGGTTGGGATAAGTTCACTCAAATTTCGTCATCCCGACGCAAGTCGGGACCTCGATATCGCAGGCTCCGACCCCGTCACGTCGAGGTCCCGGCCTTCGCCGGGATGACGTGGGATAATTGTCGGCGGTGGGGGATAGGCGTGCATCAACGCCGCCCCCAACGCCCAAAACCCCCAAATTTGTCATCCCGGCCGGATGCCCGGACGCGGCAGCGATCCGGGCGTAGAGCGGGGACCTACCCGCTCATCCAGCTGGATCCATGGGTAGGTCCCGGATCTGCGCCCCGCCTGCGCGGGGCATCCGTCCGGGATGACAAAGGTATGGGATTTATTGGCAAAGTTTGCAGACGGGCGCTGTCGAAAACCGGGCTCCGCGCCTGCCATGTCGAGGTCCCGGCCTTAGCCGGGATGACGTGGGATGGTTTTCCGACGTGGGGGACAGGGGCCAATTTGCCCCGTCACCACCAAACGCATGACCCAAATACATACCCGAGGGTCGATTTTCCGGAAAAGAGGCTTATCTCTGGCTCCAGTTTCCATATGCAAGGATAGCCGAATGACCTCGACCGACGCCCTGTTCAAGCCCTTCTCGCTGGGCTCGCTGCAGCTGCCCAACCGCATCGTGATGGCCCCGATGACGCGCTCCAAGAGCCCGGGCGGCGTGCCGGGTGCGCCGGTGGTCGAGTATTATCGCCGCCGCGCCGCCAATGCGGTCGGCCTGATTATCACCGAAGGTACGACCATTGACCGGCCCGGCGCCAGCTTTGATCCGGCCGTACCCAATTTTCATACTCCCGAAGCGCTGGCCGGCTGGAAGACCGTTGTTGACGCCGTCCATGCTGCCGGCGGCAAGATCGCGCCGCAGCTCTGGCATGTCGGCCTGGCGCGCAAGCCGGGCACCGGTCCGCACCCCGAAGCCCCGTCCGACAGCCCGTCCGGCATCATGCCCGGCGGCAAGAAGGTCGGCGAGCCGATGAGCGCGGAAGACATTGCCGACACCATCGCCGCCTTCGCCAAGGCGGCCAGGGCCGCCGCCGAGACTGGTTTTGACGCCATCGAGCTGCACGGCGCCCATGGCTATCTGCTCGACCAGTTCTTCTGGGAGGGCATGAACCAGCGCGATGACCGCTATGGCGGTGACCTGGTGGAGCGCACGACGCTGGTGCAGGAAATCGTCAAGGCCGTGCGCGCTCAAATCCCCGCCGACCTGCCGCTCATCCTGCGCTTCTCGCAATGGAAACAGCAGGATTACAACGCCAAGCTGGCCCAGACGCCTGACGAGCTCGCCGCCTTCCTCGGCCCGCTGTCGGACGCCGGCGTCGACATCTTCCACGCCTCGACCCGCCGCTTCTGGCTTCCCGAATTCGAGGGCTCCGACCTCAACCTCGCCGGCTGGACCAGGAAGCTGACCGGCAAGCCCGCCATCACCGTCGGCTCGGTCGGCCTCAACTCCGACTTCATCGGCGCCTTCATGGGCGAAAACTCCCCCGCCGCCTCGCTCGACGGCCTGATCGAACGCCTCGAACGCGACGAATTCGACCTCGTCGCCGTCGGCCGCGCCCTGATCTCCGACCCGGAATGGGCCGCCAAGGTCCGCGACGGCCGTTTCGATGAGCTGGCCGACTTCCAGGCGGAAAAGCTTAAAGAGCTGGTGTGATCTTCAGTCGCTAGCAAATGACATGAGAACGCCCGGCCGGCTGGTCGGGCGTTTTTGTTTGGGGCGGCGGAGGGATGCCCCCCCTCGGAGCGCTACCGTCTTCCCCGCGCGCGGGGAAGTGGCCGCGGAGCGGCCGATGGGGCGGCCAGCCGCAGGCCGGGCGGGAGTTGGCTCCACGCCCGGCGCGCCGCCCCTCCACCATCCTCCGCCAAAGCTACGGATGGTCCCCCTCCCCGCTAAACCGGGGAGGAAAGCGTCGAGCGCCACGGGATAACGGCAAGCCCCGTTGTCATGTTTGTTGAAAAACAAAACCAGCGGGACCACACCCCGCCCTTAAAACCATGCCGAGACCCGGCCAGACTGGAATTGACCCGTCAAGGGTCCAGACCGCGAAGCGGCGCTTCGCGCCCTTGACGGGTCAATTCCAGTCTGGCGCCCTGCTTGGCAAGATTTTCAGGGATCGATATGCCCGGCGACGATCACACCTCCTTTGAACCACAACCGACTCTATGGAATGCTCGCTGGGAGGTATGGGTGCATGGCGCCAGGATTGGAGATTTCATGTCGGGGGAGTTACTCAGAGCTGCGGATGGGGCGCTCAGCGCTGCATTTGATGGCATCGAACGCTTGGCTGGGTGGGCCACACTCGGAAACGGGGCCGGTCTTGCGCTCTCTGTTACGACAATGGCCAGCATTCTGGAAATCGCGCCAGACAGAGTAACGCCCGTCCCGGCAATCCTATTTCTGCTGGGCATCATTTCCGGCGCCCTCGCCCGCGCTTGTCTCTCCGGCGTTCGTTACGCGGTCGCGGGTGAGGCGGTAGTGGAGCACAAGAATGGAAAGGCTGAGTATGCAAAGCGGAAACGCCTTTTAATCTCCATGTTCCAATTCAGTATCGGGGTCGCACTCGCCACTTTCGTGGCAGCATGCTGCATCGCGATATACGCGGTGAGCTAAACAACGTCCGTGGAATGGCAATAGAGAGACGGAGCCAAACGTCAATCAGCCGATCTCGACGCCTGCCCCATCTAGGCACTCACTTGGACTAGCAGGGTGTGGGCTAGTCATGGGCGGTGGGAATACGTTCAACTTTGATCCAAGCGGGCCATGAAGCTAAAAATGGTGCCCGGGGGCGGATTCGAACCACCGACACGCGGATTTTCAATCCGCTGCTCTACCAACTGAGCTACCCGGGCACCGGGTTCGCGCGGCGGCTTTGGGCCGCTGGCGAGAGCGCGGTTTATAAGGGGCGCGCTGGCCCGTGTCCACGATGCAGCGCGCTGGATCGCAGATTATTGCAGTGAGGCGTCGCTATTCGTTGTCGGGCTGGCCCGGCGGGGTTTCCTCGGCCTGGTCGACCGGCTCGCCGGGGATCGCATAGGCGCCGGTGAACCACTTGCCGAGATCGAGGTCGGCGCAGCGTTTCGAGCAGAAGGGCTTGAAGGCCTCGACCGGGGGATTCTTGCACATCGGGCAGGTGACGGGTTTGGGCATCAGGATTTCACTCCGCAGTCCTCGCGGCCGAATTCGGCATTCAGCGCCAGCGTGAAACGGCCGCCAATGCGTTCGGCCAGCGCCGCCTGCCAGCCGATTGTGTCGGCCTCGAGCCAGGCATGAACCTCGCTGGAGACCTGCAGGGTGAGCCGGCGCGAGCGCTGGGCGCGGGCCTCGCCTTCCAGACGCCTCAGGGCAGCCAGGGCGCAGGTTTCAACGCTTGGGGCTCCGCTCGCGTCCAGCTGGATTTCCGCCAGGGTGCGGCCACGGCGCTGACGTGCCAGCTCGCCGACGCAGAATTGCGACAGCGGCGCGACATCGACCTTGGCGCGGTCATTGCGGAACGCCTGACGCAGCGCCTGTTCGACCGCCTTGCGCTCGGGCTGGCCGCGCATGTGGACGAAATCGATCGCGGTGATGCCGCCGAGGCCGCGCAGACGGATCTGGCGGGCCGATTCCTTGGCGGCGGAGAGATTGAGCGCCTGGGCCAGCTGCAGCGGCGAGCCGGTGCCCTTGCGGCCCTCGGCATCGACATCAATGGTGACCATGGCGCGGGTCTGCTCGATACAGAGCGAGCCGCCGCCGGGAATCGGGGCGACGGGGTCCAACGCCAGTTCGAAGGCTTCCTCGAGATCGTAATCGGTCTCGTCGGCCCAGACGACGTCGGCGCCGGAGAAGGTCTGTGCCAGGCGCTGGGCCAGGATCGGCGCCGGTTCGAGGCATTCCGGCGCATCGCCGGGCCCGGCCTCGACCAGGTTGAGCGTCGGGCCCTTGTCGGCGAAGGCCTCACGCGAGACGCGCACGCCGATGGCGGCGCCCACATGCAGGCCCTTGGGCCGGCCGGCCTTGCCGAAGGGCATGAAGCCCTCCTCGCCGACACCGAGATCGATGAAGGCGGCATTGAGCGCCGGTTCGACGCGGCGCACGCGGCCACGATAGAGCTCGCCCTCGACGGCGCGCTGGCGCATTTCCGACCAGCGGTCGAGATGCAGTTCAACGATACGGCCATTCTCGGCGACGGCGGCGCGGGTCTCGCCGATATTCTCTTCAATCAGGATCTGGCGGATCATGGCGTCTTCGTTTCGTTCTGGACATCGAGGACGGGATAGCCCCGCCCGGCCAACAGATTGACGGTCTCGTGGATCGGCAGGCCGACAACGCCGGTATAGGAGCCGATCAGCGAGATGACATAGGCGCCGGCCCGGCCCTGGATGCCATAGCCGCCGGCCTTGCCGCGCCATTCGCCGCTGGCGATATAGCTCTCCAGCTCAGGCGCGCTCAGGCGTTTGAACTTGACCTTCGTCTCGACCAGTTTCGCCGTCAGCTCGCCGTCGGGCGTGCGCAGGGCGATGCCGGTATAGACGCGGTGATTGCGCCCCGAGAGCAAGGCGAGACAGGCACGCGCCTGGGCCTCGGTCTCGGCCTTGGGCAGGATGCGGCGGCCGACGCCGACCACGGTGTCGGCGGCGAGGACAAAGGCATCGCCATCGGGATGGGCGGCGGCCTTTTCCAGCGCAAGACGGCGCGCCAGAGGGCCAGGCAGCTCTCCGGGGATCTCGCTCTCGTCAATATCGGTGGGCTCGACCGCGTCCGGCACAAGTCCGGCACTGGCCAGCAAATCGAGGCGGCGCGGTGAGGCGCTGGCCAGGATCAGGCGTGGGCGGGGCTCAGCCATGCGGGCATCCATCTCGCGCATCCACGCCGCTTGCGATCTTATTTGAAGCGATAGGTGATCCGGCCCTTGGTCAGATCATAGGGCGTCATTTCGACCAGCACCTTGTCGCCGGCGAGAACGCGGATACGATTCTTGCGCATCTTGCCCGCAGTGTGGGCAATGATTTCGTGGTCGTTTTCGAGTTTCACCCGGAAGGTCGCGTTCGGAAGCAATTCCGTCACTTCGCCGGGAAACTCCAATAATTCTTCTTTAGCCATGCGGCTCCTCATACTCGTAAATGCGGGACACAGAGATGTGCAGATCAGCCCGACTCCAGGGCTGATGGCGCCCCGGCGCGCGTTATAGTCCCGCCTGCCCCACAAAGTCGAGGCTTCAGGCGCTTTTAGGCGGCAGGTCCCAGCTGGCGATGCGGGCATTGATGGCATCGCGCGTTTGCCGGTAGGCGGCGAGGCGCTGCTCACGGCTGCCCGGGGTCTCGCTTGGATCGGCAATCGGCCAGGCCTGGAACTCGGCCGACTTGTCGGCGGCGTATTGCCGGGCCAGCCGGTCGGCGGCGGTCGAGAGCGAGACGACCAGGGCGGCGGGCGGATCAGTGACGCCGCTCAGGGCCATCGGCGAAATGTTTTCCAGATCGCAACCGAGCTCGGCCATCACCGCGACCATGAAACCATCGGCGAAGGCCGCCGGGATCACACCGCAGGAGCGCGCCTGTGCCGCCTTGCCGAAATGCCGGCGCCAGAGCGCAGCCGCCATCGGCGAGCGGATCGCATTGCGACCACACACGAACAGGACCGACGGTACGCTCACGAGGCGGCCCGCCGATGCAGGGCACAGATCAGGGTGAAGAGGCGGCGCGCCGTGTCGAAATCGACCTCGATCTTGCCGGACAGGCGTTCACGCAACAGGGTCGAGCCCTCATTATGGACGCCGCGGCGTCCCATATCGATCGCCTCGATCTGGGCCAGGGGCGCATCGCGCACGGCCTCGTAATAGCTTTCGCAGATCATGAAATAGTCTTTGACGATCCGGCGCAGCGGCCCCAGCGCGAACACGAAGGCGCGCACCGGCGTATCATCCTCCAGCCGGACATCGAACAGCAGCCGGTCATGCTCGATTGCCAGACGCAGCGCATAGGGCCCGCTGGTCTCGCCGACGGCCTCGCTGACGGGGCGAAAGCTGTTGCCCTCGAGCAGATCGGCGATCGCGACCCGGCGTTCGTGATCGGCATTGACGTCGGTCGGGCCGATACTGGCCATGTCGAGATCGATCCGGACGATCCTGTCAGGCTGATCCGATGCGCCGCTCATGTCTCGTCCATCCCGTGTTCGGGCCGGCGCGTCGCCGGCCAGGGTGCGCTGATATCAACCATCGCGACTTCGAGGCACTCGACCTCGAGCCGCAGCTCGCCGCCGCCGGAGAAGACCAGCACCACCACACCCGATGGCGCCTCGCCCGGTTCAAACCCGATCGAGAGCAGATTGACCACCGCCTCCTCCGCGCCCTGGCGGAGATTGCTGGATCGTGCCGCGACAACATTGCCAAATTGCACACCACAGCGCACGCGCTGCTTGCGGCCACCGGCCTCCCAGCGAAAGCGGTTGAAGGCAATGGTGAAATTGCGCTGCTGCCGGGAGAATTCGAAATCACCGAGCTGGGCCACCGCGTCCTGCAGGGCAGCCGAGATCGCTTCGAGGTCGGCGGCGTCCAGCGCCGTCAGGCGCAGCGGGGCAATAGCGCGCTTCACGTCAAGTCTCCGTCAGTCGGCCCGGCGTTCGATGCGGGCACCGCAGCCGGACAGTTTCGCTTCCAGTCGCTCGAAGCCACGATCGAGATGGTAGACCCGGTTGACCACGGTTTCACCCTCGGCGGCAAGCCCGGCGATGACCAGTGAGACCGAAGCGCGCAGATCCGTCGCCATCACCGGCGCCCCGCGCAAGAGCGGCACGCCGCGTACCACGGCCTCGCTGCCATGAACGCTGATATCGGCGCCGAGCCGGGTCAGTTCCGGCGCGTGCATGAAACGGTTCTCGAAAATCGTCTCGCGGATCACCGACGTACCTTCGGCCAGCGTCATCAGCGCCATGAATTGCGCCTGCGCATCGGTCGGGAAGCCGGGATAGGGCTGGGTCTCGATATCGACGGCGGTCAGGCGGGTGCCGTTGCGCGCAACGCGCACGCCCTGATCGGCCGGTTCGACGGTGACGCCGGCATCGGCCATGGCGCGCCAGAGCGCCTTGTTGTGGGCCCAGTTGGCGCCGTCGAGAATGCAGTCACCGCCGGTCGCCGCAACCGCGAGGGCATAGGTGGCCGTCTCGATCCGGTCGCCGACGACATGATGGCGCACGCCCTTGAGCCGGCGCTCACCCTGGATGCGAATCGTGCTGGTGCCGGCGCCTTCGACCCGGGCGCCCATTGCGGTCAGCATCTCGGCGAGATCGGCGATTTCCGGTTCGCGCGCCGCATTCTCGATCACGCTCTCGCCGCGCGCCAGGGCGGCGGCCAGCATGGCGTGTTCGGTGGCGCCGACCGAGGCGAAGGGCAGATCGATCTCGCCGCCGACCAGGCCGCCGGCCGGGGCGCTGGCATCGACATAGCCTTCGGAGACCTCGATTTTGGCCCCCAGCGCCTCGAGCGCCCTGAGATGCAGATCGACCGGGCGGGCGCCAATGGCGCAGCCGCCGGGCAGCGAGACGCGGGCGTGACCTTCGCGCGCCACCAGCGGGCCGAGCACGTTGAAGGTCGCGCGCATCTTGCGCACCAGGTCATAGGGCGCGAAGGTATCGGCGATCACGCCGGCATGCAGGTGCAGCTCGGCACCGCTGCCCTCCTCGACCGACACACCAAGCCGGGCCAGCAAATGGCCCATGAAGCGCGAATCAGCGAGGCGCGGCATATTGGTCAGGGTCACCGGCTCATCGGTCAGCAATGCGGCGGCCATCAGTTTGAGCGCCGAATTCTTGGCGCCGCTGATCGGAATACGGCCCTCAAGCCGCGCGCCGCCCTGGATGATGATCCGGTCCATTGTCACTCCTCAATCCGATGAACACACATGCAGCGGTTCGAACCCGGCGGGATTATGACCCATCCCGGGGATTTTTCGTGGCAGGGATTGCAGAAGCTTGTGCAGTGGCGCCCTCGCCTGCGTCCGCGTCGGGCTGATCGCCGGCGTCAGATGGCGCAGCGCGGTCGGCCTTGCGGCGGCGCAGATTGCTGCGCAGGGCCGCAGCCAGGCGGGCTTCACGGCTGTCGGGATCGCTGGCGGCGGCGGCCTTGCGCGGCGAGGGCGGTGTCTTTGTCATGTCATTGGTCATGTCGAACGCAGCTCCTCACGTCAAGACGCACTTGGCGGGAGCGCGACCATGTATTATACGCCCGGCTTCGCGTCGCGACTTTAGCGACCCGGCGCCGCCATAGCTCAGGGGTAGAGCGCGTCATTGGTAATGACGAGGTCCACAGTTCAAATCTGTGTGGCGGCACCATTTTTCCCTATTCCGATGATCGAGGCTTCAACGCAGCAGGCGGCGCGGCATCGGCCTTGCCGATCCGGATCATCCGGGATCACCAGCCCAGTTCTCGTGGGCATGCCGGATACGCAGAACCAGGACATCGTCGTCGGCATCGATCACATAGATGATGAGATGGCTCCCGTGCGGATGGCACCGCACCGGCGGAGCGATCTCCACGCGCTCGCGCGCGGCCCGGGTGAGTTTGAAACCCATTGCCGGGCTTACTCGTCGGCACCGGTGAGCCGGGCCTGTGCAGCGTCACGTATTTCTGCCATCGAACGCTCACCAACGCCGCTCTCGAGCGCCTCGGTGACCAGCGCCTGCATATTCGCGATCTTGCTGCGACGGTCCTGGTCCTGCCGAATCAGGTCGCGAACATAATCGCTGGCATTGCTGTAGCGGCCCTCGGCACGCTGGGCTTCAACCCACGCTTTCATGGCATCAGGCAGTGAGACATTCATCGTCGCCATCGGGCCCTCCATTGGCGGGCATCATGGCATATTTTAGCAAAGATTGCCAATTTTCCAGCTGGTGCCCGCGGCAAGGACAGCATCATCGTCACAATACCCGCCCGGTGTGCACCACCATGCGCGTGCTGCAACGGGTCTTCGGGAGCAATTTCCCGGTGAAAGGCAATGCGGAACCGTGCTAGTGGGGCACCATTCCGGCGCCGGGGCGCCGGATGGCCCGATGGGGGACCGAGACTGGCGGCAGCGCCCGAAAATGGCTGCCGACCTGATTGCGACCGGGACAGGATGAGATGAAATCTGATTGGCGACGTGCGCTCACAGCGCTCCTCCTGACCGCCGGGCTTGGCGCCGGCCTCACCGGATTCGCGCCCGAACTGCGTGAAAAAGGCCTCCTGCCCGCCGCGCAGCCCGAAACCGAGCTGCTGTATTCCATCGTCAATCTGACCGAAGACCTGCACGCCCGCACGGCCTGTCCGCTTGATCTCGCGGCAGCGCGTGCCCGCGTCGAGGCGGGGCTGCGGGCCCAGGCGCTGAAACCTGTCTTCAGCCCGATCGCCGAAGGGCCCGGCGTGTTGATGCAGGAGGTCGCGGCCCGGCCGATATCTGCCGGCGATGGCACTGTGTGTGGCTGGACGGCGAGCGCCGCCCTCAATGGCCGCCGCGGACCGGTGCGGCATGACCGCGACGGGCATTCCTATTCCAGCCTCGAAGCGGCCAGCCGCGATGTCGAACCCTTGCTGGCAAGCCCGGTGCGCTGAGCGTGCTATCGCCGGCCCGGCGCCCGCGCTAGGCTCGCCCCGGATCAATTGCTGCGGATGCCCATGAGCCCTCTCTTCCCGCCCATCGAACCGCACCGGACGGGCCGCCTGCCCGTCAGTGCCGGACATGAGCTCTATTGGGAGCAATGCGGCCGCGCGGACGGCATCCCGCTGCTGGTGCTGCATGGCGGTCCGGGATCGGGCTGTTCGCCGCGCTTTCAGCAAATGTTCGATCCGGCCCGCATCAACATCACCCTGATGGACCAGCGCGGCTGTGGCCGCTCGACGCCGCACCTGTCGCTTGAAGCCAATACCACCGCCGATCTGATCGGCGATATCGAGGCGCTGCGCACGCATCTGGGGATCGAGCGCTGGGTCGTGTTCGGGCCCTCCTGGGGATCGACCCTGGCGCTGGCCTATGCGCAGGCTTTCCCTGAGCGGGTCAGCACGCTGGTGGTCGAGGCGATCTTCCTGGCGACGCCGGACAATCTCGACTGGTGGCACAGCGAGGCCGGCGCGCCGCGCTTCTTCCCGGAAGCCTTCGCCGATTTCATCGCCCCGGTGCCCGAGCGATACCGCGCCAGCCCGCGCGCGATCATGGACTGGTGTTTCGAGGACATGCAGCGCGAGCTGGCTGACGGGCTCACGGCGCTGAACCGGCTGACGGACCCGGGGGCAAGTCTCGCCGAACTGCGCCAATCCACCCTGTATCGCTGGACTGAATACGAGGACCGCCTCTCCTGGATCGATCAATGTGCCGAGGCCACGCGCGAAGGCCTCGCCGAGCGCGGGCCGGACTTCGTCGCCGCACATTCGCTGATCGAGGCGCATTATTTCCGCAATGGCTGCTTTCTCGAGCCCGACCAGCTGATCGCCAACGCCTCGAAGCTGGCCGCTGTGCCGATGCAGATCCTGCACAGCCGCTACGACATGGTCTGCCCGCCGCGCGGCGCGATCCGGCTGGCGGCGGCCTGTCCGCACGCGGGCCTGCACATGGCGCCGGTCAACGGGCATGCGATGACGGATGCCGTGCAGGAAATTCTGAACGGGGTGATGGCGGGGGTGCTGCCGCTACGACTGCCACAACGCTAGTCCGGCGCCTCCGGCATCCAGGCATGGATGGCGAGGCTGACCGCACCGCCGGTGAAGGCGCCGCCATTGGCGGTGAGCACGATGGCCGTGTCGCTGTAAAAGGCGGTCGGGCCGATGACACCGAGATTGCTGGCGCCTTCCGACACCCCCAGCGAACCGCCAAACTTGGCCGTCTCGCCGGCAATGCCGCAGTCAAAACTGGTGGCGCCGGTGATCCCTTCAGTGGTCCGCACTGATACGCAGAGGACGATTGAGCGTGCCGGGATCATCATCGCTGTGACCACGCTGGCGCCGGTCAGGCCGGTGACACTGTCGGCGACAAGGATGGCGCGGGTTCTGGCGCCGCCGGGCGATTCGGCCAGCACGGTATCGGCGCCGGCCAGGATCCAGGCGCTGCCGTCGTACAGGATATCGCGGCCCTCATCGATCAGATGCACGCGCCAGCCGGGCCTTGGCGGCAATTCGCTCCAGAAACCGTCGCGCCAGATCGCCAGCGAACCGGCGGCCATCGCGGCCCAGTCGTCACCGCTGGCCCCGGCCGGCAGGATCCAGCCCTGGCCGTCTTCGGGCATCGCCGGCTGGACAGCGAGTGTTCGGCTTTGCGCCTGCGGCTGCACCAGCGCGTCGAGCCTGAGCAGGCTCTCATTCACGGGGACATGTTTTTGCGCCTGCGCCGGCATCACCAGCGGCAGGGCTAGATTGGGTGTGGTTTCGGACATCGGGGCCTCCTTGGCAGCTGCCCCCGATTGTGACGCCGCCCCGGGCGCTGTGGGACAAGACAAATCGCTGTCCATACTCGCCGCTCGTACTTGACGCGCGGGCCGTGCGCGCCTTTTCTCCGCCCCGACACGATAATGGCCTTGCCGCGACAGGATGCTCATGACCGACACTATCCACGATTTTGCCGGGGGATTTCCCGCCCAGACCGCCGCCAGCTGGCGCGCACTCGCCGAAAAAGCCCTGCGCGGCGCCGATTTCGAAGCCACGGTCAAGCGGCACACGATTGACGGCCTCCAGCGCGGCCCGGTCTTCTTTGACCGCCCGGCCGGCACCGGCGCCGTCGATACGCTGCCACGCAACGGTCATCTGCCCTGGGGCATGCGCCAGTCGATTGTCGAGGCGACACCGGATGCCGCCAATACCGCCGCGCTCGATGATTTGATGGGCGGCGTGTCGGAGCTGGAATTGCGGCTCCACTCAACGGGGCAATTCGGCCTCAAGGCCAATGAGGTCGACCTGCTGGATGCAGCGCTGAAGGGCGTCGATCTCTCGCTGGCGCCCGTCTATCTCGACAGTCTCGACGGCCAGGGCCATCACGCGCATCTGGCGCTGACCCTGTTTGCCCGTCGCCGCCTCGATGGCGAGCATTTGCAAGGCGGGCTCGGCCTGGCGCCGATCGAACGCGCCGCACGCCAGGGCATCGCGCTGGATGACCAATGCTTCCCCAAGGCGCGCGATCTGGCCCAATTGTCCCAAGCCGCCTTCCCGCAGCTGAAAATCTTCCGCTGTGATGGCGCCCTCGCCTTCGAGGCCGGCGGCTCGGAGGTGCAGGAACTGGCGCTGATGGCCGCCTCGGCCGCGGCCTATATGCGCCTCATGCTCGACGCCGGCCTCTCCGTCGACGACGCCGCCGGCGCGATCGAGGCGCGGCTGGCCGCCGATACCGATATCCACCTGACCATCGCCAAGCTGCGCGCCGCCCGGCGCATCTACGCCCGCATCGCACAAAGCTTTGGCGCCCGTGAAGCGGCGCAGCGCCTCAGCCTGCATGCCACCACATCCGGCCGGATGATGAGCGCCAAGGATCCGTGGACGAATATGATCCGCACCGCCTGTGCCGGTTTTGCAGCGGCCGCTGGCGGGGCTGACACCATCACCATCCGCCCCTTCACCGATGCGATCGGCCGCCCGACCGGGCTCGGCCGCCGCGTGGCGCGCAATCTCCAGATCCTGCTCGCCGAGGAGAGCCATATCGGCAAGGTCACCGACCCGGCCGCCGGCAGCTATCTGCACGAGACGCTGAGCGATGAACTGGCCCAGGCCGCCTGGGCGCTATTCCAGCAGATCGAACGGCGCGGCGGACTGGTCGAGGCCTTCGCTGGCGGCTGGCTGCAGGGCGAGATCGCCGCCGTGCGCGACAAGCGCCTGCAACAGATCGCTGACGGCGAGGATGTCATTCTCGGCGTCACCCAGCATCCCGACCCGCATCCCAAACCGGTCGAGACCAACGGGGTCTGGCCCGAAACCAACGCACCGGAGGGCGCCGTCACGGCCATCCGCCTGGCGACGCCATTCGAGGGAGCGGCATCATGAGCACGACACCGGATTTCACCACGCTCGATCTCGGCCCCGCCCTGCCCGCCTCCGCGGCGAAGGGCGAGGACTGGACACCGGCTGAAGGCATCGCCATCCACACCGCCTACGGCCCGGCTGACAGCGACAATATCGACTTTATCCACACCGTGCCCGGTGCGGCGCCGTTTGTACGCGGGCCCTATCCGACCATGTTCCTGCAGCGCCCCTGGACGATCCGGCAATATGCCGGTTTCTCGACGGCGGAAGATTCCAACGCCTTCTATCGCCGCAATCTCGCGGCCGGCCAGAAAGGCCTCTCGGTCGCCTTCGATCTGGCGACGCATCGCGGCTATGATTCAGACCACCCGCGCGTCGCCGGCGATGTCGGCATGGCCGGTGTGGCAATCGATTCCATCTATGACATGCGCACCCTGTTCGACGGCATTCCGCTCGACCAGATGAGCGTTTCGATGACCATGAATGGCGCGGTGCTGCCGGTGCTGGCGCTCTATATCGTTGCCGCCGAGGAGCAGGGCGTGAAGCCGGAACAGCTGTCCGGCACGATCCAGAACGACATCCTCAAGGAGTTCATGGTCCGCAATACCTATATCTATCCGCCCAGCCCCTCGATGCGGATCATCTCGGACATTTTCGACTACACCTCGAAACATATGCCGAAATACAATTCGATCTCGATCTCCGGCTACCACATGCAAGAGGCGGGAGCGCCGGCCGATCTCGAGCTCGCCTACACCATCGCCGACGGTCTGGAATATATCGCCACCGGCATCGAGGCCGGCATGGATGTCGACACCTTCGCGCCGCGCCTCTCCTTCTTCTTCGGCATCGGCATGAATGTCTTCATGGAGGTCGCCAAGCTGCGCGCCGCGCGCCTGCTTTGGGCGAAGCTGGTGAAGGAACGCTTTGATCCGAAAAGCGAAAAATCGATCTGCCTGCGCACCCATTGCCAGACATCGGGCTGGTCGCTGACGGCGCAGGATGTGTTCAACAATGTCGGCCGCACGGCGCTGGAAGCCATCGCCGCCGTCGATGGCCACACCCAGTCGCTGCACACCAATTCCCTCGACGAGGCGCTGGCCCTGCCGACCGACTTCTCGGCCCGTATCGCCCGCAATACCCAGATCCTGCTGGCCAGCGAAGCGCATGCCTGTGACGCGATCGACCCGTGGGGCGGCAGTCATTATGTCGAGCGCCTGACCCATGATCTCGCCGCCCGCGCGATGGATCATATCGCCGAGATCGACGCGCTCGGCGGTATGGCCAAGGCGATCGAGGCCGGCGTGCCGAAATTGCGTATCGAAGAGGCCGCAGCCCGCACCCAG
Organism: Maricaulis sp.; assembly: GCF_048269565.1. Lineage (GTDB taxonomy): Bacteria > Pseudomonadota > Alphaproteobacteria > Caulobacterales > Maricaulaceae > Maricaulis. The sequence goes on along the minus strand of NZ_JBLXIK010000001.1, from coordinate 38,035 downwards.
GCGCTGATCGACAGCGGTCAGCAGACCATTACCGGCGTCAATAAATTCCTGCTCGACGAAGACGAGGACGTCCCCGTCCTCAAGGTCGACAACTACCTCGTGCGCAAACAGCAGATCGAAAAGCTCGAACGCCTGCGCCAGGAGCGCGATCCGGCCAGGCTGGAAGCCGCGCTCGATGCGCTGGCCACCTCTGCCGCCTCCGGTGAGGGCAATCTGCTGGAACTGGCCGTCGATGCGGCCCGTGCCATGGCGACCGTCGGCGAGATTTCCGATGCGATGGAGCGCGCCTTCAAGCGCCATGTCGCCGAAATCAAGGCCGTGACCGGAATTTACGGTCCCGCCGCCGGCCCTGATGACAAGGTCCGCCGCGCTCGCGACACCGCAGCACGCTTCCTTGAGCTTCATGGCCGCAAGCCGAAAATCCTGATCGCCAAGCTCGGCCAGGACGGCCATGACCGCGGCCAGAAAGTCGTCGCCTCCGCCTATGCCGATCTCGGCTGGGATGTGGTGATCGGGCCGCTGTTCCAGACCCCGGAGGAAGCCGCAAACCTCGCCATCGCGGAAGACGTCCATGCCGCCGCCGCCTCATCGCTGGCGGCGGGGCATCTAACCCTGGTGCCGCAATTGCGCGCCGCGCTCTCCGAACAGGGCCGCGACGATATCCTGGTCGTGGTCGGCGGCGTCATTCCGCCCGATGACGAACCGGTGCTGCGCCAGATGGGCGCGGCGGCCGTCTTCCCGCCGGGCACGGTGATCGCCGACAGTGCGCTGATCATGCTGGACCGGATGGGCGTCGAGGCGGCGGTGGCAAGCGAGGACGAATGATCCTATCGTGAGCGGGTTACACAGCTGGAGCTGCCGCCATGAAACGCATTCTTCCCCTGCTTGTCCTTGCCCCCGCGCTCGCCCTGACGGCCTGCGCGACGTCTGGCCCGACACGCTATGCGCCGGCCCATGAGGGTCAGTACGGCTATTCTGAACGCGCCATCGAGCAGGACCGGTTCATGATCCGCTTTGATGCCGGCCCGGACACCAGTATCGAGGAGACCGAGGATCTGGCGCTGCGCCGGGCGGCCGAGTTCACACTGGAACAGGGCGGTGACTGGTTTGTGGTCGTGCGCCGCAATCGCGATGGCAATGATCGCGATCCGGTGCGGGTGGGAACCTCGGCCAGCTATTCCACCGGCTCTCGCGGCTATTCATCCCGCGGCATCGGCGTGGGCATCCGTTTTGACGGCTCAGCCGGGCAGAAATCCGTGACGCTGGAAATCCTGGTGCGCACCGGCACCGTCTCCGACGATGCCAATGCCTATGACGCCCGCAATGTACTGGCTCACATGCCCTGAGGCGCAGCCTGGCCGACATCCCGTGCCAAGTGATCTGGCTCAGGCGATCAGCGCCTTGGCCTGACCGACCCAGTCATCGCGGACGATGCGACCGCGGCCATTGATGCGGGCGTCCCAGTCGGCGATATCGCTCTCGCTCCAGGCGGCGATCTGCGCATAGCGGACCACGCCCTCGGCTTTCAGGCTGGCGGCGGCCTTGGGCCCAAGCCCCTTGATCACCGTCAGATCTTCGTCGGACGCGGCAGCGGCCGGCGCCGGCTCGGCGGGCGCCGGTGTCGCCGGTTCAGCAGCAGGGGCCGGCTTCGGTTTGGCCGGTGCTGCGGCTGGCTTGGCTGCAGCAGGCGCAGCCTTGCGCTTTGCCGCCGGCTTGGCCGGTTCGCGCTTCTCGCTTGAATCGGCTGGAATATCGGCGTGACCGGCCTTCACCGCTTCCGGGGCGCGGCTTGCGGCCACGGCGCGCGCTTCGGCTTCGCCGAGACGGCGCGCCAGGTTTTCATTCTCGCGGCGCAGCGCGATGACATCGGCCAGCGCCTTGTCGGCCTCGACGCTGCGCGCCTCGCCGCTCCAGACCTTCCAACCCGTCAGAACCCCGAATCCGAAGGCCGCCAAAATCAGGAAACCAATTTGCCAGACCAGCCAGAACATGCCTCAACCCTCAATCGATGAAACGGAAAACGTAAGTGCCTGCAACTGGTCATCCGCCAGCGCAACAATAACCCGGCTCTCGCCCTCGGCGCCGCCGGACAGCAGCGAGCGCACCTGTTCGGCACGCTGCCGCGCGAGTTCCTCGCCGCCATCGGCGATATTGATCGTCACGGAAAGCCGGGCATCCTCGGGACAGGCGCCAAAGGTGCGTCCCAGCCGGCGCAGGGCGATTTCCGTCAGCGGACTGGCACCGACACCACCGGTCTCGAAGCGCAGCGCATCGGTGCCCTGGGCCGCCCGGATCACGGCGGCGCAGGCATCAATGTCCGGCACGTTGACGATGGCCGGGGCCCCGGCGGGAATGATGATCGACGCGGCGCGGAAGGGCGCCGGCATCGATTGCAGCGTATTGGCGACAGAGCGGGCAATTTGCGGATTCTCGGCATCGCCATAAAGGCCGCCCTGCTGGCCGCTGAGCACGATGGCGCCGCGTTCGAGCCGCGCCAGCTGGCCGAGCAGGCGCTTGGCCGCCTCTTCCCATTCAGCCGCCGGAGCGCCGCCCGGGATCAGGGTCAGGTCGGAATCGGCGCCGTTGGGGAAATTGGCGGTGGCGAAACGGGCGATCGCATCGCGGGCGGCGGCATCGGTCGCGTCGCCGCGGATCAGCACGCGGCCCCGAAAGGCAACATCGGCGCGGAAGGAAAAGCCGCGATCGGTGCGCGCATCGGTGATCTCGTCGACCACGCGCGTCACGCCGCCGGCAATGCTGCCACCCGACCAGGTCGAGCCGGCCACGACTTCGAGCGCAATTTCGCGCGCCGTGTCATTGGGGGCGGCGCCGGACAGGATGGCCTCCTGGCCACGGAAGCGCACATGGGCCCAGTCCATCTCGCGCCGGTCGAGCGCGGCGCGTGCATTGCTCTCCAGACGGGACTCGAGGCTGGCGATGGAAAACGGTCCGACGACCATGGACAGGCCGGTCACGACCAGCAGGCCGGCCAGGGCGATCAACAGAATATTTCGGGCGCGCAGCGTCATGGCAAAATCATCAATGTCTCAACGGTGGGGATTCGAATCATATGGGCCTGTTCAATCATCGTATCGCGGCCAATTCAGGGCAGGCACCCCAAAGCAGGTGATGTGGTGAAGATTGTGCAGCCACAATCCTTGCGCAAGTGTCGGTAGTCTCACAGGCGCGTGTGCATGGCCCGATAACGGACCCGCAGGACAGCAGGGCGACAGGACAGCAGCCCCACAACCAAGCAGACCGACAAGAAAAAGGGCCGGGCGTCGCCGCCCGGCCCCTTCCCTGTCATGCGTAGGCTCGACTAGCGGCGGGCGCGGAGCGTAAGGCCCCAGGACCGTGCCTGGCCGGTAGAGGCATTGAAGGAACCAGGCTGGAACGGCCCATCAAAGCCGACCTGGATATAGCCTTCATCCGTCAGATTGCGGCCCCACAGTTCCAGCGACCATGTCTCATCGGCAGCGCCGATGCCGATACGGCCGTTGAACACGGTGTAGGCATCCTGCATCTTCTCGATGTCGAGATCGGAGCCGGTATTGTGCTCCGACAGATAGCGGGCGCTGAGGTGAGCCAGCCAGGTCATGTTGTCGCCGAAGGTCCCGTTATACGTGGCCGAGGCCGACGCATACCATTCCGGAGCCAGCGAGAAGTTCTGACCGGACAGGACATCAACTTCAGGCGTGCCCGTCGGAGCGAACGTGTCATAGGTCGCGTTGGCGTAGGTCAGGCCACCCTGCATGGTCAGGCCAGGCATGGCTTCAGGCAACCAGAGCAGTTCCATCTCGGCACCCTGGGTCGATGCACCATCGATCGAGGTCACGAAGAAGGCGATGCCGTTGAAGGTGTTCAGCTGGTAGGTGTCGAAATCAGACTGGAACAGATAGAAGTTGGCCAGCACCGTATCGTTGGCCCACTCGGTCTTGATACCGATCTCGAAGCTGTCGACGGTTTCCGGGTCGAAACGAGCCGGATAGGTGTTCGGATTCGCGAGCACCGAAGTGAAGTCCACCGCATCGCTGCCGGCCTGGTCGAAGCGGTCGAGGTTGAAACCGCCCGCCTTGTAGCCACGCGAATAGGTCCCGTACATCAACAGGTCATCACTGAAGCGGTGCGACAGTGACAGCAGGCCGGAGAACTCGTTCTCCTCGAGCGTCTGCGTATTGTCGATCCGGGCGAAAACATCCCGGGCGAACGGCAGACAGGTGTACGCACCGAAAGTGTCGGACCCTGGAGGGAAGAAGCCCAGGACGGCCTGTGCGAACGGGGTCGAGAAGTCGAGGGCATCACCGAACACGGTTTCCCAGACGTCACACGCCGGCGCATAGCTTTCACCAAAGTCGAAATGCGCCGTCTTTTCAGTCCGCGTATGACGCAGACCGAAGGTCAGATCTGTTGCATCGGTGAGGTGCCAGGTGTTGTGCGTGAAGAAGCTGAGGCTGTCGCCATCCTGGGTGAAGGTATCACCCACCGGATTGCCACCGCCCAGCGGCACGCCCGTTCCCGCAGCAAGCGGAACATAGCCAGGGATCAGGAAGCCGCCCAGGCCATTGGCCAGGTCGGTGACCAGCGTCGGGCTTCCGCCCAGCAGGCCGAGATAGGTCGAGAAGTGTGCACCCATCTGGATGGCGTCTTCGCGAACCAGGTTCTCGTTCGAATAGTAGGAACCGACCATCCACTCGAAATTCTCGGTCGAGCCGGAGACGCGCAGTTCGAAGGTGGTGTTACCGAATTCGAACCGGTTGTTGTCGATATCGCGGAACACGATGTCGGCGCCGGTGAAGTCCGTATCCTGACCGGAGCGCAGCTCATAGTCACGATCCGACAGGATGGCCGTCACGTCGAAGCTTTCGAAGTTCAGGTTCAGTTCGGCGCTGAAGCCCTGATCCGTGATCTCCTGGCCGGTGTCACGGTTGGACTGCACGAGACCGCTGAACGGATCCTCGCTGCCCGCCATCGGCCGCGCGCCAGGCACAAGGAAGTTGATCGCGCCGGCAGTCGGACCGGACACAATGCTCGGCGCACCGCAGCAATCCTCGTCACGTTCGGTGTAGTCAGCGGTCAGCAGCAGGTTTGCCTGGTCGCTGAAGTCAAACAGGACCTGACCGCGCAGGGTGAAGAAATTCTGGGTGCGGTCCTCGGTCTCCGTGCGCGGGCCACCGAAGGTCTCGGCGGTCTGGTAACCGTCATGAGACCGGCTGGCAGCGTAGAGACGCCCGGCGATCCGGTCGCTGAGCGGACCGGTGATGCCGGCAGCAGCACCCCAGCCGGTGGCATCGCCGCCCATATAGGTCAGCTCGCCATTATAATCGAACTCGAACTCGGGCCGCTTGGTGACGACGTTGATGATACCGGCAGTGGTATTGGCACCAAACAGCGTGCCCTGCGGGCCGCGCAGGACTTCGATGCGTTCCATTTCGCCGAGATCGTTGAAGGCAACGCCATTACGGGCGCGCGGCACACCGTCGATCACGATGCCGACAGACGATTCCAGACCCGGATTGTCGCCAACCGTACCAATGCCACGAATACGGGCGGTGGTGACAAAATCATTCGTGGTCGAGGTGACGTTGAGGCCTGGCGAGATGATCATCAGGTCCTTCAGGTCGCGGACACCTGAATTCTGCAGCAGGTCCTCATTATAGGCCGTAACCGCAACCGGCACGTCCTGGATACCCTGCTCACGCTTTTGCGCCGTCACCGTGATGACGTCCACGCTGCGGCTTTCCTGCGCCGCGGCCTGTGCACCGGTCAATGCGATGACCGAGGCTGCTGCGAACAGAATCGTTTTCTTGGTCGATAACATTCCTTGAACTCCCTCCCGAGAGCTGGCGATTTTCGCTCAGCTGTTTTCATTGAGCGCTTTGCGCGCCCTGCGGAAACATTGGGGGAGTTTGGGCCTGAGGTGAAGCGAAAAAGCGGAACAAATGCAGAGCTTCGCCGCAATTCGTACCCAAAACTCGAATTTAAACCAGACTGTTGCAGAGTCGTCACATTCCAGGCACGGAATTGTGGCTTGGCCTGTGCGGCAAAAACGGTTCTGATACAGCCATCGTCACGGGAGGTTGATTGTGTTGAAGAGTCTTCTGGCCGCACTCGCGTGCGCAATATCCACACCGGCATTGGCCCAATCTCCCCTGCCGCTGCAACCCGTTGACGTGTTTTCCCTCGAAGCCGCGTCCGATCCCCGGATCGCGCCCGATGGCGCCCTGATCGCCTATGTCCGGCGCTCCAACGACATCACAACCGACCAGACCCGGTCGGCGATCTGGCTGATCGGTCCGGATGGCAGCGATCACCGCGCCCTCGCCCCTGAAGCCGGCTCGACACACACGCCGCGCTGGTCTCCGGACGGTCGCCGGCTCGCCTATATCAAGGCCGATGATGACGTTGCCAGCATCCGGATCCGCACCCTGGCCACCGGCGCCGACCAGGAAATTGTCCAGCTGCGCGGTGGCGGAGCCGGGCTGAGCTGGTCGCCGGACGGGACACGCCTGGCCTATGCCGGCTTTGTCGGACGGGCCGCCATCCCCGCCGCCGCCCTGCCGGCGCAGGATGAGGATATGGACTGGGCCGCCGGCGCCCGGGTCGAGGACCGGCTGACCTTCCGCTTCGACGGCGTCGGCGAGCTGCCGCTCGGCCGGCAACAGATATTCATCGTCGACATCGCCGATGGCGAGCCGGTGGCCGTGACCTCCGATGAGCTCGGAGCCAGCGGCGATCTGGCCTGGTCGGCCGACGGCCAGTCGCTGCTGTTTGCGGCCGACCGGCGCGAGAACAATGCCACCCTGGCGCCGGACAGCGAGATTTTCCGCGTCGGCCTCGGCGATGATGCACAGCCACAGCCCCTGACCGGCCGCGAGGGCCCCGACATGGCGCCGCGCCCGTCACCGGACGGCAGCCTGCTCGCCTATCTCGGCTATGACGATCACCGCATGGGCTATGACAATATGCGCCTTTACCTGGCCAATGCCGATGGCAGCGCGGCGCGCGTCCTCACCGAAGCGCTCGACCGCTCCGTCGGCAATCCGCAATGGAGCGCCGATGGCGAGGCGATCTATGTCCAGTATGAGGATCATGGCGAGACCCTGATCGCCCGGGTCAGCCTCGATGGCGCGATCGAACCGGTCGCCCGCGGCCTTGGCGGCGCGGAAATGGGACGCCCCTATACCGGCGGCGACTTCACGATCGCCGGCAATGGCCGCATCGCCGCCACCATGAGCACGCCGCAACGCCCGGCAGAGCTGGTGACCGCCACGGCCGGTGAGCCCCTGCACGCCATCACCGAGCTGAATGACGATGTCCTCGCTGACCGCACCCTCTCCGACGCCGAGACCGTGCACTGGGCCTCGCCCTTCGACGGACGCGAAATCGAGGGCTGGGTGCTCTACCCGCCCGATTTCGATCCGGCGGGGCAATACCCGCTGATCCTGGAAATCCATGGCGGCCCCTTCACCGCCTACGGCCCGTCCTTCTCGGCGGAACTCCAGCTGATGGCGGCGGCCGGCTATGTCGTCATCTATACCAATCCACGCGGTTCAACGAGCTATGGCTATGATTTCGCCAACCTGATCCATCACGACTATCCCGGCCATGACTATGACGATCTGATGGGCGCGGTCGACATGATGCTGGAGCGCGGCTTCATCGATCCCGAGCGGCTCTTCGTCACCGGCGGCTCGGGCGGCGGCGTGCTGACGGCCTGGATCATCGGTTCCACCGACCGGTTTGCGGCCGCGGCCGTGGTCAAGCCGGTGATCAACTGGGCCAGCTTCGTGCTCTATTCCGACCTGCCCCAGTATTTCTACCGCTACTGGTTCGCCAGTGCGCCGTGGGAGGATCCCGGTGAGTACTGGCGCCGCTCGCCGCTCTCGCTGGTCGGCAATGTCGAGACCCCGACCCTGATGATGGTCGGCGGTGCCGATGTCCGCACCCCGCGCGGCGAAACCGAACAATATTACTCGGCCCTGCGCCTGCGCGGCGTGCCCAGCCGGCTGGTGGTGATCCCCGATTCCTTCCACGGAATCGCCAATTCACGCCCCAGCCGCCTGCTGACCAAGGTCGCCGAAATCCTGCGCTGGTTCGAGGCCTATGACCCGGCGCAAGAGGCTGAGGCGGCGCAGTGATCGCGGCGCAGCGCTAGAGGGCAGCACTCGGCCGTTTGGAGATCGCCTCGCGCCAATTGGCCAGGTGAGTCAGTTCCGGGCCGGGCTTGAGCTTCACCCAGGCGGCGAAGTCGACGAAGGCATAACCGGCAATATCGGCGGCGCTGAACGCGTCGCCGGCGAGATAATTTGCCTCGGCCAGACGCTGGTCCATCACGGTGAGGAAGGCGGCAGCGCGCTGGCGCCCGCGCTCGGCCAGGGCCGGGATCTGCTCATAGCGATCAGGGCCGGTGATCGCCGAATCCTTGAAGAATTCCGATGTGTTGCGCAGGGCTTCGGCGGCGCCCATGAAGCCTTCCCACTCGACCCGGGCCAGCCATTCGGCGACCAGCGCCTTCTCGACCGGCGTGCGGCCCAGCAGCGGCGGCTCGGGCCGGATCTCCTCGAGATAGCGCGCGATCGAGGCGTTGTCGCACAGCACCGTGCCGTCATCGAGCGCCAGCGCGGGGACGGTACAGCGTGGATTGACCACGCGGTAGGCCTCGTCGAACTGGGCCCTGGCGCCGAGATCAATCTGGATGGTCTCGATCTCCAGCCCCTTCTCCGCAATGAACATCCGGGCCCGGCGCGGGCTGGGGGCGGCCTTGTAATCATAGAATTTCATTGCGGATATCGTCCCTTGTCCAAATTTGTGACGGGCGTTCAGCCTGCGGCGAGCCTCTCGAGTGCCGGCCGAAACTGCCTCCTCGCCCCCCTCGCCGCAAGGGGTGTTCGGCGCAGACCCGCCGCAATTGATCCTCAAATAGCCGGTTTGTGCCCCATTGGCTGCCACAATTGACCATTAACCATGATGTCAGTGCCAAACCGGCGCGAAGAAGAAGGGGGAGGCCATGCCCTTAGACAACCGAACAGATCCCGGTTTCGGGAGACTCACCGATCTGCCGCCTGATCTCGCGGAATTCCGCGATGTCCGCTCGCCGGCGGAGATGATCCAGCTCGGCCGCACCATCGCGCTCGCTTCGGCACGCCATGAGGATTTGCTCAAATTCCGCCGCACCTGGGGCGGCGCCGTTGACGATCAGGAGCTGGTCGGCGAGTCCGCGATCAAGCCGATCGACCGGGCCGCGATCTACCCCAAATCCCATATCCTGCATTTTTCGGTTCTCGCCTCGCTGGTGCTGTTTGAAGGCTTGGCGAATGCCTATTTCTTCTCGACCGGCTCTGATCTCGGTCTGCTGGGCGGCTGGCTGCAGGCCATCACCGTCTCCTTCACCAATGTGATCGCCGCCTTCTTCCTGGTCGGCTTTCTCGGCCTGCGCCACATGTCGAACCCGCACAAGAAGGTTCACCGCGGCCTTGCCGCGATCGGCACGCTCGTCGGTGTCGCGACCCTGCTGGCGCTGAATCTGAGCGCGGCCCATTTCCGCGATCTGCTGGAATTCAACGCCGCAACCCTGGCCATGGGCGCCGGCGATGTCACCGGCCTGGTCCTGACGCCGGTCAGCGCCGCCATGTCGAACCCGCTTGGCATCGAGACCCTCGAAGCCCTGCTGCTGCTGGTGCTCGGCACCACATTCGCGATCATCGCCGCCTTCAAGGGCCGCACCTTCGATGACGCCATCCCCGGCTATGGCGGTGTCTCCCGCCGGCTCGAGGCGGCCGCCACCGATCTGGAAAAGGCGCTCGAGGCGGGCTGGAAAGATGCCAAGAAGCTGAGCCAGCACGAGCTCGAGCAATTGGTCGAGGCCAAGGAATTGCACGACGAGATCTGCCGCGATCTGGCGGGGCCGGGCAACCAGCGCTAGAGTGACCATCGAGGCGGGCCCCATCCGGGTCCGCCGCACACAAAGTGGCGGGGGCCCCCAATGACCGGACGCGATGCACTGGGAATATTCAATCTGCTGATAGTCGCCGCGGTTCTGGGCGCAATCAGCTACGCCGCCTTCGTGCTCAAACCGCCGGTCTATGACAGCCAGACCCTGTGCCTGGCCGGCGCCATCCCGCCGCACCGCGTCGTGGTGATCGACAAGACCGACCTCTATTCCCCCGAGCAGGCCCAGGCGATCGGCGCCCTGATCCTCAACCAGCGCGACCAGCTCGCGGTCGGCGAACGCCTCTCGCTCTACGAGCTCAACGAGAGCGGCCAGCTGCGCAATACCAACAGTTTCTCGCTGTGCAATCCGGGCGCCGGCGAGCAGGTCAATCCGCTTTACCGCAATCCTGACCGGGTGCAGGCACGCTATGACGCCCTGTTTGCCGAGCCGCTGGCCCGCGCCCTCGCCGACCTCGTCGAGCCCAAGGACGCCCCCAACAGCCCGATCATCGAAGCGCTGGCCCGCCTCGGCCAGGACCCGGCCTTTGACCGCAGCGTCCCCGAGCGGCGCATCGTGCTGGTCTCCGACATGCTGCAGAATTCGGAAATCTACACCGTCTATCGCCGCCGTCTCGGCAGCCTGGAAAACCGCGTCCCCGAGCCGGCGATTGTCGCCGATGCGATCCGCGAGACCTATGGCGACAGCCTGCGCGGCGTCCGCCTCGATATCCGCCTTATCCCGCGCGGCCAGTGGGAGGCCGAACAACACGGCCCGCTGATGCAATACTGGGACACGGTCTTCGCCATGCTCGGCGTCCAGGTGAGCTGGAACGAGCTTTAGGCCGCGGCCGCCAGATACGGGCCGGGAAAATGGGCGCCTGTCACCATTTATTTTCCCGAAGCGGCGCTTCGCCCCCCATTTGCAGCCAAACCCCCACGTCAAACAATGCGTTGTCATCCCTGACCGATGCCCGGACGCGTCAGCGATCCGGGCGTAGATCAGGGACCCAGACGCCCGACGGTTGAGATTCCGGGGTCGGGGCGGCGGATTCTTGATCGTCCATCGTGAATGAATTCGCGATGGTGGTTCTGGGTCCCTGATCTGCACCCCGCCTTCGTGGGGCATCCGTCAGGGATGACAAAGGATTGGATTTATTGGAAAATCAGCAGCGACTGGGAGAGAAGAACCTACCCCTCCCTATCCCCTCACCCGGCCATTCCATCATCCCAAAAAACGGGGACACTCACCTTTAAATTTGATGGTAGGCCTGTCCATTCCGGTGCTTGGAAACTTAAAATGGTGTGCGTTCCCGTTTATTCTTCGGCCACAACCCGACCTGAAAACCATGCCGGGATCCGGCCAGACTGGAGTTGAGGCGTCAAGGGTGAAACCGCGAAGCGGCGCTTCGCGCCCTTGACGTCTCAACTCCAGTCTGGCGCCCTGCTTGGCAAGGATTTCAGGGATCGCGCTGCCCGAAGCGGGCCAGGGCGGAAAATCAATGAAAGAAATGAAGTTGACGGATTGGGGTCAGAATAATTGTGTCTGTCCCGATTGTTTCAAACCTCATCGTCATCCCAGCACAGGCTGGGACCCAGATTCACGCATTGCGCTGCCAAGTCTGGCGCCTGATCCCACTCCGGCCTGGCTCTACGAGACTGGGTCCCAGCCTGCGCTGGGATGACGCTTGTCGGGGGCGTTCGGAGTTTCCCGCAGCCTGCGGCGGGGAAGAAAGCGTTGGCGAGGCGCTGCCCGCCACCCTTGAGCGGCAATCGCTTTTCCACAGGCCAGCACCGCGGCTCATAGCTTATGCATTTCCGCGAGCACGAAACGCTCCCACTGTATGTTGTGGCATCGGGCCACTGACACGCAACTGGTTGAGGTTTCCATGGCCGCGCCTGCCCTACTCGACGATGCCGACCTGATCTGGTCGCACGAGCCGCACAACCCGGTCCTCGACCAGGATATCTTGAGCTTCTGCGTGCGCTCGCCGCATCTGGTCGAACTGGCTTTCACCCTGGCCGATCATGGCCATACCCATGTCGGCCATGTGGTGCGGCTGACCGAATTCACCCTCACTGACCTGGCCAATGGCGACCCGTCGCTGGCGCGTGACCTGCAGCTGCGCCTGCAGAAATGCGGCCTCGACACGGGCATGGCGCTGGAGGGCTGGACGGCGCCGTCCGGCGAGGTGGCGGCGGAGGCGCTGGACTGAGAAGGCATTGCGTTTGCGAGCAGTTCGCGTATTGCCTTGGGCAGCGTTCGCAACCGGCAGGGGCTGTCCGATGATCATTGTCCACCATCTCAATAATTCGCGCTCGCAGCGCATCCTCTGGCTGCTCGAGGAATTGGGGCTCGACTACGAGATCCGGAAATACATGCGCGATGAAGCCACGATGCGCGCGCCCGCCGATCTCAAGGCCGTGCATCCGCTCGGCAAATCGCCGGTCATCACCGATGGCGATATCACCGTGGCTGAATCCGGCGCGATCATCGAATACCTGGTCGACACCTATGGCCCGGCTCTCAAGCCGGCGGCCGGCACCGAGGCGCATCGCCGCTATGTCTACTGGCTGCATTTCTCCGAGGGCTCGCTGATGCCGCCCCTGTTGATGAAATTGCTGATGAACCAGATCAAATCCGCCCCGGCGCCCTTCTTCGTCAAGCCGATCGCCAGACAAATCGCCAAGCGCGTCGAGGACCGTTTCATCGGCCCGGAACTGACCAGTCTCTTCGCCTGGATCGAAGCCGAGCTCACCGCGAATGAATGGTTCGCCGGCGATGCGTTTTCCGGCGCCGACATCCAGATGAGCTTCCCGCTCGAAGCGGCCGCCGCGCGCGGTGGCCTCGACTCGTCGCAGGTGAAGATCCAGGCCTGGGTCGACCGCATCCACGCCCGCCCGGCCTATCAGCGCGCGCTGGAGCGCGGCGGCGAGTACGGGATTGTCGGGAATTAGGCGCAGCCTTCACAGGTGCCGCCCTGGATCCTGCCGCTGGCCAAGGATGCGCAGAATCTGCAAATCGCCGTCATCGAGCCGGATATAATAGATTGAATGACTGGCCTGCTCGAACCGCCGCAGGCCGGGCGCGATGTGTCCGTAATCATGGCCGAGGCCGGGATAGTCGGCCAGCAGCGCGAAACGCGCGAACAGCGCGTCAAAATACGCGCCCGCCCGCTCCGGTCCGAAAGTCAGAATCGAGTATTCATAGATCGCCTCGACATCGGCCTCGGCCCTGATGGTGAGCCTATAGCCGGCCATCGGCCTTCAACCGGTTCTCGACCCGCGCCTTGATATCGGCGGGTGTGCTGTCGCCGATCCCGCTCTGCAGGCTTTCCTGCACGATATCACGCAGCTGGTTCTCGGCGGCATGGCGTTCCTGATCGCGGCGGATCAGATCACGCATATACTCGCTGTCATTGGCGTAATGGCCCGACTGGATCCGCGTCTTGATCCAGCTTTCCATCGCGTCGGGGATCGTGATCGTCTTGCGCATCATGGTCATGGGTGCGGCTCCTCCCGGGTGAGATTAGCCCAGGCCCGGTATGACCACAATCATACCATGAGCATACCGCCCCTGCCCTAAAAGCTGAACACCACCCGCGCCATCAGCGCATCATCGCCGCTGCCCTCGACGTCGAACAGGTATTCAACGTCGAAATCGACGCGGCGGCGATAGGCGTGGTGGTCATCCTCGCCGAACCAGTGCGAGACCGAGACGCCCGGGCCGGCTTCGAAGCGGTCCTGGCTGCCATAGATGTCGTCGGAATACTGGGCGACGGCCGTGACATAGGGCGTGACCGTCCAGCCTTCGGCGGTGCGGAACCGGCGGCCCTGGCGCACTTGCGCATAGGCGCCGAAATACTCGTTATCGCCGGGGATATAGGCGAGGTCGGCATAGACGCTGGTATAATTCCAGCTTGAGGCCTCCGGCTGCCAGTCATAGCCATCGGTCCAGCCATAGCTGGCGCGCAGCAGCCAATCGTCGCGCGCGGTGTCGCCGAGCGCGATGAGGCGTTCGCCGGAGAGGCTGAAGTCGACCGACTGGAAGGGTTTCCAGCGCGCACCGAGCCCGAGCTGGGCGCTGTCTTCATCAATGCTGAAGGCCCCGGGATCCATGCCGACATAGCCGCGCGCAAAGGCGGTGATGCCGGCGCCGTTCTCATACAGGCCTTCAGGGCGCCAGCTGAACTCGGCGCCGAGCGAGGAATAGGTGATGCTGTCCTGCAGCCCGCCCGAGAGCGAGACGCCCTCATTGCGGTAGCTGGCATAGGCAAAGCCGGAGGTGCGGCTTTCCAGCGCGGTGACTTCGCGGCGCAGCCGGTAGAGCCGCTCGGCATGGGCCGCCTCGCCGCCATCGGCGCGCAGCCGGTCGATGACGCCGATGAAGGCGGCGCCGGCCGCGTCCTGCTGGCCGGCATCCTTGAGGGCGTAGGCCTGGTCTTCGCGAATGCCGAGATTGTCCGGCTGCACGGCGATGACCTCACCGAAATGCTGAGCCGCCTCGTCATTCTCGCCGATCGAGCGCAGGGCATAGGCCAGCGACAGGCGGAGATCGGTATTGCCCGGATCGCGGGCGAGCACGGTGCGGAATTCGCCGATCGCGGCGCGCGGCTCATTGGCGGCCTGCAACATCAGGCCATGGTCAAACCGGCGCCAGGTCTGGTCGTCAATCGCGATGGCGCGCGCCATGTATTGCGCCGCCATCTCCGGCTGGCTCTCGCGCAGCACCTGGGCCTGTTCGTCATAATACTGCGCCAGGGCGACACCCTCGAACTCACCGGGACGCACCTGCCACAGGCGTGACTGGGCGTCGCCGGTGCGGCCGCTGAGACGGGCCGCACGGGCGGCCTGCAATTTGTCGGACGGCGCATCGGAGAGCTGGGCGGCATAGTCCCAGCCGATCAGGGAGCGGTCCCAGTCGCCCTGCGCCTCGGCCTGATAGCCTAGCGAGCGCAGCGCGAAGAGCTGCCCTTCCGTGTCGAGCTGGTCGCGGCGGCGCACCGCCTCCCACAGATCCGCGACGGCGCGGGCGCTGTCGCCGGCCTCAATGGCGCAATTGGCGGCGTCGAGATAATCGCTCGCGCGCGAGAGCACCGAGCCGAGCTCTTCCCAGATCGGCATCGCCTCGGCGCAGCGCCCTTGCGCGTTGAGCTGGTAGGCATGGGCGCGGGCCGAGGCAATCTCCTCGGGCGTCAGATCGGCACCGGCGGTCGTCACCCAGCCGAGCGCTGCGGCGGAAGCGCCGAGCAGCATGGCGGTGCGGGTAAAACGGGCGCGGCGGCGGGGTTTGGCGGGGACAGACATGGGTTTATTCCTTTCCACTCAGGACGCGGAGGCGTCGAGGGCGAGTTCCGGTTGACTGTCGACGAGGATTTTCCAATCCGCATCCGACACTATGCCCGATTCCCGGGCGATCTTGATAAAGTGATAGGGCGCTTCGGACCCGGCGCTGACGCGGCGGATGCCCATCCAGATCGCGGCGATCTGTTCATCCGTGGCCAGGTCCAGACGCTTGAGCACGCGCGCGGCACGCAGATCGGCCTCCAGCGGCGACCGGTCCCAGCCATAGCGCAGCCCGAAGGTGACATCGCTGGCCGGCGCGATCGCAAAGCTGATCGCCGGTTTCAGCGCCGCGCGCAGCTCGGCCTCGGCGGCCTCGTCGAGCGGTTCGGCGACAGCCAGGTTGAGCCCGGCCTTGCCCTGCCCCAGCGGGAAGACACCGAATTTGCGCGCCAGCCCGGCATCGACCAGTTCGCGGATCTCGTCCTCGACCAGCAGCGGATCAAAGGCCGCGACCGGATAGCGCGAGACCTCGCTCCAGGCGGTGGCGATTTCCTCTTCGGTCGCGTGGCCGGCCCTGACCAGAACCGTCGCCAGCCCGATGCCGGCGGCACTGGCCTCGGCCTCGGCGGCGACCAGGGTGGCGTCATTGACGATGCCGTAGAATTTGAGCGCGTCGCCGAGCGTATTGCCCTGGCCACTGATCTCCGCCATCGAGGGATAGGCGTGCATCGTCTTGTCCCAAGTGATGCGTTCACCGGTGATCATGTGGACCGCAAAGCGGCGCGCGGCGCGCATCGAGGCGAGGAAGCCGACATAATTGCCGACCACCATGCGCACCGGCGACAGGATGGCGTGTTTGAGCCCGTGCGCCGAGGCGGTGAAGATGACGCGGTGGACGACGCGGTTGACCAGGAAAAGGAAGTTGATCAGCACCAGCGTCCATACCCAGCTGTTATGGTCGATCAGCGGCGGCAGGGTGCCGACCGAGGGCACCAGCTTGGTGACGATCCAGTACAGCGCCCACTGGAACACGATGCCATAGGCCAGCATGCCGGTCGGCGCGGTCCAGATCGCCTTGCGGTCGCGATAGAGGAAATAACGGTGTGAAAACGGGCCGATCCAGCCCAGCTGTTTCCAGCCGAGATAGGAAATGCCCAGCATCCAGCGCGATTTCTGCTTCACCGAGACCGACAGGTCGTCCGGGAAATATTCGCGCGTGCCGACCAGTTCGCGGCGATAAATGGTGCGCATGCCGCTGCCATGCTTGCGCTTGATCTCGCCAACGGGAACCTTGGCCCAGAAGCGCACGAATTCCGATTTGAGACCGGCCTGGAACAGGCGGTGGCCGACATCATAGTCTTCCGTCAGGCTGTCGGTATTGAAGGGCTGGTTGTCGCGCTCCTGGCACAACAGCTCGATGCACCAGCGCGAGAACGAGGTCGCGACACCGGCCGAGGGCACCAGGCGCGTCATCGCCGAGCGCGCGATCAGATCCTTGCCATGCCATTCGGCGAACTCGTCCATATAGTGACACGGCACCAGCTCATTCCATTTGCGCGGCATCGAGAGCACCGGCAATTGCACCATGTCGGAGCGGTCGAGGTAGGCATTGACCACCTTGAAGGACAGCGGGTGGATGACGTCCTCGGAATCCTGCATCGCGAAGGCGTCGTAATGCACGCCCATCTTCTTCTCATGCGCGAAGATGTTCTGGATCATCCAGTTGAGGCAGTCGGCCTTCGAGGTCGGGCCGGGATGGCCGACCATGGCGCGCACAACCTGCTTGTGCTGGCGCGCGATGCGGTCGACTTCCGCGATGGTGTCGGGGTCATTGGGGTAGCAGCCGACGAAAATATCGTAATTGCTGTATTCCAGCGAGGTCAGCGTATTCATCAGCATGCGCGCGATGACATCGCTTTCCTGCCAGGCCGGCACCATGATGGCGAGACGCTTTTCCGGCGCTTCCATGATCGTCTTGGTCGTGGGCACGAAGCGGAAGGGCCGCGTCAGAACGCGCTGGCCCTGCAGCACCCAGAAATACAGGTCGAGGAAGGCGTCATCCGTCGAGGAGATGAAGATGGCGATGGCGGCATAGATCGTCGCCCAGCTCAGTCCCGTCCAGTAGAGGCGCGCCATGGTCGCGCCATCCAGCCCCGTCACCCAGCTGGCCGTCGCCGTCCAGGCACTGGCGCCGAATGTCTGTATTGCCGCTAATATCTCGCCCCAGCCCTCCATGATCTCACGCTCCGACCTTGACGCGTTGCGTATCCTGGACCGGTTGCGCCTCGGCGCGCACAGCCTGCAGGTCCGGCGCCGATTGTGGCGCCTCCGGCCGTGAACCGGCACCGAGGAAGGCCGAGACCAGCTGGGCAATGCGGCGGCCGGCATGGCCATCACCAAACGGGTTGGCGGCGCGCGACATGCGGCGATAGGCGCGCGGATTGTCGAGCAATTGGCGGGCATTGGTCAGGATGGTCTCGGTGCGCGAGCCCACCAGTCGGGCGACGCCGGCCTTGACCGCCTCGCCGCGCTCGGTCTTGTCCCGCAGCACCAGCACCGGCACGCCAAAGCTGGGCGCCTCTTCCTGCACACCGCCACTGTCAGACAGGATCAGGTGGGCGCGCTTCATCATGGCAACGAAGTCGGGATAGGCCAGCGGCTCGATGAGTTCGATCCGCTCCTCATTGCCGAGCAGGGCCTCGATCGGGCCACGCACGCGCGGATTGAGGTGAACGGGGATGACGAAGCGCAGATGCGGATAGCGATTGCGCAGGGCCTTGATCGCCGTCGACACACCGCTGACGCCCTCATCCCAGTTCTCGCGGCGGTGCAGGGTCACCAGCACCATGCGCTCATTCGCCCCGATGCGGTCGAGCGCCTTGGGGCGGATGTCCATCGCGCCGACCATCTGCACGGCATCGATCACCGTATTGCCGGTGACCCGGACCCTGTCGGTGGAGATACCCTCACCGGTCAGGTGTTTGGCCGCCGCACGCGTCGGCGCGAAATGAAGGTCGGCGATCGGCGAGATCAGCTTGCGGAAACCCTCTTCCGGGAAGGGGTGACGCATATCGCCCGAGCGCAGGCCTGCCTCGACATGGCCGACGGGAATATCGTTGAGGAAAGCGGCCATGGCGCCGGAGAAGGCCGAGGCCGTGTCGCCCTGGACCAGCACGAAATCGGGACGGCTGGCGGCGAATTGTTCTCCGAGGTCGCGGATCAGGGCGCTGGTCAGGCTGGTCAGCGCCTTGCCGTTCCAGTCGAGCTGCAACCGGGCATCGGGGGTAATGCCGAAGACGTCGAGCGTCTGATCGGCGAGGCTGCCGTGCTGGCCGGTGGCGACCCATTCAGGCTGCAGGTTCGGCGTGCCCAGCAGCGCGGCACGAACCGGCGCGAGCTTGATAACTTCCGGCCGCGTTCCCGCTACGATCGATACTTTCATGATTTCAGCCCCAGCTGCCCTGGCGCCCCGAAGTGGGGAGGCACCATCCTCATCCCCGGCTGTCCGGGAACACCTCATTTGTCGTTGAGGACTGGGACCGAAAACGCGCCGGGTTACGGCGATTTAAGGATCAATTAAGGTTATTCCGTCCGGCATGGGGCGATTGCGGGGCGGCGGCGGTCACCGGGCGTTCATGTTCGCGGCTTTGCCTGCGCCTGGCTGAGCGCGACAAGCAGGCTGCGGCGCATCCTGATGAACAGCAGGAGCAGGCCTGCAAACACCGTGACGAGGCTGAACAGGGCAAAGCCCTGGAGCCAGATGGTGTTGAAATCATCGCGGTCCTGATAGCCCATGATGTGCAGCATCCAGACGAAGTCGAACAGGCGCCATTCATCATTGCGCCGGCTGGTGAGCAGGCCGGTCTCGGCGCCGTAATAAAGGCTGGTGCCATCACCATCGTCGAAATTGACCCGCCAGGCCGGCAGCGGCGCGCCGCGATATTCCGTCGTCGCGGCCTCGAGATAATCCACCGACTGTGCCGGCAGGTCACCAAGGTGGAACGCCTCGGCCAGGGCAATGGCCGTCTCCTCGGAAATCGGCGTCAGGCGTTCGCCGCGATGGGCGTCGACCAGCGCGCTGTCGCCGGAACGGGCCTCGACCTGATAGACCGCGCGCCCGAGCCAGGGCATCAGCGTCACGCTGCGGACCGGGCCGGACAGACCGGCCGCCTCGACCGCCCGGGCCACGGGAATGGCATCGGCGATGCCCAGATCGACAACCGGCGGCGGCGCGACATGGTGATCGCCGTGGACGCGGTCAATATCGAGCAGGCTCATCATCGCTCCGCCGGCAACCCAGAGCACGATCTGGATGCCGACGAACAGGGCCAGCCATTTATGGATCCGCGCTGTCCAGCGTAACACTGCCGTCATCAAATGCCCTCCCCTCGCCTTCGCTCGCGTCAGAACCAGAACCGCAGCCCGACTGCAATGACACGATCACTCGCCGCCTCACCGCGCAGCCGCGCCAGATCGGCAGTCTCGCCCTGCAGATCATGCCATTCGACCCCGATATAGGGCGCGAACTCGCGTCTGATTTCATAGCGCAGACGCAGACCGAATTCGGTCTCTGTCAGGCCGGAGCCAAGATCATGGTCGGCGATATCACCGGCGGCGAACTGAAGCTCGGCGCGCGGCTGCAGCACCAGGCGCTGGGTGATCAACAGCTCATATTCCGCCTCGATCCCCGCCGTCAGATCGCCGGCATCGCTGAGGAAGGCCGCCGCATCAAGCTCGAACCAGTAGGGCGCCAGCCCCTGCAGACCAACAACGCCATAGCTGGTCGACGGGCCGGGCTCGAAATCATGGCGCACCCCGATCTGGACATCGAAATTGGGCGAGATGGCGCGGCTGTAGAGGGCCTGGATTTCCGCCGCCTCGAATTCGGTGGCGTCGAAGGAATATTCGCCCCCCGTCTTGATCCAGAGCTTGCGCTCATCGCCGCCAATCCAGCCCTGGGCATCCCACAGGACAGCGTCATCGCTGCCGCCGCTGAGATGCTCGAACCGGTCGACCAGCACCATGGAATGCGTCGTCCCCATGCCATGAAACATGTGGGCGCGGGCGGCGGCCATGCGGGCCGGGTCGGCATCGACCGGATTGCCCTGGCGCGCTTGCGCAGGAGGAAGAATGACCAGCGCCAGCAGCGCGGCGGCGATAAGCCTAGATATGACCATGATGGTCTCCATGTCCGGGGCGAACCGAGACGACCTGCATCATGCCGGCATGCATGTGGAAGAGCAGATGGCAATGAAAGGCCCACTCCCCCAGCGCATCGGCGGTGATGTCGACGGACAGGCGTTCGGCCGGCTTGACGATAATGGTGTGCTTGCGCGGCTTGTGATTGTCTTCGCCATTGACGACGTCGAAGAACATGCCGTGCAGATGGAT
The DNA here is from genome assembly GCF_048269565.1 of Maricaulis sp. Classification (GTDB taxonomy): domain Bacteria; phylum Pseudomonadota; class Alphaproteobacteria; order Caulobacterales; family Maricaulaceae; genus Maricaulis. The sequence goes on along the minus strand of NZ_JBLXIK010000001.1, from coordinate 17,431 downwards.
CGGATGCGGCATCATGGTGTCGTTGACCAGGGTCAGCCGCAGGCGCTCATTGTGCCGGAACACGATGGGTTCGACGACGGGCGAGAAGGCGGCCCCGTCGAAGGACCACATATAGCGCTCCATGTTCGAGGTCAGATGCACCTCGACCTCGCGCCCCGGCGGACGCCGGTCCGGATTGGGCTCCAGGCTTTTCAGCTGGGTGTAGACCAGCACCCGGTGCGGCACCTCCGCCAGGCCGATGCCGCGCTCGCCGAGCCGGTCGAACACCATGGCCGGCATCATCGCCACGCCGGGGCCGGTGGGGTGGTCATGGGTCAGCGGCGTGTCTGTTCCGGACATTGGCGCCGCGCCATGACCCATCGCGGCGTGATCCACGGGAGTTCGCTGCGCAGGCATTGAATGGCCCATGGCAGCGTGATCCATCGCCGGCGCAGGAGCAGGTGTGCCATGCCCCATGGCGGCGTGGTCCATCGGCGCGGCGGGCGCCGGCATCGCATGGCCCATGGCGGCGTGATCCATCGGAGCGGCGGGCGCGGGCATCGCGTGGCCCATGGCCGCGTGGTCCATGGTGGCATGATCAACAGGGGCCGCCGGAGCAGCCGCGGCCGGCATGTCATGCCCCATCGCCGTGTGGTCCATCCCGGCCATGCCCGAGTGATCCATGCCCGAATGATCCATGCCCATATCGCGCATCGTCAGCAGTGGCCGTTCGCGCAGGGGCGGCACGGGTGCCTGCATGCCGGCCCGCGGCGCCAGGGTGGCGCGGACATAGCCGCTGCGGTCGATGCTCTCGGCCATCAGGGTATAGGCCTGGTCGCCCGGCTCGATAATGACGTCATAGGTTTCCGCGACGCCGATCTGAAACTCGTCGGTCTCGACCGGCTGCACCGCGAGGCCGTCGGACTGGACCACCGTCATTGGCAGGCCGGGGATGCGCAGATTGAAGATGGTCATCGCGGACGAATTGATGATCCGTAGCCGCACGCGCTCGCCGGGCCGGAACAGGCCGGTCCAGTTATCCTCGGGCCCATGGCCATTGATGAGATAGGTATAGGCCTCGGCCGTGACATCGGAGATGTCGGTCATGCTCATGCGCATCCGCGCCCACATGGCGCGCTCGGCGACGGCCTGCTCGATCCCCTCCTCGCGCGCATCGCGGAAGAAATCGACCAGGGTGCGGCGCTGGCCATTATAGACATCCGCGACCTGTTTGAGCCGGTTGAAGACGGTGTGCGCGCCCTCGAAGGTCCAGTCGCCGAGCATCAACACATATTCGCGGTCATAGGCGATGGGGTCTACGCCGGCCGGATCGATGATGATCGGGCCGTAATGGCCCATCTGTTCCTGCAGGCCGGAATGGGAATGATACCAATACGTGCCCGACTGGACCACCGGGAAGCGATACTGGAAGGTCTCGCCCGGCGCGATACCCGGATAGGTCAGGCCCGGCACGCCATCCATCTGGAAGGGCAGAAGAATGCCGTGCCAGTGGATAGAGGTGTCCTCATCCAGCGAGTTGGTCACATCGAGCGTGATCTCCTCGCCTTCGCGCCAGCGCAGCACCGGCGCCGGCAAATGCCCGTTCACGGTCACCGCCCGGCTGCCGCGGCCGTCAATGGTGACAGGCGTACGGCCGACATTGAGGTCGAAGCGCGTGCCCGTCAGGGCCGGCAGGCCGGCGCTGGTCAGTGGCGCTGCGCTCTGGGCCCAGGCCGGCAGCAGCGATGAAGCCGCTGCGAAGCCGCCAAGTGCGACCGTGCTGGTGAGAAAATTGCGCCGATCCATGCTTCTTACCTTTTACTCGCGAGCCGCTGCCGGCTCCACATCAGAGTTTGACGCTGCGCAGACGCAACGCGTTGGAAATCACCGAAACCGAGGACAGGCTCATGGCCGCGGCGGCGAACATCGGCGAGATCAGAATGCCGAACACCGGATAGAGAATTCCTGCCGCCACCGGAACCCCGGCCGCATTGTAAATCATGGCGAAGAACAGGTTCTGGCGGATATTGCGCATCGTCGCCCTCGCCAGATGGCGGGCGCGGACAATGCCGGTCAGATCGCCCTTCACCAGCGTGATGCCGGCGCTCTCGATCGCGACATCGGCACCCGTGCCCATCGCGATGCCGACATCGGCGCGCGCCAGCGCCGGGGCATCATTGACCCCGTCTCCCGCCATGGCGACCCGGTGGCCGGCGGCCTGGAGGTCCGCGATCAGCTTTGCCTTGTCGGCCGGCATCACGCCGGCATGGAATTCGGCGATGCCGAGTTGGGTGGCGACGGCCTTCGCCGTGCGTTCATTATCGCCGGTCGCCATGATGACGCGGATGCCGGCGGCGGCCAGATCCTCGAGCGCAGCGCGTGTGGTGTCCTTGATCGGGTCGGCGACGGCGATGAAGCCGGCACAGGCCTTGTCGATGGCGAGGAAGATCACGGTCTCGCCGGCATCGCGGCGTGCATCGGCATCCGCCTGGAGGGCCGCCGGATCGATCCCGAGATCGCTCATCAGGGCCAGATTGCCGAGCGCCAGCTTGTGTCCACCGGCACGGCCGGTCACGCCCTTGCCGGTAACGGACTGGAAGTCCTCGATCGGCTGCAGGCGCAGCCCTTTCGCCTCGGCGCCGTTCAGGATGGCATTGGCGAGCGGGTGCTCCGAGCCGCGCTCGAGCGCGGCGGCCAAGCCGAGCACGGCATCCTGCGAATGACCGGCGGCGGCTTGCACGCCCACCAGCGCCGGCTTGCCCAGGGTGAGCGTTCCGGTCTTGTCGACCAGCAGCGTGTCGACCTTTTCGAACCGCTCCAGCGCCTCGGCATCGCGGATCAGAACGCCCGCCTGGGCGCCGCGCCCGGCTGCGGTCATGATCGACATCGGCGTCGCCAGCCCCAGCGCGCAGGGACAGGCAATGATCAGCACCGAGACGGCCGCGATCAGCGCATGCGCCATGGCCGGCGGCGGCGACCAGAGCGACCAGCCGATAAAGGCGAGAAAGGCGACACCGATCACGGCGGGAACGAACCAGCCGGCGACGATGTCGGCGAATTTCTGGATCGGGGCGCGGCTGCGCTGCGCCCTGGCGACCATCTCGACGATCTGGCTGAGCACGCTGTCGGCGCCGACACGCCTGGCCTCGACCACCAGCCCGCCGGAGCCATTGATCGTGGCGCCGGTGACGCTGTCGCCCTCCCCCTTCTCGACCGGCAGGGCCTCGCCGGTCAGCATGGATTCGTCGACCGAGGAATGGCCGGAAACGACCAGCCCGTCGACCGGGAGTTTCTCGCCGGGACGCACCCGCAGCCGGTCGCCGACCATGACGCTGTCGAGCGCGATCTCGGCCTCGGTGCCGTCCTCGCGGATGATGCGCGCCGTCTTCGGTGCCAGATCGAGCAGGGCGCGGATCGCCGAGCCGGTGCGTTCGCGCGCGCCGAGTTCAAGGATCTGGCCGAGCAGGACGAGGACGATGATGACGGCCGCGGCTTCAAAATACACCGCTACATGACCGCCCATATGGCGGAATTCCGCCGGGAAAATGCCCGGGAAGAGCACCGCGGTGACGCTGTAGAGCCAGGCCGCACTGACCCCCAGCGCAATCAGGGTGAACATGTTGAGATGGCCGGAGCGCAATGATTGCGCGCCGCGTTGCAGGAAGGGCCAGCCGGCCCACAGCACCACCGGCGTTGCCAGGGCGAGTTCGAGCCACAGGGCCGCGCCCTCACCGACGAATTCGCGCGCAAAACCAAGGCCGATCATCGGGCCCATGGCCAGCAGCAGGAGCGGACCCGTCAGAAGGCTGCCGAGGATGAAACGGCGGCGGAAATCGACCAGTTCCGGATTCGGGCCTTCATCGCCGGCCGGCACGCCCATCGGCTCCAGCGCCATGCCACAGATCGGGCAGCTCCCCGGTCCAACCTGGATGATTTCCGGGTGCATCGGGCAGGTATATTGCGTGCCGGCGGGGACCTCGGTCTCGGCTTGACGGTGGGCGCCGCTCAGGAAGTGCTCCGGCTCGGCGGCGAAACGGTCATGGCAGCGCGTCGAGCAGAAATGCCAGGTGGTGCCGTAATGTTCGAATTGCGGCTTGCCGGCGGCCGTATCGACGCTCATGCCACAGACCGGATCGATGGCCGGCTTGCCATGGCCATGCTCCGCGCCGCCGCAGCAAGATGAAGTTTTTTCGTGACGATCGGCCGTCATGACGGTGCCTTTTGTGAGTTCTGGCACCCGGTGTAATCCTTCCAGCCACTGGAAGGTCAAGCGGCAAAATCAATCGTCCGGCAGCGTCTCGCCCGACGCTCCGCAGGCGGCGGGCTCAAGCCCCGACAACTCATCGATGATCGGGCAATCCGGCCGGTCATCGCCATGACAGGCGCTGGCTAGTTTCTGCAAGGTCGCGCGCATCGCCTTGAGCTCGGCAATCCTGTCGCCGATCTGGCGGATATGCTGCTGCGCCAGCGCCTTCACCTCGCTGCTGGAGCGCGAGGCATCGCCATCGAGCGAGAGCAGATGCCGGCAGTCCTCGATCGGGAAGCCCAGCGCCCGGGCGCGGGCCAGAAAACCGAGCTGGTGAAGATCGCTCTCGCGGTAATCGCGATAGCCATTCTCCGCCCGGGGCGGCGAGACCAGGCCGATGCTCTCATAATAGCGGATCGTCTTGGCGGACAGGCCGCTGAGGGCCGCAGCTTGCTTGATATTCATCGGCGCCTCCGGACTTGCGGGGCCGGCAGGCCTTCGGTCAATCGCCGGGGGCCTGCCGTTCCGTCATGCCGGCCATAACAGCCGGCGCGTCTATTCTTCCGCCGCAGCCTCTTCGGCGGACGTGCGGAATTCGACATCCATATTGGCGGCCAGATAGACCAGCGCCGCATAGGCGGCGACATTCTGGGCCAGGGCGTCGGGATCGATCTTGTCGAGCGTATCGTCCGGCGTGTGGTGCAGATCGAAATAATCCATACCGTCCTGGTTGAGACGCACGGTCGGCACGCCCTGCATCGCCATCGGGATGATGTCAGGCCCGCCGCCCGGCACTTCGCTGCCACCGCGCAATATCCCCAGCGGCGTCAGGATCTGGCCCATGGCGTCGATCGCCGGATTGGCGCCGGCATCGACATTGGAGACAAGCTGCCAGATGCGACCGGCGCCAAAGTCGGATTCGGTCGCCATCACGTGATTGCCGAGTTCGCCGGCATGCTGTTCGGCATAGGCGCGAGCGCCCAGAAGGCCGACCTCTTCGGCCCCGAACATGACGACGCGGATGGTGCGGCGCGGACGCTCGGGCAATTGCGCAATCAGTTCGGCAGCGGCGACGGTGATGGCGACGCCAGCCCCGTCATCAATCGCACCGGTACCCAGATCCCAGCTGTCGAGATGGCCACCGATCAGCACGATCTCGTCGGGCAGCTCACTGCCGACAATGTCGAGCACGACATTGCCGCTGGTCACTTCGCCATGCCAGCCGGGCGTCGCGCGCAGATGCATCGCCAGCGGCGAGCCATTATTGTGCAGTCGGCGCAGATGGTCGGCATCGGGATTGGAAATCGCGATCACCGGGATGCTGGCCCAGTCGCCATCCATCGAGCTGATCATGCCGGTATGCGGATTGCGGTGATAATCCGAGCCGACCGAGCGCACGACGATGGCGTCGGCACCGGCGCGTTCGGCATGTTGCCAACCAATGCGGCGGCGCTGATTGGCCGGGCCGTAACCGGCACCGGTCTGGGTGGCGACCATCGGATCACCATCGACAAAGGCGATCTTGCCCTCCAGCGAGCCGTCCGCGGCGGCGGTCAGGGCGTCGACATTGCGGAAATACACGACATCGGAATTGATCGCGCGCAGGATGGGCGAGCGGCCGGAACCGCCCAGCGCCGTGCCGTGCAGCGCCATCTCATAGGGGGAGGTGATCGAGATCTCGAGCTCGCCACGCTCCCAGAACGGCATGGTGAAGGGCTCGACCGTGACGCTGTCAAAGCTGAGCGATTGCCCCAGCGCCTCGCCCCAGGCGCGGGCGCGTTCTTCCGCTTCCGACCCGGCCAGGCGCGGCCCGACCTCGGTGGTCAGCGATTCGACGATCGACCAGGCCAGATCACTGTCAAGCGCCTGGGCCATCAGGGCTTCGGCGGTCTCGGCCTGGGCCGGATCGATCTCGAACGCGTCCTGGGCAAGGGCAGAGCCGGCCAACATCAGGGCCGCGGCGCCTGCGATGATTGATTTCATAAAAACCTCCCCACAAATAGATGCAGGCACTATGAGAGTTGAAGCGCGTCGTGCAAGCGCTTGACGTCAATCTGAAGCAGATGGAGCCATCACAATGTCGGCAATGATCGCACGCAGGATTGAGGGCCGCAGCCGTGATCTCGGTGGATTTGAGGTGCGGCGGGTATTGCCGGCACCGCGTCAGCGCATGGTCGGCCCCTTCATCTTTTTCGACCAGATGGGGCCGGCGAGCTTTGCGCCGGGCCACGGAATCGATGTCCGGCCCCACCCGCATATCGGGCTGGCAACCGTGACCTATCTGTTCGAGGGCGCCCTGCGCCACCAGGACAGTCTCGGCGTCGACGCCGTCATCCGGCCCGGCGATGTCAACTGGATGACCGCCGGCCGCGGCGTGGTCCATTCCGAGCGCACGCCCGACCCGGAACGCGCGGACGGCCATGCCCTTTATGGAATCCAGACCTGGGTCGCCCTGCCCGAAGGCTCCGAGGATATCGCCCCGGCCTTTCACCATCACCCCGCCGCGAGCCTGCCGGACTTCGAGCGCGATGGCGCCCGTTTCCGCCTGATTCTTGGCACCGCCTGGGGGCAGGAGGCACCGGTCGAGGTGTTCTCGCCGATTTTCTACCTGCACGGCGCCCTGCCGGCCGGATCGCGCGTCGAGCTCGATATCGAACATGAGGAGCGCGCGGTCTATCTGGTCAGCGGCGAGGCCACGCTCGACGGCGAGGCGCTGCAGGCGGGCGAAATGGCGGTGCTGACGCCGGGTACCACGCCCACCCTCGCCGCCAGTGTCGACAGTATCGTGATGCTGTGCGGCGGCGCCGGGCTGGGCGAGCGCCAGATTTTCTGGAACTTCGTGGCCAGCGATGCCGACCGGCTGACGCAGGCCAAGGCCGATTGGTCAGACGCGGGCGCGGCCGGCTTCCCGGCGGACGGGCGCTTCACCCTGCCCGCCGGCGAAACCGAACATATTCCGCTGCCTGAGTGACCCCTGCCTGAATGATGCCTATTGCGGCAGTTCGCGCCAGGCCGGGGCTTCCAGGCCGCGCCCGGTGACCAGATAGGTCGCGAAGCTGGCGAGCCAGTGGCCGCCGGCATAATCCTCGCCATTGACCGATTGCGTGCCGACCTCGGTATGCACCGCGGCAGCCGCAAGCAGGGCGGCGCGGCGCGGATCGCTGTCCGGCAGTGCCGAGGCAATGCCCTCCAGCGCCCAGGCGCGCGACAGGTTGACGCCGTCGAGATGGACCAGCTTGCCGTCTGTGGCGTCGAGCACGATGCCGGGCGTCAGCCAGTCAGCCGACCCATCGACCGGGATGTCGGGCAGGAAGCCCTGCAGCCACTCGGCATAATCGGCCGGCGCCATCACGCGCCGCATCAGATCGGCTTCCATCAGGCAGGGCGAGAGGAAATCCTCGCCCGAGGGCTCATAGCCGATCGGGCAATTGCGGTCCCCGGCATGAAATTCCAGCGCCTTGGCAACGATCAGCCCTTCCAGGCCGGTATCGCCGGTCTCGCGGGCCCAATCGAGCGCCAGACCGAGGGCGAAGGCGGACTGGTTGTGGGTGCCGATCCGGATCGGATAGGCCAGATTGGGCAGCCAGCTCGAAAACCGGTCGGCGACGACCTGTTCGAGCGGCGCCAGCGCCTGCGCCCAGCGGCGCGCCCGCGGATCATCCCAATCATGCAATTCAGCGCTCAACTGCAACAGCCAGGCGAGACCATAGGGACGCTCGAAGGCGGCACGGCCCTCGGCCTCGAAATAGGCGACCTCGCCGGCGATATGCTCCGGCGTCAGATTGGCGTCGAGCGCCGCCGTTGCCGCTGCGGTCAGGGCATCATCGGGCATGGAGCGCAACAGGCGCACCAGCAGCCAGTGGCCATGCACCGAGGAATGCCAGTCGAAACAGCCATAAAAGGCCGGGTGCAGCTGGCGCGGCGTCTGCGCATCGGCGTCAGAGTTCAGCACATGGCCGATCTTGTTGGGGTATTCGCGCTGGACGCAATCGAGGGCCATCGTCATGAAGCGCGCCTCAAGGCGAGGCGCCGGCTCCGCTTCAACGGCGGCCGGCTGTGCAGCACTGGCGGCCGACATCAGAACTATGCTGCTCAAAATGGATAGCGTTGTCATAAGATTTCCGCCCTTCGTTGCGATTTCCGGCGTGCCTTTTGGACTTTTCTGGACCAAGTTGATCTGATACCGCCTTATCACATGACGGTTTGCTGGAACTGGCAAGACACTTGCTTTGTCCGGCACAGTAAGCACGACGCGCCGACCAGGCGGGCAGGCCCCGCAGCGCGCCGCAGGCAATCAGGGTGACCTCTCCGACAGATGAGAGGACCAATGGGGGTTTATAGACATGTCGACATCCGAGCGTCACGATGGTGGCCTCGCGGCCATGGGTATCCAGGCTGGCAAGGTTCATCTCAACTGGAATGAAGCCAAGCTTTACCAGGCCGCGGTTCAAGCCGGTGAAGGCGAGGTCGCAGAGGGTGGCGCGCTGGTCGTCAAGACCGGCATCCATACCGGCCGCTCGGCCAAGGACAAGTTCACCGTTCGCGATGCCGATACCGAAGACCAGGTCTGGTGGGACAATAATGCCGCCATCGACCCGGCCCATTTCGACGCGCTGTGGACCGATTTCCGCAATCACATGGCCGGCAAGGACCTGTATGTGCAGCAGCTGTTTGGCGGCGCCGACAAGGATCATCGCCTGCCTGTGCGGGTCGTCAATGACCTGGCCTGGCACTCGCTCTTCATCCGCCATTTGCTGCGCCTGCCGACCGAAGCCGAATACCAGGATTTCGAGGCCGAATTCACCATCATCAACCTGCCCGATTTCAAGGCCGACCCGGCGCGTCATGGCTGCCGTTCGGAAACCGTGATCGGTGTCGACTTCACGCGCAAGCTGGTGCTGATCGGCGGCACTTCCTATGCCGGCGAAACCAAGAAGTCGGTCTTCACCATCCTCAACTACCTGCTGCCGGCCAAGGGCGTGATGCCGATGCATTGCTCGGTCAATGTCGGCGATGATGATGACGCCGCGATCTTCTTCGGCCTGTCGGGCACCGGCAAGACCACCCTGTCGGCCGATGCCAGCCGCACCCTGGTCGGTGATGACGAGCATGGCTGGTCGCCCAATGGCCTGTTCAATTTCGAGGGCGGCTGCTACGCCAAGATGATCAAGCTCTCGGCCGAGGCCGAGCCGGAGATTTTCGCCACCACGAAAATGTGGGGCACGGTGCTTGAGAATGTGGTGATGGATCCGGTCACCCGCGAGCTCGATCTCGACGATGGCTCGCTGGCGGAAAACAGCCGCGGCGCCTATCCGCTCAGCGCGATTCCCAATGCCAGCGAGACCGGAACCTGCGGCCATCCGAAAAACCTGGTCATGCTGACCTGCGACGCCTTCGGCATCATGCCGCCGATCGCCCGGCTGACCCCGGCCCAGGCGATGTATCACTTCCTGTCGGGCTATACCGCCAAGGTCGCCGGCACCGAAAAGGGTGTCACCGAGCCGAGCGCCACTTTCTCGGCCTGTTTCGGCGCCCCCTTCATGCCGCGTCACCCGGCCGAATATGGCGCCCTGCTGCGCGAGCTGATCGCGACCCACAATGTCGATTGCTGGCTGGTCAATACCGGCTGGACCGGCGGCGCCTATGGCACCGGCCAGCGCATGCCGATCAAGGCCACGCGCGGCCTGCTCAATGCGGCGCTGGACGGCTCGCTGAAAACCGCCGCCTTCCGTGAGGACCCGAATTTCGGCTTCATGGTGCCGATCGCCGTCGACGGCGTTGACAGTGCCATCCTTGACCCGCGTTCGACCTGGTCGGACCGCGAGGCCTATGACGAACAGGCCGCCAAGCTCGTTGCCATGTTCATCGAGAACTTCAAGACCTTCGAGAGCCATGTCGCGCCCTATGTCCGCGCGGCGGCACCCCGGCTTGAAAAAGCCGGCAAGACACTGGAAACAGCGGCAGAATAGCGCCGCCCGGCCCTGCCAGACAAACCAGCCCCGGTCAGCCATGACCGGGGCTTTTTGCTGGCCGGAACGCAGCCCCCGGCCCGGCCCAAGGGGTGACATTTTGGCTCGCCTGGTGCGTGAAATGCAGCTTTGAGGCAAAAAACGTTTGACCGGGCGGGCTCTCTGGTCCTTTCTTGCAAAAGAATTTCTCCACGCCCTGTTTTGGGGCCTGGCACAGCCTGACCGGACCATGATGACCCTTGATGCCCTGATCCGCCTTGACCTCCAGCGCTGCGCAACTCGCGGCGACGGCCTTGGCATGTCCCGCCCGGCGCTCATTTCCACCACCATGACCATTACCATGACCACCTCGGGTACGAGGGGGCAGGTTGGCGTGGACTAGCGGTTTTCAAAATCCGTCTCACACCCCGACCCGCTCCCACCAGGCAGCGGGTTTTTTCATGCTTGAATTCCAGATCACCCAAAGGACCAGTCCAGTGACATCTCCAGCCAGCCCAGCCCTTCCCAAGCTCAGTGTTCTCAAATTCGGCAGTTCGGTGCTCCATACGCCCGATGACTATGCCCGGGCCGCCCACGAGATCTACCGCCACACCCGCGCCGGCGAGAAGGTCGTCGCGGTGGTTTCGGCGCTGGATGGCGAGACCGATGCCCTGTTCGAGGTCGGCGCGGCGGTCGGCCAGAACTCGCATGACGCCATGCTGGCGCGGCTGGTGCGCTGCGGCGAGCTGAAATCGGCGGCCCTGATGGGGCTGGCCCTGCAGAGGGCCGGCATCACGGCGGCGGTGCTGGACCCGCATGAAATGAGCTTGAAGGCCGAAGGTTCGTCGCTGGATGCGAACCTGACCGGCCTCGACCGGGCACAGGTGCTGGCGCATTTCGAACGGGCTGATGTGATTGTTGCGCCGGGATTTTTCGGCGAGGGCGCCGAGGGCCCGGTGACGCTGGGACGCGGCGGCACGGATCTGACGGCGGTGATGTTCGCCCACTGGCTCGGCGCCAGCCGCGCCCGCCTGATCAAGGATGTCGACGGCGTCTATACCGATGATCCGGCCCGCGTGCCCGATGCGCATCGTTTCGACCAGCTCGACTATGCCGAGGCGGCGCGCGTCAGTCGCGGCCTGGTACAGGACAAGGCGATCCACGCCGCGCAGGCGCTGGATGTCATCATCGAGGTGGCGGCGCTGGGCAAGGCCTTTGCCACCCGGATCGGTCCCGTGACGCCCAAGACCGGTTCCCGGCACCGCGTGCGTCCCCTGCGGGTGGCGATGCTCGGACATGGCTCGGTCGGGGCCGGTGTCTGCGAGCATCTGCTGGCCCATCCCGGCCGTTTCCAGCTCAACCCTGTGCTGGTGCGCAATGCCCTCGAACACGCCCGCAGCGGTCGGCCCGGCCTGCGCTTCACCGAGGATCTGGCCGAGGCGCTGGAAAACCGGCCGGATATCGTGGTCGAGACCATTGGCGGCACCGGCGTCGCCCGCAGCCTGAGCCAGTCGGTGCTGCGCGATGGCATGCATCTGGTGACAGCCAACAAGGCGGTGATCGCGCTCGACTTTGAACGCCTGCACGAACTCGCCGCCGATTCCGGCCGGCAATTGCGCTATTCCGCCGCCGTCGGTGGCGGCGCCCCGATCCTGGAAACCCTCGACCGGGTCAGCCAGTCCGGCGCGGTGCTCTCGGTGGAGGGGGTGATGAACGGGACCTGTAATTTCATTCTTGGCCGGCTGGGTGAAGGCGCCCTGCTCGCCGATGCGATTGCCGAGGCCCAGGCGCTCGGCTTTGCCGAGGCCGATCCGCGCGGTGATATCGACGGCCATGACGCCGCGGACAAGCTGTCGATTATCATCCAGCACGCCTTCGGGGTGCAGCTCGATCCGGCTGATATCGCCAAGGAGAGCCTGTCGGATCTGTCGCCGCACAAGCTGCAGGCGGCCACCGAACAGAATCTCGTCTTCAAACAGGTCGGCCATTGCTCGGCCGGAAGCGATGGCCGTATCGACGCACGGATCGAACTTCGTGCCCTGCAGCCGGGTCATCGCCTGGCGCAGCTGCGCAATGAGGAGAACGGCTTTCTCGTTCAACTTCCCCATGAATCCCTCTATGTCCAGGGCAAGGGGGCCGGCCGCTGGCCGACGGCGGAGGCGGTGTTCGCCGATATTGTCGATATCCAGCGCCTGGTCGATGGCCATCTCAAGCAAACCGCCGGTCTGCGGCCGCAGCGGGCGGCACAGGCGGCACGAATGCCGGGGGAAGACAGCGCATGACATCAGCACCCAGCTCGGCCCGCGCCACGGCGCCGGCCAGTATCGGCAATGTCGGCGTCGGCTTTGACGTGCTCGGCCTCGCCTTCGACGCGGTACGCGACAGCGTCACCGCGCATCGCGAAAGCGAGCCGGGCATACGGCTCGGATCGGTCTCCGGCCTGGTCGACAGCCTGCCGGCCGAGGTGGAGCGGAATTGCGCCCTCGCCGCCGCCCAGGCGGTGCTCGACGCCGCCGGCGCGCCATTCGGCTGCCGCATCGATATTCACAAGGGCGTGCCGCTGAGCGCCGGCATGGGCGGGTCCGCCGCCTCGGCCGTTGCGGCGGCCGGTGCCGTCAATGCCCTGCTCGAGACACCGTTTGCGACGCTCGACCTGTTGCTGCCGGCGATGGCCGGCGAGCGCGTCTCCGCCGATCCGCCGCCCTGGGACAATGTGATGGCGTCCCTGCTTGGCGGTCTGGTGATCGCGGCGCGGCTCGATCCGCCGCTGATCCGGCGCCTCCCCTTGCCGACCGGTATTGCCTGCATCCTGTTTCACCCCGAGCGCAAGATCGAGACCCGCCGCGCCCGCGAGCTCCTCTCCGACACCATCGCCAAGGACATCGCCGTCGAGCACGCCCGCAATATCGCCGGCTTCGTCGCCGGCTGTGCCAGCAATGATCGCGAGCTGATCGCCGCCGGCCTGCGCGATGTATTGATCGAGCCACAACGCCTGCCGCTGCTGCCGGAACTCGCCGCGGTGCAGGCTGCGGCGATCGAAGCCGGGGCGCTGGGTTGTTCTTTCTCCGGTTCCGGACCGTCGGTATTTGCCTGGGTGCCCGATGAGGCGGCCGAGGCCTGCGGCGCGGCGATGGGCGGTGCTTTCGCGGCGGCCGGGTGCGGGGCGAAACAATATCATGCCGCCCTGATCTGTGACGGTTTGCGGCTGGAGCCAATGGCATGAGATATCGCAGCACACGCGGCGACGCGCCGCTGGTCAGCGCCGACAAGGCCCTGCGCGCCGGCGTCGCGCCGGATGGCGGGCTCTATCTGCCCGAGACCCTGCCGCGTTTCGAGCCCGGCGATTTTGCCGCCGAGACCAGCCTCGGCGCCCTCGCCAGCCGGCTTCTGTCGCCCTTCTTTGCCGGCTCGCCCCTGGCACAGCCACTGGAGGCGATCTGCGCCTCGGCATTTGATTTCCCGCTGCCGCTGGTCACCCCCGATGCGCGCGAGCCGGGGCTCCAGGTGCTGGAGCTGTTTCACGGTCCGACCGGGGCGTTCAAGGATTTCGGGGCCCGCTTCCTGTTTCGCGCCTTCGATGCCATCGCCAGCGCCGACGACCCGATCACCGTGCTCGCCGCAACGTCCGGCGATACCGGCGGCGCGGTCGGCTGTGCGGCCGAGGGCGCACGCCATGCCCGCGCCGTGATCCTGTTCCCCAAGGGGCGGATCTCGGCTTTCCAGGAACGGCAATTATGTTGCTGGCGCGAACCGGTGACGGCGCTGCGGGTCACGGGTGATTTCGACGCCTGCCAGCGCCTGGTCAAGACGGCGTTTGCCGATCCAGACCTCAGCGCCCGCCATGGCCTGACTTCGGCCAATTCGATCAGTATCGGCCGGCTGCTGCCGCAAATGGCCTATTGGGCCAGCGCCAGTCTGGACGTGTTCAGCAAGACCGGCCTCAGGCCCGGCCTGATCGTGCCGACCGGCAATCTCGGCAATGCTTTCGCGGCTGTTCTGGCACGGGCCTGCGGCCTGCCGATCGGACCGATCGTGCTGGCGACCAATGCCAATGCGACGCTGTCCGACTGGCATAGGAGCGGCCAGTACAGCGCCCGCCAGTCGATCGCGACCCTGGCCAATGCGATGGATGTCGGTGCGCCGAGCAATTTCGAGCGCCTGTCGGGCTTTGGCGATGAATTGATCGAGGATGTGGTGCGGGTCGATGACGACGCCATCCGCGCCCGCATCACCGCGTGCCATGCCGGCAGCGGCTATATCGCCTGCCCGCATACGGCGACCGCGCTGGAGGCCTTTGACCGGATGTCACCGGAGCATCGCGCCGCGCGGCCCTGGATCGCGGCGGCGACGGCACATCCCTATAAATTCGCCGATGTGGTTGAGCCGCTGACCGGCGTCAGCCTGACACCGCCGCCCGCCCTGGCCGAAGTGCTGCAGCGGCCGGTGCATGTCAGTGATATCGACGCCACGATCGAAGCCCTCGCGGCGCAACTGGGCGCGCCGGCGAGGGCTTGAGCAGGCAGGTTTGGGACGATGAATCTGGCCGGCGCACTGCTGCCCGCTTCGATGCGGGGCAGCAGCAGCCGGGCGGACGCTACCAGCCGAAGCTGAAGACGATATCGGCATTGCCATCGCCGACCTGGGTATAGGTCTGGTGCTGGCCATTGCCGACCTGGATCACACCGAGAATATTGTTATTGCCCTCCTGCACCGTGTTGACGGTGCTGCCTTCGCCGACCTGGGCGACGGCCACGATATTGCCATCGCCGTTCTGGTAGAGATTGGCGGAAAGGTCATTGCCGTATTGCTGCAGCGACATCGTGCCATTACGGCCGTTCTGGAACAGCGAGGCGCCATTATTGTGGCCGTTCTGGTTGACCGAGACGCCCTGTTCGAAACCCCGGCGCATGTCCTGGTAGATATTCAGCACCGGCGAATAGCCGCGGGCGTTGGATTCCATCGCGACGGGACGCGAATTGCGCATCGCCTCGCGGGTCTGGGCCGCATGATTGCCGCGGGATTGAGCCTCGGCGGCACCGCTGACGGCGGCCAGGGACGCCAGCGCCAGGCCGGCCATGAAGAAACGACGAAGTGACATGGGTCTTGCTCCTGTTAGCCGCCGGGCGAAATGTCCGATGGGCGATGAGGGCAAGATGCCGCCTGGCGCCTGAGTGAAGCCTGAGCGCCGCGTTCATGCTGGCGACAGGCAGATCCCGCCGGCCCGGCGTGATCCCGGATCTGGTCCGGATCATCCTCTGTGTCATGGCTGATGATGCCTTGTTTCTCCCGGGGCTGGCCTTGGACTGTCCCTGTGTGACCGGTTTTTGGCGGGGCAAGGCAGGCGCTTTCGCTTGCTTCCCGTCAGCTGCAGAGCTTGCCGCCGTGCTGGCTGTCCTGCCCTTCGATTCGCGCTCCCTGGCCGGCGTCGCACCCGGGCCGGCAAGATGCCGGCAGGCGCCGTGACAGTGGCCAGTCTAGCCGCCCGGGCCGTCGCGGGGATAAGATAGCGGTAGCGGCAGCACTCGATGCCGCCATGACTTGACCCACGCGGTCGCGATCGCCGATGGCCGCCCACGCTGAAAGCCCGCCCATGGCCCCTGTTGCAATCCATTTGCGCAAACATATCGACCCGGCCACTCATTACACACCGATCTGGCCGGACGGCCTGGTGCTGTCCCGTTTCGAGCCGCAACGCCATGCCCGCGCCGCCCGCGCCCTGCTCAATGACGCCTATGCCGGCGGCGGCGGCGATGTCCTCGCCTTCGAGACCTGGTGGCCGGCCCTCACCGCCGACCCGGAATACCGCCCCGAGCTGTGCTTTGTTGCGATCGACAGCGCGACCGGCGCCCTCGCCGGCTTCGCCCAGTGCTGGAGCCTCGGCTTCGTCAAGGATATCGCCGTCGCCGTCCCCTGGCGCGGCCGCGGCCTCGGGCGGGCGATGATGACCGAAATATTTCGCAGCTTTCAGCTGCTTGGCGTCACCGAGCTGGACCTCAAGGTCGCCGCCGACAATCCCTCACAGGCCCTCGGGTTTTACCAGCGCCTGGGGATGGTCAGACCGGGCTGACGCGGCCGGCCCGGCTCCGGCCTAACGCAGCTGGCTGTCCTTGCTGCCGCGCCGGTTGAAACCGGCGACCGCGCGCTGGCCATCGCGCTGCGACTGACAGGCAATACAGGTGCGCACGCCAGGCACGGCCAGCCGCCGCGCCTCGGGAATCGCTTCGCCGCACTCCACACAGAATGGCTCGCTCTGGCCGGTCGGCATCGCGCTGCGCGCCTGCTCAAGTGCATCCGCCACCGTGTCGTCGATCTGATCCTGTATCGCCCCGTCCCGGGTCCATCCGCCGGCCATCGGCCCTGTCTCCGCCTGTGTTCAAGGTCTGAAAAATGGCCCTTTGGCGGGAGAAATCAAGGTTGGGCGAGGCCGACCGCCGAACCTTGTCGTCACTCCAAAACAAAAAACCCGCCAACTCATTGAGCTGGCGGGCTTTTCTTTGGGTGCGGGGATAGGATTTGAACCTATGACCTTCAGGTTATGAGCCTGACGAGCTACCGGACTGCTCCACCCCGCATCAGGGTGTCTGCCCGGGGCGATGCCCGGGAGAGGCGCGTATGTAGGCTGGCTGCGCGGGTGCGTCAAGGCGATAGCTGCGCTTTGCCTGCAAGGGCGAAACGGGGCTAGACTGGCGGCCATGAGCGATCAACAACAATCCGTATCCGATCCATTCGATCTGGCCCTGGCCGACTGGCGTGGCGGCCGTTTCGGAGCTGCGCTGGCCGGGCTGCGCAAGGCCGCCTCGGGCGGCGATGCCGGCTGTGCCAGCCTGTTGCTGCAGATGAGTGCCGACCCGGCCGCACCCGCCGGTGCGCGCGCCGACGCGGCTGCCGCCATCCTCGCCGGTCCCGATACACCGCTGCTGCGCCGTCACGCCGCCTTCATCCGCGCCAGCGGATACGGCCTGGAGGCCGACCCTGCGGCCGCGCTCGCACAGCGTCTCGAGGCCGCGCGCGGCGGCGACCCCCTTGCCATGACGGAGATCGCCCTGCTCACCGCCCTGGTGCCCGACCAAACGGGCCGCGCCAGTACGGCCCTGGCGCTGCCGCTGCTCGAAGCCGCCGTCGAAGCCGGCAGCGCGGCCGCGATCGCGGCCCTGTTGCGGCTGGCGCTCGAGAGCGGGACCGTCAGCGCCGTCGCGCGGGGCCGCACGACCGCCCTGGGCCAGTCGGGGCATGCGCTGGCCGCAGCCCTGTGCGCCCC